>CP054595.1:2519504-3779256 GCA_013347225.1 Candidatus Accumulibacter similis | reverse complement strand
CTCAGCCGGGATCGGCTGGTTGCGACAATCGAGGCAGCGACACGCCTGGGGTTCGGACTGTGCTTTTCTCCCGGCAGAGACGAACCGGACAACGTCTTTCCCCTCGTCCATCCGGTTCCGGAACCCGGAGTGCGCGATGAAGAAGGCCTGGCGCTTTCGCGCAGCGAATTGTGGGCGACGATACAGCGTCGTTCGGTCGACGTCGACCGGAAGCTCAGCCCCGGCTATCTGCGCGAGCTGATCCGCGAACTCGAGGAGGATCTGGGAACCGCGCTCGTCGTCAGCAGCAACGCCACCGGACGCCTCGCGAGCGGCGAACGGCGCGCCGAACTGCAGGCGTATCTGCGTGGCGATTTCGGCGTCCGGAGTTTCTTCAGGCAGCCGCCCAACGGCGCGCTCCCAGACTGGCTGAAGACGATCGAGTCGGATCTGCGCGAGACCTTCGAGCCGATCCTGCAGCCGCAGTCGCCGCCAGATCGGGCGCCGGGGACTTGACCGATGACCAGGGCAGCGTCGACCGGCTCGCCCCCGTCTGGGCCGGTCTCAAGCAGTCCTGGCCCGCTTTTCTCGCGCTCTTCAACTGACAGACAGGCAAACCGATGACCGCACCCGCCACCCCCAATTCTCCCTTCGCCGCCCTGCAGCCGGGCGCGGTCCAGGAACTCGGCGAATCCCCCGGCCAGGCGCGCGCCTGGCACCAGTGGTCGGCGGCCGAGATCGACGCGCTGACGCTGGCCTACGCGGCGCGCCGGCCGCTGCTCGTGCGCGGCGAGCCCGGCACCGGCAAGACGCAGCTCGCGCGCGCCGCGGCCGACGCGCTTGGCTGGCGCCTGCACGCCGAAACGATCCATCCGCGCTTCGAGCCGCCCGAGCTGCTGGCGCGTTTCGACGCCGTCCGCCGGCTCGCCGACGCGCAGGCCGGCGCGGCCGCCGAGGAGAAGCTGAAGGACCTGAAGCGCTACTGGCGGCCCGGCGTGCTGTGGAAGGCCTTCGGCTGGGAGTCGGCACAGGACTTCCTGGCCGACGGCGAGCGCGGCATCGATCCGGCGGCGCCGGCCGGGCACGTCGTCCTGATCGACGAGATCGACAAGGCCGACAGCGACCTGCCGAACAGCCTGCTCGAAGTCCTCGCGCAGCGCAGCTTCCGCGTCGAGCCGCTGCCACAGCCGATCGGTGGGCCGAATGCGCAACCGCCGTTGATCGTCATCACTACCAACGAGGAACGCGAACTGCCGGCAGCCTTCCTGCGCCGCTGCATCGTCCTGACGCAGCAGCCGGACCCTGGAATGAGCTACCGCGACTGGCTCGTCAGGCGCGGCGCGGCGCATTTCGCGGAATTGCCCGCGGACCCGTCCACCCCCAGCCCGCCGCGCGCCGAGCTGATCGCGGCGGTGATCCTCGAGCAGGCCGCCGACCAACTGGTCAGCGACCGGCAGCAGGTGAGCAACCTCAACCTGCCGCCGCCCGGCCTCGCCGAATACCTCGACCTGCTCTACGCCTTGCACGAACTCTTTCCGGGCCAGACGGGCGCGCAGCGGCAGTGGCTTGGTCGCCTCTCGGCGTACGGCTATCTGAAGCAGGGCGTCGTTGCCGGCCAATCCGGCGTGTCGCAGACGCGGGCGCCGATCGACGGCCTTGCCGAGGCGCCGGCGGAGAATGGCTGAATGAGCAGTCGCGGTTTCGCCGGCCGCGCCGACCTGCTGCGCGCGGCGGTTGCCGTCCGCGGCGCGCAAGCCGTCGGCAGCGACGAGGCGATCGCCGCCGCCCTCGCGCCGCTCGCCCGCCTGCTCGACCTGCATCGGCAGCCGAAGCCAGCGGATCGCAGCGGTCCGTCGGTCGACGAGCGGCAGCAACCCGGCGACGCCAGCGGCCGCAGCCAAGCCGGGGCGCCGGCCAGCGCCGCCGGCCGCCGGCCACCCCTCTCGGCGGCGCATTTCGCGCTCGTCGAGTACAGCGTCGAGGCCGCGGCGACGCCGCCGCACAGCCAGCCGTTGCCGCCGCTGACGCGCCTCGACTGCCAGCCGCGGCGATCCGGCAACGCGCCGCACTCGCCGCTGGTCGGCCGCACGCGGCTGTGGCCGGCGTTGCAGCGCGCGCTGGCGTCGCCGCGACGCGGCCCGCTCGACGTGCCGGCGCTGGTCGGCGAACTGTCGCGCGCGCGTTCGCCGCAGCGCCTGCCGCGGCGGCTGCTGCGCCGCTGGGGCGGCGAGATGGACGTCGTCGTCGATGTCGCGCACCGGCTCGTTCCCTACGACGCCGACTACCGCGAGCTGCTCGGCGAAGTGCGCCGGCGGCATGGCCAGGGCGGTCTGCGGCTTTGGGTCGTCGATGACTCGCCGTTCGCCGCGCGCGCGGTCGCTGCGGCGGGTCGCGCGTCGCCGCCCGCCGCAGCCGGGCCGATTCCCTTGCCGCCGCCGGCGACGCGGGTGCTGATCCTCGGTGACCTCGGGCTGCTCGCCGGCGATCCCGCGCGCGCCGCGGCGTGGCAGGAGTTCACGCGCCGCCTCGCCGAGCACGGCGCGCTGCCGGTCGCCTGGCTGCCGATGTCACCGGCGCTGGTGCCGGCGGAGGCGCTGCGTCACGCCGAGCTGCACTGCCTCGATGGCGCGCACGGCCTGCGCGCGCTGCGCGCGCGCAACGCCGGCACGGCGACGGCGCCTGTCTCGCCACCCGTCGCTCCGGCTGGCGACGCGCCGATCGGCGCGGCGGCGCGGCACCCGCTGCTGCCGGCGCTGCTGACGCGGCTGGCCTGCTGCGTCCGCGTCGAACCCGGATTGCTGCGCGCCTTGCGCCGAATCGACACCGACGCCGCCGCCGAACCCGGCGTCGAGGCGATCGCCTGGTCGTACGCGCCGGCGGTCGCTGCCGGCAGCCGCTTCTGTGAACTCACCCCGGCCGGCGTCGCCGAATACCGCGATCGCTTCAACGAGCTCGCCGCCGCCGAGCAGCAGGAAATCCTGCGCCGGATCCTCGCTGCGCACGCCTGGCGCGGTCGCGCGACCGAAAGCGCCGAACTGCTGATCTGGCACGCGCATGCGAAGCTCGAAGCGGCCGGCGACGAATTCGTCGGCCGGCTCGCCGAAGCGCGCGACTGGTTCGCGCGTTTCGGCGCCGTCGCCGAGGAGACGGTGGGCGACGCCGCCGGCTATGCCAACGATCTGTTCGATCGCCACGGTGGCGACCGCGCGTGGATCGAGGCGAACTCGTCGCTGCTGGCGCCGATCTGGGCGCTGGCCGGCGTCGACGACATTCCCGTCGGCCTGCGGCCGGCCGACGTCGCCGCCGCCCGTCGGCGCGCCGGTGCGGACGCGGTGAGGCGCACGTGGTGGCTGCGGCAACAGGACGATCGCTTCGTCCTGCTGCCGGATCGCGGCGAAGCGGCTCCCGGCCGCTGGCCGGCGCTGACCCTCGAGGGCGGTGTCGTCTGTGGCCTGCGCAGCGATGCCGGCTGGCGGCAGCGATGGATCGAGCCACGCACGGCGCCGGTGACGCTGCCGGTGGCACAAGCAGCCAAGCTCTCCGCGATTGCCATCGACAGCGGTCGCCGCCATTATCGCCTGGCGCGTCTGCACCGCCCGCGGTGGGCGAACGAGCTGGGACGCGACGGCCACGGCCTGTATCTCGACGTCGACCTCAATGGCGTCGTGCAGCGTTTTCGCTGGATCGACCCGGGAGAGTTCATGATGGGGTCGCCGGACGATGAACCCGAGCGCCATGACGACGAAGGACCGCGCCACCGCGTCCGGCTGACCAAGGGCTTCTGGCTCGCCGACACCGCGTGCACGCAGGCGCTGTGGCGGGCGGTGATGGGCGGTGAGAATCCGAGTCGTTTTCAGGACGATGCGCGCAACCCGGTCGAGAACGTGTCGTGGGATGACGCGAGTGCCTTCCTGCAGCGTGTGGCTTCGCTGGTTCCCGGCCTCATTGCTGAATTGCCGACCGAGGCCGAGTGGGAATACGCGTGCCGGGCGGGAAGCGATACGCCGTTCAATTTCGGTCTGACGATCACTCCCGATCAGGCGAACTGCGGTGGGAATTCCCCCTATGCAGGCGGCGAGAAAGGCGTTTACCGGCGGAAGACGGTGCCGGTGAAGTCGTTTGCGCCGAACCGCTGGGGTCTGTACGAGATGCACGGCAACGTCTGGGAATGGTGTGTTGACGGGAAGCGCGCTTACGACGGCAGCGACCAGGAGAATCCGCGCGGCGCCGAGGGCGCGGGCGAGTGCGTCGTGCGCGGCGGCTCTTGGCTCTTCGAGGCCGGGTGGCTTCGCTCCGCCTTCCGCATCGAGTGGCCCCGCGACTTCCGCGTCGTCACCCAGGGGTTTCGCTTTGCCCTGAGGTCCACCAGCCAGGAGCAGGTTGCGGGCGCGGAGCGCCTGCAGCAGGACTTCAACCCGGCGGGGCCGGAGGCCCCGCCGGGTTTGGCTGCCTTCCCGGGACGGGAAGGCAGCGTGGCTGCTTCGGCGGATGCCGAAGCAGCCACGGGTGGGCGCGGCAAGCTGGGCAAGGCGATTCCGAAGCGATCACGAAAGCAGACAAAGCGGTGAAAGAGGAGAGCGATCAGCGATGACCCTGCGTTTCTTCGCCATCCCGGCCTGCGACCCCGTGGCGGCCGAGGCCGAACTCAACCAGCTGCTCGCCGCAAGCCGGGTGCTGACGATCGATCGGCATTTCGTCGCCTGCGGCGAGTCGTCGTTCTGGGCGGTCTGCGTGCGGATCGCCAGCGGCCCGGGTCCGCTGCCGGAAGCGCTGAAGTTCGATCAGGGCAGCGCCCGCCGCGTCGATTATCGTGAAGTGCTCAGCGAAGCCGATTTTGCCGTCTTCGCCAAGCTGCGCGAACTGCGCAAGAGCATCGCCGAGGCCGATGGAATCCCGCCATACGCGGTGTTCACCAACGAGCACCTGGCGAGCATGGTGCGTGGCAAGCTGAAGACGCTCGACGCGCTCGGCCGGATCGAGGGGGTGGGGCCGGGGCGAGTCGATCGCTATGGCGCGCGCTTTCTCGCGCTGCTCGAGCAGGCGCTGGCGCCGGCGTGAGCAGCCCGCATGCAGCGACAGGCGATCACCCTCGCAGCACTTGCCGAGCGCAGGAATCTCGAACTCGCGACCTGGAAGGCGGCGCGCGGCAAGAGCAGCCGGCCGGCGGTTGCGCGTTTCCTCAACCAGCTCGCAGGCGACATCGTCTGGGGCTGCGTCAGCCGGCAGGCGGCCGCGGAGAGCGTCGCGCTGCTTGCGGCGCACCTGGCGGACGAGCGCGCGCTGAGCCTCAAGCCGCGGCTGCGCATCGCCCGCTCGGCAGAGGGGACGCAGTTCTGCGGCTTTCGCATCCGGCAGGGCGTCATCCTCGCCAGCCGGCGCAAGCTGGCGCGCTTTCGCGCCGCGCTGCAGCGGATCGAGCGGGTCGCGGCGACCGGCACGGTGTCGGAAGCCGACCTGCAGCGCGCCAGCGAACTCGCGCTGGCGACGCTCGACGGCTGCCAGAGCCTCGGCTTCCGGCAGCGGCTGTTGGCGGCGTATGAATTTCAGGTATAGTGGGGCAGGGATGTCGGTCACTGTAAAGGAAAGCCACCCGCGTCGTGCGCGGCGGCTCTTGGAACAACGAGGCCAGGAGGCTTCGCTCCGCCTACCGCAACGAGAGGCACCGCGACAACCGCAACGAGAACCTCAACGACCAGGGGTTTCGCTTTGCCCTGAGCTCGATGGAGCCAACGGCATGGACTTGCCGAGAACCATGGAGCAGACGCGACGTCCTGCCGGCACGGCTTGCCGTGCCGGCGAACCGCAAGGCGCCCGGGGCGCCGGTAGGCGAGAACGGTGGATGCCGGCGCCGACAGCCCCCCGGGTCGCCGCCTCCGCCTGCCACCGCCCCGCCCGATGAGCCGCGCAGCGCTCGTGGCAGGCGGACCCTTTCCGTCCGAAGACGCGCGACGGCCGCCCGTACTGCCGCCTGCCTGCGCGAGCGCCTGGGGTGACGATGCCTACGGGCTGTGGATCGACGTCGACCTGGCTGGCGTCGTGCAGCGCTTTCGCTGGATCGAACCCGGCGAGTTCATGATGGGGTCGCCTGCCGACGAGCCGGAGCGAGGGGAACGGGAAGGGCCACGGCACCGCGTGCGCCTGACGACCGGCTTCTGGCTTGCCGACACCGCCTGCACACAGGCGCTGTGGCTGGTGGTGATGGGCGGGGAGAACCCGAGCGCTTTCCGGGAAGACGCGCGCAACCCGGTCGAGAGGGTGTCGTGGGATGAGGTCAGTGGCGCCGCTGGTTTCGTGCAACGCGTGGCTTCGCTGGCGCCGGGTGTCGTCGCGGAACTGCCGACCGAGTCCGAGTGGGAGTACGCGTGCCGGGCGGGCAGCGAAACGCCGTTCAATGTCGGCGCGACGATCGGTCCGGAGCAGGCGAATTACAACGGCAATATTCCCTATGCGGGGGGCAGGAAAGGCGAGTTCCGGCAGAAGACGGTGCCGGTGAAGTCCTTTGCGCCGAACGACTGGGGTCTCCACGAGATGCACGGCAACGTCTGGGAGTGGTGTGCCGACGGGCTCCGCGACTACGCTGACGAGACCGTCGAGAATCCGCGTGGCTCGGGGGACCCTACCACCGACGTTGTGCGCGGCGGCTCGTGGAGCGTCGGGGCTGGGGCGCTTCGCTCCGCCTTCCGCGGCGGGTGGCCCCGCGGCAGCCGCAATGAGTTCGTGGGGTTTCGCTTTGCCCTGAGGTCCACCAATCAGGAGCAGGAGGCAGGCGCGGAGCGCCTGCCTGCGGCAAGCGGGGTCACGCGGGACGCGTGACCCCGGCGGCGACCTGTCCCGGTTGTTTCCGGCACTGCTGAACCACGTACCACCGTTGCATGATCGGCTGCGGTTGGCTCGTATCCATTCGGCGGGGATCGTGATCCTCGTCTGCAAGACGACACGTGCCGGAAGCCGCCGCCCGCGTCCCCCCGTCGTCTGCAGCCGCGAGAAAAATCAGTCCTGCAGGGTGCAGTCTCGCAAGAGGCTCTCTTGCATCACGCTGCCAACAGTTCGTGCAGCCGGGTGGCTGTTTGCTCCGGCACCTCCACAGCCTCGAAAAGAGAAGCCGGGTAGAGAAAGTCCTCGCCGGAATCGTCAATGATCCGCAGCATGCTGTGGCTGTCCGCCGGGGCAAGCACTTCATAGAGCCGGCCGAGCGTCAGGTCATCCGTCGAGAACTCGCCAAATCCTTCGCGAGACAGGCAAACCACAAACCTCATAGCCATTCCCTTATCTTGAGTTTCACCTTGCCGATGCCATGCGCCCCATGCCAGTGCAGTTCTGCCCTGGCGGTCGTTCGATCAAAGAGGCGCACCGTGGCGATCCCCTTCCTCTTCCGCCAATGGCCAACCCCGTATCGCTGCCGCAGCAGGGCAAGCTCCCGAATGTCGCTGCCTTCGGCGATGGTCTGGGCATCCGCCATCTTGCCGACGATACGGAATTCCCTTGCTCAATGCTACTCCGATTCCCGGACTTGCCAATGCCTTGACGCACACATCGGTAGTCAACCACAAGGGAAGGATGGATGCGATCACCACCTCCTCGACTCCCAACAACCCCACGGTGGAAAATCGCGCTCGACGCAGGGGAAGCGGGTATCGGGGAGGTGTCTGGCGCAATGTTACACGCCATGCCGAAGCAGGCCGTTCCACAAAGCACACGGCGCATTGCCGGTGCCGGACATCGAGACAGCGGTGCCGCTGACCAGCAGGCGGTCGCCGCTGGCGAGCGGCTGCTGCAGGTCTGCTGGCAGTCCTTCAGGCATGCCGTTGCCGCTCTGCCGCCGTCGTCATCGGTTCGCCGCTCGCTGCGTGTGGACTGGCCGCTGCGCCGGTGCCTGGCTCGTCACCCGGCGCGTCGGGTCGTCGCCGGCGGCGCTCGAGCCAGCGCCAGGCGAGGTGGATCGTCAGGTGGCAGCAGAGCGCGGCGGCGGTGGCGGTGATCGTCAGCCCGACGAAGAGCGGCCAGCCGATGTCGCCGAGACTCTGCCACAGCCCTGGCTCCGCCGCGCTCGCGCCGGCGGCGGGCTGCTCCGCCGCTGCCGCCGGGTCGGCGGTGATCCACAACCCGAGGCGGTAGGCGGCGTAGTAAACCGGTGCGAAGGTGACGGGGTTGGTGACGAAGGTGCTCGTCACGGCTGCCGGTACACAGGCGCGCAGGGCGATCGCCGTTACGACCGCCAGCGGTATCTGCGCCACCGGAACCAGGAAACCGAAGAAGACACCGATACTGACGCCACGGGCGACACCCGCGCGCGACCAGCGCCAGAGCTGCGGATCGAGCAGCAGCGGACCCAGCCAGCGCAACCAGCGGTTTCTGGCGAGTCGTTCGCGCGTCGGCACGAGTCGGGTCAGGCGATCGAGGAGCATCGGTTCTCCGCCGTCGCGCCGCCGGAGGATGATCGGGAGGGCCAGGCAGGCGCTTCATCGGAAAGGATAGACCGGCAGGGGGTAGAATGCCAGCCCGCCGCCGATCGGGCGCTGCGACTGGTCGGGGCCGATCCGCGCAAACCCCGCCGTTGCGCACAACGCGGGGATCGCCCGATACTATGGACTCGTCCGCGGAAGCAGGCCATGAACCCGACAGAGGACCCCTCGACCGTACTCATCACCGGCGCATCGTCGGGAATCGGCGCCGCGCTGGCGCACTGCTTCGCGCGTGCCGGCCACCGGCTGGTGCTGGTCGCGCGTCGTGCCGACCGGCTGCAGGAGCTGGCGCGGGCGCTGGCCGGCGAGCATGGCGTCCGCGTCGTCGTGCTCGCCGCCGACCTCGCGCAGGCGGGCGCCGCGGCGGCGCTGGCGGCCAGACTGCGGCGGCGGCGACTGGCGATCGACATCCTGGTGAACAACGCCGGCGTGCTCGAGCACGGCGCCTTCGCGCGCATGGACGCAGGGCGGCAGCAGCGGCTCATCGATCTCAACGTCTCGGGACTGACGGCGATGCTGGCGCAGTTCGTGCCGGAGATGGTCGAACGCGGGCGTGGACGGGTGCTGAACATCGCCTCGATCGCCGCCTTCCAGCCGGTTCCCTCACTTGCCACCTACGCGGCGAGCAAGGCCTTCGTGCTGTCGCTGAGCGAGTCGCTGGCCGAGGAACTGCGCGCGAGCGGCGTCACCGTGACGGCGCTGTGTCCGGGAATCACCGCGACGCCGATGTTGCGTGGTGCCGTCGAGGCGAGCGCAGCACTCTCGCGGCTGCCGGGTTTCCTGGTTGCCGACGTCGACGCGGTCGCTGCCGAGGGCTACGAGGCGTGCATGCTGGGCGAGGTGATCCGCGTTCCCGGCCTGCTCAATCAGGCGGCGACGATCGCCGGGCGGGCAGTACCGAAGTGGCTCCTGCGGCGCATCGCCGGCAGCATCGGCCGCAGCACCCTGGATGGCTGAGAACGCTGGCGGGCGCCTCGGTGCTCCTGTCGCGGCTGCGCGCCGCTCACTGCGGGTTCGTCGCGCATGGCCCGTGCTGCTCGCACTGCTCGGCGGCTGCGCCGGCTTCGTCCCACAGCCGGGTCCCGATCCGGAGCCGCCGACGGCGCGCCATGCGCCGCTGACCCTGCCGTTCATCGCCGTCGGCGACACGCAGGAGCATCTCGCCAGCGGCTTCCCGGTGCACGACAACGATGGCGCCATCGATGCCTTCGTCGAGGTGGCGCAGCGGCCACCCGAGCAGCTTCTGTTCGGCCGTCGCCTGCTCGAATGGGCGTTGCGCAGCAATCCCGACATGCCCTTCCTGCACCTGGGCGACGTCATGGATCTGTCCTGCCGCAGCGAGGCCGAGCGGATGGCGCGGATCTTTCGCACCGCGCCTGCCGAGGGCGCGATCCTGCCCGGCAACCATGACGGCCTGATGTTCGGCATCTATGCCTACAGCCTGCTGCAGGCGATGCTCGATGCCGATGGCCGCAAGTGGAACCATGCCTGCCGGCGCGGCGCAGCGGCCGACGACGATCGTCACCGGACCGACAACGAGGCGTTCTCCAAACGTGACTTCATCAGCCTCTATCTCGCCGAACAGAGCCAGCGTAGCCCGGCGAAGGCGGGGCTGGCGGCGCTGCCGGGGCAGGGCAGGCAGACACTGAGCTGGCGCAATCCCGACGGGGGTGCCTTCCTGTCGGCCATCGAGGCACAGGTGCTCGACGGCTTCGACTACGCCGATTCCTTCGTCGCGCAGCGGTTGCGCCTGCCGCGTGCGCCGGCTGCGACACGCGACACGATCATCATCGGCCTGGACACGAACCAGGCGGGCCGCCTGGTGGGCATCTGGGACACGATCATGGGGCGCAGCCCGGGCAGCATGGGGCACATCGACCCCGACCAGATCGGGGCGGTGACGCAGTGGGTGGACGAGGCCGTCGCCCGTGGCGACATCGTCATCTTCGCCGGCCACCACAACTGGCGTTCGCTGGGGCTGCCGTCGCGCGTTCTCCTGCGCGTCCTGATGCAAAGGCTCGAGCATCCCCTGGTCTACCTTTCGGCGCACACGCACCGCGGTTTCTGGGCGCTGCATCGCGCGCTCGACCGGCGCCCGCTGCTCGAGCTCAACGTCAGTTCGCTCTCGGACTGGCCGATCGCCTACCGGCGCATCAGTTTCGCCTACGACGAGGAGGCGAGGAGCCTGCTGGTGCGCGGCGAGCTGATGCCGCGCGGCGACCGGCCGACGCGCAGCGATGCCGACCTCCTCGCGGCATGGGAAAAGGAGGCATGTGCTGCCGCCGCCGTGCCGCTAGACCGCATGCGCGCCGAGGATGCGGCGCTGGTGAAGCTGCAGCGGGAGTCGCGCGGCAGCCTGCTCGAATGGCTGGTCGAGTTCCTCGCGCCGGTCTGCGAGGCCTGCGAGGAGCCGCTGTACCGGCATGCCCAGGCTTACCAGGACGCACTGCTGCAGACCATTCTGCAAGTGGATGCCGACCTGGGCCGCGAGGCGCATCGGCTGCACACGCTGACGCTGCCGAGCTGGTGCCGGCAGCAGGATTTCACGATCTGCGTGCGGGCGTTGCTCGACGAGCGCGCCGAGACCTTCACCGGGCAGGTCGAACTGTTCCGTCGCAAGGCTGCGCTGGTCGCTCTCTTCAACGACCACCTGGACGACCTGGATTCACAGCGGGCACGTGCCTACATGAGCTGCCGCGCCGTGCTGGCGGCGCGGGCAGACTTCGAAGCGACGCCCGCGGATCGCAACAACGATCGCGGCGAGGACAAGCGCCGGGCAGAGCAGTTCTTCCGCACCGAGGCCAGCGTCGGCATGGAGTGAGGCGCGGCGCTGCTGCACCGACGTCCGCCGCGGCGCCCGGTCTCTAAGCCTCCCTTGGTGTGGGTGGATCTGGCCGTCTTTGAGCCTGGCGCCGAAGAACACTACAGCCTGCACGCCTTGCCCTCAAGAGATGCCCGTCGGCAGTCGCAGAATGGTATGCACATCGCAGCTCGCCAGCAGCTCAAGGCGAATCTTCTCGTCGGCGCTACCTTCAAGCAGGACGTTGTCCGGCAAGACCACCGCCGCTTCTCCGTCCATGTTCGACATGCTGGCGATGGGCTGCAGGAAGTTGAGGTGCTTGTTTGACGTCGTTTCCCAGAAGTCCTGCAGCTCGCAGGTCAACGCCTGTCTGTTTTCCTTGCCCTCTTCGTTGGTGATGGTCATGCTGCTCTTCTTGCCGAAGGGCGGGTTGGCCAGCACGTAGTCCACCTTGCGTCAGGAACAGCAGGTAGGTGCTCCAGGTAGTCGCCGTAAACCACGCCGGGGTCGCGCAGCGTGTGGCAGAAGTTCCAGGGTTTCTGGACCAGGGCAGAGGCATTCATTTCACGATTGACAGTCGTCAAAGTGCTTGGCGCAGTTCATACTCAAGCATGGAAAAAGCCGCAAGCTCTCGCAAGCGCGGCAGCGATACCTGTTCTCCCAAGGCATTCAACATCGGCGAGACTCCTCTTCTTCGACGTACCCCTGAGGGATGCGTCGCGTTGAAGGTCGCATTCAGCAACGCCTTTGGATCGGATGTGGCTTCCGCGACTCCAGCCGATGAAGGCAGGCCGAGTGCCTCGTCGGTCAGTGTGGTACCAAACACCCTGCGCAGGGCATCGCCATCGACGATGGCCCATGCTTCGGTCTCGCGCACCGGAATTACGGCGACACCGAGACGCGCCTCAGCGTGCTCCTGATGCAGTCCATCGATTGCCGGTTGAGCCTGTTCTCTGCGTTTGCGTTCAGGGTCGCCCGCACCGTCGGCATGGATGAAGAGTATGCGCCATGCATCCCGTGCCTCACGCGCCGCCAGCACAATCCGCTGCGCTCGGGACGCTTCATCTGCCGCGCGCGGATGGTCCAGGCGCAGCACTTCGCTCACCTCTACAGCATGCGCAGCGTCGCGCGTGCATACGTCTTCGCAGAGTCTCGCCAACAGCGGACACAGGAAGCTGTAGTCGGTGGGGCCCTCCGCATACAACGCGAGACCGAGGTAATCCATGCTCAGCCCTCCGCGCTCACCGTTTCGAGCATGTTCCTGACCTCCCAGTCCGATACGAAGCCTTGCGGAACATCGTCGTTGCCGAAAAGGGTCGTTTGCGGCCTTGCACTAACCGGGCGCAAGCGTGTCTTCCGGCGCTGCTCATTCTTTTCCGGATCGCTTACGGTAGCAGTATCGGCGAAGAGGATCCCAGTCCGCAGACTGAACTCCTTGTCGATCAAGGCCGACAACACGACCGGCGAATGGCTGTTGAGCAGCAGCTGGCTCAACGGCGCCGGTTCATCTCCCGCCAGGAATTCCTGTGGATAGCTCACCATGTCCCGCAAACGCCAGATCAGTTGTTTGATCCTTGCCGGGTGCACGCCGTTTTCCGGCTCTTCAAAGCAGGTCACTCCCCTGTGGCGCGGATCGTGCAGGAGCGTCAGCAGGGCCAGCACACGCAGCGTACCATCGGAAATCACGCGTGACGAAAACGGGACTCCGTCGCGCATCGTGAGCTGGATGCGGTATTCGCGACTTGCCTCGTGCAGATCGGCGTCGAGCGCCGTAATGCCAGGAATGAGGCCATTGAGTTCGGCGACGATATCGCTGAGAACTCCGCCGGGGCGCTCCTTCGTTGCCGTCTCGGCCTTCACTTGCGCGAGAACGGCAGCCAGGTTTGAACCGTCCGCAGCCAATACATCGCTTGCGGTCGCCGGCACTGGTTTGCGCAACAGGGCTGGATCGAGTTGCAGCAGTCGCCAGTGGCGCATTTCTTCCCGCAAAGCGAACAGGTGTGGAAACTCTGCATTTGTGATGCTGTAGAGTACGGTCGCTTCGGCCGCACTGGCCGGCCGATTCCGGCCTTGCTTGCCGTCCTGATGGACGCTGAAGGTGAGTCCCTCCGTCCGCTCTTCGGTCGTCAACCAGGCTTTGCTGCGATTGTACTTGAGGTACCGTGCCCGGAATTCCTTGGTGGGCGGCATCCACCTTGTCCACCGGTCATCCTTGCGCATGATCGGAAGCAATTGCTCGTGAGCCACCTGGATGCGCTCTATTCCCGGCTTGATCGTTCTCCGTTCCAAGGCGACTTCATAGCGCATGCGGGTATGGCTGAGCCGCACTTCGCTTCCCCATGGATCGCGGACGATCGGATCGACCAGTACTTCGGCGGCCAAGCGAATCTGATGGCCTCGTCCCGCAGCGGTCTGGCGGAAAAGCTCCAGTGGCTCGCCGCGCATCTCCTTGAACGCTTCGGCGACATCGCGGGTTGCAAGGTTGGCCAGCAACTGAATGACGTCGAACAGGTTGCTCTTGCCTGCTGCGTTGCTGCCGACGATCACCGTGAAGGGGGCAAGATCGATAACGAGGTTCTCGAAGGTCTTGAAGCCGTCGACTTCCAGGCGAGTCAGCATTTTGGTTTCCTCCCCGTGCGGGCGGCTGAGTTCTTGTGGTTACGCGACACCGTACGAACCAAGCGCGCAGCGCGGATACGCTCCAGCAGAATGTACGCAGGTTCGTCGTTCGGGTCTTGCGGCACCAGTGGGCCGGCGAAGGCGGCGCGCAGGATGTCCTGGCGTTGGGCGGCCGATTGTTTGAGGGCGTGCGCGGCAGTTGCCGGTCGCTCTACAGCATCGCGGTCGACTTCATTGACCATCCGCACAATCAGTGCTTGCCCGTCAGCCGGCGGAGCGGGGATGGCAAGGAGACTGAATCGGCCAAGGCTGACCTTCTTCTGCGCAACACCCTTTGTCATTGGTTCAATTCTCGTGCGCACGGCCGCGCCGGTGCCTACCGCCAGATTGAGCTGCTTGATGTCCTGAATGATCCAGCCGGCCTGTTCCAGCTTCTGGTCAATCTGCTGCCGTGCCTTGGCTTCTGGCCTCATGCGTGCTCCTCCCGCGCCGCCTATCGTTCACCTTCTGGACGTCTGCAATGCCCAGGAGCAGTCGGCCGCCCGTTGCATGGGCAAAGGCGATGCAACCCTTGGCGATGTCGTTCCAGTCTGCGGTCTTGCCGGTCACGGTCCGCAAGGACCCAGATTTCGGCCTTCAGGGCATGGGGACACCGAACGTACCCCAGAGGGTCATCTCAAAACGTCATCAGTCTAACAGGAGGCTCGTCCGGCATCCATCGGTGCCGGGCTTCATCGGCTCACAAGCCGCCCGGCCGCTCAGCCGCCGCCGCGCCGCCAGCCGTGCCAGCGTTCGACCCAGCGCAGCAGTCCTGCCGGCGCGTGCGCCTTCTTCCAGACGCCGGCGACGTACTTGTTCGCCTCAGCGAGCGTCGGGTAGATGTGGATGGTGCCGAGGATGCGGTTCAGCCCGATGCCCTGTTTCATCGCCAGCACGTATTCGGCGATGAGGTCGCCGGCGTGCTCGCCGACGATCGTCACGCCGAGGATGCGGTCCTTGCCGGGAACGGTCAGCACCTTGATGAAGCCATGCGCCTCGCCGTCGGCGATCGCGCGGTCGAGGTCGTCGATGTCGTAGCGCGACACCTCGCAGGCGATGCCGCGCTCCTTCGCCTCCTGTTCGTTGAGGCCGACGCGGGCGACCTCGGGCTCGACGAAGGTGGACCACGGGATCACCGAGTAGTCGGCGCGAAACTTGCGAAACGGCGCGAAGAGGGCGTTGACCGCGGCGTACCATGCCTGGTGCGCGGCGGTGTGGGTGAACTGGAAGGGCCCGGCGACATCGCCGGCGGCATAGATGTTCGGGTAGCGCGTCTGCAGGAATTCGTTGATCGCGACCGTGCGCTCACCGCCGATGCCGAGTTCGTCGAGGCCGTAGCCGCTGAGGTTGCCGATGCGGCCGAGGGCCACCAGCAAGCCGTCGAAGGGGATGCGGACCGCGTTGCCGGCATGTTCGGCGACCAGGATCTTCTCGCCCTGCTCGATGACGAACTCCTTCGCCTGGTGCTCGAGCAGCAGCCGCACGCCCTCGGCGCGAAAACGCTCGGCGACCATCGCCGACACCTCGGGATCCTCGCGCGGCATGATGCGCGGACCACGCTCGACCTGCGTCACCTGCGCGCCGAGGCGGGCGAAGGCCTGCGTCAGCTCGCAGCCGATCGGACCGCCGCCGAGAACGAGCAGGCGGCGCGGCAACTGGCGCAGGTTCCAGACGGTATCCGATGTCAGGTAGCCGACCTCATCGATTCCCGGCAGCTGTGGCACGAAGGGCCGCGCACCGGTGGCGATGACGATGCTGCGCGTGCTGAGCGTCTGCGTCGTGCCGTCGTGGCGGCTGACCTCGACCTGCCAGGGCGAGACGATCCGCGCCGAGCCCTCGATCACATCGACGCCGAGCTGGCTGTAGCGCTCGACCGAGTCGTGCGGCTCGACGGTGCGGATGATCCGCTGCACGCGCTCCATCACCTCGGCGAAGTCGAAGCGTGCCTCGGCCTCGGCAATGCCGAATTCCCGCGCGCGGGCGATGTGTGACAGCAGCCTGGCCGAACGGATCAGTGCCTTCGACGGCACGCAGCCGGTATTCAGGCAGTCGCCGCCCATGCGGTGCTTCTCGACCAGGGTCACCCTGGCCTTGACGGCGGCGGCGATGTAGGAAGTGACGAGGCCGGCGCTGCCGGCGCCGATGACCACCAGGTTGCGGTCGAAGCGCTGCGGCTTCCGCCAGCCGGCGTAGACCTTGCGCGCCTGCACGGCGTCGACGATCCTGCGCGCCAGCAGGGGAAACAGCCCGAGCAGCGCGAACGAGGCGAGCAGGCCGGGCGAGACGATGCCGGCGAGTGAGTCGATGCGCGCCAGTTGCGTGCCGGCATTGACGTAGACGACGGTGCCGGCGAGCATGCCGACCTGGCTGACCCAGTAGAAGGTGCGCGCCTTCATCGCCGTCAGTCCGAGCAGCAGATTGACCAGGAAGAAGGGAAAGACCGGGATCAGGCGCAGCGTGAACAGATAGAACGGACCGTCGCGCCGGATGCCTTCGTCCACCGCCTTGAGGCGTTCGCCGAAGCGCCCGCCAACCCAGTCGCGGAGCAGGAAGCGCGCGGCCAGGAAAGCCAGCGTGGCACCGATCGACGAGGCAAAGGAGACGATCACGGTGCCCCAGAGCAGGCCGAAGATGGCGCCACCGGCGAGGGTCATCAGCGCGGCGCCGGGTAGCGACAGTGCGGTGACCGCGACGTAGGCGAGGAAGTAGAGGCCGGCAAGCTGCCACGGGTGCTGCCGATGGTAATCTCCGAGCGCCACCTGCTGCGCCTTCAGCGCATCGAGGTTGAGATACTGGCCGAGTCCGAGCTGGAAGTAGGCGACGACGGCGACGACGATGACGGCGAGGATGGCGATCTTCTTGCTGTTCATGCTCATTCCTGGGCTGGGGTTCGGGGCGTTGGGCCTGTGTCGATGTGCCGCCTCGCCCGGGGGTTGCGGTTGCTGATGGCACTGCTTCGTCGCCGTCGCCAGTGAAAACTTACGCGCTTCACCGCGGCGGATCAGTCGGCCCCGGGACGCTGCAGCGGCGGTTCCCCAGCCGCTGCGGCAAGAATACCTGCGATTGACCCTGTCTGACACGCACCCCTATACTCGCTCTGCACCGCCGGGTTCCCCATCCATTGCTGGAGACCGTGATGAAACAGATGCTACGGATGTTCGCAGTTCTGGTCGTCTTCGTCCTGACCATTCCTTTTGGCCAGGCACAGACCCTCCGCGGCGCGCAGGCGCAGAAATCGCCGCCGGCCGACGCGTTCCTCGCCTACGAGAAGGCGCTGCTCGCCGGCGGGCTCGACGGCGCCCGGCCATACATGACGCCCGCCAAGTTCGACGAGCTGGAGGGCATGCGAGCGAGCTTCGGCGAGGACGGCTTCCGGCAGTTCCTCGACCGCATGCGTGGCGGCGCCCAAGGCGCCGCGCGCCGCAAGCAGATCGAGAAGGTCGAACTGCAGGGTGAGCACGCGATGCTCGAGGCGCGCGACGGTCCCAACGTCCTGACCGTCCAGTTTCTCGCCAGGACCAGCGACGGCTGGAAGGTCGACATCCGCCGCTGATCGCGCGCCGCCGCCGCGGCGTCGCGGCCGCATCGACCGCTGCCGCTTCAGGCCAGCGCCAGGTCGACCGCCGCCAGCGCGTGCAGGGTGGCGGTGTCGAACAGGGGCAACGGCGAGTCGCGGGCGCCGACGAGCAGCGCGATTTCTGTGCAGCCAAGGATGATCGCCTGCGCCCCCTGCACTGCCAGCTCGTCGATCGCCTGCCGGTAGAGTTCGCGCGACTCGCGGCGGATGATGCCGCGGCAGAGTTCGTCGTAGATGATGCGATGGACGGCGGCACGCGCGGCGGCGGCGGGAACGACGACGCGCAGGCCGTGGACCTCTTGCAGGCGGTCGCGGTAGAAGGCTTCCTCCATCGTGAAGCGTGTGCCGAGCAGACCGACGGTGTGGTACCCCGAATCGGCGACCGCCGTCGCCGTCGCGTCGGCGATGTGCAGCAGGGGGATCGTCACCGCCGCTTCGATTTCGCCGGCGACACGGTGCATGGTGTTGGTACACAGCAGCAGGAAGTCGGCTCCGGCCGCCTGCAGCGCGACCGCAGCCCGCGCCAGCAGGGCGCCGGCGGCATCCCAGTCGCCCGCCTCCTGCAGCCGCTCGACGTCGTGGAAGTCGACGCTGTAGAGGATCAGCCTAGCCGAATGCAGGCCGCCGAGACGGGCGCGGACCTCTTCGTTGATCCGCCGGTAGTAGGGCAGCGTCGATTCCCAGCTCATGCCGCCGATGAGGCCGATCGTCTTCATCGCGCGCACCGGATCTGCCCGGCTGCACCGGCCGGCGGCTTCACGCGCTTCCTCCGGGCAGATCGGCAAAGAGACGCATGAAACGGCGGTCGATCCAGTCCTTCCAGTGCCAGACCCAGCGGCCGGCGGCAAGGAAGGCGCCGCGCGAGGCTACGGCACAGCGGTCGCCGGTGCTGATCAGCGCCAGCCAGCGGCGCTGCGGGCGAAAGTGGATGAGCTTGCCGCCGGCGACGGCGCGGCGCAGGTTGCCGGCCAGCGGCCGGCCCATGCGGACGGCAAAGACGCCCGCCTTCTCGCGCGGGTGGTCGATCATCGACGCGCAGTCACCGGCGGCGAAGATGTGCGCTTCGTCCGCCACCTGCAGCGTCTCGCCGACGCACAGGAAGCCGTCGTCATCGACCGCCAGGCCGCTGTCGCGCAGCCACGGCGCGCCGCCCGCGCGGGTCACCCAGACGACCTCGTCGGCGGCCAGCCGCCCGGCGCCGTTCGTCCCCTGCCACTGCAGCCAGCCGGCACCGGCGTCATCGACGGCAGCCGCGAGGTGCAGTTGCACGCCACGCGCCGCCAGCACGCGGCGAAATTGTTGCCGGACGGTGCGCGAGTGCGTCGGCAGGATGTCCGCGTCGCGCGTCAGCAGGTGCCAGCGCAGCCGCTCGGGGTCGGCGCGCAGGGTGGCGAACTCCTGTTGCAGGCGGTACTGCATGGCCAGCAGCAGTTCGACACCGGCGGCGCCGCCGCCGACGACGGCGATCGTCAGCGGTTGCGCAGCCGCGCTGCCGGCAGCGGCGAGCAGCCGCGCACGTTGCAGCAGCGCCAGCCAGCGCTGGTTGAAGCCGCTGATCGGCTTCACCGGCACGACGTGCGCGGCGCCGGTGACGCCGAGGTCGATGCGCGGCGTCGAGCCGACGTTGATCGAAAGCAGATCCCATGGCAGGCTGCGGCCACTGCGGCAGTGCGCCAGGCGGGCGCCGCGATCGATGCCGATCACCTCGTCGGCGACGAAGCGGGCGCCGGCGAAGGCCGCCAGCCGCGGCAGGTCGATGTGCACCTGGTCGAAGTCGTAATGCCCGGCGACGTAGCCCGGCAGCATGCCGGAGTAGGGGGTGCGGGCAGCGATCGAGACGATCGTCAGGCGGGCGCCGGCAAGCGGTCGCAACCCGAGTTCGCGCAGGACGATGACGTGGCTGTGGCCGCCGCCGACGAGCAGGATCTCGCCTGGCCGGCCGGAGTCGTGGGAGGGCATGGGTGGTTGGCCTGGCAGTTCTCCGGATCGAGGTCGACGAGTGTAGCGAAAGCGTGGCAATGTGCGCGGCGCGCTGTAAGGAAAGAGCCGGCGCGGGCGACGAAACGGCAGCAAATGGCACCAGAATCGCAGCAGGTGGCACCACTGGCGCTGCAGCGTGGTCGAAGAGACCTGGGTTGCCGAGCCTGTCGTGCCCAACCGGAGAAGAGAGACGATGAACCGCAGACAACTGATCACCGCCGCCGGCGCCCTGTTCGGCCTGGGCATGCTGCCCTTCGCCGTTGCCGGCGGTGGCGGGCGCAGCTTCCCGCTGCAGAAGAGTCGCGCCGAATGGAAGCAGCTGGTGTCGCCGGCGGCGTACCAGGTGCTGTTCGAGGAGGGCACCGAGCGCGCCGGCAGCAGTCCGCTGAACGACGAGAAGCGTGCGGGCACCTACGTCTGCGCCGCCTGTTCCAACCCGCTGTTCGACAGCGCCAGCAAGTACGACAGCGGTACCGGCTGGCCGAGCTTCTGGCAGGCGCTGCCGGGTGCTCTCGGCACATCGACCGACTACAAACTGATCTACCCGCGCACCGAGTACCACTGCGCGCGCTGCGGTGGCCACCAGGGCCACGTCTTCAACGACGGCCCGCCACCGACCGGCAAGCGCTACTGCAACAACGGCGTCGCGCTCGCCTTCGTGCCGAAAGGCACGCCGCTGCCGGCGCTGCGCACGTGAGCGCGCGCAGCCGCCGGCAGCGGGAAGCGTGCCGCGCGGCCGGCGGTGGTTGCGCGGCCCGCCCGGCGCTGCTGCCGGCCGCTGCCGTCGTCGACCGCCGCCAACTCACCCGGCTGCCGGCGAGGCGGCGGTGACTGCCGGCGCGCGCGGCCGCGCCTTGCTCGTGCGGCACGGCCGCCTGCTCGCCGTCTTCGCGTTCCTGACGCTGCTCGCCGCCGGCTGCGCGTTGCTCGGGGCCGACGAGCATTTCAGCGCCGAGGCGATCCGGCAGCGCCTGCTGCTGCACCCGGTGTGGGGATTCCTGATCTACGTCGGCCTGTTCGCACTCGGCAACCTGCTGCAGGTTCCGGGCTGGCTCTTCCTGGCGGCGGCGGTGGTGGCGCTCGGGCCGGCGCACGGCGGCGTGCTCACCTATCTCGCCGCCGCCACCGCCTGCGCCGCAACCTTCCTCGTCGTCCGCCGGATCGGCGGCAACGCGCTGCGCGAGTTCCGCCAGCCGTGGGCGCGGTGGCTCTTCGCGCAGCTCGATTCGTCGCCGGAGCTGGCGGTCGCCGGCCTGCGCCTGATGTTCCAGACGATGCCGGCGCTCAACGTCGCCCTCGGCCTGTCGGGAATCCCTTTCCGCGCCTACCTCGCCGGCACGCTGCTCGGCCTGCCGTTGCCGATCGCCGTCTATTGCCTGTTCTTCGACCAGGTCGCCCGCATCCTCGGTAGCGGCGGCTGAGGCCGTTGCCGCTGCGGTGCGCCACGGCAGCGGCTGGCTGACAGGCGTCGCCTGCTGGCGGTTGTACTGTGCATCGACTTCGCGGCTTGCCGATCCATGTCGGCCTGTTTGCCCTCGGCAACCCGCTGCAGGTTGCTTGTTGGCTCTGCCTGATGGTGGTGGGGCGTGCATCTCGGGCGTGAACGTCCGCAGGCTGGGTGCGGGCGCGTGGAGTCGGGCTGAGGAACGAAGCCCGACAACCGGAGCGAATCCCGCGAATCGGGAAGCCGCAGAGCTGCCGGTGTCGCTGATGGTGTCGGTTAGCGGCTGACCATGACGCGATGACACTCGCCAGGACCATTTGTGGGGATCACCTGAGGCCGTTGCCGCCCGCTCCGGCTACGCCAGGGGCTCGCTGGCAGGCGGCATCGCTTGCTGCCGGCTGTACGGCGGCCCGTTCCGGATGCGTTCGTAGTACGACAACCAGGCGGCCGATCCAGGTGGCCAGTTGGCGAGAAACTGCTCCTGCCAGCGCCCGGCGTCGAAGACGATCGGCAGCGCGTCCACATGCAGTCCGGCTGCACGCAGGCCGTAGAGCATCGGGTGTGGCGACGGCGAGAGGGCAATCCGGGTGAGCAGCCCGTCCGGCTGGCCGGCGAAATTGGGCATCCCCGCGGCACCGTTGTTGATGACGACGCGCGGCCGATGGCCTTCGCCGAACGAGCGCAGCGCCGGCAGGCAGGTGTGCGTACTGGCGAAGATATCGACCGCGGCGGCGGCAAACACCTCGTCGATCCACTGCCGATTGCCGACGTCGTCGAGCGCGGCGGCCGCGAAGCGCCAGCCGGCCAGCGAATCGGCGTCGCCGTGCACGACGCCGACCGTCACCTCGCCGACACGGTAGCGGGCGAACATCGGCAGCTTCGCCAGGCGCCCGATGATCGCCGGATGGCGTGTGGCGGTCGCCTGCAGGCGGGCGTGGATGCGGTTCGAGCGCTCGACCACCGCGTCGTCCACCGATTCGGGATAGCCGCAGCCGCAGCCGGCGCCAGCCTGCGGTGCAACGAGTTCGGCCTCGACGTTGCCGATGATCGCCTCGTTGGCGAGCACCCCTTCATTGATCGCGACGAAGCTGGCATCGTCTACGTCGAACCAGTTGAAGTCGCCGTTGAAACAGAGCGCCGCGCTGCCACCCTCGGCGGCGAACAGGGCGCTGACGCGCGCGAGCGCTGGCAGGTTGCCGTACAGGCCGCCGACGACATAGAGGGTGTCGACCACCCGCTCGGGCGCACGCGCCAGGGCGGCGGCGCCGTAGCGGTAGGCGAGGGGGCAGACGCGGCCGGCAGTCCGCGTCATTGCGGGCGGCGCGAGGCGCCGGTCGCTGAACCCTTTCCGGCAAGCGCTCATGTCGCCGCGTGCGCCAGTCGCGGTTCGCGGGCAAGCCGGGCCAGCGAGATCGCCCGCACGCGCGTGGCGACCCGGTCGCCGTCTTCGTGCGCGCATCGATCGCCAACTTCCAGCACGTGGAAGGGCGTCGGCTCGAGGTCGAAGTCGATCGCATTGCCGTTCCCGGAAGCTACTGGCGCGAGCGTCGTCATGCCTGCCTCGTGCCGCCCGAGCAGCGTCAGGGCGGGCGTGTGTGCCGGAGCACCGCCAAGTGCCGACGTGGGAGCATGCTCGATCATGGTTGGAGGTGTGGAGTAATACTCCGTGATTTGCAGTGATGTTGATTCGACATCCGTGCTCACCCGCCGAGCATCGTCGCCAGAACAGCCAACGCTGCGGATCGGGTGCCTCGCCCGCCGTCGCCGCAGCCGATTGACGGCGTGCGCTGGGGCGTTGTCGCCGCCAACGAAGGTTGCCAAGTGTCGGCGCATTTTACACGCCGCCAGCGGCAAACCCTTGACACATTCGCAATCAGTTGATGATTAAACAACTTTATTTCATGGCGGATTCTGGCACGCTGTTTGCTCTGGTTCGAATACATTCCGTGTATAGCCAGCACGGGCGAACCGACCACACCTTCTCCGGAGACCACGATGCCCAGACTTCTTTCCAACTTGACCCTCGCCCTTCTCGCCGCGCTGGCGGTGCCCGCCCAGGCCGCAGTGTTCTACTCCAACGACTTTGAAGCCTCGGCTGCCGGCATGTCGGGGGCAGGTTTCCTGGCCGGGTCGCAGGGTTTTTCTGCCTACGGTTTCGGCAGCCAGTATTTCCGCAATTCGAGCTTGGGAAATCCGGCCGCCTCGTCGGTGCTCGGGCTTTCTCTGGGCAGCGCCGCGACCGCGGTGACGCTCAATTTCGACCTCGCCGCGATCGACTCCTGGGATGGATTCAATTGTTGTGGGCCCGACTTTTTCAATGTCAAGCTTGACGGCACGACGATCTACTCGAAGAACTTCGACATCTTCGGCTCCCCCAGTACGGGCCCGGAACTGAGCAACCTCGTCTATGGGCCAAATGTCGCGGTCGCGGGTTGGGGTGACCAGGGGTATAAGGTGGCGTTATCGCTCGGTAACCTGTCGGCTGGCGCGCACACGATCGAGTTCTTCGCTTCCGGCGCTGGTTGGCAGGGCGGCGACGATGAGAGCTTCGCGATCGACAATGTCGTCGTCGAAGGCGATTCCGCTGGTGGCGGTCAGCTACCCGAGCCCGCCAGTCTGGCCTTGTTCAGCCTGGCGCTGCTCGGCGCGGGGGCTGTACGCCGGTCGCGCGCATAGCTTCCAGGCGCCGCCAGGCGTGCTTGGCGAAGCTCCGGCGGCTACACTGCAGAGCCGCCGTGAGATCGACCAGACCAGTCAACATCAGCAGCAACGATCCGGGGTTGTGGCGCCGGAGCGGCAAGCGGGTGGCTGAAAGCGCCCGATCGCTCGCAGCCCATCATGAACCGGACGCCACCCCGGCAGCCACTCCGGCCGGCACGGCTGCCGTCGTGCCGGGCCCGGGCAGTGGCAGTGGCCGGGTCGGCGGGCGGTAGAGGCTGGCGAGGGCACCGTCGCCGACTGCTGCCAGCGGCAGGTCGAAAACGATGCGGCCCTTGGCGAGGCCGATGACTCGCTCGCAGAGCAGCGGCAGCAGGGCAGGGCTGTGCACGACGCTGAGCAGGGTCACGCCGGCATCCGCGCCGGCCGCGTTCGCCAGCAGCGCGCAGACTTCGCCGGCAGCCGCCGGATCGAGCGCCGCCGTCGGCTCGTCGGCGAGGATCAGCCGTGGCCGTTGCAGCAGCAGGCGGGCGATCGCCACCTTCTGCCGCTCGCCACCCGAGAGGCGATCGGCGCGCGTCGCACAGCGATCGCCGATGCCGACTGCGTGCAGCGCCTGGCGGGCAGCGGCGACCTCGTCCGCGGGAAAGAAGCGCGTCCAGCTCCGCCAGCCGTCGACCCTGCCGAGGCAGCCGATGAGGACGTTTTCGAGCGCCGACAGGCGGGCGACGAGGTGCAGCCCCTGCATCACCTGCCCGACGTCGCGGCGCAGCGCGCGCAGCGCGGCGGCCGACGGCTGTGGCAGCCGCTGCCCGAGGACAGTGACGATCCCTTCGCCCGGGGTGACGAAGCCGCTGACCAGTTTCAGCAGCGTCGACTTGCCGGCGCCATTGTGGCCGACGATGGCGACCCGCTCGCCGGCGGTGATCGCGAGCGAATCGACCGCCAGCAGCGTCCGCCCGCCGGCGGTGCAGCGGACGCCGCGCAACTCGACCAGCGGCGCGCCCCGCATGCCGCTGGCGGCATCGACGGCGGCATTCATTGCAGCGCCTGCCTGATCCGCCGGCTGAGCGCGTCGAAGGAGGCGACCAGCAGGACGACGACGAGCAGGATGGTCGACAACCGGCCCCACTGGAAGAGCGCACTCGCCTCGCTGATCAGCAGGCCGAGACCACCGGCGCCGACGATGCCGAGGATCGTCGAGTCGCGGATGTTGAACTCCCAGACGTAGAGGTGGCTGGAGACGAACTGTGGCAGCACCGGCGGCCAGACGGCGTTGAAGAAGACCTGCAGCGGGCCGGCGCCGACGCCGCGGACGGCATCGATCGCTGCCATGTCGAGGCTCTCGATCGACTCGGCGAAGAGCTTGCCGTAGGTGCCCGAGGAATGCAGCGCGATGGCGAGGATGCCGGCGGTCGGTCCGAGGCCGACGATGCCGACGAGGACGAGGCCGAAGACCAGCGTATGGATCGAGCGCATGCAGTCGAGGGTGGCCTTGGCAAGCCAGGCGGCGGCGCGCGGCGCGCCGAGGTTGCGTGCCGTCAGCAGCGCCAGCGGCAGGCCGAGCAGGGCGCCGAGCAGCGAGCCGAGGGTGGCGATGCGGAAGGTGGTCCAACTCGCCTGCGCGAGTTCGCCGAGGAAAGCCGCCTCGACGCTGCGCCGGTCCTCGACGCGCAGCAGGCTGCCGTCGTCGCTGCGGTACTCGAGTCGCGGGTTGCCGAACCAGAGATCGAGGAAGCTCGGCGAGGCGAACTCGGCGAAGGTCTTCTGCAGGTTGGCGAGCGGGTTGCGGCCGCCGCCGAGGTCGCCGCTGGCGGCGAAGCTCCACAGGCAGACGGCGATCAGCAGCAGGTAGCCCAGTCCGAGCGCGAGAAAACCCAGCCGGCCGCCGTCCGTGCGGCCGATCGTCGGCGCCATGCCGGCCACCCGGCTCATCTGGCGCGCAGCTTGCCGGTCGCCAGTCCGGCGTCGCGGATCGGCTTGTAGAAGCCGTTGTCGGTGGCGACAAAGCCGGTGTAGTGCGCCGGCAGCAGCTTCGGCTGCGTCTTCAGCGCCGGCCCGACGTCGGCCAGCGCGTCGCGCAGCCGGCGGACGAAGGCCGCGTCGCTGGCCAGGCTGCTGTTGACGGCGATGGCGTCGTTCGGCAGCGGCGGCGAGGTCCAGATGATCTTCGAATCCTCGCCGCGGATCAGTCCCTGCTCGATCATTGCGTTGCGGTTGCGGTTGTAGTCGGCGCCCGCATCGAGCACGCGCTCGCTGACCTGCTTCTCGATCGCCTGGTGCGAGGTGTGCAGGACGCGGCCGAAGTGGCGCGCCGGATCGATCCCCTGCTGCATGAAATGGTGCAGCGGGATCAGGTAGCCGGAGGTCGAACCCTTGTCACCGAAGGCGAAGGTCCGGCCCTTGAGGTCCGCCGGCGAGGCGATTCCCGACGCCGGATGGGTGATCATGATCGCGAAGTACTCCGGCTTGCCGTCGTAGAGGATGGTGGCGACGGCCTGCGCGCCGGCCTCATGGTTGGCGAGGACGTAGCCCCAGGGTCCGAGCAGCGCGATGTCGGTCTCGCCGTTGGCGAGCGATTTGGCTAGCCCTTCCCAGCTATCGACGGTGCGCAGCTCGACCGACCGCGCCAGCCGTTGCGCGAGGAAGTCGGCGAGCGGCCGGTAGGTGGCGTCGTTCTTCTCGCGGTCCGGCTGGAAGAGGCCGACGCCGAAACGCAGCGGCGCTTCGGCGGCAGGCAGCGGCGCAACCAGGCCGGCGAGCAGGAGGATGGTGACGGACAAGCGTTGCAGCAGGGTATGGCGGTGCATTGGACGCGCTCCAGGCGCAGGTTGTTGGGAATGGTAGCCGATTGGTCGCGGGCCGGGGCGAAAGCTTACGGGCGCTTGGCAACTGCGGCGGCGCCTTGTGGCAGCCGCCGCGAAGTGGAGCCCGGTCGGTATGGCGGCAGCCAGTGCAGTGCGGCAACGGAGTAGAATCGACATTGGCCGCCGACTGCCGGGCAGGCGCCGGCCGGCGGCAGCCACTGCCGGTGCGCCGGGCGGCGAGGAGGAGAGCGCGTGACCAGCAATGACCAGACGATGATCCACCGCAGGCTGCGGGGTGTCCGCCCGCGGCGCCGCGGCAGATGAACCCCTTCGTCATCGCTCCCCTCGTTGCCCTGGCGGTGCTCGGCGGCGCGCTCGCCGGCACCGTCCTGCGCGACCGGTTGCCCGGCCGGCATCTCGACGAGGACACCAAATGGATGGTGCGCATCGGTATCGGCTTCCTGTCAACGCTGGCGGCGCTGCTGATGAGCCTGATCATCTCCTCGAAGATGCAGTCTTTCGACGCCGTGTCACGCGAGATCGAAGTGGCCGCGGCACAGATCATGCAGCTCGACGCCAACCTGCGCGAACTCGGTCCGGCAGGCGAACCGGCGCGTGCCCGCTTGCGTGCGCTGGTGTCGGCCGAGATCGCCCGTCTGTGGGAGCATCGCGCGTTGCCCGAGAGCGGTGGCCGCGGCTGTCACGAGTTGGAGAAGATGCTGCGCACGCTGTCGCCGACCGGCACGGCAGAGCAGGCGGCACTGGCGCGCGCGCTGCAGCTCACCGGCAATCTGGCGCAGGCAGGCGGTGTCGTGAGCAGCCAGAGCAGCAGCACGACGACGATCCCGCTGCTCACCGTGCTGCTCCTCTGGCTGGTGATCATCTGCTTCGGCATCAACCTCTTCGCAGCGGTCAGCCGGACGATCATGGCGGTCAACCTGCTGGTGGCGCTGTCGATCGCGGCAGCGATCTTCCTGATCCTCGAGATGGATCAGCCCTATCACGGGGTGATCGGTGTTTCCGATGCGCCGCTGCGCGCCGTCCTGCAGCAACTGGCGCCATGACGAGCGGCGGGAGAGCGGGCTGATGGCGCACGCGGGCCGACCGGCGGCGACGGTGGCAGCCGTCTCTGACGCCACGGTCGCCGACCGCGGCCTGGTGGCCTGTCCGGATTGCGACCTGCTGCAGCGGCTGCCGGCGGTGCCGCCGCGCCACACTGCGCGCTGCGCGCGCTGCCGGGCGCCGCTCTGGCGACACAAGCCGGACTCGCTCGAGCGGACGCTGGCGCTGGCGCTGGCCGCCGCCATCCTGCTGCTGATCGCCAACGTCGTGCCGATGCTCGGCCTCTCGGTTGCCGGACGCGAGGCGTTCACCACCGTCGTCGGCGGCGTCGTCGCGATGTGGCACGAGGGCAGCAAGGTGGTGGCGATGCTCGTCCTCTTCGCCGCCGTCATCGCACCGGCAATCGAAATTGCCTGCCTGCTGCTGGTGGTGCTCGCCGTTCGCCGGCCGCCGGCGCCGCACTGGGTGGCGACGTTGTTGCATGGCTACGAGTTCGTTCGCGAATGGAGCATGATCGAGATCATGCTGCTCGGCGTGCTCGTCGCGCTGATCAAGATCGCCGAGCTGGCGACGGTGATTCCCGGGCTGGCGCTGTTCGTCCTCGGTTCGCTGGTCTTCCTGCTGGCGGCGATGGCCGCGACCTTCGATCCGCGTCTCGCCTGGGAGCGGATCGAATGGGCCGCCGGCAGCGACGAGGGCGGCGTCGCCCGGGCGCGGCGATGAGCACCGCCGAACCCGCCAGCGCTCGCTCGCTCGGGCTCGCCGGCTGCGAGGCCTGCGGTCTCGTCGTCCGGCTGCCGGCGGCCGACGGCATGGACCACTGCCCGCGCTGCGGCGAGCGGCTGCACAGCCGCCGGCCCGCGAGCATCGAGCGCAGCTGGGCGCTGGCGATCACCGCGCTGGTGCTCTACATTCCTGCCAACCTGCTGCCGGTGATGACCACCAACACGCCGCTCGGCGCCGTCAGCGACACGATCATGCAGGGCGTCGTCGAACTCTGGTCGCCGACGTCGTGGCCATTGGCGATTGTCGTCTTTGTCGCCAGTGTCACCATCCCGCTCGGCAAACTGATCGCGCTCGCATACCTCCTGCTGACGGTACAGCGCGGTTCGGTGCAGTCGAACGGGCAGCGCGTTCGCCTGTATCGCCTGCTGAAGTTCATCGGCCGCTGGTCGATGCTCGACGTCTTCGTCGACACCTTCGTCGTCGCGCTGATCCAGTTGCGGCCGTTGATGTGGGTCGAACCGGGCGCTGGCGTCATCTTCTTCGCCGGCGTCGTCGTCGTGACGATGCTGGCGGTGAACAGTTTCGACCCGCGGCTGATCTGGGATCTGCCGCACCAGGAGAGGCACGGACATGACTGAACGAGAGGCGGAGCCGCAGGCCCCCGAACTGCCGCTGGCGGAGGTGACGGCGCGCAAGCGCAGCCGTCTGTCGGCGGTGTGGATCATCCCGATCATCGCGGCCGTGCTCGGCGGCTGGATCGCCGTGCAGAAGCTGCTCGCCGAGGGACCGACGATCGAGATCAGCTTCGCGTCGGCCGACGGGCTCGAGGCCGGCAAGACGACGGTGAAGTACAACGGTGTCGACGTCGGCCGCATCGAATCGCTGCGCGTCGCGCCGGATCGGCAGCGGATTCTCGCCAGCGTGCAGATGGCACCGGCGGCACGCGACTGGCTCGTCGACGGCACGGCCTTCTGGGTCGTCAGTGCGCGCATCGCGGCTGGTGGCGTCAGCGGCCTCGGAACCCTGCTTTCGGGCTCATACATCGGCATGCAGATCGGTACGGGCAGCGAGCGGGTACGCTCGTTCACGGCGCTGGCGGTGCCGCCAGTCGTCGCCGCCAATGCGCCAGGGCGCTATTTCCGGCTGACCGCGGCCAACCTCGGCTCGCTCGACTTCGGCACACCGATCTACTTCCGGCGGCTGCAGGTCGGCCAGGTGGCGTCGTACAGGCTCGATGACGATGGTCGCGGGTTGACGATCCGGGTTTTCGTCAATGCTCCCTACGATCGCTACGTCAAGAACGAGACGCGCTTCTGGCAGGCAAGCGGACTCGACGTCTCGCTCAACGCCGACGGCCTCGACGTGCGGACCGAGTCGCTGACCTCGATCCTGATTGGCGGCCTGGCCTTCGATACGCCGGCGGACAACGCCGATGCCGAGCCGGCAGCGGCCGACACCACCTTCGAACTGTTCGACGACCAGGTGTCGGCCATGAAGGCGCCGGAGCGCGGATCGATCCGCTACGTCCTGCACTTCGACGACTCGGTGCGCGGGTTGGCGGTCGGTGCGCCGATGACCTTTCTCGGCATGCCGGTCGGCGAGGTCGTCTCGGTCCGGCTGGACGCGGATCGGCGGAAGAAGGACGTCTCGGTGCGCGCGCGCGTGCTGGTGGCGGCCTATCCACAGCGCTTCCTCGACGTACTTGCCGATCCGCAGGTGCTCACTGGCGGCAGCAAGGCGATCACACCGGCGATGCGGCACGCATTGCTGGACGGGCTGGTGGCGCGCGGCCTGCGGGCGCAGTTGCAGCCGGGCAGCCTGCTCACCGGCCAGCTCTACGTCGCGCTGACCTACGTGCCGCAGGCACCGAAGGCGACGATCGACTGGCACAGCGATCCACCGGTCTTCCCGTCGGTCAAGGGCAGTTTCACCGACATCGAGGCACGCCTGACGAGCATCCTGGCGAAGGTCGAGGCGCTGCCCTTCGAGGCGATCGGCAGGGACCTGCAGCAGTCGCTGGCGACGCTGGCGAAGACGCTGCAGGATGTCGATGCGCTGGTCAAGCGCTGGGACGGCGAGCTGACGCCGGAGCTGGCGAGCACCGTCGCCGAGACGCGGCGCACGCTGGCGGCGGCCGAGCGCACGTTCGCCGGTGCCGGCAAGGCGGTCGCTCCCGATTCGCCACTGCTGGCCGAACTGCAGGCCACTGTCGTCGAGGTCAGGCGCGCGGCGCAGTCGATCCGTGTCCTGGCCGACTATCTCGAGCGCCATCCGGAGGCGCTGCTGCGGGGCAAGAGCGAGGAGACACAGGAATGATCGGAGTGCGTGCGGCAGGAGTCGTCGGCCTGGTTCTGGCCCTGTTGCTGGCGCTGGCGGGCTGCGCATCGCCGCCGGCCCGCTTCTACGCGCTGGCAGTGACGGCCGTTCCCGACCCGGCGAGCGCGTCGTTGAGCGACGTCGTGGCGGTCGACAGCGTCGCCGTGCCGGCGGCGGTGGACCGACCGCAGTTCGTCGTCCACAAGGGCGCCAACCGGGTGTCCGTCGACGAGTTCAACCGCTGGGCGGCGCCGCTTTCCAGCAGCATTGCACGCACGCTGGCGGACGACCTGGCGATCCTGCTCGGCACGCCGCGAGTCGTCAGCGGGCCGCTGGCCGGGAGCTTCGACCCGGCGTACCGGGTCAGCGTCGACATCCGGCGCTTCGACTCGGTACGTGGCCAGGGCAGCATCCTCGACGCCGTCTGGGTGGTCCGCAGCACGGCGGCCGACGGCACCGCGACGAGCGGCCGCAGCACGCTGAGCGAAGCGGCGCCGGCAGGCGAGGACGGCGACTACGACGCGCTGGCGGCAGCGCACAGTCGGGCGATTGCCGCGCTCGCGCGCGACATCGCAGCGGCGATCCGCGCCCTGGGCGGGCGTTGAGCGGCGGCTGCGAGGCGCTGTCGGCCGTCTGCACGGCAGCGCCGGCAGTCACTGCAGTCGCCGCCGGCCACCGCCGCTGCTTCCCGGCGCGGCTGGCTCGGCCGGCGCGCGCCGGCGCTTGCTGTAGAATCGCCGCCCCATGAACCCTCAGCCCGCAGCAGTAACCGCCGCTGCCCCGCGCAGCCTCTTCTCCTGGCGCAAGAACTGGGCCAGCCGTTTCGGCACCGCACCGTTCCTGCCGATGTCGCGCGGCGAGATGGATGCGCTCGGCTGGGATTCGTGCGACATCATCGTCGTCACCGGCGACGCCTACATCGACCATCCGAGCTTCGGCATGGCGTTGATCGGCCGCCTGCTCGAGGCGCAGGGATTCCGCGTCGGCATCATCAGCCAGCCCGACTGGCTGTCGGCGGCTGCCTTTCGCGCCCTGGGGCGGCCGAATCTGTTCTTCGGCGTCACTGCCGGCAACATGGATTCGATGGTCAATCGCTACACTGCCGACCGCAAGCCACGTTCAGACGATGCCTACACGCCGCATGGCGAAGCCAACCGGCGGCCGGACCGGGCGCTGGTCGTCTATGCGCAGCGTTGTCGCGAGGCCTTTCCCGGCAGCAACGTCGTCATCGGTTCGATCGAGGCCAGCCTGCGGCGAATCGCGCACTACGATTACTGGTCGGACAAGGTACGGCGCTCGGTGCTCCCCGATTCGAAGGCCGACCTGCTGCTCTATGGCAACGCCGAGCGGGCGGTCGTCGAACTTGCGCACCGTCTCGCCGCCGGCGAGAGGATCGGCGACATCCGCGACCTGCGCGGCAGCGCCTTCATGGCGCCAAGCGGCTGGTTGCCGGCAGCCGGCTGGAGCGAGATCGACTCGACGACGGTCGATACGCCCGGGGTGCTGATCCGCCACGCCGATCCATACGCCATGACCGCCACAGCTGCCGATGGTGCGGCTTGTGCCGAAGGCCCCGGCAAGGGGGCAGCACGAGCGGCACCGGCAGGCGGCCAGGTCGTCCAGTTCCACCGGCAGGGCTACGCGCGAATGCCGAAGCTCGCGCGCGCGCAGACGGTGATCCGCCTGCCGTCGTACGAGCAGGTGGCGGCCGACGCGGTGCTCTATGCGCATGCCTCGCGCGTCTTCCATCTCGAATCGAACCCGGGCAACGCACGGGCTCTGGTGCAGGCGCACGGCGAGCGCGACGTCTGGCTCAACCCGCCGCCGATCCCGCTCACGACTGCCGAAATGGACGGCGTCTTCGCCGCGCCCTTCCAGCGCCGACCGCATCCCGCGTATGGCGAGGCGAAGATTCCCGCCTTCGAGATGATCCGCTTCTCGGTCAACATCATGCGTGGCTGTTTCGGCGGCTGCACCTTCTGCTCGATCACCGAGCACGAGGGGCGGATCATCCAGAGCCGCTCCGAGCAGTCGATCCTGCGCGAGATCGAGGAGATCCGCGACCGCACGCCGGGCTTCACCGGCATCATCTCCGATCTCGGCGGGCCGACGGCGAACATGTACCGCCTGGCATGCAAGGACCGACGGATCGAGTCGGCCTGCCGCCGCCTGTCGTGCGTCTTCCCCGGCATCTGCGACAACCTCGACACCGACCACACGCCGCTGCTGCAGCTCTACCGCAGGGCGCGCGCGCTGCCCGGCGTGAAGAAGGTGCTGATCAGTTCCGGACTGCGTTACGACCTCGCCGTGCGCGACCCCGAGTACGTGCGCGAACTCGTGCGGCACCACGTCGGCGGCTACCTGAAGATCGCCCCCGAACACACCGAGGAGGGACCGCTGGCGCACATGATGAAGCCGGGGATGAGTTCCTACGAGCAGTTCCGGCAGATGTTCGAGAAGTTCTCGAAGGAAGCCGGCAAGGAGCAGTACCTGATTCCCTACTTCATCGCCGCGCATCCGGGAACCACCGACGCGGACATGCTCAATCTCGCCCTCTGGCTGAAGCGCAACAACTTCCGCCTCGATCAGGTGCAGACCTTCCTGCCGACGCCGATGGCGCTCGCCACCGCCATGTATCACAGTCGCCGCAACCCGCTGCACAAGGTGGGGCACGCCTCCGGCAGCGTCGAGACCGCCCGCGGCGCCCGTCAGCGCCGCCTGCACAAGGCCTTCCTGCGCTACCACGACCCCGACAACTGGCCGCTGCTGCGCGAGGCGCTGCGGCAGATGGGGCGTGCCGACCTGATCGGCAACGGCCGGAAGCAACTCGTACCCTACGCCCAGCCGCCGGGCAGCGGCTTGCGTCGGGTGCCGCCGCTTGCGGCGCCGGCGGCGGGGCGGGCGCGTGGCGGGCGGCCGACTGGCCGCGCATCGGCAAAATGAAGTCTACGGTCATTATCGGGCAATGCACCCGGCGGCGTGCCCGCGCCTTGCCTCTACTAATCCCGAGACGCTGTGAGGCGTGTCGCCGTTGGTGCTCCGCTGACTGCGGAGTTCGGCGGCGGCGGACTGCAGCGACCCGTTCGCATACCCGCACAGACGTTGACCCGTTGCGGAGCACGCACCGAGGAGGAAGAAAGCCATGAACGCTACTACTCTCTGGATCGGCCCGGCTGTTGGTGCCTTGCCTTCGGTCTCGGCTGCCGTCCCTGCTTACCCTGGAGGGGCACATGTGGATGGACCATACGATCCTTTCGACGTCACCAACCCATCGGGCAACGGCAACGGTCGGGGTCACGCATACGGCAAGCCAGCTGCCGGAACGGTCGGCAACGCCGACGTGAAGAACCCGCCCGGCCAGCTTCCCGGTCCCGTTGATGGCAACAGCGGCTACGAATGCGATGACAACAGCGGCATTGCCAGGGGCAATCCCGCACACAGCTTCTGCGTACCGCCCGACGAGTAGCATCGCTCGGGTCATTGCGGGGACACGGCAGTCAATTGCCGGACCTTCGCCGTTCCCTGGCAGCGGTTCGCGGCGTGCGGCGTCGCCAACTTGCCAGCGTCGGTTCCCGGCAGTCCCGGACGGTAGCGCTGGAGTTCGGGTTCGCGGACGGCCCTGGCGAGCATTCCCGGACAGCGAACCGAAGTCAGGCAGCGGCGCGGATTCCCGGTACTTCGACGATCTCGATGGCGGACGCTGGTGGATTTTCGACAGCACGAACCAGCGCCTGCGTCATCTGTTCCAGGCTGACCAGGCCGAGGCGCTCGGCTGCCGGGCGCCAGCGCGGGACACACGCGGCGAGGGCGTAGAGTGGAGTCAGGATGAGTGGCCAGCGGTGCCCCGGCCCGACGACGTACCAGGGACGCAGGATGGTCGCGCGCACGCCGCTCGCGGCGACCGCCGCCTCGCCGGTGGCGCGGGCGGCGACGTAGGCGCGCATCACCGGCGCCGGCTGCGCGACGCTGACGTAAACGAGGTGGGCGATCGCCGTCCGCGATGCTGCGCTTGCCGCTGCACGGATCGACGCGAGATCGACCGCCTCGAATTCGGCTGCCTTGGACGGATTGGGGTGCGCCGTACCGACCAGGTGAACCAGGGTGTCACCGGGCTGCAGGGCGGTGGCGATCGATTCGCTGTCGAGTGCATTGCCGATGATGGCCTCGGCGCCTGCGGCGGATCGCCCGGCCGCCGAACTGCGCACGAGGAGCCGGACGCGGTGTCCGCGCGCCAGAAGTCGCTCCGCCAGGCGCGTACCGAGATAGCCAGTGCCGCCGGTCAGCACCACGGCGCCAGTCCGCGCAGCCGCTACGGCGGGAACCGCAGGTGCAGCCTGTGCGCGAGTCATCTGCCGATTCTCCATCGGTGAGTGGCTTCGGGGCTCGGGTTCATCCTCGGAACGTCTTCCGCCCATCCACTTGATCGGTCTCGGCATCCGCTCTCTCGCCTTGCCTCCCGGCGCGGTCGCGACGCTCTCTTCGCGATCCCTTCAGGCGAGCTTGAAGCGGTAGGCGGTAGCCATCAGTGTGCTGGCGAGCTGTTCCAGTTGCGCTGCCGCAGTGGCGGTTTCGGTGACCGATGCGGCGTTCTCCTCGCTCATTTGCGCGGTGTCTTCGATCTTGCGCGCTATTTCTTCGCTGGCCGTCCGCTGTTGAAGCAGTGCGGTGCGGATATTCTCGACGGCATCGATGATGGTTTTCGATTGATCGCTGAGCGCGTTGACCGCTGCTTCGGCATCGCGAGACTGCTCGTCGACCTGGCCCATCTGGCGGACTGCCGCATCGATGCTGTTGGCCACGTCGTGGGTGACCCTCTGGATGCGCTCGATCATGTCGCCTATTTCACGGGTTGATTGCCCGGTCCGCTCTGCCAGTTTGCGCACTTCATCGGCGACGACGGCGAATCCGCGGCCCAGTTCGCCGGCCCGGGCGGCTTCGATCGCGGCGTTCAGCGCGAGCAGGTTGGTCTGATCGGCGACCTCGCGGATGACGTTGACCACCGTCGAAATCTGGTTCGACAGTTCGTTGAGCTGGGTGATCTCACCAGCCGTCCGATTCACTGCGTCGATGGTCACCCGACCGCTGTCGACCATGCGCCGGATGATTGCGCTTCCGGAGTCGCCTGAACTGCTGGCCGAGGCCCGAACCGATCCGGCCAGATCCTCGATGGCGGCAACGCTGGTCGCCATTTCCTCAACGGTTGCCGCGATGGCCATCGATGCTTCGCTCTGGCGCTCGGTCGAGACCGAGAGCTGGGTGGTGGTTGCGGCCATCTGGCTGCTCATCGACGACAGGTTGCCGCTGCTGCCCTGCAACTGAGCGGCGATGTCGCGCAGACCATCCTGCATTTCCTTGCAGCTTCTAAGCAGCATGGCGAATTCGTCGCTGCCGCGTGGCTCGATATCGGTACTGAGATCGCCGGCGGCGACGCGGCGCGCGATCCTGATCACCTGGTCCAATGGTCCCAGGATCGAGCGAGCAATCAACGTTGCGGCGACGATGAGGCCCGCAGCGGCGAGCACGGAGATCACCATCGCAGCAATCATCATCGTCCGCGCAGTGGCCAGAAAGTCCTCGTTGGCGTGCCTGGCCTCCTGGTCCATCGATTCGGCAAGACGCGCCAAATTCTCGCGCACGTCGCGGACCGTCGTGTCGGCCTTGCCATCAATCTCGCGGATCGTGTCCGAAACAGGGCTCTGGCCAGACAAAGCGGGCAGCAGTTCGTTGTGGAAGAGATTGCGCAATGCCTGAATGCCCTCCTGCGCCCTTCGAACATCTGCCTTTTCCTGGGCCGTGTCGGCATCGCGCGCGAGCGCCTCAAGGTCGTGGGCGGCTTCCCTGTCGAGCGCCTGCAGCGAATTCCTGGCGGCGGCAAGGTCGCGGTTGATCACGGCGTCCGCGATGATCTGGTAGTACTGCACGCCGAGCCAGGAGGCTTCGCCGGCAATCGCTTGCGCCCGGTTGCGCTCGCTGCTTTCCCGTTGCGATGTCTTGAGCAGCGAAATGCCGACCATGGCGACCGCGCTCACGGATGCCAGTGCGATGATCGCTGCGAGAATCAGGACCATGAGGCGATGTCTGACACTCATTTCTTCTCCCTATCACTGAAGAGATCGCGTACCACGCAAAGCCATGGCACGCGAATCGTCATTGCCGTTGCGGCCACCCCGGATGATCCAGAGGACGCGGACTGGGCACGGAACGGTACCGGTCGTGCGACGTGCCTGGCGGTCCGACGCCACAAGCGAACGTGACCCGTTGAATCGACTCGTGCCCCGGCCTGCTGCCATCGGGCGCGCACATCACGAGGGCCGCCGGCGACCTGTCGCCTGCAAGCCAGTTCGGTTGTGGCACCCGAATCCTCCCGACTTGAAGTCTATTGCGAAAGGGGACGGGATGGAACTGTTTCCGATCTCCCGAATTCCGCGATCGGGGCTCGGCAGGACCGGTTGCGGCGCATCGCGAGGCTCAGGAGAAGTCCGAACAAGCGCGCAGGAAGGCGCGACGCCACAGCGGCAGCGAATCCGGTGCAACAGGCCGGACCTCCTGCTGGCGACCGGGTGGCGCTGCCAACGGTCGCCCCGCAACTGGCCGCCACCGCCGCTGGCTTTGACGCATCCCGGCGCAGCCACCCGCGCAGCGCCCGCATTGCAGACGACCGGTGGTCGCGAGGTGCAACGAGGTTCTGGCTACCGAGCGTCCTCCTTGACCCATCGGGACAGGGGCGCATCAGGCTGGAGCGACGGGGTTTGCCCCTTCGAAGATGCGAACCTCTCGTTCAGCTGTTTGACCGAGCACGGCCAGTGCGGCTTGGTACTCGGGGCTTTCGTAGGTGGCGACTGCCTGGCTGAGACTCTGAAACTCGACAACCACGGCTCGCCCGTTCACAGTTCCCTCCGGCGCTGCCGCCGACATACCCCGGACGAGGAACCTTCCCCCGCCGGCCTGTATTGCAGGCCCTGCCAAGGCGGCGTACTTCGCATGCGCCGCTTGGTCCCTGATGGCTCGATACCACGTAACCCAGTACGCACTTGGCATAGGTGCTCCGCGGGTGGTTCTGTGAGGCCAACGAGTGGCGTCTGTGTCGCGCGTCGCAAGTGCTGGGCCTTGCCGCTGGTACGTCTCCGCGGCAGATGAACCTCGATGGACTGCAGCGCCTCGACGGCGGTACTCATGGGGATTGTAAGCGTCCCGTGCAGCAGGTCCAATCCTCTCGGCGCGGATCGGTTTGAGCGAAGGTTTGGGCCTCAGCGCAACCATGCCAACACCTCGGCTACGGGTGGATTCAGCTGGGGCACACGCTGAAGTTCTACCTTGCGACCCGGGTACCTGTCGAAGACCGCCCGATGAGCGGCCAAGGACATTGGCCCGTCTCGCGTGTAGTACTCGGCTACCCATGACAGGAGTAACTGCAGGTTGGCGTCCTGCTCCTGCTTGGACGGGTACTTGTGGGGCTCCCAGGGCCGGTTCAGGCAGTGGGCTGTACAACTCTCCCGCCCCGGGTTCAGGAAGATGAGAAACGGCTGGAAGTGGAACGCGGATTCGATCAGGTTGCCGTAGCAGCCTTCCAGCACCCAACGTGGGTGAGTGGTGCAAAACGTAGCGACGTCGGCTTCGGCCAGCGCGCTTGATCGTGCCACGGCGGGCTGATCCGGCTCCCATGCGATCGAGTCGAGATCCAGGACGGCGAGGTTGGCCGACTGAGCCAGCCAGTTGGCCAAGGTGGACTTGCCGGAGCCGGAGTTGCCGAGGATCGCGACGCGCATCGCCTCCGAGGCCTAATGTTCGAGCTGAGCCGTCCGCCGAGGCAGTCAGCGGATCGCCTCGAGCGAAGGGTTAGCGAAGCGATCGGGTCGCGGCCGCAAGTCGTCCCGAAGAAACGCGAGGTGGGCGGTGTGTGGCCAGGTGGAATGCGGCGCTACGGAAGACCGATGCAGCAATGGTGTGAATTGCCCGCAGGTTGGCGTGGTCCTGGGTGACGTCATCGACATGGGCGACTGGGCCCGGCGGTTCGCAGCCATCGGATAGATATCCCGTTTGAGAGAGTGAGGAAGACGACGTACCCGAGGTAGCGCCACATTCCGCAACGAATGATGGAGCAAGCCATGGCGCAACGCAATCGCAGCATGAGTGCCAAGCTCGGCAAAGGCCGCGCCGCACTGACCCACAAACCCCGTGACCGAACCATTGCCAATCAATCACTTCGGGTGCGCTTCTTGAGAGGCGTCGTCTCGCGTGCCGACCTGCCGGTCGGTTACTCGGGAATTTCGGGTTCCACCAGCTTGGCCAACTGCGCGAGAGACTCTTGCCATCCCAGGTAGCACATCTCTACCGGGATAACCTCCGGCAACCCCTCCTGCAAGATGTTGAGCTCGGTGCCGCAGGCCACTTGGCGCAGCGAGACGGTGACCCGAATCTCGCCTGGAAGGTTCGGATCATCGAACCTGTCCGTGTAGCGGATCCTCTCGAAGGGGACCAGTTCGATGTACTCGCCGCCGAACGAGTGGCCGTTGCCCGTGGTGAAGTTGCGAAACGACATCCTATGCTTGCCACCCACGCGCGCCTCGAGTTCGTGGACCTGGCAGGTGAATCCGTAGGGTGGGAGCCACTTAGCCATGGCATCGGGTTCGATGAAGGCGCGGTAGACGCGCTCGGGCGTTGCCTTGAGAACGCGATGAAGTCGGACGGTGCCGGTAGCCATGGTCGGAAGCCTTTCTATACAGTGAGGATGACCTGCACGACGAACGAGCTCTGCGCTCAAATCGACGTAGTTTCGAGACACGCGCCAAATGGCGCCGTGCAGGGACAACGCGGGAGCTTGGTGACGCCTGACGTTCAAGTTCAGGGGCGGGCGCAGGCGAGGCGCCTGGCCCGCGAGGCGGATGATGGGCCACAATGCCGCGCGCGCCAGGCGCCTTGCCGGAACGCGTCCCCTCAAGCGACGGGCTAGGCGTCATCGACGCTGCTCTGATAGTGCCAAACGAATGCCCAGACCTATAAGCACGCCACCGAGAACCCGGTCCAGCCAAACTGACGCCTTGGGATTGGCTCGGAAGAAGTTGGTTGCCCTGGCAGCAGCAAGAACGAAGCAGGATTCAACGACGATTGCTACGCAGATTACCAGCGTCCCCAGCATGACAAGCTGCAGCGGCTCGCTACCGTGCCCCGGCCTCACAAACTGCGGCAGAAACGCCATGAAGAACATGGCAACCTTTGGATTCAGGACGTCAATGAAGACGCCTTGGCGGAAGGCTTTCCAAGTTGATACGTCCATTTCCTTGTCCTTGGTCGGGCTGAACGCTGCACCTGCTGAGCGAAGTGATTTGACGCCCAGATAGATTAGATATGTCGCACCGACGTACTTCACTACGGTGAAGGCGGTCGCGGAGGTTGCAAGGATTGCAGAAAGGCCAACGGACGCAGCCAGAACGTGTACAAATGCTCCGGTGCAGACTCCGGCGGCCGACGCTAGACCCACCCGTCGGCCATGTGCAATGGACCGCGAGAGTATGTAGATCAGGTCTGGGCCAGGCGAGAGGTTAAGAGCCAGTGCCGCAGAGAAGAAGACGAGCCAGTAGGTGAGATCGACCACAGTGTTCCCCGGTGATGCCAACGAATGGCGTTCATCTGCCGCGCCGCGAGGGTCCGGCCTTGCCGCTGGCGCATCCACGGCAGATCAACCTCGTTGGACTGGGCGCCTCGACGGCGGTACTCATGAGGATTGTAAGCGTCCCGTGCCGCCGGTCAAGCCACGGGCAAGACCCCGACGGCTGGGCCAGAGGCAGACGGGGCCGTACCACTGCTCGCCAGGAGGCGCTCGGCAGCGAGCTTCCCTCGCTCGACGAGGTCGAGTCGGCGAAAGTTCCCGACGCTTGCCGGTCGTCCTCACGCCGGAGGAAGTGCAGTGCTTGCTGGTGCTGAGCGAGGGCACGACGAGCCTGATCCTGCGGCTGCTCTACTGCACCGGCATGCGCATCATGGAATGTCTGCGCTTGCGCGTGAAGGACATCGACTTCGCGCGTGGCGAGATCGTGGTTCGCGAGGGCAAGGGCGCCAAGGACCGCGTCACGATGCTGCCGAGGACGCTGGCCGATCCGCTGCGGGCCCACCTCGGGCGCGTCAAGGCGTTGCACGAGGCCGAACTTGCCGAGGGCTTCGGAGAACTCATTCTGCCTCTTGCTCTGGCACGCAAGTCTCCGCATGCGGCCCGCGAATGGGCCTGGGAGTATGTCTTCGTTGCCGCCAGGCGATTGCTCGACCCACGCTCGGGAGCGATTCGTCGGCACCACGTCGAAGCGCAGAGCCTCCAGTGCGCGATGAGTGCGGCTCTGCGCGAGGCGGGGATCAGCCAGTCGGCCACACCGCACACCCTGCGCCATTCGTTCGCGACCTCGCTCCTGGAAAGCGGTCGCGACATCGGTACGGCGCAGGAGCTGTTGGGGCATGCGGATGTGTCGACGACGATGATCTACACGCATGTGCTCAATCGCGGCGGGCTGGGCGTGCGCGGCCCGCTCGACGACCTGATCGAGGCAACCGCGACGCCCGGGTGGGCGCGAGGGCGCTTCGTGATCAACTGCTGGCAACGGCCGGCGACGTTCGCCTCAGCCCGCCCTGGCGCGCCCGTCAGCCGTCGATGCCGCCATCGCCGCCGCCTCGCGGCGCAGCGACCATTGCTGGACCAGCGCGTAGAGCGCGGGAATCACGGCGAGCGTGAGGATCGTCGAGGAGATCATGCCGCCGACCATCGGCGCCGCGATGCGGCGCATCACCTCCGATCCGGTTCCCGTTCCCCACATGATCGGCAGCAGGCCAGCCATGATGGCGACGACGGTCATCATTTTCGGCCGCACGCGCTCGACCGCGCCTTCCATGACCGCCCGGTAGAGATCAGCGACGTCCGGTGCGCGCCCGGCGGCGCGGCGTTCCTGCCGGATCGCCTGCCAGGCATGATCGAGGTAGATGAGCATGACGACGCCGGTCTCGGCGGCGACACCGGCGAGCGCGATGAAGCCGACGGCGACCGCCACCGAGAGGTTGTAGTCGAGGAGCCAGATCAGCCAGATGCCGCCGACGAGCGCGAAGGGGACCGAGAGCATGACGATCAGCGTTTCGCCGATCCGCCGGAAATTGAGATAGAGCAGCACGAAGATCGACAGCAGGGTGACCGGGATGACGATCTTCATGCGCTCGATCGCCCGCTGCATGTACTCGAACTGGCCGCTCCAGGTGACGTAGTAGCCGGGCGGGAAGTTGATCCGCCCGGCGACCGCCCGCTTGGCGTCGGCGACATAGCCGCCGATGTCGCGATCGCGGATGTCGACGTAGATGTAGGCGGAGAGCAGGGCGTTCTCGGTGCGCACGACGGGCGCGCCCTTGCTGATGACGACGCGCGCCACCTGTCCCAGCGGGACCATCGTGCCGCCCATCGTCGGCACCAGCACCTCGCGGGCGATCTGCTGCGGGTCGCCGCGCAGCTCGCGCGGATAGCGGACGGTGACGCCGAAACGTTCCCGGCCTTCGACCGTGGTGGTGACGATTTCCCCGCCGAGGGCGACGCCGATGACGTCCTGCAGGTCGCCGACCGCCAGGCCGTAGCGCGCCAGTTGCCCGTGGTCGGGTTCGATGTCGAGATAGAAGCCGCCGGTGATGCGCTCGGCGAAGGCGCTGCTGGTGCCGGGGACGGTCCTGACGACGGCTTCGACTTCCTTCGCCAGATCTTCCATCGCGCCGAGTTCGCGGCCGAAGACCTTGATGCCGATCGGCGTGCGGATGCCGGTGGACAGCATGTCGATGCGCGCCTTGATCGGCATCGTCCACGAGTTGGCGACGCCGGGGATCTGCAGTGCCTGGTCGAGTTCGCCGATCAGCCGGTCGATGTTCAGCCCGGGGCGCCATTCGGACTCGGGCTTCAGGTTGATGACTGTCTCGAACATCTCGGTCGGCGCCGGATCGGTCGCCGTGTTGGCGCGCCCGGCCTTGCCCCAGACCGAAGCGACTTCGGGAAAACTCATGATGATCCGGTTCTGCGTCTGGATCAGCTCGGCCGCCTTGGTGATCGACATGCCGGGCAGCGAGGTCGGCATGTAGAGCAGCGAACCTTCATTGAGCGTCGGCATGAACTCGGAGCCGAGGCGCGAGGCCGGGTAGACGGTGGCGCCGACCGTCAGCACGGCGACGACGATGGTCAGCTTCTTCCAGCGCATGACGGCGGCGATGAGCGGGCGGTAGGCGCGGATCAGGAAGCGGTTCACCGGGTTTCTCGCTTCCGGCATGATCGCGCCGCGGATGAACAGGAGCATCAGCACCGGCACCAGTGTCACCGAGAGCAACGCCGCGCCGGCCATGGCGAAGGTCTTGGTGTAGGCGAGTGGCGAGAACAGCCGCCCTTCCTGTCCCTGCAGCGCGAACACCGGCAGGAACGAGACGGTGATGATCAGCAGCGAGAAGAACAGCGCCGGGCCGACCTCGCGGCAGGCGGCGAGGATCGCGCCGTCGCGCTCGGCGGGCGAGTGCTCGGCCGGCAGACGTTCGAGATGCTTGTGGGCGTTCTCGATCATGACGATTGCCGCGTCGATCATCGCGCCGATGGCGATGGCGATGCCGCCGAGGCTCATCAGGTTGGAGTTCAGGCCGAGCGCGCGCATGGCGATGAAGGCGATGAGGATGCCGACCGGAAGCATCAGGATGGCGACCAACGCGCTGCGCAGGTGCAGCAGGAAGACGACACAGACCAGCGCGACGATGAGCGACTCCTCGAGCAGCGTTCGCTTGAGCGTTTCGATGGCGCGGTGGATCAGTTCGGAACGGTCATAGACGGTCTCCACCGTCACCCCTGCCGGCAGCCCAGGGGCGATTTCCCCGATGCGGGTCTTCAGGTTGTGGATCACCTCGAGCGCGTTCTGGCCATGGCGCGCCATCGCGATGCCGGACACCACCTCGCCTTCGCCGTTCAGTTCGGTCAGCCCGCGTCGCTCGTCGGGCGCGATTTCGACGCGGGCGATGTCGCGGATCAGCACCGGGGTGCCGCGCTCGCTCTTGACGACCAGCGTCTCGATGTCGCTGCCGCCGCGCAGATAACCCCTGCCGCGCACCATGTACTCGGTCTCGGCCATCTCGACGACGCGGCCACCGACGTCGCGGTTGGAGTCGCGGATCACCTGTGCGACCTTCATCAGCGGGATGCCGTAGGCGCGCAGCTTCACCGGGTCGACCGTCACCTGGTAGGTCTGCACGAAGCCGCCGATCGACGCGACTTCGGCGACGCCGTGCGCCTTGCTCAGTTGGTAGCGGACGTACCAGTCCTGGATCGTCCGCAGCTCGGCCAGCGTCCGGTCGCGGGCGAGCAGGACGTACTGGTAGACCCAGCCGACGCCGCTGGCGTCAGGCCCGAGCGAGGGGCTGACGCCGCGCGGCAGGCGGCCGGCGGCGGAACTCAGGTACTCGAGAACGCGCGAGCGCGCCCAGTAGATGTCGGTGTCGTCGTCGAAGATGATGTAGACGAAGGAGGCGCCGAAGAAGGAGAAACCGCGCACCACTTTCGATTTCGGCACCGCCAGCATGGCGGTGGTCAGCGGGTAGGTCACCTGGTCCTCGACGACCTGTGGCGCCTGGCCGGGATACTCCGTGTAGACGATGACCTGTACGTCGGAGAGGTCGGGCAGGGCGTCGATCGGCGTCCGCAGCAGCGCGTGCATGCCGGCGAGGGTGATGAAGAGGGTGGCGAGCACGACCAGGAAGCGGTTCCTTCCCGACCAGTCGATGATCCTGGCCAGCATTCTCGGGCTCCTCGCGGTCGTCGTTCGGTGGTGGTCGGTCAGTGACCGGCGTGCGGGTTGCCCGTGGCGGCGGCTGCGCCGGCGTCCTGGCCTGCCGGCAGCGGCCGGTGCGCCGTGATCACCCATTCGCCGGGCTGCCGTTCGACGAAGTCGAAGGCGACCCTGCCGCCCGGCCGCAGCCCCTGCAGCAGCGACTGGTTGGCCAGCGTGAACGGCATCGTCATCGCCGGCCACTTGAGGCTGTCGATCGGGCCGTGCCGCAGTGTGACCGTGGCCGCCGCAGCATCGACGCTGTCGACCGTTCCTTCGCCGTGGTGGCCCGCTCCCCTGCTTGCCGGCCGCCCGCCGTCGCTGCGCTCGCCGGCCTTGCCGGTGGCGCCGTCGGCGGGTGGGCCGAGGCCGGCCACCGCCGCCCTGAGGTTGCTCTCGGCGTCGATCAGGAAGTTGGCGGCGACGACCACCTGCTCGCCTTCGCTGACGCCGCCGAGGACCTCGACGTAGTCGTCGCTGCGCACGCCGAGGCGGACCACGCGCGGCTCGAAGCGGCCTTCGGCCTGCCGGATCAGCACGATCTGGCGGGTGCCGCTGTCGATCACGGCGGAGACCGGGACGCTCGGCACCGTGGCGCGGGTGGCCAGTGGCAGTTCCACCTGGGCAAACATCGACGGCTTGAGCAGCAGGCCCGGATTGGCGAGTTCGATGCGCACCGGCACCGTGCGCGTCTCGGCGTTCAGCGTCGGATAGACGTAGGCGACGACGCCTTCGAAGTGCTGGCCGGGATGGGCGTTGATTGTCACCCTGGCCTTGCCGCCGGTGCGGACGAGGCCGATGTCCTGCTCGAAGACGTCGGCGATGACCCACACCGACGACAGGTCGGTGACCTGATAGAGCGTTTCGCCGGGCATGAAGCGCATGCCCTGGACGGCTCTCTTTTCGGTGACGATGCCCGCCACCGGCGAGCGGAAGCTGATCGTCCGGCGCGCGTCGCCGGAGCGCGCGAGCGCTGCCAGCTGGTCTTCGGCGACGCCCCAGTTGCGCAGTCGGCTGAGGCTCGCTGCGGCGAGTTCCTGCATTCCCGATCGAGCGGAGTCGCTGCCGTCGTGCAGGGACTCGACGCCCTGCGCGGCGATCGCATACTCGCGCTGCGCGGCGACCAGCTCCGGGCTGTACACCTCGAACAGCGGCTGGCCCCTGGCGACCGGCTGGCCGCTGACATTGACGTACAGACGTTCGACATAGCCTTCGAAACGTGGCGCGATGGCATGGACGCGGCGCTCGTCGGGCTCGATGCGGCCGGCCGCACGCAGCGTCCGGTCGAGGGCACGGAGCTGGACTGCTTCGCTGCGCACGCCGAGCTTCTGCACCTTCTCGGTGCTGATCCGCAGCTGCCTCGCGGCGGCCGGATCGGCGTCGTCCTCGCCCTCGTAGACGGGGATGTAGTCCATCCCCATCGAGTCCTTCTTCGGTACCGGCGAGGTGTCGGGCAGGCCCATCGGGTTGCGGTAGTAGAGGATGCGCGGCTTCTTCCTGCCGGCGTCGGCGGTTTCGCCTGTCGTTCCGGCGACGCTGTCCGCTGCCGGCGACGCGGCGCCCCGGCTGCCGAACCAGTAGCCACCGGCGGCTGCCAGCGCGGCAACGGCGAGGCCCGTGACGATTGCGGCGAGCGGCCTCACAGATCCTCCCCCAGCAGCCTTTCGATCTCGGCCAGCCGTACCTGCGCCTCGCTCTGCGCCTTGATCTGCCGCTGTCGCGCCTGCCGCATCTGCCGTTGTGCCTCGAGCAGCGTCACGAAGTCGACCTTGCCGGTCTCGTAGCCGGCCAGTGCCGAGCGGAAACTCAGCTCGGCCTGCGGCAGGAGGGTGCCCGTCGTCAGCGTCTCGATCCGGCGCGCCGCCTCGATGCCGGCGAGATTCTCGGTGAGTTCGGCAAGCACCTGATTGGCGGCGGCCTCCTGGCGTGAACGGGCGGCGGACAGCATCGCCTCCGATTCGCGTTCCTGCGCGCGCCGCGCCGATTGCTGCAGCGGGATGTTCAGTTCGATCATCACTTCCCACTCCTTGACCGAGTTCTGGTACTGGATCGGTCCGAAGCCGACGGTGAAGTCCGGGTAGCGGTTGCGGTACGCCAGCGCACGGCTCTTCTCGGCGGCCTGGACGCGCGTCTCCTCGCTGAAGAGGAGGGGGTTGCGTGCGCGCACGCGCTCTGCCAGCGTCGCCGGATCGAGTCTGGCGGCCGCCGGCAGCGGCGGCAGTTCCGCCGGCGCGGCGAGCTCTGCCGTGGCCGGGCGCGCCAGCAGGGCATTCAGGCGTGCGTTGAGCTGGCGGCTCTCGTTTTCCAGTTGCAGCAGCTCGCTGTGCAGGTCGGTCTGCTCGACCTGCGCGCGGATGACGTCCTGCTGCGCGGCGAGTCCGCCGGCGTAGCGCGCCTGCGCCACCCTCTCCAGCCGCAGGCTGAGGTCGAGAAGCTCGCGCGTCAGCCGTTCATTGCGGTAGAGGTAATGGCGCTGGGCGTGCGCCACCTTGATCCGCGCGGCGATGTCGGACCAGCTTCCCCTGGCCTTGCCGGTGGCGCCTTCGGCCTCGAGTTCGGCGATCTCCCGCTGCAGGTCGCGTTTGCCGAACCACGGCAGATCCTGCGACAGCAGGTAGCGCGTGCTGCCGACCCCGCTCGGCGAGAGGGTGGCGTTCTGTTCGCCGGACCTGGTGATGTCGCGCAGTTCCATCCGGAACTTCGGGTCGGCCAGCGAGCCGGCAGCCATCGCGCGTTCGCGGGCGGCGTCGGCTTCGGAGCGCATCGCGGCATACTCGGGATTCCTCTCCCTGGCGAAGGCGAGCAGGCTGGCGGCCGTCCTGCCGATCGCGCCCTCGTCGGCAGACGCGCACGGCGCCACGGCGGGCGTCAGGCCGAGAATGGACAGCAGAGCAAGAACAAGAGTTGACCGCATGCAATCTCCCGCAGTGATCCGGACTGGCGAAGCCCGGTGACCGCCACCTGGCTTCGCCGGCAGGCAAGGCGCCACCGACGGCGGCGCTCCGCTGCCGGTGAGGCGGCGGACGGTCGGCCGGCGGCACGCGAGCGGACGCCGGCCATTGCCGCAACGATCACAGTCCGGAGTCTGCGCGGGACAGCCCGACAGCAAGCTGACCCGTAGATTACATTTGTGTCATCTGGCGTCGGCCTGGCGGCAGCGGCCCAGGTGTCGTCGCCGGGCGGGGCATCGCCAGGGCGATCAGCTCGTGATCGCGTCGCCAGATGACCTCGACGCGATTGACCACCAGCCACCAGCTTTGCATGGCCGGGTGCGGCTTCCTGCCGGCGAATGCCGCCGGTGTCAGGACGGCGAGACACCAGCTCGGCTCGGCTGCCCGCACCGAGCCGTAGATGACGGCGCCGACACCGGCACCGCGGGCGACGTGGGCGAAGGACTGCGTCGCGGCGTAGTCGCTCGGGTGCGTCCAGGCAGCGGCGTCTTTCCTCAAGGGGTCGTCGCGCAGGTCGACGGCCGTCGCGTGCAGCTCGGCGCGGAAAGCGGTGTGGGCGACCGGGCCGATGCGCTCGAGGTCTTCGGCATCCTGCAGGAAGCGCCAGCGCCAGTAGCCGAGTTCGGCACAGGCGGTGCGCACCGTTGCGGCACCGTAAAAAACGCCGGGATCGGTGACGGCACGAAAGCGCGAGCCGTTTGCCGCCGGTGGATAGCGAAAGGGGGTCGCCAGCAGGTAGTCGAGTCCGCTGGCCGCAGCGGGTAGCGCCGGCTTGCTGGCTTCAAGCAGCGACTCAAGGACTTCCTGCTCGGCGGCGTCGTCGACGAGCTTCATCGTCGCCGCCACGTGCTGCGCCTCGACGATCCGCCAGACCCAGCCGCGCCAGTCGCGCGCCTCAGACGAGACTTCGGGAGGCGTCCAGGTAATGGACGACACGGACCAGTCCTTCCGTGTTGGCGATGAGGTCCGCGGGGCGACCGTTGAGCCCGCGGTTGTTGCTGGTGAGCCATCTGCACGCGGTTTCCTGCTCACCGACGATGGAGTCGAGCGAGCGGAAAGCGCGGACGAACAATACCGCCAGCTCCCACTCCTTGCGCTTCTCGTCGAGCTGGTAGGCGCCCGAGTACAGTCGGCTGACCGTGGCCGCGCTGATGCCGAGCACTCTGGCCAGTAGCGAGCGCGGGATGTGCAGATGATCGGCGGCGCGCGTCACCGCCTTGCTCAGGACGGCAGCCGGCTCGGCCCTGCTGGCCGCCTGCATGCTGCTTCGGGGCATCTCGTTCTCCTTTCCATGGAAATTATAGCAAACATGCGTTTCCCGGGAAATAGCAGGCCGCAGTCTCGCGAAAAGGCGCTCCGTGGCCGTCGAGGCGCCTTGGCGGTCTCTGGTCGTCGCTCGCGGCATTGACGCCGCTCGCCGCGGCTGCCTATACTGGCCGCGGAGCCACCGGATCGGCCAACCCCGGGACGATTCGCGAGCGGACCGAACGATGCGGGGGCGGACGCCGGACCACAGAATCGATTCTTCGGGCGGGCGCCGCACCAGCGAGTGACCAAGAGCTGCAGGCAGCAAGGAGGCCCGGACATGCAACGAGAACTTCCCGATCTGAAAGTCACGCCGCCGGTGGAAGGCGAGAAGGTGAGCATCGTCTTCCAAGCCGACGGGAAGCAGTACGAGCTGCCCGTTCTCGGCGGCACCCACGGCCCGAAGCTGATCGACGTCCGGCGCCTCTATGCCGAGACGGGCTACCTGACTTACGACCCCGGCTTCATATCGACCGCCAGCTGCGATTCGGCGATCACGTACATCGATGGCGAGGCAGGCATCCTGCTGCACCGCGGCTACCCGATCGAGGAGCTGGCGGCGCACGCCGATTTCCTCGAGGTGTGCTATCTCCTGCTCTACAGCAAGCTGCCGTCCGCCGGGGAACTGGCCGGTTTCAAGGAACTGATCGTGCATCACAGCATGGTGCACGAGCAGTTCAAGCGCTTCTTCGAGGGCTTCCGCCGCGATGCCCACCCGATGGCGGTGATGGTCGGCACGGTCGGGGCGCTCAGCGCCTTCTATCACGACCGCATCGACATCACCGACCCGGAAGCGCGGATGGTGGCGACGCACCGTCTGATCGCCAAGATGCCGACGATCTGCGCCATGGCGTTCAAGTACTCGCTCGGACGCCCGTTTCTCTATCCGCGCAACGATCTCGGCTACGCGGAGAACTTCCTGCGCATGTCGTTCGGCGTCCCCGCCGAGGAATACGTGGTCAGCCCGGTGCTGGCGCGCGCCATCAACCGTTTCCTCGTCCTGCATGCCGATCACGAACAGAACGCTTCTACGGCGACGGTGCGCATCGCCGGTTCGAGCCGTGCCAATCCCTATGCCTGCGTCGCCGCAGGCATCACCGCGCTGTGGGGGCCGGACCACGGCGGAGCGAACGAGGCGGTGGTGAACATGCTCGAGGAGATCGGCAGCAAGGACCGCATCCCGCTCTACATCAATCGCGCCAAGGACCGCAACGATCCCTTCCGGCTGACCGGCTTCGGTCACCGCGTCTACAAGAACTACGATCCGCGGGCGGCGGTGCTGCGCGAATCCTGTCACGAGGTGCTGGCCGAACTGGGCAAGGAGGACGAGCCGCTGTTCGCACTGGCGCTCGAGCTCGAACGGATCGCCCTCGATGACGAGTACTTCATCGAGCGCAAGCTGTTTCCGAATGTGGACTTCTACTCGGGAATCATGCTGCGGGCGATCGGCTTCCCGACCTCGATGTTCCCTTCGCTCTTCGCGCTCGGCCGCTCGATCGGCTGGATTGCCCAGTGGAAGGAGATGATCGAGGGAGCCGACCAGCACATCGCGCGGCCGCGCCAGCGCTACACCGGTGAGCCGGTGCGCGCCTACGTGCCGCTTGCCGATCGCTGATCCGCCGGCCGCCGGGCCTTGGCGCTACGTCCGGCGGGTCGTCATCGAGGCACATGGCGCTCCGGTTCGTCAGCACGCTCGCCTGATCCTGCGACCTGCGCAGCCCAGCGCCCGCTCGCCACGCTGCCCGTCCCTACTGGCGAGCGTCATCGGCATGCCGAGATCGCATCTGTTGTCGTTGTTGCGCATCTGGCGGGAACGCGTGATTGCCCGCTGCCAAGTCGCTCTGTCGCTTGCGCATGCGTCCATCCGGACTTGGTGACGCTTTCTCGCAGGGCAGCCATGAGCTGCGCGCGCATGGTCCATCGGGCGGCGTTTTCGCGGGAGAACCAAGGTCGTCCATTGTGTTGCCGCTCGCCTGGGGAAGCGCTTCCTTGGTCATGAGCCTGGCGAAGCAGCTGTTTGGCCACTTCGGCGATCTGCTGGTGTCGAACAAATTTACAGGTTCCGCCTGGGCGAACGACAGCAAAGCTCCAACTCATTGAATAATATGACGTGGCACGTTTGTTGCTTTCGTTGGTATGATTTCAATCAACAGGAGCAGCCCCCATGTTTCGCATTTCCGCATTGGCCCTCGCCATGAGCCTCGCCGCCCCGGTCGCTTCCGCGACGACGATCCTTTTCAACGACTTTTCCTCGGTTGCCGGGCTGCAGTTGAACAACGCCGCGGCCGCTGCCACGGACGGAAGCAGTCGCAGCGTTCTGCGGGTGACTCCCTCACAGTTCAATCAGGCCGGCTCTGCCTTCAGCACCACGGCGGTCACGCTCGGGGCCAATGTGTCATTCAGCACCAAGTTTGCCTTCAACTTCAATGGCCAGCGGGCTGGCGGCGCCGACGGCCTGGTTTTCGTCGTACAGACCGTCTCGAATACCGCCGGCGGTATTGGTGGCGGCATTGGTTACCTTGGATTGCCGAACAGCGTCGGCATTGAATTCGACAACTGGAACAATGGTGGCGGCGACGGCAACAGCGACAACCATGTCGGTATCGACATCAACGGCAGCGTCAGCTCGGTGGCGCTCAACACCGCCCTGCCCGTGACGCTGGATTCGGGGACCGACCTGTTCGCCTGGATCGATTACGACGGCAACACCGATCAACTGGAGGTACGCTTGAGCGGGACGAACTCCCGTCCGGCCGCGTCGCTGCTCGCGTACAACGTCGATCTGGCCGCCGTTCTGGGGACTCCCAACGCCTTTGTCGGTTTCACCTCAGGTACCGGCGCGGCCGCTGCCAACCATGACGTGATCTCCTGGGAGTTCCGCGACACCTTCGCTCCGGTCGATCTTCCCGAACCGATGAGCCTGACCCTGCTGGGTGTGGCGCTGGCATCGATGGGGCTGGCGCGTCGCCATCGCGCCTGATTCGTTGCGTCGCGGACGCTTGACTCGCAAATCCCGCTGCGGCGGGATTTTCGCGTCATCTGCGGCGCGCCAACCCGAGCGCCCGTTCGCCGTAGTGACGGTGGCCGTTTCGGGGGCTCATTGAGTCGACCGGCGCCGCCGGCCGGGCTCGTAGAGTGTGGCCATCCGTTGATGCAACGTCGCCCTGCGGGGCCGCCTTGCCATGTGGACGTTCGTTCAGTCCGACCCGTTGCCCGATTCGCTTACGCTACGCCGCGCGCGGCTTGCATCCTGCCAGTCGTCGCGTCAGCACCGTCGCCGATTCCTCCGTGATGGCGGCAACGTTCTCCCCCGCCCACAAGGGAGAGAAATCCCCCAGCCCCAGCCCCTCGGCCTTTGCACGCAACGGTCCCAGCGCGGCGGTGGCGAGCGGGAATTCCGGCGGCAGGTCGCTGAGCGCTCCCAGTTCGCGCATCAGGCGGTTCTCGATGCCGCGCGCCGGGCGGCCGGTGAAGAGGTTGGTGAGCCGCGTGTCGCCGCCGCTGGCAGCCTTCAGCGCGGCGCGGTGCACCGGGCTGGTGGTGGCCTCCGGGCAGAGCAGGTAGGCGGTGCCCACCTGCACGCCGGCGGCGCCTTGCTGCAGGGCGGTGGCGACGGCCCCAGGGGTGGCGATGCCGCCGGTGGCGATGACCGGCAACCTCGTCGCGGCTACGATGCGCGGCAGCAGTTCGAAGGTCTGCATCTGCCTGTTCAGGTCCCGATCCAGGAAGTGACCGCGGTGGCCCCCGGCTTCGAGGCCTTGCGCGATGATGCCGTCGGCGCCGTGGTCTTCGAGCCACCGCGCTTCGTCCACGGTGGTGGCGCTGCAGAGGATCCTGGCGCCCCAGGCATGGACGCGGTCCACGAGTTGCCGCGCCGGCAGCCCGAAATGAAAACTGACGATGGGCGGCGCGAAGGGAGTGATGACGTCGGCAACCTCGTCGCTGAACGGCAGACGGCCCGGGCCGGCCGGGATGCCGGCGGGGTCGATGCCGAGTTCGGCGTAGTAGGGCGCCAGCGCGGCGCGCCAGCGCGCTTCGCGGGCCGGGTCGGGCGCCGGCGGGGTGTGGCAGAAGAAGTTGAGGTTGTACGGCCGGTCGGTGGCGGCGCGGATGGCCGCCACTTCCAGGCGGATCGCCTCGGGCGCCAGCATGGCGCAGGGCAGCGAGCCCAGGCCGCCGGCCCGGCAGACGGCGATGGCGAGCTCGCTACCCTGCACGCCAGCCAGCGGCGCCTGGATGATCGGCAGGTCGATGCCGAAGAGTTCGGTGATGCGCATGGTCGTTTCTTGGCCTGGTGGGGTGGGTCTGCCTTGCCGGTGTCGCACGCGCCGGGCGCGCCTCGCGTTGTGGGCGTCGGCAGCTCGGCGGTCGGTCGGAACGGATGGCTTGCTTGGCGGCTGGCGGGCCCGGTCGTCACGATCGGCGCTGAACGGCCCCGGCCAGGCGGCCGCCAAGAGCGCGTATGATAGCTTGGCGCCGGCGACCGCGGCGGCGACGCGATTCGTTTCCGCGCCGGGCGTGAGAGTCAGCCGCTTGCGTACGCTGCCGTGCGGCCTCCGGCAGGCACGGCTGCGAGGCTGGATGACCGACCGACGCGCCAAGGCCGGCGCGTGCAGCACCGGGGTCAGGAGCGCAGCGTCGGTGACGGCCCCTTGGTCGAGACCGGGGAACTGATCGCCGGGTTGGCGATCATTCAATTGCGTTCTCGCGCAGACGCTGTGGATTGGTCGATGCGCCTTCCTGGTCGGCTCGGCGCGAGCTGCGCCGTCGGGACTGGGGCGCCTCCGTTGCCAACTCGTTGGGTTTGCCGCCGAGCGAGGGGATGGACCGCTTCCGGACGCTCGCCACCGTATACCGGGACTGAGTGGAGAAATCGACATGACGAATACGGGGCGCGAAACGAACGATGCGGAGGAGTGTCCGCGGGAGGGCAGACCATGAGCACGAAACTCGAATTCTCGGTGCGCATCCAGGCGACGCGGCCACACGTCTGGCGCGCGATGCTCGACGACCCCACCTACCGCGTGTGGACACGGCCTTTCTGCGAGGGCTCGTACTACGAGGGATCCTGGGACGAGGGCGCGCGCATCCGCTTCCTGTCGCCGGACGGTGGCGGCATGGTGGCGCAGATCGTGGCGAACCGGTTGCACGAGTTCATTTCGATCCGCCATCTGGGTATCATCCGGGACGGTGTCGAAGATACCGACGGCGCTGCCGTCAAGGCCTGGGGTGCGGCGTTCGAGAACTACCGTTTCCGCGACGTCGACGGTGCGACCGAGGTATCGGTCGAGTGCGACACGGCGCCGGAGTTCGAGGACTACCTGCGCGATGCCTGGCCGAAAGCCCTGGCCGTGCTCAGGGAACTGTGCGAGGCCGGGCCGGACGCGGTGTGAACAGGTCGATGACGGGCAGCGCGCGATGAGAGTCCGGTGCCTTTGCTGCGACATGGCGGCAGCGTCGGTGGCAGGTTTGGCGTTGGTGGAAAGGAATGCGGGATGACGAACACGAGCGTGAATCCGGTCTTGCTGGTGGCGACGCGCAAGGGCGCCTGGCTTTTTCACGGTGATGCGGCGCGCCGGTCCTGGCGCGCCGACGGCCCGCATTTCCTCGGCCACGTCATCAACCACCTCGTGCTCGATGCGCGCGACGGTCGCACCCTGTTGGCGGCGGCGAAGACTGGACACCTGGGGCCGACGATCTTCCACTCGACCGACCTTGGCCAGACCTGGCAGGAAGCGACGAAGCCGCCGGCCTTCGGCCCGGCCACGGACGGGCTCGCCGCGCGCAGCGTCGACCATACGTTCTGGCTGGCGCCGGCGCACGCCAGCGAGCCCGGCGTCTGGTACGCCGGCACCTCGCCGCAGGGCCTGTTCCGCTCCGCCGATTGCGGCGACACCTGGGCGCCGTTCTCGTGCATCAACGACGACCCGCGCTACCGCGAATGGTTCGGCACGGAGCAGGACGGCACGCCCGACGGGCCGAAGCTGCATTCGATCATCGTCGATCCGCGGGACCCGCGGCACCTCTACTTCGCGATGTCGGGCGGCGGCGTGCACGAGTCGACCGACGGTGGGCAGAGCTTCGCGCCACTGGTCGATGGCATGGCGGTGGTCGAGGGTTTCGATCCGGGCGACATCCGCTTCCACGACCCGCACTGCGTGCGCCTGTGCCCAAGCAATCCCGACCGGCTCTACCAGCAGAACCATTGCGGCATCTACCGGCTCGACCGTCCCGACACCCGCTGGCGGCGTATCGGCGCAACGATGCCGCAGGATGTCGGCGACATCGGCTTCCCGCTGGTAGTGCATCCGCGCGACGACCGGGTGGCCTGGGTGCTGCCGATGGACGCCTCGGACGTCTGGCCGCGCACCAGCCCGGGCGGCCGGCCGGCGGTCCATGTCACGCGCGACGGTGGCGACTCGTGGGAGCGTCAGGACCAGGGCATGCCGCGCGAGCAGGCGTGGTGGACGGTGAAACGGCAGGCGATGTGCGCCGACCGTGCCGATGCCGTCGGCCTGTACTTCGGCACGACGAGCGGCGAGTTGTGGTTCAGCCGCGACGAGGGCGCGCACTGGGAGGTGCTGGCGCGCCACTTGCCCGAGATCTATGCGGTCGAGATCGCTTACCCACGGTAACGCCACCGATCGGGCGAGAAGGTGGCGATGCGCGTGCTGATTCCCAGCGCCCTGCAGTCCTACACCGGCGGGGCGTGGGTCGAGGCGGAAGGGGCGACGGTGGGCGCGGTGCTCGACGACCTCGACCGGCGGTATCCGGGAATCCGCTTCCGGATGGTCGACGAGCAGGGTGCGATCCGCCGCCACATGCGGATCTTCTGGCGGCGCGCGATGGTCTTCGATCTGTCGACGCCGCTCGCGGCGGACGGCGAGCTGATGATCGTCCAGGCGCTGAGCGGCGGCTGAGCACGCGAGACGGCAAGTCACGGCCAACCTGACCCTTGCCGACATCCTCAAGCACGTCCGCCGTCCCGGTGATTTCTGTGCCACGGGCCGCCGCGAGATCTTCGCGCCGCGGCTGGAAGTGGCCGGCGTCGGCCTGATTGCCCTGCCGCTGCCGCCGGCACAGACGGAAGCGCTCGTCGCGACAGCCGAACAGGCGACGTGCGGCTGCGGCAATGCCGACAGCAGGCTGGAGGCAGTCCTTGCCGGTGACGCCGGCTATCGTCGTCGACGCGCTCATTGGCTGGAGCGATCGTCGCGGCAATCCGCATGCGCTGGTCTGCACCAGGAATCAGGCGAGATTCGGGCGGCGCGTGGCGAAACGGCAGAAGGATCTGGGGCAGCAGATGCGCTTGCGTCAGTCATCCGGGCAATGAGGCTGGCGAGCAGCTCTGCAACCTTGCCAGGTTTGCCGATCCGCCTCGACGTTCGGCCTCATATTCCTGCGGTTTTCCGAGATCAGCGGTGGCGATTGCCGCTATGGTGCGCGGCGGCGCTCGATTTGGCGACGCCACCGGGGTGTGCGCTCGGTGCTCGCGCTGTATTGCCGCGTGGCGCTCGCGGACGAGCGCCCGGCGGACGCTGGCCGCCACCTGCGCCCGCCGAGCGCACCAGGATAGGTTCGGCGCGAATCGACGGGTCGGGCTCGAAACCGGGATGGGCGAGTACGGCGATCTGCTTCTTGAGCAGACGCTCGATGTCGCCGAGCAGGTTCTTCTCGTCGATGCAGACCAGCGACACGGCCTGGCCTTCGGTTCCCGCGCGGCCGGTGCGGCCGATGCGGTGGACGTAGTCCTCGGCGACGTTGGGCAACTCGAAATTGACCACGTGCGGCAGTTCATCGATGTCGATGCCGCGGGCCGCTATATCGGTGGCGACGAGCACGTGCAGCTTGCCGCTCTTGAAATTGGCGAGGGCGCGCGTGCGGGCGTTCTGGCTCTTGTTGCCGTGAATCGCCTCGGCCTCGATGCCAGCCTTGAGCAGCTTTTCGGCCAGTCCGTTGGCACCCCATTTCGTGCGTGTGAACACCAGCACCTGATGCCAGCCCTTGTCGCGGATCAGCTCGACCAGCAGGTCGCGCTTGCGTTCGCGATCGACCTTGTAGACATACTGCGTCACGAGTTCGGGCGCGGTGTTGCGGCGTTCGGATTCGACGTATTTGGGAGCGGTGAGGAAGTTGCTCGCGAGTTCGCGGATCTCATCCGAGAAGGTCGCCGAGAAGAGCAGTGTCTGGCGCTTCTTCGGCAGCAGCGCGAGGACACGCCTGATGTCGTGGATGAACCCCATGTCGAGCATGCGGTCGGCCTCGTCGAGCACCAGCACTTCGACACCGGAAAGATCGACGTGGCGTTGCTGCGCGTGGTCGAGCAGTCGGCCGGGTGTGGCGACGAGAATGTCGACGCCCTTCCTGAGTGCTGAAATCTGTGGATTGATGCTGACGCCGCCGAAGATCACGAGCGACTTGAACGGCAGGTGCGCGCCGTAGGTGGCGACGCTGTCTTCGACCTGTGCCGCGAGCTCGCGCGTCGGCGTCAGGATCAGTACGCGAATCCTGCTCGGCCCGGCGGTCTTGGTTTGGGCCAGACGATGGAGGATCGGCAGGGTGAAACCGGCGGTCTTGCCGGTGCCGGTCTGTGCGCAGGCCATCAGGTCGTTTCCTGCAAGGACGACGGGGATGGCCTGGGCCTGGATCGGGGTGGGTGTTTCGTAGCCTTGGTCGGCAACGGCGCGAAGGATCTCGGGTACGAGACCCAGTTCAGTGAATTTCAAGCGTCAAGACTCCATGCGTTCACCCTGCGTGCGTGACGAATCGCCAATGCACGAACCAGTCTGGGCAAACAATCAGGTATTTGTGGGCAAGGCAAGGCAGAAATGCCCGGCCAGATCGGACAAGCGCCAAGACTGACGGGTGGCGCTTCAAGGAGGGCGGATGCTAGCACGTCTCGGACCGAACGTGTTCAGTATCGCGCTCGGGCCTGATTCGGGAGTCTCGCTGAACGGCGGAACGTCCCGGTTGTGGGGTCGCAGAGAGTTCGACCACTGCTGACCGTCGCTGCCTGCCGGACCCGTCGGGAAGGCGGCGGCGAGAGCGCAGCAATGATCACCCGCCCGGTTGCAAGGTCGGGGGCGGCACAGCAGGAGTACGGAGGCTGCTCGATGATCGGCGATTCACCTTGCTGTCACCGAAATTGGCAACTGTGAACATTCTTGCGGCGCCCTGCTCGACGAAAAATCATTGTTGTTGAAGTCTTTCTTCGACTGCGGGCGGCAGAAGTCTCGCTGCCGCAGTCGGCGCACCGGAAAGCCGACGTGGCCAGCGTACTGACGGGCCGCGTGCCGGCCGCTGTCGCCGCTGACCTCGACGACCTGAAACTGCTCGAAGGGATCCAGATCATCGATACGCCAATGATTCATCGTCGCGCCGCGGAGCTGGCCATCCCGTGTCACACCACCTGGTCGACACGCTGTACCACCCGACCGCGTTCGAAAGCGAAGCGGTCATGATCACTGCCGACCGCCGGTACCATGCCAAGGTGGCCCATCTCGGCCGCACCATCCTGCTCGAACAGCTCGCCGCATGCATGCCGCTGGAAGGAGTCCGGAAGTTCCGGCAAAGCAGCCCCTGCACGATCGCTTGGCGCGCTCATCGGGCGGTGGTCACCGGCTCACTGCTCCCGCTCCGTATCGTCTTCCTCATCGATGTCTTCGTCCTCATCCGGGCTTTCGTCTTCGTGCAGGTCTTCGATGTCGAGACCCGGCGCTGCCGGCAGGAGGATTTCCTGCGGCCGGGGCGCGAGTTCGACCGGCTGCGGCCGCGCTGGCGTGAGGTCGTCGTCGATCCGTGTCGCCAGGTAATGAACCGCTGCCATGACGCTGCTGGCGGGGTTCTCGACCAGGCTGAACCACATCTCCGCCAGCGAGGCGTCGAGGTTGGCGCGCAACTGGGCCTCGATTTCCGGCCGCTGCTTCTCGTGCGCGGCCAGTCCGGCGCCGAACGCGCCGAGTGTGATGACCGCCCCCGGCACGCCGCCGATGATCGCCGCGGCGGCGCTGGCGGCGCCGCTGGTGGTGAGACGCGTCAGCGCCTGCTCGCTGGCACGACGGGCCGCCGGTGACAGCCGCGAATCGTCCGTGCCGCCACTGTCGGCAGCAGCGGCGCGAATCCTGTCGAGCAGGGCGCCGTAGGCCGGCAGCGCGGCCAGCGGGTCGGCCCGCATGAACTGCAGGAGCGACGCGTCATGTGCCGGCGGCGGCGCCAGCGAGATCGCCGGAATCCGCTGCAGGCGGCGGTCGAACTGGTCGGCGGGAACGGCGTGGCGTTGCCGGATGCCGGTCAGCGCGGCGCCGAGGGTGCGCTGGTAGATGCGCGTCGCCGTCTTCCGCACCTCCGCCGGATCGACCTCGCGAACGACCGGGTCGAGGACGCGCTCCTGGTACTGCTCCTGCAGGTAGGCTGCGAGTCTGCCGGCTGCCGGATCGCTCGTTCCCTCGTTGCCCAGCCGGTACCACGCAACCTTGATCGCCAGCCATTGCTGGGTTCCGTAGCTGGTGAACCACGGGATGAAGTCGGTTTCGCAGTAGTGCTGCACGCGCTGGCGCCACTTCGCCATCGCCGCGCCGGCATGCTCGCCGGCTGGTACGGTCGCTGCGCGTGCGGCAGCGGCGATATCGCGATCGACCTGCCACCAGGTGCTCTCGGCGACCAGCACCGGCGACGGTGGGGGCGGTGGCGGGCCAGGGCTGGCGCATGCGGTCAGCAGGAGCAGCAGGAGCAGCGTGACGGGAGCCAGCCAGTCGGGCGCGCCGCCGGGCCCGGCAGCGGCCGGCACGCCGTTGTGCTGCCGATTGCTGGCTGCGGGTAGGCGCAGCGGGCGATCCATGCCGTTCATGCTGTTCCGTCCGGATGACGCAACAGCATGCTAGCACCGGCCGCCGGCCAGTGGTGAGTGGCAGCGCAGCCGCGCGTGGGCAACGGGCAGATCGGCCGGGCTGTTCGTCGGCACGGCGGCGGTCGGTACGTCACTCTGGGCTGCGGGTTGTCGCTGGCGGACGGAGGCGGCATGATTCGTCTTTGCCCGCTCCGACTGCCCCGCATGCCCTGGAATAATTGGTCCGCCGAACGCGTCGGCGTCGTCCTCGCGATGCTGGCGGCGCTCGGCTTCTCACTGAAGGCGATCTTCGTCAAGCTGGCCTACGCGGCAGCACCGGTCGATGCAGTGACGCTGCTCTCGCTGCGCATGATCTTCTCGCTGCCGGCCTTCCTCTGGGTGGGCTTCGTCGCCAGCCGGTCGGCGCCGCCGCTGCGGCGGCAGGACTGGCTGGCGGTGTTGCTGCTCGGTCTGCTCGGCTACTACGGTGCGAGCATGCTCGACTTCCTCGGCCTGCAGTACATCTCGGCCGGCCTCGAGCGGCTGATCCTGTTCACCTATCCGACGTTGACCCTGATCATCGCCGTGCTGTGGCTGGGCAAGCGGCTTGGCCGGCGCGAGATCGCCTCGCTGCTGCTGTCCTATGCCGGGATTGCGCTGGCCTTCGCGCACGACCTGCACGTTGCCGGCGAGACCGATGCCGTCCTCGTCGGTGGTGCCTTCGTCCTCGCCTCGTCGCTGTGTTATGCGATCTACGTCGCCGGCAGCGGTCCGGCGATCGCCCGTCTCGGCGCCGCGCGGTTCACCGCGCTGGCGATGCTGGTGTCGACGCTGGCGACGCAACTGCACTTTCTCGCGACGCGGCCGTTGTCGACGCTGCTGCAGCCGCTGCCGGTGCTGCTCTACGGCGTCGCGATGGCGATCGTGTCGACCGTCGTTCCGGCCTTCATGCAGTCGGCTGCCGTGCGCCGCATCGGTCCTGAGCGGATGGTGCTGATCGGCACGCTGGGGCCGATGCTGACCATCTTCTTCGGCTGGCTCGTCCTTGACGAGCCGCTTTCGGCGGCGCAGCTAGCCGGTGCGGCCCTCGTTCTCGCCGGCGTCGTTCTGGCGGGACGCGGCTAGGCGCGCGACGGGAGAGCGACGCCCTCGCCGGCAACGGTGCGCCGGGCATGGCCTGCTGGCGCCCATGAGGCGCGCGAGCGGAAGGTTTCGAGCAGGCCGATGCGGCTCCAGGCGAGGAGCGCCGGTACGCCGGCAACGATTGCCGACCTGGCGGCAACCAGCGAAGAGTTGACCTCGTCGAGGACCGGCAGACGACCGGCGACGATGGCCGAGACCGCGACCAAGGCGGCGATGAAATGGCTGCTCAGGCTTTTCATGATCGGACTCTCGGTTGCGGGGGCGGTCATTCGGAAAGCCGGAGAACGCTGGCAGTGCGGCGTTCGCGGCCGCCGACGGGACATCCGCGCGACGGATCGGTGGTCGCGATCGCCCTGGCGCAGGCGAGGAAATGGTTCTCGAGGCGGTGTCAACAGCCGCCCGGCGGCTGTCCCGTCATCCCTTGACGGCAGTGTCTGCAGCCGGGTGCGACAGTCTTGCGGCAAGGAGCAGCGCCCGCAGTGCCGTGGCCTTTCGGGGTTGCCGGCTGCGGCTTGGCGACGGTGGCCTGCGCACCGTATACTCTGCCGCTTTTCCCGGCCGAGGCAGTCATGGATGAAAAAGGGGTAGCATTTCCCGCCGCAAGGGTGGCCGTGCCGCTGCCCGTCGCCGGCACACCGGTGGCACTCGCGCGCGCCTGGCTGTGGCTCGGGGTGATGGCGCTGATCGGCTCCGGTCTGCTGGCAGTGCTGCTGGTGCTGTCGCGGACGCCAGGGATCCAGGACGTCTTCCCGCTCAAGGACCTCTTTCGCGCCGCGCTGGTGGTCCACGTCGACCTGTCGGTGGCCGTCTGGTTCATGGCTTTCGCCGTCGTCGTCTGGTCGGCGCTCGGTGGGCCAGGTTTCGCCTGGCTCGGCTGGAGCGGTTTCGGTCTGGCGGCGCTGGGTACCGCGCTGATGACGGTGTCGCCGTTCTTTCCCGGCGCCCAGCCGGTGCTCAACAACTACATCCCGGTTCTCGAGCAGCCGCTGTTCTTTGCCTCGCTGTGGATCTTCGGCGCCGGCTCGCTGCTGGCGGTCGTGCGTGCGCTGCTCACCTCCTGGCCGCGGCCGTTCGCCGCTGACCCGTTGCGCCTCGGCTCCTTCCTGGGGGCGCTGGCGGCGCTGCTCTCGCTGGCGGCGTTCTTCGTCTCGTGGCTGTTGGTGCCGTGGGTCGAGGGGCAGATCTACTACGAGGTGATCTTTTGGGGCGGCGGGCACGCGCTGCAGTTCCAGCATTCGCTACTGATGGTCGTCGCCTGGCTGTGGATCGCCGCTGCGCTCGGCAGACCGGCGCCGGCCTCGCCTCGCGCGCAGTCGCTGATGTTCATCGTCGCGGCGCTGCCCCTGCTGGCCGTGATCGCCATCTACCTGCTGGTGCCGGTCGGCTCGCTGCCGCATGTCGAACTGTTCGCGAAGCTGATGATCTGGGGCCATCCCTACATGCTGCCGCTGCTGCTGGCCGGAGCGTTGGCGCTGTGGCGCGCGCGCGGCGCGGCGGCCGATCCGGCGAGGTCGGCCTTCATCGCCTCCTTCGTCCTGTTCGTCCTTGGCGGCGCGCTTGGCTACCTGATCCACGGCGTCAATGTCGTCATCCCGGCGCATTATCACGGGTCGACGGTCGGTGTGACGCTGGCGTTCATGGGGCTCGCCTACGTCCTGCTGCCGGTGCTCGGCTTCGCACGCGCCGAGGGAGCGATGGCCGTCTGGCAACCGTACGTCTATGGCGCCGGACAGTTGATCCATGTCCTCGGTCTCGCCTGGTCCGGCGGCTACGGCGTGCAGCGCAAGGTTGCCGGCGCCGACCAGTTCCTGACGACGCTGCCGCAGAAGATCGGCATGGGAATGATGGGACTCGGTGGACTGATCGCCGTCATCGGCGGGCTGATGTTCGTCCTGGTCTGCCTCAGGGCGATGTCCGCCGGGCGCCGGCAATGAGGCGACAGACTGCGCTGCTGCTGGCTGTGGCGGCCGGGATCGCAACGCTGGTGACGATCGGCTGGCTCGGTCATCGCCTGCTGCAGCCGGCACGGCTGCCGGGCGCGGTGCCGCCGGGCCTGATTTCGGGTGCGAACATGCCGCCGGAGCAGGGGCAGGCGATGGCCGACGCGATCATGGCACTGACGCTGCCCGATCTCGCCGGTAAGCCGCAGGCGATCGCGCAGTGGCGCGGCAAGGTGCTGGTGGTCAATTACTGGGCCAGTTGGTGCGCGCCGTGCGTCGAGGAAATGCCGGCGTTCTCGCGCCTGCAGGAGAAGTACTCGGCACGCGGCGTGCAGTTCGTCGGCATCGGCATCGACGACGTGGAGAAGATGCAGGCCTTCGTTCGCCGGACGCCGGTGGCCTACCCGCTGCTGGTCGGCGACGCGGCTGGCAGCCAGACGCCCGCCCTGCAGGTGCGCGGACTGCCCACCACAATAGTCATCGACCGCGACGGGGGGCTCGCAGGCAGCCGCCTCGGGAGGCTCGACGAGGCGACGCTGGAGCCGATGCTGTTGCGGCTGGTCGGGGACTGAGAGCACTGCACGCGGCAGGGGGGATCGGTCCTCGCTGCCGCTCCTGAGCAGCCCGTCCGCTCCATCCTTCTCCGCTCAGTGCTGCTTGACTGCAGCGCCCGCGGTCTGCCCGACCATGCAATTGACGGCAGCACGGATTTCGGCGTCGCTGAGGCTCGCCATGCCGCCGCGTGCCGGCATGCCCTTGTGGCCACCAATGGCGGAGTTCACCAGCGGGGCGACGCCGTTCTGCAGGCGAGGCTTCCAGGCGTCGATGTCACCGATCTTCGGAGCGCCGTCCTTGCCCGGTCCGTGGCAGGCGATGCAGACTGTATCGACCACTTCCTTGCCGCTCCGGTCGGCCGCGTGGCTCACCAGGGGAAACAGACCGAGGAGCAATGCGGCAAGTGGCAGGCGACTGCGGTGCCGGGCAAGATTCGCTTTTTTCATGGGTGGCCTCCCTGTCGTTGGAGACTTTCCGCACATTGTGAGACGCGGTGACCGCATCTGGCAGAAAATGGCCTCGGCCCGCTTCCTCGAAGCGCACTGCCTGTCCGTGGAGGAAGATGATACCAGCAGTGCGGGTGCGCACCGGAAGACTCGCAAGGTCATGAGCAGCCGTCGCGTTGGCAGCGTGCCGGCGTGCTGGGAACTCGCCTCGTCTGGTGTCGTGGCCGGCATCGGAACAGCGGCGAGCTGCCGTACCGTCCGCGTTGGCCCAAACGCCCCTGACTGCTTGTCGCGAGCCTCTCTGTCCACCAGGGGCGGCAGGATCCCCGCCCAGCCTGCGCGAGGGCGGCCGTGTTGCCAATCGTCTCGCTACCTCCGTGGCTGAAACGCCATCGATCGTGCCGAGACGCTGAAGGCGTCGGAGAAGCAGGCACCGTCCTCGGCGCCGTGCTGCTTCAGGAACGGGAAGATCGCCTCGACCATCCTGACCGAGCCGCAGGCGTAGATCTCGTGCTGTTGCAGTTCCGGGAAGTCGGCGAGAATCGCCTCGTGCACCAGGCCCGTACGGCCGCTCCACCGGTCTTCCGGAGCCGGCTCGGAGAGCACCGGGATGAAGTGGAAGTTGCTGTGCTCGCGTGCCCAGCGGGCCGGCAACTCGGGCAGGTAGAGGTCCTTGAGGGCCTTCACTCCCCAGTAGAGATGGATCTCGCGTTTCAGGCCACGCTTGAAGGCATCCTCGACCATGCTCTTGACCGGCGCGAAACCGGTGGCGCCAGCGACGAAGACGATCGGCCGTTCCGACTCGCGCAGGGTGAAATCGCCGATCGGTCCCTCGAAGCGCACCTCGTCGCCTTCCCTCATCGTCTCGAAGACGTGCGTCGTAAAGCGGCCGCCGGGCATCAGGCGGATCTGCAGTTCGACGAAGTCCGGCTGGTGCGGCGGGTTGGCGAAGGAGAAGGCACGCCGCTGGCCATCCTCGAGAATGATGTTGACGTACTGGCCGGCCTTGAAGCTGATCTGCTCGCCGTCGGGCAATCGCAGCAGCACCTGCATGACGTCGTGCGTCAGCCGGTGCATGTGGACGACCTTCGCGGTGTATTCGCGGAAGGCTTTCGGTGCCGCGCTCGCCTGATACTCGATCTCGGCGTCCTCGAGCGCGGTGGCGCAGCACATCAGGACCTTGCCCTGTGCCAGCTCGGCGGCCGACAGCGCGCTCGGCTGGTAGAGGCCGGGATCGACCCTGCCATGCAGGACCGTGCATTTGCAGACGCCGCAGCCGCCGTTGCGGCACTCGTAGGGCAGGTCGATGTCCTGGCGCAGGCCGGCGTCGAGCAGCGTTTCGTCGAAGCGGGCGCTGACCGCCCGCCGGTCGGGATGGAAGGTGACCGCGGTCAGCGCCTGCGCCGAGCCGTGCTTCTTCGGCGGCAACCATGGCACCAGGAGGAGGAGGGCAGTCAGTCCGAGAACCCAGTACCAGAGATGCAGCGGGTTGATTACGTAGACCAGCGCCAGCACCGGCAACTCGAACCAGTCGAAGTCGATGTTCGTCGGCACCACCGACATGTCGGCCTCGCCGCCCTGGCTGACGATCGGCTTCAGCAGCGCCAGCACGAGGAACATCAGCGTCACGGCGATGGCGATCGGTCGCGGCGGATTGATGTGCGCACGCGGCACGCGCTGCACATGCACCCACATGATGAAGGCGACGATCAGCGGCGCACCGATGTGGATGAAGGCGAGCAGCGTGAACAGGCGGCTGTTGACGCTCTCGAGGTAGAGGAAATTGCGGATCAGCGTACCGTTGAACATCGGCAGGACGTCGAACCACTCGGCGGTGGCGATGACGACGAACTGTGCCAGCCTGTCCCAGACGAGCATGAAGCCATTGACGCCGGCGATGTAGATCAGCCACAGCAGGGCGACCCCGGTCAGCCAGGAGAACGAGCGAAAGCCGCGATAGCGATCGTAGGCGAAGTGCCGCAGCATGTGCAGCAGCATCGTCAGGATCATGCCGTCGGTGGCGTAGCGGTGGATGCTGCGCAGGATGCCACCGGCCCACCACTGGTCGTGGGTGATGCTCTCGACCGACTCGAAGGCGTCATGGACGCCGGTGTCGGCGAAGATGTAGAGGTACAGACCGGAGACGAGCAGCAGCCAGAACTGCCAGAAGCTGATCGTGCCCAGATGGTAGAAGGGGTTCATCTTGTCGCCGAAAGCGACGTTGAAGATGTTCTCGATGCGCATGAACAGCCAGCGCAGGATTTGTTGCAGGACCTTGACCATGTCGATGTCAGCTCGGGAAATTGGGGAAGCGTCTGTGGACTGCCGTTCGCCGCGAAGGGCGATCACCTGAAGAACAGGCCGCCCTGGTCGGGGTTGAAGTCGATCACCATCACCTGATGCGGCTTGAGGCTGATCCGTTCTTCCTTGACGAAGTTGAATCCCGGTTTGACGAGGTTGTCATTCATGCGGACCGCGAGCTGGTGACTGCCGGCCTTCACCTCGAAACGCCTGTAGATTGTCGACACGCCATCCTTGTAGAGGCCGGTCGGGCGCATCACCGTCTGCAGGATGGGCTGACCGTCGAGATCCACTTCCAGCCTGATGTCCGAGCGCTCGCGCGGGCAGTCCAGCGGCGCGCGCATGTTGGGCGGCATCTTCGCCAGTTCATCGGGACTTCGCTTGCGGCATTCACGCTCGCCGAGGTGGCTGATCGACAACTTGATCAGCGCCACGTCGTCGGCAACCTCGTGGTACTTTGGCGAGGTGGCGAAGTAGCCGATGAAGGCGGCAAAGGCACCGTAGAGGATCACCTGACCGATGATGGCGACGGGTTTAGGCATGGTTTGACGCTCTCCGCAGATAGGGTTGAAGTCGCTCGCCCGCCAGAGCCTCGTTGTCGAGGCGGGCCCTGAATTCGTCCAGGGCAGCACTGAGGGTGCCTTCGTCGCCGGCGGCGGCGGCGCAGAGCTGCAGCCGCGCCGCGGGTACCGTTCGCCGCAGGTGCGGTTCGCGCGCACCCGCTAGGCGCTCGCGCGTCCAGCGATCGCCAAGCCGGAAGTCACAGCCCCCCGGGCGGCAGGTATTCAGCAGCACGCCGTCGGCGCCGCCGCGCAGTGCGTATTCGACGAAGGATGGCGGTAACATGCCGGCGCACAGCAGCGGTAGTACCGCCGTGTCGGCGGCTGCCAGTGCGCTCGCTTCGGCACCGCGGGCGCAGGCGAAGACGACGACCCGGTGCGCGCCAGCCAGTCCCGCGAGCGCCTCTTCGAGCTGCTCGCGCAGCGCATGGATGGGTTGTTGCGGCATGTCGATGCCGGTGACCAGCGTCTCGCGGCGGCGGAAGGGCGTCGAGGAAGGGCACGAGCCGGCACAGATGCCGCAGGCTGCGCAGAGCTCGCTGTCGACCATGGCCAGCCTGAAGCCCGGGCGCAACGGGTGCGGCTGCATGGCGATTGCCGCGTAGGGGCAGTCGGCAAGGCAGCGATCGCAGCCGGTGCAGTTGGCCGGATCGACGACCGCCACCGGTTCCGGCGCCGGGTGTGGCAGCAGCGGCAGGGCGATCAGCAGGGCGGTGAGGGCGAAGAGCAGCAGCCACACGACCCCTGGCGAAGTGAAGTCGGTCAGCGGATGGATGAAGAGGATGAACCAGTCGAAGTCGAGTGCGCCGGGAATCACCGCCAGATTGGCCGGTGGGTTGCTCAGCGCCGGCTGCAGCAGCGAGAGGACGATCAGCGCCAGCAGCGTCGCCAGCATCACCCGGCGCGTCGGCAGGTAGTCCACGTGACTGATGCGATGCACGTGCGCCCAGAGGCCGAGGATCAGCAGCAGCGGTACGCCGAGATGAATGAAGACCAGCACGGTGAAGAAGCGATCGCTGATCGAGTCGGGGGTGAGGAAGTTGCGGGCCGAAGGTTCGCTGAAGATCGGCAACCAGTCGAGCAACTCGGCCGTGGCGGTGGCCGAGAGTTGCGCGAGCTGGTCCCAGACGATCCAGTAGCCGCCGATGCCGCTGATGTACGCCAGCCAGAGCAGCGGAACACCGGTGATCCACGAATAGAGGCGAAAGCCGTAGTAGCGTCCGTAGCCCCATTCACGGATCAGGTGCAGCGCCATCACCAGCATGAAGCCGTCGGACGCGTAGCGATGCAGGCTGCGCAGAACGCCACCGAGATACCACTGCTCGACTGACAGGTAGCCGATCGACTTGTATACGGCGTCGATGCCGGTGTCGAGCACGGTGTACAGATAGAGGCCGCTGCCGACAATGATCCACAGCAGGTAGAGGCCGAGGGCGCCAAGGTGGCGCAGCGGGTTGTCGGCGCCGCCAAACGGACCGTCGAGAGCTTCTTCGATGCGCAGGAAGACGCTGCTCGCGCCCTTGCGCAAAGTGGTGTGGAAACTCACGGAAGGACCAGGAGGTGTGCCGCCGGTAATTATTAGCCGTTGATTATATTGGTCGCTCTTGCGCGGCGAATTGACACGGGTCAAATCGACGATCCCGCTGTCAGGTCTTCGGAGTGCTATGGACGTGCGGCAGGAGGGTGCCCGCGCCGGCCGCGGACCGGTGCTGATGCGGCTCGTGCCCGATGTCCGCTGGTACCAGGTTGAGCTGGCCATGGCGAACGCCGCGCTCGGCGAGCAGCGCGTCGGCAAACTCGCGCACGGCTGTCGTCGGCCCACGCAGAAACACCGCTTCGATGCAGTTGTCGTGGTCGAGGTGGGCATGCATGGCCGACAGCGTCAGGTCGTGGTGCTGGTGTTGCAGCGCCGTCAGGCGCTCCGCCAGCTCGCGCTGGTGGTGGTTGTAGATGTAGGAGACGGTAGCGATGCAGTAGGACGCTTCGTCACTCTGCAGCTGATGCGCACCGAGTTGCTGCCGCAGCAGGTCGCGGATCGCCTCCGAGCGCGAGCGGTAGCCCTTGCTGCGGATCAGTTCGTCGAAGGCCTCGGCGAGCGGAACCTCGAGCGAGATGGTGAAGCGCTGCATCGGTCTACTGCGCCTTGCCTTCGCTGCGGCGCCGGTTCTTCCAGAAGTTGATCGACAGATAGATCATGAAGCCGACGAAGGTGATGAAACCGGCAAACTGGAAGTACAGCGAGTAGTTGGTCCGGTAGCGGCCAGTGACCGGATCGTAGATCGAGCAGAGGATGCGCACACGTTCCATGATCTCCTGCAGCGTGCCGGCCTCGGGCGGGATCGCCGAGCCGGTGATCAGCAGCTTGAGCGGTTCGGCGAGGTCTTCGGCGGTGAACTTCTCGCCGTAGACCTGGCGGACGATCCGCCCGTCGGCGTCCACCAGCGTCACCTGGTTGATGTGGTCGAAGCCGGCCGGAGTGGCGACGTAGCTGAAACCGAAATTCGCCGTCAGGTCGCCGACGACTGCCGGGGCAGGGCTGAGGAACTCCCAGTTCGGCAGGCGGATGCCATACTGCCGGGAGAAGTCCGCCAGTGCGGCCGGCGAGTCGAAGGGTTGGTTGAAACCGATGCTGATGACGTTGAAGCGATCGGCGCCCATGACGCTGACCGTGGTGTCGACAGCTTTCTGCAGGTTGCGCGTGATCGTCGGGCAGACCTGGAAGCAGGCGGTGTAGATGAAGGTGACGACGAGCGGCTTGCCGCGATAGCGCGACAGCTCGACCGGCCTTCCCTGGCGGTCGAGGAGGACGAAATCGCCGACTTCCTTGCCGATCGCAGCCTGCGAGACCGCGAAGGCCGCCTTCTCGTCGAGAGTGGTCAGCGCCAACCCGCTCTTGGCGCCCTGCGGTCGCGCGGTGAGTCTGGGCTTGTCGCCCGCCGCTTCGTCGGCGCGCAGCGGGTTTGCCGGCAGCAGAAACAGCAGGAAGAGGAAGCCGAGCAGCACTCCCGGGACCATCGCCAGTCGAGCAGTCGGCAGAGCCTTGCGGCGGACGCACAAGTTTCGTCGAATCACCGCAGGTCGCCAGTCACGAGTCAGAAGCGCAGTTGCGTGTCGACGATGGCGGCGCAAAGGACCAGGGTCAACTGCATCAGCGACGCGTGGAAGCAGACCATCGCCGTCTTGCGGTTCGGCTGCCGGGTCAGCAGCCATGCCTTCTGGATGAACAGGAAGCCTCCGATCGCCGCGCCGGCGAAGTAGATCGGACCGAGGCCGAAGGCCAGTGGCAACAGACTGGCGGCAACCAGGGCCAGCGTGCTGGCGAAGATCGTGTTTGCGGCTCGCTGATCGCCGACGACCACCGGCAGCATCGGCACTCCCGCGGCGGCGTAGTCGTCACGGAAAGCGATCGCCAGGCTCCAGAAATGCGGCGGCGTCCACAGGAAGAGGACCAGTGCCAATGCCAGCGGTACGGCGCCGAGTTGCGGATCGGCAGCGGTCGCGCCGGCAAGCACTGCCCAACTGCCGGCCAGTCCGCCGAAGACGATGTTCAGCCAAGTGCGGCGCTTGAGCCAGACGGTATAGACGATGGCGTAGAAGAAGGCGCCGAGGAAGACGAACAACGCCGACCAGGCATTGAGCGCGACCCATGCGGCACCGACCGAGAGCATCATCAGGGCGGCGATCAGCAGCAGCCAGACCGGGCCGTGACGAAGCTGGCCGGTGACGAAGGGGCGCTTGCTGGTGCGCGCCATCAGGTGATCGCTATCGTACTCGTAATACTGGTTGAAGGCGCCGGCGCTGGCCGACGAGACCAGCACAGAAAGGGCCAGGACCAGGATCTGCAGCGGCGTCAGTGAAGGCCCGGTGCTGACCGCCAGGCCGGCAAGGGCGGTGAAGGTGATGACGACGCCGATGCGCAGCTTGAAGACGCCCAGAATGGCACGGATGGGAAGACCTGGAGTGCTGTTCGATGGGAGTGTCGATTGCATTGGCGTCGATAGCGTGGCGATCAGGTGAATGAGCGGGTAGTGGGATGGAGCCCCTGCTTGAATCGGGCCTGTTGGCCAAGCCCGATTGAGGCAGGTCCCCGCGCTGGCGGCGCGGGGACGGTTGCCGGATCAGCTCAACAGCCAGACTTCCGACAGGTACTTCCAGTTCACGAAATAGTACAACACGAAGGAGACGAAGAGCAGCAGGGCGAGGACGACGGTGCCGGGGACGCCGACGTGCTCGCTGCCGTGCGCCACGGCCGAAGCCGCCGGGGTCGCTGCCGGGATCGGCGTCGGCTTGTCGGAGACCCTGCCTCCGTCGAGCTTCTTGCCGAAGAGCAGCGAACCGACCACGAGCAGGATCCACAGGCCGCCACCGATCACGGCGATGACACCGAAAATCCCGGTCAGCCCCATCATCAGATAGGCAGCACCCGGCCACTCATACTGGAACGGTGCGCCCGAGAAGGCCATGTCCCAGTGGCGGCGCGAGACGCCGAGCGTACCGGCGCCCATCATCACCAGGCCGAGGACCGACATGCTGATGCCGAACAGGTAGGGCTGGATCTGGCAGAGCTTCGGCAGGATCATCTCACGCCGGAACAGGACCGGTACGAGCAGGTAGGTGATCGCCATGAAGGCCAGTGTCGTACCGGTGACGACCGTGGTGTGGAAGTGGCCCGGCACGTAGAAGGTGTTGTGCATCAGCATGTTGATCTGCTCGGTACCGAGGACGACACCGGAGATGCCACCCAGGAAGCCGAAGCTGACGAGCGAGATGAACATGCCGGAGAACACCGGGTTGCCCCATGGCGCCTTGCGCAGCCATTCGAACAGGCCGTTGGTGTAGCCCTTGCGCCGCTGGGCCGCTTCGATTGCGCCGGGAACCGTGAAACCGTGGATCATCGACGCCATCACCGCGAAGTACATGAAATAGGAGGTGTTGAGCACCTTCCACTCGGCGCTCATGCCGGGGTCGGAGAGCAGGTGGTGCGCACTGGCGAGCTGCAGGAAGAGGATGTAGAGCAGGAAGGCGAAGCGCGACACTTTCTCGGACAGCGGCTTGGCGCCGAAGATCACGGCGGCGGTCAGGTACCAGACAGAGACGTGTGCCGCGACGTTGATCTGCTGCGACGAGTGCCCGAGACCCCACCACACCATGCGGTACAACTGGGCGTCGATTTCCTTGATCAGGCCGATCGACCAGAAGAAGGTCGGTACGAGGATGCCGGCACCTGCCAGGATGGTGAAGGTGGCGATGATCGCCGCCGTCAGCGCGCCGAAGGTGACCAGTGGCAGCGAGCCCTGGTAGGTCCTGTCGCGCTTGGCGACGACCAGCGTACCGAAGAACACGGCGGTGCCGAGCAGCGCGCCGACGGCGACTAGGATGATGCCGAGGTAGAAGTGCCAAGCCGCCTGCATCGGGACGTAGGAGGTGAACATGACGCTCGACTCGCCCTGGAAGATCGCGACGTTGGCCATGATGCCACCGACGACCATCAGCCAGAAACCCAGCCAGGCGATCTTTGGCGTTGCCAGCCGGCACCTGAGCAGTGTCGATGAGGCGAAGTAGAGCACTGCCATCTCGAAGAACAGGATCCACAGGATCAGCATGTCGATGCCGTGCGCGGTCAGGATCAGGTAGAACTGGTCGGCCGGCAGCAGCTTGATCGCTGGCCAGCGGGTGAGGATCACCAGCAGCGCCGTGATGCCGCCGACCAGCAGCCAGAGGACGCCGGCGACGGCGTTCCAGCGCATCAGCTTCTCGGCCTGGTCCTCGAACTGCAGCCCGGAGACGGGACAGGTACGGTAAGTCGTTGCCATCTGTTTGTTCCCCCCTTATTTCACGTAGATACGGCCGAGCATCGAGTGGTGGCCGATGCCGCAGTATTCGTTGCAGACGATGGCGTAGGTGCCTTCCTTCGTCGGGGTCATCTTGACGACGTGCTCGTAGCCCGGGATCACCTGGATGTTGATGTTCACCGGTTGCAGCGAGAAGCCGTGGTTGTAGTCGAGGGACGACAGATGGATCTTGTAGGTCTGGCCCTTCTCCAACTCGAGAATCGGGTACCAGTCCCACAGGCGGGCAATCAGGTAGCCGTCGCCACCGGCCGGAACCTTGACCACCGGGATGTTTCGCTCGGTCTCGGTGCGGATGGTGTTCTCGGCAATGAACTTCTCGGCCTTGGCGGCGAACAACTCGGGTGTGGTCTTGTAGGCCTCGTTCGACAGGTTCTGCTTGCCGTAGATGTGCCAGTAAATCATCATCGCGAACATGATCATGCCCCAGACGAAGGCGATCGCGATCCACGCCCATTCGACCTTGTCGATGGGCTGCTTCCACCAGAGCCGCTCGGATGGCGGCAGAATTGCACTCATGTTTGGAATCTCCCTGATGTGGCTGAACGACTTATCTGGCGAGCGGCGTGTTCATGATGTCGATGATGCCCCACAGGATGTAGAGCAGTCCGGGTGACGCAACTCCGAGGAAGAGAAGCAGGAAATGGTTGTCCAGCAGCCTCTGCATGAACGGAATGTCGCCATCGTTGTTGTCGGCCATAGTTGTACCCTCCATCGCTGAGATGCGCTCGCGGCGCGGCCAGATTGCAGATAACGTCGAAAATCTTGGCCCTGCCGGGCACAATTGCCCGAAGAATACCCGTAGGCGCCGGTCGATTGATTTGATGCACGTCAAGAACCCCGGCCACCTGCAATGCCCGTCCAGGCCAGCAATCATCGGCATTTCGCTGCTGTGGCTGCGGCCGATCGTCGCATCCGGGTGGGCCTGCAGGCGGCTGCCCACTGCTCATTCCGATGCGCATATAATTCGCGCCTCCTCCCCCTTTCCGGAAGTCGGTAACCCTGTCATGGATACAGTCGCTCGTCGACACGTCGCGGCCTGGCTGCTGGTCTGCAGTGCGATGGTCTTTGCCATCCTTGTGGTCGGCGGCGTCACCCGCCTGACTCATTCCGGACTGTCGATCGTCGAATGGCAGCCGATCGTCGGTGTCATTCCGCCCCTCGACCAGGCGCAGTGGGAAGAGACTTTCGAGAAGTACAGGCAGACGCCGGAATACCTACAGGTCAACCACAGGATGACGCTCGACGAGTTCAAGGGCATTTTCTTCTGGGAGTACGTGCACCGCGTCCTGGGACGACTGATCGGCGTCGTCTTCCTGCTGCCCTTGCTGTACTTCTGGTGGCGCGGCAAGCTCGAGCCGGCACTGGTGCCGAAGCTCGTCGGCATTTTCCTTCTTGGTGGGCTGCAGGGGGCGATGGGCTGGTACATGGTGAAGAGCGGACTGGTCGATGATCCGCGGGTCAGCCACTATCGGCTGACGGCGCATCTGTCGCTGGCCTTCCTGATCTTCATCGCCATGTTCTGGGTGGCGCTGGATCTCCTCTCCCCGCCACGCGGGGCGACGCACGATGCGGCGGTGAGAAGCCTGCAGCGCACCGGCTTCTGGCTGACGGTCCTCGTCGGTTACATGGTGGTCAGCGGCGGTTTCGTCGCCGGCATTCGCGCCGGCAAGGCCTACAACAGCTTCCCGCTGATGAACGGGCATGTGTTGCCACCGGAGAGCTTCATCATCGATCCCTGGTACCTCAACTTCTTCAACAATATGGCGCTGGTGCAGTTCGACCATCGCCTGGGCGCCTGGCTGCTGGTCTTTTTCGTCCCGTGGTTATGGTGGAAGACGCGCCGGGCGGCGGTCTCGAACAGGGCACGCCTGGCGGTGGCCCTGTTGCTGCTCGGGGTGTTCGCGCAGATCGGCCTCGGCATCGCGACGCTGTTGCTGGCGGTACCGGTGGCTCTGGGGGCGGCGCATCAGGGGGGGGCGATGGTCGTTCTTGCCCTGCTGCTCTGGCTGAACCACGAACTCCGCCTGCCACAGTACGCTTCCGGTCACGCCAGATGAACTTCAGTCAGGGCCTTCGTCGGCGGCGAATCAGTGTGCTGGCGCGTCTGCTGACCGCGTTGTCCCTGCTGGTCGTTGTCGTCAGCGCCTATCTGCGGCTCGACGGCGCCGGCCTCGGTTGTGCCGACTGGCCTGCCTGCTACGCGCGGCTGCTGGCGCTGCCGCCGGCAGGACCCGAGTACGGGCTGGCACGTCTGCTGCACCGCGGCGTTGCTTCACTGTCGCTGTTGCTCGCCTGTGTTCTCGTCTGGAAGTGCTGGCGGCCACCGCCAATGGGCCCGGTGGCGTTGCCGGCAACATTGCTCCTGTTCCTCATGCTGGCGCTGTCGGCACTCGGCATCTGGAGCTCGGACCCGCGGTTGACTCTGGTGAACCTGTTGAACATCCTCGGCGGCCTTGGGCTGGTCAGCTTCTCCTGGCGGGTGGCACTGGCCAGCGAGCCGCCGCCGATGATCCTGCAGCGAGGGGGAGCGCCAACCGTGCTGCTGCGTCTTGGAGCGGCGTGCCTGACGCTGACGGTCATCCTCGGCGCGCTGATCGGCGCCAGTTACATGGCGCCAGCGTGTACCAGCTTTCCCGACTGTGACGGCAGGTGGTGGCCCGAGGCGGCAGGCTGGCCGGCTCTGCAGACGCTTGCCGTGCTGCAGGCGGCCCCGCTGCCAGGCGATCCGGCCGGTGTCAACCTGCACCTGCTGCATCGCTACGCAGCCCTGGCGACGCTGCTGCTTCTTGGCACGGCGGGACTGCAGGCGTTGTCCGGTGCCGAGCATCGGCGGCGGGCCGCGGCGCTGCTGCTGTTTATGCTCGCTGCGACGGCTTCCCTCGGCATCCTGACGGTACTTGCGGGCTTCAGCCTCGGGCTGGCGGTTGCTCACGGGGCATGCGCTGCGGTACTGCTGGCGACGCTGGCAAGTCTGCTGCACGAGGGGTGAAGAAAAACAGGCGAGCGCGCCGCAGCGCGACGTCGTGACATCGTTGCGGGCGGCGCCAAAAGGGCGCGCCCGGGTGCCGCCAGCGCGGCGGGGCGTCTGTCTCCCGCCGCCGTCGGCTGGCCTAGACCGAGAACGAAGAGCCGCAGCCGCAGGTCGATGAAGCGTTCGGGTTCTTGATCACGAACTGCGAACCCTCCAGTCCCTCGGTGTAATCGATTTCGGCACCGACCAGGTACTGATAACTCATCGGATCGACCAGCAGCGTGACGCCGTTCTTCTGCAGTGCCGTGTCGTCGTCGTTCGCCACCTCGTCAAAGGTGAAGCCATACTGGAAGCCCGAGCAGCCGCCGCCGGTGACGAAGACGCGCAACTTGAGGTCCGGGTTGCCCTCTTCTTCGATCAGTTCCCTTACCTTGCCGGCCGCGCTGTCGGTGAAAACGAAAGGCATGGGCATTTCCGTCGCTACATTCATCAATATTTCTCCGAAATGTGTTCACTTGTTGTCCGCCAGTGGACAGCGGTCACCGCGGCGAGTTCATGACCGAGCACAATCGCCCCGGCGCCGTTGCCGGGAAAGGCTCGGCGGGCAGTGGGTGCCGCCTGTGGTCGGCAGGGCCGCGGACCGGGGACGGACCGTCCTGTTCGTCTGTCGTGGCGCAGCGTCCGCCGCAGCGAGCGGGCAACGCGGCGCGCCGTCCAGCGCTGGCGGCGAATCATAGCACCTTTGACCGCCGGCGGTCCTGCCGGGAGAGCGCACGCTGACCGACCGCTTCGGGCCGGCGGCGGGCTTTGCGCTGCCGCGCCACGAAGCGCGCGTTCAGGGGAGCACGGCGATCTGCTGCAGACCGACCGTTTCGGGGAGGCCGAACATGATGTTCAGATTCTGGACGGCCTGTCCGGCAGCACCCTTGACGAGATTGTCGATCACCGCAAGAACGACGACGATCGCCCCGCCTTGCGGCCGGTGGACGGCGATCCGGCAGGTGTTGGCGGCGCGCACCGAGCGCGTGTCGGGGTGCGAGCCCGCTGGCAGGACGTCGACAAAAGGCTCGTCGCGGTAGCGCTCCGCGAACAGCGCCTGGAAGTCGGCTTCGGTCCCGATGCGGGCGTAGAGCGTGGCATGGATGCCACGAATCATCGGAGTCAGGTGCGGCACGAAAGTCAGCCCGACCGGTTTGCCGGCCATCGCCGAGAGGCCTTGGCGGATCTCGGGCAGGTGCCGGTGTCCGGGAACGGCATAGGCCTTGAAGTTGTCCGAAGCTTCGGCGAAAAGGGTTGCCACCTCGGCCTTGCGGCCGGCGCCCGAAACGCCGGACTTGGCATCGGCGATGAGATGGTCGGGTTCGACCAGCCCTCGCTCGAGGAGTGGCATGAAGCCGAGTTGGACGGCGGTCGGATAGCAGCCGGGGTTGGCCACCAGGCGCGCATTGCGGATCGCTGCGCGGTTCATTTCCGGTAGTCCGTACACGGCCTTGCCGACCCATTCCGGGCTCGCATGCTGCATCCCGTACCAGCGGCTCCAGTCGGCGACATCGCTGATGCGGTAGTCGGCAGCAAGATCGATGACGCGCACACCGGCATCGAGCAGCGCCGGCGCCTGCGCCATCGCCACGCCGTTCGGTGTGGCGAAGAAGACGACGTCGCAGCTCTTGAGGTTGGCCGTGGCCGGATCCTCGAAACGAAGCCGCAATCGTCCGCGCAGGTTGGGAAACATCTGCGTGACATCGGTACCGGCATCGCCGCGCGAGGTGATGCTGGCAATCTGAACTTCCGGGTGCCGCGCCAGCAGGCGCAACAGCTCGACACCGGTGTAACCGGTGCCGCCGACGATGCCGACTCTGATCATCCTGGCCTCCGCAATTGCGTTGAGTGGTGGCTTGACAGCTTCCGAACACACGAAAGCCGCCCTTGGGCGGCTTTCGTTGCGTTGCCGAAACGGCTCAGCGCTTCGAGAACTGCTTGCGGCGACGTGCCTTGTGGAAACCGACCTTCTTGCGCTCGACTTCACGCGCGTCGCGAGCGACAAAGCCTGCCTTGGACAGCACGGGCTTGAGCGCGAGATCGTAGGCGATCAGGGCGCGCGTGATGCCATGACGCACGGCTCCGGCCTGCCCCGATTCGCCGCCACCCGAGACATTGACCAGGATGTCGAAATCGTTCGGCTGCTCGATCAGGTGCAGTGGCTGCCGGACGATCATGCGGCCAGTGACGCGCGAGAAGAAATCGTCCACCGGCTTGCCGTTGACCACGAACTTGCCGCTTCCGCGCTTCATGAAGACGCGCGCTACCGCGCTCTTCCGCCGCCCGGTGCCATAGAAATAATTGTCTGCCATCATGAGCCCTTAGAGTTCGACAACCTTTGGCTGCTGCGCAGCATGTGGATGTGTTGCGCCCGCGTAGCACTTCATCTTCTTGAGCATCGCGTAACCGAGCGGGCCCTTCGGCAGCATGCCCTTCACGGCCTGTTGCAGGATACGTTCCGGGAAGCGTTGCTGCATCTTGGTGAAGTTCGTTTCGTAAAGGCCGCCGGGGTAGCCCGAGTGCCGGTAGTACTTCTTGTCCTCGGCCTTGTTGCCCGTGACGCGCAACTTCTCGACGTTGGTGACGACGATGTAGTCGCCGGTATCGACGTGCGGGGTGAATATGGGCTTGTGCTTGCCGCGCAAGCGGCGCGCGATCTCGGTGGCCAGTCGACCGAGCACCTTGTCGGTAGCATCAACCAGGAGCCACTCTCGCGTTACTTCATGCGGCTTGGCGGAGAAAGTCTTCATCAAAAACGCCGTCCTTTTGCCTGATAACGGAAAGCCCAGCATGTTATTGCAAGTCCGGGATCGGTGTCAATTGCTCATTCGCCTCATCGAGCCGACTGCCTGCATCCCGTGCAAGGCGCGGTAGTTGGGCCCGGCGGCTGCCGGAGGTTGCCGTGGCGAGCGGATGCGAAGAGCACAAAAAAAAGCGCGACTCCTGGGAGCCGCGCTAAATCCACACCAAACGAGGAGGGTGGAGGAGACAAGGTGAGTAGGAGGGAGGTCCCCGCTGCAAGTGATTACGTTGAAGAGATTATGGCCGCTCCGAGAGCAAAGGTCAACTATTTTTTGTGCGTTGCGCCATGGTTTTTTTCGGGCTAGCGGTGTGATCCATTGAAATTGCGGAAGCCTTTTAATATCCATTAGTTTGGATAATTTTCCTGAGAAGCTTTTCACTATGTGCAACGCCTGCCGTTCCGCCTGGGCGTTCTTCTCTCGTTCGGCATGTTGCGGTGCAGCATGTACCGGTGGGCCGTGGTGGCGGACTTGCGGCTACAATCGGGCCGGCAGGTCAAGGGTTCCGAAGACAAGGAGGAAAAATGGAGTGTACGGTGAAGTGGACTGGCAGCGGGATGTCGTTTCTGGCAGAGACGGGCAGCAATCATGCGCTGGTGATGGACGGTGCTCCCGAGGCAGGCGGGCGCAACCTGGCACCGCGGCCGATGGAACTGCTGCTCGCCGGCACCGGCGGTTGCACCGCCTACGACGTCGTGCTGATCCTGAAGAAGGGGCGCCAAGCCGTCACCGGCTGCGAGGTGAGCTTGCACGCGGAGCGGGCGGAGAGCGAACCACGGGTGTTCACCAGCATCCATTTCCACTTCCGCGTCAGCGGCAGGCAGCTGAAGCCGGATGCTGTGGCGCGGGCGATCGAACTGTCGAAGGATAAGTACTGCTCGGCTTCGATCATGCTTGGCAAGACGGCTGCCATCACCCACGATTTCGAGATCATCGAAACCTAGACGTAGTAGGCGGTTCGCGTCATCGTCCGCGCCGCAAGCTGCATTGCCTTCACCGCCGCCGCCGGGAGCTCGCGCGCGCCCAGCCGCACCGCCGTCGCGGCGTGCGCGATCTCGTCACGCCGCATCTGGGCGACGATCGCCCGCGACCGCGCGTCCTCATCGGGCAGTTCGCTGAGGTGACTGTCGAGGTGAGCCTCGACCTGGCGCTCGGTTTCGGCGAGGAAGCCGAGGCTCCAGTCGTCTCCCAGCTTGCCGGCAACGACGCCGATGGCCAGTGCGCCGACGTACCAGACCGGGTTGAGCAGGCTGCTGCGGCCGCCCAGTTCAGCCAGCCGACGTTCGGTCCACGCCAGATGTTCGGTTTCTTCGCGCGCTGCCTGCTCGAGCGCCTGACTGACGTCAGCCTGGCGCGACGTCAGCGATTGGCCCTGATACAGCGCCTGCGCACAGATCTCGCCAACGTGGTTGACGCGCATCAGGGCCGCCGCATGCGCCTTCTCGGCCGCCGACATGGCAGCTTCCGGCTCGCTGCTGCCCGGCACTTCGCGCACCGTCGAAGCCGGTGCGCACAGCGTGCGCAAGGCCTTGTCGAACTCGATGATGAATCGATCGCTGATCATTCCTCCTCCAGGCGTTCCGTTGCCGCTGCGGGTCGCGCTGCCGGCTGAATACGCATGCCAATGCCTTGCCGCCTGTCGGCAGAGCAAAGGGTTAGACGGGGTACGGCATGCTTCGCCTTCCGCTTCGCCGGCCACGCCTGTCGCTGTGCCGGCGGCCAGCTAAGGTCTGACGCGCAGCGCGGGGTGACCGCCGTGCCGCAACGTGTCGAGCAGCTGTTCGGGCGTCTGCTGCACGACCATGATCGGACAGAAATAGTCCGAGAAGAGAGCAGCATGATGCCGGTTGAGCGTGCTGTTCGTGATCCGTACCCAGCGGTCGTTGCGTGCCCGGGCCCAAGTCCCGTCGGCACGGCCGAGCGCGTAGAGCCGACGTTCGCCGGTCGTGCATTTCATCCCCTCGTAGCTGACGTTGCGTGCCCCGGAGGAGCTGACGATCACCAGCGTGTAGCGGGTGACGCCGTCGCTGCCGACGCTGAGCGAACTGCCGTCGATCAGGAACTGGTTGTTGGTCGTCGCGCTGACGGTGAACGGCAGCAGGTTCTCCGTTTGCGGAAAGGCGGGCAACTCGACTTCCGGCTCTGCGGCAGGCCGCTGTTCACCATCGGCGTCGTAGTCTTCCGTCCGGCCCGTCAACGGCAAGGCGAGAAGCGCAGCCAGCAGCCAGTGCGCATGGCGAGCGCCGGGGAACCACCGGGCGGAAGCAGCACTGCGCGGGAGAACGGCTGTGGGCAACGTCATTCCTTCCCGGGCAGGCCGGTGGGCGGCGCCGAGCGGAATGTGGCGGCTGTACGCTGGGCGCGGCGACCATCTGCATTTAGGAAACGGGCCAGCTCGTTCAACGCCTGCTCGTAGACCCGGCGCTTGAACTCGATCACCGCGTCGAGTGAGACCCAGTAGCTGTTCCAGCGCCAGGCGTCGAACTCGGGATGATCGCAGGCACGCAGTGATACGTCGCAGTCGCGACCGATCAGGCGCAGCAGGAACCAGATCTGTTTCTGTCCACGATAGCTGCCACGCCACTCCCTTCTTACCCAGTGGGTTGGCACGTCGTAGCGCAACCAGTCCTTGGTCCGGCCGAGAACGAGCACGTGCTCGGGCAGCAGGCCGATCTCTTCATGCAGTTCCCGGTACATTGCCTGCTCGGGCGTCTCGCCCCGCTTGATGCCGCCCTGCGGGAACTGCCATGAATGTTCTCGTATCCGCTTGCCCCAGAAGACCTCGTTTCTGGCGTTGCAAAGAATGATGCCGACGTTCGGGCGGTAGCCTTCACGGTCAAGCATTTCCGACACCTGCAAATCAAATCGTTGAGTGCATTCTTCCACATTTCCGGAGGCTTGCAAAGCGCCGCGACGAATGAGGTGGGGTGGTCTCGGGTGGTCTCACGGCCTTCGTCGTGCGCGAGTTCCGGCCTGCCGTACGGCGTCGTGGGCGGTTGCTGCCGCCGGGGTGCCCCATTCGGGCGTCTGTCCAGTAGAATCGAGCTTTTAATCCACAGCCGATCCCGATGCGCACTTCCCGGTTCTTTCTGTCAACGCTCAAGGAGGCGCCCGCCGACGCCGAGGTGGTCAGCCACAGGCTCATGCTGCGCGCCGGCATGATCAAGCGACTGGCGGGTGGCATCTACACCTGGATGCCGATCGGTTTGCGCGTCGTGCGCAAGGTCGAGGCGATCGTTCGCGAGGAGATGAATCGCGCCGGTGCCATCGAGCTGTCGATGCCGGCCGTGCAGCCGGGCGAGCTGTGGCAGGAATCCGGGCGCTGGGAGAAGTACGGTCCCGAGCTCCTGCGCTGCAAGGATCGGCACCAGCGGGATTTCGTCATCGGTCCGACGCATGAGGAGGTCATCACCGACGTCGTTCGTCGCGAGGTCAGGAGCTACCGTCAACTGCCCCTCCACTTCTACCAGATCCAGGTCAAGTTCCGCGACGAGATCAGGCCCCGCTTCGGCGTCATGCGCGGGCGCGAGTTCCTGATGAAGGACGGCTATTCGTTTCACGCCAGCTTCGACGACCTGCAGCGCGAGTATCGCAACATGTTCGCGACCTACACGCGCATCTTCGATCGGCTCGGACTCAAGTTCCGTGCCGTCGCCGCCGACACCGGCTCGATTGGCGGCACCGGCTCGCACGAGTTCCACGTTCTTGCCGACTCGGGCGAGGACGCGCTGGCGTACTGTCCGACGTCCGATTACGCAGCCAACGTCGAGTTGGCGGAAGCGCTGGCGCCGGCTGGTGGTCGCCTGCCTTCCCGCAGCACCATGCAAAAGGTGGCGACGCCCGGTCGCACGCGCTGCGAAGACGTGGCCGAGTTGCTGGGGGTTGCACTGAGCACGACGGTGAAGGCGATCGCGATCGTGCTGGCCGGCAGTGAGGGTGGCAGCGGCGGTTTCGCGCTGATCCTGCTGCGCGGCGATCACAGCCTGAACGAGCTGAAGGCACAGAAGCTTCTCGGCGAATTCCGCTTCGCGCGCGACGACGAGATTCTGGCTGCGCTCGGCTGTCAGCCGGGGTACATCGGTCCGGTCGGCAGCAGCGGCATCGCGGTCCATGCCGACCGCAGCGTGGCAGTGATGAGCGACTTCGTCTGCGGTGCCAACGAGGCAGGGTTTCACCTCACCGGGGTGAATTTCGCTCGCGATCTGCCGGAGCCGGCGCTGGTCGGCGACCTGCGCAACGTCGTCGCCGGCGATCCGTCGCCCGATGGTCAGGGCCGCCTGGAGCTCTGTCGCGGCATCGAGGTCGGCCACATCTTCCAGCTGCGGACGAAGTACGCCGAGGCGCTGAAATGCGGCTTCCTAGATGAAGCGGGGCAGAGCCGGATCATGGAGATGGGCTGCTACGGCATCGGCGTCACCCGCATCGTCGGTGCCGCCATCGAACAGGGTCACGACGAGCGCGGCATCGTCTTCCCGGCGGCGATCGCGCCTTTCGCCGTGTGCATCGTCCCGATGGGATATGGCAAGAGCGCTGCCGTCAAGACGGCTGCCGATGCGCTCTACGCCGAACTGGTCGACGCCGGCGTCGACGTCCTGCTCGATGACCGCAACGAAAGGCCGGGTGTGATGTTCGCCGAAATGGAGCTGATCGGCGTGCCGCACCGGGTGGTGGTCGGCGAGCGCGGTCTTGCCGAAGGCCGCTTCGAGTACAAGGGACGCCTCGACGCAGAGCCGCAGATGGTCGCCAGGGCCGAGATCGTTCGCTTCATCAAGGACCGACTGTGCGTTGCCTGATCGCTCTCGCTGCCCTGCTCTTGCCGCTGGCGGTGCAGGCCGGAGCGCAGAGGTACGAGCCGCTCTCGGCGAGCGTGCAGGCCGCACTCTCGCGCACGGTGTCCGATCGGGCGCCGCAACGCAGCTCATTCACGGATTCGGCGGAGGCCATCGGCTGGCTGAGCGAGATGTCGCAGCGGCTCGAGAAACGCATTCCGGACCGCGACACGCGCCTGGACTTCCTGCGCGCCGTGCATTACGAGGCGACGCGCGCCGGGCTCGATCCGCAACTCATCCTCGGCCTGATCCAGGTCGAGAGCGGCTTCAAGAAGTATGCCGTGTCGACGGCCGGTGCTCGTGGCTTCATGCAGGTGATGCCGTTCTGGGTCAAGCTCGTCGGCGGCAGCGAGGACAATCTCTTCCACCTGCGCACCAACCTGCGTTACGGCTGCACCATCCTGCGCCACTATCTCGACATCGAACGGGGTGATCTCTACCGGGCGCTTGGCCGCTACAATGGCAGCCTCGGCCAGCCGCAGTACCCGAACATGGTTCGCGCCGCCTGGCAGAACCACTGGTCCTACAGCAAGCGCAACCTGGCCATGCGCTGACACGGCATCCCGCCGGCTCCGGCGCCGTCAGCGCATCCCCGGCAACATGCCCTTGAGGCCGCGCATGAGTTGCCCCATGCCGCCGCGCGAGAACTGCTTCATCATCTTCTGCGTCTGTTCGAACTGCTTCAGCAGGCGGTTGACCTCCTGCACCTGCACGCCGGCACCCTGCGCCACGCGCCGCTTGCGGGCAGCCTTGAGCAGTTCGGGGTGGCTGCGCTCGGCGGGCGTCATCGAGTTGATGATTCCCTCGATGCGTGCCACCGCCTTCTCCTCACCACCGGCAGGCAACTGACCAGCCGCCTGCGAGAACTGCGCCGGCAGTTTCTCGAGCATCGACGACAGCCCGCCCATCTTGCGCATCTGGCTGATCTGGTCCTTGAAGTCATTGAGATCGAAGGTCTTGCCCGACTTCAGCTTGCGCGCGAACTCGATCGCCTTCTCTTCGTCGATTCCCTTCCTGGCTTCCTCGATCAGCGACAGGACGTCGCCCATACCGAGAATGCGCGAGGCCATTCGTTCTGGATGGAAGGGCTCGATGCCGGTCAGCTTCTCGCCGACGCCGGCGTACTTGATCGGCCGCCCGGTGACATGGCGCACCGACAGCGCGGCACCGCCGCGCGCATCGCCGTCGAGCTTGGTCAGGATGACACCGGTCAGCGGCAAGGCCTCGTTGAAGGCGCGGGCGGTATTGATCGCGTCCTGTCCCTGCATCGCATCGACGACGAAGAGCGTCTCGATCGGCCGGATCGCCGCATGCAGCTCGGCGATCTCCTTCATCATCGCCTCGTCGATCGACAGGCGGCCGGCGGTGTCGACCAGCAGCACGTCGTGGTAGTGGCGTCTTGCCCAGTCGACCGCGTTGCGCGCGATATCGATCGGCTTCTCGTTGCCGGCCGACGGAAAGAAATCGACGCCGGCCTGGGCGGCGACGGTCCGCAACTGCTCGATGGCGGCTGGCCGATAGACGTCGCAGGAGACGACCAGGACCTTCTTCTTCTGCGTCTCGCGCAGCAACTTGGCCAGCTTGGCGACGGTGGTCGTCTTGCCCGATCCCTGCAGGCCGGCCATGAGGACGATCGCCGGCGGCTGCGTCGCCAGGTTGAGGCCCGCGTGCGCCTCGCCCATCAGTTGCGTCAACTCGCGGTGCACGACGCCCACCAGTGCCTGCCCCGGGCTCAGCGAGCCGATGACTTCCTCGCCGACCGCCTTCTCCTTTACTGCGGCGATCAGGTGCTTGACTGCGGGCAGGGCGACATCGGCCTCAAGCAGGGCGAGGCGGACCTCGCGCAAGGCATCCGCGATGTTGGACTCGGTCAGGCGTGCTTCACCGCGCAGCGTCTTCATGACGCGGGAAAGGCGTTGGGTCAGGTTGTCGAGCATCTGGATTCCGGCTTGGTGTAAACTCAAAAAATGCCCGACATTCTACTGCACCTGCTGCCGCACGTCGTTTCGTCACTGCTCTACGCGGCCCTCGGGATCCACTTCTGGCACACGCGCTGGCGTGAGAAGGAGCGCTCGCTGGTGACCTTGCCGATGCAGCCTTGGGAACGGGCTGCGATCGTCGTCGCGATGCTGATCCAGGGCTTCGGCCTTTACCAGGGTGTCTTCGGTGGCAGCGGCATGCGCTTTTCGTTCAGCTACGCGCTGTCGCTGATGCTCTGGCTGGCGGTACTGATCTACTGGCTGGAGAGCTTCCGCTCGCGCATGGACGGCCTGCAGCCGATGGTCCTGCCGCTGGCCGCAGCTGGCGCGGCGGCGCCTGCCATCTTCCCGCAGTTGCGCGTCATCGGACATGCCGGCGGCTGGGGCTTCCTGGTCCATTTCCTTGCGGCGATGCTCGCCTACAGCCTGTTCACCCTGTCGGCGCTGCACGCGGTCTTCATGGGTTTTGCCGAACGCAAGCTGCACCAGCGGTCGATGACCCGCAGTCTCAGCAGCCTGCCGCCGATCCTGACCATGGAGGCGCTGCTGTTCCGCATGATCACGGTCGCCTTCTGTCTGCTGACCGTCGCCCTGGTCAGCGGTGTCTGGTTCTCGGAGGAGATCTTCGGCAAGGCGGCGGTGCTCGACCACAAGACGCTCTTTGCCTTCGCCTCGTGGGGAATCTTCGCCGCGTTGCTGGTCGGTCGTCGTGTCTATGGCTGGCGCGGGCGCATCGCGCTGCGCTGGACCCTCGCCGGCTTCATGGTCCTGCTGCTGGCCTACATCGGCAGTCGTTTCGTCGCCGAGGTCGTGCTCGGTCGCCTCTGAGCGCGATGGCCTTCCGTCTGCCGCCGATGCCTCTCGCGAGGCCTTCGCGGCGGCGGCGCGGCAGCAGTCGTTCCTCAAGGCAGCCGACGAGCTGTGTGTCACCCAGTCGGCGATCAGTCATCGCATCAAACAGCTCGAGGACGATCTTGGCGTCCGCCCCTTCCTGTGCCTCAACCGCAACATCGTCCTGACGCCGCCGGGCGAGGCATACCTGGCGGGCATCCGCGCCGCGCTTGCCGACATCGAACGGGCGCCGCCCGCCATCGCGCGCGGCGCGCGGCGCGCGGCACGAACTGCGTGTCAGCGTCGCGCCGGCGATCGGCAGCAGGTGGCTGGCCAGCCGCCTTGCCGACTCCCAGCACCAGTACCCGGCGGTCGCCCCCGATTCTGTCCACATCGACCCAGCTCGGCACCATCCGCTCGGGCGAGGTCGACGCCGGCGTCCGCCCTGGCGACGGCCCGTGGCCTGGCCTGCCAGGCTTCAAGATGTCGGACGAAGTGCTGGTGACGGTGTGCAGTCCCGACTACCCGGCCCGCGTCGGTGGACTTGACGAGCCCGGGCATCTCGTCCGCGCTACCCTGCTGCACCACCCGCTCCTCCCCTGGATGCAAGCCGCTGGCATCGACTGGCCCGAGCCCGCGGGCAGCGTACGCTGTCGTCACCCGCTGCAGCGTCATCGACATTGCCGGCGGCATGGGCCTGCCGCTGGTGGCGCGGCGCAGCACGCGCGACGAACCGTACTGCGCCGACGAAGTCCTCCCCACCGGTACCGCCGCCGATCTCACGCCGGTGGTGGAGATCGACCGGTGGCGCATCGGCGACGGACTCCCCGGCCTGATGACACGCCAACTGCAGCAGCGCCACTTCGACTGTTTTCCTGGCCGCGACGAGGCACGCGTCGGCTGGCTGTCCCCGGTTGCCGATCGCGGGTAGTTGCCTGCCGGTCGCCGCCCGGTCGCGGGCGTCAGTCGCGCGGCGGTTGGAGGACCGGCTCGCAGCGGACTTCCGAGCGTACAGAACTGGCGATGAAGCACTCCTCGTGCGCCGCGTGATGCATCCGCCGGATTTCGTCGTCCGTCGGCAGGCGATCACCCGAGAAGCACACCTCGGGCCGCAGGGTGACCAGCGTCATCGCCAGTTTCCCCTCGCCGTTGCGGCCCATGACTCCGGTCGGCCGGTCGCGGTAGCGGTCGACCCGATAGCCGCAGCCGGCGGCGATCGCCAGGAACCAGAGCAGGTGGCAACTCGCGAGCGAGGCGACGAAGGCCTCTTCCGGATCTACCGCCGCCGCATCGGAGAAGGGCAGCGGCACGACATGCGGCGATGACGATGCCGGCACCTCGATGCCACCGTCGAAGCGCAACAGGTGGCGGCGGCTGTAGCGGCTGTCGAGGAACGGCTGCTCGCCGCGCAACCAGAGGACTTCGGCGGAATGTTCGGCCATGGCTGGTTCCCGGTGCTCAGGCGAAGAGGTCGATGGTCGCTGCCGGCGTTTCGGCAGCCGCCGCCGCGACGTCCGCATAGGCCGCCGCCGTCGCGCCGTTGGCTGCCCGGCTGTCGGCCGTCTCCGTGGAACCGGCCGTGTCGCCGCGCCGCAGCGCCAGTTCCATGCTCGCCTGCATCGCCATGCGTGTCGCCAGTGCCGCGACGTGCCGATCCTGCGGCGAGGGGTCCGCCGGGGCCATTGCCGCAGCCCGGATCCGCGCCGCCTTGTCGAGCGTCTCCTCGGGATTGCGTCCGGGCGAGGTGTCGATCGCGACCTCGCCGCCGATCGCATAGCGCTGGCCATCGGGACCGATGGCGTAGCTGAAGCTGGCGCCGCTGCGCACCAGGCTGCCGCCGGCGGCGACGTGCGCCATCTCGTGTGCCCGGACCTGGCGGTCGCTCCGCTGCAGGCTCTGCAGACGCTGACGATCGGCTTCGGAGATCTGACCATTCTCCTGCGCGCTGGCGGCAGCAACCGGCGGGCGGTCGGTAGCCGATTCGCCTGCCGGCGCGGCATCGGTCGTTCCATCGGCCACAGCCACGCCGGCACCGGTGCGGTGCTGCACCGGGCGGTTCGGGAACGACGGCGCGGTCGAGGCCGCCGATGACAGGGAAGCGACCATGCGGGCTTCACATCTGGCCGGACGAGAAGCGAAGTATAAGTCCTCCCTGCTGCCCGTGCGCGACGACAGCCGGGGGATCGATGCCAGACCGGCGCGGCCGAGCCGCCGGCCGGCTGCCGTCGTGTCGCCGGCCCGCGCATGGCTGGGTCGTGCAGCATGGCGCTGTCGCCGCAGGGCAAGCGGTCTTCTCCGGCTTGCCGCCTGTGCAGGCGTCCACTTGCCCTCGCCAGCGGCCCGTGCGCCCCGGTTGGCCGAGGTCCTTCGCCCCTGAGCGAAGGTCCGCGCGCCCGAGTCAGTGTTTTCATCACCCCTGTGGGCGAGTATCCTTCACCCTCATGCGGCTGCGGTCGGCGCGGCCGCTTGTTGCGACGGCGAAAGGTGGTCCATGAACCTCGAGAAGGTGGTTTTCGGTTTCTTCATCGTGCTGGCGGCGACGCTGAACTTCGGCTTCTTCATCGGCGACATCGACGAGCCGCGGCATCACCACATCTACGAGCTGTTCGCGGCGATCGTCGTCAACCTGATCGCGACGGTGCTGAAGTTCGGTGACCGGACACAGATCGGCGCGGTGCACCTGTCGACCAGCCTGGTGGCCGACCTGCAACTGGTGGCGGCGGCCGTCGTCTGGGCGATTGCCGTGCATGTGACCGGCGAGGGGATGTCCGCCGACGTCACCACCAGCGTCGTCTCGCTGAGCGGCGGCGCGCTGTTTGCCAACGTCGTCTCGGTCATCCTGCTGATCGTCGAAACGGTGATGTTGCGGCGCTGACGCGCGCGTGACGCAGACCAGATGAACGCCAGCGTCTTCTTCCTCGCCCTGCGGCGGATGCGCGCGCCGCTGATCGTGCTGATTGTCATCTATGCCGTGTCGACGCTCGGTCTGACGCTGATTCCCGGGGTCGATGCCGAAGGCCGGCCGGCACCGCCGATGAGCTTCTTCCACGCTTTCTACTTCGTCAGCTACACCGCGAGCACGATCGGTTTCGGCGAACTGCCGGGGGCCTTTTCCGAGGCGCAGCGGATGTGGGTGACGGCCGTCATCTTCCTCTCGGTGATCGGCTGGTCGTACTCGATCATCAGCCTGTTGACGCTGGTGCAGGACAGGGGATTCCAGCAGGTCCTGCTGAGCGGCCGTTTCGTGCGCCGCGTGCGACATCTCGGCGAGCCGTTCTACATCCTCTGCGGCTGTGGCGAGACCGGCCTGCTGATCGCGCGCGCGCTCGATCGAGACGGTGTTCGCGTCGTCGCCATCGAGCGCAGCGAGGCGCGCATCCAGGAACTCGAACTCGAGGACTTCGCCGCCGACATTCTCGTCCTCGGCGCCGACGCGGCGCTGCCGCAGAACCTGCTGCTCGCCGGCCTGCAGCACCGTAGCTGCCGCGGCGTGCTGGCGATGACCGACGACGACGGCGTCAACCTGGCGGTGGCGATCGCCAGCCGGCTCATCAACCCGCGGCTGATGGTCGTTGCCCGCGTCGCCAGTCCGTCGGTCGAGCGCAACATGATGTCCTTCGGCACGCACTACGTGGTCAATCACTTCGAGAAGTTCGCCGACCATCTGGCAGAAGCGATCCATTCGCCGAACTGGTACCGTCTGGTCGACATCCTGACCGGTCTGGCGGGGCAGCAACTGCCGGCGCGGCACGATCCGCCGGCCGGTGACTGGGTGGTCTGCGGTTACGGCCGCTTCGGGCAGGCGGTGGTGCGCAACCTGGAGCGGCAGGGAGTCAGCCTGACGGTCATCTCGCTCGAGGCCGATCTGCCGAATGCCGTCAGGCACGTCGTCGGCCTGGGTACCGAAGCGGAGCCACTGCGCGCGGCGGGAATCGAAAGCGCGGTCGGCATCGTCGCCGCCGGCGACAACGACACCAACAACCTGTCGATCGCCATCACGGCCAAGGAGCTCAACCCGGACCTGTTCGTCGTCGCACGCCAGAACCGGGTTGCGAATCAGGTGCTGTTCGACGCCTACGATGCCGATTTCACGATGGTTCCTTCGCGCATCGTCGCCCGGGAGTGTCTCGCGCTGATCACTTCGCCGCTGCTGAGCCGCTTTCTGCGCCTCGTTCGGGCCTGGCCGGAGGAGCGCGCGGCGATCGTCAGTGGACGGCTCGAACGGCTTTGCGGCGGCAACGTGCCGCTGATCTGGGGCGTTCGCCTGAACGCTGCCGAGGCTCCCGCTGCGCACCGTCTGCTGATGATCGAGCAGGGAGCGATCGCGCTCGGAACCCTGCAGCGCGATCCGGCAGCGCACCAGGAAGCGCTGCCGTTGCTGCCGCTGCTGCTCGTTCGCGACGGGCGTGACTACGAGCTGCCGGCCGACGACCTGCTGCTGCAGCCGGGCGATGATCTCCTCTTTGCCGGCACGCGGGCCGCCAAGCTGGCGCAGAACCTCGCTCTCGACAACCGCAACGTGCTCGACTATGTGCTCACCGGCCGCGATTCTCCGGGCTGGTTGTGGCGGGTGCTGGGGCTGGCGCGCCAGTCGCTGCCCGATGGTGGCCGTGGCTGACCCGGGCGCGGCAGCGCCGGCAGGTACCCGCGCGCGCCGTGTGGAAGGCGTTGCCGCGGCGGTGCCGGCGTCCGGCACGCCGCTCGCGCCGGCGGCTGCCGCGGCGCACACGCGCCTCGTCGGCTGTGCCTGCATCGTCGCCTCGGCGGCCGGCTTCGGTGCCATGCCGATTCTCGCCAAGCTGGCCTACGCCGAGGGCGTCGACCTGCCGAGCATGCTGTTCCTGCGCTTTGCCCTCGCCGGCGTCCTGATGGCCGTGCTGATGCGCCTGCGTGGCATGCGCTGGCCACATGGCCGCACGCTGCTGTTGCTGGTGGCGATGGGCGGCCTCGGTTACGTCGGGCAGTCGTTCTGCTATTTTGCTGCCCTGCAGCACGCGACGGCGGGGCTGACAGCCCTTCTGCTCTACCTCTATCCGGCGATCGTCACCGTCCTCGCCGCTGTCATCGCCCGCCGCCGGCTGTCGCTGCCGCGCCTGCTCGCCGTGGCGGCGGCGCTGGTCGGCACCGCGATGGCGATTGGCGGCAGCCTCGCCGGCAGCCCACTCGGCATCCTGCTTGGTGTCGCCGCGGCGATGATCTACTCGATCTACATCCTGGTTGGCGAACGGGTGACGCCGCTCGCCGGAGCGATGCCTTCGTCGACGGTGATCATGCTTGCCGCGGCAGCCGTCTTCGGCCTGATCGTCTGCTGGCAGGGCCCCGCCTTTCCGGTTTCGCCGGCCGCCTGGGCGGCGATCGGCGGCATCGCCCTGTTGTCGACGGTGGTCGCGATGATCACCTTCTTTGCCGGCATGGCGCGTCTCGGTGCCGCCGATGCCGCGACGCTGTCAACCCTCGAACCGCTGGTCACCGTCATTCTGGCGGCGTTCTTCCTCGGTGAGCAGGTCGGCGGCTGGCAACTCGCCGGCGGTACGATCATCCTGGCGGCGGTGATCGTTCTGGCGCGCTCGCAGCCGGCGACACCGTAGTCGCGGCGGCGACGACCAGCGGCAGGAAGCGCAGGAGTTCGTCGATGACTGCCTGCGGTTTCTCGGTCATCATCGCATGTCCGCAATCGGCGATCTCGACGTACCGCGCCTGGCGCAGGGCGGCCAGCAGCGGCGGCAGGTTGCGCCGCGGCGTCATGCGGTCGCGGCGGGCAGCCAGCAGCAGCGTCGGGCAGTTCACCCGTGCCGCCGCTGCCAGGCCGTGCAGATGTTCGTTGCAGTTGGCGAGGTCGATGGCGAGGACGCCGCGTGGGCTGCGGCGCATGATCGCCAGGTTCGCCCCGGGGCCCCAGATGCCGTGCCCGCCGCCGCCATGGAGCTGGAAACGCGGCGTCAGCGAATACTCGTTCATCATTCGGTAGGCGCTGTCGGGGGCGCTCGCCGCCCGACCGAGCAGCGCGTCGGCAACCGGCATCGGCGCCGAGGTGCCGAGCAGCGCCAGGCCGCTGCAACGCCGTGGATGGCGGGCGGCGCCCTCGAGGGCGACGAGCGAGCCCATCGAGTGCCCAACCAGCAGGGCGCGGTCGATGCCGGCCGCGTCGAGCAGCGCCGGCAGCCAGTCGGCGAGCGCCTCGATGCTCGCCAGTGGCGGGCCGCCCGAGAGCCCGTGACCAGGCAGATCGGGGGCCAGCACGCAGCAGCCGGCGGCGGCGAGGCCGGCGGCCACCCGCAGCCAGGCGTCACCGTCGTTGGCGGCGCCGTGGATCAGCAGCAGCGGCGGCGACGGTGAGTTGCCGGGTCGCCAGGGCCGGCCACCGGTGGCCACGCGGCAGCGGCTGCCGGCGACGCTGAGTTCCATGTCGTGCCTGAGGGCGGTCGCGGAGGGTGCCCGGCGCAGAGGCTCAGGCGAGCGCGTCCGGCTGCAGCAGGTGCTCGAGGGCGACGATGCGGTCCTTGAGCAGCAACTTGCGTTTCTTTAGTCGGCGGACCAGCAGGTCATCCGCTGGCGGGTTTAGCATCAGGTGGTCGATGACCTGATCCAGATCGTGATGCTCGACCTGGAGTTCGCGCAGGCTGGCGCGGGTTTCGGCGATCTGTTCTTCGGTCAGCATGGTCGGCGATATCCCTCGGATGGTTTGGTGGCTAGCCGAGCAGGGCCTGCAGCGCCCACAGGGCGAGCATGCCGAGAACGACGGTTGACAGGGTGTTGCGGGTCCGCCAGGCAATGAGTGCCGCCAGAGCGGCGGCCGCCATGCGCGGCAGGTCGGGGACAATGTTAGGCGCGCCAACGGCAAAAAACAACGGCGGCGCGATGATCGCCGCCATCACCGCCGCCGGCACATAGCGCAAGGCCTGCCGCAGCCAGCCGGCAAGTTCCAGGCGCGCGAGCAGGGCGAGCGGCGCAAAGCGCAGGAGGAAGGTGATGACGCCGATGCCGATGATCATCGACCAGGCGAGCAGTTCGCTGCCCGGGGCGAAAGCGGTTGCACTCAGCGGCCGCCCCCGATCTTCTCCGCTGCGATGCCGGCGGCGACACCGAGCAGCGCTGCGGCGATCAGGTTGAGTCGCAGCGGCAGCACCAGCAGGACCGCGGCGCTGCCACCGGTGGCTGCGGCCAGCAGCATGGCGCGCGTGCTGAGCAGGGGCACGAGCATGGCGATGAAGGTCAGCGGGACGATGAAGTCGAGCGACCAACTCGGCGGCATCAGGCTGCCGAGCAGGATGCCGGCGATCGTCGCCAGTTGCCAGCAGACCCAGGTCGCTCCGGCCAGCCCGAGGTAGAACCAGTGGAGATGCGGCTCTTCGGGGCGGGCGTTGCGCCGGAGGACCGTCAGGGCAAAGGCCTGATCGGTCAGCAGGTAGGCAATCGCTGCCTGCCAGCGTCGGCCGAGGCCGCCGAAGTGTTGCGACAGGGAGGCGCCGTACATCAGGAAGCGCAGGTTGATGATCGTCGCGGTGGCGAGAATGACCGGCAGCGGCGCACCGCCGGCGAAGAGCTGTGTGCTCGCGATCTGTGCCGAGCCGGCGAAGATGACCCAGCTCATGGCCAGCGACTGCCCGGCCGTCAGGCCCGCATTGCTGGCGGCGGCGCCGCAGACGAGGCCAAAGGGGAGGATGCTCATGCTCATCGGAACGAAGGCGCGCAGACCGTCAATAAACGCTGCGCGCTCGCCTGGGACTTGCGGCACGGGACGCTTTTGCGAATAGAATAGAGGCTGAAATTGTAACCCTGAGACAGAGCCGGAAGGAGGCAGATGGTCTATCACATTATCGTTTCGTTTGGGCGGGAGCGAGAGTACGAGTACAGGTTCTCTCACACCGAACTTGCGGCAGGCTCTCCGGAAGAGGCGCGTCGCTGGTTCGACAAGGAGTTCGCCGATCTCGAATGCGAGCCCAGCAACCCGATGGGCAAGGTGCTGATCATCGACAAGATCCTCAATGTTGCCCGTTATGGTGGCGAAACGCGTTTCATCGAAGGCAAGGACTGGGCGACCCGCTTTGCCCGCTACACTGCGCTGGCGCTCGGTCGCGACACCATCCGCATCGATGTCGGGGCGTTCAACATCGGCTACTGAGCAGCCCACAGGCTGGCAGTGCGGCGCAGGTTGCGGAGCCTGCGCCGTTTCTTTTTCTTCTGCTGACGGACAGGGTTGCCCGCTTGCCAGGCCCGGCGACGGGTGTGGCGCAGCGTCGGCAGACGGCAGGTGCATGGGCGACAGGCGATGAACAAGGCTTTCGTCAGGGAAGCGGCAGACGACGAGGACGAGGAGGAGGCGCTCGATCCGGCTCTCCGGTTGCCGCAGGGTACACGCAACTACATCACGCCCGCCGGGCACGCGCGCATCCGCGCTGAACTCGAGCACCTTCTGCGCGTCGAGCGGCCACAGGTGGTCGGCGTCGTGCAGTGGGCCGCCGCCAACGGAGACCGCTCGGAGAACGCCGACTATATCTATGGCAAGCGGCGGCTGCGCGAGATCGACCGGCGCATACGCTTCCTGACCCGGCGTCTCGACCTGGCGGAGATCGTTGACCCGGCGCGGCGCGAGAACACCGAACAGGTCTTTTTCGGTGCGACGGTCAGCATCTGCGACGGCCAGGGAACGGAGAGCACCTACCAGATCGTCGGCGTGGACGAGGCCGATCTGGCGCACGGACGAATCAGCTGGGTGTCGCCGCTTGCGCGTGCGCTGCTCAAGTCGCGTGCCGGCGACATCGTCCGCTTCCAGAGTCCGGCGGGCTGGCGCGAGGTCGAGGTCCTGGCGGTCGTTTACCCGAGCGCCGAGTCCTGAGCGGCGGTGAGGAAGCCGCCGCGCGCGGGCCGTGTGGCGCGGCGACAGCGAGCGCAGACCGAAACCGGCAGACAGCCCGGCGAGGAGTGAGCGCGCCCCCGGGGTGACGATGGCAGCCGTTGCTTGCCGGGCCGCGCCGACAGGGCTTGAAATGGTACCGATCGTCCCCACCTGCTGCTCCATCGTCCGCGGCGCAAGGCTTGCGCCTCTTCGTTTTTCACAAACGCCATTCACGGAGTCCTCGCATGGGTGCACAGAAGGAAACACTGGGCTTTCAGGCCGAAGTCAGGCAGCTTCTCAACCTGATGATCCACTCGCTGTACAGCAACAAGGAGATCTTCCTGCGCGAGCTGATCTCGAATGCTTCCGACGCTTGCGATCGGCTGCGCTTCGAAGCCCTGAACAATGCCGCGCTCTACGGGGACGATGGCGACCTGAAGATCCGTGTCTCCTTCGACAAGGAGGCGCGCACGCTGAGCATTGCCGACAACGGCATCGGCCTCTCGCGTGAGGAGGCGATCGAGCACCTGGGAACGATCGCCAAATCGGGGACGCGCGAGTTCTTCTCGGCGCTGACCGGCGACCAGGCGAAGGACGCGCACCTCATCGGCCAGTTCGGTGTCGGCTTCTACTCCTCTTACATTGTTGCCGACAGGGTCACCGTTGTTTCGCGTCGAGCCGGTCTCGAAGCCAGTCAGGGGGTGCGCTGGGAGTCATCGGGTGAGGGCGACTTCACGGTCGAAGTGATCGACCGGGCGCAACGCGGCACCGAGGTGACCCTGCATCTGCGCGAGGGCGAGGATGAGTTCCTCTCGAACTGGAAACTGCGCGAGATCATCCGAAAATACTCGGATCACATCACGCTGCCGATCCTGATGAAGAAGGAGCGCTGGGACGAGGAGCAGAAAGCGCAGGTGGTGACTGACGAGGACGAGACGGTGAACCAGGCGTCAGCGCTCTGGAGCCGCCCGAAATCGGAAATCACCGACGAGCAGTACAACGAGTTCTACAAGCACGTCGCGCATGACTTCGAGGATCCCCTGGCGCATGTCCATGCGCGCGTCGAAGGCAAGCAGGAATACACGCAACTGCTGTACATCCCGTCGCGGGCGCCGTTCGACCTCTTCGAGCGGACCTCCCGCCACGGCATCAAGCTCTATGTCCGGCGCGTCTTCATCATGGATGACGCCGAGCAGTTGATGCCGCTGTACCTGCGCTTCGTGCGCGGCGTTGTCGACTCGAACGACCTGCCGCTGAACGTGTCGCGCGAGATCCTGCAGCAGTCACGCGACATCGAGACGATTCGCGGCGGCTGCGTCAAGCGCGTTCTCGGTCTTCTCGAAAGCCTTGCCGATGGCGAGGAGGAGGCGGCGAAGGAGAAGTACGTCAGGTTCTGGAAGGAGTTCGGCCGCGTCCTCAAGGAGGGGGTCGGCGAGGACTTCGCGAACAAGGAGCGGATCGCCAGGCTTCTGCGTTTCGCCTCGACGCAGTCCGATACCCCCGAGGAGAGCGTCTCGCTGGCCGATTACGTGGCGCGGATGAAGGATGGCCAGGAGAAGATCTACTACGTCACGGCGGAAACCTTCACTGCCGCGAAAAACAGCCCGCATCTCGAGATCTTCCGCAAGAAGGGGATCGAGGTGCTGCTGCTGTCGGATCGCGTCGACGAGTGGGTGACCGGTCACCTCACCGAGTTCGATGGCAAGCCGTTGCAATCGGTTGCCAAGGGCGGGCTCGACCTCGGCAAGCTCGAGGACGTGGCGGAAAAGGAGGAGGCGGAAAAGGCTGCCGACGAGTACAAGGAACTCATCGAGAAGGTGAAGGCAACGCTCGGGGAGAAGGTGAAGGACGTGCGCGTCACGCATCGCCTGACCGATTCGCCGTCCTGCCTGGTTGCCGACCAGCATGATCTCGGTGGCAACCTGCAGCGCATCCTCAAGGCTGCCGGACAGCAGACCCCTGCGAGCAAGCCGATCCTCGAGATCAATCCGAAGCACCCGGCGGTGCAGCGGCTGAAATATGAGGAAACACGCTTCGACGACTGGGCCAACCTGCTGCTCGAGCAGGCGACGCTGGCGGAGGGCGGTTCACTCGACGATCCGGCTGGTTTCGTCAGGCGCATCAATGACCTGATGCTGGCGCTGTCGCTCGCCGGCGGTCGCTGATGGCGGCCGGCAGGCCCGAGCTGCTGCTCGGCTTGCCGCCGATCATCGATGCCGGTGTCAGGACGCTGGTCCTGGGGAGCTTTCCTTCACCGGCATCGCTCGCCGCCGCGCACTACTATGCGCACCGGCAGAACCAGTTCTGGCGCCTGCTCGAAGTGCTGCTCGACGAGCCGCTCTCCGCCCTCGACTATGCCGGCAAGCAGCGATGCCTGCTGCAGCACCGGATCGGGCTCTGGGACGTCTATCGAGAGTGCCGGCGCCGCGGCGCTCTCGATGCCGCCATCGAGTCGGCGGTCGCCAACGACTTCGCGAGTCTGCGCGACGCGGCCCCGCAATTGCGCTGCATCTGCTTCAATGGCCAGACCGCAGGGCGTTTCGCCGACTGGTTCCGGCAGCAGGGCTATGCGACGCACGTCCTGCCGTCGACCAGTCCGGCGTATACGCTGGCTTTCGCGGACAAGCTGGCCGCCTGGCGGGCGGCGATTGCCGCCAGCGCGACTGCCGCCTGAGCAGCCGCGCCGCGGGTCACCGGGCGGCGGCCCGTTGCGCTATCTGGCGGCTGGTGCCAGTGCCTCGCGCAGGCACTGCCGATGCTCGGGACCGATCTTGTCGCGGCACTGTTCGCGCGCCTTCTGGTGGCGCTGGCAGCGGGCCGGGTCGGCCGCCTGGCCGCAGTCGACGGCCGGCATCCTCTCCTGGACGCAGCGCTTGAAGTCGGGACCGCTGCGCTCCTGGCAGGCGGCGTAGGCCTGCTTGCGGGCCTCGCACTGCTGCGGGTTGCGCGCGCGCGAGCAGTCGGTCTGCTGCGCCTGCTGCTGCATGCACTGGCGGCGCTCGCTGCCGCTCCTGTCGCGGCAGGCGGCGAGGACGCGCTCGTGCGCGGCGCGGCGGGCGGCGCACTGCTCGGGGTCGGCTGCCTTCTTGCAGTCCGCCGGGCGACCCATGCCACCGCCGCCGGGCGTTCCCGGGCCGATGCCGCCGGGGGCCGTCTGGGCGACTGCCGGCAGGGCAAACAGGGTGCTGGCGAGGGCGGTGATGATCAGCGATCTGGCTTGCATGGGTTCCTCCACGGGGCTGGTTGACGGTGGCCGGCAGGCGGCCCGGCAGACCGCTTGCGTCTGCGGTCGCGGCGAGGGTGCATGATACCCCGTCGCGGCGCCACCATTGAGTCGCGACGCTGCTCTCCGGTATAGTGACCGTACCCCTCCCCGGAAAACCACACATGCTGCAGGCAACGGCCCACACCGTTCATGAACATCGCCTGGCGCTGGCCGAGGTTCTCGGCTGGCTGGTCGCCGATGGCCTGGTCGGCGCCGCAGACGCCGACACATTGCTCAAGGAAAGCCGCCTCAAGCGCGTGGTCGCGCACCCGCTGGTGATCATCGCCGACCAGAAGTGGAAATCGCAGCAGGAACCGCACCGTCCGCTGAGCCTCGACGACCTGGGCGAGTGGCTGGCACAGCGGGTGGGTCTCGAGTATTACCACATCGATCCGCTGAAGGTCGATTTCACCGCCGTGACCGAGGTCATGTCGAGTGCCTATGCGACGCGTTTCGGAGTCCTGCCGGTTGCCGTGACGACGCGCGAAGTGCTGGTGGCGACGACCGAGCCCTTTCTGCGCGACTGGGAGAAGGAGATCCGCTCGATCAGCAAGAAGGAGGTCCGTCGCGTCCTCGCCAGTCCGGTCGATGTCGCGCGCTATCTGGTCGAGTTCTACAATCTGGCCCGGTCGGTCAAGAAGGCGGCACAGTTGGGCGGCCCGGCCGGCAACCTGTCGTCGTTCGAGCAACTGGTCGAGCTTGGCCGCACCAATCGACAGTTCGACGCCAACGACCAGCACATCGTCAACATCGTCGACTGGTTGTGGCAGTACGCTTTCGAGCAGCGTGCCAGTGACATTCACATCGAGCCGCGGCGGGAAGTGGGCATCGTCCGCTTCCGCATCGATGGTGTGCTGCACCAGGTGTACCAGATCCCGATGAGCGTCCTGGCAGCGATGATCAATCGCGTCAAGATCCTCGGCCGCATGGATGTCGTCGAGAAGCGTCGCCCGCAGGACGGTCGCATCAAGACGCGCACGGCCGACGGCCAGGAAGCCGAACTGCGCCTGTCCACCCTGCCGACGGCCTTTGGCGAGAAGCTGGTGATGCGCATCTTCGATCCCGAAGTGCTGGTGCGTGGTTTTTCCGAACTGGGCTTCTCCGACGACGACCAGGGACGCTGGAAGGCAATGGCCGAGAGGCCGAACGGCATCATCCTGGTCACCGGGCCAACCGGGTCGGGAAAGACGACGACGCTCTATTCGACGCTGAAGCAGCTGGCGACGCCGGCAGTCAACGTGTGCACCATCGAGGATCCGATCGAGATGGTCGAGCCGGCTTTCAACCAGATGCAGGTGCAGAACGTCATCGACCTCGGTTTCGCGCAGGGTGTGCGCGCACTGATGCGGCAGGATCCGGACATCATCATGATCGGCGAGATCCGTGACCTGGAGACTGCCGAGGTGGCGATCCAGGCGGCCCTGACCGGCCACCTGGTGCTGTCGACGCTGCACACCAACGATGCTCCGTCGGCGATCACGCGCCTTCTCGACCTCGGCGTCGCGTCCTACCTGCTCGGCGCGACGGTGCTCGGAGTGATGGCGCAGCGTCTGGTGCGCATCCTCTGTCCGCACTGCAAGCAGGTGCATCCGGCCAGTCCCGTCGAGGAGGCGATGTGGGATCAACTGGTGGCACCGTGGAAGTCGAACCGGCCGTCGCGCTTCTACCGGCCCGTGGGTTGCCTCGATTGCCGCATGACGGGCTACCTCGGCCGCGTCGGCCTGTACGAGATCCTCATGCTGTCGCCCGAGGTAAAGCAGGCGATCAGCGAGAACAGGGATATCGCCAGGATTCGCGACCTGGCGTTTCGTGAAGGGATGAAGCCCTTGCGCATCTCGGGAGCGATGAAGGTGGCAGCCGGGGTGACGACGCTGGCCGAAGTCTTCAAGGTAGCGCCACCGATCGAACAGAACTGAGCTGTGGGCCGGTGCCTGCCCGGCACCGGCATCGCTGGTGCAGACGGGGCTAAAGTTGCAGTGCTGCCGTGTCGTTAGCGAGGACATGGATCGGCAGCGGGGGAAGACCGCCTGTCGGGTCGTCGCCGTCAAATGAGTCCTCGAGGCCGTTGCCTGAATGGAGAACGCTGAGTGTTCCGATGGCTTGCCGGCGACCGCTCGCACGAGCGGAGCCTGGGCGCGTGCGCGACGGTGCGGCCCGTGGAGATGAGCCAATGAGCAGCCCGGTGAGCGAGGATCCGGACCTCTTTTCCTCAATGCTGGCGGCCGATGCCGGCGACCCGGCGCCTGTTGGCGGCCAGCCGTGGAAGGTTCTGGTGGTGGACGACGAAGCGGACGTACACGCCGTGCTTCGCCTCGCCTTGCAGGAGGTGGCCATCGAAGGCCGCGGGCTGCAGTTGCTGGACGCCTTCTCGGCTGAGCAGGCGAAGGAAGTGCTCGCGGCCAACCCGGACATCGCCCTGATCCTGCTGGATGTGGTGATGGAGTCGGAGCGTGCGGGTCTCGACCTCGTCCGCCATGTCCGCGACCGCGAGCAACTGGCCAACCGTACCGTGCAGATCGTCCTGATCACCGGCCAGCCGGGCTATGCACCACAGCGCGAGGTCATCAGCCAGTACGAGATCGATGGCTATCGATTGAAGTCGGAACTGCACGGCAACCAGATCTTTGCGCAGGTCCATTCGGCGCTGCGGACCTATCGCCTGATGCGGGAACAGGAGCAACTGCAACACGACCTCGAGCTGAAGGTCCGGCAGCTCGACGCGGCCGTGTCGGCGCTGCGCGAGAGTCAGGCCAACTTCATCAGGGCACAGTCGGTGGCACACGTGGGCAGCTGGAACTACGAACTGGCCAGCGACGAGATGCACCTGTCGCCGGAAACGTGTCGCCTCTTCGGCCTCCCGGAAGGCACCGTCGGCAGCTACCAGTCGTACCTGGGGCGCGTCTGCAGCGACGATCGTGCCGCGCTCGAGGCAGCGTGGCAGCGTTTCCTGCAGCTCGGCGGCTCGTTCGAGCACGAACATCGCATCCTGATCGGCAACGCCGTCCGCTACGTCCGCCACCGCGCCGATCTCACCTTCGACGCTGATGGCAAGCCCCTGCGCAGCCTCGGAACGACCCAGGACATCACCGAGCGCAAGCAGGCCGAGGCCGAATTGAGACGTTCGAACGCCGAACTCGAACAGTACAGCTACGCGATCTCGCACGACCTGCGGCAGCCCCTGCGAATGATCGCCAGCTATCTGCAACTGCTCGGCACCAGTCTCGCCGACCAGTTGAACGAGGAGCAGAGCGCCTACTTCGGCTTCGCCATCGATGGCGCCAAGCGTCTGGACCGGATGCTGGTGGCGCTGCTCGAATACTCGCGGGTGGGTCGCCTCGGCGAACCACCCGCGTGGATCGAAAGCCGCGTCGTACTCGATGAAGCACTGCTGTTCCTGCAGCCGGCGATTGCCGAGGCCGGGGCGACGATCAACATCTGCGGCGAGTGGCCGCGGGTCTTCGTGCGCCCGGACGAAATGCTGCGGCTGTTGCAGAACCTGATCGCGAACGCGGTCAAGTTTCGCGTCCCGGGACGGCAGCCGCAGGTCACGGTGATCAGCCGGATCGTAGCTGCGGAGTGGTGTCTGGTGGTTGCCGACAACGGCGTCGGCATCGCGCCGGCACAACTGGGCCGCCTGTTTCAGGTCTTTCAGCGGCTGCAGAGCCGTGCCGCGTTCGAGGGCAGTGGCGTCGGTCTGGCTCTGTGTCGCAAGATTGCCGAGCACCACGGTGGACGCATCTGGGTGGAGTCTGGTGGTGAGGGCCGTGGCAGCCGATTCTGCGTTGCGGTGCCGATGCCGGGGAAGACTCCGTGATGTCGGCCGCTGCGTCCTCGGCGGGCGAGCGCAAGCGCGCAACGGCACGCGCCGGCAGCAGCCTGGGGTGTCGACCGCGGCTCGTCGGCTTGCTGGCCTTCCTGGTCGCCAGTGCCCTGGTCGGCGGGCTGATCTGGCGACAGGAGCAGCAGCGCCTGCGCGAGGCACGGGGCCAGGCGGCCAGCGTCGCTGCCGAGCGCGCGCACGACGTCCAGAGCAGCGTCGAGCGTGCGCTTGCGCCAACCTATGCCCTGGCAGCCATGCTGCGGCCGGGAAAGCAAGGTATCCCGGCTTTCGCAGCAACCTGCGACCGGTTGCTGCGCCACTTTCCCGAGGTGTCCGCGCTGCAACTGGCGCCGGCCGGGGTGGTGCGGCAGGTCGCTCCGCTGGCCGGCAACGAGGCCCTGGTCGGCGTCGATCTCTTGCGCGACCCGGATCTCGGCAGCCCGGCGCGGCACAGCCGCAGCAGTGGCGTGCCGCTGCTGGCCGGGCCACTCAGGCTGGCGAATGGCGGGCTGGACGTTGTCGGGCTATTGCCGATCTTCGCCGACGACCTGACCCATGGCCGCCCATTCTGGGGTTTCGCGGTTGCCCGGATGCCGTTGCGGGAGGTGCTGCGACAGAGTCGCCTCGACGACCTGGAAGAGCAGGGCTACGCCTATCAGCTGTTCAGTCGCGATCCGGAGACGCGTGAGAAGGAACTGTTGGCCGCTTCGTCGTGGGCGACCCCGGTCGATCCGGTGGAGAAGGAGCTGTTGGTGGCCAATGCACCCTGGAGCCTGAGCGTGGCGCCGGTCGCTGGCTGGGCGGATGTGCGCGGACTGTTGCTGGAGGTGGCTGCCGGCCTGCTCTTCTGCCTTGTGCTGGCATGGCAGGCGGCTTGGCAGGCGAGGCTGATGGCGGCTTCGCGGGCACACGAACGGACCCTGGAGTTGCGCGTCGCGCAACGGACCGCCGATCTGCAGCGCTTTGCCGAAGTCACGGCGCATCACCTGCAGGAACCCGCACGCCGCGTTGCCACCTATGCCGGTCGCCTGCGCAGCCAGCTCGCCGGGCGCGTCGACGACCCCGAGGCGCTGTTGTCGCTCGAGTTCATCGGCCAGCAGGCGGGGCGATTGCAGGAACTGTTGCGGGACGCCGAACTCTACCTGTCGGCCGACCAGCCGCGCGGACCGATCGAGTGCTGTGCCGTCGAACCGGTCCTGCAGTCCTTGCTGGCGAAGCTAGCCGGGCCGCTTGCCGAGGCAGGCGCACGGATCAGTATCGGCCCGTTGCCGCCGGCGCTGATCGACCTGCCGCGGCTGGGTGACCTTTTTCGCGTCGCCATCGAGAACGCCCTGCAACACGGCCGCGGCACGCAGGCGCTGCACATCGACGTGTCGGGCGAGCGCACAGGCGAGTGGGTCGTCTATCACGTCAGCGACGATGGCCCTGGCGTCGAGGAGGAGTATCGTGGGCGAGTGTTCCGCGTCTTCGAGCGACTGTCATCGAGTGGCGACGGAACGGGAGTGGGTCTGGCGATCGTCCGTCGCGTCACCGAGAGCTGCGGCGGGCAGGCCTGGATCGAGGAGGCACCGGGCGGCGGCTGCCGACTGGTGCTGCAGCTGCCGGCCGCCGAGCAGTCGGCAGGCGCCGGCCGAGCGCCATGAGCGGCGCCGTGCCGACGGCGGTAGCCGCGCCGGGCGGGAGCGGCGGCAGCGCTGGTCGCCTGCTGATCCTGCTCGTCGAGGACGAACCGGCCGACGCCCATCTGTTGCGCGTGGCGTTGAGTGAGAGCCGGGTCGAGGCGGAGGTCGAGCACGTCGTCGACGGGCGCGAAGCGCTCGAGTACCTGCGCTGCCAGGGCGCACGTTTCCTGTTGGCGAGCCGTCCCGACCTGATCCTGCTCGACCTCAACATGCCGCGCATGGATGGCCGAGAGTTCCTCGCCGAAATCAGGGACGACCGGGCGCTGTGCAGTATTCCGGTGGTCGTTCTGAGCACCTCGGCAGTCGAGCGCGACGTTCTTGCGGCCCGTCGTCTCGGCGCCGCGGACTACATCGTCAAGACGGCCGATGTCGGCGTGTTCATCGAAGAAATTCGGCGGCTGGGCGAGCACTGGTCGCGAGTGGCATTCCTGGCGCACAATGGCAGGCGGAACGCCGAGGCGGTCGATGGTAGGGAGACACGGAAATGAACGAGCCGACGCCGCAGGTCTCGATCCTGGTGATCGAGGATGACGCAGGCGATTTTGGCCTGATCCAGGCGAGCATCCGCCGCGCCGGTTTGCGCCGCCTGGGTGATGGAGAGCCACTGAGATGGGCGTCGACCCTGGTCGATGGCTTGCGAATGGCGACGGCAGCCAGGCCCGATGTCGTTCTGCTCGACCTGTCGCTGCCCGATTCGACGGGGATCGCGACGGTGCAGATGGTGCGTTCGATGGTGCCCGACGTGCCGATCATCGTCCTCACCGGGGCCGATGACCATCAGTTGGCGGCGGCGGCGCTGGAGGCCGGCGCGCAGGATTACCTGGTGAAGGGACAGTTCGACCATGACGCGCTCGGGCGGGCGATCCGGCATGCGGTCGTCCGCCAGAAGCTCGAGTCGCGCCTGCGCCTGTTCGAGGCGGCGCTGAATTCGGCTGCCAACGGCATCGTCATCACCGACGTGACTGCGACGGTGGTGTGGGCCAACCCGGCGTTCACCCGGATGACCGGCATCAGCCTGGCGGAGGCGGTGGGAGACAAGCCGAGCGAGATGCTCAACACTGGTCATCAGGAAGCGGAGTTCTATCACCGCATGTGGGAAACGATCCTCGACGGGCGGGTCTGGAGCGGCGAAGTGGTCAACCGCCGCAAGGACGGCAGCCTCTATGACGAGGCGCTGACCATCTCGCCGGTGACCGACATCAACGGCCGCATCCAGCACTTCGTCGCCATCAAGCAGGACATTTCGGAGCGCAAGGCAACCGAGGAACGCGTCCAGCACCTCGCCCACCATGATCAGCTCACCGATCTGCCGAATCGTGCACTGCTCAGCGATCGCCTGTCGCAGGCCCTGGCGCAGGTGCGCCGGGACCGGGCGACGCTCGCCCTGATGTTCCTGGATCTCGATCAGTTCAAGCCGGTCAACGACACGCTCGGGCACGATGTCGGTGACCTGTTGCTGAAGGAGGTGGCGCTGCGCCTGAAGGCCTGCGTGCCGCGCGAGACGGATACCGTGGCGCGCCTCGGCGGGGACGAGTTCGTCATCCTGCTGGCACAGATCGAACGCGCGATGGATGCCGTTCTCGTCGCCGGCAAGGTGCTGGCGGCCCTCAAGCGACCCTTCCTGATCGGTCCGCACGCGCTCGACATCTCGGGCAGCATCGGTATCGCCGTATACCCACAGCATGGCGAGGAGGTCGGCCAGTTGCTCAAGAACGCCGACACGGCGATGTACTACGCGAAGAAGGCCGGCCGCAACTGCTACCGGTTCTTCCGCGCGGTCACCGAAGCCGCCGGCGCTTAGCATGCGGCCGGGAGTTGCTCGTTGAGGGCTGAAGAAATGGATCGCGCGCGCGTGTCGGCGAGCACTGGTGCAGCCGACGATGATCAGCCGCTGTACTGGGCGCCGTCGCTCGCCTTCCTGAAATATGCCGGCTGGGCGATCCTCGTCACCGCCTGCGGCGTGCTGCCGACGATCCTGCTGCTGATTCCGGAACAGCCACTGCGGGCGCTCGGTCCGGCGGCGATGATCGTCGTCGCGGCGACGACGCTGCGGCTTCTGGCGGTCGGGCGGTTGCGGGCGTCGCTCGCCGTTCTCGTCTGGGGCACGTGGCTCGCCGTCGTCGGCATCACCCTGTTCTACGGTGGCTTGCGTGGCTCGCTGGTGATCCTCTACCCGCTGCTGATCATGACCGGCGGCTGGCTGCTCGGCGCGCGGGCAGCGCTCGCTCTGGCCGTCCTGACCGCTGTCCTGATCGGCACTCTTCTGCTTGCCGACTGGTGGCACTGGTTAGCGGCACCGCCGCCGACGCCGGCGCTGATGTATGGCCTGATCCAGCTTTCGGCGGTGATCGTTGCGCTGCTGCTGATCAACTTCCTCCGCCGCTCGTACCAGCGGCGCATCGCCGAAGTGCGTCGTCTCGGCCAGGATCTCGAGCAACGCAGCGCCGAGCTGCTGGCGAATGAAGCCGAGTTGCGGCGGGCGCAGCAGGTCGCGCATGTCGGCAGCTGGGTCTATGAGCTGGCCAGCGACACGATTCGTCCGTCGGCCGAGGCCTGCCGCATCTTCGGCGTGCCGGAAGGCGCGACGGGTACCCTGGCGGGGTTCATGCAGCGGGTACACCCGGATGACCAGCCCATTCTGCAGCAGGACATCGAGGCAGCACTGCGCGGCGAGCCGTTCGACAGCGAACTGCGCATCGTCACCGACGGCGGCGTGCGCTGGGTAGCGCAGCGGGCTGAAGTCGAGTTCGCCACCGACGGCCGGCCACTGCGCACCCTGGGAACGAGCCAGGACATCACCGACAGGAAGGAACTCGAGGCGTCGCTGCGCGAGCAGAAGGAGTTTTTCCGGCTGATTTCCGAAAGCATCGGCGAGCACATCGCCGTCCTCGACCTGCAGGGACGCCGGCTGTACAACAGCCCATCATATCGGCAGTTTTTTGGCGACACCAGCGAGCTGCCGGGTACCGACTCGTTTGCCGACATCCATCCGGACGACCGGGCGAGGGTGCAGGAGGTCTTTCGCCAGACCGTGCGCAGCGGTGTCGGCCAGGAGATCGAGTATCGGCTGCTGCGGCGGGATGGCGGCGTCAGGCACATGCATTCGGTGGGCCGGGTGATCCGCGACCAGTTGGGGCAGCCGCAACGCATCGTCGTCGTGTCGCACGATCGCACCGACCGCCGCCAGGCCGAGCAGTGGGAACGGATCGCCGCCACCGCATTCGAGTCGGAGCAGGGAATGTTCATCACCGACGCCGACGGCATCATCCTGCGCGTCAACCAAGCCTTTACCGCCATCACCGGCTACAGCGCCGCGGAGGCAGTCGGGCAGACGCCCAGACTGCTGCGTTCGGGTCGCCACGACGCCCTCTTCTACGCCGCGATGCGCGAGAGCCTGGCGCGCACCGGCGCCTGGCAGGGCGAGATCTGGAACCGGCGGAAGAACGACGAGATCTATCCCGAGTGGCTGACCATCTCGGCGGTGAGCGACAATCAGGGCCGCGTCACCCACTACGTCTCGATGCTCACCGACATCACGCTGCGCAAGGCGACGCAGGAGGAGATCAAGCAACTGGCGTTCTACGATGTGCTGACCGGCTTGCCGAACCGGCGGCTGTTGCAGGACCGCCTGCGCATCGCCATGGCGGCAAGCGCCCGTCGCGAGCGGCAGGGCGCCCTGCTGTTCATCGACCTCGACAACTTCAAGACGCTCAACGACACGCTCGGCCACGAGAAGGGGGACCTCCTCCTGCAGCAGGTGGCCAGCCGGCTCAGCGACTGTGTTCGCGAACGCGACACCGTCGCCCGTCTGGGGGGCGACGAGTTTGTCGTCATGCTCGAGGATCTCGGGACGCGGAAAGAGGATGCGGCAGGCCAGAGCCGCATCGTCGGCGAAAAGATCCTCGGTATTCTCAACCGGCCGTACGATCTCGGCGGGCACGAGTACCACAATACGCCAAGTATCGGCATCACTCTCTTCGAGGGGCAGCAGGACGACATCGACGAACTGATGAAGCGGGCCGATCTGGCGATGTACGAGGCCAAGGCGACCGGACGCAACACCCTGCGCTTCTTCGATCCCCGGATGCAGGCGGTGGTCAGCGCACGTGCCGCGCTCGAGCGGGACTTGCGGCAGGCGCTGCAGGCCGGCGAGTTCTTCCTCTGTTACCAGCCGCAGGTCGACCACGCTGGCCGGCTGCTCGGCGCGGAAGCGCTGCTGCGCTGGCAACACGCGCAACGGGGTCTGGTCTCGCCGGGCGAGTTCATCCCGCTCGCCGAGGAAGCCGGGCTCATCCTTCCCATCGGCCAGTGGGTCCTGCAGACCGCCTGCACGCAGGTCGCACTGTGGTCGGCAAGGGCGGGGCGGGCGGACTTCTCGCTTTCGGTGAACGTCAGCGCGCGTCAGTTGCGGCAGCCGAACTTCGTCGATCAGGTGCTGGCAGCGCTTGACGCCGCCGGTGCCAGCCCGCGCAACCTCAAGCTCGAACTCACCGAGAGCATGCTGCTCGACAACGTGCAGGAGATCATCGCCAAGATGACGGCACTGAAGGCCCGGGGTGTCGGCTTCTCGCTCGACGATTTCGGCACCGGCTATTCGTCGCTGTCATACCTGAAGCGGCTGCCACTGGACCAGCTGAAGATCGACCAATCCTTCGTCCGGGACCTGCTCAACGACGCCAACGACGAGGCGATCGCACGCACGATCGTCGCGCTGGCGCACAGCCTCGGTCTGGAAGTGATTGCCGAGGGGGTCGAGACGGTCGCCCAGCGCAATGCCCTGGCGGGACACGGCTGCCACGCCTATCAGGGCTACCTGTTCAGCCGGCCGCTGCCGCTGGCCGAATTCGAGGCCTTCCTCGATCGCCAGTGAGGCGGTGTCGCCGCGCCGGGCGGCGGCGCTATGGCTGACCGGCTGGCGGGCCGTCTCCAGTGTCGTCGCTGTCGGCGCGCAGCGTCTGCTCGAGGCTGTCGAGATCCTGCCGGTTCTGTCGCAGGAAGAAGACCAGTGCCCAGACCAGTCCGGCGGCGACACAGAGGCCCAGCGCAATGGCGCCCCAGTCGATTGCTGCAGTGTCCATGATCATCGTCCTGCTGGTGATGGAGCCGGGATTATGCCACCAGCTGCGTCCCTGCGACTGCAGCGGCGGTCGGGCCGGGCCGTCGCCGGCGCTGCCCCTGAGCGTGCTGGCGGGGCCGCGCGCCGCTCGCGGCTACCGGCCAGCGAGGAGGTGGCGGCAGTGATTGTCTCGCCCGTGCTGGCACGCGAGGGGAAAATCAATTATTCTCGAGCCTCAACAACGCAAACCCCATCAGGATGGAGCTTCAAGGATGACGAACAAAGGGCAACTCTTACAAGACCCGTTTCTCAATACGCTGCGGCGAGAGCGTGTGCCGGTTTCGATTTACCTCGTGAACGGAATCAAGTTGCAGGGACAGATCGACTCCTTCGACCAGTATGTCGTGCTGCTGAAGAACTCCGTCACGCAGATGGTGTACAAGCACGCGATCTCGACGGTCGTACCGTCGCGGCCGATCACCCTGCAGCACGAGAACGACGGCGAGGGGTGAGCGGTCTGCGGTGGGCCTGGCGCGTGGCCGGCCGGCCGCGTGTCGCGGCGCGTGTGCGCCCTGGCGGGCAAGGCTTCACGGTGGCCGCCTTTTGACGAATGCCCCACATGATGTCTGGCGCTGAGCGGCGTGCCGCCGCCGAGCGTGCGGTCATCGTTCAGCTCGACTTCGGCAGCGACGATCTCGCCGAGCAGATCGACGAGATCCGCCTGCTGGTGCGCTCGGCCGGTGCCGAAGTGTGCTCCGTCGTGCAGGGGCGCAGGCATGCTCCCGATGCCGCGACCTACGCCGGCAAGGGCAAGGTGGAGGAGATCGCGGCCGAGCTGGCGGCACACGCCGCGGATCTGGTGATCTTCAACCATGAACTGAGTGCCGGCCAGGAACGCAATCTGGAACGGGCGCTGCAGTGCCGCGTCATCGACCGGACCAGCCTGATCCTCGACATCTTCGCGCAGCGCGCGAAGAGCTCGGAGGGCAAGCTGCAGGTCGAGCTGGCCCAGCTCGAGCACCTGGCGACCCGGCTGGTACGTGGCTGGACCCACCTCGAGCGACAGACGGGCGGTATCGGACTGCGCGGTCCGGGCGAGACGCAGCTCGAGACCGACCGTCGGCTGCTCGGCATCCGCGTACGCACGCTCAAGGGGCGACTGGCCCGGCTCGAGCGCCAGCGCGGGGTGCAGCGCAAGGCGCGGGCGCGCGGCGAAGTGCTCAGCGTCTCGCTCGTCGGTTATACCAACGCCGGCAAGTCGACCCTGTTCAACGCCCTGACGCACGCCGGCGTCTATGCCGCCGACCAGTTGTTCGCCACCCTCGACACGACGACGCGCAAACTCTGGCTGCCGGAGGCAGGGCATATCGTCGTTTCGGATACGGTCGGCTTCATCCGCAAGCTGCCGCATTCGCTGGTGGCGGCCTTCCATGCCACCCTCGAAGCGACGGCGGAGGCGGACCTGCTGTTGCACGTGGTCGATTCGGCCAGCCCGGCGCGCGACGATCAGGTGGCCGACGTCAACCAGGTGCTGGCCGAGATCGGCGCCGATGGCGTGCCGCAACTGCTGGTGCTCAACAAGCTCGATCTCACCGGCCTGCCGCCGGCGGTCGAGCGCGACGAGTATGGTAGAATCTCGCGCGTTCGCGTCAGCGCCATCGGTGGTCAGGGTCTGCCCCTGCTGCGCGAAGCGCTGGCCGAGATCGCTCTGTTGAAGACGGGCGGGATGCGCCGGGGCTCCTCGGGTGCCGCGGTCCTGCTGGCTGTAGATCGGCATCTTGATTCGGATGGTTCCCCATGATTTCTAGCCTTGGCATGCTGATGTCGCTGAATGACCCGCAGTGGGGCAACCGCGGCGGTGATGATGGCGGCGGTCGTCGCCCCAACCAGGGGCCGCCGGACCTCGAGCAGTTGTGGCGCGATCTCAATCGCCGCCTGTCGGGGATTTTCGACCGCAAGCGCAGCAGCGGTGGTGGCGATCGCGGCGGTGACCGGCCGCCGGTGCAGTTCAATCCGCGCTTTCTCGGCGGCGGCATCGGTCTGTTGCTGGCGCTTGTCGTCGTCGTCTGGCTGGCGAGCGGCTTCTACATCGTCGACGCCTCGCAGCGCGGGCTGGTGCTGCAGTTCGGCCGCTACAAGGAGAGCACCGACCCCGGCCTGCGTTGGCGGCTGCCGTATCCGATCCAGTCGCACGAGTTGGTCAACGTCTCCGGCGTGCGCACGATCGAGATCGGCTATCGCGGCAGCGAGAAGAACAAGGTGCTCAAGGAAGCGCTGATGCTGACCGACGACGAGAACATCATCAACATCCAGTTTGCCGTGCAGTGGTTCCTCAATGATCCGGTGGAATACGTCTTCAACAACCGCAATCCCGACGAGGCCGTGATGCAGGTGGCGGAAACCGCCATCCGCGAGATCGTCGGCAAGAACAAGATGGACTTCGTGCTCTACGAGGGGCGCGAACAGATCGCGGCGGTGGCGGCGAAGCTGATGCAGGACATTCTCGACCGCTACCAGACGGGCATCCTGATTTCCAAGGTGACGATGCAGAACGCGCAACCGCCGGAACAGGTACAGGCGGCGTTCGATGATGCCGTCAAGGCATCGCAGGACCGCGAGCGGCAGAAGAACGAGGGCCAAGCCTACGCCAATGACGTGATTCCGAAGGCGCGCGGAACGGCAGCGAGGCTGCTCGAGGAAGCCGAGGGCTACCAGAAGCGCGTCACCCTCAGCGCCGAGGGTGACGCCAGCCGCTTCCGCCAGATCGTCAGCGAGTATGCCAAGGCACCGGAGGTGACGCGCAGCCGGATGTATCTCGAGACCATGCAGCAGGTCTACTCGAACACCAGCAAGGTGCTGGTCGATACCAAGGGGCAGTCCAATCTGCTCTACCTGCCGCTGGACAAGCTGCTGCAGGCGGCCGGCGCGGTGGCGGCGGCGCCCGCTGCCGGCGCTCCCGACGCGCCGCCGGCGCCGCGGCCGTCGCCGGCGGTGTCCAACGAGGTGCCGCCGCAGGTCGTCGAAAAGGGCGACACCCGGTCGCGCGAGACGCTGCGCCAGCGTGATCGGGAGGCCCGCTGATGAAAGCCGGAATGAATTTCGTCGCCGCCACCTTCGTCGCGGTGCTCGTTCTGCTCGGCGCGACGATCTTCACGGTCGACCAGCGGCAGAGCGCGATCGTCTTCCAGCTCGGCGAGATTCGCGAAGTGATCGAGGAGCCCGGCCTGTACTTCAAGTGGCCGCTGATCCAGAACGTGCGCTATTTCGACAAGCGCATCCTCACTCTCGACAATCCCGAACCGGAGCGTTTCATCACCTCGGAGAAGAAGAACGTCCTCGTCGACTCGTTCACCAAGTGGCGCATCGTCGATCCCAAGCTCTATTACATCTCGGTCGCCGGCGACGAGGGGCGTGCCAAGACGCGCCTGTCGCAGACCGTCAACGCCGGCCTGCGCGAGGAGTTCGGCAAGCGTACCGTGCACGATGTCGTTTCCGGAGAGCGCAACAAGGTGATGGAGCAGATGCGCGAGAAGGCCGACCTCGATGCGCGCAAGATCGGCGTCCAGATCGTCGATGTGCGCGTCAAGCGGGTCGAACTGCCGAGCGACGTCAGCGATTCGGTTTACCGCCGGATGGACGCCGAGCGCAAGCGAGTGGCCAACGAACTGCGTTCGCAGGGTTTTGCGGAAGCGGAGAAGATTCGCGCCGATGCCGACAAGCAGCGCGAGGTGATCGTCGCCGAAGCCTATCGCGACGCGCAGAAGATGAAGGGTGAAGGCGATGCGAGGGCGACCGCGATCTACGCCCAGGCGTTCGAGAATCATGCCGAGTTCTACGCCTTTTACCGCAGCCTCGAAGCCTACCGCAACAGCTTCCGGGGCAAGAGCGACGTGCTCGTCGTCGAACCGGGTTCGGACTTCTTCAAGTACATGAAGAGCATGGGCCGCGGCGGCGACAAAGCCGGCAAGTGATCGACAACCTGTTGCTGGCGCTGGCGCTGATGCTGGTGATCGAGGGGCTGCTGCCCTTCGTCGCACCGGCGACCTGGCGCGAGACCTTCCGCCGCCTGATCCGCTTCAGCGACGGGCAGATCCGCTTCGTCGGACTGACCTCGATGCTCGTCGGGCTGGTATTGCTGATGATCTTCCGATGAACTGGCTGCTGCCCGAGCACATTGCCGACGCGCTGCCGGCCGAGGCGGCGCGCATCGAAAGCCTGCGCCGCCGGCTGCTGGACCTGTTCCGCGTCCATGGCTACGAGCTGGTGCTGCCACCGCTGCTCGAGCACCTCGATTCGCTGCTCACCGGCTCCGGGCAGGATCTGCGGCTGCGCACCTTCAAGCTCATCGACCAGCTCTCCGGACGCACCCTCGGCGTGCGCGCCGATATCACACCGCAGGTGGCGCGGATCGATGCGCATCTGCTCAACCGGCAGGGCGTCACCCGCCTGTGCTATTGCGACAGCGTCCTGCACACGCTGCCAGCGGCGCTCGGTGCCAGCCGCGAGCCGATCCAGCTCGGCGCCGAACTCTACGGTCATGCCGGGGTCGCCGCCGATCGCGAGGTGATCCGCCTGATGGCGGCCACCCTGGCCGCGGCCGAGGTCAGCGCGGCGCGCATCGACCTCGGGCACGTCGCCGTCTTCCGCGCGCTGGCCGCCGCTGCCGGCGTCGACGGCGAACTCGAGGCGACGCTGCTGCTGCTGCTGCAGGGCAAGGACCTGCCCGGCCTTGCCGACACCTGCCGCCGCCTCGACGAGCCCTGGCGCAGCGCCCTGCTGGCGCTGCCTGAACTCTACGGCGGCGCCGACATCCTGGCGCGGGCGGGGAGCGAGCTGCCGGCCCTGCCGGAGATCGTCACTGCGCTGGCGACGCTGCAGGAATTGCAGGCCTCGCTGCCGGATCTGCCGCTGTCCTATGATCTCGCCGACCTGCGCGGCTACCACTATCACAACGGCGTCGTCTTCGCCGCCTATTGTCCCGGCCACTCGACGGCGATCGCCCGTGGCGGCCGTTATGACGGCGTCGGCAGCGTCTTCGGCCGGGCGCGGCCGGCAACCGGCTTCTCGCTCGACCTGCGCGAGCTGGCGCGGCTGACGGCGAGCGTGCCGCAGCCGGGCGCCATCCTCGCTCCGTGCGCGGCGGCAGGCAGCAGTCTGGCGCAGACGATCGCCGCGCTGCGCGCCGAGGGTGCTGTCGTCGTCGAGTTGCTGCCGGGCGAGAGCGGCAGTGAGGGACCAGCGTGCGATCGACGGCTGGTGGAGCAGGACGGGCAGTGGTTGCTCGCGAACATCGACAGGGACGGATCAGGCTGATGGCCAGGAATGTGGTGGTGGTCGGAACGCAATGGGGCGACGAGGGCAAGGGCAAGATCGTCGACTGGCTCACGGATCACGCCGGCGGCGTCGTCCGTTTTCAGGGTGGCCACAACGCCGGTCACACGCTGGTCGTCGGCGACGACGTCTACAAGCTCAACCTGGTGCCGTCGGGGATCGTCCGGCAGGGGGTCGAGTGCTTCATCGGCAACGGCGTCGTACTCGACATCCATCACCTGCTGCGCGAGATCCGGCTGCTCGAGGCGGGCGGCATCGACGTCCGCGCCCGCCTGCGGATCAGCCCCGGCTGCCCGCTCATCCTCAGCTATCACGGGGCGCTCGACAATGCGCGCGAAGCCGCCCGCTGCGCCGAACTGCGCATCGGCACCACCGGCAAGGGGATCGGTCCCGCCTACGAGGACAAGGTGGCGCGGCGGGCGGTGCGCGTCTATGACCTCTTCTTCCCCGACCGCCTGGCCGAGAAGTTGCGCGAGAACCTCGACTACCACAACTTCGTTCTCACCCGCTACCTGAACGCCGCCGCCGTCGACTTCGACAGCGTTCTCGAGCAGGTGCTGGCCGACGCCGAAGAGATCAGGCCGCTGGTCACCGACGTTTCGGCGGCGCTGCATGCGCTCAACGAGGCCGGCAGCAACCTGCTGTTCGAGGGCGCGCAGGGGGCGCTGCTCGACATCGACCACGGTACCTACCCATTCGTCACCTCGTCCAACTGCGTCGCCGGGCAGGCGGCGGCCGGCTCGGGAATCGGCCCGGGAATGCTGCACTACGTCCTCGGCATCACCAAGGCCTATTGCACACGCGTCGGCAGCGGCCCCTTCCCGAGCGAACTCGACATCGAATGCGCGGGACAGCCCGGTCACCAGATGTCGCAGAAGGGCCGCGAGGTCGGCACGGTCACCGGGCGCAAACGGCGCTGCGGCTGGATCGACCTGGCGGCGCTGCGGCGCTCGATCCAGATCAACGGCGTCAGCGGCCTGTGCATCACCAAGCTCGACGTCCTCGACGGCCTCGAGGAACTGCGCATCTGCACCGCCTACGCGCTCGGCGGCAAGCGGGTCGAACTGCTGCCGATGGGCGCCGACGAAGTCGCCAACTGCCAGCCGATTCTCGAGAGCATGCCTGGCTGGAGCGCGTCGACGGTCGGCGTGGCGACGATGGATGCGCTGCCGGTGGCCGCGCGCGCCTATCTCGAGCGGATCGAGGAACTCTGCGGCGTACCGATCGACATCGTGTCGACCGGTCCCGAACGCCGCGAGACCATCGTCCGCCGCCACCCCCTGGGCTGAGCGCGCCGTCGCCGCCGGCGGCCCGGGGCGGGTGACTGCCGCCCGCCTGCGGGTGGCCAGGATGCGCCGCCGCCCGCTGTTGACGGAGGAGAATGGAAATGGGAATTCTCGACTGGTTCAAGAACCGGCCGGCACAGTTCGACGCCGATCGCGTTTCCGAGGAACTGATCCGCAGCGCCGTCGACAAGGCGATCACCCTTACCAATCCCCGCCTTGCCGTCCTTCCCGGGTGCCACCGGCGCTTGGCGCCCGCGGCGGAGAAGGCGATCGAGTTCCTGCGCGCGCTCGTCAGCGAGATGCCGGCATCGCGACCGCTGTCGGCCGCGAACTGGTCGGCCGATCCGGCGCTGCGCGCCTTCTTCGTGGCACCGGCCGACATCGCCGCGGTGCTGGCGCGATCGGACAACCTGCGCACGTTGTTCGACAAGTACATCGACCTCGACGAAGCCTGCGTCGTCCTCGGCATGAGCTTCACCGAGCAGCGTGTCTTCGGCATGGCGTTGCAGGGCGACCTGGTACAGCGTGACGTCGCGCAGACCAGCGTCAGCTTCTCCGACCACCGGGCGCACATCTGTGGCCGCGACGAGTCGCGGCTGCGCCGCGCCGTCGGTGCGCAGGCCTTCGAATACCTGTTGGCGCAGGCGCTGGCGGAGATCGGCGAGGAGCGCGTCGAACGGCAGGAACTCGAGGCCAACCGCTCGTTGCTGCGTGCCCGCCTGCGCCTGCTGCGGCAGCAGGGGCCGGGGCTCGGCTCGCTGTACGGCAACTCGCCGCCGGCGGCGAGCAGCGAACAGGCGCGGCTCGAGGCCGAACTGCTCGACAACGAGAAGCAGCTGGCGGCGATCGGCGGCAACGAGTCGCTCCTCGAAATGGAGCTGGACAGCCTGCGCGAGGTGCTGGAAAATCCGCAGCGCTACCTGCGCACTGAAACACGGCACCTGCGGCTAAACCCGATGAACATCGTCGTCGAAGGCGAGAGCAGCGAAGCGGTCGTCGACCTCGACGTGCATGTGGCCGAACTCAGCGGCGCGGCGCCGGTCCGCCGTGCCGTCATCGTTGCCCGCGTCGGTCGCGAGCAGATGACGCAGGCGCCGACGATGAACCTGGCCGATGCCGCCCGCTACCTGTGAGGCATCGGCCGCCGCCCGGCAACCCGCCGGCGCGTCCGCAACGCAGCAGCACCAACCAAGGAGAAAGCGGCAATGAAACGAGAAGAAGTGCGTGACGAGTTGCTGGCGCCGGTCCTGCAGTGGATCCGCGTCGGGCGCCAGAGCAGCCGGCTGCTGGTCGGCTCGATGGAAGTCGTCGGCGAGCGCAGCCAGCAACTGCTGCGCGGCGCGACGCTGCGGCAACGGCACGACTGGACGGAGATGGGCGTCATGACGCGCGAGAAGGTGGCGGTGCCGCTCGAAGCGGCGGTGGCGATGGCCTCGGCAATGCAGAGCGAGACGCAGGCCTTCGTCGCCGACGCCGGCGAAAAGGCGATCGCGCTGGCCGGCAGCGTCGCCGCGCTCGCCGGCAGCCGCAGCGGTGAGGACTTCAGCGCCCGCCAGGCAGCTTTCGGCGACGCACTGCTCGCCAGCGCGCTGTGCTGGTACCAGCTCTGGGGCCGTGCTGCCGAAGTCGTCGAGCAGGGAATGCGGCCGATCGTGCGTCAGGTCGAGGACAACGCCAGCCGGCTGGGATCGCGCTAGGCGGCTTGCTCCTCGAGGCGAGCGGGATCGACGCCCTTCCCGCCAGCAGCGACGAACTGCCCAGACGGGCTGGCGAGCGTCGAAGGCACCCTGCTCGTGGGCTTCCGACGGCGACCCGTTGAGCGGCGTTACCGGGGGCCGTAGCTCAAGACCACGCGGCCCTTCCTGTCGCGACAATCCGTTGTCGCGCACGCGGGCGCTGGTCGCCCTCGCGCGACGCCGTAGCGACGCAGCGGATGCACTTGCCGTCTGGCCACGCCGTAGTTGCGAAGGAGCTTGGTCACGGCTTCGATACGCTGGTTCGCTATGGCCAGTTCGTAGGAGGCACTGCCGAGATCCTCGGCGTAAGCGGCGAGGTAGACCACCTGCCCCGGATGCTCCTTCAACCGCGCCGCATGCAGCCGCAGCTTGTCTTGCCCGGCGGGATCGATGTGCGTGACGCGCCGGGCGAAGTAGATGTTATCGGCTGGGTCGGACTCGACAGAGTCCAAGCTCCGGGCTGGCGGTGGCTCGTCGGCCGGCGAGTCGGTGGTCAAGGAGGATCCGGGTGCCGGTGGCGGCACCGTGTCCGTCGGCGACTGGCCGAACGTGGTACATCCGGCGAGCATGCAGCAGAGGGGCAACAGGGTGAGACCGAAGCGCCGGATCCTGATCGTTCCGCTACTCATTTCTCGTTCCGTACGATTTCGGCCAGCGGCACGCTGGCGAAGGCATCGTCTCGTCCCGGGAGGTGCCGTATCAGCTCAGATAGATTGATCTGCAATGTTTTCAGCGCCACTTCGGGCATCGCGGCGAGTGCTGCGGGCAGGGCGCCTTCTGCCGACCCCGGTAGCGCCGCGATTGCCTTCTCGCCGCCAGGCGCGAGATGCAGGCCGAGCCGGCGCTGGTCCGGCAGATTGCGCGTCTTGACGAGGCATCCGCGAACGGCCAGTCGGTCGACGAGCTGACTACAGGTGGACTGATGTATGGCCAGCCGTGCCGCGAGTTCGGTCACGCCAATCCCCGGGCAGCGCTGCACCTCCTGCAGAATCCACATCTGCGCGCCAGGGATCCCGCAGCGCTCTTCCAAATCGCGGAAGTACTGGCGCATCGTGCCGTAGATCACGCGGAACTGTTGCAGCACCGCCAGGTGGGTCTGTGGCGTGGCAGCCGGCAAGGGAAGCGTCATCGGGCGTCACCTATTGCTCTCGTCGAGAAAGCCAATTATATTGCTGTACAATGCGTTTGCGAGGGGTATTTTCGTGCGCGCACTCGTGGAGATGACTTGGAGCGGGGCGACTGCTCGCGTTCTCCGAACACCCTGAGCGAAGCGGCAAGGATGCACGACTCGATGTTCAATTCGATCCAGATCTTCGGCATGGCGCTACTTGGTGGTCTCGGAGCAGGCGAGCTTGCGCGTCGAGCGTTGTCCTTGCCACGAACGACGGGCTACGTCGTCTTTGGACTGCTGGTCGGACAGAGCGGACTGGGCTGGATCGCGCCCTACGACGTCGAGTCCAACCAGCTTTTCGTTGATCTGGCACTGGGCCTGATCCTGTTCGAGCTGGGCTATCAGGTTCCGCCCTTGCCCATCAGCGAAGGACGCAGCCGCCTGCGCGCCGGCATACAGATCTCGCTGAGCACAGGATCAGCGATCGCTTTGGCTATCCTGGTCCTGGACTTTTCCGTCACTTCGGCAGTCTTTGCTGCAGCCCTCTGTCTCGCCACCTCACCAGCGGTCACGGTCGCGACCTGCAGCGACGTCGGCGCCAAGGGCGACAAGACCGGTCTGCTTTTCACGATGGTGGCGATCAATGGGTGCGTGGCCTTCGTCGCTGTCGTCTGTTCAATACCTCTTCTGGATGTGGACGAACCAGTCCGCAGCCTTGCGGGCGCCTCGACGGCAATCAGGGAACTCGGTACAGCCGTTCTGCTCGGTTGCGCGTGCACTGCGCTGGTGCTGCTCGGCGCTCGACTCCTGGAGCGGCGGCCGGAACATCAGCACCTGCTGATTCTGGGGGTCATCGTCATCGGTGTCGGCAATGCCATCTACCTCGATATCTCGGTCCTGCTGCCAATGCTGATCTTTGGCTGTCTGACGCGGGTTCTCGACCGGGGAAGTCAGGTCGTCGCCATCCGCATTGCCAGTGATGCCAGGATCTTTCTCGTCGTCACGTTCGTTCTTGCCGGTGCCGTCATGGATGTTGGCGTGCTCATGGCCCACTGGCTGGAGGCCCTCGTGCTGGTGATCGCCCGCGCCGCAGGACAGGTCGCTGGCGTGTTGTGGAATCGGCACCGCCTGCGCTTGAACACGGAATCGGCAGTCTACCTGTCGCTCGGGTTGCAGCCGATGTCGAGCGTCGCCCTGGTTCTCCTTGCCAACGTGCAGACGCTCCACGCCGGTCTCGAGCCACGACTGAGCGGCGCCTTGCTGGCGACGATCCTCCTGATGCAGCTGTTCGGCCCCTTGGCGACGCAGACGGCGATCAGCGGCTTCGGTGAGGCAACACGGCTGCAATCGCTCGACCCGGCGGTCGTCCAGCCTGCCGCCAACCGTGTTTCCCGTGAGGGCGATCGATGAGCAGACGGCCCCTGCGTATTGGTCTTTCCGCACGCATCTACCATCCGGTAGCCGGCGCGACGGGTCTGCAGTCGAAGTCCCTGCAGTATCTCGAACAATCGGTGGCGCACTGGGTGATGTCGCGTGACGTGATGGTCTTCATGATCCCGGCGGTCAGTGGCGATGCCATCGTTCATCGCAGCAGCATCCGCCTTTCGGACTACCCTGAATATCTCGATGGCCTGATCCTGCAAGGGGGTGCAGATGTCAGCCCGCAAAGCTATGGCGAGGAGCCGCTGCACCCGGATTGGGCTGGCGATCGGGTTCGCGACGCCTACGAAATGGAGCTTCTCCACGAATTCATGGAAGAGGGAAAGGCGGTCCTCGGCATTTGTCGCGGCGCCCAACTGATCAATGTTGCGCTTGGCGGGACACTCTACCAGGACATCGCGACACAGGTCGAAACGGCGGCCGAGCATGTGCATGGGGACTACGACCGGCACAGCCATGCCGTCGAGTGGGCCACCAGCTCCGGCTTGGCGAAGCTCTATCCGGGCCAGACCGGCGGGCAGGTGGTGTCGATACATCATCAGGCGATCAGGGCTTTGGGTCGGGATCTGCGGGTCGAAGCGCGCAGCAGCGGTGACGGCCTGATCGAGGCCATCCGTCTGCAGGGCAGGCCGTACGTTCTGGGTCTGCAGTGGCACCCGGAGTTCCATCCACCTGGTAGCGAGAATCTGCTGGACTGCACACCGATACTGGACGAATTTCTCGCTGCCGCCCGCGGCCGATTCTGGTGAGTCGAGCGGACCGATGATCGACGATATCGTGTCGCCGGCAAGGGCTGCCTGGGAGGATCTGCAGGAGCGTCTGTTCTTTCTGCCACCATTCCCGGATGCAGTCGATTCCCTGGCCTTGTTCAGCTTGCTGCTGGTGATCGGTCTGCTGGTCGGCGAGTGGCTGCGCGCCCGATGGGGCTGGCCGAAGGTCATCGGCTACGTGCTGGCTGGGACGGTATTCGGGCCATCGGTGCTCGGCTGGATAAGCATCGAAGCGCTGGCACAGACACGACCGATTGCCGATGCCGCGCTCGGACTCCTGATGCTCGAGATCGGGCGACAGCTCGATCTGCGCTGGCTCGGTCAGAACCGCGAGCTGCTCAGGGCGGCGCTTGCCGAGATCAGCCTGTCCTTCACGGCCATCTTCCTCTTCGCTTGGGGAGTCGTCGGGCTGATACCGGCATGGGCGGCCGCAGCGGCGGCCGTCACCATGGCCTCCGCTCCGGCAGTAGTCTTGCTGATCGTCGAGGAATCCAGCGCGCAGGGGCAGGTCACCGAACGAATCGTCATCCACACTGCCCTGAGCGCTGCGGCGTCGTTCGTCGTCTTTGCCGTCGTCGTCGGCGTGGTCCATGCAGAATACAGCAACGACTGGCTCAATGCCGTGCTGCATCCCTTTTGGGTCGTGGTGGGTGCGTTGATCATCGCCTGGGCGATGGCCCTTCTCGCGCTGTTGGTCGCCTCCCGGTTGCCCAAGCGCTCGCTGGCACAGGTCTTCATCCTCGTGGCCACGGCCTTGCTCGCCGTCGGCACTGCCCGCATGCTGGCGGTACCGGTCTTTCTGACGCTTTTCGTGATGGGGGCGATCCTGTCGTTCAGCGATCAAGAGCGAACGCTCAGCTACACCAACCTGCCGGAAGGGCACTGGTTGCTGGCCATCATCCTGTTCGTCGTCGTCGGCGCATCGCTGCCCTGGCAGGACTTCACCTGGCTGATCGGACTCCAGGCGGTTGGTCTGTTGCTGGTTCGGGCAGTAGCGAAGGTGGCCGCAGTCGCCTGGGCGGGCGACGGCCTTGGCGTGGCCGGAAGGCGGGTTCTGGTGGGAATCGGCATCCAGCCACTGTCTGCAACAGCCGTCTTCATGGCCTACGAAATCGCCGGACTCTATCCGGAAATTGGCCGTTCCTCGCTGTCCTTGCCGTTGTTCGCGGCCGCGATCATGGAACTTGCCGGCCCTGCGCTTTGCCGTTTCGCCTTGGTGCGAGCCGGCGAGAGCGCGCCAGCGGACAACAGCAGGGAAGGAGTGGCATGAGCCAGCCAATCGCCGATTTCAAGCAGAGCCAACCGCTGAACCTGGGGGTCGAGCTTGAGTTGCAGTTGGTTTCCGGGCGCGATTTCGACCTGACGCGCGGCGCGACCGATCTGCTTGCCAGCATGGACTACGATGGCCGCTTCGGTGAGATCAAGCTCGAAATCACCGAAAGCATGATCGAGATCAGCACTTTGCCGCAGACGCTCGTCGATGGCATCGCTGCGGATTTGGTCGGCCTGCGACAAGCGCTCGTCAATCAGTGCGCGCGCAACCATATCGCCGTCTGTGGTGGCGGCACGCATCCATTCCATCGCTGGGCGGAGCGCCGGATCTGTCCGGGTGACCGCTTCGACGAGATCTACCATCGCTACGGCTACCTCGCGAAGCAGTTCACCGTCTTTGGTCAGCACATCCATGTCGGCTGCTCGTCGGGTGACGACGCGATCTGGTTGACGCAAGCCCTGGGACCCTATGTACCCGTTTTCATCGCACTATCGGCCTCGTCGCCCTTCGTCGATGGCGAAGACACGTTCTTCCAGTCCGCTCGCCTGAACGCGGTCTCGGCCTTCCCGTTGAGCGGGCAATGCCCGGAGTTGCGCGACTGGGAAGACTTCATGGAGCACTTTTCCTTTCTGCAGGCCTGCGGTATCGCTCGCAGTATCAAGGACCTCTACTGGGATATCCGTCCCAAGCCGGAATTTGGCACCGTGGAAATCCGCGTCTGTGACACGCCACTGACCGTCGAGCGAGCTGCGGCACTGGCCGCCCTGGCACAAGCCTTGGTGCGTCACCTCCTGCGGACCCGTCCGGTGCTCGACACGCCACGGCATCTGCACGTCGCCCGCTACAACAAGTTTCAGGCTTGCCGCTATGGTTACGAAGCCCAGCTCTCTGATCCGATCGGCCGGCGGCAGGTGCCGCTGCGGCAGGTTGCCAGTGAACTGCTCGCCGCGCTGGCCGAGGATGCGCGTGCGCTTGGCTGTTCCGGATGGCTCGAGCTTCTCGACGCTTCGCTGGCCAGCGACCTTTCCGACGCCAAGTGGCTGCGCAGGCGTCAGGCCATCCGCAGAAACCTGAACGACGTCGTTCGTGAGACGGCCATGCGCTTTGGCAAGAGTGGGAGCATGAATCTCGCCGAGGATCCAGGATGAAATATTGGCTGACGGTGCTCTCTCTGATGGTGCCTCTGGCGTTGCCACTACATGCGGCAGAGGAGTGCGTCATCGAGTCGGTTGCGCGGAATACAACGAGTCTTGGCCCATGGATCGATCAGGACAACTGGCTGGCACCCGAGAATCTCCGCGTCGGCCTGCAGTCAGCCGGCAGCTTCATGCCTTTGCTGAGAATCAAGCCGACGACCGCAGCACAGATACTCCACCCAGCGTCTCGACCGCTGGACCTCGACAAGATCAAGGCACGTGACCCGCTGGATCAGCAACAACGCGATGTCGGATTCTTGCTGGCTACGCGGCTGTATGCTGATGGTGTTGTGGTGCTGAGCAACGGGAGGATCTCGGGCGAGCGCTACTGGAACGGACTGGCAGCGAGAGACCAGCGATTGCTGCTCGCTGGAACTCGCCCGCTACTCTCCCTGATGGGCGCAATGGCTGTCGCACAGGGCAGGCTGGCACCGGACCGGTCGATCATCCGCCACATACCAGCCCTTGGTGCGCAGACGGGGCTACGCAAGCTGTCGATCCGGCGTCTGCTCGAAGGCGAGAGTCACTTTGATTGGTCGTCCCAGGACATCCGTGACTGGCTGGCCGCCGGTGGCTGGCACTCAGGCGCGATCGCCGGAGGGGTTCGGGCGTGGCTCAATCAGCCAGGCCGTTGGGAAAGGGACCTTTCCCCCGCACCCGTGCTCGGCGGAGTCGGGCCCGAAGGCGACCTCCTGGTCTGGGCGATCGCCGAAAGCTACCGCATGCCGCTGGCGCAGGTCTTTTGCGAGGAAGTGCTGCGAAGACTCCGGCCCGAGACCTCGGCACTCTGGCTGACAGACACCCAGGGAACGGAACTGTCCTCCGGTTTGGCACTCTCGCTGCGCGATCTTGCCCGTTTGGGACAGTGGCTGATCGACGCCAGGAACAACAGCCGAGGCAGCCGGATCCCATCCTGGTTCATCGAAACCCTGACCGCCTCGGCAGGGCTGCGAACAGCGAAGAGTTCCGAACTTGCGGGCCTGCGGAAGGGCAGCGAACTGCGCTACGGTTTTGTCCACCTTGGCGGAGCCCAGAACCGGGTCGCCATCATCGGTCCTTACGGCAACAGCCTGTACGTCGATTTCGATCGTCGACTGGTGATCGCCGTCTATGCCGCCTATCCGAAGGATCACACTGCCGCGATGCGGGCGACGCTCGAGCAGGTTTGGGATGCCCTGGGTTCGGCAGCGCAGCCGATGGGCAAACGTTGAGCTTTCTCCTTCGGAGCCATCGTGGCGTTCCGGGCGGGCCTTGGGACAGCCGGGGGGCCGCCGCTTGCGAGAGCGCGATCGATCATCAGCTGCGGCTTCTTCAGTTATTGGACTGCCAGCAGGCGTCATGGTCCGCACAGCGCGAATCGATCATCGAGGCCGTGCGTCCGGTGATGGCTTCCAACCGCCGGCAGAATTCCACATGACCTGGGAGATACACCTCGCCGGCAAGGCCTTTCCGCAGTTTGCCGAAGACTGGAACCGCCTCAACGACGACCTGCATGGCGGCCACCCCGCGTTCGACAGCCGCTTCGTCGGCGCACTGCTCGCCCACTTCGGCAGCGGCAGTGAATCGTTGTGCATCCACCGCAGCGGCGACGGCGTCGATGGTGCGCTGATCCTCAGCCGTCGCGGCTTCGGGCGCTGGGCCCTCTTCCTGCCCGCGCAGGCGCCGGTCGGCGCACTGCTCGTCCAGGACGCACGCTGCCTCGAGACCTTGATGCCGGCGCTGCCCGGCCAGGCGTGGATGATCGATCTGCTCGCCATCGACCCCGCGTTCGAGCCTGACTGGAGTCGTCTCCTCCTGCCGCGCACCATGGTCCGCCACCAGTTGACGATGGCGGTCGCCACCGGAGGCGACTTCATCGACTACTGGCAGGCTCGCCCGAGCAAGCTGCGCGGCAACCTGCGCCGCTACCAGCGCAGGAGCGGCGATCATTCGCTCAGCGTGCGGGTCATCCGCGAACCGCGAGAGATCGGTGCCGCGGTCAGCCGCTGCGCCGAAGTCGAAAGCGTCGGCTGGAAGGCCGCCACCGGCACGGCGATCGGCACGGACAACCCGCAGGGACGCTTCTACGAGCAACTGCTCTACGACTTCGCCGCCTCGGGCCAGGCTCTGGTCGTCGAACTCTGGTTCGACGACAGGCTCGCCGCTTCGCGGCTCGTGGTTTGCCACGAGCGCATGTGGATCATGCTGAAGACCACCTACGACGAGTCGCTCGCCGCCATGGCGCCGGGGCGGCAACTCCTCTACGAAGCCCTGCAGATCGCCTTTGCCGACATGCCGGCCGGCGCGGTCGAGTTCTACACCAACGCGACGCGCGACCAGACCGAGTGGGCGACGCATCTGCGCCATGTCTGCCACCACCAACTCTACCGCAATACGACCGTCGCCAACGTCCACGGCATCGCGCGCGCGCTCCGCTGCCGGTTCGCCGGTGGCGACGCGGCACAGCCTTCTGCCGCCTTCGACGTGACCAGCGTCGCCGCCTACCGCAACCCGGCCGAGATGCCGCCGGCGATGCGCTCGCTGTTCGACGGCGCCGCGCGTGGCGAGGTGGAGCTGTCGCTGGAATGGTTCGCGAACCTGCAGGCCGCGGTCTTCGGCGACGACGACACCGTCCGTTACTACGCCGCCGAGCTGAATGGTTCGCCGACCGCGATCCTGCCCGTGCACGCCGCTCGAGGAGATGGGCGCAGGGTGCCGGAGATCGAATCGCTCGCCAACTTCTACACCTCGCTGTACTCGCCACTCGTCGGGCCAGGCGCCGACCCGACCGACCTCGCCCGGCTGCTGCAGGCAGCCCGTGCCGACTGCACACGCGCGCGCGTGTTGAACTTCCATCCGATGGCCGTCGATTCGCGCGCGTACGAGGCAATGGTCGTCGCCCTGCGCAGCATCGGCTGCATCCCGTTCCGCTATTACTGCTTCGGCAACTGGTATCTGAAGGTCGACCGGTCCTGGAGCGCCTATCTGGAACAGCGCGACGGCGTCCTGCGCAATACCATCCGGCGCAAGCGCCGGCGTTTTCTAGCCGCCGGCGGCAGCTTCGAGATCGTCACCGGCATGGCGGAAGTCGAATCGGCCACTGCCGAGTTCAACGCCCTGTACCGCCAGCGCTGGAAGAGAGCCGAACCCTACGCCGCATTCATTCCCGGCTTGCTGCGTTGGCTCGCCGGCAGCGGCAAGTTGCGTCTCGGCATCGCGCGCATCGGCGGCAGGGCGATCGCCGCCCAGTTGTGGATCGTCAGCGGCGGCAAGGCCAGCATCTACAAGATGGCCTACGACGAGGCGCAGGCCATACACGCGCCGGGCACGCTGCTGACCGCCCACCTGATGGAGCAGGTCATCGACGTGGATCGCGTGGCCGAGGTGGACTACCTGATCGGCGACGACCCGTACAAGCAGGCGTGGATGAGCCACCGCCGCGAACGCTGGGGCATCGTCGCCTACGATGCCGCGAGCCTTCCCGGCATCGCCCGGTTGCTGTGCGAAATCCTCGGCCGGACGATCCGCAGGACGCCGGCCCGGATCGACCGGACGCAGGGCATGTTCTCGATCAGGCCGAGCCGACCCCGGCGGACCCCTTGACGCCGCCCGGCGCGCCGCGCTCGAACGCTACGCGCCGGCCAGGGTTTTCGGCAAGGGCGCTGGTCTCTACGCGCTGCAGGATGTCGTCAGTGTCCGTTTCAGCCGCCGGCGCAGGGCGGAGGAAGGCAGCGGCGGCTGACGGTCGGCCGCGCGTCGCCTGCGGCCGCCACGGGCGGCAGGCAGTCGGCTGCGGCGCCTGCGCAGGATGCCGGTTCGGCCTGGCGCGCGCTGCGACGATCCGGGTATGGCACTGGTGCCTCCGAGCTTGCCCACGGCGCCCGTCGAGCGATGTGCGCCGCGGCTGCCGATCGACGCTCGGTGGCGGCGGCAGCCAGCCCGGGCCATTGCCGTTCGCGACTCGCTACCGGCAGCTTGCCGCTGGCCCTGCCGGGCGCGGCGCTGCGCCACCGCAGGAGGGCAGCGGCGCTACTGCGGCTGCGTGCTCGATCGCTCGCGCAGGACGCCTGGGCTGCCTTTTTCGCAGCCCGACTGCTCGCCGCTCTATCCCTGCCGCCGCCGCGGCGGCCGCCAATCCTGGAGTACCATGCCGCATCCGCTCCGCTGCGCGTGCAGGTGGCCGGCAGGAGCCTGTCCACGCTGCAGCTGCCGCACCGCGCTTACGACGCGATCCTGCGCGACTCGTCGCTGGCCGGGCAATCGTTTCGCAAGACGGACGTCGGGCGGGCGATCATCGCCGCCTCGCCGGCGGATGCATCGGCGCTGTTGCGTCATGACCCGGCGGTCCTGCTGTTCGGCGGTTGGGACTCGACCGGGCTGCACGGCAGCAGCGGCAACGAGCGACGCTGGCCGGCGGCGGTCAGCGTCGAGATCTACGGCAGCAATGCGCTGCCGATCCAGCGCGCTGGCGGCCGCATCGATCCGCTGGGCATCACCCTCGATGCCGGTCCCGTCATTTCCGATGGCGATTCGTACCGTCTGGTCGGCGAGGGAGAGAAGCCACCGAAGGGTGCGCTGCGGCCGTCGGAAATCAATCACGGCAACATTGCCCCGTCGCTCGCGACGAAAGGCGTCCTGGTCGAGGATATCCGGCTTGCCGGCGCCCTCAGTCTGTCGCGCCTGCGGCGCTACCATTTCGGTGGCGACGCCGGGCATGATGTCGCCGCGCGCACGGCGCTGGCGCTGATGGGTCTCTACGGCATTGCCGCGGTGATCGACGATGGCCTCGACCTGCGGCGTGACTGCGAACTGGTGGCCGAGACCATCCCCTGGGCGATCCGTGGCAGTGGCCGTGCCGAGCCGCTGCAGGTCAGCCTGGCGGACGCCCGCGACGCGCTGCGCCGGGCGCTCGCCGACATCCCGCTGGCCGAGCCCTTGCTGTTCAAGGCCGACGACAATCTGGAGCAACTCGTCGCGCGGAGCCACTGATGCTCGTTCTGCGCATCGACTTCCTCAATGGCGTATACCACGCGGCCGACCCGACGGCACATCGCCAATCGGAGTGGCCGCCGCACCCCGATCGGCTGTTCCAGGCGCTGGTTGCTGCCGCCTACGGTTCCGGCATCAGTCCGGAGCCGCTGCGGGCGCTCGAGGGGGCGGCGCCGGAACTGGTCTTTGCCGCTGCCGAAGCGGCCGTCTCGGGTTCGGTCTACCCGCCGGCGACATGGCTGGAGCGACCGACCGGCCAGCCGTGGAAGCGCACCAACGTTCTCAAGCACGATCCGGTGCGAGTCGGCATCAGCGATCCGGTCTACCTGATCTGGCGCGACGTGCCGGACACGCTGCAGCCCGCTGTGGCGGCCATCGCTGCCGGAGTCAGCCATCTCGGGCGGGCGAAGACTCCTGTCGTTGTCTCACTGGCAGAGCAGGTTCCCGAGCTGCCGCATCGTTTCCTGCCGTCGCCGGCCGGCGAGTCGCTGCTGCGCGTGCCGCAGGCAGGTCGGCTGGCCGAGCTCGATGCCGCCTTCGCCGCCGGACGGCGCGCCGGCATCGCCGACATGGTGGGCTATACCGACGTGGTCGACCGGGTGGCGCCGTCACCGTGGGGTGAATTGCTCGCCCTGCGCCCGCAGCGGCTGCTCGACAGCCGGCGCGCGGCGCAGTGGGCAGCCGCCTTGCGCGCCGCCGTCCTCAGCCGCGCGGGGGACGCGGCTTCGCCCCTGCTGCACGGCCACGGCGGCGATCACGCCGCCTGGGCCGTCATCCCCGACGTCGGCCACGCGCACGCCCGCGGTCACGTGCTCGGCCTCGGCCTGTGGCTGCCGCGCGCGATCGACGCCGATGCGCGCGCCGATTGTCTGTTGCCGCTGCTGCAGGTGCAGCAAGTGCGCGTCGGGCACCTGGCTATCGACCTGTCCGTCGTCGCGGCGCGGCAGCAGCTGCCGCAGGGACTGGCGCGCGCGACCTGGTCGCGGCCGGCACGCACCTGGGGGTCGGTGACGCCGGTCGTTCTCGACCGGCATCCGAAGCGCGGCGAGAGCGTCGAAGACCTCGTCGCCGACTCGCTCGAACTCGCCGGTTACCCGCGTCCGCTGGACGTCGCCGTCGGACAGCGGTCGATCTTCCGCGGCGTCGCGGCGGCGCACGAATTCAGTCCTCGCGGCCGCGGGCGCTGGACGCACGTCGCGCTGAAATTCGCGCGGCGGGTCGCCGGGCCGATGCTCGTCGGCAAGGAGCGCCACTTCGGCATGGGCTTGCTGCGCCCGGCCGACGACCGGGGTGTGCCGGCGTGATGCCGCCCGATTTCTCCGCCTGGTATGCAGAACGGCACGGCTACTCGCCGTTTCCGTGGCGGGCGGCGCTGGCCGCGCGCATCGCCGCCCGCGACTGGCCCGATGCGCTCGATCCGCCGACCGGCAGCGGCAAGACGGCGGTGATCGACGTCTGGTTGTGGGCGCGCCTGCATGGACTGGCGGTCCCCAGGCGGCTGGTCTATGTCATCGACCGCCGTCTGGTGGTCGACGGCGTCAGCGACTACGCCCGTGCGCTCGCCGATAGTCTCGCCATCGAGCAGCGGCCGGCGGTCATCACCATGCGCGGCGGCCTGAGCATCGACGAAAGCTGGCTCGCGGATCCGCTGCGACCGGCCATCATCGTCTCCACCGTCGATCAGGCAGGCTCGAGACTGCTCTTCAGCGGTTACGGCATCAGCCCGCGGGCGGCGCCGATGCACGCCGGGTTGCTCGGCAACGATGCGCTCTTCGTCGTCGATGAGGTTCATATCGTGCAGCCGTTGCTGCAGACGCTGGCCAGCGTCGCCGGCCAGCGCGGTAGCGCCGTAGCGCTGCCGTGGCGTGTGCTGCCGATGTCGGCCACGTGGAGCGGAGCGCGAGTCCACGGCCTGAGCGACGCCGACTGGCAGCATCCGTTGCTGGCACGCCGGCTCAGCGCCGCCAAACCGGCCGTGCTGCGCCATCTGCCGTCCGAGACCGACCTCGCGCACGCACTGGCCGCCGAAGCCCGGCGCCTGCGGCGAGAGGGCGCGGCGGTGGTGGCCGTCGTCTGCAACCAGGTCGACCATGCGCGGGCGGTGTTCGCTCATCTCTCCGGCGATGGCGAAGCGGTTCTCCTGACCGGCCGCATCCGGCCATACGACCGGGCGCGACTGAGCGCCGCGTACCTGCCGCGGATGGCGGTCGGCAGCCGCAGTCGGCGGGCGCCGCTGTTCGTCGTCGCGACGCAGACGATCGAGGTCGGCGCCGACCTCGACATGGATGCCCTCGTCAGCGAGTGTGCATCGCTGTCGGCGCTGCGACAGCGCTGCGGGCGCCTCAACCGCCTTGGCGAACTGGCGAGTGCGCCCGCGGTGGTCGTCCATCGGGAGCCGCCGGGCAAGTCCGATCCGGTCTACGGCGAGGAAATCGAGCGGGCGTGGAAATGGTTGAATCGGGTCGCCAGCGGCAAACCGGCGACGGTCGATTTCGGCATTGGCGCCATGGACCGCACGCTGGCGGAACGGCCGCCACCGGCAGAGGACCGGCCGGTGGCGCCGTTGCTGTTGCCGGCGCACGTGAACCTGCTGGCGCAAACCTCGGTCCGCCACGGGATCGACGTCGCTCCCTGGCTGCACGGCTGGCGCAGCGGGCCGGCCGACGTCCATCTGTGCTGGCGGGCCGACTGGTCGCCGGATGCGGTGCTTGCCGCTCCGCCGGCAGAGCACGAACTGTTGGCGGTGGCGCTGCATGCCTTCCGGCGCTGGAGCGCGGCGGTCGCCGATGTCGAAGGCGGCGAGCCGGTCGGACGCGAGCACCTGCACCGGCAGCAATGCATGCGCTGGGACGGCGAGGAAGCGGCGCTGATCGCCAGCGATGAGGCGCGGGCCGGCGATACCCTGGTGCTGCCGGCGGACGCCGGTGGCTGCGACGCCTATGGCTGGGCGCCGACCTCGCAGGCGATGGTCAGCGATGTCGGCGATACGGTGCGGCGCGTCCGCCTGCATCCGCAGGTGCATCCCGAACTGGCCGGCGAGATCGGCGCGCTGCTCGCGGACGACGACGCGACCGATGCCGACTGGCGGGAGCTGGCACGCCGCAGCGGCGTCCTCGATGGCGAACCGGGTCGCGTCCTGGCCTACCCGGGCGGCTGCGTCGTCCTGCGCGCGTCCGAATGGAGCAGTGAGAGCGGCATGCGCGCGGTCCCGCTGGCGCAACACCAGCAGGCGGTGAGCACGCGCGCCGCCGCGCTCGCCGCCGGCAGCGGGCTCGCCGATGAGCTGGTCGACGCCCTGCGCCGCGCCGGCGCGGGCCACGACACCGGCAAGCAGGATCGCCGCTGGCAGGCGATGGTGGGTGGCGACGGTTCGCTGCTGCTGGCCAAGGGCCCCGGCAGCGACAGCCGCTGGCTGACGCTGCCGCGCGGCTGGCGGCACGAGATGGCATCGGCCGTGCACCAGAAGGACCCGCTGGTGCGTCACTTGGTCGGCACGCACCACGGCCATGGGCGGCCGTTGCTGCCGGCGGCGCCGGACATCGGCCTCTGGCGGCGACTCGGCGACTGGGCCGAGGAAACCGGCGAGCTGCAGCGCAGCTACGGCGCCTGGGGACTCGCCTATCTCGAAGCGCTGCTGCGGCTTGCCGACTGGGCGGTGAGCGCCGAGGAGCAGGCATGGAACTGAGCGCCCTGCGCGCCAACAACCCGGTCGCGGTGATGGCTGCCTATGGCGCCCTGCGGCTGCTGCCTGGCGCCAGGCTGCGCTGGACAGGACCACATCCCGAGCTGGAGTGGCACGCAGACGTCATCGACTCGCTCGCCGCGCGCCTGCCCGATCGCCCGCAGTCGCCGGAACTCGGTCTCATCGACGACCCGCGGCAGATCGACGGCGCCGAACACTACCGGCAGTTGGCGAAGCGGATGCCGGGCGAGTGGCTGCTGGCCTACGCTGCCGAGACGGCGGCAGGACTGCGGCCGACCGGTCTGCGGCTGCTCGGTGGAAAGCATCTGTTCATCAGCAATGCGCGCGAAGTCATCGCCGCGCTGCAGCGGCACGACGTTCGCGGCAAGCTGGCGGAGGCCCTGCTCGGCCCCTGGCGCTACGAGGACAAGGGGCTGCAGGCCTGGGGCTGGGATGCGGCGGCGCGGATCGATGCCGCTGCATCGGCGAAGGCGGTGACTGCGGCGCCCAAGTTTGGTGTCCTCGGCGCCTATTGGCTGGCCTGGGAGTCACTGCCGTTCTGGCCGCTGGTCAACGGTCGAACGGTCGGCATGGACCGCCGCCACTGGGTCTACCCGACGTGCGCCGAATGGCTCGGCGCCGACGGCCTGCGCGCGCTGATCCTCGGCGCGGGCGAACTCGACGTGCGCGAGGCGAGGGCGCTGGGGGTTCGCCAATGGCGCTGCGAGCGAATCGGCAGCAGCGACTACGGCGGTGTGCTCGGCTGGGCGGCACCGCTGGTTGCGCGAACCGCCGGCGACCGGCGAGATCCCGCCAGGTCCGCGCGCGGCGCAACCCGTGGAATATTGATCGTTTGAGGCGGAGAATGAGTGCCGGCAGGCACGGTGGACTGCGTGGCTCGGCCAGGTTCGCGCACGCTGCGGGGAATGGGTTGCAGAATCAAACGGCTGCCGCAGAGGAGCCGCATCCTGCCCTTCGGGGCAGGCTTCGTTGAAGCGTCAAGGTTCTCGCCAACGATCCAGAAAACGCGCAGCCGCATCCTGCCCTTCGGGGCAGGCTTCGTTGAAGCGTCGCGATCAGCGCGATGACCAACACCGCGCCGATGCCGCATCCTGCCCTTCGGGGCAGGCTTCGTTGAAGGTTGCGATGTCGCCCAACGTCGCAACGGAGGAATTGCCGCCGCATCCTGCCCTTCGGGGCAGGCTTCGTTGAAGGTGCCTGAAGATAATGGACTTGCGGTGGCATGTGAGCCGCATCCCGCCCTTCGGGGCAGGCTTCGTTGAAGGGTCGCGGTCGAGATGGACACCAGGCCGCTCGACATGCCGCATCCTGCCCTTCGGGGCAGGCTTCGTTGAAGGCGCATCGACTTGCGCAGGCACAACGCCGCGCTGGCCGCTGGCCGCATTGCCCCGGACCAGGCCGTTGTGCTGATCGAGCACCTGATCTGGACCGGGATCGATGAGCGCGTTACCATCGGCTACTCGCGCAGCGCACGGAGAGACCGATGACCAGCGCGCCCATCCCAGACCGTCTCGACGGCACCGAGAGCACCGAATCCACCTCGGCCACCTGCCGCCACTGCCGCCATGTGCAGCCGCCTGGCCGGCGCTGCGCTGCCTTCCCGGAAGGCATCCCGGACGCCATCTGGTGGGCCACCCGCGGCCACCGCGAACCCTACCCCGGCGATCAGGGCATCCAGTTCGAAGAACGCCCGCGCGTCGACCACCCGGCCGCGCACTACGACATTCCCGAGTTCCTGCGCAAGAAGGCGTCGCCGCCGTGATCCAGATCACCACCATGGACACCGGCCTCGAAGCCGAGATCGCCCGCCTCATCCGCCACTTCGCAGCCCGCAGCCCGCGCTGCGCACCATTGGCGGCCGCGGGGCCGCATCCTGCCCTTCGGGGAAGGCTTGGTGGCAGGGAGATCGACCTGCAGGTGCTCGCAGACCGCAGGCGCTGCCGATTCGCTGATGGAGAGGTGGCCGGCAGTCCCACCATCCCCGTGTGGCTTGCGCCCTACGGTTGAACGGACGCCGCATTTCCGTTCGTCCTCCATCGCGTCGCATTACAGGTGGCGCGCCACCGCCGGATACGGCCGTTCGCGGCACGCTTCGTAGAAAATCTTGCGGCTGGCGGAGCGGCGGCGGGACCTTCGACACAGTTCCGCCCGTCGTGCTGCGCCTGGTCCATGATCGACGGGCTGGATCGGGGGAACGGTCGGGCCCACGGCGCCGAGCCAGAGGAGGATCGCCATGGAACATCTGAAGAATGTGTTGGCGGGGGCGCGTCACGTTCTGCTCCTCAACCAGATGGACGCCGACATCCGGCCGCGGAGCGCGTTTGTGGAGGACGCCGCCGCGCTTCGCCGCTGATTTGAACCGGGTGACGAAAACCCATGAGCAGCCGGTCGACGAGCGCAAGGCTTGGCCGTCGCCATGGCGGCCAGGTGACGGTTGCTCAGCACGAGACGGATAGCCCGATCATCCCGGTCGCGCGGCTTGAACGCCGACACCAGTTCCAGCCGGAGGCCGTCGATTGGGTGATCCAGCAAACGCAGATCCAAGCCGAGCATCGGCGCCGTGAGGATCGGCGAATCAACTCGTTCATCCTTGTCGAGCGCTTCGTGGGGCAGTTCTTTGCCTTCGTGATCGGCATCGGTGGCGTCGGAGCGGGATCCTGCGTGGCGCTCCACGAACCGCCCTGGGCTGAGGCCGGCATTGCCGGCGTGGCGCTCACGGGGCTGGGCAGGCTCTTGACGACATATGGATCGCAGAACATAATCCGTTCATGACTTGGCCAGTTCTCCTGCACGATGACTTCGAAGCCGAGTTCATGGCCCTGGACGAATCATGGCAGGACGAACTGCTGGCGCACGCCAAGCTGTTGGCGGAGTTCGGGCCTAACTTGGGCCGTCCGACGGTGGATGCGCTGAAAGGCTCGCGCTACGCGAACATGAAGGAACTGCGATTTGCCTGGCAGGGTGCGGTCTGGCGCGTGGCGTTCGCCTTCGATCCCCGCCGCCAGGCGATCCTGCTGGTCGGGGGCGACAAGGGCGGCGCCGACCAGCGGCGCTTTTACCGGCACCTGATTGCGGTGGCCGATGATCGGTACGGCGATCATCTTGCCTCGCTCACCACTACCAAAGCGAAGGACTCCAGACATGGCAAGAAGACTCGATGACGTGATGGTCGCACTGCCTGCAGAACGGCGGGCGCGTGTCGAGAAGCGCGCGCTGGAACTGCGTACGCTCAAGGATCTGCGCATCGCGGCCGAACAGACCCAGGCGGAGCTGGCGGCGGCACTTGGCGTTGGCCAGGACACGATCTCCCGGCTGGAAAAGCGCAGTGACATGCTGCTGTCCACCCTGCGGCACTACGTTGAGGGTATGGGCGGCAGGCTGGATCTCGTGGCGCAGTTCCCCGACCGTCCGCCGGTAGTGATCGAACATCTCGGTGTCGAAAAGACACCTCGTCGGCGGAATTGATCGATGATCATCGCCCTGCCAGCGATACCGGTTCGATAGAGCCGTCGGCGAGTCGGTTCGCCCGCCGACCGGCGGCTCGGGCTGGCATTGGCCGCCGTGGCGCTTTCGTCTCACTGCCGGCCATGAAACCCCCTCAGCGTTCGTCCTGACACCCGCCGATCGCCACCGCCGAACCCCCGTCAGCCGCAGCGCGCGCGGCGCGCGCGACCGTCGGCGTGATAGAATCCCGGGCTCGAACAAGACGACGACATGGGCCCTGCAGTCGCGTCGCCAGCGGAAAGAAGATGGAAGCCTTCGCCAAGGAAACCCTGCCGATCAGTCTCGAAGACGAGATGCGCCGCTCGTATCTCGACTACGCCATGAGCGTCATCGTCGGGCGGGCGCTGCCCGACGCGCGCGATGGCCTGAAGCCGGTGCACCGGCGCGTGCTGTTCGCCATGCACGAGCTGTCGAACGACTGGAACAAGCCGTACAAGAAGTCGGCGCGCGTCGTCGGCGACGTCATCGGCAAGTACCATCCGCACGGCGACACGGCGGTGTACAACACCATCGTGCGCATGGCGCAGGACTTCTCGCTGCGCTACATGCTGGTCGACGGGCAGGGCAACTTCGGCTCGGTCGACGGCGACAACGCGGCGGCGATGCGCTACACCGAGGTGCGCATGGCGCGCATCGGCCACGAACTGCTGGCCGACATCGACAAGGAGACGGTCGATTTCGGGCCGAACTACGACGGCGCCGAGGAGGAACCGCTGGTCCTGCCGGCGCGCATCCCGAACCTGCTGATCAACGGTTCGTCGGGCATTGCCGTCGGCATGGCGACGAACATCCCGCCGCACAACCTCGGCGAGGTGGTCGATGCCTGCCTGGCGGTGCTCGACAACGCGGCGGTGACGATTGACGAGCTGATCGACCTGCTGCCGGCGCCCGATTTTCCGACCGCCGGCATCATCTACGGCGTCGCCGGCGTGCGCGAGGGCTACCGCACCGGTCGCGGCCGCGTCGTCATGCGCGCCAAGGTGCATTTCGAGGACATCGACCGCGGCAACCGGCAGGCGATCATCGTCGACGAGCTGCCGTACCAGGTGAACAAGCGCACCCTGCTCGAGAAAATCGGCGAGCTGGTCAACGAGAAGCGCATCGAGGGCATCTCCGACCTGCGCGACGAGTCCGACAAGTCCGGCATGCGCGTGGTGATCGAGCTCAAGCGCGGCGAGGTGGCGGAGGTGGTGCTCAACTGCCTGTACAAGCAGACGCAGTTGCAGGACACCTTCGGCATGAACATGGTGGCGCTGGTCGATGGCCAGCCGCGCCTGCTGAACCTGAAGCAGATGCTCGAGTGCTTCCTCTGGCACCGGCGCGAGGTGCTGACGCGGCGCAGCGTCTTCGAGCTGCGCAAGGCGCGCGAGCGGGCGCACATCCAGGAAGGGCTGGCGGTGGCGCTCGACAACGTGGACGAGATCATCGCGCTGATCAAGGCCTCGCCGACCCCGGCCGACGCGCGCCGCGGGCTGATGGGCCGCCTCTGGCACTCGCCGACGGTGGCCGAGATGCTCGCGCGGGCGGCACTCGACGCGACGCGGCCGGAGGGACTCGGGATCGAGTACGGCCTGTCGCAGAGCGGCTACCTGCTGTCGGAGGCGCAGGCACAGGCGATCCTCGAACTGCGGCTGCAGCGGCTGACCGGCCTCGAGCGCGACAGGATCGTCGGCGACTACGCCGAGCTGCTCGAACGGATCGCCGACCTGATGGACATCCTGGCGCGGCCGGAACGGATCACCGAGATGATCCGCGACGAGCTGACGGCGATCCGCGCCCAGTTCGGCGACAAGCGGCGGTCGGAGATCGTCATCAGCACGCAGGACCTGGGGATCGAGGACTTCATCACGCCGGTCGACATGGTCGTGACGCTGTCGCACACTGGCTACATCAAGTCGCAGCCGCTCGCCGATTACCGCGCACAGCGCCGCGGTGGCCGCGGCAAGCAGGCGGCGGCGATGAAGACCGACGATTTCATCGATCACCTGTTCGTCGCCAATACGCACGATTTCATCCTCTGCTTCACCAACCGTGGCCGCGTCTACTGGCTGAAGGTCTACGAGGTGCCACAGGGGACGCGCACCAGCCGCGGCAAGCCGATCGTCAACCTCTTTCCCTTCGAGGAGGGCGAGAAGATCAGTGCCATCCTGCCGGTCAAGGAGTTCACCGACGACCGCTTCATCTTCATGTGCACGGCGCAGGGGACGGTGAAGAAGACGCCGCTGTCGGACTTCTCGAACCCGCGCCGCAGCGGCATCATCGCCGTCGCGCTCGATGCCGACGATTTCCTGATCGGCGCCGAGATCACCAACGGCAGGCAGGACGTCGTGCTGGTGTCCGACGTCGGCAAGGCGGTGTGGTTCGACGAGGAGGACGTGCGGCCGATGGGACGCACGGCGCGCGGCGTCCGCGGCATGAAGCTTGGCGAGCAGCAGCAGGTGCTGTCGCTGCTGGTCGCCGACAACGAGCAGCAGACGGTGCTGGTGGCGACCGAGAACGGTTACGGCAAGCGCACGGCGCTCGCCGATTTCCGCCATTCGGGCCGCGGCACGCAGGGGGTGATCGCGATCGCCGCCAGCGAGCGCAATGGCCGTGTCGTCGCCGCCCGTCTCGTTCGCGACGACGACGAGATCATGCTGATCACCACCGGCGGCGTGCTGATCCGCACGCGCGTGCGCGAGATCCGCGAACTCGGGCGGGCGACGCAGGGGGTGACCTTGATCGCGCTCGACGCCGGCGAGAAGCTCGCCGGGCTCGAGAAGGTAGTCGAGAGCGAGGACGAGGGCGTGGCGAACGAGCCGGCAGCCGAGCCGACGGCGCCCGACGCCCCGGCGGCGGACGCGGCGGCGGCCGAATGATGACCCCGCCGGCGACGTCGTGGCGGTGGCTTCCGCTGGCGACGTCATGAGCGACGATCTGCAACGCGAGCTGGCGATCGTCCGGCGGCAGATCGACGAGGTCGACAACGACCTGCTGGCGTTGCTCAACCAGCGCGCGCGGCTGGCGCAGCAGGTCGGCGAGATCAAGGCGCGGCATGGCGAGGCGGGGTTCATCTACCGCCCGGAACGTGAGGCGCAGGTGCTGCAGCGGATCCAGGGGATGAACCCGGGGCCGCTGTCGAACGAGAGCCTGACCTGGTTCTTCCGCGAGGTGATGTCGGCCTGCCTGTCGCTCGAGCAGCCGCTCGGCATTGCTTTCCTCGGGCCGCTCGGCACCTTCTCGGAGAGCGCGGCGGTGAAGCATTTCGGCCATGCGGCGCGCCTGCTGCCGCAGGCTTCGATCGACGACGTCTTCCGCGAGGTCGAGGCGCTGCACGCCGATTACGCTGTGGTGCCGATCGAGAACTCGACCGAGGGTGCGGTCGGGCGGACGCTCGACCTGCTGCTGACGACGCCGCTGAAGATCTGCGGCGAGGTCGTCCTGCGCATCCACCAGCACCTGCTGTCGAACGAGACGGCGCTCGCCGGCGTGCACCGGGTGTACTCGCACGCGCAGTCGCTGGCGCAGTGCCACGAGTGGCTCAACCGCTCGCTGCCGCTGGCGCAGCGGGTGCCGGTCGGCAGCAACGCGCAGGCGGCACAACTGGCGGCGGCGGAAGCCGGTGCGGCGGCGATCGCCGGCCAGGCGGCGGCCGAGCGCTACCACTTGCCCGAGCTGGCGAGCAACATCGAGGACGAGCCGAACAACACCACCCGCTTTGCCGTCCTCGGGCGGCACGATGCCGGCCCTTCTGGACGCGACAAGACCTCGCTGATCATGTCGGCGCAGAACCAGACCGGCGCCCTCAGCCGCCTGCTGGCGCCGTTTTCGGATGCCGGCGTGTCGATGACGCGGCTGGAATCGCGCCCGGCGCGGCACACGCTGTGGGAGTACGTCTTCTTCGTCGATGTCGATGGTCACCGCGACGACGAGCCGCTGCGCCGCGCGCTCGCCGAGCTGGCGCGGCGGGCGCCATACCTGAAGCTTCTGGGTTCGTACCCGATGGCCGCCTACTGACCGGCGGCCTGATCCGCGCCCGTACCGCCGTCGCTGGCCGGCGGTGCCGGCGACTTTACGTGAGGACCGACAATGGCACTCAGCGAGCAGTCTCTACCCTACGTGCGGGCGATCTCGCCCTACCAGCCGGGCAAGCCGATCACCGAGCTGGCGCGCGAGATGGGGTTGGCAGTGACGCAGATCGTCAAGCTGGCATCGAACGAGAATCCGCTCGGCATGAGCCCGAAGGCGCGCGCGGCGATGCTGGCGGCGGTCGACGACCTGGCGCGCTATCCGGACCAGTTCGCGCTGCTGCAGGCGCTGTCGGCGCGCAGCGGGCTCGGCGTCGAGCAGATCGTCCTCGGCAACGGTTCCAACGACGTCCTCGACCTCGTCGCGAGGGTCTTTCTCGCGCCGGGACGGTCGGCGGTCTTCGCACAGTACGCCTTCGCCGTCTATCCGCTGGCGACGCTGGCCGCCGGGGCGGAACCGATCGCCGTCGCGGCGCGCGACTACGGGCATGATCCGGCAGCGATGCGGGCGGCGGTGCGGCCGGACACGCGGGTGCTGTGGATCGCCAACCCGAACAACCCGACCGGCACCTTCCTGCCGGCGCCAGCGCTGCGGGATTTCCTCGTTTCGCTGCCGCGCGAAGTGGTGGTGGTGCTCGACGAGGCGTACAACGAGTACCTGCCACCGGCCGAACGGGTCGATACGACGGCCTGGCTGGCCGACCTGCCGAACCTGGTGATCACCCGCACCTTCTCGAAAATCCATGGCCTTGCCGGGTTGCGCATCGGCTACGCGCTGACCTCGGCGGAAATCGCCGACCTGATGAATCGCGTGCGGCAGCCGTTCAACTGCAACAACCTGGCGCTGGCGGCGGCGGTGGCGGCGCTCGACGATCACCGCTTCGTCGCGGAGAGCTACGCGCTCAACCGGGCGGGCATGGAACAGATCGTCGCCGGCCTGAAACGGCTCGGCCTGACGCACATCCCGTCGCACGGCAACTTCGTCACCTTCCGCCTCGCCGACGCGGTGCGGACGAACCAGAAACTGCTGCGGCAGGGGGTGATCGTGCGGCCGATCGCCGCCTACGGCCTGCCCGACTGGCTGCGCGTGACGATCGGCAGCGAGAGCGAGAACGCGCGCTTCCTGGCCGCGCTCGAGGCAGCGCTGTGAAGCCCGGTCGCGGGGAACGGCGATGAGCGGAGCGGTGCTGCTCGAGCGGGTGGTGGTCTTCGGCGTCGGGCTGATCGGCGGTTCGTTCGCGCTGGCGCTGAAGGCAGCCGGGCAGGTCGGCGAGGTGGTCGGCTTCGGGCGCACGCTCGGCTCCCTGAACCAGGCGTTGCGACTCGGTATTCTCGATCGCGTCGGCTTCAACATCGGGCAGGAAGTCTACGCCGCTGATCTGGTGCTGATCGCCGCGCCGGTCGGCATGAGCGGCGAGATCATGGCGCGCATCGCTCCCTGTCTCGGTCCGCGCACGGTCGTCAGCGACGCCGGCAGTACCAAGGAGGACGTGGTGGTGGCGGCGCGCGAGCATTTCGGCGAGCGCATCGGCCAGTTCGTGCCGGCGCATCCGATCGCCGGCGCCGAGAACAGTGGCGCGGCGGCGGCGCGCGCCGACCTCTACCGCAACCGCCAGGTCGTACTGACGCCGCTGCCGGAGAACGATGCCATCAGCGTCGCCTGCGTCCGCAGCGCCTGGGAGGCCTGCGGCGCGATCATCCGCGAACTGGGTGCCGCCGAGCACGACCGCATCTTCGCTGCCGTCAGCCACCTGCCGCACCTGCTGTCGTTCGCGCTGGTACATGAACTGGCAGGGCGCGACAACCACGAGTTGCTGTTCGATTTCGCTGCCAGCGGTTTTCGCGACTTCACGCGGATTGCCGCCAGCCATCCCGAGATGTGGCGCGACATCTGTCTCGCCAACCGGCTGGCGCTGCTCGAGGAACTCGACCGCTACCGGGAGCAGCTCGACGCCCTGCGCGATTCGCTGCAGGCGGCCGACGGGGCGCGGCTGGAGGAAGTCTTCGACATCGCCCGGCGTGCCCGGCGCGACTGGGGCGAGCGCCGGGGCGGCCGATGAGCGCGGCTTTCCTCGACCTGCCGCAGTTCGGATCGGCCGCCGGCACGCTGCGCCTGCCGGGGTCGAAGAGCATCTCCAACCGCGTCCTGCTGCTGGCGGCACTGGCCAGTGGGCGCACCGAGATTCGCGATCTGCTGGCCTCGGACGACACCGCGCACATGTTGGCTGCGCTGCGCACGCTGGGCGTCGGCATCGAGCCGGCCGGTGATGCTGCGCTCGCCGTCAGCGGCGTCGCCGGTGAGCTGCCGGTGCGCGCGGCCGAACTGTTCCTCGGCAATGCCGGCACCGCCTTCCGGCCGCTGACGGCGGTGCTGGCTCTGGCCGGCGGCACCTACCGGCTGGCCGGCGTGCCGCGGATGCACGAGCGGCCGATCGGCGATCTCGTCGCTGGCCTGCGGCAGGTCGGCGCCGAGATCGACTACCTGGAGGGCGAGGGCTTTCCGCCGCTGCTGATCCGGCCGCCGCGGCGCTCGACCGCTGCCGTCGTCCGCCTGCGCGGCGATGTCTCGAGCCAGTTCCTCAGCGGCCTGCTGATGGCGCTGCCGCTGCGTGGCGTCGAGACGACGGTCGAGATCGTCGGCGAGCTGATCTCGCGGCCCTACGTCGAGATGACGCTGGCGACGATGGCGCGTTTCGGCGTCGCCGTGCAGCGCGACGGCTGGCAACGCTTCACCGTCGCCGCCGGCAGCGTCTACGGCTCGCCCGGGGTGCTGCACGTCGAGGGCGACGCGTCGTCGGCGTCGTACTTCCTGGCGCTCGGCGCCATCGGTGGCGGACCGGTGCGCGTCGAGGGGGTGGGGAACGATTCGATCCAGGGCGACGTCCGCTTCGCCGATGCGCTGGCGGCGATGGGCGCACAGGTCAGCCTTGGCGACAACTGGATCGAGGCTGCGGCGCCGCTCGCGGGCGCTGCCGATGGCCGGCTGCACGGCATCGAGATCGACTGCAACCACATTCCCGACGCCGCGATGACGCTGGCGACGGTGGCGCTGTTCGCCAGTGGGCCGACGACGCTCGGCAACATCGCCAGTTGGCGGGTGAAGGAGACCGACCGCATCGCGGCGATGGCGAACGAGCTCGGCAAGCTCGGCGTCCGCGTCGACAGCGGCGAGGACTTCATTCGCATCCATCCGCCAGCCGCTGATCAGCTTCTGCAGCCGGCGGTGATCGATACCTACGACGATCACCGCATCGCCATGTGCCTGTCGCTCGCCGCCCGCGGCGCACCGCTGCGGATCAACGATCCGCAGACCGTCGGCAAGACCTTCCCCGAGTATTTCGAGCGTTTCGCGGCGATGACGCGGCCGGTGCCGGTGGTCGCCATCGACGGCACCTCCGCGTCCGGAAAGGGGACCGTCGCCGCGCGCGTGGCGCGGGCGCTGGGCTGGCACTATCTAGATTCGGGCGCTCTCTATCGCCTGACGGCCTTCGCCGCACTGCGCGCCGGTGCCGGCTGCGACGATGAGGCGGCGGTGGCGGCGATCGCCGCGACGCTCGCCGTCGAGTTTTCCGGGACGTCGATCCACCTTGCCGGCGAGGAGGTCGGCGACGCCATCCGCAGCGAGGAGATCTCGCGCGCGGCGTCGCTGGTGGCGGCACTGCCGGCCGTGCGCAGCGCGCTCCTGTTCCGGCAGCGGGCCTTCCGGCGGCCGCCCGGACTGGTTGCCGACGGGCGCGACATGGGCACGGTGGTCTTCCCGGATGCGACGACCAAGGTGTTTCTCACCGCCAGCCTCGCGATGCGTGCGGAGAGGCGTCTTAAGCAGTTGATCGGCAAAGGAATCGCTGCTAATATCCGCGATCTCGTGCAGGATCTCGCGGAGCGCGACGCCAGGGATGGCGAGCGCAGCGTGGCACCGATGCTGCCGAGTACGGATGCTGAATTGCTCGACACGACGGATCTGACCATCGAAACAGCGGTGGCGCAGGTGCTGGACTGGGTCAACAAGGTTCCGGGAAAAGGGTGAAACGGCGGCCGCCGTTCGCCAGCAGGTGTCACCAGCCAGATGCGTCGCAGCAGCGGCCTTCGGTACGGGCTTGTCCCGCCGAGCCGGTCGGCATGCCGTCCCGCCAGCCGTCGCCGGGGGGCGTGCCGCAACGCGCAGGGCGGGTGATCGTCATCAACTCACCCCGCAGTATTGCGGTCAGGTCACTCAACACATATGTCAGCCAATCCCACCATGCAAGAAAGCTTTGCCGAACTTTTCGAAGAGAGCCTTGGTCGCCAGGAAATGCGGCCTGGCGAGGTCATCACCGCGGAAGTCGTGCGCATCGACCAGAACTTTGTCGTCGTCAATGCCGGCCTCAAGTCCGAGAGCTATATCGATCTTGAAGAATTCCTCAACGACCAGGGCGTCCTCGAAGTCAAGGTCGGCGATTTCGTCCAGGTTGCGATCGAGCAACTCGAGAACGGTTTCGGCGAGACCCGGCTGTCGCGCGACCGCGCGAAGCGGGTCGCCGCCTGGAACGCCCTCGAGCAGGCACTGAACGATGGCAGCCTGGTCACCGGCACGATCACCGGCAAGGTCAAGGGCGGGCTGACGGTGATGACCAACAGCGTTCGTGCCTTCCTGCCTGGTTCGCTGGTCGACATGCGCCCGGTCAAGGACACGACACCGTACGAAGGCAAGACCTACGAGTTCAAGGTCATCAAGCTCGACCGCAAGCGCAACAACGTGGTGGTTTCGCGGCGCGCCGTCCTCGAGGCGAGCGTCGGCGAGGAGCGCGAAGCGCTGCTGGCCGCGCTGCGCGAAGGCAGCGTCGTCAAGGGCGTCGTCAAGAACATCACCGATTATGGTGCCTTCGTCGACCTCGGCGGCATCGACGGCCTGCTGCACATCACCGATCTGGCGTGGCGTCGTGTCCGCCATCCGTCCGAGGTGCTGGCGGTCGGTGATGAAGTGCAGGCGAAGATCCTCAAGTTCGACCAGGAGAAGAACCGGGTGTCGCTTGGCCTGAAGCAGCTTGGCGAGGACCCGTGGGTCGGCATCTCCCGCCGTTACCCGCCGACGACCCGCCTTTTCGGCAAGGTGACCAACCTCACCGACTACGGTGCCTTCGTCGAGATCGAACAGGGAATCGAGGGCCTGGTGCACGTCTCCGAGATGGACTGGACGAACAAGAACGTCCACCCGTCGAAGGTCGTCCAGCTCGGCGACGAGGTCGAGGTGATGATCCTCGAGATCGACGAGGATCGCCGCCGCATCTCGCTCGGCATGAAGCAGTGCGCCGCCAATCCGTGGGACGAGTTCTCGATGAATTACAAGAAGGGCGACCGGGTGCGCGGGGCGATCAAGTCGATCACCGACTTCGGCGTCTTCATCGGCCTGCCGGGTGGCATCGACGGCCTCGTTCATCTGTCGGATCTGTCGTGGTCGGTTGCTGGCGAAGAGGCGATCCGCAACTTCCGCAAGGGGGACGAGGTCGACGCGGTGGTGCTGGCGATCGATACCGACAAGGAGCGCATCTCGCTCGGCATCAAGCAGCTCGACGGCGATCCCTACACCAGCTACATCGCGACGCACGACAAGAACAGCATCGCCCGCGGCGTTGTCAAGTCGGTCGATGCACGCGGTGCAGTGGTCATGCTCGAAGGCGACATCGAAGCCTACCTGCGTGCATCCGAGGCCTCGCGCGAGCGCGTCGACGACCTTTCCAAGCTGTACAAGGAAGGCGACCGGATCGAGGCGATGATCATCAACGTCGACCGCAAGACCCGCTCGATCAGTCTCTCGATCAGGGCGCGCGAGCAGGCCGAACAGCACGAGGCGATGCAGAAGTTCTCGGCCGACAGCAGCGCCAGTTCGGGTACCACGAACCTTGGGGCGCTGCTCAAGGCCAAGCTGAACAATCCGCAGTAAGGCTGGAGGATGACCAAGTCGGATCTGATCGCCGAACTGGCCCGGCGCTTCCCGCAACTCGTTGCCAAGGATGCGGACATGTCGGTGAAGATGATTCTCGAGGCGATGGCAGAGGCCCTGGCCAGGGGCGATCGCATCGAGATTCGTGGTTTCGGCAGCTTCGCCTTGAACTACCGGCCGCCGCGGGTCGGCCGCAACCCGAAGTCCGGCGAGAAGGTCGAGGTGCCCGAGAAATGGGTGCCTCATTTCAAGGCCGGCAAGGAACTGCGCGAGCGCGTGGACGCCGCGCCGGAGTGACGCGTTGCCCCGGCTCGCCGGGCCGCGGCAGATGACGGGCGGCGACGAGAGTCGCCGCCCGTTTCTGTGGGAGCTGATCGATGAGTTCGTCGCCCTGGATGTGGAGGTTCGCGCTGTTCCTCAGCCTGCTGGCGATTCGCGTTCTGCCTGGAAGCCTGATCAATGATTGAATTCGACTACTGGCAGTTGTTGCTGTTTCCGCTGTTCTTCGGCCTCGGCTGGCTGGCGGCACGGATCGACATCCGTCATCTGGTGCGCGAGTCGCGCGCGCTGCCGCGTTCGTATTTCCAGGGGCTGAACTTTCTTCTCAACGCGCAGCCCGACCGTGCCATCGAGGCTTTCGTCGAGGCGGTCAAGGTGGATCCGCAGACGATCGAGCTGCACTTCGCCCTCGGCAGCCTGTTTCGCCGGCGTGGCGAAACCGATCGCGCGATCCGCATGCACCAGAATCTCATCGAGCGCGAGGACCTGAAGCAGGAGCTGAAGTTGCAGGCTCTGGCCGAACTCGGGCAGGACTATCTCAAGGCAGGGCTGCTCGATCGCGCCGAGGCCGTTTTCGACAAGCTGCGCGACTCGGATCTGGGCGAGGACGCGAAGCGCAACCTGCTCGAGATCTACCAGCTCGAGAAGCACTGGGAGAAGGCGATCGCGATCGCCTCCGAACTGCCGGATTTCGCGTCGCACAAGGAGATCGCAGAGTATTACTGCGAGCTGGCGGCGGCGGAGATGATCCGTTCGCGCCGCGATCTTGCCGCCGGCTATCTGCAGACGGCGCTCGAACGCAACCGCAAGTGCGTTCGCGCCAGCCTGCTGCGCGGCGACATGCAGTTGCAGGAGGAGCAGTGGGAGGCGGCGATCGAGTCCTGGCAGCGGATCGAGCAGCAGGATCCGGCGTATCTGGCGCTCGTGGCGCAGCGCCTGCTCGGCGCCTTCCGCAAGCTCGACCGGCGCGATGCCGGCCTGCGCCTGCTGCGCGGCTACCTCGAGCACTATCCGTCGCTCGATCTGCTGGACGTCGTCTTCCAGCTCGTTCTCGAGGGCGACGGCGCTGAGGCCGCCTACGAACTGGTGCGTGACGAGTTGAAGCGGAACCCGACCCTGCTCGGCTTCGACAAGCTGCTCGAGGCGAGACTGCTGCTCGCCAGCGCCGAAAGCCGCCCCGACCTGGAACTGGCGAAAGGCATCGTGCAGACGTACACGCGTCGTCTGGCGCGTTATCGGTGCGATAATTGCGGCTTCAAGGCACGCCAGTTCTATTGGCGCTGTCCGGCCTGCGGCGGCTGGGAGACCTATTCTCCGAAGCGCAGCGAAGAGTTCGATCTGACACCTTAGGAGTCTCCCTTGCGATTTTCAGTGCCTGCCGCGCGCGGCGCCGGGCTGGCGTGCCGACAGCCTCTGGTTGACCGGGACGTGCATGCGGCTGCCTGACCTGTCGGGGGCGCGCCTGCTGATCGTCGGCGACGTCATGCTCGACCGCTACTGGTTCGGCGATGTCGCGCGCATCTCGCCCGAGGCGCCGGTGCCGGTGGTGCGCATCGGCCGCAGCGAGGAGCGGCCGGGTGGCGCGGCGAACGTCGCCCGCAACGTCGCGGCGCTGGGCGCGCGTGCCTCGCTGCTGTCGGTCGTCGGCGACGACGAGGCCGGGCAGAGCCTGCAGCACCTGCTGGCGACCAGCGGCATCGACGTCAGCCTGCATGTCGATCCGGCGATCAGCACCACCGTCAAGCTGCGCGTCATCGGCCGGCAGCAGCAGCTGCTGCGCATCGACTTCGAAACCTGGCCGTCGCACGAGGTCCTGCGCGCGAAACTGGTCGAGTTTTCCGCCCGCGTCGCCGACTGTGACGCGGTGATCCTCTCGGACTATGGCAAGGGGGGCCTGACGCACATCGGCGAGATGATCCGGCTGGCGAACGCGGCCGGCAAGCAGGTGCTCGTCGATCCGAAGGGTGACGATTTCTCGAAGTATGCCGGTGCAACGGTGGTGACGCCGAACCGCGCCGAGCTGCGCGCCGTCGTTGGTCGCTGGCACGATGAGGACGAACTGGCGCGCAAGGCGGCGGCGTTGCGCGAGCAGTTGCAGCTGGCGGCGTTGCTGGTGACGCGCAGTGAAGAGGGAATGTCGCTCTTTCACGAGTCCGGGCTGATCCACGAGAAGGCGGTGGCGCGCGAAGTCTTCGACGTCTCGGGTGCCGGTGACACGGTGATCGCCACCCTGGCGGTGACGCTCGCCTGCGGCGCGGGCTGGCCGGAAGCGGTGCATGCGGCCAATGTTGCCGCCGGTCTGGTCGTCGGCAAGCTGGGGACTGCGGTGGTCGGTGGCGATGAACTGGCGGCCGCGCTGAAATGAGGTGAACCCATGTACACCATCGTCACTGGCGCCGCTGGCTTCATCGGCGCGAATCTCGTCAAGGCGCTGAACGAGCGCGGTGTGCGCCGCGTCATCGCCGTCGACAACCTGACACGGGCCGACAAGTTCCGCAACCTGGTCGATTGCGAGATCGCCGATTATCTGGACAAGCAGGAGTTCCTCGAACGCCTGCTGGCCGGCCATTTCGACGGCGACGTCGATGCCATCCTGCACCAGGGCGCATGCTCCGATACCATGGAGAGCGACGGTCGCTACATGATGGAGAACAACTATCGCTACTCGCTTGGCATCCTCGACTGGTGCCTCGACCAGGAGGTGCCGTTGCTCTATGCCTCGAGCGCGGCGACCTACGGTGGTGGCCGGGTCTTCTGCGAGGAGCGGGTGCACGAGGCGCCGCTGAACGTCTACGGCTATTCGAAATTCCTCTTCGATCAGATCGTTCGCCAGAGGCTGACGGTGAATGGTTCGTTGAGCTCGCAGGTGGTCGGTTTCCGCTATTTCAACGTCTATGGACCGCGCGAGTCGCACAAGGGGCGAATGGCGTCGGTAGCCTTCCACCACTACCACCAGTTTCGCAGCGAAGGCAAGGTCAGGCTCTTCGCCGGTTGTGACGGGCATGCCGATGGCGAGCAGCGGCGCGACTTCGTGTTCGTTGACGACGTCGTCCGGGTCAATCTCTTCTTTCTCGATCACCCGGAGAAGTCAGGGATTTTCAACGTCGGCACCGGTCGCGCACAGACCTTCAACGAGCTGGCGGTCGCGAACGTCAATGCCTGCCGGGCGCTTGCCGGTGCGGATCCGCTGCCGCTGGCGGAACTGGTCGGGCGGGGATTGATCGAATACATCCCGTTTCCGGCGGATCTCAGGGGCCGCTATCAGAGTTTCACCGAGGCCGATCTGACGAAGCTGCGCCGGGTTGGCTACCAGGCGCCCTTCGCCGACGTCGGTGAGGCCGTCCCACGCTACGTCGACTGGCTGAATGCACATGGCTGAAACCCTCGAGGACCAGGTTGGCAACACGCCGCTGGTGCTGCTGAAACGTTTGCCGGGCGCGCTCGGCGAGGAGCGGGGCAACCGTATCCTGGCGAAACTCGAGGGCAACAATCCGGCCGGATCGGTCAAGGATCGCCCGGCGCTGTCGATGATCGCCCGTGCCGAACGACGCGGCGACATCCGGCCCGGCGACACGCTGATCGAGGCGACCTCCGGCAACACCGGCATCGCGCTGGCAATGGTGGCCGCCGCTCGCGGCTACCGGATGCTGCTGGTGATGCCCGAGAACCAGAGCGTCGAGCGGCGGCAGACGATGCGTGCCTTTGGCGCCGAGCTGGTGCTGACGCCGCGCGATGGTGGCATGGAACTGGCTCGCGACATCGCCGAGGGCATGCAGAGGGAGGGGCGAGGCATCATTCTCGATCAGTTTGCCAATCCCGACAATCCACTGGCGCACTATGAGGGAACCGGCCCGGAACTCTGGCGACAGACGGCCGGCGGCATCACCCATTTCGTCAGCAGCATGGGAACCACCGGCACGATCATGGGGGTCTCGCGCTACCTCAAGGAGCAGAACCAGGCGGTCTGCATCGTTGGCTGCCAGCCGGAGGACGGTTCGCAGATACCGGGGATACGCAAGTGGCCGGAAGCCTACCTGCCGAAAATCTTCGACCGCACGCGCGTGGATCGCGTCGAGTCGGTGTCACAGGGTGCGGCGGAAGAGATGACGCGTCGCCTGGCGCGCGAGGAAGGCATCTTTGCCGGCATCTCTTCGGGCGGCGCGCTGACCGTCGCGCTGCGGCTGGCGGCTGAAGTAGAGAATGCAACCATCGTCAGCATCGTCTGCGACCGCGGCGACCGCTACCTGTCGACCGGCGTCTTCCCGGCCTGAACGCGGTCGATGAAGCCGGTCCTCGCCTTTGACATCGAGACGGTCCCCGACGTCGAGGGTCTGCGGCGCCTGCACCTGCTCGACCGGACTCTGTCCGACGAGGAGGTCGCCGAACTCGCCTTCCAGCGACGGCGGGCGGCGACCGGCAACGACTTCCTGCCGTTGCACCTGCAGCGGGTGGTGGTGATCTCCTGCGCGCTGCGCCTGGGCAGGGATTTCCGGGTCTGGTCGCTGGCGGCACCCGAGTTGGGCGAGGCGGAGATCATTCAGCGCTTCTTCGACGGAGTGGAGAAGTTCACGCCGCAACTGTTGTCCTGGAACGGCGGCGGCTTCGACCTGCCGGTGCTGCATTACCGGGGACTGATCCACGGGCTGGTCGCGCCGCGCTACTGGGATCTCGGCGACGGTGATCATGCCGACAGTCGCGACTTCAAGTGGAACAACTACATCAGCCGCTATCACACGCGTCACCTCGATCTGATGGACCTGTTGGCACTCTATCAGCCGCGGGCCGCCGTCCCGCTCGACGAGCTGGCACGGCTGATCGGTTTTCCGGGCAAGCTCGGCATGGATGGCGGCAAGGTCTGGCAGGCGTGGCAGGAGGGGCGCAGCGCCGAGATCCGCGATTACTGCGAGACCGACGCCGTCAACACCTATCTCGTGGCTCTGCGCTTCCGGCTGATGCGCGGCGAGATCGCGGCGAGCGGATACGAGCAGGAGCAGGCCAGCGTTCGTGCTGCCCTGCAACGGCTCGACAAGGCGCACTGGCATGAGTTCCTCGCTGCCTGGCAGTAGCGGGCGGGGGGGAGGCCGCCGGCTGAGAGGTTGTGGAAATGGTCGCGAGCAGGCCGAGAGGCAAGGCACGGTGGAGCGAACCACGACACATGGCATGTGGCTGGACGAGGGCGATTTCCAGGCCACGGCCGCCATGTGAGAATCAGCACCCGTCGGGTGCCGGTCTTTTTTCTTCATTCAGGAGGAGTCCGATGCGGCTGCATCGCTCGTGTTGCTGGCTGGTGGCTGGCCTGCTGTTGTCGCTGGCGCCGATGGTGCAGGCGGCAGGGACGCTCGACAAGATCAGGGCGAGCCGGACGATCGCGCTCGGCTACCGCGATTCGTCGATTCCCTTCTCCTATACCGGCAATGACAACCAGCCCTGGGGCTACTCGGTGGACCTGTGCATACGCGTGGTCGCCGGCGTCGCCAGGCAACTGGGTCTCGAGGAACTGCAGTTGCTCTGGGTCGCGGTGACTCCGGAGAATCGGATCGCGAAGCTGAAGTCGGGCGAGATCGACCTCGAATGCGGTTCCACGACGGCATCGTTGTCACGCATGCAGGAGGTGGACTTCAGCCTGCCGACCTTCATCGATGGCGCTTCCTACTTGTCGCGGCGCGCTGCCGGAATCAGGCGCATCGAGGATCTGGGCGGCAGGAAGATCGCCGTCGCTGGCGGCACGACCAGCGAGCGGACACTCGTCGCGGCGCTGGCACAGCACCGGGTCAGTGCCGAAGTGGTCACGGTCGGCGACCATCAGCACGGGCTGGCCGCACTGCTGCAGGGCAAGGCCGACGCCTACACCTCGGATCGCTCGCTGCTGATCGGACTGGCGCTCGATTCCGGCAGCCAGACCGACTGGGCGATCGGCCCCGAGACCTTTTCCTATGAGCCGTATGCGCTGATGCTGCGGCGCAACGACGCCGATTTCCGCCTGGCGGTGAACTCGGTTCTGGCGCGACTGTCGCGCAGCCGTGAGATTTACGAGATATACGATCGCTGGTTCGGTCATCTTGCCAAACCGGGCGCGCGGCTGGACAGCCTGTATTATCTGAACGGGCTTCCGGAATAGGCCGGCACGGGCCGGCGCGCTGCGCGCGAGCCGGTCGGCGTGCACGCAGCCCGGTTCCCGGCCTCGCCGCATCGGCGTCGCTGCCGGCGCGCGGCTTCCCGTGGCGACATGGATGCCCCGCATCCGTGGTCGGATGGCGGTCCGCCCGGTGCTGACCGGCTGCTGCATTCATTGATGAAAGGGGGTTGCACATGGAAGCTCTTCTGCTCTTGGTTGGACGTGCCATCGGTGGCAGCGGCCTGTTGCTCTGCATCGTTGTCGTGGCAACGCGTCTGGCAGGCAAGCACTATCTCGCAGGCTTCGAACTGCTGACGGTGCTGCAGGGGGGAATCGCAGCGCTTGTCGCCGGCTGCTTCCTGCTGCTGCTGGCGCTTGACGGACGCGGCAGGGCCGGTGGGAAAGCCTCCTCCCGCGACCGGTAGTTGGCTCCGTCAGGGCGATTGCTGGCGATGATGGCCCTGCGCTCACGGATGATGCTGCTGGGCGCCAGCCATCGTCATCGGCCTCGCCAGGGCGGCGCCTCGTCGCCCCGCATGGCGCGTGCAGGCGCGCTGGGATGCAGTTGGTGTGGCGCAACGGACACCGGATGGGCGCTGGGCGACGCCCAGGGCCGCGAGGCTGGTCCTTGTCGCGCGCATCGGTCATCATTGTCCCCCGCCGCAGAGCAGGTTCCTGCCCGGCACGTCGCTGGCGCCGACTGCCGGCGGCGGTTTGAGGCCAGGATCGGGAAGGAGAGGCAGCGTGTCTTCAGGGAATGGCGGCAATGAATAGGCCAGCGCAGCAACGCAGCGAGCTTGCCGAGGTGCTGCTGTCGCTTCGCCGGGCGTTCATCACCGTCGGCAGCTTCAGTTTCTTCGTCAACCTGCTGATGCTGACGCCGGCGATCTACATGCTGCAGATCTACGACCGCGCGCTCGGCAGCCGCAACGTCACGACTCTGCTGATGCTGACGCTGATCACGCTCGGCCTGTTCGGGCTCATGTCGGTGCTCGAGTGGATCCGGTCAATGGTGCTGGTTCGTGTCGGCGCGCGCCTCGATCTCGACATCAATGCCCGCGTCTTCGATGCGACCTTCGAGCGCAACCTGCGCCACGCGGGCCAGAATCCGGCACAGGCGCTGAACGACCTTGCCTCGATGCGGCAGACGCTGACGGGTGCCGGCCTGATTGCCCTGACCGATGCGCCGTGGATGCCGATCTATGTTCTGGTGATCTTCATGCTGCACGTACAGCTCGGGATTTTCGCGCTGATCGGGGTGCTGCTGCTGGTGATCCTGGCGGTGGTCAACGAGCGGGTTTCGGCGGGGCCCCTGGGCGAGGCGCAGAAGCTGGCGATGGCCGCAAGTGCGCAGGCCAACAACAATCTGCGCAACGCCGAAGTGATCGAGGCGATGGGAATGCTGCCGGCGATTCGCGGTCGCTGGTTCAAGTTGCACCAGAAGTTCCTGATGCAGCAGGCTCTGGCGAGCGATCGTGCGGGTGTGCTCAACGCCATCACCCGTTTCGTGCGGATTTCGATGCAGTCGCTGGCACTGGGTTATGGTGCGCTGCTGGCGATCGAGGGCGAGATCACGCCCGGCATGATGATCGCCGGCTCGATCATCATGGGTCGTGCGCTGGCTCCGGTCGAGGTCCTGATCGCCAACTGGAAGCAGCTGGTATCGGCGCGCGCGGCGTATGGGCGCCTGGCCGAGTTGCTGCAGGTCTATCCGGCCCGCGTTGCCGGCATGCCGTTGCCTCGACCCGATGGCGTCGTACTGGTGGAGAATGCGGCGACCGCGGCTCCCGGCAGCAGGGTGCTGATCCTCAAGAATGTCAGCTTCAGCCTGCAGGCGGGCGAAGTCGTCGCGGTCATCGGGCCGAGTGCTTCCGGGAAGTCCACACTGGCGCGCCTGCTCGTCGGCGTCTGGCCGCCGCTGGCCGGTTCCGTGCGGCTCGATGGCGCCGAGGTGTTCAAGTGGAACAAGGACGAGCTGGGTCGCCATCTCGGCTATCTGCCGCAGGACATCGAGCTGTTCGACGGAACCGTTGCCGAGAACATCGCCCGTTTCGGCGAGATCGACTCGGAACGGGTTCTGGCAGCGGCGCAGGCTGCGGGTGTCCATGACCTGGTCCTGCTGTTGCCAATGGGCTACGACACGCCGCTGGGCGACGGCGGCAGCGCCCTTTCGGGCGGGCAGAAGCAGCGGATCGGTTTGGCCAGGGCGCTCTATGGCGATCCGGCGCTGATCGTGCTCGACGAGCCGAATTCGAACCTGGATGACCAGGGGGAAGCGGCGCTGGCGGAAACGCTGCGGCGCCTCAAGGCCCGGAAGCGCACGGTGGTGATCATCACCCACCGCCTGAGCACGCTGGCCGTCGCGGACAGCATTCTGGTGATGCATGAAGGGACGGTCAAGCTGCACGGACCGCGCGACCAGGTTCTGGCGGCGTTGCGCGCGGGGAACCAGGGCGGTGCAGAACGTCCGGGCGCCGCCGCCCGGCCGGCACCGGTGACGGTTGCCGGGAGCACGCCGGCGACACCGCGCGTCGGCGCCTGAAGGGAGAATCAGGAGGATGTCGATCAGCATGTTTGGGCGGAAGAAGGCGTCCGAGGCCGACATCACCGATGTTGGCGAGGTCGCGCAGTTCGGTGAGGTCGGCGGGCAGCGGGCGGCTGCGGTCGATATCGATCATGGTCGGGCGTCGCGTTTCGGCTGGCTGGTTCTCGCCATCGGTTTCGGCGGCTTCATGCTGTGGGCGGCTCTGGCGCCTCTCGACCAAGGGGTCCCGGCGGGTGGTCAGGTCGTCGTGACCGGCAACCGCAAGACGGTGCAGAACCTTGGTGCGGGAAAGGTCGAAGCGATTCTGGTCAAGGACGGGGATGGAGTGCAGAGCGGCCAGGTACTCGTTCGTCTCGACCCAACGATGGCGAGTTCGCAGTACGAGGTGGCGCGGAGCCAATGGTTCGTCGCCAAGGCGGCCGAGTCGAGGCTGCTGGCGGAGGCGCAGGGCAAGTCGGAGATCGTCTTTCCTGACGCATTGCTGCAGGCACGCGACGACCCGCGCGCTGCGAGTGCGATGGCGGTGCAGACGCAGTTGTTGCGTTCCCGGCAGGCGGCGCTGCAGGCTGAACTGGGGGCGATGCGCAGCATGCTCGCCGGTCTGCAGTCGTCGGCCCAGGGCCTCGAGGCGACGCGGCGGGCCAAGGAAGAGCAGAGCAGGCTGCTGCTGGACGAGCTCAAGGGCTTGCGCGACTTGGCGGCGGAAGGTTATCTCCCGCGCAACCGCCTGTCCGAGCAGGAGCGTCTGCTGGCGCAGCTCAGCGGTGCAATTTCCGAGGACATCGGCAATCTCGGGCGAACACGACAGAGCATTGCCGAGGTCCGGATGCGGATGACCGCGCGCCAGCAGGATTACGACAAGGACGTCGAGAACGGCCTCGCCGAGGTGCAGAAGGAGGTGACATCGCTTGACAGTCGTCTCGCCGGACTGGCCTTCGAACTCGCCAACACGGATATCCGCGCGCCGGCGGAGGGAATCGTCGTCGGACTGAGCGTGCATACCGTCGGCGGCGTGCTGGCGCCGGGGACGCCGCTGATGGACGTGGTGCCGAAGAACGAGCCGCTGCGCATCGATGTGCAGATTCCGACGACGCTGATCGACAAGGTGCGCATCGGCTCGCCGGTCGACATCACTTTTCCCGCGTTCAACCAGCGCACGACGCCACAGATTCCGGGTGACTTCGTGCAGGTCGCGGCCGACGCAACGACCGATCCGCAGGGCAGGGTGCCGCCGTACTACCGTGGTCAGGTGGTCGTCACCGAGGACGGGATGAAGAAGCTCAAGAGCTACGAGATCAAGGCCGGCATGCCCGCCGAGGTGTTCATCAAGACCGGTGAGCGGACGATGTTGAACTATCTCTTCAAGCCCCTCGTCGATCGCATGAAGACGGCGCTGACCGAGGAATGAGGATGAGGAGTTGCGCTGCTGCCGGGCTGGCGGGCTGCGTGCTGGCACTGGTGGCGTCCGCGGTGTCGGCGGCCGGCCTGATGGATGCGTACTACGCCGCGCGACAGAACGATCCGACCCTACGCGCAGCGCGCTACGAGCGGGACGCCGGGCAGTATGCGATCGCCATCGGCCGCGCCGGATTGCTGCCGAACATCGGCATGACTGGCGCCTATTCGAGGAACCGGGGTGAACGGACGTACTACACCAGGGCAGGCAGCCCGACCGAGGATCTCGATTACCGCGAGGAGGCTGCTGCCATTGCCCTGCGGCAGCCGTTGTTCAACTACGACAGTTTCGTCCGCTACCGGCAGGGGGGCGTGCAGGCGGCGTTCAGCGACGCCGTCTTCGATCGCAAGGAAGCGGAGTTCGCCGTCAAGCTCGCGGCAGCCTATTTCGAGGTACTGTTCTCGCTCGAGAGGCTGGCGCTGAGCGATGCCGAGATCGCCGCCTACCGTGCCGACCGTGAGACCTCAGAACGGCGGCGCCGGGGGGGCGAGGGGACGGTGACCGAGGTTGCCGAGGCTGAGTCACGATTGCAGCTCGCCCGTGCCGGTCGCGCCGATGCCATCGACCGGTTGTCGGTGGCGATGCTCAAGCTGGAGACGATGACTGGCAAGGCGATGGCGCCGCTATGGCCGCTGCGTCCGGACTTCAGCCCGAGCGCGATGCAAGGCGTCGGTCTCGACCAGTGGTCGGCGATGGCGGAGGAGAGCAGCCCGGAGATTCGGGCGCGGCGCAAGTCCTTCGAGTTCGCCAGCCTCGAGGTCGATCGCAATCGCGCCGGCCATTATCCACAGCTCGACCTGGTTGCGCGCGCATCGCGAACGCAGGGGGAAACGCTGTCGACTGTCGACCAGCGGAACGTCATCAACTCCGTTGGCATGCAGCTGAACATCCCGTTCTTTGCCGGCGGCCGGGTCAACGCGTTGACCGACCAGGCGGTCGCCAACCGCGAGCGCGCCCGGGCCGAGCTGGATGCGGCCGTCAACGAGGTTCTGGTCGAGGTCCGGCGGCAGTTCATGGCAGTCGAGACGGGTGTCAGCAAGGTCGCCGCTTATCAGAAGGCCGTCGACGCCAGCGTCGTGGCCGTCGAGGGGACGCTGCGCGGCATGCGCAGCGGGATCAGGAGCAACGTTGATGTGCTCAACGCCGAACGCGTGATGTTTGTCGCCAGGCGCGACCTCGCGCAGGCGCGTTACGAGTATCTGCTCAGCACCCTGCAGCTCAGGGCCGCCGCTGGCGTACTGTCGGAAAAGGACTTGCAGGAGACGGCAAGCCTGCTGCTACCGCCGGAGTGATTGCTGCCAGCGCCCGGGCGACCGGCAGACCGGCGTTGCTCATCGTCCTGTGCTCCTGTCCGCGGGGTACGAGCGGTCTTGGGCGGTGCGCCTGCCGTTGTACCTGGCAGCAGTTCAGGTGCCACAGGTTGGCGCTGGGGCCGGCTCGTCGCCGAGGGCGCCAGCACAACTCGACCCCTGTCCGGCGGTGCAGCCGTAGCAGTGTTCGGCGACACGGATTGCGTGACCCTCGAGTGAGGCCGCGTCGATGTCGCTGATGTGCAGGCGAAAACTGCCGCGCCCGCCGATCGGCAGGCCGAGTTGCTGGTTGAAATCGCAGTCATAGAGATAGCCTTGCCAGTCGACCGAGAGCAGATTGCGACACATGATGTGCGCGACGTTTTCCTCGCGGTGGGCGGCACGCAGCAGTTGCATGTAGCCGTTGAACTGGCCACGCGAGACGAGGACCGAGCCAAAGCGCTGGATCGGCATGTTTGCCAGGGTGAAGAGCTGGTTGAAGACGATGCCGAACCTTTCTCCGAGCTGTTCCCGGTAAGCCGTCGCCAGTGCGGCCTGCGGTGGTGGCAGCGTCGGCCCCTGCGGATTGAAGACGAGGTTGAGCTGCAGCCCGCTGTCTGCCACGCCATAACCGAGCGCGTTCAGCCGCTGCAGGCCGCGGATGCTGGCGGCGAAGCTGCCCTTGCCACGCTGTTGCTCGACGTTTTCCTCGAGGTAGCACGGCAGCGAGGCGACGACCTCGATGCGATGCGTGGCGAGAAAGTCGGCGAGATCCTCGTGCCCGGGCTCCTCGAGAATGGTGAGGTTGCAGCGGTCGATCACCCGCAGGCCACGCTGCCGGCCGGCGACCACCAGTCGCCGGAAGTGCGGGTTCAGCTCGGGTGCGCCGCCGGTGAGGTCGAGCGCCCGGACTTCGGGACTGGCCGAGATGAAGGCAAGCACGGCATCCACCGTCTCGGCGGTCATTTCCTCTCGGCGCTGCGGACCGGCGTTGACGTGGCAGTGGAGGCAGCTCTGGTTGCAGCGGTAGCCGAGGTTGACCTGGAGGACCTCGACCGAACGGCGGGCCACGGCCGGGAACGTCGTGATCGAGAGCAGGGGCAGGGTGGCGTGCATGAGTCGTTCTCCGTGGGGTGTGCAGGTGCTGTCGCAGCGTGCGTGATTTACTTACAGCTGCGCGTCGTCATCGACGCATCGGCTGCCGCGCCTCCTCGTGCCGGCGGTCGGGCGAATGCTCGGCTTGCCGGCAGGGCGCCACCGACCCGTTGCCGGGTTTGCCGGGCGGTGGGTTTCGAGGCGTCGAATAATACTGTAGAATCACCCGCTTTCCGTGCGCGGGGAGGCAGCGCAACGGTCGGCGCGTGGCTGGCGGTGGCTGCCGAGAGTGCCCGGGTGGGTCTGTGGTCGTCGTGCAGGCGCGGCGGGAGGCGGTTGTAGCGCAGTCGTCTGGTGCCCGCCGGCGGTCGCTCCGGCTGCCGGCGCAGCACGGTCTGGAAGCGTCCGGGGTCGTTCGTGGCGACCTCCGGTTCGAGTCACATTTCAGCCTGTATCACAAGGATTTTTCAATGGAAACTAACGCTGCTAACACTGCTGCACCCGTGGCAAGTGCCCTTGAGCGCCGCCTCGACCTGTCGGTGCCGATAGCCGAACTCGAGCAGGAAGTCGACCGGCGCCTGTTGCGCCTGGGCAAGAACATGAAGCTGCCGGGCTTTCGCCCAGGCAAGGTGCCGGCCAGCATCGTCAGGCAGCAGTATGGCCACCAGGCGCGCTTGGACGCCCTGCAGGAGGCCTTGGGGCGTTTGTTCGGCGAGGCGGTCAGTGCCCAGAAGCTGCGCGTCGCCGGTACGCCGAAGATCGAGGCGAACAACAGCGGCAGTACGACGCACATGGATTTCTCGGCGACGTTCGAGGTTTACCCGGAAGTCACGCTGAGTGATCTTGCCGGCGTCGAAGTCGAACGGCCAGTGCTCGAGGTCGGTGTGGAGGAGATCGACAGCACGCTGGAGATTCTGCGCAAGCAGCGTGTGCGCTACGAGCCGGTCGATCGTGCGGCGGCTCTGGCCGACCGGGTCACCATCGACTTCCTCGGCAAGAAGGACGGCGAGCCCTTTGCGGGTGGCCAGGGCAAGGACTACCGTTTCGTCCTCGGGGAAGGGAAGATGCTTTCCGACTTCGAGAATGCGGTGATCGGCACGCGCGCCGGCGAAGCCAAGTCGTTCGACATGACGTTCCCGGACGAGTACTTCTCGAAGGATCTGGCAGGCCAGTCGGTGACCTTCGACATCGTGCTCAAGGAGGTCTGTGAGCCAGTCCTGCCGGAACTCGACGGGGATTTCGCCCGCGCTCTGGGTGTCGAGAATGGCGACCTGACGCAGATGCGGGCCGAGATCGAGGCCAACCTCCGGCGGGAAGTGAAGAAGCGTCTGCAGGGCCGGATTACCGCCCAGGTGATGGACGTGCTGTTGCAGGCGAACCCGCTGCACGTGCCGGAGGCTCTGGTTCAGCGAGAGGTCGAGCGGTTGATGCAGGCGGCGCGTCAGGATATGGAGCAGCGCGGCATGCAGGTCAAGGATCTGCCGATGCGACCGGAGTGGTTCACCGATCAGGCCCGGCGGCGGGTATCGATCGGCCTGATCCTGTCGGAAATCGTCAGGGTCAACGATCTGCAGGCGCAGCCGGCGCAGGTGAAGGAACTGGTCGAGGAGGCTGCGCAAAGCTACGACAATCCGCCAGAGGTCGTTCGCTGGTACTACGCCAAGGCCGAACGCCTCAACGATTTTGAAGGCGCGGCGATCGAGGCGAACGTGGTCGAATGGGTTCTGCAGCGGGTGACGGTTCGTGACAAGCCGGTGGCCTTCGCCGAACTGATGGGGCAGCAAGCCTGACACGCGGCGCGGCGGTGCTGGCGACGAAGTGGCGGCAGCGGCTGCGCAGCGCCATTGGCATCGTCGGCTTCCCTTGCCCCTGATGCTCTTCCAGCCCTGGTGGTGGAAGGGGCTTCGTGAATCGCGACAGCGATTTCACGGCAACCAAGGAAACGAAATGGGCATTGACCCCGCAGGTAGTTGGAACCCGCAGGCACTTGGACTGGTGCCGATGGTGATCGAGCAGAGCGGTCGTGGCGAACGCGCCTATGATATCTACTCGCGTCTGCTGAAGGAGCGCGTGATCTTTCTCGTTGGTCCGGTCAATGACGTGACGGCGAACCTGGTGGTCGCGCAGCTTCTGTTTCTCGAAGCCGAGAATCCGGACAAGGACATCCACTTCTACATAAACTCACCGGGCGGTGCGGTCTCGGCGGGGCTGTCGATCTACGACACGATGCAGTTCGTCAAGCCCGACGTCTCGACCCTGTGCATGGGGCAGGCATGCTCGATGGGGGCCTTCCTGCTGGCGGCCGGCGCTGCCGGCAAGCGCTTCGCGCTGCCGAACTCGCGGGTGATGATCCACCAGCCGATGGGTGGCTTCCAGGGGCAGGCCTCGGATATCGCGATCCATGCGAAGGAAATCCTGTCGCTGCGCGCCAAGCTCAATGAACTCATGGCGCAGCACACGGGGCAGGCGATCGAGCGGATCGAACGCGATACCGATCGCGACAATTTCCTTTCGGCGCAGGAAGCGGCAGAATACGGCTTGATCGACAAGGTACTGGCCAATCGGCAGGCGGCGCTCTGACGCCGCATCCGGGTAGCCCCGGTCGGGCTCGACTGTGAGGTAGACGAGATGTCGGAAAAGAAAAGTGGCACTGAGAAACTCCTCTACTGCTCGTTCTGCGGCAAGAGCCAGCACGAGGTCAAGAAGCTGATCGCCGGACCGTCGGTTTTCATCTGCGACGAATGCATCGAGCTGTGCAACGATATCGTTCGCGACGAGATCGCGGCCGACCAGGGCGGCGGCAAGGGCGGTAAGGGCGAACTGCCGACGCCGCGGGAGATCTCGGCGCTCCTCGATCAGTACGTGATTGGGCAGGACCAGGCGAAGCGCATCCTGTCGGTGGCGGTCTACAACCACTACAAGCGGCTGCGGCATTTCAGCAAGACCACCGACGAGATCGAACTCGCCAAGAGCAACATTCTGCTCATCGGCCCGACCGGCTCGGGCAAGACCCTGCTGGCACAGACGCTCGCCCGCATGCTCGACGTGCCCTTCGTGATGGCGGATGCGACGACCCTGACCGAAGCCGGCTACGTCGGCGAGGATGTCGAGAACATCATCCAGAAACTGCTGCAGAAGGCCGACTACGATACCGAAAAGGCGCAGCGCGGCATCGTCTACATCGACGAGATCGACAAGATCTCGCGCAAGTCGGACAATCCGTCGATCACGCGCGACGTGTCGGGCGAAGGAGTGCAGCAGGCGCTGCTGAAGCTGATCGAAGGGACGGTTGCCTCGGTGCCGCCCCAGGGCGGTCGCAAGCACCCCAATCAGGACTTCGTGCAGGTCGACACGACGAACATCCTGTTTGTCTGCGGCGGCGCTTTCGATGGCCTCGACAAGGTGATTCGCAATCGCTCCGAGCGCGGTGGCATCGGCTTTGGCGCCGAGGTCCGCAGCAAGGACAACAAGCGGGCGATCGGCGAGGTCCTGCGAACCGTTGAACCCGAGGATCTGATCAAGTTCGGTCTGATACCCGAACTCATCGGACGGTTGCCGGTGATTGCTACCCTTGAAGAACTGTCGGCGGCCGCGCTGGTGGAAATCCTCGTTGAACCCAAGAATGCACTGGTCAAGCAGTACCAGAAGCTGTTCGCCATGGAGGGGGTCGCGCTCGAAATACGGCCGGCGGCAATGATGGCGATTGCCCGCAAGGCGCTTGAAAGGAAGACCGGAGCGCGTGGTTTGCGCTCGATCCTCGAGGGAGTCCTGCTCGACACGATGTACGAACTTCCAGGTATGGAGAATGTCACAGAGGTCGTTATCGACGAAGGGGTGATCGTCGGTGATGCCAAGCCGTTGCTGATCTACGCGGATCAGCCAAAGGTGTCTGGCGGTAACTGATGTCCTGGCCGCCTTTGCTGCGGCTTGAAATTCGGGCTCTTGCCACCATATCCCGCGAGAGCCTCCACCTATAGGGCACAACCCATGTCTGCACCCCCGAAGCTGTCTGCCGAGCCGCTCAAACTGCCGCTGTTGCCGCTGCGCGACGTCGTCGTGTTTCCGCATATGGTCATCCCGCTCTTTGTCGGTCGCCCGAAGTCGATCAAGGCTCTGGAAACGGCTATGGAGGCTGGCAAGAGCATCCTCCTCGTGGCGCAGAAGTCGGCTGTCAAGGACGAGCCCGAAGCCGAGGATCTGTATGGCGTCGGCTGTCTCGCCAACATTCTGCAGATGCTCAAGCTGCCCGATGGGACGGTCAAGGTGCTGGTCGAGGGCGGGCAGCGCGCCCGCCTGCAGGCGATTGATTCGCGGTCTGAGATGTTCCTTGCGGAGGCGCGCCCGGTTCCGGCCGAGGATGGCGTCAACCACGAGGTGGAAGCACTGCGGCGTGCGGTCATCGCTCAGTTCGATCAGTACGTCAAGCTCAACAAGAAGATACCTCCCGAAATCCTGACCTCGATCGCCGGCATCGAGGAGGCTGGACGTCTGGCCGACACGATTGCCGCGCATCTGCCGCTGAAGCTCGAGCAGAAGCAGGAAATCCTCGAGATGTTCGACGTCCGTGCGCGTATCGAACGGCTGCTGGCGCAGTTGGAGTCCGAGATAGACATACTGCAGGTGGAGAAGCGCATCCGCGGCCGCGTCAAGCGCCAGATGGAGAAGAGCCAGCGCGAGTACTATCTCAACGAGCAGGTCAAGGCGATCCAGAAGGAACTTGGTGAAGGCGAGGATGGTGCCGACCTGGAGGAATTGGATCGCAAGGTCAAGGCTGCCGGGATGAGCAAGGAAGGACTTGCCAAGGCGCAAGCGGAGTTCCGCAAGCTGCGACTGATGTCGCCGATGTCGGCAGAGGCGACCGTCGTGCGCAACTTCATCGAAACGCTGATTGGTCTGCCGTGGCGCAAGCGGACCCGAATCAGCAAGGATCTGGCGGCTGCCGGCCGGATTCTCGACGCCGATCACTGGGGCCTCGAGAAGGTCAAGGAACGGATCATCGAGTATCTGGCCGTGCAGCAGCGGGTCGATCGCCTGAAAGCGCCGATCCTCTGCCTGGTCGGGCCGCCCGGCGTTGGCAAGACCTCGCTCGGCCAGTCGATAGCCCGTGCCACTGGCCGCAAGTTCGTTCGCATGAGTCTTGGTGGTGTTCGTGACGAGGCCGAAATCCGCGGTCACCGGCGAACCTACATTGGTTCGATGCCGGGCAAGATCCTGCAGAACATGAGCAAGATCGGCGTCCGGAATCCGCTGTTCCTACTCGACGAAGTCGACAAGATGGGACAGGATTTTCGAGGTGATCCAAGTTCGGCGCTGCTCGAGGTGCTTGATCCGGAGCAGAACTCGACTTTCGTCGACCACTATGTCGAGGTCGAGTACGATCTCTCGGAGGTGATGTTCGTGGCGACGGCGAACACCCTGAACATCCCGCCGCCGTTGCTCGATCGCATGGAGGTGATCCGGCTCTCGGGGTACACCGAGGACGAGAAAGTCAGCATCGCCCAGCGCTACCTGCTGCCGAAGCAGATGAAGAACAACGGGCTGAAGGCGACCGAGCTGACGGTGGCAGAGAGCGCATTGCGCGACATCGTTCGCTACTACACGCGCGAGGCAGGTGTGCGTTCGCTCGAGCGCGACATCTCGAAGATTTGCCGCAAGGTGGTGAAGACGCTGTTGTTGCGGAAGAGTCAGGGTAAGGTCGCGGTGAGTGCGCGCAACCTCGACAAGTTTCTCGGGGTCCGTCGCTACAACTTTGGCGTTGCCGAGCGCGAGAACCAGATTGGCCAGGTCACGGGTCTGGCATGGACCGAGGTTGGCGGCGAACTGCTGACCATTGAGGCGGTGGTCCTGCCGGGCAAAGGCAAGACGACGACCACCGGCAAGCTCGGCGAGGTGATGCAGGAATCGGTCCAGGCGGCGCTGTCGGTCGTCCGCAAGCGTGCGCAGTCGCTGGGAATCGACCACGATTTCTACCAGAAGAGCGACATCCACATCCATCTCCCCGAGGGGGCGATCCCCAAGGATGGGCCTTCGGCTGGCGTCGGCATCTGCACCGCGTTGGTGTCCGTGTTGACTGGCATACCGGTGTGTTGCGATGTCGCGATGACCGGCGAGATCACCCTGCGTGGCGAAGTGCTGCCGATCGGCGGTCTCAAGGAAAAGCTGCTCGCGGCTGTCCGGGGCGGACTGGCCAGGGTTCTGATACCGGAAGAAAACGTCCGGGACCTGGCCGAGATTCCGGACAACATCAAGAACAAGCTCGAGCTCATTCCAGTGCGCTGGATCGATCAGGTGCTAGAGCACGCCCTCGAACGCAAGCCGGAACCGTCGGTTGTCGACGGGGCGGACGTGCCGCCAACGGTGGCGACGACTGCGCCCGACCCGGCTGCGGCTGCGTCCGCCGGTCTCACTCATTGATCCGGCGCGGCGGCCGTTCGCCGGCCGCCGCCGACTACGGCGCCGCCTGCCGGTCTGGCCAAGTGCAGGCGGATGCGTTAGACTCGCGCCTCCAGAGCTTCATCACACCGTGGGTGCTTAGCTCAGTTGGTAGAGCGCTAGCCTTACAAGCTGGATGTCGGCGGTTCGAGCCCGTCAGCACCCACCAGGAGCAGCAGCAGGATGGATTGTGCAGTGCGTTCTGTGGAGTGGTAGTTCAGTTGGTCAGAATACCGGCCTGTCACGCCGGGGGTCGCGGGTTCGAGCCCCGTCCACTCCGCCAGTATCGAAAGGCGAACGCTAGTTCGCCTTTTTTCTTTTGGCTTCAACCTTCCAGTGAGTTAGCGGCCTACCACCATGTTTTTTGACTCCGTTCGCAACAACAAGAGGCTTGTACAGATCTTTCTTGCCCTGATCGCGCTGCCTTTCGCCTTCTGGGGCGTCGATTCGTACGTCCGTGGCGGCGGCCCTGGCGCCGATTTGGCCAGTGTCGGCGACACCAAGATCACGCAGCAGCAGTTTGACCAGGCTTGGCGCGTGCAGCAGGATCGCATGCGGCAGGCACTCGGCGACAGCTTTCGCCCCGAGGCGATGAATACCCCGGCGGCACGGCTCGCCGTGCTGAACTCGTTGATCGATCAGCGTCTGCTGCTCCTGGAAGCGGCGAAGGGAAGGCTCGGCGCGAGCGATGAAGCGCTGCGCGAGGTGATCGGCAGGATTCCCGCTCTGCAGGAGAATGGCCAGTTTTCGATGGCGCGCTACCAGTCGGCATTGGCCGCTCAGGGCCTGTCGCAGGCGCAGTTCGAGGCGCAGATCCGGCAGGATCTGACCCTGCAGGAACTGGTTTCGGCCATTGGCGATACGGGCATCGCTGCCGGCACCGAGACCGCGAGGCTTCTGGCCATCCAGTCCGAGGAACGACAGGTTGCCGAGTCCCGCATCGCTCCGGAGCAGTTCGCCGGCCAGGTCAGGATCGACGAGCCGGCGCTGCGGAAGTTCTACGACGAGAACGGCAAGCGATTCGAGATCACGGAGCAGGCCCGGGTGGAGTACGTGCTGCTCTCCCTCGACGGTGTGGTGGCGCAGACGGTGGTCAAGGATGCCGATGTGCAGGCCTGGTACAGCAGTCACCTTGATCGTTACCAGCAGGCTGAGGAGCGGCGCGCCAGTCATATCCTGATCCTGGCCGCGACTGGCGAGGCGGCCCAGGCCAAGGTCAGGGCGAAAGCGGAAGAGGTTCTCAAGGAAGTGCAGAAGGCGCCAGGACGCTTCGCCGAGCTGGCGAAACAGCATTCGCAGGATCCCGGCTCGGCGGCCAAGGGTGGCGATCTGGGTGTCGTTGCGCGCGGGACGATGGTCAAGCCTTTCGAGGAGGCCGTCTTCAGCCTGCGCGAGAACGAAGTCTCGGGCCTTGTGCAGTCGGAGTTCGGCTATCACATCATCAGGGTGACGGCCATCAGACCGGGCAAGCAGCGCAGCCTCGCCGAGGTGCGCCAGGAGATCGAGACCGAACTGAAACAGCAGGCGGCGCAGCGGCGATTTGCCGAGGAGGCCGAGGCGTTCAGCAACACTGTCTATGAGCAGCCCGACAGCCTGCAGCCTGCCGCCGAGCGCTTCAAGCTGAAGCTCCAGCAATCTGGCTGGCTGCCACGGAATCCGTCGCCCGAGGCATTGGCGCGCCTGGGCCAATTGGGTAACGCGAAGGTGCTCGCTGCCATCTTCTCGGAAGACTCGATCAAGAACAAGCGCAATACCGAAGCCATCGAGGTGGCTCCCAACACCTTGCTGGCAGCGCGCGTGATTGAGCACCGGCCAGCGAGTGTGCGGCCGTTCGAGGAGGTGAAGAGCGATATCGAGGCAACGCTGAAGGCGCAGGGCGAGGCGGCGCTGGCACGCTCCGCCGGTGAGGCACGGCTGGCCGAGTTGCGACAGGGTGCCGCTGACGCAGTTGTCTGGACAGCGCCGCGCAAGCTTTCGCGGCAGGACACGCGGCAGTTGTCGCCAGCCGCGGTGAAGGCCATATTCAGCGCCGACGTGCAGAAGCTGCCGGTCTACGTTGGTGCCGCGGCTGGCGATGCGGGCTATGTTCTGTACAAGATCCTCACGGTGGCGCAGCCCGAGGGCATCGACGAGGCGAGGCGGCAGGCGCTGCAGCGCGAGTACGCACTGATCCTTGGCCAGGAGGATTTCGCTGCCTACCTCGCCGGGTTGCGCCAGCGCCACAAGATCGACATCAACAAGGCGGCACTGGAGCGCAAGGAGCGTTGACCGCGGTGCGGGTGCCGCCTTCGCCTGCCCCGTGGCGGTCTGCGGCGCGCGTGCGGACCCGACGCAGGACAACGAAAAACCCCGCCGCGGCGGGGTTTTTTCTTGCCCTCCGGGCAAGGCCCGGCTGGTGGGGGATTACATGTCCATGCCGCCCATGCCGCCCATGCCGCCCATGCCACCGCCCATGCCGCCACCCATTGGCGGCTTCTCTTCCGCCAGTTCCGCCACCATGCAATCGGTGGTGAGCATCAGACCGGCGATCGAAGCAGCGTTCTGCAGTGCTGTCCGGGTGACCTTGGTGGGGTCGAGGACGCCCATTTCAACCAGGTCGCCGTAGTCGCCGGTCGCGGCGTTGTAGCCGAAGTTGCCGCTTCCCTGAAGAACGGCATTCACCACCACCGACGGCTCGTCACCGGCGTTGGCGACGATCTCGCGCAGCGGCTGCTCCATCGCCCGCAGGACGATCTTGATGCCGGCGTCCTGGTCGTGGTTGTCACCCTTGAGCGAGTTCAGCCCGGCCCGGGCGCGCAGCAGTGCGACGCCGCCGCCAGCGACGATCCCTTCCTCCACCGCCGCACGGGTGGCGTGCAGGGCGTCCTCGACGCGCGCCTTCTTCTCCTTCATCTCGACTTCGGTTGCCGCACCCACCTTGATCAGGGCGACGCCGCCAGCGAGCTTGGCCACACGCTCCTGCAGCTTTTCCTTGTCGTAGTCGCTGGTCGCGGTTTCGATCTGCGCGCGGATCTGCTTGACGCGTGCCTCGATGTTGGCGCTGACACCGGCACCATCGATGATGGTCGTGTTCTCCTTGCCGATTTCGATGCGCTTCGCCTGGCCGAGGTCAGCCAGGGTTGCCTTTTCGAGCGTCAGCCCGACCTCTTCGGCGATCACCTGGCCGCCGGTGAGGATCGCGATGTCCTCGAGCATGGCTTTGCGGCGGTCGCCAAAACCGGGTGCCTTGACGGCACAGGTCTTCAGGATGCCACGGATGTTGTTCACCACCAGGGTCGCGAGAGCCTCGCCATCGACGTCCTCGGCGACGATCAGCAGCGGACGGCTCGACTTCGCAACCTGTTCAAGAATCGGCAGCAGGTCGCGGATGTTCGAGATCTTCTTGTCGAAGATCAGGATGAACGGGCTCTCGAGGATCGCGTTCTGCTTCTCGTTGTTGTTGATGAAGTAGGGGCTCAGGTAGCCGCGGTCGAACTGCATGCCCTCGACGACGTCGAGTTCGTTGTTCAGCGACTTGCCGTCTTCGACGGTGATGACTCCTTCCTTGCCGACCTTGTCCATGGCCTTGGCGATGATGTCGCCGATGTCGGCGTCCGCGTTGGCGGAGATGGCCCCGACCTGAGCGATTTCCTTGCTCGTCGAGCAGGGCTTCGAGAGGGCCTTGAGCGCGTCGACTGTAGCCACCACGGCCTTGTCGATGCCGCGTTTCAGATCCATCGGATTCATCCCGGCGGCGACATACTTCATGCCTTCGCGAACGATCGACTGTGCCAGCACGGTGGCGGTCGTGGTGCCGTCACCGGCGATGTCGGAGGTCTTGGACGCGACTTCCTTCAGCATCTGTGCGCCCATGTTGGCGAACTTGTCCTTCAGTTCGATCTCCTTGGCGACCGAAACTCCGTCCTTGGTGACCGTCGGGGAGCCGTAGGAACGCTCGAGAACGACATTGCGTCCTTTCGGGCCGAGGGTAATCTTCACCGCGTCGGCAAGGATGTTCACACCCTCGACCATGCGTGCGCGTGCGCTGTCGCCGAACTTGACGTCTTTAGCTGCCATAGATTTAACTCCTGTGTATCTTCAATGATTTATGACTGAATCGGGCAAACTGCCGGGATGCCGGCCAAGCGCCGCTGGGCGCCGTCCGGGATGGGCCCGTCAGGCTTCGATGACGCCCATGATGTCTTCCTCGCGCATGACGAGCAACTCCTCGCCGTCGACCTTGACGGTCTGGCCAGCGTACTTGCCGAACAGGACGCGGTCGCCAACCTTGACGGCGAGCGCACGGACGCTACCGTCATCGAGGATCTTGCCGTTGCCGACGGCGCGAACCTCGCCCTGGTCGGGCTTCTCGGCGGCGGTATCCGGGATGACGATGCCGGATGCGGTCCGGCGCTCCTCTTCGAGACGTTTGACAATCACGCGGTCGTGCAGCGGACGAATCTTCATGCAGTTTCTCCTAGGGTTGATGACAAGTCGGAACATCGGCTAGCCTGTTGGGTGCCCCGCAGTTCGGGCGCGGGGGCACGAGTGTGTTGGCACTCACCGCTAACGAGTGCTAATAATAGGGTCGCTCGCTCCGGATTTCAAGACCTGTCGCTGCAGGTGGCCCTGATTGCGTGGACAACGCGGCAGCCGGCGAGCCCAAGCAAGCCGTCGCCCCGATCCCGGTGCGGCGTCCTTCGCGGACCGGGCGAGCCGGGCGCGGCCGGCTCGCCCGAGGGCAGATCTCGATAATTCTCTGCAAAGTCTATTGACGTCAGCGGAGGCCATGGCTACAATGCTTCCTCTTCGCAGCTGGCAGGCGCCCCGACCACAAGCTATCATCGGCTCGGGGGCGGCAAGCGGCGGAGGTTGCCGGGGTTCTTTCCCGGCGTGTCGCGGGGTGGAGCAGTCTGGCAGCTCGTCGGGCTCATAACCCGAAGGTCACAGGTTCAAATCCTGTCCCCGCAACCAGCTCTTTAAAAATGAGACAACCGATAGGTGTGGGTTCTTGGTCTGGTGGTGGTTTGCGAGAGTTTTGCGCGGGCTGCCGAGAGATGGAAGGACTCGCACGGAAGTTTAGCTGCTGATTCTGGGATGAGGGTTCTGGTGTTGATCCGGGGTTTGAGTTCTGGGGTTGGTAGCGCGTCGAGCGAGAGTTTTGGGATTTGAACTGAAGAGTTTGATCCTGGCTCAGATTGAACGCTGGCGGCATGCCTTACACATGCAAGTCGAACGGTAGCGCGGGGCAACCTGGCGACGAGTGGCGAACGGGTGAGTAATGCATCGGAACGTGCCCTGGAATGGGGGATAACGTAGCGAAAGTTACGCTAATACCGCATATTCTGTGAGCAGGAAAGCAGGGGATCGCAAGACCTTGCGTTCTGGGAGCGGCCGATGTCGGATTAGCTAGTTGGTGGGGTAAAGGCCTACCAAGGCGACGATCCGTAGCGGGTCTGAGAGGATGATCCGCCACACTGGGACTGAGACACGGCCCAGACTCCTACGGGAGGCAGCAGTGGGGAATTTTGGACAATGGGCGGAAGCCTGATCCAGCCATGCCGCGTGAGTGAAGAAGGCCTTCGGGTTGTAAAGCTCTTTCGGTGGGGAAGAAATTGCACGGGCTAATATCCTGTGTAGATGACGGTACCCGACTAAGAAGCACCGGCTAACTACGTGCCAGCAGCCGCGGTAATACGTAGGGTGCGAGCGTTAATCGGAATTACTGGGCGTAAAGCGTGCGCAGGCGGTTTGGTAAGTCAGATGTGAAAGCCCCGGGCTCAACCTGGGAACTGCATTTGAGACTGCCAGGCTGGAGTGTGGCAGAGGGGGGTGGAATTCCACGTGTAGCAGTGAAATGCGTAGAGATGTGGAGGAACACCGATGGCGAAGGCAGCCCCCTGGGTCACTACTGACGCTCATGCACGAAAGCGTGGGGAGCAAACAGGATTAGATACCCTGGTAGTCCACGCCCTAAACGATGTCAACTAGGTGTTGGGAGGGTTAAACCTTTTAGTGCCGTAGCTAACGCGTGAAGTTGACCGCCTGGGGAGTACGGCCGCAAGGCTAAAACTCAAAGGAATTGACGGGGACCCGCACAAGCGGTGGATGATGTGGATTAATTCGATGCAACGCGAAAAACCTTACCTACCCTTGACATGTCAGGAATCCTGGAGAGATTCGGGAGTGCTCGCAAGAGAACCTGAACACAGGTGCTGCATGGCTGTCGTCAGCTCGTGTCGTGAGATGTTGGGTTAAGTCCCGCAACGAGCGCAACCCTTGTCATTAATTGCCATCATTGAGTTGGGCACTTTAATGAGACTGCCGGTGACAAACCGGAGGAAGGTGGGGATGACGTCAAGTCCTCATGGCCCTTATGGGTAGGGCTTCACACGTCATACAATGGTCGGTTCAGAGGGTTGCCAACCCGCGAGGGGGAGCCAATCTCAGAAAGCCGATCGTAGTCCGGATCGCAGTCTGCAACTCGACTGCGTGAAGTCGGAATCGCTAGTAATCGCGGATCAGCATGTCGCGGTGAATACGTTCCCGGGTCTTGTACACACCGCCCGTCACACCATGGGAGCGGGTTCTGCCAGAAGTAGTTAGCCTAACCGCAAGGAGGGCGATTACCACGGCAGGGTTCGTGACTGGGGTGAAGTCGTAACAAGGTAGCCGTAGGGGAACCTGCGGCTGGATCACCTCCTTTCTAGAGAAGAGCTGGATCGAGAACTCACAACCTATCGGTTGTCACAGGCTGCACATGCGGCGGGTCTGTAGCTCAGTCGGTTAGAGCATCGTCTTGATAAGGCGAGGGTCGTTGGTTCGATTCCAACCAGACCCACCAGCGTTGCGACGGAGCGCCGGAGATTGGTGCGACGGATGGGCGTTGAGTTGTTGAGCGCGGCGGGGGATTAGCTCAGCTGGGAGAGCACCTGCTTTGCAAGCAGGGGGTCGTCGGTTCGATCCCGTCATCCTCCACCAGGGTTGTGTGCGGCGAGTGAGTGGTCAGGCCTGCGGGGTGGTGGCACCCTGCAGGCCTGACCCCTTACGGGGTCTGTGTTCTTTAACAAGATGGAAGAAGGTTGTATTGCCGGCATCCCGGGACATTGGGTTGCTGGTGATACGGTTGTGATTGCATCGAACCCCTGTGCCTATTGGTATGGGGGTTGCACCGAGTTGCCTGTGGCGTTGTGTTCTCGACAAGAGAGCGCAAGGTTATAGGATCAAGCGAATAAGTGCATGTGGTGGATGCCTTGGCGATTACAGGCGATGAAGGACGTACAAGCCTGCGAAAAGCTCTGGGGAGCTGGCAATGAAGCTTTGATCCAGAGATGTCCGAATGGGGAAACCCACTCCGCGAGGAGTATCCCACGCTGAATACATAGGCGTGTGGAGGCGAACCCGGCGAACTGAAACATCTAAGTAGCCGGAGGAAAAGAAATCAACCGAGATTCCCAGAGTAGTGGCGAGCGAAATGGGAGCAGCCGGCAAGTGATAGCGATCGTGTTAGCGGAAGCTTCTGGAAAGTGGCGCCGTAGTGGGTGACAGCCCCGTACGCGAAAACCTGATCGTGGTACCAAGCTTGCGACAAGTAGGGCGGGGCACGAGAAATCCTGTCTGAAGATGGGGGGACCATCCTCCAAGGCTAAATACTCGTAATCGACCGATAGTGAACCAGTACCGTGAGGGAAAGGCGAAAAGAACCCCGGGAGGGGAGTGAAATAGATCCTGAAACCGCATGCATACAAACAGTGGGAGCCCCCTCGTGGGGTGACTGCGTACCTTTTGTATAATGGGTCAGCGACTTACGTTCAGTAGCGAGCTTAACCGCATAGGGGAGGCGTAGGGAAACCGAGTCCGAATAGGGCGCCTAGTTGCTGGACGTAGACCCGAAACCAAGTGATCTATCCATGGCCAGGATGAAGGTGCGGTAACACGCACTGGAGGTCCGAACCCACTAATGTTGAAAAATTAGGGGATGAGCTGTGGATAGGGGTGAAAGGCTAAACAAACTTGGAAATAGCTGGTTCTCTCCGAAAACTATTTAGGTAGTGCCTCAAGTATCACCGACGGGGGTAAAGCACTGTTATGGCTAGGGGGTCATCGCGATTTACCAAACCATTGCAAACTCAGAATACCGTTGAGTGCGAGCTTGGGAGACAGACATCGGGTGCTAACGTCCGGTGTCGAGAGGGAAACAACCCAGACCGCCGATTAAGGTCCCAAAGACATGGTTAAGTGGGAAACGAGGTGGGAAGGCTCAGACAGCCAGGAGGTTGGCTTAGAAGCAGCCATCCTTTAAAGAAAGCGTAATAGCTCACTGGTCGAGTCGTCCTGCGCGGAAGATGTAACGGGGCTCAAACCATGCACCGAAATCGCGGATATCCGCAAGGATATGGTAGGAGAGCGTTCTGTAGGCCGTTGAAGGTGTCTCGAGAGGGATGCTGGAGGTATCAGAAGTGCGAATGCTGACATGAGTAGCGATAAAGGGAGTGAAAAGCTCCCTCGCCGAAAGCCCAAGGTTTCCTGCGCAACGTTCATCGGCGCAGGGTGAGTCGGCCCCTAAGGCGAGGCTGAAAAGCGTAGTCGATGGGAAACGGGTTAATATTCCTGTACCTCTTTGTAATGCGATGGGGGGACGGAGAAGGTTAGGTCAGCCGGGTGTTGGACGTCCCGGTTCAAGCGTGTAGGCAGGTCTCTTAGGCAAATCCGGGAGATCAATGCCGAGGCGTGATAACGAGTGGTCTCTGACTGCGAAGTGATTGATACCATGCTTCCAAGAAAAGCCTCTAAGCTTCAGTTACAAGGAGACCGTACCGCAAACCGACACAGGTGGGCAGGATGAAAATTCTAAGGCGCTTGAGAGAACTCAGGAGAAGGAACTCGGCAAATTAGCACCGTAACTTCGGGAAAAGGTGCGCCCTGATAGGTTGTAGCCCCTCGCGGGTGAAGGCTGAAAGGGTTGCAGTGAAATGGTGGCTGCGACTGTTTAATAAAAACACAGCACTCTGCAAACACGAAAGTGGACGTATAGGGTGTGACGCCTGCCCGGTGCCGGAAGGTTAATTGATGGAGTGAGAGCTCTTGATCGAAGCCCCGGTAAACGGCGGCCGTAACTATAACGGTCCTAAGGTAGCGAAATTCCTTGTCGGGTAAGTTCCGACCTGCACGAATGGCGTAACGATGGCCACACTGTCTCCTCCTGAGACTCAGCGAAGTTGAAGTGGTTGTGAAGATGCAATCTCCCCGCGGTTAGACGGAAAGACCCCATGAACCTTTACTGTAGCTTTGCATTGGACTTTGAACCGACTTGTGTAGGATAGGTGGGAGGCTGTGAATCCGGGACGCTAGTTCTGGTGGAGCCAACCTTGAAATACCACCCTGGTTTGTTTGAGGTTCTAACCACGGCCCGTGAATCCGGGTCTGGGACCGTGCATGGTAGGCAGTTTGACTGGGGCGGTCTCCTCCTAAAGTGTAACGGAGGAGTACGAAGGTACGCTAGGTACGGTCGGAAATCGTGCTGATAGTGCAATGGCAAAAGCGTGCTTGACTGCGAGACCCACACGTCGAGCAGGTACGAAAGTAGGTCATAGTGATCCGGTGGTTCTGTATGGAAGGGCCATCGCTCAACGGATAAAAGGTACTCTGGGGATAACAGGCTTATACCGCCCAAGAGTTCATATCGACGGCGGTGTTTGGCACCTCGATGTCGGCTCATCACATCCTGGGGCTGTAGTCGGTCCCAAGGGTATGGCTGTTCGCCATTTAAAGTGGTACGTGAGCTGGGTTTAAAACGTCGTGAGACAGTTTGGTCCCTATCTGCCGTGGGCGTTGGAAATTTGAAGGGGGCTGCTCCTAGTACGAGAGGACCGGAGTGGACGAACCTCTGGTGTACCGGTTATGACGCCAGTCGTATCGCCGGGTAGCTAAGTTCGGAAGAGATAAACGCTGAAAGCATCTAAGCGTGAAACTCGCCTTAAGATGAGATTTCCCCGGGGACTCGATCCCCCTCAAGGGCCGTGGTAGACCACCACGTTGATAGGCTGGATGTGGAAGCGCAGCAATGCGTTGAGCTAACCAGTACTAATCGCCCGTGCGGCTTGATCCTATAACCTTGCGCTGCAACTCAAACACATCACAACCCCTTCTTCCCCTCTTGCGTCCGCAGACACACCGCGGACACTCCCGTTACGCTTGGCGGCAATAGCCCTTTGGACCCACCCCTTCCCATCCCGAACAGGACCGTGAAACGAAGGAACGCCGATGATAGTGCATACCTCATGTGTGAAAGTAGGTCACCGCCAGGCTCCCAACCAACCAAAAGCCCTCCCCACTCACTCGTGGCGAGGGCTTTCGGCTTTTTTCGACCGACAGACGCAGCACGATGGGCGCACCGCTGGCGCTGCCGCTGCAGGGGCTCGCGCGGCAGATGCGAGGAGAGAGGATGATGACCGCGATATTGGAGACGGCGACGCTCGGTGGAGGTTGCTTCTGGTGCCTGGAGGCGGTATTCGAGCAGATGCTCGGGGTCGAGTCGGTGGTGTCCGGTTACTGTGGCGGCGGCACGGACAATCCGGGTTATGAGGCGGTCTGCAGCGGGCGGACGGGGCACGCGGAAGTCGTTCGGCTGACATTCGACCCGCAGAGGAGCGGTTTCCGCCAGATCCTTGAAGTTTTCTTTGCGATTCACGACCCGACGACCCGCAATCGCCAGGGCAACGACGTCGGAACTCAGTACCGGTCGGTGATCTTCTTTCACAGCCCGGAGCAGGAACAGACAGCCCGGTCGCTGATCGCCGAACTCGAGCAGGCGGGTACCTGGACGGCGCCGGTGGTTACCGAGTTGCTTCCGGTGACGGCGTTCTTCGCCGCTGAGAGCCATCATCAGCAATACTTTCGTCGCAACAGCGATCAGCCGTACTGCCATTTCGTTGTCAGCCCGAAGCTGGCCAAGTTCCGCCAACGCTTCGCCTCGCGGGTCAAGGCGAATCGATGAACCCGCGCAGGTCACGGACGAAGCGCTCGCGTTCCCACTGGTGTGGCGAGTGGTCCGTGCCTTCGTAGACGTGCAGGACAGCGTTGGCGATTCGATTCTTCACGTAGTGCGCTGTCTCGCTGCGATAATAGTTGCTGTTGCCGCCATAGACCAGAAGGGCAGGGATGTCGATGCGCTCCAGGGTGGCTCGATAGTCCGCTTCGGTGAGGCTCTCCCAGCAGGCGATCAGCGGCGCTGGATCCTGCTCCTTGAGCCATTGTCGGGCTTTCGCCAAGCCGCGCGATCCGGTGTGGTACTTTTCCCGGGCGCGTTCGTTGAGCCCCATGGCGCCGAGCAACAGAACCGATTCCGCGAAGTCGTTCTCGAGGTGCTTGAGGAATGCGGCTGAACGTGCGCGGTCGAAGTCACCATAGATGCCGTTCAGCCACTCGGCATCGGTCAGCAATTTCGGCGACTGGTCGAGGAAACAGAGCTTGCTGAGTCGGCTGCAGCCATGTTCCTCGATGTACTGCCAGAGGGTGAGCGCGCCCATCGAGTGGCCAACGGCGATCAGACCATCGAGTTCGTAGTGGTCGATGAGGTTGTGCAGATCACGAGCCATGCGTTGTACCGTCGGCACGGTGTCGCGCGTCAGGCGGTGGCCGCCGTGGCCGCGCGCGTCCCAGCGGAGGACGCGATGGTGCGGTGTCAAGTGATCGAGAAACGGCGCCCACTCCAGGTGACTGGCGGTCCAGCCGTGCAGCATGATGATTGGCGGGCCTTCTCCGGCGACCTTTACATGGATCTTTTCGCCATCGTCAGCAAAGAAGTGCGTCATCGTCAAGCAGGGCAGGCAAAGGTGGGCAGGCGTGGGAACCGGCGGTGTCATCACGCCGCAACCGGGGCAACTATAATCCGTGCCTGAGAAAAAGGAAACCATCGCGATGAACGCCCTCAGGTCCTACGAGCATGACATCCACGCCGTCGACGCGGGCTACGTCCGCCCCCTGCTTGCGGCAATTCACCTGATCGTCGCGAAGGGGCGGGTGGCGATCGTCGACAGCGGCAGCAACGCATCGGTGCCGGCGCTGCTCGAAACCCTGACGGCACTGGGTCTCTCGGCGGACGCGGTCGATTACCTCATCCTGACCCACATCCATCTCGATCATGCGGGCGGCGCCGGAAGCTTGATGCGTCTGTTGCCGAACGCACGACTGCTGGTGCATCCACGTGGCGTTGCGCACATGGTTGACCCGTCGCGCCTCGTCGCCGGTGTCACTGCCGTTTACGGCGCGGCGGCTGTCGGCCGACTGTACGGCGAGATCCTGCCCATCCCGGAGTCGCGGATCATTGCTGCGACGCACGGTCTGGAGGTTGATCTGGCGGGTCGCGAACTGCTCTGCCTCGACACGCCCGGGCACGCCCGACACCACATCAGCGTCCTTGACCGCCGCAGCTCGAGCTGCTTCACGGGTGACATCTTCGGGCTGTCCTACCGCGAGCTCGACCGGGACGGCGGGCAGTTCATCTTTCCGACGACGACGCCGGTGCAGTTCGACCCGGCGGCCATGCACGCCTCGATCGACCTGCTGCTGAGCCACGCCCCGCAAGTGATGTACCTGACGCATTACAGCCAGGTGCGCGATGTGGCAGAAAAGGCGGCACGATTGCACGAGTTGATCGACGCGCATGTCGGCATCGCACGTGCTGCCCAGGCGGCGGGCAGCCGGCGACAGCGGATGATTCGCGCGGGACTGCAGGAACTGCTGCTGGCTGAAACCGAGCGCTTCGGCTGCGTGTTGCCCGCGGCGCAGGTGCTCGACATCTTTGCCACCGATCTCGACCTCAATGCGCAGGGTCTGGATGCGTGGCTTGACACACTGGCTGGCTGAAGGTCCGCACCTGACGGTAGCATGCGCGTCGGCGGACCAATGCCGGGGGGCCGACGTCGCGCTGTCGGGGACGTGCCCGCACGCGGCGGCATGCTGCGCACGACGCCAATGGCGTCTGCGCTGCGCCAGTTATCGGGGCCGGCTCGTCGCGGGTTCGTCACAACCTCAGACTTTGGCGAAGCGGCGCAGGAAGGCGCGACGGGACGATTCTCGCCGCTCGACCGCCGGCTGCCTCCCCGGGCTGCCGCGCAAGCCCGTTCCGGTCAGCAGGGCGGCGAGTGCCGCAGTTGCTGCCGCCTGCGCGGCGGCCTGCGAGGATAAGCTGCTGGGTGGGGCAAAGAGCGGGCAATACTGGCACGCGGGCAGTTCCGCGTCTGGCTCGTAGTCGGCGATGAACTCGACCGGACCAATGGGGAACTCGACGTGGCAGCGGTCGCCGGGACGACGATCGGACCACAGGATGCCGCCTCCCGGCAGCAGGAGAAGGCCGATCAGCCATGGCGTGATGATGGCGCCGATCCAGTCGCCGGCGTTGTCGTCCGTGGCGGGGTCGGCCATCGATCGGTCGCCGGAGCCATAGCGACGGAAGCCGATGGCCTCGACCGACAGGGCGGGATTGATGAACGGCAGGTCGCGCATGCTCGTTGCCCAGAGGTGGAGGTACTTCGCCTCGACCCGCCGCGCCGGGTTCTCGTCGATCGGCCTGGCGGGTGGCGGCTGCGCCGCCTCGAACGCGCGCCGGCGGATCACGACGGATTCTCCACCACTGGTGGGGCGCGCTGCAGGTCGACGAAGTGCCTTTCGGCATCGTAGCGGCCGTCCTGCACAGCCTGTACGGCCGCGAGTGCGTCCTCGATCAGCGCTCTTTCATCCGCGCTGACGATCTCGCGCGCCAGGCCGAGGGAGACGAGAACCCAGGTGCCGATCGCTTGCGGGCCAAGCAGCAGCATGTTGGCTCGTTCGCGCCGCAGCACGCCGCCATCCCGCCGCTCGACGATGGCGACCTCGCCACTCGGGTCGTCGTGGGCGACGACCTGCATCGGTACCGATAGACACATCTCAGATTCCTCCGCTGCCGGTCGGGGTCGCCGCCAGCCCGAGCAACGCCAGTTCGGATACGATCATGCCGAGGAGCGCGGGCATGCCATCCTCCACTTCGCGGCTCAGTTCCATCCCCAAGGCCAGCGATTGCGGCTGCAGGCCCAGGATGCTGATGTGGCGAGGCAACCTGCCGAGCAGTTCGAGGCTGGCCAGGACGTCGCACAGGCCCACCTGGTGTGGTGACAGCTTGGTGCGGAAGAACACCGGCAGCGCCTCGCCGGCCAGCCGGATCGGCGTCGCCGCCGGCGCTCCGGCGCGGATGGCGTCGACCATGATTAATGCGTCGATCCCTTCGAGATCCGCGAGCAGTTCCATTCCGGATGTGCCGCCATCGATCACTGCGATCTCCGCTGGCAAGGAATAGGCACGCGCTAGACGTTCGACTGCGCGGACGCCAAGTCCTTCATCGCTCAGGAGAATGTTGCCGACCCCGAGGACGACGACGCGCATGCCCGCTGCCGCGGCACCGACCATCAGGGCCGGCCGGGCGCGGTGGCACCCGGCGGCAGCCCGGCCAGCGGCCGCATCAGGCCGCCCTGACCCGGACCACCGGCTGCCGCTCCTGATCCACGACATGTACCGCGCAGGCCAGACAGGGATCGAAGGAATGCACCGTCCGCAGGACCTCGAGCGGCTGGTCCGGAATCGCCACCGGTGTTCCGGCCAGGCAGGCCTCGTAGGCGCCGGGCTCGTCCTTCTCGTTGCGCGGTGCAGCATTCCAGGTCGTCGGCACGACACACTGGTAGTTCCTGATCGTTCCGTCCTGGATCACGATCCAGTGCGAGAGGACCCCGCGTGGCGCTTCGTGGATGCCGACCCCGGTGATCTCGCCTTTCGGGAACACCGGTTTGTTGAAGGTCCGCAGATCGCCCCTGGCCATGCTCGCCAGAAGCAGATCCCATTGCCGTGCGAGTTCGTCGACCTCGACCGCGCAGGCGACGGCACGCGCGGCATGGCGCCCGATCGTCGAATGCAGCGCGTCGATGCCGACCTTGGTCTGCGCCACGGTCGACACCAGTTCGAGCGCGTGCGTTGCGTAGTCGATCGTCGGCTGGTGTCCGGCAGCGACCATGGCCAGCACCCGTGGGAGCGGGCCGACCTGCATCGGCTTCTCGTAGAAGGTTGGCGATTTCAGCCACGAGTACTTCCCGTCATCCTGGAAGTCGGTGTACTGCGGTCGTGTTTCCCCCTTGTACGGATGCAGCGGACCCTTGCCGCCTTCATACCATGAATGCTTGACCGATTCACTGACTCCGTCCTTGAAGTACGCGTCGTCGTGAGTCTTGATCTGCTTGAAGCTCGCCAGGTCGCCGCCGGCGATATGGCCGCCGGGCAGGGCAAACTCCGTGTTCCTGCCGTCGAGTGGAATGTCCGGTACCGAGATGTAATCGACGATCCCGCGGCCGATCCGTGTCCATTCGGGATAGGAGCCACCGACCACCGCCACGTCGATGAGGTAGACGTTCTTGACGAAATCGGCGAGCTGGTCGATCCAGTCCTTGACCGCCAGCAGGCGCTCGACCGTGAGCACCGCCTGCGAGTCGACCGCCAGTGCGTTGGCCACGCCACCGACGACGACGTTCTGGATGTGCGGGGTCTTGCCGCCGAGGATACTGACCACCTTGTTCGCGTGGCGCTGTACCTCGAGTGCCTGCAGATAGTGGGCGACGGCGATCAGGTTGATCTCCGGCGGCAGCTTCATCGCCGGGTGGCCCCAGTAGCCGTTGGTGAAGATGCCCAGCTGACCGGTGCCGATGAAACCCGAGAGGCGCTCCTTCACCTTGCCGAACTCGGCCTTGCCGTTGCCGGACCAGGAGGAGAGACTCTCGGCGAGGCTGGCAGCCTTCGCCGGGTCCGCTTTCAGTGCACTCGTGACATCCACCCAGTCGAGCGCCGAGAGATGGTAGAAATGAACGATGTGGTCATGCACCGCGTGCGCCAGGATGATCATGTTGCGGATGTACTGGGCGTTGACCGGCAGTTCGAGTCGCAGGGCATTCTCGACCGAACGCACCGAGGCGAGTGCATGCACCGTCGTACACACACCGCAGATGCGCTGCGTGATCGCCCAGGCGTCCCGCGGATCGCGCCCGATCAGGATGTTCTCGACGCCGCGCCACATCTGTCCCGAAGCCCAGGCCTTCTTCACCTTGCCGCCATCGACTTCGACATCAACGCGCAGATGGCCCTCGATTCGCGTGACCGGATCAATCGTGACTCTTTGCGACATCTCGTTCTCTCCTGAAAGCAGCGTCAGCTGCGCGCCGGCTGGGCGCAGGCTTGTTCACGCGGCAGGACGGGGAAGCGGCGGGTAATGTAAATGTAGCCGAAAACCTCGGCGGCGAAGATGCCGATGGTGACCAGCAGTTCGGGGACCGACGGGAAGTAACTCCAGCCCGGTCCGGTGTCGAAGGCGATCAGGAAGCCATTCAGGCGCAGCAGGATGCCGCCCAGCATCACCGTGATGCCGGCGAGGAACAGCCGGGCAGGATTCCGTCGCGCCTCGACCGTGCCGATCAGCAGGAAGGTCGCCAGCAGGCACGCGTTCTCGACCCAGAAGGTCAGGGCAACATGATTGACCCGGAAGGCTTCGGGTAGCGCGCCCCGCACGGCGACATCGGCAAAGCGGACGAGGAGAAAGACCGCGATGATGCCCAGCATCACCCTTGCCAACGGATTCAGCAGGCTGAGCTCGATCTGGCGTCGGTAGGCCGAGGCGGCCACGCAGGACTCGAAGAGGATCACCCCATAGCCGAGCATGATCGCCGACAGCAGGTAGAGCAGCGGCTGGATCGGCGTCTGCCAGAGGGGATGGACCTGGTCGCCCATGACGACGAGCATCGTCCCCAGTGATGCCTGGTGCATCATCGGCAGCACGACGCCGAGCGCGATGAAGAAGAACAGGATCCTTTCAAGCTTGCGGCGCGCGTCTTGCAGGCCGAGCTTCTCGAGAAAGACCGGCGAGAACTCGATCCACATGACGATGATGTAGAGCGTGATGCACGCAGCCACTTCGAACATCACCGAGTTCACGTTGAAATAGCCCGGCCAGAAGATGTGCCAGAAGTTCCACCAACGACCGAGGTCGAAGGTGATCGCGGCGCCGGCAAGGGTATAGCCGAAGAGGCTGCCGAGCAGAGCCGGCCGCACCAGCGGGTGGTACTTGCCCTTGTTGAAGATATAGACCAGCAGCGCCATGCAGAAGCCACCGCAGGCCAGGGCTGAGCCGATGAAGACGTCAACCACGACCCAGATGCCCCACGAGTAGCCATCATTGACGTTGGTGGTCGAACTCAGGCCAAAGAACAGGCGGACGACGATGATCGTCGCCGCGACCGCCATCAGCACGCCGCAGACCAGAGTCGTGGCGTTGAACAGGCTGCCGCCGACCGGTGCCGGTCGGGCATCATGCTGGGCGCTCATGATTCCTCCCGGTCGGACTCGGCCGCCGGCGGCGTGTCGTCCTCGTGATGGACGTTGCGCCTAGCGACGTAGGTCATCGCCCCGAGCACGGCGAAGGGCATCAACAGTCCGCCGTAGAGCGTGTGCTGAATGGTTTCCGAGGTCGACGCCGAGGACTTCGGCGGCAGGTACGGCATGCCCACCTTCTCGAAATCGACCGCCGAGAGCTTCAGTACCTGCGTGCCGCCGTATTCGGTTTCGCCGTACACGTGCTGCCTGTACTTGCCGACCCTGCCTTCGTAGCTCTGGTCCGGCCCGCCGCTGAGGTTGCCGCGCGGATAGGTGGTGACGCTGCCGGGGGTGAGTGCGAGGCGGCGCTTCGCTTCGGCGAGCAGATCGCTGGTGCGCCCGTAGAGCGTCGCGCCGGTCGGGCAGACCTCGGCGCAGGCCGAGTAGTGACCATCCTTGTAGCGATGCCGGCAAAGCTCGCACTTGCCGATCCTGCCGGTCGGCGAGTCATACTGGTACTTCGGAATCCCGAAGGGGCAGGCGACGACGCAATAGCGGCAGCCGACGCAGGCTTCCGCATCGTAGGCGACGATGCCGGTTGTCGCGTCCTTCGTCATTGCCGTCACCGGGCACGCCGAGACGCAGGAAGGGTCGGCACAATGCATGCATGAGGTCTTCATGAACGCATAGCCATTTTCCTCGTCGTCCTTCGTCGCCATCGTTCCGCTGCGGTACATCTTGATGATGTTGAAGGTGTAGCCGCTGGTGTCGAGAGGCGTGTCCCATAGCCTGTCGGCGGTCGAGAACTCGGCAGGATTGTCGTTCGCCCGCTTGCAGGCGGCGACGCAGGCCTTGCAGCCGATGCAGAGGGTGGCGTCGTAGAGCAGGCCGAGCGCTTCCGCGGGCCGCCGGTAGGTGTCACGTGCGGCGGCCGGGCTGCTGACGGCAGCGGCGGCGACGGCGGCTCCGGCGGTACCGAGAAAACCTTTGAGAAAGCGGCGACGGCCGTACGGCACGACTCGCCCCTTGCGTGCTTGTGTCTTCATGTCAGTCCTCCGTCCTGCTGCTGGCAGCCTTGGCGCGTTCGGCTTCCTCCGCCTTGTGTGACAGGCCGAGGTTGCGTGCCACCATCGCCGCACCGCCGGCGGCCGCACCGGCGACGGCGGCTAGGATGGACGCCGAACCGAGCGTCGCGCCCATGCCTTTTTCCTCGACGATGCGCGGGTACTGTTGCGGGGGTTCGACGTTCGTCACCTTGGCCAGCATGTGCAGCGGTTTGCTGAAGCCGACACCCTGCTCGCTGCAGCCGAAGCACGGGCAACCGCAGCCGACCGGCCAAGTGCCGGCACCAGCGTCGCCGAACAGGATGCTCGGACAGTTGGCGTAGGTCTCCGGACCCTTGCAGCCAAGCTTGTAAAGGCAGTAGCCCTTGCGATGGCCCTCGTCGCCGAACTCGATGGCGAAGCGGCCAGCGTCGAAATGGGCGCGCCGCTCGCAGCTTTCGTGAATCAGCCGTGAGTAGGCAAACTTCGGCCGGCCCAGATCGTCGACCGGGGGCAGGCTGCCAAAAGCCAGGAAATGGACGACCGTGGACAGGAAATTGTAGGGGTTCGGCGGGCAACCGGGAATCGTCACGACAGGTTTGCCGAGGACGGCGGCGACGCCCGACGCACCGGTCGGGTTGGGATCGGTCGCCGGCATGCCGCCCCAGCTTGCGCAGGAGCCGATGGCGATCACCGCCGCCGCATCGGCCGCACACTCGCGGGTCAGCTCGACCGCCGTCTGGCCGCCGACCTTGCAGTAGATGCCGCCGTCGCGAGTCGGTATGGCGCCTTCGACGACGAGAACGTACCCCCCCCTGCTGGCCGCCATCGCCGTCTTGCGCGCCTGTTCGGCCTGATGTCCGGCAGCGGCAAACAGCGTTTCGTGATAGTCGAGCGAAATCACGTCGAGAATCAGCCTTTCCAGCGTCGGGTGCTCGGCACGCAGCATGGACTCGGTGCAGCCGGTGCACTCCTGGAAATGCAGCCAGATCACCGAAGGTCGCTTCTTGCTTGCCACCGCCTCGGCGACCGCCGCGTCGGCGCCCGGCGGCAGCCCCAGGCTGGCCGCGACGGTGGCACAGAACTGCAGGAACTCGCGTCGCCGAACGCCGATTCGTTCGCTTGCGGCGGCGATGCGCGAGTCACCTTCGAGCTGCAGCAGACTGCTGTTTGCCATCTTCCTGTCCCCTCTCTCGTCGCCCGACCGTCGGTCGGGAGCTTGGCACGGGCTGTGTCCGGAACTGCGGAGCCTCTCCCGAAGAAAGTGCACACAAAAACCATGCCAGAGGCAAAAAGATCAACGAAAACAGTGCACCAGCCGCTGCAGCGGACCTCCACGTGCGGCAGTTTGCTTGCCAGTTGTCGCTGAACTGGACAGCTTCTTTCCACCTCGCTACGGCGGCAGGCGCTGGCGAGCCACGCCACTGGCTGTGTCGGCGGGCGACCGCCCAGTGCCGGCCTGGGGCGCCGGCACGTGGCCGTTGCGGTCATCGCCGATTGGCTCTACGATCGCTGCATGCGCTGCATTCCCCGCCCAATCAGCTACCGCGACGCTTCGCCGTTGCCGGCTCGACCCGTCAGGCTGGATGGCCACAGCCGCGGGCCAGCGGGCCGGGAACTGGCCCGCCGTTATGGGTGCCGCTGCCAATCGTCCGATGGCGGGCACTGACCCGCGGACCGTGCGTCGGCGACCTCCGTTGCGCGGTCCGGAGCCGCTCGCCGACACGCCGTCAAGTCTCGACGAGGTGGGCGAAGCGGTGTGGGTCGAGGTGATCCGCAAGATGGACGAGGTTTACAGCGACCTTCTGCAATACGAGGTGGTACTCGAGCAGAAGAACGCTGCCCTGGAGGACTCGCAGCAGTTCATCGAGAGCGTGCTCGCGTCGATGTCGGACATCCTCATCGTCTGCAACCGGCACGGTACGATCCAGGAGGTCAACGACTCGTTGCGACGCTGCATCGGCCAGGACGAGAGCCAGTTGCGTGGGCGAGCCTTCGCCGACCTGTTTGCCGACGAAGGTTCGCGGCAGCGCGCGCGCGATTTCTTCTCCGCGGCCAGCCCGGCTGCGGTGCAGGATTGCGAACTGCTGATCAGCGGTCGTGACGGCAGTCCATTACCGGTTTCGCTGAACTGCACGCCACGGCTTTCGGGGACGGGCAAGCTGGTCGGCATGGTCGTCACCGGTCGCCCGGTCGGCGAACTGCGGCGGGCCTACCACGCCCTGCGGCAGGCACACGAGGATCTCAAGCGGACGCAACAACAGCTGGTGCAGGCCGAGAAGATGGCCTCGCTCGGCCGCCTGGTGGCCGGGGTGGCGCATGAGCTCAACAATCCGATCAGCTTCGTTCTCGGCAACGTGCTGGCTTTTCGGCGCTACGCTGCTCGCCTGCAGACCTATATCGATGCGGTCCACGCGGACAACTGCCAGCGCTCGCCCGAACTCGAACGATTGCGGCAGGATCTGCGCATCGACCGCATCATGGCCGACCTCGAACCATTGCTAGACGGCATGACCGAGGGTGGCGAGCGAACGCGCGACATCGTCGACGGGCTCAAGCGCTTCTCGGCCATCGACCGCAGTGTCGACGAGCCGTTCAATCTCACCGATGTCGTCGCGCGGGCGATTCGTTGGGTGACACGCGCGGGACCGTCGAGCTTTCAGGTGAGGGTCGATCTGCCGGCCGAGCTGCCGGTCACGGGGTCATCGGGGCAGATGCAGCAGGTGCTGATGAACCTCGTCCTCAACGCCCGTGATGCCACGTCCAGTTGCCCCGCACCACTGCTCGAGGTTTCGGCCTCGATCAGCGAAGGCACCATCAGGCTGTACCTCGCCGACAATGGTTCCGGAATCGAGCCGGCCAACCTGTCGCGACTGTTCGATCCCTTCTTCACCACCAAGCCGGTGGGGCAGGGGACCGGGCTCGGCCTGTCCATCAGCTACGGCATCGTCGAGCGACATGGCGGGCGTCTGGAGGCCCGCAACCGTCCGCAGGGGGGGGCGCTGTTCATCCTGAGCCTGCCACTGACGCAGGCGATGTCCTGAGTACCCGGATGCGGCGTCGCCACGCACGGTAGGGCTGATCGGTGTCGTTGCGGTCTGCTGGCAACCTTTCAGGCGCCCATGACGCGGTTCTTGCCGGCGCGCTTGGCGAGGTACATGGCCTGGTCTGCCCGCCGGATCGCGTCTTCGCCCGACTCCTCGGGGTGCAGTTCGGCGACGCCGGCGCTGAAGGTGATCAGGATCTTCTCGTTGCGGGAGAGGAAGAAGTTCCGCGTCAGTTCCCGCTGCAGGCGGCGCATGGCCGTCATGCCGTCTTCGAGGCGGGTGTCCGGCATCAGGATCACGAACTCCTCGCCACCATAACGTGCCAGGGTGTCGACCGGCCGCATGTACTGGCGAACGACCTGCACCAAGTGGATGAGTGCGTCATCGCCCGTCGCGTGGCCAAGGCGGTCGTTGATCTGCTTGAAGTTGTCGACGTCGAGCAGCGACAGCGACAGCGGCTGCTCCGTCTTGCGACGCATGCCGGCAATCTCGCGCGCCAGAGCCTCGTCGAGCCCGCGGCGGTTGAGCACGTCGGTCAGCGGGTCATGGCGCGCCGAGGCGCTCGCTTGCTGCAACTCCTCTTGCAGCCGGGCGAGTTCCGTGTTGGTATCGACGACCCTTGTCTGCAGCCTGCCCAACTGATCGCGCACGGCAGCGGTTTCCGTCGCCATCGAGCGGGTAGCGTTGAGCACGCGTCGCAGCAGCGGGGTCAGGTCCTCGATCGTTTGCACGTCGGCGATCTGCAGCGCGCTTTCCTCGAGGTTGTTCTGGAAGTCCGTGCTCGACTGGTTCATCGTCGCGAGCTGGTCGATGAAGGCGGCCAACATCGCACGCATCGCCTCCTGCGCCGCCAGCGTGCGCTCCTTGGCTGCGCGCTGGCGGCCGATGACATCCTGCAGGCGGCGCTCGACGTCGTCGAGGCGGCGCAGTGTCAGCGGCGGCAGCACCGCTCTGGCAAGGGTATCGATCTGGCCCTGTACACTTCGCTCATCCACGCTGAGCACAGCAATGTTGTCGACGATCAGTTGCAGCAGCTTGAGCAGGGTCAGCCGGACTTCGCCCTGTTCCTCGGCGATCAGCGAGATGCGCTGGCTGAAGGCCGACAGTCGGGGCAGGAGTCCATGGCAGTCCCCTGCCTGGGCCTCGAGAGTCTGCAGCAGCTGTCGTCCCTGTGCCAGAAGGGAGTCGTCGTCGTGACAGAGGCTCGGCAACAGGCTTTCGACCAGGCGCACCAGTGGCGGCAGCAGGCTCGTGCGCAAGGCAGGCGCGCTGTCGCCGTTGGCGGGCGGTGCCTCGCCCTGGTCGGCGGGCGCGACGGTGGGCTTGTTCCGGGTCGTGAACGCCACCAGCGCCTCCTGAACGCCTTGCCAGCTGCGCCTGCCGATCGCCGTCTCGAGTGCCGAAAGGTGCTGTTCGCCCGCCTCGAGGCTCAGCCTGCCCAGTGCGGCCACGAGCTGACGCAGCGGTGCCTCGGGGAAACCGGCGACGTTGGGCAGTTTGGCGACCTCGTTGTAGTAGGCCTGGTAGTTTGCCGGCGTCGGCAGCAGCTTGCGCAGAGACAGCAGTCGGAACGTCTCACGGGCCACTTCGAGGGGATTCTTCGGGTCGATCATGCTGGCAAGAGGAAAATCGTGGCAGTGTTTCGCGGATGCGGCATCATCCCGGCAGCCGCGGGCGCAGTTGCGCTGTCCTGCGAGTCTATCGCCAAACGGCGTGCAGCGGGAGTCAATCGCTCGACGCACGTGCCGCCGTGCCGGGCCCGCTTGTCTGCCCGACCGGCAACGGCGGTTGCCGGTTGCGCGGACCGAGCAGCGAAGGATCCACGGGTTGATCGTGATGCACGGCCCGAATCCGCGGCAGCGTACAATCCAGATCGGGATGGTGGGACGAGATGAGCCGATTGCTGCTGGCGCCGATGGAGGGTCTGCTCGACGATGTGCTGCGCGACGTACTGACGCGGGTCGGCGGCTATGATCTGGCGGTCAGCGAGTTCATCCGCGTCTCCGGCAACCTGCTGCCGCAACGAAGCTTTGTCCGCGTCTGCCCGGAACTCGCGCGTGCCGGCCGTACCGGGGCGGGCACGCCGCTGGTCGTGCAACTGCTCGGCAGTGACCCGGCCTGTCTCGCCGACAATGCGGCGCAGCTCGCGCGGCTGGCGCCGGCCGGGATCGACCTCAACTTTGGCTGTCCGGCGCCGAAGGTGAACCGTCATGGCGGTGGAGCGACCCTGCTGGCCGATCCGGAGCATCTTTTCCGCATTGTGTCGGCGGTGCGGCGAGCGGTGCCGGCGGCAATCCCCTTCTCCGCCAAGATGCGGCTCGGGGTCCGCGACACGTCGCAGACGCTCGACTGCGCGCGGGCGCTCGCAGATGGCGGCGTCGACTCTCTGGTCGTCCATGCACGCACGCGCGCCGAAGGCTACCGGCCGCCGGCGCACTGGGAGTGGGTTGCCCGCATCCGCGACGTGGTGTCGCGGCCGGTGGCGGCAAATGGCGAAGTCTGGACGACGGCCGACTATCGGCGTTGCCGTGCCATCAGTGGCTGCCGGGACGTGATGCTTGGCCGCGGTGCCGTCGCCGATCCCTTTCTTGCGCGCAACATCCGTCGTCTGACCGCCGGCCAGGAGGAGGAAGGCGATCGCCGCGCCGACTGGCAGCAACTGCAGCCCCTGCTGGCGTCGTACTGGCAGCAGGTATGCGCCAAGGTTGCGCCGCAGCATGCGCCGGGACGCCTGAAGCTGTGGTTGGCGGCGCTGCGGCCGAACTTCGTCGAGGCGGCCGCGCTGTTCCTTGCGATTCGCCCGCTGCGCACGGTCGCCGAGGTCAATCAGCGGCTGCAGCAGCACGGGGTGCTGGCGGTTGCGCGCGTCGACGTGCAGGCCGGTGCCCGCTGACTCGCGACTGCCGGTCAGCGGCCAGGACACCGTCCATCGGTACTTGGCACGGCTGCTCGATCGCCATTCCCGGGCGCCCTTTCGCAAACCGGTCGCGGACTACAATCGTGTCGCCTTTGCCGACAGTTTCGAGCGCTATCAGCGTCTCGCGGGCGGCGCGCAACTGATTCTCGACTCCGGTTGCGGTGTCGGCGAGAGCACCGCCGCGCTCGCCCGGGCTTTCCCGGGTCACTACGTCATCGGCGTCGACCAGTCGGCGGTTCGCCTGGCGCGCGCTCGCCGCGGCGCCGCTGGCTGGCCCGACAATCTCGACCTGGTGCGCGCCGACCTCGTCGATTACTGGCGCCTGCTGCACGACGCGGGCGGGCGACTCGACCGCCACTACCTGCTTTACCCGAACCCCTGGCCGAAGAGCTGCCATGTCGGCCGGCGCTGGCACGGTCATGCGGTATTTCCGACCGTTCTCGCTCTCGCCGGCGTGCTCGAATGCCGCAGCAATTGGCCGATATACATTGCCGAACTCTGCGTCGCCATCGAACTGCTGCGCGGGCGCGCGGTGGCCTGTGAGGCTTACGTTCCAACGGCGCCGATCACCCCCTTCGAGCGCAAGTACCTCGACTCCGGACATCCGCTCTGGCGCTGCCGGGTCGATCTCCGTTGGCAGCCGGGCACCGGCGCCGGGCCGTGCTGATGGTGGCTGAGAAGCGGCGAAATGGAGCGGGCGAAGGGAACAGAACACAACACCCAACCCATTGTTTGAAAACTGATTCTTACTGTTTGCCCAATGGGACAAGACCGGATTATGTACCGCCCCCTCCCTCTCGACAAGTTTGGCTGTCTGCCGGAGTCTGCTGACGCCTTCCCACGGCTATCAACTGGAGCACTCCGTACTCGATGCGCATACGCGTTGTCTCAGACATCGGGCTGCCTTTCAAAGAAGAAGCATGCCGGCAGAAAGGCCGGAGCAATGTACTCGACGTCCTTTGCCGACACGCCACAAGCGAAGAAGCTCTCCCGCCATTGCCGAACGATTGCGACGATGTGCTCGATCTCCCGTTGTGCCTTTTCCGCGGACAGGCCGAACCGCCCTGCCTGGGAGAGCAGGTTGTAGATGCTGGCCGTGCGACCGTAGCGCCCTACGCTCAACGCGAGATCGCGTCGTTCGAGACTGACCACGGGTGCGGGCATTAGGTCGTAGGCGGGCGAGGGCCGCCAGCCCTTTTGTCGGCGCAGCAGGGCATGGTTGCGCGGGTGGTCGTTGTTGTTGGTCACGGCCGCGTTGAAGACCATCCTGCGGAACAATTCGGCGCAATCGGCTTCGGGCTTGTCGGACCACCGCCGCAGGTTATCGGCCAGCAGCGGATAGGACCGGCAATCCCTGTCCAGATGACTGTCGCCACAGTCGAGCACAGTCAAGCCACTGACCAGTCCGAAACGTAGGTAGCCGCCTTGGGTGTGCTCGCGATCAAATCGCTGCAGCCCTTGGCGCTCACCAGAATTGACCCGTTTCTGCTCACCAAAGCTGACCCACAGCGCGGGCTTGGCGAGAGGTCTGCTCGGGCATGTTGGAGCGTGCGCCGCAAGGGGAGATGTTCTGGCTGCTGAGAATCCGGGAGACGTCTCGCCAGGTTGAGCGGCATCGGTTCCGATGGCGGCTGGTGGCCCGGAGTGATGGAGCGCTGGTCCGAAGACGCTTCTTCGTGAGGGCGCGACCCGGTCCCCCGTCACGGCGCCCGTTACCGGGAACGGCCCCTCCCCGGATTTCCTGGACCGACTGACGGCCAACACACACTCCGGCAGCCCTATCTTGCCGCCCGACATCACCATCTCGTGCGGGGAGCAGCCACCATGGAATTCCGGAGATGCCAGGCGTGCCAAGAGCTCTTTCGGCCACGCCCGCAAGTGGCCGAGCAACGCTTCTGTTCCGCTGCCGCCTGCCAACGCGAACGGCGACGGCGCTGGCAGGCGGCCAAGCGGCAGAACGATCCGGACTATCGCGAGAACCAGAAGCGGGTGCAGAAGGCCTGGGCAGAACGCCATCCGGATTATTGGCGGGACTATCGACGCCAGCACCCGGAGTACGCCGAGCGCAACCGTGCCCGGCAGCGGCACAGGGCGCAGGACAGGGCGACCGGGCAGGTTGCAAAGATGGACGCGTCAAAGGCTGAAATGCCCATTCCTTCAGGCACCTAGCGTTTGTCCCGTGTGGTGGACGCCGCGCTTGCAAAGAGTGACGCGTGGATGGTCGAAATCACCGTCATTACAGCGGCTTGCGCCTCACCCTGAGGAATTGCAAAAGACGACGTGCTCGCCCTGGCGGCAGGTGGCCGCTACGCTGGGTCCGACAGGAGGTTTCTCGCATGGATCAGTCGTCGGCTGTGGGGGTTCTGACCCTCGACCTGCACCGTCTCGAATTGCGCTACGCATCGCTTCGCCTGCCGGACCCGCCGGCGATCACGCGTCTGGCCCGATCGATCGCCGCGGATGGGCAGTTGGTTCCCTGCATCGCGGTCGCCGGGGAGGGCCAGGCGTTCATCCTGGTCGACGGCTATCGCCGGATCGCCGCGCTGCGTTCCCTCGGGCGCGACCGGGCAGAGGTCGAGTGCTGGCCGGTGGACCTCGTGCAGGCGCTGTTGGGCGTGTTGGCGCGTACGCACAGCCGATCGTTCGCGCCGATCGAAGAAGCCTTCCTGTTGCGCGAGTTGATTTCCGGCGCGTCGTTGAGCCAACACGAAGTCGCCCGGCGTTGCGGGCGCGATGCGAGTTGGGTCAATCGCCGCCTGCAACTGCTCGGGGGTCTGTCGGATGCCTTGCTCGAGGCCGTACGCCAGGGGCAGGTGTCGACTTGGGCGGCGGTGCGCATCCTCGGACCGTTGGCGCGCGCCAACAGCGCGCACGCCGAACGACTGCTCGCGACCCTGCGCCAAACGCCCCTGTCAACGCGGCAGTTGGCCAACTGGTTCGCGCAGTACCAACGCGCTGCGCGACCCGTGCGTGAGCGCATGGTCGAGTCCCCGAAACTGTTGCTCGAGGCCGTCGCAGCCCGGCAAGAGGAGCAGGTTGCCGAACGTCTGCGTGCTGGGCCGGAAGGCGAGGTGCTCGCCGATGTGCGCATCCTGGAAGCCGTCGGCACCCGCCTGAAGCGGCGTTTGTCCGCATTGAGTTCGTCCGCGACCCCTCTGCCGCCGGTCGTCAGGACGGCCGTGGCTGCTCTGCAACCGGCGCTCGAATCGTTGCAGCGCCATCTGACCCGGATCTGCCCACATGATATCCAAAGAGATTCGTCAATCCGTCCAGACGCTGCATCAGCAAGGCCTGGCGATACGCGAGATCAGTCGGCTCTTGAGTCTCTCGCGTAATACCATTCGCCGCATTCTGCGATCGCCGGTTCTTGCCGAGGCGCGCGAGCCCGCGTGCCCGGCGCCGGTACGCCTCTGGCTCCCTGCCGCTTTCGTTCGCGTGCGCGGCAACGGGGTCCGCCTACAGGAGATGCTGCAGGCGGAACTGGGCGTCGATCCCGGCTACAGCACGCTCACCCGCTGGATCCGGGAAGCCGGCCTGCGCACCCCGCCCAAGCGCTCGGGCGAGTATGTCTTTGCGCCCGGCCAGGAGATGCAGCACGATACCTCGCCGCACCGCGTGACCCTCGCCGGCAAGACGCTGACGGCACAATGCGCGTCCTTGATCCTGGCGTACTCGCGCTGTCTGTTCATCCGGTACTACCCGCGCTTCACGCGCTTTGAGGCCAAGCAGTTCCTGCTCGAGGCGGTGCGCTTCCTGGCCGGCTGCTGCCCGACCTGCGTCATCGACAACACGAGCGTGATCGTCGTCGACGGCGCCGGCGACGACGCGGTGTTCGCGCCCGAGATGGTGGCGTTCGCGCGCACGCTGGGATTCGCCTTCCGTGCCCACCCGGTCAATCAACCCGATCGCAAGGGGCGCGTCGAAAGACCCTTTGCCTGGGTCGAAGGCCATTTCCTGGCCGGCCGGACGTTCGCCGATTTCGCCGACCTGAACGAGCAGGCGCGGGCCTGGTGCGAGACGGTGGCGAATGCCAAGCCGAAGCGTGTCCTCGGAATGGCGCCGAGCGCGGCCTACGCGGTCGAGAGGCCCTGCCTGCAACGGCTGCCGGCTGTCCTGCCACCGGTCTATCAGGTGGCCGAGCGGGTGGTCGATCTGTACGGCTTCGTGTCGGTCGAGACCAATCGCTACTCGGTTCCCGAACGCTGGGTGGGGAAGACGCTGACGGTGTATCTGTATTCCGACGAACTGCGGATCTGTGCGCGCGACGAGGTCGTCGCGGTGCACCCGCGCCTGATCGGTATCCGCGGTGCGAAGCAGAAGCTGCCCGGACACCACCCGACACCGCAGGGCCGACTCCGCACGCCAGCGCCCGAGGCGACGTTGCTGCAGGGGCACCACCCGGTGCTCGACGCGTACGTCGCGGCTCTGGTCAAACAGGCGCATGGCCGCGGGGTGCGGCCGCTGCGCCGCTTGCTGGCATTCCGGCGGACTTATCCGCAAGCACCCTTCCTGGCCGCAGTGGCGCAGGCGCTGCAGTTCGGTCTCTTCGATCTCGGCCGCCTGGAGGCGATGATCCTGCAGCAGGTCGCCGGGGCGTTCTTCCATCTCGACGAGGGGGATGAGGATGCGTGAGCGCCTGCGTGCCCTGATCGAGCAGATGCGTTGCTCCGGCATCGCTCGCGTCCTCGACGAGGAACTCGATGCCGCCGAGCGGCAAGGTTCGCCCGTTGCGGAGGTCGTCTTTCGTCTGCTCAGCGCCGAAGACGCGGCGCGGCGCGAGAAGAGCCTCGCTTATCGTCTGGCGCAGGCGCGTCTGCCCTGGCCGTGGACCTTGCAGTCGTTTCCCTTTGCCCACCAGCCGAGCGTGAACAAGGCGCAGGTCCTGAGCCTTGCGGGACTGGACTTTCTGCGGCGCGGCGAGAACCTGCTGCTGATCGGCCCTCCCGGAACGGGCAAGTCGGGAATCGCCGTCGGGCTCCTGCGCGAAGCCTGTCTGAATGGCTACCGTGCCCGGTTCTATAACGCGCAGGTTCTGCTCGACGAGTTGTATGCCTCGCTCGCCGACCGCTCGACGGTCGGGCTGCTCAATCAGTTGTGCCGCCTGCCGCTGATCGCCATCGACGAACTCGGCTACCTCAACCTGAAACCCGAGCAGGTGAATGCGTTCTTCCGCCTGATGGACCAGCGCTACAGCTTGCGTCTGTCGACGATCGTCACGACGAATCTCGACCTGCCCGACTGGTACGAGCTGTTTCAGAAGAAGGCGCTGGTCGATGCGCTCCTCGACCGCCTGCAGCATCGCTGCACGATCCTGCGCCTGAGTGGTTCGAGTCTGCGCAGCGAACCGGCCGTTTCCCAGGAACGCCAGACGACGGCCCCGCCGGCTGCCCCCACGCGCGCCACGTCGCGCAAGAGGACTTCGCCAGACGCGTCCGCGTAGCGCTTGCCAGCGCCAGCGAACGGCGGCAGTGGGTTCGCCCCGCGTCACGGTCGCTTCTCGCCGACCGCGACGCCGGCCCAACGTCCGAAAACGCCCGTCTGCATGGCAGTCAGCGCGATACTGCCGCTCTGACTGCCACGCCCCAGCGTATCGCCCCTGCGCTGCGTCAAGGGACGCTGCGCCAGGCTGCGAAAAGCCGCAGCCTGCCCTTGACCCAGTTCCGGGGCGCCTCTCCCGCAACGCCACGGCTGCCCTCCCATACGCCAGAAGTCCCCGCGCACCGCTTGCCGAACCCCGCTGCCGCAACCCCTTCACCCTCGCCTGAAGCCGCGCACAGACCACCACCTGTGCCTCCGATGGATCCATTCTCGTGAGCGAAAAAGGGTCAGGTTTCGTGAGCGTCAAGGCTGCAGCATCAGCACGTCGCCGTGGCCGACCGTTTGTAGCCGTTCCTGGGTCACGTTCAGGCCACACCGTCTAGCTAGATCCAGCGTCGCGAACTCGACCCGCTGCAGGTTGCAGCGGTCATCCTTGGCGGGGAACTTGCCGAGCCACAGGCATTGGCCGTCTTCGATAGTGGCCTTCGGCCGCGTTCCCCCCATGCTGGTGCCCGGATCGAGTTGTTCGAGCAGATACGCAGCCACGTGCTTGCCTTCCTCGATGGCCTGCGCAGCAGCGATCAGTTCGTCCAGTTGATGTGTGCGGTTGTAGGTGCGCCTGGCTGCGGGGGGGCTGCCTTCAGTCCAAAGCTCAGATACCCAGCGCCATCCTGGGGCCCGTGGAGCAGGTAGTCGATCTCCTGGAGATCGGCCGCGCTGCGCTCCAGCTTGTTTTCGATCACCCGCTGGCCCCAGGCATCCGGCGCAGCATCGCGTGCCGCGCCCGGGATGCCCCTGAGCGCGGTGAATTCAAACACCTGCTTTGCCAGGGGCATCCGGAACGGATCGAGTGCGACCGCCTCAGGCCGCGCGAGATAGCGATCGCCGTAGCGGAAGCGGCCGATCTGTGTGCCGTCGGGCAAGGTCTGCACGCGCAGCAACGCCGCCGGGACCGTCTCCAGGGTGCCGGGAAGCTGAATGTAGACGTAGGCCTCGCGTTCAGAAGTCATAGTCGTCGCTGCTCTTGCGTGGCTTGCCTGCGCGGCGAGGACGCTGCGCCGCTTCGAGCGCCTTGCCATGCAGATCGGCGTCCGGGTCGGCCACGCCTTCCAACGTCCGGTCCAGGCCCAGGGCCCACAGGACAGTGAAGCACACTCCAATCGCCGTGCCGGGCTTGCCCAATTCCAGCGCGGTCAGCGTGTTGCGGTTGACGCCCGCCTTGCTCGCCAGATCAGCCACGGACCAGCCGCGGCGGATGCGGGCGATCCGGATTCGCTGGCCGAGCTGCGCCACTTGGTCGGCGACGTGCATCGGGGTTTCGAATCGGCTCATTGAAGTAGGCATTTCACAGTGGAATGCCTAGCATAATAGGCGGTACGCTGTCTTTTGCAAGTCAGAAAGCGTTCTTGAAGACTGCTATGGAAGCACTGATTTAATCGTCCCGGCGGACGATGCCTCTGGTATAATGTGCACGTCGCCGATGATGGAATTGTGCCAGTGAAGCAGATCAGCTTTTCGGAAGCCGAGTTTGCCGGGAAGAGGCGGCTGACCAGACGCGAGCGCTTTCTTGCCGACATGGAACAGGTGATCCCTTGGCAAGACGTGCTGGCGATCATAGAACCGTACTACCCGAAAGGGAAGCGCGGCCGGCCGCCAATCGGGCTGGAACGTATGCTGCGGGTGTACCTGGTCCAGCAATGGTACGGCCTGTCGGACGAGGGGGTAGAGGATGCGATAACCGACAGCCAAGCTTTGCGGGGATTCGTGCGGATCGATCTGTCGCGAGAGGCGGCGCCGGATGCGACGACGCTGCTGCAGTTTCGCCACTTGCTGGAAGAGAAGGACCTGTCGAAGGCCATCTTCGCGGCGATCAACGCGCAACTGACGGCCAAGGGGCTGATGATGCGTGAGGGAACGATTGCCGACGCGACGATCCTTGCCGCACCGCCGTCGGTGAAGAACGAAGCGAAGGCCCGCGATCCGGAGATGCACCAGACGAAGAAGGGCAACCAGTGGCACTTCGGGATGAAGGCGCACATCGGGGTCGATGCTGAGAGCGGTCTGGTGCATACGGTGGTGGGAACGGCGGCGAACGTCGCCGACGTGACGCAGACCGCCGAACTGCTGCACGGCGAAGAGAAGACCGTGTATCTGGATGCCGGTTACACCGGCGTCGAGAAGCGCGAAGAGCTGAAAGACCGGGACATCGACTGGCAAGTGGCGACCAAGCGGAGCAAGCTGAAGGCGATCCCGAAGGAGAGCAAGCTTGGCCCACTGCTGCGTCGCCTGGAATCGGTCAAGGCGAGCATCCGCGCGAAGGTCGAGCACCCCTTCCACATCGTGAAGAATCTCTTCAGCCATCGCAAGGTCCGCTACAGGGGGCTGAAGAAGAACACCGCCCAGTTGCACATCCTCTTTGCGCTGGCCAATCTGGTTATCGCAAAGCGACAGCTTCTGGCCCTTTACAGCCAAGGTGCGTCCTGAGCACGGCGAAGGGCCCCGAAAAGGAGCAGCCAAGGCCAAGACGCGGCTTTGAACCCGCGAGAAATCGGCCGAAATGACGCGACGCCTGACCGCGCGCGCTCTGCTTCCCGGCCGAGAGCGGTTTTGGCGCGTGTTTAGGTCCATTGATCAGTGGTTCCCTATGTTGTGCAATATATTGCTTTATGCCTGATATTTTAGGCAATCATACTACTAATCCATAAACAACTGCAGTTCATATTGTACGAGCGCAGTCCGGATGCCTAAAAAACCCTCGCACGATCTCTGGGAGATTCTGAAGACGTTCCAGTGCTGCCTGAATCAGACCCCGCAGACTGATTTTGTCGAGCGGCTTCTGTTTCGCTACGCGCTCTTTGACGCTTTTCCACACTTGCTCGTCCGGATTGAGTTGCGGCGAGTAAGGCGGCAGGAAGTGCAACTCCAGCATGCCGTCGGTGGACGCGACGTATTCGCTCACCAGCTTGGCTTTATGAATCGAATGACCATCGACAACCAAGAAAATGCGCTGCGTCGCGCCCAGCATGAGTTGTTCGAGGAAGCTGCGGAATACTGTGGCGTTGACCAGGCCCTCGTGCAGCATGAACTGGAGTTGCCCTCCCGTACCAACGGCCGACAGCATCTGGACGGAGTCGCGTCGGCCCGTAGCGCGCACCACCGGCGTCCGACCGCGAGGCGCCCACGTCGTGCCTGCGTGGTAGTAGTCGGAGCGCATCCCGGCCTCGTCGGCGAACATGATCAATGCCCCACGAGCCTTCGCACGAGCCTGGAGCGCCGGGTATTCCTCCTCGCGCCAGCGCTGCACCAGCGTCGCATCCTGTTGATAGGCCCGGTACAGCGGGCGCTGGGCCGTGAATCCGAGTTGTCGCATGACCTTGCCCAGCGTCGGCAGACTCAGCGTCATCTGAAACTGCCGCTCGATCAGACTGCCGATCAGGCGCAAGGTCCACAACCCAAACTCGAACTTCAACTGGTCGGGCGTGCGGTCGCGCACCGTATCGGCGATCCATCGCAACTGCTCCGGGGTGACCTTCGGCGGCCGGCCGGCTCCTTCTCGGGCGAGCAACGCATTCTGACCACCGTCGTAGAATGCTGCGATCCATTTGAAAACCGCGCGCACGGAAACATCCAAATGGTGCGCCACATGACTCGCCGGCATGCCTGCCCGCATCATCTTGACGCCTTGCATGCGTACCCATTGCTGTTCCATGCGCTTGGAACTGAAAACCGGCCTCTGCGGCATCAGTGGAGAGTTCATGCTCCATATTATACCTTGGAAAACTCAAAAAACAAACGCCAAATGCACAGAAATACTTTATCTGTTAGTATGTGAGCGAGAAGGGCGGGTCTTGACCGGCGCGCGCCGATCCTCTGAAGTCCCTCGATATGCAGGGAGCACCGTCCGCTTTGAAGCGTCGCTGCCCTTCCGCTCCCGCAAACGAACTCGCCCTCAGGAGCATGAAGCTATCGTTGGCCGCAACAACAGAAGTCCTTACGCTGCAGGAAAGGCAGGGTTGGATTACTTCGAAAACCACGCCCAAAAGCGAGACCATAATCCTCTGGTTTGCTCCGTATCACTGGAGGGTGCAGCCGGCGTCGCGTCAAGTCGCGCAGACGCCGTGGCGCGACCGAAATAAGCGGCTTTCGCCCGCTTGTCACGGCGCCTTTCGGCTTCAACGCGCACATCAGACCACCGGCCACACTCGATAACGCGATTTCTTTCGATCACATAGTGCGAGCGACAATCTTGGTTCCAGTTGCCCACCGAGGGATTGAGCGTCACGGACTCGCCGTCGAACGTTATCCGCCAGTCCGTCGGCGTGAACGGAGTCACCACACGCTCCCCGCAACCGCAGCAGCACGAGTGCACCGCGGTTGCGTATTCCATCGAGATGTACAGAACGCCCGGTTCCAACTCGCGTGGCGCATTCCGGACAAACCGGTGCTCCAGGGTGTGGTGCCGCATCACAATTGGTCTCCGTTCAGCAGCATGCCGCCGTCGGTGGTGTAGGTGCTGTGGTGCTCCTGCTCAAGATCCCGATAAAACCCGCGCAGCTTCTTCCACTTCACGACCGCCAAGCACGCGTTCAAGGCATTCAGATCGGCCACCTGGATGTTGGACGCATATACGTCCTGGCCGCCGCCGCCCGCGAAGGAGATGCGGCCATGGTGCACATGCTCGCGCTTCGTGGGCGTGCTGGTCGTCACGCGCAGGATGCCGCCGAGGCTGCCGTTAGTGAGTTCTAAGCCCATGCCGACGTCGATGAACGGCACACCCAGCGCCTCGAGCTTGGCCACGACGGCGCGCTTCTTCTCGCCGGCATCCATGCTAAGGAACGCGAACGTAATGCCGTCCAGCAGGCCCAGCGTATCCGCGTTAATCTCCACGGGATGCGCCTCGATGCTGCGGTGCATGCGCTCGTAGATGCCTTTCAGGTAGTCCACCTTCTTCGGGGCATCCCGCAGCTCCTCCAGTGACGGTGCACCAGGCGCGCGGAAGGCGTTGTGCGACAGGAAGTCATCACCGTCGAAAAGGCGGATCTGCTTCACGGGCGTCTTCGCGACGAAGTCGAGGATGTAGCCGCCGGTGCCACCCAGGCCGATGATGGCTACAACCTCCTCTTCTAGCTTGCTGGCCAACGCGCCAATCCCGGCGCGGCTGGAGGCCGTGTCGAGATAGTTGAACACGCTGGCCTCATTTTCCTCCTCGCCGCTGCGGAGCACGCGCGGGCTGATGCCCGGCTGCAGCACTGCGGCCGGTCCGGACACGATAGTCGCGTAGGTCGCCATCTTGGCATAGTAGTCCGCATAGCCCAGGTCGCTCGGCTTGCTGGAGAAGCTGTACCGCGCCGTGAGCCCGTGGCCGAGGTCCGTGTTCGGCGCAGCATGCGAGATGCCCTGCAAGGGCGTTCCGTCGGCATTGCACGGAAAGTCGCCATCCCAGTTCATGACATGCGTTTCGGGCTTGCGAGTACGGTCACCAGCAAGGTCAAGGGTCGAGACCAAGGTGCCAAAGCGGACTTGGCGCTGGGCGTCCACGTAGGGTACTTCCAGCATCACCAGGAAGCTTCCCTGGATGCGCATGAAGTAACCCTCCGAGCGGAGTCGGGCCAGGTCGGGATTAAGACTGAACAGTGCGCGTGACATTGAAGATGGTCCCTTTCTTCTTAACTTCAACAGAGCCGCCCTCGCCGAGTTCGCCAGCATGAGGGAGTGACACCGCATTGCGGTAGGTCATCGAGAACTTCACGTTGGTCTCGGGCGGCGCGTTCGGGTGCGACAACTTGACCACCTGCTCGAAGGTTACGTGCTTGTCCGGAACAGTCTCCTCGACAGAGTTGACCAAGATGACGTAGCCCGTCTGCGGCTTGGGGGCAGAGATGAAACGCTCGATGCCCGGCGCGTCAAGGTTGATCCGATCGTCCGGCTCGATGAGCCGGTCCTCACCGCCGCAGACCTCCAGGAAAATGGCATCCTCCGGCGACGTGTCGGCAAGGTCATACAGAACGCTGCCGAGCATGCTGGCGTTGCCCCACGCCAGCTGGCGGTCATTCAGCGAGAACTTGAAGTCGCGGTCCGACTTGAAAGCGATGAAGCGTTCAGCGCCCTTCCCGCGTAGATCAAAGGTCTCGTCGAGGCGGACGTCTTCGAAGTCGCCCGTGTCCAGGTAGGCGTACAGGATGTAGTCAGTGCGATGGTCCAAGCCAGCGCTGGCCAGGATTTGCCTTCCGGTGGGAACCGGGTCCGGCACATTGATGTTGCGAAAAGTCAGCCCATCCAGGCCGAAGCGGATGCGATAGGCAGCAGCCTCCCTCAAAGCGCGACCCTCGCGGATCGCGTCGCCAACGTCGTCAAAATCAGGATATTTCATAGGGTCCTCTAGGTTGTTGTGGCGAAGCTATCTCGCCTACAACCGTCTAATCGGACCCACCGGACGTTGCCGGTAAATTTTCTTCAGAAGTTTTTCATAAGCGCGCCCGGAGGCACGGCGCCACATACGAAGAAAGCTGGGCAGTTAGGGCACGTCACGTCTGATGCCTTGACCCGGAAGTTTCCCTCGCGGATGTCACGTAGGATGTTGCCCAGCTTGACCTGACGGTTACTCAACTCCTTGGCCGACAAAACTAGGGGCTTCGCTTCGGCGTCAGCCAGATGCACCAGTTCCACGATCGCATCTGGAAAAGCTGCGCGAGCTGCCAAGACGAACGCCGCGGCACCGACGTCTTTACCTTCTTGGCTTGATGCGTGTCCGGTCTTGACCCGGCGCAGCGTTCGAATGCCATCACGCACCAAGATTTCGTCCGGCCTGACCTCCACTTCGTGGTCGTCGAAGGTGATGCGCAGCGCGGTGGGCACTTCAACCATGGCACCGGCCCGCGACTCCAGAAAGTAGCCCAGCATCGTGGAGGCCATGGCACGGTAGTCCTCGACGTATCCGTGGTCATGAAGCCCGTGGGTGACGAAGGCCTCCGCAAGAAGCGCATCACACTGATCAGTCGAGGCAACTCCGTTGGTGACTATCTTTCGATAGACCTCCCGGATCGCCTCGTGCATCTGCATGAAGGCGCTCATCCGTCGACGCCCTCCGACTTGCAGCAGATGTGTATACAAGAACCGCCGCCCGCACGACTCGTAGAGCGCGACCGCCTCGGAACTGAAGCATGGCGCGCCCGAAAAGATCACGGGTATTCGTGCAGCGTCTGAGGCTGGAGGCAGGACGGTCACTGGCGTTACCGACCGCTGGCTGGCGGCACCGATACGGTCAAGGAACTTCGACAGTGGCCTCGAGGTGCCGTTGGACTTCGTCGTGGCGCCGTAGAACGCCACACGGTCCCTTGCCCGCGACATCGCCACGTAGAAGAGGCACTCCTGCTCCTCGTTGTGCGCGGCCCGCGCGATTTCGTCCGGACTGCCCGCCACTCCCGTGACCATGCCGTTCGGCGGCGGACATTTAGAGGGGCGGATAGCACCAGGGATGGAGTCCTGATTCACGCCCACTATGTGGACCACGGGAAATTCCAAACCCTTGGAGCCGTGGATCGTCATCAGGCGAACAGCGTCGATGCCTTGGGCTGCAGCGGGCAGTTGCCTAAGGTCCCTGTCGTCCCTGAGGCGCAGCAGCCTGCGCACGCGGTCGGCCAGCCGCTGGATCGGAAGGCCCTGCCCGTTGGGCTGGACCCGCACGAAATTCATGAACTGCCAGATGGCGATGCCTTGGGCCTGTTCAGGAACGCTAGACGACGAGGCGATGCGCGCTGCCAGCCTCGTTCGGTCAAGCAGCAAGGTTGCAAGCACTGCCCAGGGCTGCGCCGTGGCCTCGAAGCCGTCGAGCGCGGTACTTAAGGCAGACAGGGCGGCCTGCCCGGCTCGAGTGACGTCTGGTGCTCCTTGCCGCCACGCACCAGGCTGCACTTCAGCGCCGCGAAGGCGTTCAAATATGCGTACAGCGTCCTCAAGCGCCATAGCGAATTCGGGCCAGCAGGCGGTGCGAATCAGACCCATGGCGCGCCTGTCCACGAGGAGCGAGAGGACAGCGACAAGATCCTTTATCTCGGTGCGCTCGAAAAGACTGCCCAAAAATAGGACGGGCACGCCGGCACGCTCAAGCTCCTGCCCGGTATCGGACAGCCTATCGTTGCCCCTGCACAGAACTGCTTGATCGCGATACCGAAAGCCCGCTGCGCGGAACCGCTCAATGCTGTCGACTAGCACCGAAGTAACGAGCCAACCATCAGCAACGGTGATGACCTCCGGATGCGCGCCGCCGGAGCCCCGATCGGCCACGAGGGACGTGGGCCCGTCAGCGGCACTCATGCTGGCTGCGAAGTTGGAGAAGGCGCTAACGATCTCTGTCGTGGAGCGGTAGTTGATGTCTAGGCTGTCTCGAACACCATCGGGGAAGTCCTCGTGGCCGAAGCGCGCCATGTTGAAAGACGAAGCGCCCCGGAAGCGATAGATGGACTGCTTGGCGTCCCCAACCACCCACAGGTTCTCTCCGGTAGGCTTCAGGGCCGTGAGGAGCCGGACACTGCTTCGGTTCACGTCCTGGTACTCGTCTACCAGTACGTGGTCGTAGTCGCTCTGGATCTGGGCCCTCACCGCTTCATCGCTCTCGAGGAGGAGCACCGGCCGCATGACTAGGTCGCCGAAGTCGACGCACCCTGAGGCGGCTTTGAGTTCCTCGTAGCGCGCGTAGACCCCTGCGACCTCTTCAGCCTTTTCAGCAGCTTCGATAGCAGCAGGGTCGGTCGCGGCCGCGCGCATCGTCTGAGCCAGGGCGAGATAGGCCTGAGGACCAACGACCTCGTCCTTAGCTCGGGAGACTGCGGTCAAGATGTCGGCAGCAGTCTGCGATGGGTCGTAAAGGTTTCTATAGTGCGTCAGGCCGAGCCGCGGGAACTCGATTTCGAGTAGTTCAACAGCCTCAGTACGGTCCATCAGCCGAGGGTCCGTCGGCAATTCGCACCTTTCGCTGAATCGTCTGAGGATGTCTAAGCCAAAGCTGTGGAACGTGCCGATGCACAGCGCAGCCGCCTGTTGAGGGCGTTTCCGAGCGATCCGCTCGGCCATCTCGCCTGCAGCCTTGTTTGAGAAAGTAAGGAGGAGGATGCGCCTGGGGTCAACGCCATCGTCAAGTAAGCTCTCGACGCGAGCCACCAGCGTGCGCGTCTTGCCAGTGCCCGGCCCGGCCTGGAGCAGGAATGCGGCGCCACGGTGGGCCGCGGCGGTTTGCTGCTTTAGGTTTAGCGGGACTTCGATCAGCTCTGTAGCTGCAGCTACCGGAAAGGCGGGAAGCAACAGGGCGTCCAGCATCTGCTGGGCAATAGCCTCGAACGGGGCGCCTAGGCGCGCAGCTACGGCGGAGCACGTCTGGCCTTGGGCCACGTGCAGGTCTACCGCGACGTGTCGTGGGAGGAGAAGCTCCCGCGCAAAAAGATCCATCTGGACCTCTCTCCGCTGACGCCGGCTGTAGTCCACTACGCGGTCCATGCCGACGGGTGCCGCTTCCGAGGTACGAGCCGGGTCGATGTTTGTCGCTTGCTCGGGTTCCTCCTCTCCATCGCCCAGTTCAGCATGCCCGATTTCGTGCGCCACCAGAAACGCCTGGTCGAACGGCGACCCGTTGGCTTCGTGGATTATGAGCGGAACGTCCGGGTCGAAGGAGGCTCTTCCGCCATCGAGAAGTGCGGCACTGGGAGCACAGGTCTCGACGGTGATCCCGAGATCGCTTGCTATACCAACGGCAAACTCGTACGGAGACCATGGATTGCGCCCGCGCTGGACGGCCTCATCGTGCAGCCGCCGCGCGTGCTGCCGAGCCAGCTCTATCGGGTCCATGGCTACTCCTCGCGGAGTAGACTTGAAATGCTCTGTTCGTCGACACCAGCGTCCTGCAAGACCCTCTCGAACGACACCTTCTCAGGCGCTACTGGCTTGACGGCCGATTTCCTTGCGCGAGCCATGGGGGCTACGGCAGGAAGCGCGAGATAGGAGAGCAGCGTCTCGGTCGATGTTTTCAGCGCCTCGGCCATCTTCGCGGCCATGCGATGGGGCAAGGTCGCGACCTCGATCCGGCGCTCTCGGAACGCCAGGCCAACTTGCATTGGCAAGGCCAGCGCACTGATGGCTTCGGTGAATACCTTAGCTGGGGCAGCTTCCAGGGACTGCAGCGTTGCAGCGTCCTTCCGGAGGCGCGCCATACCTGCGGCCACAAGGTCAAACTCGGCGGCACCAGGAGGAATGTTGTCATCAAACTCCCGAGTCAATTCCATGGAGAGGTCTATCAGGGCCACGGAATGCTCAGGGTACTCGGCGAGGTATCGCTGCAGAACACCAGTTCCTGGCTGGAAGTCCATGGCGAACGCTCTCAGAACGTCGTCTGCCGAGAGTTGAGGATGCTGAGTCATCGCACCATCCCCTTTCGCTCAAGGAATCGCTTCAGCGATGCAAAGGCCTTGTCTCGATGCGTGCGGATGGTCTTTTCCGACTTTCCCAGCACTTTGCTGATGGACTCGATCGAGGGGTCATTGGACTCGATGGGAATATCTTGGCGCCACATCACGACGATTCTCCTTTGAAGTTCAGGCAGCCTGTCAATCGCGTCGTCTAGTAGGAGCCGGTAATCTTTCTTGTCAAATTCGTCGGATTCGAACGGGTCGTAGCTGCCGACGGCGGATTCCACCTGGGCAGTAACTTCGCCGTCCTCGCTCTCCAGCTCATCGTTCCGGTTCTCAAGCTTCCAGTGGCGAACGTTCGCATCGTGGCGATCTGCCGCGATGGCTGCGTTGAAGTTGACCTCATAGTAGTCGAGGCGCTCGTCATACTCGTTCCGGTCGCTGAGCAGCAGGTCGACGAAGTGGTCAACGACTTCCTCTCGGATGTTCAACCCAGTCAGAGAGACGGTATCGCCGCCCGAATTGGTGATAGGCCCAACTCGGCTGGCCACGCGACCAAGAAGTTTCTCGGTCAGCTTCTCTCGGTAAGCGCCTGGGGCCGCGTTGCGCACGAAGTACAGCAGCGCTTCGGGGGAGATGAATCCGGGTTCCCTACTCGACCACAGGCCAGCGCGACGCTCAAGTTCTGATGCACTGACGTCAGCGAGATCTTGAATCTCGGATTCGACCACGTCTCGCCTGAAATACGGCATCCCGTCGAGCTTGAGTTTGCGGAGGGAGCGTGACACGGATATTCCTCTGTCTTGTGCGCCGGTGGGCCTGCTTTGATAGTTGTAATCAAGTGTAACAGCAGGTGTTTAGTTTGAGGCTTCGCGCGTTCAGGCAAATACCGGAATTCCGTCCGATGACCTTGACCCGACTGCTGTTGCTCGGACGATCCTCGATACGTGCAGCCATCCGCTTGACCGGGAATCGAGCACCGCAGTCCTCGATGTGCTTGCTTCTATTTCAGTCTGACAGCATCTGCCACAGGTCTAAGCGCTGGGCAGGTTTGCTGAAACACAAGAGAGCATGTCGCGGCCAACCTGAAAGTGGTCGCCGTGAGCCGGCGTGAAGTTGGATGTTTGGAGTTGGATTTCGCTGGATGTCACTGGATCGAGAAGAGGCTAAAAACTTAACCGATTCAGCGACCTGCAACACTCCTTGGATTTCGGTGGAAGTCCTTGGAAAGTTGAAGTGGAGCGGGCGATGGGAACAATCCCAAGCATCCAACCCGTTGATTGACAACTGGATTTTCCCATTCACCGCACGGGAAAAGACCACATATTGTACCAGTCAATCGTGCTCGTCAACGCATTGCTTCCGTCGCCGTCTGGGGACGATCAGCAACAGCCACCAAAGCTCAGGTTCTGGCGGCTCGCGTTCAAGCGCCAGTCTCACCGCCTGGTGCCCCGCCAATCGCCTTCACGCGACTGATGAAGCGCTTCATCGGCTCGGACGGCTCTCCCTGGCGGCGCAGCAGGAACGTGGTCAGCGTCGGCGCCGTGCCGGCCAGCGGCCGGATTGCGATGTCCGGGCGCTGCCAAGTCTGCACCTGCGAACCGATCGCGAAACCAATGCCATAGCCTGCGCCCACCAGTGTCAACATCACGCCCAGGCTCGTCACGTGGTCGGCTACCTTGGGTGTTACGGCTGCTCCATCCAGCACCGCCTGGATTTGGCTGTGACAGCCCGAACCTGCATCCGGGTGGCACAGCACCAACGGGAACTTCAAGGCATCCTGCAACTTGACTTGGACATGAGCAAGCAGCGGATGGCGCGCCGGCACAATCACCGACAGCGGATCGCTCCAAGCCGGCTCGGCCACCAGCCCGTCGTTGACTCCATCCGATAGCGCAAAGCCGATGTCGAGCAGGTCGTTGTGCAGGCCTTTGAGCTGCTGCGAGAACGGCAACTCAAAGACGCGGATGCCCAACTCTGGCTCTTCCTCGCGGCTACGGGCCAACAGCAACGCGATGCGCGGCTGGGCCAGGCTGTCGCAGATGCCGATGCGCAATGTGCCCTGATAGCCTTGGGCCGCGCTCTTGGTCGCCTGTACCGCATGATCGACCGTTGCGAGCACGCGCCGGGCTTCGCCCAACAGCACTTTGCCAGCCCAGGTCAGGCGCGTTTGGCGCGTGCTGCGGTCGAACAACTGCACGTCAAGCAAACGTTCGAGGTCGCGCATCGCACGCGACACCGGCGACTGCTCGATGCCTAAACGTTCGGCCGCTCGGGCCAAGTGCAACTCCTCCGCTACGGCGATGAAGTAGCGCAACAACCTGAACTCCATAGCGGCCTCCTTTTCGCGTTGTTTTGGTGTGGCCGACCCGCCCAACACGTCCGCCCCATTCTTGTTCCAAGGATGAAGTCAATATACGATACCCCCCTATCCTAAACAAAGATGAACATCTATCATGAATCACACAGTCAGGGAGAAGCCAAAGCTCCTCGCTCGTGTGCGTCGCATCCGCGGACAGCTAGAGGGGATCGAGCGTGCTCTGGAAGCCGAAAAGAGATCTGCCGAGGTCCTGCATCAGATCGTTGCGGCACGCGGCGCGCTGACGGGCTTGATGCGCGAAGTCATGGAGGGGCACATCAACTCGCACATCGCCAATCCGCAGGACCCCGGAGACGGTACGCGCGAGCAAGGCGCTGCGGAACTGATCGCAATTCTGCGCAGCTATATGAAGTGAATCCGATGCCGCCTATGGGCGCAGACCTCTTGGGAGGATCATCGACGATCGCGCATCACGAGCGAGTGGATGGGGACCTGTCCTGGTTGCCACCGCAGAGCGCCATCGACAGTAGGCCGAGTGCCATGACCGTAGGGTGGCTATCGCTCAGCGGACGAATGCAGTTGTTGAGCCGCAGCACGCTGCCGCGACCGTTCAGGCTTTCTGCGCTTTGCCCAGCAACCGCAGTCCGTTGAGCACCACCAACAGGCTGGCCCCCATGTCGGCGAAGACCGCCATCCACATCGTTGCGTTTCCAAAGACGGCGAGCACAAGGAAGACGGCCTTGATGCCGAGTGCCAGCGTGATGTTCTGCCACAGCACTGCATGGGTCGAACGCGACAGTTTTACCGTTTCGGCGATGCGCCGCAGATCATCGTTCATCACGACGACATCGGCTGCTTCCATCGCGGTATCGGTGCCGGCCGCGCCCATTGCCACGCCGATGTCGGCTTGCGCGAGAGCGGGCGCGTCGTTGATGCCGTCCCCGGTCATCGCGGTTGGTCCTAGATCGCGCTGCAACGTCTTGATCGCTTCGAGCTTGTGCTCGGGCAACAAGTCGCCGCGTGCCTGCGCGATGCCGGCCTCCAGCGCGACAGCCGTGGCGGTGGCCTGGTTGTCGCCGGTCAGCATGACCGGGGTGATGCCCAGCGCCTGGAGCGACGCGACGGCCTCGCGCGAGGAGGGCTTGATGGTGTCGGCGACTGCGAACAGCGCGAGGACCCTCTCCGGCCTGGCCAGCAGCGTGACGGTGCGGCCCATCTCCTCATGCTGCTTCAGCCGCTGCTCCAGCGCCGGCGAGCACTGCCCACGTTCTTCGATCAGGCGGTGGTTGCCGAGCACATAGGTCACGCCACCGACCTCGGCCTGCACACCACGCCCGGCCAGCGCCCTGAAGTCCCGCGCCTCGACACCGTTGGGCTTCAGGCCGGCAGCAATCGCGCGCGAGACCGGATGGTCGGAGTGGCTGGCCAGCACCACGGCGACGTGTTCGGCCTGCGCCGCCTCGGTTTCCAGATCGACGACGGCCCAATCCACCAGCCGCGGCTTGCCCTCGGTGATCGTGCCCGTCTTGTCAAGCGCGATCGCCTTCAGCTTGCGCGCCTCTTCGAGGTAGATGCCGCCCTTGACCAGGATGCCGCGACGGGCGGCCGCCGCCAGGCCGCTGACGATGGTCACCGGCGTCGAGATCACCAGCGCGCAGGGGCAGGCGATGACCAGCAGCACCAGCGCCTTGTAGATGGCCTGCATCAAGCTCCAGCCGAGCAGCCACGGGCCGAGCAGCGCAACCGTCAGCGCGATCATGAAGATCGCCGGCGTGTAGACCGCCGCGAAGCGGTCGACGAAGCCCTGCGTCGGCGCGCGCGTCGCCTGCGCTTCCTCGACAGCATGGATGATGCGCGCAAGCGTCGAATTCGACGCCGAAGCCGTGACCTCGAACTCGAAGACTTCCAGCACCCGGCTATTGAAAAGCTTGTCGCCGGGCGCGGGTGGCGCGCCTTCACTGCATCAGCGGATCGGTGCGGTGTACGACTTCGTGCGCAACGAGATCGCCTACGGCTGCAACGAGGCGGATGAGTTGCCGGCCTCGTGGGTGCTGGCTGACGGCTAAGGGCAGTGCAACACCAAGGGGACTAAACCCTGTAAGATATCCCCTCCAGGGGCATAGGATCAAGGCGCTCGGTTATGCACACACATCACTCCGATACACATCAGTCACATCCCGCGATCGTTAAGCGGCTGCGCCGCGCCGGAGGTCATCTGAACAGCATCGTGGAAATGATCGAGCAAGGCCGCTCCTGCCTCGACATCGCACAGCAGCTACAGGCGGTGGAGAAGGCGATTCAGCAGGCGAAGAAGACGCTCATTCAGGACCACCTTGATCACTGCCTGGAGGATGTGGTTGGCCCCTTGGCGCGCGATCAACGCGAGTCCATGGCCGAGTTCAAAGAGATCACCCGATACCTGTGAGCCTTCTATGCCGTCTCTTGCCGAACTGATTCACCAGGGAACCGCGAGCGTCTGACGCCATGCTGCAGATTCTTGCCAACCGCACGTACCGACACCTGTTTCTCGCACAGGTGATCGCGCTCGTCGGTACGGGATTGGCGACGGTGGCGCTCGGGCTGCTGGCATACCAGTTGGCCGGCGCGGATGCGGGAACGGTGCTCGGCACCGCATTCGCGATCAAGATGGTGGCCTACGTCGGTGTGGCGCCGGTCGCAACTGCGCTGGCTGACCGATTCCCTCGCCGCACGATGCTGGTCTGTCTGGATCTGGTACGTGCTGCCGTTGCGCTACTGCTGCCTTTCGTTTCGCAGGCGTGGCAGGTCTATGTCCTGATCTTCGTACTGCAAGCGGCGTCGGCGGCCTTCACGCCCACCTTCCAGGCGACGATCCCCGACGTACTGCCCGATGAGAAGGAATACACCCAGGCGCTCTCGCTTTCGCGCTTGGCCTACGACCTGGAAAGCCTCGTGAGCCCGATGCTGGCGGCGGCGCTTCTAACGGTCGTCAGCTTTCACAACTTGTTCGCCGGCACAGTCGTCGGCTTTCTTGCGTCCGCCGCGCTTGTGGTTTCAGTCGTGCTGCCGAGCCCCAAGGCGAGCGAGCATCGCGGCATCTACGACCGCACGACGCGCGGCCTGCGCATCTACCTCGCGACTCCCCGGTTGCGGGGACTATGGGCCGTGCAGGCCGGCGTAGCAGCGGCCGGTGCCATGGTCTTCGTGAACACCGTGGTGCTGGTGCAGTCCGCTTGGAGCTTGAGCCAAACCCAGGTCGCATTGGCCTTGGCGACATTCGGTGCAGGGTCCATGGTGGCAGCGCTGGCCTTGCCCCGGGCACTGGAGCGCTTACCCGATCGGCCAGTGATGCTCGCAGGTTTAGCCGTGCTGGTGCTGGGCCTGGCCCTTGGGTCGATCGTTCAGGGAATGAATGGCCTGCTGCCGTTGTGGTTCGTGCTCGGCCTTGGATACTCCGCTGCTCAGACGCCTTCGGGTCGGTTGCTGCGCCGCTCTGCGCATCCAGAAGATAGACCGTCGGTGTACGCGGCGCAGTTCGCGCTATCACATGCCTGCTGGCTGGTGTTCTATCCATTGGCCGGGTGGCTTGGGGCAAGAGCGGGGCTTCCCTGGGCCTTCGCAGTGCACTGTGCGGCAGCGATCGTCGCGCTTGTACTGACCCTCAAGCTATGGCCGGCCGATGACCCGGAAGTGCTTGAGCATGAGCACCATGACCTACCGCCAGGTCACGCGCACGCGGATGGCACCGAGCCAAGGACCGCAGGACTGCGCCATACCCACCCCTATGTGGTGGACGACTTGCACCCACGCTGGCCGGGCTTAGAACGATGAACCACCTAGCTGATACATCTAAGAGTAGCGTCCTCGGGCTCATGACGCGGGAGCGCTGGATCGAGGTCGGGCGCATCGTGTTGACGGGAGCCGTCGCACTGCTCTATTGGCGGCAGCTTGTCCCGCTCTACGTCCTGTGGGCAGCGGTCGGCATCGGCCTTTACCCGCTAGTCAAGACCGGGCTGATTGATCTGTTCACCGAACGAAAAATCGGTACCGAAATCTTCGTCACGATTGCAACGCTCGTCGCGGTGTTCGGCGGCGAAACGGTTGCCGGCGCTGTGTTGATGGTCATCATCCTCATTGCCGAGTTCATCGCCGAGTTGAACACTGATCGCGCGCGGGCATCCATCAAGGAACTGATCGGCGCTGTGCCGCAGACGGCACTGGTCCGCGAGGATGGCACGGAGCGCACAGTGCCCATCACCGCGGTCAAGGCCGGGCAAGTCGTTCTCGTGCGTACCGGCGAGAAGATTCCGGTTGACGGCGTGGTGGTCGGCGGCAGCGCTGCAGTGAATCAGGCGCCGATCACTGGCGAAAGCGTGCCCCAGGACAAAACCGAGGGCACGCAAGTCTTCGCCGGAACAATCGTCGAATCCGGTGCGATCGACGTGCGCACGGATAGGGTCGGCGGCGACACGATCTTTTCCCGCATCATTGCCTTGGTCGAGAGCGCCGAGTCCGAAAGAGCACCAGTACAGAAGCTGGCGGACAAGGTGGCGAGCTGGCTGATCCCGGTCGTTCTGATCTTTCTGGTCGGCGTATTCCTCGTCACGCGCGATGTCTCGAAGGTGGTGACGCTGTTGATCTTCACATCGCCGGCAGAGCTTGGCTTGGCGACACCGCTCGTCATGATTGCCGCAATCGCCCGCGCCGCGCGGAGCGGCATTCTGATCAAGGGCGGCCTCTATCTGGAGCTGCTGGCGAAGGCCGACGCGGTGGTCTTTGATAAGACCGGCACGCTGACCGCGAATAAGCCGGAGGTCGTACAGGTTCAGTCCTTTGACCCGACCCTCAATGAGGACGATCTTCTGCGCCTTGCGGCTGCGGCAGACCGACGCTCTGCGCATCCGCTGGCCAAAGCTGTTTTCGAGGGTGCGACGCGCCGAAGCATTCAGGTACCGGAGCCACAGACTTTTGAACAGTTGCAGGCACGCGGCGTCAAGGCGACCGTCGACGGCAAGATCGTACTGGTGGGCAATCCGGCGCTGCTGCTTGAAGCCGGGGTGACGATCGACCAACCTGTCGCAGAGTCCGGCCGCACCCCGGTGCATGTGGCGGTAGACGGCAAGCTTGTCGGTGTCATCTTCATTGCGGACACGTTGAGGCAGGGAGCGCGTGCGGCGATTGCCTCGCTCAAGGAAAGCGGCGTCAAGCGTGTCGTCATGTTGACAGGAGACAACGCCGCAACGGCCAACGCGATCGCGGGCGAACTCGGAGTAGATGACGTTAAAGCCGACCTGATGCCGGAGGGCAAGGTCGTCGCGATCTCAGAACTTCAGAAGCAAGGGCTCAAGGTCGCCATGGTCGGCGATGGCGTCAACGACGCGCCCGCACTGGCGAGCGCAGATGTCGGCATCGCCATGGGCGGCGGCGGTGCCCAAGCAGCCCTTGAGGCCGCAGACATCGCGTTGATGACCGACGACCTGAGCAAGATCGTGGCTGCACGCAGCATTGCACGCCGCTCCTACCGCACCATCCAGGAGAACCTGTGGGTTGGTGTCGGTGTCGTGCATGTGCTGGGAATCACCGCCGCGTTGCTGGGATGGATCGGACCGATTCAGGCCGCCTTCATCCACCTCGGCCCTGACGTCCTGGTGTTCCTGAATTCCGTGAAGCTGTTGCGGGTGAAGATCGCTGGTACGTGACGATGACAATCCAGCAGCCTCCATCCCCGACAGCCACGGTGCACGCTACGCCAGCGAACGCTGTCGTGCGCACATTCGCATGGATGGCGCGACTGGTCCTGGTGTTGCTGCTGGTGGTCGATCAGGTAGGAGCACCGTTGCATGCGCATCACCATGACTTCGGTGTCGATGGTCTGGCCCTCGCCGACGTGCATGCGCACAACGCCGAGGTGCATGACGGGCACACCGTAGACGCTCGGCATATCGAGGATTGTTCGGGAATCGGCGGCGGCCATTCGGTCCTCGCACTTCGCGTTGAGGGCAGGACGTTCGTCGCTTCGTCCGAGAAGTCCGATGGCGACCAGCAGCATGCAGCCTTCGTTGCGCTGCTCATGGCAGTGGCAGCACCGTCGGTCGATATTCGCCGGCAGCCTGACGATTGGCCCCGCCAGGCGGCACCCCTGTACTCCACAGGCGTAGTCCGTCCACAGGTAAGAGCGCCCCCACTCCGCGCTTGACGTCAGTTCCCCATTGACCAGTCAAGGGCCTGCTCGCCGGTTGCGGCGGCGGGCTGGCATTTCCGCGGAGTATTTATGTCTTACCAATCTTCACTTTGGACGCGCACGCTCTGCGCTTCCGCAATCGCGTTCTCTCTCTCGTCGACGGCCTTGGCTGCCGACGAGTTCGCCGTTTCCACCGCGCAGATGCAGGCCCTGGGCGTACAGCTACAGCGCCTGGACAAGCCTGCATCCATTCCGGGCATGACCTATCCAGCCCGCGTCGTGCTGCCTCCCTCGCAGGAATACGTCGTCAGCGCGCCGCTGGCCGGCGTGGTCGATCAATTGCTGATCGGTCAGAACGAAGCCGTCAAGCCGGGGCAGGCCTTGCTCCGCTTGGCCAGCCCGGAATTGGGCGAGCAGCAGCTCAAGCTGATGGAAGCGGCCTCACGCAACCGCTTGGCGCAACGAACCCTGCAACGAGAGAAGCAACTGGCATCCGAAGGTATCGTGCCCGAGCGCCGGGCGCAGGACGCACAGAACGCCGCCGCCGAGGAGCAAGCCCGCGTGCGACAGGCTGAGGCCGCCTTGCGGCTGGCCGGATTGGATGCCGCATCCATACGCCGCGTTGCTGAAGGCAGCGCCATGCAGGATGCGCTAGTCATCCGGGCACGCGCCGGGGGCATCGTGACCGAGCTGAGCATCAAGCCCGGCCAGCGCGTAGCACCCTCCGATCCCTTGGTGCGGGTTGCCGACACCGGCAAGCTGTGGCTCGACATTCAATTGCCGGTGGAGCGTCAGTCGCAGGTGACGGCACGCGGCGGTCAAGTGGGCATCGTAGGTCGGGATGCGAGCGCCGTCACCGCAAGCCTGGGCAGCACGGTCAGCGACAACCAGACCATCGTGCTGCGCGCGCAGGTCACGCGCGGGGCGGCGTTGCTGCGGCCGGGCGAGTTCGTGCAGGCCCAAGTGGCCTTTGCCGGTGGCGGCGAAGGCTGGCCGGTGCCGGTCGCCGCCGTGGCGCGACAGGACGGCAAAGCCTATGTCTTTGTGCGCACCGACAAGGGCTTCGTGGCCACGCCGGTGGAGGTACTGGACAGCGCCGGCCAGGCCCTGCGCATAAAGGGCGCGCTGCGCCCCGGCCAGGAGATCGCCATCACGTCCGTGATCGGCCTGAAAGCAGCCTGGCTCGGCAAGGGCGGCGGCGAGAAGGGTGAATGACATGCTGACCCGTCTCGTTCAATTCGCGCTCGCGCAGCGCTTGTTCGTCCTGCTGGCCGGCGCCTTGTTGGCCGGTGCGGGCTGGTATGCCTTCCGCAACCTGCCGATCGATGCGTTTCCCGACGTAGCGAGCACGCAGGTCAAGATCATCATGAAGGCCCCGGGCATGACGCCCGAGGAGATCGAAACTCGCATCGCCGTACCGATCGAAGTCGAGATGCTGGGCATTCCCAACCAGCGCATCCTGCGCTCGATGTCCAAGTACGGCATCGTCGACATCACGGTCGATTTTGAGGACGCCACCGACATCTATTGGGCACGTCAGCAAGTGGCTGAACGGCTGTCCAACATCAGTGCCGATCTGCCTAGCGGCATCAGCGGTGGCATGGCGCCGATCACGACGCCGCTCGGCGAAATGTTCATGTTCACCGTCGAGTCCAAAGAGATGTCGCTGGAGGAGCGACGTAGCTTGCTCGACTGGGTGATCCGGCCCGCCCTGCGTTCGGTGCCGGGCGTGGCGGATGTCAATGCGCTGGGCGGCAAGGTGCGCACGTTCGAGATCGTTCCCGACCCAGTGAAGCTCGCCGCGGTGGGCCTGTCCACCACGCAGTTGCGGAAAGCCATCGAGGAAAACAACCGCAATGACGGCGCTGGCCGTCTGCGTGAAGGCGATGAAGTGCTGCTGGTGCGCAGCGAAGGCAGCATCAGGACCATGGAGGATCTGCGCGCCATCGTCGTCAAGGCCGAGGGCGGCGCGAGCGTGCGCGTTGCCGACGTTGCCCAGGTGCGCGAGGGCTATCTCACGCGCTACGGCGTGGTGACGCAAAGCGGTAAGGGCGAGGCCGTGGAAGGCCTGGTGCTCGGGTTGGCCGGCGCCAATGCACAGAAAGTTGTGCAAGGCGTGACGCAGAAGCTGGAAGAACTCAAGCCCACCTTGCCCAAGGGCGTCGAGATCAAGGTCTTCTACAACCGCGCCAATCTCGTGGAGACGGCCGTGGGCACCGTGTCTAAGGCGCTGCTGGAGGCGACCGTGCTGGTGCTGGTGCTGCTGGGGGCCTTCCTGGGCAACCTGCGGGCCGCGGTGACGGTGGCTGCGGTGCTGCCACTGTCAGCGCTGGCCACCTTCATCCTGATGCGCTGGTATGGCATGTCGGCCAACCTGATGAGCCTGGGTGGTCTGGCTATCGCGCTGGGCATGCTGGTGGACGGTGCGGTGGTGGTGGTCGAAAACATCGTCCAGCACCTGGCCCATGACGGCAAGGACAAGCTACCGCGCCAGCACGTGGTGTTCCGGGCGGTGCGCGAGGTGGCTGCCCCCGTGGCTGCCGGCATTCTGATCATCGCCGTCGTGTTCCTTCCCTTGATGACGCTGCAAGGTCTGGAAGGCAAGTTCTTCGTGCCCGTGGCGATGACGATCGTGTTCGCGCTCGCCAGTTCGCTCATCCTGTCGCTGACCGTCATTCCCGTGCTGTCGTCCTTCCTGTTCAAGAAGGTGCAGCACGACGATCCCTGGCTGCCGCGCCAGGCACTGCGGCTGTATTCGCCGATCCTGGACTTTGCCCTGCGCCGGCAGACGCTGGTCTTCATCGTGGCTGGCGTCATGCTGGCGCTCGCGGTGGGTGTCTACACCCTGGTGGGCAAGACCTTCATGCCGACCATGGACGAAGGCGACATCATCGTCGGCATCGAGAAGCTGCCCTCGGTGAGCCTGGAGCAGACGGCGGAACTCGACCTCAAGATTCATCAGGCGTTGATGAAGGGCGTGCCCGAGATCACCGGCGTCGTCGCGCGAGCCGGCGCCGACGAGATCGGCCTGGACCCCATGAGCCTGAACCAGACCGACACCTTCCTCGTGCTCAAGCCACGCAGCGAATGGCCCGCAGGCGGCAAGCCGGCGCTGGAAGACAAGATTCGCGGCGTGCTCGACCAGTTGCCGGGCGTGGTCTACAGCTTCACGCAGCCGATCGACATGCGCGTGTCCGAGATGATCATCGGCGTGCGCGGCGACGTGGCGATCAAGATCTTCGGGCCGGACTTGAAAACGCTCAATGACCTCGCCGCCCAGGTCGAAAAGCTGGTCAAGGAAGTGCCCGGCAACCAGGACGTCTACACCGTCGAGAACGATGGCGTGCAGTACCTGCGTGTGGTGGTCGATCGGCTGGCCGCAGGACGCTACGGTCTGTCGGTTGAGGAGGTGCAGGACGCCCTGCGTGTGCAGATCGAGGGTATGCGCGCCGGCACGGTGATCGACGGCAACCGGCGCATCCCGATCGTGGTACGCGGGCCGGACGGCGTGAAGGTGTCACCGGCAGAATTCGCGGCGCTCCACATCACCACGCCTGGCGGACAGAGCGTGGCGCTGGATCAGCTTGCCAGGCTGGAGCGCGAAAGCGGCCCAGTGAAGATCGACCGCGAGATGGGCAGCCGCTATGGCGTGGTGATCGCCAACGTCACCGGGCGCGATCTGGTGGGCTTCGTCGAAGAGGCCAAGGCCAAGATCGCGCAGTCGGTGCAGCTACCCACCGGCTACCGCATTGCCTGGGGTGGGCAGTTCGAGAACCAGCAGCGCGCGGCCGCGCGCTTGGCACTGGTGGTGCCGTTGTCGCTGGGCTTCATCTTCGTGATCCTGTTCTCCACCTTTGGCTCGGTGCGCCAAGCCCTGCTGGTGCTGAGCAATGTTCCCTTCGCGCTGGTGGGCGGCATCATGGGGCTGTGGTTGACGGGCGAGTACCTGTCCGTGCCGGCCTCGGTGGGTTTCATTGCCCTGCTGGGCATCGCCGTGCTCAACGGCGTGGTGCTGGTGAGTTACTTCAATCAGTTGCATGCCGAAGGCCTGCCGCTCGTCGAGTGCGTCACCCAGGGCGCGAGAAGGCGCTTGCGGCCGGTGCTGATGACCGCATCGATCACCGCTTTCGGGTTGATACCACTGTTGTTCGCCACCGGCCCAGGCTCGGAAATCCAGCGCCCGTTGGCCATCGTTGTCATCGGCGGACTGATCACGGCCACCGCCCTGACGCTGATCCTACTGCCCATCCTTTACCTGAGATTCGCACACGCCAAGCCGTCGGCGGCCCCGGAGGTGAGTCATGCCTAAGTCCTGCTTGACCTTGATTCTTGATCCGCAGATTGAGGAGAAGCTGCTCGACCTGCTGCTCGAAGTCGCAGGTGATGAACTCTTCGTCAGCACGCCGGCGTTCAGCCACGGCACAACCCACGGGCGGCTGTCGGAAGAGGAAAAAGTGATGGGGCGCAGCCACGCGGTCCGGGTGCAGATCCTGGTCACCGAGGAACGGCAGGAGCAACTCCTGCAACTGCTGCGAGAACGTTTTGCCGGCACCGGATTGCGTTACTGGGCAACACCGTTGTCGATCGATGGAGAGATTGCATGAAGTCTTGGATCATGATGACCTTGGGGTGGGCGCTGGTGCTGCCGCTGCAGGTGGTTGCGCAGCCCGCCACTCCGTCCGACCTACCTCCTGCCGAACTTGCACGTGCGGCCATCGAGCAGGAGCCTTCCGTGGTGAAAGCCCGGTATGCGCTGGAAGCAGCAGGCCATGCGGGGCGCAGGATCGCTGCATCACCCTACGAGTGGTCTGTAGGAGTCGACGGCCAGAGACGCCGCTACGACACAGGTGGCAATTCCAACGAATGGACCGCCAGGATCGAGCGGCCGATCCGAATTGGCGGCAAAGCCGAACTCGACCAAGGCCTGGGCGACGCTACCGAGCGGATAGCTCGTGTCGAGTTGGCGCAAGCGCGGCATGAAGCGGCGCGTGCATTGGCTGACTTGTGGATCGACTGGCTGGCAACTATCCAAGCGCGAGAACTGGCCAAAGAGCAACTCGGCTTCGCCGAATCGAGCGCGTCAGCAGTCGCCGGGCGCCGCAAGGCCGGCGATGCGTCGCTTCTGGATCTCAACGCTGCGCAAGCGGACGCAGCCGAAGCGCGCCGACAGTTCGATGCCGTGCAGGCACAGGAGGCCAAGGCGATCCTTCGCCTGCGCGCACGTTTTCCGTCCCTGGTGATGGAGCCGCGGTCCTTAAGCGAGCCCGTGGAACTAGACATGGAGGAGGTGCAGTGGCGCGAACGGGTCCTGGCCGAGAGCGAAACGCTGCGGATCATGCAGGAATCGCTGAAGCGGGCCGAACTGACGGCCGATCGGGCACGGGCCGATCGGATTCCTGATCCCACGGTTGGCATTTACACGGCCTCGGAGGCTCGTCGCAGTGAACGCATCGTCGGTGTCAGCGTGAGCATCCCGCTCGGAGGGACCTATCGCAGGGAGACCATGCAAGAGGCGCTCAAGCAGGTAGACGTGACGCGGGCTGAACTGGAGCGCCAGCGCAAGGAAGTCGACCTGGCGATTGCGGAAACCATCAACGATGCCCGCACTGCACTGCGGCGATGGAGGTTGGCCGAGCAGTCCGCACAGATGGCCCGCGAGAACGCCAGGCTCGGCCAGCGTGGCTATGCCCTCGGCGAGGGGGATCTGCAATCGCTGCTGCTGCTACGTCGGCAATCCGTTGATGCTGTCGGCGCATCGCTTTCATCCCGCATCGAAGCGTTGAAGGCGCGCAATCGACTGCTGGTCGATGCCCATTTGATTTGGGGGTTAGCCGATGAGTAAGGCTGCGCCGCTGCGCCGCGTGCCATCTTGAACGATCAAGCTGCTTTAAGTGGCTTGAAGTGGACCTGCCGGGAATTCAATCCCGGCCCTGAAACCGGAAGCGTGAAATGCAAGGTGGAACCGTAAGACCGTTCAGGAGCGCATTCATGTTGGTCCTTCGTGCTGCAAGCAGCGGCCTCATGACGGAGAGAACATGGACCTGCGTCACATCCGGGCCTTCATTGCAGTGGCCGAGGAGTTGCACTTCGGCCGCGCGGCGAAGCGCCTGCATATCGAGCAATCACCCCTATCCCGCACGATCCGCAAGCTGGAGGCCGACTTGGGAGTGACCCTGCTCCAGCGCACGCCGCGCGGTGCCAGCCTAACCTGGGCCGGGCGCGCCTTTCTGCAGGATGCCCGCCGCGTCATACTGGCCGTCGAGCACGCCGAAGCCAGAGCACGCGCGGCGGCCGAGGGGTATCAGGACACGCTGCGCATTGCGCTGGCGGGCGACATCGGACGGGTTCGACTGTCGACGTTGCTCGCACTGTGCCGACAGGAAGCTCCGCAAGTGAACATCCGGCTGTCAGAGGTGCCACTCGCTCAATTGGTGCATGGACTGAGCACGGACCTGTTCGATGCCGGCCTTGCGATGATCGATGACGTGGACGCTGGGATTGTTGCGGCACCGTTGTGGGAAGACCCGTTGGTGGTCGCTCTTCCTGCGCGACATCCGCTACTGGTCTTCAAGGAGGTGCCCCTGGAAGAAGTGGTGAGCTATCCGCTGGTGCTGTGCGATCCACAGGTTTGCGAAGGCTGCAGCCGACAGCGCGAACGGCTGTTCCGATCAGTCGAGGCTCGGCCGATAGTGGCTGAATATGTCACTACTCATGGCCTGATGTTGGCGCTGGTGGCCGCGGGCTACGGAATCGGCTTTTCGAGCGCTGCACACGTTGCTGATTGCCAGCATGCCGACGTGGTGGCTCGACCGCTGGCCGATCGGGTGGCATCTCTGACCACCTATCTGCTGCGGCTAGAAGGAGAGATGAGGGACGCACTGAGGCAATTCATCGACCGTGCTCAGCGTGCGGCGCCACCGTCAGGCGCCTGATAGACGGTCGGTTTAATGACCGCCTATCGGAGGGCGTGATTCTTTTTCGGTCTTACGTCTGACCCAAATTGCATCGCGGCAAGCGGCTGCGCACCTGCTCTTTGTGAACAGCCAAATATGCCAATCTGTTGCTGATGCGTGACTCACCATTCGCTGCCAGAAAAATCAGTGAGGTGACACGGAAGGCATGTGCACCTGCCGGCTGCAAATCGGCTCGGAGCAGTGACACATTGGCTCTTTACCCCTCGATGACTTCGGGCAAAAACTTTGTCGAAGGTTTCCGGGTAGAGCGCAGGCCACTCGTGCTCTGTTGATGCATGGAGGCGCACGACCTTTCAGGCTGTTTCTCCAGGTAACGGAGTATTTCCACGGGGCATTATGGCGGAGGACTACGGCGCGTCGCAAGGTGTGATCGACCAATTTTGATCGGCTGTATCACCGACGGGCAACATCCTCTCCAACGATGAAGGCCCCGCGCTTCATCCGGATTTCTTGGGCGATCGCCGCACCCATGGGGGCGCGCGTCTGCCGGAGTTCAATCCGACGATGGGAAGCGCGCGATATGCCGAAATCGAGCTGCCTTGCATTTGGCACCAAGACGTATTACCGACCGATCGAGGTGGCGATCCGTTGGGCGGGCCTCTTGCGTTTTGAGTTGCGGATCCTGGAAGCGCTAGGCTCGCGCGCTATTCCCGATATGAGCGACTTCCCGCGCTGGCCGATGCTGCGGCTGTTCGCGGAGCGCATCTTCGATGCGCTGGCGCACGATGAACTGCCCTTCGGCAAGGCTGGCATCGCACATGAATCGCAGCGACTGGCACTCGATGACCCTGACTTGATCGTGCGTCACGTCGATCTGAGGGCATGGATGTCGTACTACTACCCCGGCGAGCGGCCGCAGTTCCTGTTCGACGAGATCGAGCGCGAGCTGCATCCGGCGGTGAACCTGGCAACGCTGAACGTGCTGCTGGCCGATCGCGAAGCGTCCAAAGTGCAGCTCGCAGAACTCGTACAACTGCATGCGGCATTGCGGGCTCAGTATGAAGCGTTGGCGAAGGAGCACGCCGTCCGCATAGCCGAGAGCGGCGGCGAACGTGAGCTTGGACTGCGCAGCGAATCAACATATCTGAACATCATCGGCGGTCTGCTGACTTTGCTGTTAGGCAAGTCACCCGCGGGCAAGTCCTATTCATCCTTCCAGAACATGGACGCCGTGGTCAGTGCGTTGTTGGCCCACCATGAAGGACGGCCCGGCATCAGCGAGCGCACGCTGTGGAGCAAGCTCGCCCAGGCTCGCCGCCACTTGGAGGCATCGCGCTAACCCCACAGCGCACTTACTGCAATTGCAGTGGCGAGTTCTGCTGTTGCAGTGAATTCCGCGGCTGCGGCGTATGGAATGCAAGGCATTTTCTGAACAGCGCCATCGAGCGTCTAGGAGTGCCTACCATGTCTTCGCAGACCACCGCGCCGGCCTTGGCGCCTGAACACCGCATCATGCGCCGCGCCGAAGTCGAGGCCAAGACCGGATTCAAGCGCGCCCACATCTACAGCCTGATGAAGGAAGGCAAATTCCCCAAGGCCATGCGCCTGGGTGTGCGCGCGGTCGGCTGGGATTCTGTGGAAATCGAACAGTGGATCGCTGACCGCCGCAACGATCGCGCCTGACGCGGCTTCTCCCCTCATGCCATTGAACAAGGAGAAGCCCATGCAGGTGGTTTCGATCATTTCGACCAAGGGTGGCGTGGGCAAGACCACGACGGCCGCCAATCTAGGCGGCTTCGCCGCCGACGCCGGGCTGCGCGTGCTGCTGCTAGACCTAGACGTGCAGCCCACACTGTCGAGCTACTTCACACTGGCCGTTCGTGCACCCGCCGGCATCTACGAGATGCTGACGGTCAACGAGCACCGCGCCGAGCAACTGGTGTCCCATACCGCCATTGCGCGCCTGCATCTGGTGCTCTCCAATGACGACCGCGGCGAGCTGAACACGCTGCTGCTGCATGCGCCCGATGGCCGCTTGCGATTGCGCCATCTGCTGCCTGCGCTGGCGCCGAGCTACGACCTGGTGCTGATCGACACGCAGGGCGCGCGCAGTGTGCTCCTGGAGATGGCAGTGCTGGCCTCGGATATGGCGCTGTCGCCGGTCACGCCGGAAATCCTCGCAGCGCGCGAACTGCGCCGCGGCACCTTGCAGCTCATCGAGGACATCGCGCCGTACCGGCACCTCGGTATCGAGCCACCGCCATTGAATCTGCTCATCAACCGCGTGCATCCGGTGTCGTCGAACGCGCGGCTGATTCAACAGGCGCTGCGGCAGGTGTTCCAGGGCCAGGCCGGCGTGCGCGTCCTCGACACCGACGTGCCGGCGATTGAAGCCTATCCACGCGCCGCGACCAGAGGCTTGCCGGTGCATCGAGTGGAGTACCGACAGCCCACGGGCCGTAACGCCCCTGCGGCGCTGGCCACTATGCGCGCGCTGGCCGGCGAACTGTTCCCGCAGTGGCAGGACCGCTTCGCCCAAGTCAGCGGTCGCGCCGACGCGGCAGGCACAGCAGGGAGCGCGGGCGATGGCGAACGCGCATGAACTGGCGAGAGGCCGCAAACGCCTGCGCGCCCTCATCGAGTTCGCGCTAGGTGAAGGCTGGCACGTGGTGCGCACGCCCGGCGGACACCTCAAGTTCACGAAGTCGGGCTGCGCTTCGATCTACACCAGGTCAACCGCGAGCGATCACCGAGCCGGCCTCAACGCGCGCGCGCAGCTTCGACGCGCCGACCGGCAAGCTCGGGACGGCATTGCCGACGAGCCGATGCCTGGGGAGGACGGCCGTGGCTGACCTGACCCAGCAAGACATGGCCGCCAAACTGCTGGCCTCCGGCTTCGAGCGCACCAGCCCAACGGCTGCGGCCCTGACCGATCCCATCGCCGACACGCCGATGGTCGTGACGCTGGACCAGTTGCGCCCGTATGACCACGACCCGCGCGTGACGCGCAACCCAGCCTACGAGGACATCAAAGCTTCGATCCGCGAGCGCGGATTGGACGCACCGCCCGCGATCACACGCCGGCCCGGTGAGCCGCACTACATCATCCGCAACGGCGGTAATACCCGCCTGGCGATCCTGCGTGAGCTGTGGAGCGAAACCAAGGACGAACGCTTCTTCCGCATCCCCTGCCTGTTCCGCCCGTGGCCGCAGCGCGGCGAGGTGGTGATGCTCACCGGCCACCTGGCCGAGAACGAGCTGCGCGGCGGGCTGAGCTTCATCGAGCGGGCCTTGGGCGTGGAGAAGGCGCGCGAGTTCTACGAGCAGGAGAACGGCCAGGCGCTGTCGCAGAGCGAGCTGGCGCGACGCCTCACGGCCGATGGGTTTCCGCTGCCGCAGTCGCACATCAGCCGCATGCAGGACGCCGTGCACTACCTGCTGCCGGCGATCCCGAACCTGCTGTACGGCGGGCTCGGCCGCCACCAGGTCGAACGGCTCGCGGTGCTGCGCAAGGCCTGCGAGCGCACCTGGGAGCGGCGTGCGCTGAGCCGCAACCTGTCGGTGGACTTCGCCACGCTGTTCCAGGACGTGCTCGCGCAGTTCGACACGCAGCCCGACAACTTCTCGCCGCAGCGGGTGCAGGACGAGCTGGTCGGCCAGATGGCCGAGCTGCTGGAAGCGGACTACGACACGCTGGCTCTGGAGATCGACGACACGGAGAGCCGACAGCGTGCGCTGACCAGCGACCCGGCACCGCCAGCGGCGAGACCTGCACCATCAGCCGCATCGGCCGCACCTGCGCCCGAGCCGCAGCGGTCTTCGTCGCCGCCATCGTCGCCGGCTACCCCTTCGGTGCAGGCGTCGGAGTCCGGTTCGTCCGCGCCGACGGGCGCAGGCGCGACTGCATCGAGGGTTGACGCCGAAGGCGATCAGCGGGACGGCTGCCAGCGCGGTGAACGCCTACAGGGCCACATCGTGTCGCCGGCGCCGACCACCGAGCGCCTGCAATCCATCCAGCGCATGGTCGCCGACCAGATGGGCGACAAGCTGCCCGACTTCGAGGCCGACGCGCTGCGCGCCATTCCCGTGCAGGCGGGCGGGCTCTACCCCATCTCGGATGTCTGGTACATCGAGCCCGGCCTGGACGTACCGGATCGGCTGCGCGTACACATCGCGCAGTTCGCGCGCGAGGTCGCCGAGGAAGCCGGCGTGGCCGATCAGGTCGAGCCTAGCGACGGCGGCATCGGCTTCGCCTGCGTCGCGCCGCCGGCCGCGCGCGCCATGCCGCCATTCGCTCGCGCGGTGCTGACGCTGCTGCAGGCGCTGTGCGCCGCGCGTGCCGCAGCCGGGCTCGATCGCGCCCGGCTAGCCGATGACCTGGCGCCCTTGCTGTATGGCGGCGGTGCCTACCCGCGCCTGAGCGATGCCGGGCTGGTCAAACTGTTCCGGCTGCTGCGCCTGGCGCGTCGGCTTCTGGATCTGGAGACCGGCGCGGCCTCCAGCGACCCCGGCCGCGGCGCCTGAGCGGAGACCACGCATGTCCGCACCGCACCCGCTCAACCAGGCCGTGATCGCGCAGGCGCTGCACGACCTGCGCAACGGGCAACTGCGACGCTGCAAGGCCATGGGCTTCGGCGAGGAAGAACTGGATGCGCTCAAGCATCCCGAACTCGTGAGCATGCTGGTCAATGCCACCGTCTCGTGGTGCTCGGTGTCGGTCAACCGCGAGGTGCTCAAGCGATTGCTGAGCCAGGTGCACGACGTGGAGCGCGAGATCGCCACGGTCGACCGCATGCTGCGCCTGGGTGCCAGCACGGAGATGGTCAGCCGCTTCTACGGCCTGACGCACCAGGAGGTCGCCCTTCGCCGCGACATCCTCGGCCTGCCCAAGCGCAAGGGACGGCATCCGGTGCTGGACGAGGCGCAGGACACGGCCCTATGGAAGCGATGGAAGGCCGGCGTCACGGAGCGCAGCATCGCGCTGGACGACGAGATGGCGATGCTGGCGCTGACCATGGACCTGGCCGAGACCTTGACCTTGCCGATGTCGGTGATCTGGTCGGCGATACGCAACTGGATCGACCAGGGGCTGGTGTAGGCCATGGCGACCGGCGGCGCACCCCGGCGCGATGGCCCCGTGGCGCTGTCGGCGCTGTTCGACGAAGCGCTGCGGGAGCTGGTGCCACCGGCACCACCACCCCCACGCGGCACTGCCCCTACGTCGCCGGCCGCGCCGATCAGTGATGGCTTCCTCTACAGCGGCAACCGGCACGAGAGCGTGCCGCGCGCGCTGTTCCTCGACCGGCGCCTGACGCCGCTGGAGCGCAATGCCTGGCAGGTGTTCCGCCTGCAGCTTCAAAGCGATGGCGTGACGGCGTTCCCCACCTACGACCAGCTCCGGCCCTACCTTGCCTCGATGCCCTGCGCGGCGCAGGCCTCGCATGAGACCGTGGCGCGCGCCTTGACGCTGCTGCGGTTGACACGCTGGCTGAGCCTGGTGCGACGGCGCCGCGACCCGAAGACCGGGCGCATCCTCGGCAACCTCTACGTGCTGCACGACGAACCGCTGACGCCCTTCGAGGCGATGCAGCTCGACCCCGACTACCTGGGCCTGGTCAGCCAGGCGCTGACCCATGCCGCGAAGGCAGTGCAGATCGTCGGCATGAACACCCTGCGCGAGATCGCCGAAGACCCGATGCTCAATGGCCGCACGCTGCCCACACGCCTACAGGTGCTGACACAGCGCATGGCCCGCAACGAATGGGCCGATACGAGTTATCCACAAGAGCCTGTGGATCACGAATCCGAAGAAGGCCAGGCCGTCCTACTTCGGAATCTAAATGGCCCCTCTTCGGAATCCGAAGCAGGGCTGAAACCCGCGCTAGACGGCTCACTTCGGAATCCGAAGGAGGACCGTACTGTACGTATGGATCGTATAAATCAAGTAGGTACAGTACCGCGCGCGAAGGCGCTGCAGCACGTGCGCCTACCCGAGCGCCTGCTGCGCTTGAAGGACGAGCAGCAGAGCGGCGCGCTGGTGGCCTTGCAGCAGGTGGACGAGTTACTGCGGCAGGCGGTGCTGGACGAATGGGATGCCCGCTGCCGCAACAGCGCAGTGCGCAACCCGGCTGGCTACCTGTTCGGCATCATCCAGAAGGCAATCCGCGGCGAGTTCAAGGCCTGGGCCGGCGAAGGCGGCTCGCCAGGGTCGCCGCCTTTGCCGTCGTCGCCGCCGCCACGTCCAGCCGCACCCGCACCCTCTGCACCTCCACAGCCTGCTCCAAACGGCCCTGGCCGCGAGGCGGCGCGAGCCTACCTGGCGAAGCTGCGTTCGGCGCTCGGCGATTCCTGAGCAGCTATCCCCAGGGGATGGCTGGGACATCAAGCCTTCCGGCGGACGGCCGCTGGTTTGTCGCGCATCACGTCGTCGCGACCAGGTGCAGACCTATCCCCAGGGGATAGATGGAACACGCGGCCTTCCCAAGACGACAACCGGGGACGCACCGGCTGCGGTTTGTTGACTGACGCCCTTCCGGGCGATGCAGATGCTGGCGGCTCGTTCCCTTACAGCGAGTCGTCACCATGGCCAACGAATCCCAGCAGCCCCTGCAGTTGAATCTCGGATCGCTGCGCAGCGCGATGTCGCTGACGCTGCACACCCACCACGCTTCACGCATCTGGCATGGGCGAGCGCCCGCCGAGGGGCGCCCCGGGATCATCGGCCTCAACGGCTACATCAGCGTGATGAACAAGATGAAGCGCGGCGCCGAGCAGGACGATCCCTACTCGGATTTATGGATGCTGCGCGTCGAGGACAAGCTGACGCAGACCAAGGCGAGCTTGCAGGCGTTGCGCGAGCAGGTGGATCAGGCGCTGGCCGACGTGCCGCCCGCGCTGTCGCTCGGTGAAAACATGAACGTGCAGCCGGTGAAGCTGCCGCTGTTCGTCAATGCGCAGCTCGGCTTCATGGCGGTGTACCTGCTGGCCGACTACGACGACCTGGCGCGCAAGCTGATCCTCGCCCACCACACCGCGCTGATCGACCGCAGCACGTTGGAACGCTGGCTCAACGACGGCGCGCATGCGCTGCGCAGCCTGTTCTCGCTGGCACAGCAGTACCGCTACTCCGGCGCGACGCGCGACGACTTCGCCTCGAAGAACGCGGTGGCGCGGGCGGCGTTAGAGAAGTTCGGCGAGCTGCCGCAGGACGTGCTCGAAGGCACACGCCGTTCGCGCTTTGCGCCACCGATCGCGCGGCGGGCGGGCAAGCCTGGTGCAGCCGCTGATGCCGCCCCCGTGGCTGGCGCAGTCGACGTGACGGACAACGACCAGGACGGTGAAGGCACGAAGGCATGACCGCATCGTCTTCCACCGGCCAACCGGCGCGCTTCCTGCCGCTGGAGCAGGCAGACTTCCAGCGCCTGGAACACGCGGGCTACCTAAAAGGCCTTTTACAGCCTTTTAAAGGTAAGGGAAGTCTGGAGGCCTGGGCCAACCAGTGCACGGCGCTGCGCGACGGCTTGATCGGCCTGGCGCATCGGCGCGTGCTGCAACAGGCGCGGGCCTATCCCTTCTCGCTGCTCGACGTGCAACTGGCCCAGCAGACCACTGGCGCAGGCACGACCTTCCTGCGCTGGCGCAACCACGACCGTTCCTCGATGGGCGTGGCGCTGTGGGAATCGCTGCTCGACCGCCCGGCGACGCCGGCCTCGCTGATCGACGACCTGTACGCGATGGAGCTGCAGCGCATCGCGCTGAATATGCAGATCAGCCTCCTTCACACGCTGGGCCGTCAGGCCCAGGAGTGCGCCAGCAAGGCCGCGCAGGCCGAAGCGGCTTACCTGCGGCGTGTCCACGGGCATGCCGCGTCCGTTCCATCCACCAACCCCAAGGAGTCACCATGAGCACGCACTTCGTCGGCGAGGGCAACATCGGTTCTGCGCCGGACTACCGCGAATTCCCCAACGGCAACGACGAGCCGCGCCGGCTGCTGCGCCTGAACGTCTATTTCGACAACCCGATCCCGAAGAAGGACGGCGAGTACGAGGACCGCGGCGGCTTCTGGGCGCCGGTGGAACTGTGGCACCGCGACGCCGACCACTGGAAAGACCTGTACCAGAAAGGCATGCGCGTGCTGGTGGAAGGCCGCACGGTGAAGGACGAGTGGGAAGACGCTGACGACAACGAGCGCACGACGTTCAAGATCGAGGCCCGGCGCGTGGGCATCCTGCCGTACCGCATCGAGGCCGTGACGCTCAGCGCCAAGCCGGCCGGCGGGCAGTAGCTCGCCCATTGCCCGGCACCGCGCCGCCCGAGGGCGGCTGTAGCAACCGTCACACGCCCGCCATGCACCAGCTATCCCCAGGGGATAGCTCCATGGTGTTCCACCGAGTTCCAGCCGCCCTCCCGAAACGACGCTCCCGCTGCGCCAGCCGTTGCGGTCAACTCGTACTGCTGCGGCAACGCATCGCCCGCCGATCACAAAGCGGTGTCTGCGCCAATCGGCTTCCTTGCTGCCGTCGTCCGCTGGCCCGGCCAAGCTGGGGCCATCCGATCAACCGCACTTTTCGAGGAGGCTTCATGCGCGTGTACTTGTGCGAGAAGCCGTCCCAGGGCAAGGACATCGCCCGTGTGCTGGGCGCCGGCCAACGGGGCAAGGGCTACTACAGCGGTGCGGGTGTCATCGTGACCTGGTGCATCGGTCATCTTGTCGAGGCGGTTCCGCCCGAAGGCTACGGCGAGCAGTACAAGCGCTGGGCCATCGAGCAACTGCCCATTCTTCCCCAGCGCTGGCGTGTTGAGCCCAAGGCGGCGACCGCGGCGCAGTTCAAGGTCGTACAACAGCTCGTCGCCAAGGCTGGCGAGCTGGTGATCGCCACCGACGCCGACCGCGAGGGCGAAATGATCGCCCGCGAAATCATCGAGCTTTGCAGCTATCGCGGCCCGATCCAGCGGCTGTGGCTGTCGGCGCTCAACGATGCGTCCATTCGCAAGGCGCTGGGCGCGCTCAAGCCATCCGCCGAGACGCTGCCGCTGTACTTCTCCGCGCTCGCCCGATCGCGTGCCGACTGGCTGATCGGGATGAACCTTAGCCGCCTGTTCACGCTGCTCGGGCGCCAGGCCGGCTACAACGGCGTGCTGTCGGTCGGCCGCGTGCAGACGCCGACGCTCAAGCTGGTCGTGGACCGTGATCGCGAGATCGCACGGTTCGTCTCGGTGCCGTTCTGGGCCATCGAGGTAGCGCTCTCGCATGCGGGCCAGTCCTTCGTCGCAAGCTGGACGCCGCCGCAGGGCAGCACCGACGACGCCGGCCGCTGCCTACAGCAGCCCGCGGCGCAGCAGGCCGCCGAGCGCCTGCGCGCGACCGGCGCCGCCAAGGTGCTGTCGGTGGAGACCGAGCGCGTGCGCGAAGGCCCGCCGCTGCCGTTCGACCTCGGCACCTTGCAGGAAGTGTGTTCCAAGCAATTGGGCCTCGACGTGCAGGAAACGCTGGACATTGCCCAGGCGCTGTACGAGACGCACAAGGCGACGACGTATCCGCGCTCGGATTCCGGCTACCTGCCCGAGAGCATGCTGGCCGAGGTGCCGGCCGTCCTCGACAGCCTGGTCAAGACCGATCCCAGCCTGCGGCCGCTGATCGACCGCCTGGATCGCCAGCAGCGTTCGCGGGCCTGGAACGACGGCAAGGTCACGGCGCACCACGGCATCATTCCGACGCTGGAACCGGCCAACCTCTCGGCGATGAGCGAGAAGGAGCTGGCCGTCTACCGGCTGATCCGCGCCCACTACGTCGCGCAGTTCCTGCCGCACCACGAGTTCGACCGGACAGTGGCGCAGCTCACATGCGGCGGACAGTCGCTGCTCGCAGTCGGCAAGCAGATCGCGGTGGCCGGATGGCGCCAGGTACTGGCGGCGCCGGAGCCCGAGGACGGTGACGGCGAAGACGCGCAGCGCGGGCAGGTGCTGCCGGCGTTGTGTGCCGGAGCTTCTTGTCAGGTCGGCCAGGTCGAACTGAAGGCGTTGAAGACGCTGCCGCCCAAGCCCTACACCCAGGGCGAGCTGGTCAAAGCCATGAAGGGCGTCGCCAAGCTCGTGACCGACCCGCGCCTGAAACAGAAGCTCAAGGACACCACGGGCATCGGCACCGAGGCCACGCGCGCCAACATCATCAGCGGGCTGCTGGCCCGCGGCTATCTCCTGAAGAAGGGCCGTGCCATCCGCGCGTCGGATGCGGCTTTCACGCTGATCGACGCGGTGCCGGAGGCCATCGCCGATCCGGGCACGACGGCGGTGTGGGAGCAGGCGCTGGATATGATCGAGGCCGGCCAGATGACGCTGGACACCTTCATCGTCAAGCAATCGAGCTGGGTCACCCAGCTCGTGCAGCAGTACCGCGGCGCCTCGCTCGACCTCAAGCTGCCGCCCGCGCCGAGCTGCCCGCAGTGCGGCGCACCGATGCGCCAGCGCAGCGGCAAGAGCGGCGCGTTCTGGTCTTGCAGCCGCTACCCGGACTGCAAGGCCACGCAGCCGATCGAAGAAGCTGCGGCAAGCAAGCGCGGCGCATCCAGCCCGCGGCGCCGGCGCCCCAAGGCGAGCTGACGCCCACGTCTCCCTCTGCCACGCCGGCTGCTGCCGACGGCGGGGCAAACCTCCCGCACCCCGCGGGACTCCCCAGCGCGCGTCCCCTTCTGCAACGGTGTGCGCGTCCTGCACGAGCCGATCACGGCTTGCAGGACGAGAAGGTCATTGCTCCATCGAATCGCGTCTGTCGCGGTTCCGTTGATCGAGGTGCTTCCGTCCATCCGCGAGCGGTCTCCTGACGCCTTAGCCCGCAAGGCTGCGAGGTGCCAGGAGACCGCTTGCGGTCCACGGTATTCGGTGCCGGTGCCCGCCGGCGGAACAACGGGCTCCCTTTGTGTGTGGATACACGCCAGAGGATGCCGGCCCCAGCCACGAAACGGGTCGGGTGAGATTGCTGACGCAGCGAATGGCTTTGACGACGGCCTGGCCTGCTTGCAGCCCACAGGTGGATTGATTCCTCTCCAGCCGAAGTCCTTTGGGGCTTCGGCGCCTTTGTCGTGGGCAGACGGACGTGCATCGGCTCTTGCATCAGAGCTCGGGCCAAACCGGACGGCGTTCGGTTCCGTTTGATCGGCGACGGCGCGCTGCCGCGCTTCCATCCTTCCCGCATGTGTCGCTGACGGTCGTCAGCACCATGCCCTGGCAGCCCCGGTCTTCAAGGCTGCAACGCGGTTCGCCGCGTTGACCGATCCAGTCCGCTTCGCACCGACCACCGCGGACGCGCGTCGTCACGACGCCGGTGCTTTTGATGTTCAACCCTTCGGGAGGTATCCGCTCCCGACAGGGCGTGGTGCTCCCGGTCTTCAACCACCAGGAGAAACCCATGTCCCTTGCGTTCGCATCGGCGCCGCTGAGCGTCGAACAGGCCCGCGCCGAGTCCATCGGCTACCAGGCCCTGGCCTACGTCGGCAAGCGCCTGCCCCTGCAGGTGCTGTGCAGCGCGGCCGGCCACTACATCGGCACCGCCGATGCGGACGGCCCGGTCTCGCGCGAGTCGGTCAGCTACTTCCGCTCGCACCACGCCGCCGAGCACGCCCTGCAAACGGGCCGCTGGCAGCAGCGCCTCAACCCGTGATGTCCAACCACCAGGAGCCCATGTCATGAACCGTGCCCTGCCTCAAGAGGTACTTGATCAGATCGAGCTGGAACACCAGCACTTCACCGCCGCGCCCCAAGCCTTCTTCGAGGCGTGGAAACGCGGCGTCCATATCGCCGGGGCCGAATGGTTCGGCGACGGCACCCGCGAAGGCCTGCAGCGTGCCACCACCAAGTGGGATCTGCGGCCGAAGCTGCTGATGCTCAATGACGCCCTCGGTGTCCTGAGCAGCGGCCAGCGGATGTTCCTGTCCGCGATGGTGAGCTTCTACAACGCCCGCGAGGGCGGCGCGATGCTCAAGCGTTGCGGCTTCGAGGGTCTGTCCGATTTGGGCGGCCTCGACCTGGAGCGGCGCAAGGTCATTGCCGACCTGACGCTGAACTACAACGGCTGGTGAGCCGCACTGCGGTCTGCCGACGTTCCTCTTTTCTTCCTACCCCACGAGGGACATGCGTCCCTGCATGGGGGCATGTCCCTCCTTTTCTTGAAAGGAGCGATTCATGTCCCCTGGCATTTCCATCGATCTGCTCGTGACCGACGACGACATCGATGCGGTCATCCTTGAAGGCTGGCCGGCAGACATGCGCAAGCCGCGCACGGTGGTGTTCGACTACGCCGGCCACGGTGTCCCCGACGAGAACGTGCTGCGCATCGGCACCGGAGCGCCGAACGCCGGATTGACCGGCCGAGAGGTGTTCCCGGTCGAGTACGGACGCGACTGCCGCTACCCGTCGCCGGCCGAGATTCTTTCGGCACTCGATGCACGCAGGCCGGCCGAGAAACCCTCTGCGCTGAGCATCGCCCGCGACGTGCGCCAGAGCATCCTCGACCTGGATGCGCGGCTTGACCGCCTGGAGCAAGCACCGACCGGCGATGACTACAACCGCCTGTACCAGCTTGCGAATGGCGGCCTGACCGACCTGTTGAAGGCGCTGGGCGACCCGTCCTCGGCTGCCGCCGGCTGACCGGCTGCCACTTCATCCACCCGCTGGGGTTCAATCCCCAGCAGGGGATTGCCTCGGCCATCCTCTGCTGGAGAAATCCCATGTCCTACTCAAACAACAATCCCTTTGTCCGCGGTTACGACGGCCTGTCCGTCCAGCGGCTGCTCGCCGTCTCCTACGACGACGACTGCCCGCTGACATACTTGCCGCTGCACCCCTCGCAGTCGCATTTGCCGGACAGCCAGGTCGAGCGGCGTGCCTGCGTCTTCTCGGACGACTTCATGCTGATCACCGAGGACCAGGCGGTCCCCGACGAACTGCAGGCGATCTGCCCCAGCCACGGACTGGTCCGCAACGTCGTTTATGCCGTATTGGCCCAGGAAGAAGGCAAGCCGCTGCACGTGGGTGACACCTACTCCGAGGAAGCGGCCCGCGAAGTCGTGCGGCGCCTGCGCTATGAAACCGGCTTCTACAGCCGGTGCTGGGAGATCAGCAGCGCGCATCTCGACGCCGACGCGCATCGCTTCCTCGCCGAGCTGGCGGACATCGCCACGCCGACGCTGTTCCTGTTCGTCGCCTTCCGCATCCCGTACAGCCCGGCCATCGGGTTGAAGCTGATCGCCACGCCCTGGACCGACGAGAACCTGCGCGCGGTCGAAGGCATCACGGTCAAGCGGCTGATGCAGGAGCACCGCAAGAAGGGCATGCCTGAATCCCTGTTGCACGTGCTGCACCTGGCCGCGCTCGCCGACGTGCGCATGCTGGTATTCGATGCCGATGCGCCGGTGCTGGACGGACTGCCGATCTACGACGAGTAACGCCACCTTTCGAGCCCCCGCGCGGGGCTCGTTTCATTTGCGGACGAAGCCGGTGGCGGCGCAATGCCGATTTCCGCGCGACGCTGGCCTTGAGCGTGATGCACGCTGCTCGCATGTTCGCTGGCGTTGCCGGCAAGCATGCCCAGGCAGTTGAGACCTTCGAGGCTGCGGCGCGGTTCGCCGTGCTGGTTGTTTTTCCTTCCCGGGCGCATGTCGCGTCCATTCACCTCACCTCCAAGGGACATGCCTCCCTTGTGGGCGGAAGTTTCTTGGATTGCCACAAGGAGCTTCCCAATGGATACCCAAGCCATCCGCGCACAGATGCCGACGCTGGTTCGCGGCCACGTGCCCTCCAACGTCCGCAGCTTCAAGTTCAACATCTTCGATGGTCAGCCCAAGGTTTCGACGCTGGGCTTCCACATCGATCCCAAGCCCTTCGAGGGCAAGGTCATCGCCACCACCGACGAGGCCATCGTCGTCAAGACGGGGTGGGCCGAGTTCGCGGTGCTCGACAAGGCGCTCGTCACCAACGTGCCCGATGAAGGCGCCAAGGTGCAGGTCGAACCATATGCGCGACGCCGCTTCGACGGCCTGCGCGCGGACACGCCCGAGGAGAGCACCGAGTTCACCGCCGACGGCCAGCCCTACACGGTGAAGCGACTGATCCTGGGTTCGGCGCCGGCCAAGCTGCCGATCGCCGAGCCGCAGTGCCCCGAGTTGCAGGAGCTGGTCCACCAACTGGAGCAGTTGCCCGCGCCCGATGGTTTCCGGCGCATCACGCACCTGCTGGTGGATGCCGGCGCGCGGGACTTCACGGTGGTCGATCCGAGCCCCAGCAACATCATCGCCACGCCGCCGGCCATCGGCTTCACCGTCGCCTCGGCGAAGTTCCAGGGGCGCGTCACCGTGCTCTACGAACGCGGCTTAGACACCTACGCGGTGGAACTTCACCACGACGGCGAGTTGGTGGAGCGGGTCGATGAAGTGTTCTTCGACACCTTGGGCCAGGTGCTGGAGCGGCTGATCGACGACGGGAGCTGGCGCCTCATCCGCGTGCAGCGCCTGTCCGGTCGCAAGCCCGTCCAGCACTGAGCCCCTGCGTCCCCAAGCGGCTTCCCGTCCTCGCGGCGGGAAGCCTTCTTCCTTACCTCCGTTGGAGATCACTTCCATGACTGTTCGATTCAAAGGCACCCAGCTTCGGCCCGTGCTCGCCGAGGCAGCGGCCAACCAGTGCCGCGTCATCCTGGTCAAGGACCAGGGCGTGTATTTCATGGCCGAGCGTGGCGAGAGCCGGCCCGATGGGCGGCGCAAGACCATGGCCTACGCCGTGGGCTGCAACCCCGACGTCGATGCGTTCGACGACTGGTGGGAACTGGCGCGCGCCGAGTTCGGCGGCGACGACTTCGGCGAGTTCTTCGACCTTGCAGGAACGGGTGTTCGCCCACATCCTGCACAGCGAGGACGACCTCGAAGTGTCGGCCACGGCCACGCATCTGTCGATGCAGCCCATGCCCGCTGCGCCGGCCGGTCACTGATCGTCCTGCTTCCCAGCCCCCTCACAGGGGCTTCTCTTTATTTGGTGGCGCGGCTCAGGGCCGCATCTCACGCGCTCGTCTCCAGCCCGACTCGGGCCGCTCACGCCGGCACGGTACCAAGCCGGCGCATCATCGGCGTGGTGATCGTGGGCTGCCCGGTGGCGCGGAACCTCGATGACGGCTGGACGCTCGAAGTTACCCGGCTGTGCACCGATGGCACGGCCAACGCCTGCAGCAAGCTCTACGCGGGCCGCCTGCCGCGCGGCACGCGCGTTGGGCTACACGCGCCTCATCACCTACACGCTGCCGGCCGCGGGCGGCGCCAGCCTGCGGGTGGCCGGCTGGCGCCTGGTCGGACGGTGGCAACTGGAACCGAGCGCGCCGGCCGCGCCAGGACACCCCCGAGGCGCTGCGCGTGCCCAAGCTGGTGTGGGAGGCGCCGTAGCGGCGAGGCCTGGCGCTTGCTGCCAATGCGGACAGCCGCCGGTGCCGATTGCCGCTCGCGCGCGTGCCGGCGTAGCGCCACGCTTGGCCCATGTTCCGCTGACTTCGGTCAGCAGCATGCCCGGGCAGTCTCGATCTTCAAGACTGCGACGCGGTTCCGACCGCGTTGATCAACCAGTTCGCTCCGGCATCCCTGCGCGAACGGCCATCGGTTCTCCCGATGGTGATGCCACCCAAGCTGTTCCTTCAACCCATGCGGGGGTTCCACACCTTCCCCGCCTTGGGTCGGGTGTGTCTCCGCCTCTTTGTTCTCAGGAGATTCACCATGACCACTTCCACCGACAAGTCCTACTTCGACCTGCACATCACCGGACTCGGGTATCTCAATCGCATCCGCGAAGTGAAGCCCAAGAAAGGCGATGCGTTCCTGGCCTGCGACATCGCGGCGCTCAACGGCCCCAGCGATGACGTTGCCTACGTGCGTTTCGACACGCGCGTCTCGGGCTCCGAAGCGCAACACCTGGTGCGCCGCTGCATCCAAGCGGTCGATGCCGAAAAGAAAGTGATGATCGGCTTCCGCCTGGGCGACCTGTGGACCGACACCTTCACCTACTCCAAGGGCAAGCGTGCCGGCGAGCAGGGGGTGAGCCTCAAGGCCCGCCTGCTGTTCGTCAGTTGGATCAAGGTCGACGGCAAGCTCGTCTACAAGGCCGAGCCCAAGCCGACCGACGCCGACGACCGCGACACGCGCAACACGGATGTCCCCGCGACTTCCGCCGAGCCGCAAGCCGCTGCGTCCGAGCCTGCCAGGCACGCCGCCGAAGCTGCCGATGAAGCCACTGCCGATGCCCCCGCATTGGAAGTTGCCGAGTCGTTCTGATCCGCAAGGCCCCGCTCCCTGGGGCCTTGTCTTCTTCCCACTCGCGTGCGCATGCGCGCCGTCGCCATGACGGCCGTGTGCGTGATCGCAGCTTCGTCCGCAGGAGTTCTTCATGATCAACATTCCCGGCCAACTGGCCATCAAGACCATCCACGGCCGCAACGGCGACTTCAACGTCGGCCGCCTCGCGACCTCCATCGGCGAGTTCGTCGTGAAGAACGCCGAACTCGACCAGTACGCCGAAGGCAAGTACGAGGGCGATTTCGCCATCGCGGAGATTCGCCCGTCCACGTACACCGCCAACGGCCGCATGGTCATCGAGATCCGCGCCCTCTTGGGCGGGATGACCTTGTCCAACATCGATGCCCTGAGCCGCGACGACGCCCGCCGGCTGAGTCCGCAGGAAGTCGATCCAATCGACGAGGAAGCGCAGACCGCCACGCCGACGCCGACGACCGCCCCCAAGGCGGCCGGCCGGAAGAAGGCACGCAGTTCGCGCGACCCGCTGGTCGATACCACGCCGTTCGGCAGCGAACCGGCTGCTGCGTCTGCCGAAGCTTCGGCCCATGCCGAAGACGACGGCGACGCGGTGCTGTTCGGTGCGCTCTGGCCGCTGGGCGATGTCGTCAAGCTCGATGCCACCGTGGATCGGCGCGTGCTGCGTCAGCAGCGCGACCGCCTCGGCGACCTGGGCTACGAGTTCGCTCCGCTGTCCCAGGACTGGCATCTCGCCAGGGTCTGATCCGACCGCCGTACCTCGCCGCGTTCTGCGGCTTTCACCACCCGCCGGGGTTCCTTCCCCGGCGGGAGGACTCCGGCCCTTTCTCACAGGAGTCATTCCATGGGCTGGACATTCGTTCGTTTGACGCGCGATCAGTTGATCCGCGAGCTGACCGCAACAGAGGAAACCGAGCGGTCGCGCAATGAGGTCATCGACCACACGCTGGTCGGCAACGTGCTGTGGACGGTGGTGCGTGTCACCGCCAAGCAGGCCGGCGTCCTGGGTCTCGCACCCGGAGAGTCGGCCACCTTGATCGGCTGCCATCTGCTGGAAAGCGAAGGCCGCGAGTGGGGCTACAAGTCCCTGGTCGAGGCCGAGCACCCGTACTACTACTCGTGCCCGCTGCGCTATCTCGACATGGCGCCGCAGCGGTGCGCCACCTGGCGCGCACTGGTGCATGCCTTCCACCAGCAGCGACCGACCAGCGCGGGCGGCGATGCAGCCACCGAGTGAGGCGCACATGGACACCATCCTGTCGTCCTTGCCGCCCGAGCTGCTTCGCTTCGTCGAAGACCAGTTGGCCAACAACGAGGCTTCCGACGACGAGCTGCACGAGCACTTCATCGCCAACGGCCTGGGCGAAGATCAGGCGTGGCAGGCACTGACCTACCGCGCGCTGTACCTGCGCCACGTCTTCCTCGAAGGCTTCACGCCGATCCTCAAAGGTCACGAGGCGCTGTGCTTCGACCCGCACAGCCGCGGCTGGGAGCCGGTTCCGCCCCCATAGGCCGGCCCTTCCACGGCCCGCTTCTTCATTCCTTTCACCAGGCCCTGTTCAGCAGGGCTTTTCTTCGTCCCACGCAATCGCGCGCATCCGGCCTCGGCCGCTGGATGCCGATTGCTCCATTCCGCAAGGAGATCGTCATGCAACTCGCATCCCGCTTTGCCTCTCGTTCCCCGGTGCTGCGCGCCGACCATCCGCTGTCGGACGATCAGATTCGCACCGTGGCCCCGTCCATCTTCGCGGACACCCCGCACGAAAGCCGCTCCGAACGGTACAGCTACATCCCCACGGCGGCTGTGCTGACCGAACTGCGCAAGGAAGGCTTCCAGCCGTTCATGGTGTGCCAGACTCGCGTGCGACACGAGGATCGCCGCGACTACACCAAGCACATGCTGCGCCTTCGCCACGCCAGCCAGATCAACGGCGCCGAGGCGAACGAGATCATCCTGCTCAACTCGCACGACGGCAGCAGCAGCTACCAGATGCTCGCGGGCATGTTCAGATTCGCCTGCCACAACGGCCTGGTCTGCGGCGACACCTTTGCCGACGTGCGCGTGCCCCACAAGGGCAGCGTCACCGATCACGTGATCGAAGGCGCCTACGAGGTGCTGCACGGCTTCGAGCGCGTGCAGGATTCGCGCGACGCCATGCGGGTCATCACGCTGGACGACGGCGAGGCCGAGGTCTTCGCCAGATCGGCGCTGACCTTGAAGTACGACGATTCGGGCAAGGCCCTGCCCATCACGGAGACCCAGATCCTGCGGCCCCGTCGTCACGACGACAACCGCGCCGATCTGTGGTCGGTCTTCAACCGGGTCCAGGAGAACCTGGTCAAGGGCGGCCTGACCGGCCGTGCCGCCAGCGGGCGGCAGCAACGCACGCGACCCGTCCAGGGCATCGACCAGAACGTCCGGCTCAACCGGGCGCTGTGGCTGCTCGCGGATGGCCTGCGTCAGCTCAAAGCCTGACCCACAAGCGGATCGTGCCCATCGCGGCATGGTCCGCTTTTCTCTTGCTGGCGCTGTGCTGCCAGCGCACCACGTTCAATTTGGTTCGGTGCACCCCTAGTGCGGCAATTCGCTGCCGCCGCGAAAATTGAGGTCCGACTGCATACCTCCCTGGCTTTTCCTCACTGAGCCAAGCAGTCGTCTTTGCCGCCTCGGTGTTCCCGAGGCGGCTTTCTTTTGTGGCGGTCCTTCCGCCTTCCGCCATTGCAGGCGATGCGCCAAGGCAAACAGGGTTGCGCGCCGGGTCGGTTTTCCGCTCCTGCTGTCTGCGCAATTTGGCGCAGGCTATGGCCCATGTCCGTCGGCGCTGCCGACAACATGCCCAGGTAGCCCAGACCTTCAAGGCTACGGTGCGTTGCGACGCACGGTCTGATTCTTCGCCACGACGCTCACCGCGTTTTCTTCCATCCCCCTGGGGCAGTGACTGCCCTCGCGGGCGGTGCTGTCTCCGCTCACTTCGAGGGCATCACCATGCCTGCACCTTCTTCCTCCAAGACGCTCTATCGCATCGACGAATGCCCCGACCTGATGGCCGATGGCTGCGTCGGTGACGAGAACGGCAACCTGGTCTTCATCTCTGTCTGGGCGCGCGACACCGCCGTCCAGGAATTTCTGGCCCGCATCACCCTGGGCCGGGACGAACAGGGACTGGATCAGTTCCACGTCATCACCGAGCAGGGCGCGAGCATCCCGGTCTTCGTCGGCAACGCCGAGAACCTGGAAAAGCGCAGCGCGCGCGCCTATCGGCGCACGCTGTTCGGCTCGCTGACCAACATCTGGCTGTTCGATCGGCGCTGCGTCAAGCCCGACAAGGCCAACGCCAGCGCGCTGGCGCTCCTGCCTCGCGATTCCTCTCACCGGCTCGAACGGCTGTGGAAGCTGGTGCGGGATACCTGCCCGCTGCCGCTTCTCGATCCCTGGCGCGATGTCGTGCTGGACCTGCTGCAGGCGAAGTCGATGCTGACGCGCCTGCCGCTTGCCCTCGGGCCTCTGGAAGGCCATCGGCTCGCCATCGACGTGCCCGTGCTGACCCAGGTGCTGGGCGGCCTGATCCGCAGCGGGGCGCTCGTCGCCGACACGCCCGCCAGCCGCATCCTCTCGGCACGACCGCTCGAAGCGGTGGCTTGAGGTTCTCTCACCGGACATGCACGCCCCGCGTGTCCGCCCCCTTCAATTCATCTACTGCCAGGAGATTCCCATGGCCCTCATGTTCCCGCGGCTCGCCCGCAACTTCGTCAAGAACGGGTACTTCCCCACGGATGAACCCACGCTCGAAAGAGCACTCGCCGCACTGGCGCCCGCCGAATCATCGAACGGGCCGATGTGCATCCTCGATCCCTGCGCCGGCGAAGGCGTGGCGATCGCCGAAGCCGCACACGCCCTCGGGCGTGAGCAAGTCCAGGCCTTCGCCGTCGAGTACGACGCCGAGCGTGCACGCCATGCCCGGCAACTGGTCGATCGCTGCATCCACGGCGACCTGATGGACACGCTGATCAGCCGGCAGAGCTTCGGCCTGCTGTGGCTCAACCCGCCGTATGGCGACTTGTCCAAGGATGCCAACGGCAACGTCGGCTACCAGGGCCAGGGCCGCGCCCGGCTGGAAAAGCTGTTCTATCAGCGTGCGCTGCCGTTGCTGCAATACGGCGGCGTGCTGATCTACATCGTGCCGCACTACGTGCTCGATGCCGAGCTGGTCGGATGGCTGACCCGGCACTTCGCCGAACTGCGCATCTACCGCGCGGTGGACACGCAGTTCCGGCAGGTCGTGATCTTCGGTCGCCGGGTTCGCCAGCGCGACCAGGCATCGGATGCGGTCAAAGCCACGCGCGCGCTGCTGCTGCAGATAGGTCTTGGCGACGCCGAAGCGGAGGAACTGCCAGTCGAATGGCCGTTCCTGCCGTACACGGTGCCCGCCACCGCCGAGCCGGAGCACTTCTACCGCGTGACGATGGAGCCCGAGCAGTTCGCCGAGGAAGTCGGCCGGCTGCAAGGACTCTGGCCGACGCTCGACACGCACCTGGGTGCCGCGCAGCAGTCGCTGCGGCCTCCGGCGCGAGGGTTGTCGCATTGGCATCTCGCCTTGGCGCTCGCCGCGGGTGCGATCTCCGGCGTGGTGAAGTCCAAGACGGGCCGTGTGCTCGTCGTCAAGGGCGACACGCACAAGGAGAAGACCTTGCACACCGAGTACACCGAGCGCGACGACGGCACCGTGGCCGAAACGCGCATCCTGACCGACAGGTTCGTGCCGGTCATCCGCGCCTGGGACATGACACCGGGCTCGTTGACCTGCGGTGAGGTGCTGACCATCCGCTGATCGCTGTTCCCTGACGGTTCGCCGTCATTTCATCCACCACTCACCCACCCAACGGGGCCATGTCACCCCGCGGGGTGCCGTGGCCCTCTTTCATCCGAAGGAGAAACACCATGGCACTCGCAGTTCTCAACGTGGCGTCGCAAGCACGCTTTGCCCCCGGGCACCTGGTCATGACCTGCGGCATCGATGCGCTGGTCCAGCAAGGCCGGCTCAATCCGGCGCCGTACCTGTGCCGCCATCTCAGCGGCGATTGGGGCGACCTCGACGACAGCGACCGGCGGCAGAACGACGCCGCGCTGCGCTCCGGCGAGGATCGGCTGTTCTCGTCCTACCAGGTCGCGCCTGACCTGAAGCTTTGGATCATCACCGAATGGGATCGCAGCGTGACCACGCTGCTGCTGCCCAGCGAATACTGATCTTCATCCACCGCGGCCACGTGCCGTTCTTCTCTTCCCACACCGGGGCATGCCATCGCCCCGCAGGGGGAGGTGCATGCCCCATTTCATTGGAGCATCACCATGTCCCTCGATACCGAAGTTGTTCCCGCCGCCGATGGCACGTCCGTCCAGGGCGACCTGCTCGAAGCGGCTGCTTCTCCCTTGGCGATGAGCCTTCAGGACTTCGTTGCCGAATTCGGCGACGAGCTGCTGGATTCGCTCAACCGCGCCAACCCTCCCGTCTACACCGGCCAGGCCCGGCCGCATCGCCAGCTCGTGCTGGCAAGTCTCAAGCGCAAGCTGTTCGGCGCGCAAGCCGAGGTGGTGCATGCCGTCACCGAGCTGCTGGCCGACCGCGGCGAACGCGCCGCGATCGTCAATGGCGAGATGGGCTGCGGCAAGACCACCGTTGGCATCGCCACGGCGGCCGTGCTGCACGCCGAAGGCTATCGCCGCACGTTGGTCCTTTCGCCGCCGCACCTGGTCTACAAGTGGCGCCGAGAAATCCAGGAGACCGTGGCCGGAGCCAAGGTCTGGGTGCTCAATGGCCCGGACACCTTGGTCAAGCTCATCAAGCTGCGCGAGCAGTTGGGCGTGCCCGTGCGCGGCCAGGAGTTCTTCGTGCTCGGGCGTGTGCGGATGCGCATGGGTTTCCATTGGAAGCCCGTCTTCAACGTGCGGCGCACGCGGCACGGCGACGTGGGCGCATGCCCGGACTGCGGCCAGGTCATCACCAACCTCGACGGCGAGCCGATCAACCCGGTCGAACTCGAAGCCGAGGACTACCGCCGCCGGTGCAGCCATTGCGCCGCACCGCTGTGGACGCTGATGCGACCGCGGAGCTTGTCCGCAAGCGACCAGTCCACGGCGGTCTTCAAAGCCTTGCAGCGCATCCCGACCATCGGGGAAGTCACCGCGCAGAAGCTGATGAAGAAATTCGGCGACGGCTTCCTGGCCTCGATGCTGGGCGACAACATCCACGAGTTCATCAACCTCATGGATGCCAACGGCGAGCTGGTCTTCTCGGATCGTCAGGCGCACCGCATGGAGCGGGCGATGGCGAACATGGAGTTCGGCTTCGGCGAAGGCGGCTACCAGCCGTCCGAGTTCGTCAAACGCTACCTGCCGCAAGGCACGTTCGACCTGCTCATCGCCGACGAGGCGCACGAGTACAAGAACGGCGGCAGTGCCCAAGGCCAGGCCATGGGCGTGCTCGCAGCGAAGGCGCGCAAGACCTTGCTGCTCACCGGCACGCTGATGGGCGGCTATGGCGATGACCTGTTCCACCTGCTGTTCCGAGCCCTCCCAGGGCGAATGATCGAAGACGGCTACCGCCCGACCAAGAGCGGCAGCATGACTTCGGCCGCGATGGCGTTCATGCGCGATCACGGCATCCTCAAGGACATCTATTCCGAGAGCACGGGCGCGGCGCACAAGACCGCGAAGGGCACGAAGGTCAGTGTCAGAACGGTCAAGGCTCCCGGGTTCGGTCCCAAGGGCGTGCTGCGTTGCGTCCTGCCGTTCACAGTGTTCCTCAAGCTCAAGGACATCGGCGGCAATGTGCTGCCGTCCTACGACGAGGAGTTCCGCGAGGTGGCGATGGGCACGGCGCAAGCCACGGCCTATCGCGACCTGTCGAGCCGGCTGACCTCAGCGCTGAAGCAGGCGCTGGCGAAGCGCGACACGACGCTGCTCGGCGTGGTCCTCAACGTGCTGCTGGCCTGGCCGGATTGCTGCTTCCGGTCGGAGACGGTGGTGCATCCGCGCACGCGCCAGACCTTGGCTTTCGTTCCGGCTCAATTCAACGAGCTGGAGGTGATGCCCAAGGAGCGCGAGCTGATCGAGATCTGCAAGCAGGAGAAGGCTGCGGGTCGCAAGACGCTGGTCTATTCGGTCTACACCGGCACCCGCGACACCACGTCGCGCTTGAAGGTGCTGCTGGAGCAGGAAGGCTTCAAGGTGGCGGTGCTGCGCGCAAGCGTGGATGCCTCCCGCCGCGAGGACTGGATCGCCGAGCAGTTGGATCGCGGGATCGACGTGTTGGTCACGAATCCCGAGTTGGTCAAAACCGGCCTGGACCTGTTGGAGTTTCCGACGATCGTGTTCATGCAGTCGGGCTACAACGTCTACAGCCTGCAGCAGGCGGCCAGGCGCTCATGGCGCATCGGCCAGAAGCAGCCGGTTCGCGTGATCTACCTCGGCTACGCGGCTTCCTCGCAGATGACCTGCCTGGGGTTGATGGCCAAGAAGATCATGGTCTCGCAGAGCACGTCGGGAGACGTGCCCGAATCGGGACTGGATGTGCTGAACCAGGACGGTGATTCCGTCGAGGTGGCACTGGCCCGGCAACTCGTCGCGGCCTGATCCGCCAACCCACGCCGGCCGCCCTTCGGGGCGCCGGCTTTTTTTTCCTGCGCATCGAGGGCACGCCATGAAGTCGGGCGCATGCCAGTTCCCTTTGTTTGCTGCCCGAACGCTCTGCGGCGGCGATGGTGAGGGCTCCGTGTTCCAGGGAACTGCCCCATGCAACCACTCACCTGCGTCGCTCATCGCCTGGCCGTGCCTGTCATGCTGGCCGGCTGCGTGCTCATCGCCGGCTGCGCCGCGACGGGCGCGGCGAGCACCCCGGCTGCCCGCCAATCGCCTCCCGAGCCTGCGGTGTTTGCCAGGACCATCTCCCCGGAGCCCGAGCAAGGCCAGATCCCAGTGGCCCGCTACGGCCGCTACACGCTGGTCGAGATGGTGCCGGAACCCGCGCAGCGCGACCTGCTGCGACAGGTGATCGAGATTTCGATTCCGCCGACCTTCGACGCGAGCGTCGGCGATGCCCTGCGGCACGTGCTGCTGCGCACCGGCTACCGCCTTTGCGACGCGCCGGACGCTGCATCGCTGTTCACGTTGCCGCTGCCGGCGGCGCATCTGCGGCTCGGGCCGCTGCCGCTGCGCGAGGCCTTGCTGACGCTCGCCGGGCCGGCCTGGAAGTTGTCCGTCGATGACGCTGCGCGTGCGGTGTGCTTCACGCGCGTGACGAGCGCGCGTGCGCCGAGCGCAAACCCCATTCCTGCGGCTGCGGCGTCGAGTGCGCCGGCCGCTGAATCCGCCAACTCACAAGTGCCCCAGGAGGCCCAGCCATGACCATCCCGCAGCTTCCCGACGAGAACGCCGGCCGCGCGCGCTGGTTGAAGATCGCAGCGGCCGTCTGGCTGCTGCTCGTGAGCATCCTGGCCGTGGTCAACAGCGTGGGCCTGTCGCGCCTGACCGAGCAGAGCCAGGCCAGCGCCCAGGATGCGCACGTGCAGGCGCTCAATACGCGCGTCGCCGAACTCGAACAGCAAGCGGCGGCCTCGAAGAACCAGCCCAAGCCCGTCACCCAACCCGACTTCGAGGCCGCCCGCAAGACGCTGGACGAACGCCTGGCGCAGGTGGAGCAGGCCCAGGCGGGAGACGCCCATGCCGGTGACTTGCAAGCGCTGCAGGCGCGCGTGGGCGACATCGAAGCGCGCATGAAGAGAACCGCCGCGGCACCCCGGCGCACCGCCGAGCTGGCCAAGCCCAAGTTGCCCGAGCCTCCGTTCAACGTCGTGGGCGTGGAGCTGCGCGGCGGCGAGCGCTTCCTGTCGGTGACGGCACCCAAGGCCTCGTCGGTGCTGGACGTTTGGCTGCTGCGCGAAGGCGATGCCGTGGGCGCTTGGCATTTGCTGGCGATCGAGGCACGCGCCGCCGTGTTTCGCGTGGACGGCCAGGCCCAGCGCATCGCGCTGCCGTAGGAGCCGGATATGAAGCACGCTGCGATCTGCTTGGCCGCCTTCCTCGCTGTTGTCGCAGGCACGGCCTCGGCGCAGTCGGCGCCCGTCGCTTCCTCGCGCACCGTTCCGGCCCAGGTGCAGAACAGCAGCGACGCCGCGCTGGACGAGCGCCCGGCGCGCGATTGGGGCCTGCGCCCCGAAGAGTGGGCGCGCTACCGGCAACTGATGCAGGGGCCGCTGGGCATCTACTCCCCGAACCTCGATCCGCTGACGGCGCTGGGCATCGAGGCGCGCAGCGACGAGGAACGCAACCGCTATGCGGAACTGCAGGTGCAGGCGGAATCGAAGCGCGTGGGCAAGACGCTGGCGTACCAGCGGGCCTACGACGCGGCCTGGAAGCGGCTCTATCCGGGGCAGCAGCGCGTGAGCATGCCGGGCGCGAAGGCGCCGGGCGCCGGCAACCGGGGCTCGGGCCGGCTGGCTGTCTTCGTGAAAGCCGAGTGCCCGCCGTGCGACCAGCGCGTGCGCCAGTTGCAGGCGGCCGGCACCGCCTTCGACCTCTACATGGTCGGCAGCCGCCAGGAAGACGCCCGCATCCGCCAGTGGGCGACGCAGGCCGGCATCGATGCCGGCCGCGTGCGCTCGCGCACCATCACGCTCAACCATGACGCAGGGCGTTGGCTGTCGCTCGGCCTGCCTGGCGATCTGCCCGCCGTGGTGCGCGAGGTCAACGGCCAATGGCAGCGGCAATAACGGCAACGAGCTTGGCTCGCCGCGCCGGCCGCGCGGCACTGGCCCTGGTGCTCTGCGCCTGCACGGCCATCGCCTTCGGCCAGGAGGTGCCGCCACCCGCCTACCAGCTCGCCGCCCAGCAGGCGGGCGTGCCGTCGCCGGTGCTGTACGCGGTGGCGCTGCAGGAGAGCGGCGCACGGCTGCGCGGCCGTCTCATCCCCTGGCCGTGGACGCTCAACGTCGCCGGACGCGCCGAACGCTACGCCACACGGGCCGAGGCCTGCGCGGGCATCCGCCGGGCGCTCGCCCGCACGCCGGCCAACCGCATCGACGTCGGCCTCGGCCAGGTCAACCTCGGCTACCACGCGCACCGCTACGAGCATCCCTGCGATCTGCTCGACCCATACCGCAACCTCGCCATCGCCGTGGAAATCCTGCAGGAGCAGCACACGCCGGGCGAGGACTGGCTGGTTGCCATCGGCCGCTACCACCGGCCTGCGGGCGGAGCGCCAGCCGCCCGCTACCGCCGCAGCGTCCACCAGCACCTGACCCGCGTGCTCGGTCCGGGCGCTTCACTTCCTTCTGCCCGGAGCCCCATGCCATGAACCGCATCTTCCTTGCCGCGACTGCGGCGCTGCTGGCCGCCACCGCCGACGCGCAGGACCGCGCTCCCGCCACCAAGAACAGTTCCCCGCCGCTGATCGTGGTCGAGGACAAGGGTGGCGCCTCGGCGTTGCCGTACTACCGGGCCTTGAACCCGCAGGATGCGCAGCCCGGCCAGCCGGCCACGCCGCAACCGGCGCCGCGCATCGGCGGCCCGGCCGATGCCGAGGCGGCCATGCTGCCGGTGCGCTCGGTGCGTCTTTCACCGGGCGACGAGCCGCGCCGCGTGATCCGCGCGCCCGGCCTGACGCCGCTGTTCCTGGTCGGCGACGACGACCGTTCACGCGCCTGGCTCAAGCAACGGCGCGCGGACCTGCAGGCACTGCGCGCCGTGGGCCTGGTGGTCAACGTGGCGACGCCCGAAGCACTGGCCGCCTTGCGCCGCCTTGCGCCGAACTTGATGTTGTCGCCGGCCTCGGGCGACGAGCTGGCGCAGCGCCTGAGCATCCAGCACTACCCGGTGCTGATCACTGCGACCGGCATCGAGCCCTGATGTGACGTGAAGCGCACGCCATGGCCCAGTCCCAAGCCGTCGAAGTCTTGCTGCGGCCAGCGGTGGAGCTATACACCGTCGCGGTCTGTGCGGGCGCCGCGATTCTGTGCCTGGTGGCCCCGTGGTCGCTCGCGCTGAGCCCCTTGCTGGGCCTGGGCAGCGCGCTGGCCTTCCTCACCTTCGGCGCGCTGCGCTTCCACGACGCCTGGGCCATCCTGCGCTACCGGCGCAACATCCGGCGTCTGCCGCGCTACGTGATGACCAGCCGCGACATGCCGGTCAGCCAGCAGCGGCTCTTCGTCGGCCGGGGCTTTCGCTGGGACCAGCGTCACACGCACCGGCTGATGCAGACCTACCGGCCGGAGTTCCGCCGCTACGTCGAGCCGACCGTGACTTACCGGGCGGCGCGGCGCATGGAAGAGCGCCTGGAGTTCGCGCCGTACCCGCTCTCGAAACTGGCGAAGGCGCTGGCCTGGGACAGCCCGCTCAACCCGGCGCGTCCACTGCCACCGGTGGGCGGTATGCCTCGCCTGCACGGCATCGAGCCGCACGAGGTCGACGTGACGCTTCCGCTGGCCGAGCGTGTCGGTCATTCGCTCGTGCTCGGCACCACGCGCGTCGGCAAGACCCGCCTGGCCGAGCTGTTCATCACGCAGGACATCCGGCGCAAGGTCAATGGGCAGCACGAGGTCGTGATCGTCTTCGACCCCAAAGGCGACGCGGACCTCTTGAAGCGCATGTACGTGGAGGCCAAGCGCGCCGGGCGCGAAGGCGAGTTCTATGTCTTCCACCTCGGATGGCCGGATATCAGCGCCCGCTACAACGCGGTGGGGCGCTTCGGGCGCATCTCGGAAGTCGCCACGCGCATCGCGGGTCAGCTCTCCGGTGAAGGCAACAGCGCGGCGTTCCGCGAGTTCGCCTGGCGCTTCGTCAACATCATCGCGCGGGCCTTGGTGGAGTTGGGGCAGCGGCCCGACTACCTGCTGATCCAGCGACACGTCATCAACATCGATGCGCTGTTCATCGAGTACGCGCAGCACTACTTCGCCAAGAACGAGCCGAAGGCCTGGGAGGTCGTCGTCCAGCTCGAAGCCAAGCTGAACGACAAGAACATCCCTCGCAACATGATCGGGCGCGAGAAGCGCGTCATCGCGCTGGAGCAGTACCTGTCGCAGGTGCGCATCTACGACCCGGTGCTCGACGGCCTGCGCAGCGCGGTGCGCTACGACAGGACGTACTTCGACAAGATCGTTGCGTCGCTGTTGCCGCTGCTGGAGAAGCTGACCACGGGAAAGATCGCGCAGTTGCTCGCGCCGAACTACTCGGACCTGAGCGACCCGCGGCCGATCTTCGACTGGATGCAGATCATCAGGAAGCGGGCCATTGTCTATGTCGGGCTCGACGCGCTGTCCGATGCCGAGGTGGCGGCGGCTGTCGGCAACTCGATGTTCAGCGATCTCGTATCGGTGGCCGGCCACATCTACAAGTTCGGCATCGACGACGGCCTGCCGAGTGCCGCGACGGGCGTGAAGGTGCCGATCAACGTGCACGCCGACGAGTTCAACGAACTCATGGGCGACGAGTTCATCCCGATGGTCAACAAGGGCGGCGGTGCAGGCGTGCAGGTCACGGCCTACACGCAGACCCTCTCGGACATCGAGGCGCGCATCGGCAATCGTGCGAAGGCGAGCCAGGTGGTGGGCAACTTCAACAACCTGTTCATGCTGCGCGTGCGCGAGACCGCCACGGCCGAGTTGCTGACGCGGCAACTGCCCAAGGTCGAGGTCTACACGACGACGGTGATGAGCGGCGCCACCGACAGCTCCGATCCGACCGGCAACACTGCGTTCACGTCCAACACGCAGGACCGCATCAGCAGCAACAGCGTGCCGCTGATCGAACCGGCGCACGTCGTCGGCCTGCCCAAGGGGCAGTGCTTCGCGCTGATCGAGGGGGGCCACCTGTGGAAGGTGCGCATGCCCTTGCCAGCGCCCGACCCCGACGAGACCATGCCCAAGGATCTGCAGGAACTGGCCGGCTACATGCGGCAGCACTACGTCGAGGCCGGTGACTGGTGGGATAACAAGGGTCTCCCTGGCTTGCAAGACCAGGCGCTGCCCGACGATCTGCTGGCGGACTTCAAGCAGATGGCGAGCATGGACGAAGGGACCATGGCATGAGCGACCCTGCCGTCGCCGTCCAACGCCAGCAGGTTCGCCAGCAGGGCCTGATCGCGGGGCTGGTGACGCTGCCGTTTCGGCTGTTCGGTGTGTTGATCGGCTCGCTCCTGCTGTGCATCGTGATCGAGTGTCTCGGCATGCACTTCCTCTGGCCCGAGCAGGGCTGGCGTCATGCCCAGGGCATGCTGAACTATGAGGTATCGCAGGTCTCGGAACATTTCACGCAAAGCGTGCTGGTGCAGGAGCCGGGGCGCAGTGCGCGCCAGCTCATCGAGTGGGCCTACCAAGGGCTGTTCGTGAAGACCGGGCTGTTGGACTGGATACGCGACGCCGCGGCGCAATCACGCGCCGGTGCGCACAGCCAGGTGCGGGACTTCCGCTACTACATCGCGCAGCTCTACGTGCACGTCGAGAGCTACCTGATCGCCTCGGCCTACACCGTGCTGGTGTTCCTCGTGCGGCTCCTGGTGCTGATCCTGACCTTGCCGCTGTTCCTGATGGCCGCGTTCACCGGCCTGGTCGACGGCCTGGTGCGCCGTGACGTGCGCGGCTTCGGCGCCGGGCGCGAATCGGGATTTGTCTACCACCGGGCCAGGGCCAGCCTGATGCCGCTGGCGGTGCTGCCCTGGGTCACCTACCTCGCGCTGCCGGTCAGCGTGCATCCGCTGCTGATCCTGCTGCCCAGCGCGGCGCTGCTCGGCGTGGCCGTGTGTATCGCGTCGGCGACCTTCAAGAAGTACCTGTAGCCGCATCGGCCTTCGCCGCGGAAAGCGGTGGTTGGCCGGTTCCGATTGATTGCGGCGCCGGAAGACTGGCCGTTTGAGCATCGAGCCATCCGCATCCCTCGGAGAACGGCTCGATGGAAACCACTCGCAATCCCGCGCAGGTTCGGCGCTTTGCCGTCGCGATGCGCCTTGCCGCGCTTGTGCTTGCCGCTGCCGGATTGCAGCCCGCCATCGCCGCCGACGCCTCCGACGACGCCGCGGAACGCGAGATGCTCGCCGCAGTGACGCGCCAGCTCGAACTGCTGGACCGCTTCGCCGAGCACGCCGCTGCCACCGCGCCGCAGGGGCGTACTCGCTACCACTTCGACTACGCGCGGCTGCGTGCCGACCTGGAGCGCGTGCGCGCCGGCGTGCGCGACTACCTCGTTCCGCAACGCGCCCAGCCGCGTGATCCCGTGCCGCTGGCCGGCGACTACACGCGCAGCAACGCGACCCCCGACAAGGAGGCGCCGTCACCATGACGCCTTCCTCCGACCAGGTTGCCGCCTTCACGGCCAACGGAGGCTTTGCGCCCGGGGCCGTCTCCGCCGTCGTGCTCGGTTTCGTCTTCGCCGTCCTGCTGCTGTGGGGCGTGTGGGCGATGCGCACCGCCTATGTCGGCTGGGCCGAGCACCACCTGACCCAACGCCAGTTCCTCGGCGTCATCGTGCGCTTCGTCGCGATGTACCTGGTGCTGGGTTTTTTCCTCCTGTCCTGACCCCATGAAAGGTGTATCGCCATGAACGCTTCCCCGACTCTTCACCGTCTCGCTGCACGGCCTGCGCGCATCGCTGCGCTGCTCATCCCGCTGGGCATTGCCGCCATGCCGTCGCAGTCGTTCGCCGCTCTTCCCACGCTGGAAGATCCGTCGCGCGGCACCGGCAGCGGCATCATGCAGACGCTGCAGAACTATGGCTACGACATCGTGCTGCTGATTGCGCTGCTCGTCGTGGCCTCGATGTTCGTGGGCGTCTGCTACCACGCTTACACCCGCTACGCCGAGATTCACACCGGCCGCGCGACGTGGGGCCAGTTCGGGCTGACCGTGGCAGTGGGCGCGATCTTGTTGGTTGTCGGTATCTGGTTGCTGACCAAGGCCACCGGCGTCCTGTAAGGACCGGCAACGATGGCCGGCGCCCTGGAGAGCCCGTCGCGCGATGGGCTCGTGACCTTCTTGCCGCATCGCCTCAACCGCCATCCGGTGGTCGTGCGCGGGCTCACGGCCGACGAGCTGTGGGTCTGCGCCGGCCTGTCCGGTGCGGCCGGCCTCGTGGCCGGCGTGCCGCTGGCCTGGCTCACGCACAGCATCGCGATGGTGCCCACGCTGATCGTCGCCGGCATCGGTATCGGCGTCTTCGTGGGCGGTGGCCTGCTGCGGCGGTGGAAGCGCGGCCGGCCCGACACCTGGCTGTACCGCCAGCTCCAGTGGCGCCTCGTGCTGCGCTACCCCGCGCTGGCAGCGCATGCGGGCGGGGGCCAGCTCATCACCCGTTCGGGCTGGTGGTCCACGCGGCGCCTGCGGCCCAACCCGTCCCTGCGTCGAGGTACAGCATGAGCCGATTCAAGAACGAGGTCGCACACCTGCAGGCGCACGTGAAAACCTTGCGTCTGGCCGGCGCCGCGCTGTTCGTCATGGCGTTGCTGCTCGGCTTCGGATGGTGGAGCGCACCCAAGAGCCTCACCATCCACGTGCCGCCCGACCTGCGCTCGGGCAGCACCCGTAAGTGGTGGGACGTGCCGCCGGAGAGCGTCTACGCCTTCACCTTCTACATCTGGCAGCAGGCCCAACGCTGGCCGACCAACGGCGAGCAGGACTACCCGCGCAACCTGCATGCGCTGTCGGCCTACTTCACGCCGAGCTGCCGCGCCTTCCTGCAGCAGGACTTCGAGTTTCGGCGCAGCAACGGCGAACTGCGCCAGCGCGTGCGCGGCATCTACGAGATTCCCGGCCGTGGTTACGGCGACGACCCGGCCGCGCGCGTGCAAACCGTGTCGACCAACAACTGGGTCGTCACGCTGGACGTGAGCGCGGACGAGTACCTGGGCGCCGAGCAGGTCAAGCGCGCGCTCGTGCGCTATGCACTCAAGGTCGTGCGCATGGACGTGGACCCCGAGCGCAACCCGTTCGGCCTGGCGCTGGACTGCCATGCGCGCGCGCCGGAACGCATCGAAACCCCGCCGCCCCCGGCACCGCCCGGCAGGGCCGCGAGCGCCGGCTCCAACTTGCAGGGAGACACCCCATGAAGCCCTTCGTGATGCGCCCGTTCGCTGCGGCCCTGGCCGGCCTGCTGCTGTGCCTGGCCCTCGTGCCTGCGGCCCATGCCATCGAAATCCTGCGCTGGGAGCGGCTGCCGCTCGCGGTGCCGCTGGTGGTCGGCCAGGAGCGCGTGGTGTTCATCGAGCGCAACGTCCGCATCGGCGTGCCGGCAGGCGTCGGCGAGCAGTTGCGCGTGCAGAGCGCCGGTGGGGCGATCTACCTGCGCGCCAATGCGCCGATCGCGCCCACGCGACTGCAACTGCAGGACGTGGAGTCGGGCGCGCTGATCCTGCTGGACATCGCGGCCGAGCCGGCGAAGGCGGGCCAGCCTGCGCTCGAACCAGTTCGCATCGTCGAGAGCGATGTACCGACCACCCGCTACGGCGAGCCGGCCAAGCCGGCTGCGACGACGGACGACGATGCGCAGCGCACAGCAGTCACTGCGAAGCGCGCCACGCCGGTGGCCGTCGTGCTCACGCGCTATGCGGCGCAGAACCTCTATGCGCCGCTGCGCACCGTGGAACCCGTCCCCGGCATCGGCCGCGTCAACCTGCGGCGCACTCTGGAGCTTTCGACCTTGCTGCCCACGCTGCCGGTGCGTGCGCAGGCGCTGGCCGCATGGCGGCTCGAAGACCAGTGGGTGACGGCCGTGAAGCTCACCAACACCTCCGGTCGCTGGCTCGACCTGGACCCACGCGCATTGCAGGGCGACTTCCTCGCCGCGACCTTCCAGCACCCGAACCTGGCGCCGGCCGGACGCGCCGCCGACATGACGGTGGTCTACCTCGTTACCCGTGGCCACGGCCTGGCCGAGTCGCTGCTGCCCAAGCTCTCACCGATCGACGCGACGGTGAACCTGCCGCCGGCAGCGGCGGCCGGCCAGGCCGAAGGAGGTGCCCGCCATGAAAAGTAACCCCCTCCTCAAATGGCTGCTGATCCCGATGGCGCTGGTGCTGCTGTTCGTCGGCATCAAGCTGTTCTCCGGTGATCGTGGCGCCAAGCCCGCGCCCGCCAGCGCCGCCAACTCGCTCACGCCCGAGGAGATGAAGGCGCTGGGCATCGAGGGCGACACGCCGCGCGATACCGTCGCGACGCTGGTGGCCCAGGTCAAGCAGTTGCGCAACGAGCTGCAGACGGCGCTCAACGACAACAAGAACCAGAAGACCGAGAACGAGCGCATGCGCGCGCGGGAAAGCGCGATCGACCAACGCATCCAGTCCGCGCTGGACGGCGAGCGTGGCCGCCTACAGCAGGACCGCGAGCAACTCTCCAGCGACCGCCAGCAGACCCAGGGCCTGCTGCAAGACCTGCAGCGGCGCCTGGATGGCCTCTCCGGCAAAGGCGGCCAGGCCGACCTTCCGGTGGGCCTCGGTCTGGAAGAAGGCGACGGCAAGGGCTTCGGCGGCACCCAGGGGGGTGCCGCGCGCAGCGCCAATGGCACGCGCTGGGTGGAGCCCGACGACGCGAAGCCCTCGGCGAAGAACGGCGGCAGCGGTGGCCTGAACTTCCCGACGAGCTTCGGGCCGGCGCAGAAGACGCTCTCCGACACGGCCGACAGCGTGGCAAGCACCGTGGCGGACGCCGGCAGCCGCACCGTGGGCGCGTCGGCCAAGCCGGTCTACACGGTGCCGTCGAACTCGACGCTGATGGGCTCGATCGCGATGACCGCGCTGATCGGCCGCGTGCCGATCGACGGCACGGTCAATGACCCGTATCCGTTCAAGGTGCTGATTGGGCCGGACAACCTGACCGCCAACGGCATCGACATTCCCGACGTGGCCGGTGCGGTGGTCAGCGGCACGGCCTCCGGCGATTGGACGCTTTCCTGCGTGCGCGGCCAGATTCGCTCGGTGACGTTCGTCTTCAACGACGGGACGGTGCGCACCATGCCGGAGGACGGCAACCGGAACCAGAACGGCAGCGGGTCGGGCAGCAGCGCCAACAGCACCACGCACGGCGGCCTGGGCTGGATCAGCGACCCCTACGGCATTCCTTGCGTCAGCGGTGAACGGCGCAGCAACGCGCAGCAGTACCTGGGCTCGCAGGCCCTCATCACGGCGGCTGGGGCCGGCGCGGCGTCACTGATCAAGTCGGACAACGGCAGCGTGGCCGTGGTCGCCAACAACAACGGCTCGCTCGGCACGGTGGGTATCAGCGGCAACGAGGCGATGGGCCGCATCTTGGCCGGTGGCGTGCGCGACATGGCTGATTGGGTCAACAAGCTCTACGGCCAGGCCTTCGCCGCGGTCTACGTGCGCCCCGGCGCCAAGGTCGCCGTGCACCTGGAGCAGCCGCTCAACATCGACTACGACGCTAAGGGGCGTCGGGTCAATCACCGCATCGGAGGCAAGCATGCGTCGGATTTGGATTGAATCGGTCGCGGTCCTGTGCGCGGTCGGAGTGCTGGGCGGCTGCGCCACTAGCAAGGACAAGCTGCTACCGCACGGCGATTACACGATGCTCGATGTGTGGACCCAGGAGACGGGCGGCAGCGCCGGTGGCGGACAAGCTGCCCGGCAACTGCTCGACGCGCGCCAGGACCTGCGCCGGGCGCTGAGCGAGGCCGATACGCAGGCAGCGCCTGCCGCCGCTGCCGCCTACACGCGCACCGCGGCCAACGAGATCTACCGCCAGTTCCACCGACTGCCGAACCCGGACCTGGTGATGTACGTGTTCCCGCACCTGGCCGGCAGCGATCCGGTGCCCGTGCCCGGCTACACCACCGTCTTTCCCTTGTACCAGCGGGTGCAGTACGCCATGCCTGGCGAGCGCCTGGAGGACTACTGATGGCCTGGACCTTGCCCTGGCCGCGCAAGGCCCTCGCATTGGCTGGCTCTGACCCGCAGGGCGAGGATGCCTGGTCGCGGCACGTGACGACGCTCGCAGCGCACGGCATCCCGGAGCCAGGCAAAGCAGCAGCCGACCGGCCGCGTCGTCCGGCCACCGAGGCGGATATGCAGGCCCTCTATGGCGTGTCACCGTCCTTCGCCGATCTGCTCCCGTGGGTGGAGTATCTGCCGGGTTCCAAGAGCATGCTGCTGGAAGACGGCCAGTCGGTCGCGGGCTTCTTCGAGCTGGCGCCGGTGGGCACCGAGGGCCGCGAGATGGCCTGGCTGTGGCAGGCACGCGATGCGTTGGAGAACGCGCTGCAGGACTCTTTCGACGAACTCGACGAGAACCCCTGGGTGGTGCAGCTCTATGCCCAGGACGAATCGACCTGGGACAACTACCTGCGCGGGCTGGCGGACTATGTGAGGCCGCGCGCCCAGGGCAGTGCCTTCACGGACTTCTACCTGCGGTTCTTCGGGCATCACCTGCGCGCCATCTCCAAGCCCGGCGGGCTGTTCGAGGACACGACGGTGACGCGCCTGCCGTGGCGCGGCCAGGTCCGGCGTGTGCGCATGGTGGTCTACCGGCGCGCGAACGCGGCGACCGCATCGCGGCGCGGCCAGTCGCCCGAGCAGGCGCTGACGACGATCTGCGACCGGCTCGCCGGGGGTCTCGCCAATGCGGGCGTGAAGTCCCGCCGCATGGCGGCGGCCGACATCCACGACTGGCTGCTGCGCTGGTTCAACCCACACCCGACGCCGCTCGGCCCCAGCGCCGACGACCGCGAGCGCTTCTATGCGCTCACGCGCTATCCCGAGGAAGCCGAAGACGGCGAAATCGAGCTGGAGATGGAGCTTGCAAGTGGCGACTTCGCGCAGCGCCTGTTCTTCGGCCAGCCGCGCTCGGACGTGGCGAACGGCACCTGGCTCTTCGACGGCATGCCGCACCGGGTCATCGTGATGGACCGGCTGCGCATGCCGCCCGCCACCGGCCATGTCACCGGCGAGACTCGCAAGGGCGGCGATGCGGTCAATGCGCTGTTCGACCAGATGCCCGAGGACACGGTGATGTGCCTGACGGTCGTCGCGACGCCGCAGGACGTGCTCGAAGCGCACCTGAACCACCTGAGCAAGAAGTCGGTCGGCGAGACGCTCGCCTCGGAGCAGACGCGCCGCGACGTGCAAGAAGCGCGTGGTCTGATCGGTAGCGCGCACAAGCTCTACCGCGGTGCGCTGGCCTTCTACCTGCGCGGGCGCGACCTCGCGCAGCTCGACGCCCGCGGCCTGCAACTGGTCAACGTGATGCTCAACGCGGGCCTGCAGCCCGTGCGCGAGGAGGACGAGGTGGCGCCGCTCAACAGCTACCTGCGCTCGCTTCCCTGCGTGTTCGATCCAGCCTCCGACAAGCGCCAGTGGTACACGCAACTGATGTTCGCGCAGCATGCCGCGAACCTCGCGCCGGTGTGGGGCCGTAGCCAGGGCACGGGGCATCCGGGCATCACGTTCTTCAACCGTGGCGGCGGGCCGATCACCTTCGATCCGCTGAACCGACTCGACCGGCAGATGAACGCGCATCTCTTCCTGTTCGGCCCCACCGGCTCGGGCAAGAGCGCGACGCTCAACAACATCCTCAACCAGGTCACGGCGATCTACCGGCCGCGCCTGTTCATCGTGGAGGCCGGCAACAGCTTCGGCTTGTTCGGCGACTTCGCCACGCGGCTGGGCCTCAAGGTGCATCGCGTGAAGCTCGCGCCCGGCGCAGGCGTCAGCCTCGCGCCATTTGCGGATGCGCACCGGCTGGTCGATACGCCGAGCCAGGTGCAGACGCTGGATGCCGATGCGCTGGACGAGGACCAGGAGCCCGCAGCGCAGGCGGCAAGCCGCAGTGAGGAAGTGGACGAGCAGCGCGACGTGCTCGGCGAACTGGAGATCACCGCGCGGCTGATGATCACCGGCGGCGAGGACAAGGAAGAAGCGCGCATGACGCGTGCCGACCGCAGCCTGATCCGCCAGTGCATCCTCGACGCCGCCCAGCGTTGCGTGGCCGAACGGCGCACGGCGCTGACGCGGGACGTGCGCGATGCGCTGCGCGAGCGCGCCCGCGACACGTCGCTGCCCGAGGGGCGACGCGCGCGGCTGCTGGAGATGGCGGACGCGATGGATATGTTCTGCCAGGGCGTGGACGGCGAGATGTTCGACCGGCCCGGCACGCCGTGGCCCGAGGCCGACATCACCATCGTGGACCTCGCCGCCTTCGCGCGCGAGGGCTACAACGCGCAGCTTTCCATCGCCTACATCTCGCTGATCAACACGGTCAACAACATCGCCGAGCGCGATCAATTCCTGGGCCGCCCGATCATCAACGTGACGGACGAAGGCCACATCATCACGAAGAATCCGCTGCTCGCGCCCTACGTCGTGAAGATCACGAAGATGTGGCGCAAGCTCGGCGCCTGGTACTGGCTGGCGACGCAGAACATCGACGACCTGCCCAAGGCCGCCGAGCCCATGTTGAACATGATCGAGTGGTGGATCTGCCTGTCGATGCCACCGGACGAGGTGGAGAAGATCGCGCGCTTCCGCGAGCTGAATCCGGCACAGAAGGCGCTGATGCTGTCGGCCCGCAAAGAGGCGGGCAAGTTCACCGAGGGCGTGATCCTCTCCAAGAGCATGGAAGTGCTGTTCCGCGCGGTGCCGCCCAGCCTCTACCTGGCACTGGCTCAGACCGAGCCGGAAGAGAAGGCGGAACGCTTTCAGTTGATGCAGCAGTACGGCATCGGCGAGCTGGATGCCGCTTTCAGGATCGCCGAGAAGATCGATCGCGCCCGCGGCATCGCGTCGCTGGCGCTCGATGCGCTGGCGTGAGGGAGAACACCATGCAGGTCGCTCGCTTCATTCCATCCCGCTCCGTCGCATTGGTCGCTGTGCTGCTCGTCGTCGCGCTGATCGCGGCGGCCTGGCTCGGCACGCAGCCGCAGGCGCCGATCGCCAAAGACGCTTCGACGTCGGCCGAGTTCAACCCGACGCCCACGCCGGCGCCCACATCCACGGCCGGCCCGCCTTGGCGCTATGGCCGCGACGATGCACGCTTTACGGTGGTGGAGTACGCCGACCTCGAATGTCCGTTCTGCCGGGCGTACTTCGCAGTGCTCAAGCAGTGGATCGATGCTCACCCCGAGGTGAACTGGCAGTGGCACCACCTGCCGCTGACGACGCACGAGCCGGCCGCGACTGCCAACGCGCGCCTGGTCGAATGCGTCGGCGAGGCTGGCGGCCGAGCCGCGTTCTGGCAAGCAGTCGAATGGGTCTACGCGCACACGCGCGGCGACGGCCAGGGCCTCCCCGAGGATCTAGGTTATCCCGGCATCACGCAGGCCGCCCAGCAGTGCCTCGACAGCGACCACCCCGACGCGCTGATTCGCGCGCAGTCGGCGAGCGCGGCGCAGGAGGGCATCAAGGTCACGCCCACGCTGCGCCTGCAGGACCGCCAGTCCGGCAAGACGCTGGTGCTGCATGGCCCGGTCGAAGGCGATGCGCTGTTGTCGGCCATCGACCTGCTGGCAGCCGGCGGCACCACCGAGACCGCATCGAAGGAAATGCCTGCCGAGTCTCTCGGCGACATGCCCAGGTAGCCCCCGATCTTCAAGGGCTACGACGCGGCCCTGGCCGCGCTGATCATCCCGTTCGCCTTGCATCCCTCGACGCGAACAGCCGTCGCGCTGCGGTGGTGGATGCCCGTTCTTCCTTCGCTTGTTGTTCATCCCACGCGGGTCGCCCACGCCCGCAGGGGCTGCATGCGCTCCCGCAACTCTTCTTTGGAGACTGCCATGCAACCCAAGACCCATGTTGTCGACGGCGTGACCTTCGTGGCCACGCCTTACCGCGCCGGAACCCTCATCCGCGAGGATGTGTTCTGGCGTCAATTCACGGTCACCTGCCAGGGCTACGTCGGGTATCCCGAAGACGATCCGATCTACGGCACCTACTGGATGCCCTCCGTCCTCGAACTCGGCCAACGCGGCCTGATCGAGGACGCGATGGCGCTGGCCCTTGCCTGCGTGTCCGAAGACGAGTTCGACTTGAACTCGGACACCGACGCCGTGGGCTTCCGGCCGGAACTGATCCTCGTGCGCGATTCCCTAGATCGCCTCGTCCTCACCGGGCAGGTGTGGGGCGCGGGCATCCGCTGGTCCGAACCCATCACGTCGAACGAGGAAGCGGCCGCCGTTGCCAATCAGGTCGATGACCTGAGTGGCGAAGCTTCCTACGAAGCCGGCTGGGACAACTACAGCACGGCCGAAGGCCTGCGCCTGCGTGCCCGCGTACTCGCCGGCCGGCTGGTCGATCCGTTTTGGCAGGCCCATGCCCGCCGAGCCATTCAGGCTGTAGTGGCTGCGGTTGCCTGATCCCCACGGGAGCTTCGGCTCCCGTTCTTCTTCCTTGCACTGGTTGCGAAAGCGGGGGGTACGCGGTGCGCATTCCTTGTCGCAGCGGACATGCCTTCGGCGTTCGACTAGAGGCCTTGCTCTCATCCCCAGGACGCCCGCCATGACGGCTCCCTTGTTCAGTTCCATTCCGCGATTGCGGATCACGCGCATCGCGTGCGCGGGAGGCCTGCTGCTGTGTCTGCTCGGCCAGACCGCATCGGCCGCCGACGTGCTGGTCGTGACCGACAGCCGGCATCCGCTGCAGTCCGCTGGCGGCGCCCGCGTGATCGAGCTGGACCTGCCCGAGCGCATCGAGGCCGAGCTGGCGGCCGGTCTGCCAAACGACCCCAGCCGCGCGGCCGCGCTCGTGCAGCAGCGCCTGCGCGATGGCGGCCAGGCCTTGCAACGACGCATCGGCAGCGCCTACCAGGGTGTCGCCGATGCCTGGGGCCTGGGCATCGTCAAGGTGCCCGCCGTGGTGGCCGATCGCCGCTACGTGGTTTACGGCGACCCCGACGTGACACGCGCCTTGGCTCGCATCGAAGCCCATCGGAGGACGCAGCCATGAATCGTCTGTTGTCGGCGCACTCACGCCGGGCACGCCTCGCCATCGCTTCGGTGTTGTTGAGCGCCGCCGCTTCGAGCTTCGCGCTGAACACGGCGACAATCGTGTCTTCGACTCTATCGCCCGATTGCCTGGAATACCGCGTCGTCGGCATCTGCTACTGGCTGTTCTGCACGTGGACGGGCTGCACCGTGCGCACATCGGTGAAGGTGCGGCATTACGTGCCGGACGCGGTGGTGTCGAGCTATTCGAATACCGGAGAGAACCCGTGGGTCGAAGTGCGTGCGATGAGCACGCCCAACTCCACGGCGCAGGCGGGTGGCGATGGCACAACCAATCACGACAACGAAAACAACCTCGCCAAGTTCAAGAATGCCGATGTGATCGGCCATCCCGGCGGCTCGGTACTCAGCCAGTTCGCGAGCGCCTCCGGCTACGCCTGTCAAGGAGCCGGCACGGCTTTCATGCCGTATCTGCTGAGCACCCTGGACACGCTGGCCTGGCGCTACAACGTGCCGGAGATGGTGTATCCCGAGGCGCTCATCCCCGGCATGCGCGAGATCGGCGGACGCACCACGCTGAACCTGTGGGGGAACGTCTATCCCCGCGGCGGCTTCCTGCATCAGACTGACGACTACAAGAGCGGCGCCATCGTCGCGCAGCGCGCGGGCGACGTCGTGACCCGGCGCATGCAGCCGCACGTCTATCAGCCGTTGCTCGCGAGTTCGAGCGACGGCTACTGGCCGGCCGGCGCGCTGGTGGAAAGCGACGCCTCCACCGGCAAATGGCAGGAGCTGACGCCGACCCTCTCCAATTCCTGCGCGGTCTTCCCGCACTCCAACACGCGCGTGCAAGCCCAACAGGGCGACTACGCCTGGGCGCTGTGGCGGCCCTACGCCTGCTGTGAGCGCCGCGGCCAGGTCTTCCTCGGCAGCGTCGATTTCCTCTGAGGTGTGCCCATGAAAACGTCTCTCTCCCGTCTCGCGCAATGCGCCAAGCTGTACATGCTCAGCATCGCACTCGCCTGCGCCTTCACGGCAGCGGTAGGCGTCGCGTGGGCGCAGACCCGCATCGACCCAAGCGGAGTGAGCGTGAACGGTAACGTCATCGGCGACGATGTGCTCTACAGCATCGGTGGCGGCCGGGCCGTGTCCATGAGCGGTGCCGGGAACATGCAAAGCATCGGCGTGGGAATCGGCTGGAACAGCAACCTGATCTGCGGAAACATGAGCATCACGACCACGCTGCAGAACCAGCTCAACGGCATCACCAACGGCTTCCAGTCGATCATGAGCACCGTGATCCAGAACGCCACCAGTGCCGTGGCATCCCTGCCAGCGTTGATCATCCAGCGCGCCGATCCGGGTCTCTACAACCTGCTCACCAACGGCGTTCTGCAGGCACGCCTGGACTTCGACCGCTCGAAGATGACCTGCCGGGCCATCGCCAATCGGATGGCGGACATGGCGGGTGGTCAGGCCGGCTGGGATCAGCTCGCCGAGGGCATGGCGTTGCGCGATGCGGTCAGCGGAAACGATGCCGTATCTGCCATCGAACAGGCTGAGTCGAACAGGGGCAACAACGGCGTGCCCTGGGTTGGCGGTAACAACGCGGGCGGTTCGGGGCAGGACTCGATCAAGGTGGTGGGCGACGTGACCCGCGCGGGCTACAACCTGCTCAATGGCCGCAGCGTCACGGACACTTCGTCGATCCCACGCGCTTCCTGCGGCAACCGGTTGACCTGCCAGACCTGGACATCGCCCGATGCCGCCGCGGCCTTTGCGACCCGTGTGCTGGGCGAGCGCGAGCAGCGCACCTGCGAAAGCTGCACGAAGACGCAGACCACGCCCGGCGTGGGGCTGACGCCGGTGATCCAGGAGGAGTACGAGACCAAGCTGCAAGCGCTACAGGATCTGGTGACGCGTGCGAAGCCGACGACGGTGGCCAATCTGGAAGCGGCCGGCAGCAACTCGCTGCCGATCACCCGCGGCGTGATCGAGGCCCTGCGCGACGAGCCCGATCAGGACCTGTTGGGCAAGCGCCTGGCCTCGGAGGCGGCGCTGTCCAGCGTGCTGGAGAAGGCCTTGCTGTTGCAGCGCACGCTGCTGACCGGCAAGCAGGAGCCCAACGTCGCCGCCAACGAGCTGGCCGCTAAGGCGGTCGACCAGGAAAACGGCACGCTGGAGCAGGAGATCAACAACCTCAAGACCGAACTCGAACTGCGGCGCGAGCTGGCCGGGAACTCCGCGATGGCAATCATTCAACGGCACAGCACGAGGGCCGGCGGATCGCGCGGTATCTTCGAGGGTGACACGACCCGCGACCGGCTCAAGGAAGTGCAGAAGCCGAGGGGCACGCCATGACCGTCAGGAGCTGGCTGCGGCCAGCGTGGCTGTTCAACCGCCGCGTCGGCATGGCATTGCTGTGGGCGCTGTTGATCGCGGGCGTTGCCGTGGTCGTGAACGTCGTCGGCATTGGCATCGTCGGCAGCATCGACGACTGGGAGCACTGGCTGCGCGCGCACTCGACGCACTTCCTTATCTGGCGGCTGCTTGTCTATACGGCGACGGCCTATGGCTGGTGGTGGATGCGCCGCCGCTTGCTCGAGCGCGAGCCCTCGGCCGAGTCTCATCAACGCCTGCGGCGCGTCGAGATCGCGGCCGTCGTCACCATCGCGTTGCTCGAGGCCAGTCAACTGCTGCGCGCAAGCTGAGCCACGGAGAACGTCATGACCCTCTACACGGCGGACTATCTGGAGTATTACCTGACCCTGGTTGGGTGGATCGTCAACAACGGCATCTGGAACATCCTGGTGGCCAGCGGCATGTTCGCGCTGCCGTTCGTTGCCATCGTGATCCATGAGTGGCTGCGGGCGCGGGCGGAAGGCGCGGACGAGGGCAACAAGGGCGTGCTGTCCTCGATGCGCATCGAGAACCGCGTTTGGGTGGCGATCGTTGTCATCATGTTCGCCGGCATTCCCTTCATTCCGGTCGACCTGAGCACGATCAAATTCGACACTACGCGCTCTGCACAGTGCCAGGTCAGCGTTCCGCAACCTGCCGACACGGGCTGGTCCAACGTCTACACCGCGCTCAACAATCAGAGCGCGCTGGTGCCGGTGTGGTGGTTCTTCATGCACGCCATTTCGAAGGCCGTCACCGGAGCTGCGGTGGCAGCCATCCCCTGCGGAACCGATCTGCGTCAGATCCGCATGGACGTGGACGCCACACGCATCAACGACCCGGTGCTCGCGCAGGAGGTCGCGGACTTCGTGCACGACTGCTACGGCCCGTCGCGCGCCAAGCTGTTCATGGACCGCCCGACGCTCTCCGACGATCAGATGAACGACGTGACCTGGATCGGTTCGAGCTACTTCCAGGGCACGGCGGGGTTCTACGACACTTACCACTCCAGCACGCCGCGCACGGCCTGGCCCTACGATGCAACACGCGATGCGGGGCTGGCTCAGGTGGATAGCGGCGGCGGCTATCCCACCTGCCAGCAGTGGTGGTCGGATGGCAGCAACGGCCTGCGTGCCCGGCTGCTGGCTCAGGTCGATCCCGATCTGTTATCGCGCATCGGCCATTGGGCCGGCTTTCTGTCGCAGAACGAGGTGAACGACTCGGTGATTCGCGCCGTGGTCTCGCCGCAGCAACAGAAGATGAACCAGGGCGCCGTCTATACCGACTACGGCGGTCAGATCGATAAGACGCTGCCCAACGTCGTGGCGCGGGGGGCCGGCGATCTTGGGATGACGGTCGGTTCGCTGGGATTCTTTCCGGCCATGGATGTGGTTCGCCAGGCGCTGCCTATGGTGCTGTCGCTGCTCAAGATGGCACTCGTCATCTGCATCCCGCTAGTGCTGCTCTTCGGAACCTACGAGTTGAAGGCCTTGGTCGCGGTGAGCTGCGTGGAGTTCGCGCTGTTCTTCGTGGACTTCTGGTTCCAGCTCGCGCGCTGGCTCGACAGCACGATTCTCGATGCGCTCTATGGCTGGGGATTCGGCGCAAACCGGCCACATAGCAACTTCGACCCGCTGATCGGGCTGAACAACGCCTTTGGCGACATGCTGCTGAACTTTGTCATGGCGACGATGTTCATCGTGCTGCCGGGGTTTTGGGTGGCTGCACTAGGGTGGGTTGGTGTACGGGCTGGCAATGTGCTGAACGGCCTCACCGTCGCGACCGGTGACGCCAAGTCGGCCGGAGGAAGCGGTTCACGCCTTGCGATTTCTGCAGCCAAGGGTTCAGGAAAGTAGCTGCAACTCTGGATAGCCGCTATTGCTGGTCGGGGTCGCCCATATCGTGGCGCCACTCGTTCTTGTCATACAAGCCAAAGCCACCATGCCCCTCGCGCCATTCCGGCTTGTCCTTGCCCTCCGGGTCCCACGCTGCTGGGCCGCGCATGTTCCAAGCAACTAACGCCAGTAGAGCAAGCGACACCGCCAGCCAGAACGCCACGTAGGCCAATACGCCGAATACAACAAGCTTAATGACCAGCAGTGCGGCCGAAGCCGCCCCAAGGGACCATCCTTGCGTCACGAGCCCTTCTTGCGCCTTCCGATCCAAACGCATGAGCTTCTGCAACATTCGACCCAGCGCCCGGCCGGCACGCTCCGCGAGGCCGGTGTGTGCAATGGTTTTCATGACTGTAATCTTCTCCTATCAAGAGAGGCGATCGGCATGGTGGTGTCCAGGCTTTCTGTCCTTCGACGTGCAAGTTTCTTCAAAGTCGCACATTCGGCCAAATTGTCCTCACCAATCAACCTGACCACCCAATCGAATTGATGCGGTCTAACTTGCATTCTTGCAACTTGTAGCGACTGAAGCGTTGCGTTGGCTAACACTTCATGTCCCAGCAATGCCTGCACAGCCCCATAGGCAAATATGTCTATAGTTGTGACAAGCTTCATTGCCTCAAAACGTTCGCCGGCGATCCTTGTTGCCTTCTTCTCGTCAATTGCAGCAGAGAATCTGTTGCTGTATGCAAACGCGAGAGTTGCCGCCTCGCCGTCACCCAGAGAGTCCGACGTATGGCCAGAGACCATGTCAAAAAAGTACTCAAGAGACGGGCCGGCAAGCTCTTCCACTCGCAAGACCCGTGAATCGATCAATTCGGCCAGATATTTGGACTCTGAGCGGCCGTTTGCTGCACCTTGATCAATCTCGCGCACGACATTGCCGGTTACGACAAGGTCAGCCTTCAGCGCTTGCAGAATTGCGCCCGCATTTGCCGTCGCCAGTAAATTGATGATGACGCTGGCGTCCAGGACAATCACCTTATCCTGATTAGTGAGGCAGCTTGAAAAGGTCATCAGTTTCGTCCTCTTCGGCCTCATCGAGCAATTCGCGGACCTTTTCACGATCAAGCTTCAGCATTTCCGACATCTGCCCCTCGCTGATCAGATCCTTCTTCCAGGCCTCGATCGCTAACAGAAACAGTCGTGATGATTGTGCTTCCTCTCCGGGAGCGGGCCCGTATGCTTCAGGGCCAATTACTTGGCGAACTTGTTCGTCGGTGATACCCCCATTGTCCATGAACCAATCCCAGGTTCCCTTCTTCGTCAGGCCAAGTTCTTCAAGCCGTAGAACGGTTGCCTGGCGGGATACGCCAAAGAAGTGAGCCAGCAAAATGATATGCCGGCGCGTCAAATGGGATGAACCAATGGTCAGTTCCTTAAACTTCTCCATGACTGCACGAGCCGGCATAAGAAACGCACTTGCAAACGCGTTCGCATAGCGCTCCTCCCGAGAGTTTTCATACTTCTCATCTTGATAGATCTCCGGCCGACGTCGCGTCGCAATGAAGTGGCCAAGCTCATGAGCGCCGGTCAAGGTCCGACGGTCCTGTCGATGACCTGCGTTGATCAGAATGCAGGCACCAACTGCTTCATCGTAGGCGAACAGTCCAGAGACTTTGGCATCCAGCTTCCGAGCATAGACCCGCACGCCAAGCTGTAGCTCAAGGAGGGCAAACAGATTTTGAATTGGCCCTTCTCCGATCCCCAGCCAATTCCGTAAGCTCTGGGCATCTTGTTCCGCTTGCTTGCGAACGTCGCCGGGCAGGATAGTTTTCTCCGCAGGATAGTTGTAGGGCTTGTGAATACCCAGGATGTTTTCTAGCTCTACTTCGACCCGGACAAGATCACTCAGCACCCGCGCAGCTTGCTCAATGCCCACGCCGCCGGTATCCGGGAGTGACCTGAACCGAGGGACTAGGTCGACATGAACGGCCTCTTGGCGCAGTAAGGAATTGGCGGATACACCGTAAAAGCGGCTCAGTGCTTGGATTTCATCGAGCCTTACGGGACGCTGCCCCTTCTCAATGGAAACAAGCGTAGTACGAGCGATGCCTGCCGCCTTGGCTGCAGCATCTTGGGTAATGTTGGCGGTCTCCCGCGCAATTTTTAATCTTTCGCCCAGCACTACTGGGCTCAACTCAAAGTTTGGCTTGGTCATGATGCGTCATCTATCCATTGCCTCACAAACGACCCCGGTCCAAGGTCGTTCGTGAATGCAGACCATTCATTTGCGTGCTGCTGTATAAGTCGGTCGAAGTTTTGCGCTACAGCTGCTGGCGGCTCTGACAAAGAGCGCGCTAGCTCGTTCGTCCTTCGACGCTTGATGAGCCCGTACTGCAATGACTCATGAAGCGAGGCGAGATGCTCAAAGTGGAGCACTCCTGCAATCGAATACTCGCGCAAGGCCGGCGTGAAGCTGGCAAAGTCTTTTGCAGCGCCAGTTTCCCAGGTCGCGGCCTTCAGTGATTCCCATACATAAGTCTCGGGCGGTTCATTCAAGCCAGCGGCATGAACACTAAGACGGCGGAGCATGCAAGCTGCACACACTCCGCATTGACGCCTTTCGCCCGAGACGGCCACCTGCCGCGATTGCTGCCAGCACGATCTGGTCATTGCCCAGTGCGCATCACTGCCACAAACATCGGCGAACTCGCGAAGGGTCTCACCTTTCGTCATCCACAGGCGTGGAAATCGATATTGGATCTGGTATCCAAGCAGGGCGTTGAAGAAGCGTGCCATTAATGCAGTGAAAACTGGGTAGCTCCGATAGTCCTCATAGCCTTGCCCGACGGGAAGAAGGACAGGAGCCAGTGCTCCCTGTCCGCTCTCAGGAACAATGACCGATGGAGCATCAATCAAATATGCCGCAATCGTGGATACGACACTGAATTTGAACCCCCTGCTCCGGGCACTGTTCTCAGCATTCCTACCATTGTCCAGCTTGACGGAATACGGGAGGGCAGTGAAAGGGATTCGGAGACGTTCCTTTTTCGACACGTCGTACTGCTTGCTACCTACCCTCACGCGTACCAATCGGCGACCAAGGCGCTTGCTCTCAAGCCCAGCAACCGCACACGAGTCCATTCCATCGCTGTAGGCGATGACTGCTTCTGCATTGGAGGGAAACCTCATGCGATCCTGCGGAGGTGGTTCCGCCGACGCTTTCCTGGCGCGGAATTCGAAGTGCCAGTCGTCCCCGGTCAGTAGATTCAATGCTTCCACTAGCGCCCGAGTTACCGTTTTGTCTGACCATTTGTCGGGATCATGAACGGGAATGTGCACCGAGAAGTTCCGGCCCCAGTTCATGGCACTGCGGGAAAGACTGCGATCACAGAACTCGACTACGGCAGCCACGACAAGGGCGTCGTACACCGTCGTCTGCCATTTGATCGATGAGAAGGATTCAAGAGCTTCGAGGTCGAAATCGATGTTTTGGCCAAGTCTGCAGGGCACCATACCTTTGCGGCGACGAGCACCAGCTTCAACCACATCTACCGTAAGCTCCTTGAGAGGTAGTAGGTTCATCACAAGGGCACTCCTTCGTCCAGATGGGTCTTCTTCTTGCTCCGACGGGCTCCGTCAGATTCAGGAGATACAAGCATCGCGCCCAATCTGCCCTCAGAGAAGTTGGAGATAGCGCTCGAGAGTCGCGCACTTACATGGTCTGCTCGGCGTTGGTTTGACTCCCGAAGGTAATGCTCTTCAACTTGCCGTACGTTTGCGAAACCACGCATCTTGGCTGCAAGGCCAATCGCTTCATGAAATGCATCCAAACCAAATCTACCTTCGTTGATGAGCTCAATGCTCCACGCAACCGCGTTCGTTCCAAAGACCGAGCCAGCGGCCAAGGACTTCGCTTCCTCCAGTTCTTGAAGAGCGATTTCAGGGAGCCCCAAAGAGTTATCGCGGCCGGAGAAGATGGACTTCAACGCATCGACCAATGACCACTTGATCTCGTTTTTGAAGTCGCTTGCGAGGGCACCCGCTGCCGCTTCCGCAACTTGCTCGGCGTCGTAGATGCCCTGATCTCCGCGCTTGGCCAGTTCCTTCCAAGCCTTTCGCAGCGGCAAACTTCTATGCGGTCCATCGCTCATAGCCCGGCCTCCTGATTGTCAGATTGTATGAAGAAAAATCGGACAATGTCAAACTGATCGGAGGCAGGGTTTGTGAACGTGATCAACGTCGTCTCCAATCTGGACTGCTCGGGCATCGCATTGGCTGTGGAGGAAGAGCACCAATTCCCCTATATCCAAAGACTGTCACCAATGAAAGGCTTAAGGGCTGGCAAGGGGCAAGGGAATGGGTCCAAGGGGAAAGGCCCTACCCAAAAAGGCCAAAAGGCTCCCCCGAGCAGCCCGACATCCGGGGTTTGCCATGCTCTCGCTGTTCAAACGCAAACGGGTGCCGTCCACTGCCGGCGCGCCGCCGACGCCCACATCTCCCGCCGAGCCCGGCAAAGGGCTGGTGCGGCCGGAGTCGGCCGCATCGCTGCTGGCAACACCGCGCCGGCAGAAGCTGCTGGAACACATCTGGCAGCGCACCTCGCTGTCGCGGCGGCAGTTCGCCACGCTCTACCTCGCACCATTGGAACGCTACGCCGAGTTGGTCCAGCAGTTCCCCGCATCCGAGAGCCATCACCATGCCTATCCGGGCGGCATGCTGGACCACGGCCTGGAAATCGTGGCCTACGCGCTCAAGCTGCGGCAGTCACACTTGCTGCCCGCCGGCGCCACGCCGGAGGCGCAGGCGGCCCAGGCTGAGGCCTGGACCGCCGGCATCGCCTATGCGGCGCTGTTGCACGACATCGGCAAGATCGCCGTGGACCTGCACGTCGAGTACGCCGACGGCACCGTCTGGCACCCCTGGCATGGTCCGCTGCAGCGGAGTTATCGCTTCCGCTACCGCAAGGACCGCGAATACAGGCTGCACGGCGCCGCCACCGGCCTCCTGTATGCGCGCCTGCTTGACGCAGCCATCTTCGATTGGCTCAGCGGGTATCCAGACCTCTGGACTGCGTTGCTTTACGTGCTGGCGGGCCATTACGAACATGCCGGCACGCTCGGCGAACTGGTCGTGCAAGCCGACCAGGCTTCGGTTGCCCAAGAACTCGGCGGTGATCCAAGCAAGGCTCTGGCAGCGCCCCGGCACGCGCTGCAACGCAAACTGCTGGACGGCCTGCGCTACTTGCTTCGGGAGGAACTCAAGCTGAACCAGCCGCAAGCCTCGGACGGATGGCTGACCCAGGATGCGCTGTGGCTGGTGAGCAAAACGGTCTCGGACAAACTACGCGCCCATCTGCTGGCCCAGGGCATCGACGGCATCCCATCCAGCAATACCGCCGTCTTCAACGTGTTGCAGGACCATGGCATTTTGCAGCCGACACCTGAGGGCAAGGCCATCTGGAAGGCCACCATCGCCAGCGACGCGGGCTGGTCCCATACCTTCACGCTCCTGCGTCTCGCCCCCTCCCTGATCTGGGAAGGCAATGAGCGGCCTGTACCGTTCGCCGGCACGGTGGCGGTAGTGCAGGAAGACGGGGAGCCAACTGTTCCTGTGCCCTCGCCAGCCGCGGCGGATTCGGCCGCATCCGAGCCTTTGCCGGCGCAGTCGGCCGGCGATGGCGTCGAAGCACTTCTGGATCTGCTAAGCGCTTCCGACATGGCGCCGACCGACCCCTCGTCCACCACCGAACTCCTTCCCTCGACCATGAAAGAGCCACTCCTCGAATTCAGTGATTCAAGGGCACCGGCCGACTCGCTGGTACCGGCACCTACGTCGACTCCAGGACTGGGGGGGACACCGTCAGGTGAGCATTTTGTCGCCTGGCTCCGCCGGCGTATCGAAGAGAGGGGGCTCGTCATCAACGACGCCAAGGCACTGGTGCATACGGTTGCCGACACCGTCTATCTGGTCAGTCCCGGGGTATTCCAGCGCTACGTTCAGGAACATCCCGAGACCGCCGTCCTTGCCAAGCAGGACCAGGTGGCCGACTGGCAGTGGGTGCAGAAACGCTTCGAGAAGCTGCAACTCCACCGCAAGCAGCAAAACGGTTTGAACATTTGGACGTGCGCGGTGACGGGGCCACGGAAGTCGCGGAGACTCCACGGTTACCTGCTGGAAGACCCGCGTGTTCTGTTCATCGATTTACCACCGAACAACCCTTACCTGTCTCTATCGCTCTCCACCGACTCCATGCGGCAGCCTTCGTAGAAATCACTCCGTAACTCCGCGGCCACCGTTTCCGTGGCGCTCCAGTGGTCGTCATGCTGGTTGAAGGGTTGAAGAACGACGAGAAGAAGTCCTGGATCAGGAACTCATCGGCGCCGTGCAGCTCGATTCCGTCGAAGGCCGCCTCGATGGCGCGGCGCACGGTCTCGCCGAAGGCGCGGATGATCTCCTCGTGTGTCAGTGCGTGACTGGTCAGTTCCCCGCCATTGAAGGGGCACGGGGCGGCACCTTCAGTGCGCTGGCGTGGGTCTATGGCGCCGGGAAGGTGCTACCGGGGACTGGTGGCCCGTCGCGAAGCAGAAATCCTTCTACTGGTGTCCGGCTGACATCAGACCATCCGCGTCTGGTGGGCCATGCCCGGCGACAGCAGGTCAGCGATGTCCTCAAGAAGAGGGCGCAGTTTCTCGTGATCGGATCGAGCGATCGCCATATCGATCCGAGATGACCAATGTCCATGCCTGTACAAGCTTTCCGCGCGCTCCAAGATTTCTCTTGCCGCGCGATCTCGGATTTCCTGTGCTGGCGCCGACTCGCGCGACAGATGAGCTGCAAGCGCCGTTCTGAACTCCGAAACCTGCTCATCCCCAGCCATTAGAGCGAATGCAGCGAGCCCGCAAAGACCTTTTTCCAGAATGCCCCACCCTGCTTGATATTTCCCGCCCTTGAACGTCCAGGACAGGAGGCTCTCCCCGATTTCTTTCGCAATTTCATCGCAGCCGCGATTACGCGCGTCTATTGCGGCTTCGAACAACGTCCCCGTCATCTGGAAGTTCTCAACGAACGTGATCGATTCCTTGTCATCGGGAATCCAGGTCAATGTCGCGATCAACCAGCGCGCATGCTTCTGCAGTTCCTCTTGGCTGTGATGGTCGCATGCGGGCGCATTCGACACTGCCAACAAGATTTCCGTCACGCCCGTTATCCAGTGAATCATGTCAAAAGCGAAGTGAGACTTCGCCTTTACAGCTTCGAGAAGAAGCTCCTTCTCCGTTTGGTAAAGGCCATCCGCCCAACGCTCGATGTTCCGTATGACTAGTTGGGCGTCCGTGTTATCCGGTTTCGCTTCAGAGATCGCGTTCGCCAATGCCGTAAGCCGCGACCTCAGACTCTGCATGCTCGTCGACGAGTAGTACGGCCCCAGGAATGTGCTATGGCTGCTCGACAGGGGAGTATCCGGCACGTTGAGAAATAACTTCGCCACCAAAGCAACATCTCGGCGGACTTCTCCAACGGAGAAGTGAATGTCATGGCTCTCACAGCGAAGTAGATCAAAAGTGAGATTCGCAAGCTGCGCCATTCCTTCCATCGTGACGGGGCGGTAATCCTCTCTCGCGCAGCCAGTACACGCAATCAAAGCAATTTTTTCGCTGAGCGTTGCTATGTCGTTCGGATCTCCATGGGCGAGGAGATATTGCGCAGATTGCCCCATGAGCCGTTGTCCCTCTAGCAGAACATCGGCCATGCCATGAGGAACTACGCTCTGCACCGCACTTGCAAGGTATCCTGCAGCGAGCTGTGCGTGGCTTTTCGAGGCATACGGGCTGGAGTAATCAATGCCGAGATACACTCGGACAAGTGCAGCCATTGCTTGCAGTGTCTGCTCGATCTGCTGCTCATCACGACGGGCAATCCCACTCTGCAAGTTTTGCCGCAGGTGCTCCAGCGTGTCGTTGATGAAGCCATCGCTGGAGAAAGGATTATCGACAAAGGGGTTGTTGGCGTAGAACGTTTTTCCCTTGGACTCGATGTATGCAGCATTGATGCCGACGACTGCGTTCAGCGCCGCACCAGAAACTTCATAGTCTCCCTGCTCTGCATAGCGTCCCGCAAATGACATTGCATGTCGGACCGCTCGTTTTGTGCCATCGGTCCATCTATTGTTGATCTGAAAAAATGCTGTACGGGCCAAGTCGTGCGTGGAGTCCGAAGGTGACGTCGCGGAACTTGCGCTTTCATCGCGTTCAAGCAGTGGTATCGAGCGCTGGGCTCGTCGAGCCCATGACCGCAACTCCTTACGAGTGTCTTGAATGAGTATGCCCAGTTGCTGCAATGGGTTGATGAGCACCAAAGCGCGCCGATAGGCGTACATGAACGAGATCAGTATGAGTACAACCGACCATGAAGATGCGAGCACGACCCGCGCCAGCCGGGCCTGATCCACAAAGGTCGACAGCGTCGCGACGCCTATTGCCAGGAGGAATGCCAACGCGAACGCACCGAGCAACTTTCTATCTGCACTCAGACGGCGAAATAGCCCGTGAGGCATGCGCTCGATGTTCACCTGCATGGCGAACAGTACGAGAGATGTAACAATCGCAGCAGCTCCTATCAGCGCGCTTCCCACATTTAGGATCAAGCCGCGCAGGCCCTCGATCGCATGTTCGGTCGAGTAATAGCTTGCCAACACATTCTGGAGAGCCGATGACAGGTAGGCGCTTGCAGAAACTAGAAGAAGCAACAAAGCATAAAAAGCGATACTGCCGTATCGAAATTTCCAAACACCAAGCTGGTGTTGGGCTCGATAGGTGTACTGCCAAAATGCTGCAATTCGTCTTGCGACCGCTTTGCGTATGCGTTTTTCAGGTAGGTCGATGTGGGGTCGCCAGGACATGAGCAATGACTACCTCTGACGCAAAGCGACGAACTGGTTACTCGGGCCTTCCGACCGGAGGTCGAGGTTCGGGCTGTTCGACACCACGTAGGCCAGGGGCCGCGTCAAGTTGAACGGGAACAGCACGGGCAGCGACTGCAGACTGGGCACTGAAACGGGCTTACCGGCGTAGCGCACAGCAGCTTCGATCAGCCAAGCAGTGAGCGCATCGTTGTCGATGCTCGTCTGTGCCAAGCGAATGACGCGCTTGCCCTTTTCCACGCGCTCCACCGCGCCCCAGCTCGCCTGGCTCTGGATGACCATGTTGGTCATGCGCCGGGTACCTTCGCGCTCCCCATAGGTTTCACTCATGCGCCGGTGCACTTCGGCCGACGCGCAATCACCCTGGATGGCGGACAGGCGGCCCACCAGCTCGGCCACCTTGCCGAAGAACGGGTACGTCGCAACGGCCATACCCCAGCACAGCGCGGCGACCGGAGTGTCCGGCTGCGTCTTGTGGATGGCCACGCCGCGATCTGCGTAATCAACCAGTTCTGCGCGCGGCTCCAGCCAGAGCCGATTCAGTACGGTGCGTGTTTTCTTCTTGGCTTCAACGCCAAGTCCGGCTGCATCAAGCAGTGCATTCAGATCATCTAGCCCAGCCGCACCCGCACGAACATTCAGTGCTGCAGCCGCCCAATCAAGCTGAATGAACCGATCAAAGCCGATTTGAGGGGCTGATGAATTCATTCGGTACCAATCACATAACTGACTTTCACAAAGGGCACGATCAACTCTTCGACCGACACCCCGCCGTGGACCACCACCTGCTCGCCCTCCGGCACAAAGGCGGTTCGTCCGCCTGCGAATAGGGGCATGAAGTTCGCGGGTAGTCCAGCGATGTCCAACCTGACTGTGGTGGGATAGGCCGCAGCGGAGTCGGCCAGCAATGGCTCACTCCGGTAGACCCGAACGCGCTCCCCGCGCGTCTCTGCAATCACGCCCTGGCTGGGCCTGCCGACGCCGGTGGACTCAACGTTGCCGTGGTCCGCCGTGAGATAGATGTGGTATCCCTTGTCCAGCAGCAGCGAGAACAGCCGGTCGACGAAACCGGTCGTCAACCAGTTCCCGATCCACATCGCCACGTCCTTCTTGGACCGCTCCTTGTGGAGCCGATCGTCCACCTCATCGATGACCAGGCCCACCACCTTCGGGCGACGGTCATTCAAATCCACTTCCAGTGCGTCGAGCTGATGGGTCTGACGCAGCGCACGTCGATACATCACCTCATTCGAGTTGACGCCTTCGTTCTGCCAGAACGTCTTCCACAAGGATTCCTCCTTGTCCGTCCTGTCGATGGAGTCGTCGAACTCTCGCGGTTTCAGGCCGGAGAACAACGCCTGACGCGACACCGATGTCACGGTCGGCAGCCATGCGAACGCGGTTCCCTCGTCGAACGCGAAACGTTTCGTGGTGGCGATCAGGCGCTCGCGGATCTGCACCCACTGGTCAAAGGCCAGCCCATCGAATACCAGCAGAGCCACCTTGGTTTCCCCTGCGGACCGCCGATGGCGCAAGAAGCGCGGCACGTGGTGCACCATCACCGGGCCCTTGGTCACCGGCTGCAGGATCAGGTCGGCGTAATGCTTGGCTGCGACCCAGGCTTGCAGACCCTCGTCTGATTGCGCCTGCAAGGTCTTGATCCGTTCCCGAATCACCGGCAGGTGTTCGCTGCCTTCCGTGCCCGGCAGACCATGCGTGCGGGCCAGGATCTCACCGTAGCGCTTGGCGAACTCGCTCCAGTCCTTGTGCGAAGAGGCCGCCGTTGGCGTCGTCTCGATCAGGCCATCGATGCCTTTGAGCACCAAAGCCTGCAACGCCGCCGGGTCCTGGACAATGCCGGCCTTGATCCAACTCGGCATCCCCGCCGGAACACTGTGCACCGCCAGCGGATGCAAGCTGCCGTCGAGGAACATGGAGTCGACCAGCACCTGCACATCGGAGTGCTCGAACGGAATCTCGATCTTGGCGACGTAGTCTGGCGGTGGCGGTTCGCCCGTGCGCATGCCATCCAGCCCCAGGGTCTTCAGGTAGCGATACCACGCATCCTGTACCACGCGCAGCAGCGCACTTTTGGACGCCAGCCATGTGGCGACGGGCAGATCCGTGAAGAGCCCCTTGCCTTGAATGATGCCTGCCGCGTGTTGAGCAAACAGGGGCGGCAACGAGCGATTGGCGAAGTGCATTCGCAGCAGCTCACGCCAGAAGTCGACCGGGTTGCGAATCGACCTTGGCGCCAGTTGGTAGACGTGTTCAAGGATGAAGTCCTTCGACTCGTTCTCGCCGCGCGCTGACTGCAGCTCGGTCTGGTGGGCATGAAACAGCCCGGCAAAATGCTCCGGCTCGACTTGCTGCACCGCGCTGTATGCCAGCCTGGGGAAGAGCTCCGCAAGGCTCAATCGAACCACACGACCGTGATGCACGATGTCCCACGGCAACTCATTCGCGTCGGCGCTGCGCAGATGAAGAACCAGGGACGGCGCTGGCCCCGGCTCACCGCGATCCCATGCGGCGCGATAGCGCTCCTCGTATTCCGCACGGAAGGCGAACGGGTCCTCGTACAGCATCACCTCGAAGCCGCGACCGCGCAGCTCGGACAACAGCTTTTCGTCCAGCAGTACATCATCGGGATCGCATGCCACCCACAGACGGGTGAGATCGGCCGTGAAGTGGCTGAGAATGCGTTCTGACCACTGGCTCATCCCACCTGTCCTCCGGGCATCACATCGCCGGAGACGCGCACCATCATCACGGCATTCAAAGCCGGCACGCTGGCCTCCATGTCGTCCAGGGCGGCCATGCGTGCATCGTGTTCTTGTTGCAGCCGCTTGCGCCGATGCTCGCGCACAGCGGGCAGGCCGATTCGCCCAATGGCCTGGCCTCGGGCCTCGAACGCATGCACCGCACGTTCGCGTTCTTCCTTCAGCCGGGCGCGGTGTTCGGTCAACAGTTCGGTGAAGATCCGTTCACCCTGGGTACTGGCAGCCACATGCGATGCCTCGAACCACTTCGCCGACTCCTCGGCACCCGTCACGGCATGCACGTCTACGGTTTCAGTTAGCAGCAGATCCCATACGCGTTTCGCTGTCGGCACGAAGGGGCGACCTTCCTCGTTGATGAACACGGGCAGGAAACGCTTCCGACTCAGCCCCTCAGCTGCCAGGCTGATTTCCCACAGCGACCAGATGCCGCGAACCGAATCCGGCAAGCCGGTCACGCGAATCACCGGCAGTGGTTGGCCAGCGACAAAGCGCGGCAGCTCACTGATCACAGCCCGGGCGCGTGGGTCTTCCATCGTGACCCATTCCAACTCCGGGTTCTCATCCGCCGTGCGGGCGTTAAAACAGGCCTGTGCTGACTCGCTGCCGTCCGCCCACTTCACCCGCCACGCATTGCCCACCTCGGTGGCTGAGCCGCCACGGGCGGCCAGTCCGCTGGTGATGGCCCGCTCCAGCCAGAACTGCGCTGGATGGTCGCGCCACTTGCGGGCGTCATCGGCGTCCAGATCGTGCTCTGTGGTGAGCAGGTCGCTGTTCTTCTTCGACTCCGCCAGGGTGGATCGCAGCTGCGACACCACCGCGTCGCACTCCTGTTCGATGGCATCCGGGTTCTGCAGACCATGCACGAACAGCTCGTCGAAGATCGGGTCGGCCTCGACCGAATCCATCACGTCGGCCGCCTTATCGACGCCAAACTCCTGCGCGATGACCTCGAGCTTTGCCTCCAACACCTGGCGCACTCGATGCTCCACGGTGTCCTCGAGCACGAAGTTGATGGCGCGAACAACGTGCTTCTGTCCGATGCGGTCCACCCGGCCAATGCGCTGCTCGATCCGCATTGGGTTCCACGGCATGTCGAAGTTGACGATGACGTGGCAGAACTGCAGGTTCAGGCCTTCACCACCGGCATCCGTCGAAATCAGCACGCGCACATCTTTGGAGAACACCTGTTGTGCCCGCGTGCGCGTTTCCAGGTCCATGCTGCCGTTGAGCGTCGCCACCGAAAAGCCACGGCTCTCCAGGTAGTCAGCCAGCATCGCTTGGGTGGGCACGAATTCGGTGAAGATCAGCACCTTCAGCGCCGGGTCGCCTTCCTCCTGCTGCAGCTTGTAGATAAGCTCCAGCAGCGCCTCGGCCTTGGCGTCGGTGCCTGCGGCCTCGGTTTCGCGCGCCAGGTCCAGCAGCATCTCAACTTCGGACTTCTCCAGTTCCCAGCCACTGGCCTGCATGGCCAGATCCACCTGGGACTGGCCGTCGAGGTCTGCCCACTCGTCGGCGCTGGTGTTCTCGAAAAGGTTGGCCTGCGGCTGCGGCGCATCAAGCAGTGCCTGGCGCTTCTCCAGCGTCGTGCGGATGGCTGCGGTGCTGGAGGTCACCAGCCGCTGCATCAGGATCATCAAGAAGCCGATGTGGCGCTGCTTGGCCGCCATCGCCTGGTTGTAGCCGTGGCGCACATAGTCCGTCACTGCCCCATACAGGCGCTGCTGCGAGCCGTGGCGTCCCTGCCAGGCCACCGCTTGCAGCCGGGTGACACGCGGTTTGAACAGCGGCTGTCCTTCCGCATTGATGGACACGCGCTTCTCGGTGCGGATCACGAAGGGCCGCACCCGGTCGCGGCTGACGCTGCTCTCGTCCGGGAAGGCTTCGCGGTCCAGCAACTGCATCAAGCGCATGAACTGATCGGTCTTACCTTGGTGCGGCGTGGCCGACAGCAACAACAGGTAGGGCGATGCCTCGGCCAGCGCGGCGCCCAGCTTGTAGCGGGCCACCTGCTCTGTGCTACCGCCCATGCGGTGGGCCTCATCGATGATAACCAGATCCCACGACGCCGAAATCAGGTCCTCGAAGCGCTCGCGGTTGTAGGTGTTCAGTTGTTCCAGGCTCCAGCCGCGCCGGCCTTCCAGGGGCTTCACCGAATCCAGCGAGCAGATCACTTGGTCGTGCATGCGCCACAGGTTTTCCTCCTCACCCGCACCACCGCTGCGCCACTGGCGGAAGGCCGCCAGCTCGGACGGCTCGATGAACTGGAACTTCTCGCCGAAGTGCAGCCGCATCTCAGCCTGCCACTGGCGCACCAGCCCCTTGGGTGCCACCACCAGGATTCGCTTCACCCGGCCACGCAATTTCAACTCGCGCAGCACCAAGCCAGCCTCGATGGTCTTGCCGAGGCCCACCTCGTCGGCCAGCAGGTAGCGAATGCGGTCGCGGCTCACGGCGCGGTTCAGCGCGTAGAGCTGGTGCGGCAGCGGCACCACGCTGGACTGAATCGGCGCCAACAGCAGGTTGTCCTCCAGCGCATCCAGCAGCTTGGCTGCCGCCGTGGTGTGCAGGATCTGCTCCATGCTCGGCCGGACGCTTTCCAGCGGCGCCAGATCAGGCGCGAGTGCACGCACCACCGCGTCCTTGGCCGGCAGCCACACGCGGTAGGCGACTTCGCCCCACACGTCCTGCCGCTCGATCACGCGGCAAGGCGATGCCTGCCGAGTGAACCAGCACCAGTCACCGATGGTGAACCCGCTACCGGCCACGTTCAGACCCCGTCTTCGGTACGGGTCAACGCGAGGTCATAGAGGGTGAGAAGCTTCTCGTCCTCTTGCAGTGCCTCGTCGGGCACCATCTTCGCGATGTCGATGATCGTCTGATAGTCCTTATTGCCCCATGCAGCTCTGAAGCCAGCGCGCAGCGCTTCCAGGCGGAATTCCTTCAGACGGCGACCCGTGAATGCTCGATAGTGGTCAAACTCCTTGAGCAGCGCCTTCTCGCGCTTCTTCTCGAGGTCCTGCGCCTTGTTCGGGTCGGGCACGTACCAGCGATCCTTGGCCTTGGCCACAAGGGCTGGGCTGTTCTTCTCCAAACCGCGCAGATCCTTGTGGTTGGTCGAGAGATAGCTATGAATCTGGCTCGGAACCTCACCCGTGCCGTCGTACTGAATGAAATTGTCTTCAAGCAAGGCGGCGAGTTCCGGCTTAGATTCGTGCTTCTTCCAACCTGCCCCGAGCTGGCTGATGAAATCGGTGTGGACCTCTTGATAGGTTGACGGGCGTCGCTTCAAGAAGTCCGTTAGCCAGTCAATTGCGCTTCGCTCGTCAGAAACAAACATCTCCATTTGTGGGGCTTGTGCAACCTGAGCTCGCTTCCTGTCGTACTCGGCAACCTGATCCGCCAAGAACACCATTCCATCGCGATCCGCAAAGCGCTGGGTAAGACCAGCCTGGAATTCGTGGGTGGACATTGGAACCGGGAAGTTGTGCCGCACAAACCATGCCACCATGCGATCAAATATGATCCGAGGATCGCGCTCAGCAATAAACTCAAGATCGCCTGCCTTGACCTTGACGGTTGGCAGATAGCTCAGGTGCGTTCGCACGAAATCCCACACTGAATCCTCACTGCCGCCGGCTTTGGCGAAGCGATCCTCAAGGCCACCATTTGGCTTGTAGGCTGAAATGACGAGGTCTTGCTTCACAGCCGTTGTTGTAGTGACCGCCTTAAAACTTCCTTGTTTTTTGTCTAGAGCAGAAACATTGGCGACAACAAATCCTGCCTCCTGCAGAGCGATCTGAATCGCGTTCCACACTGACGCCTGCGTGTTGGAAAACTCGATGGTCATCCAATGCCCAGGTTTTAGAATCCGATAGGCTTCTGCGAAGCAGGCGGTCATCAGATGTCTGTAGTCATCGAGACTTTTTTTGTGCGCCTTACTCTCTATCGCCTCTGGCTTCTTGTTAGTTATTACTTTCAGCCAAGACTCCCACAGAAAATTCAGCTCTGAATAGTTGATGTTCGCTCCGAACGGCGGATCGAAAAAGACATAGTCAGCACTGTTCGCTGGCATAGTTATCGATGCGTTATGGCTGGTAGTAACGCACTGACTTTTTAGCGCCGCTTTGTAGGCGCGTCGAATCATTTCGACCTTCTCGGCAAAAGCGTTGAATACGTTTTGCTCGCCCTGGAGCGAAGGCACGTACAGAGTTCCAGCGGTCCAACCCTTCATAGGGCCCGTAGACCTGTCGAACCATGCTGGAGCGCGAAAGCGCGACATCCGCGTCAGCACAGAAAAACAATCAAGCAACGCTAACTTCAAGAGGGGCGATGCGGCTTCGTCAGTCACCTGGCGCATTAGCCTTGAAATGACGTGAAGATTTCTTTGCGTAAAGAAATGATGGACGTGCGTCATTCCTATCGGGTCATTCCTACGCGATTCACCACCCTCCATCATTCGTTCTGAAGGATGCCAATCACTGACTGGCTTCGAGGCAATCTTTTCGACTAGTTGAAGATCAAACTCATCTGGCGTCTTCTCGAATCGGGACTTACCAACGCTGTAGTTGATTAGCACCGGAACCTGTTTTGCCTGACGAACCGTCTGCTTGATCGACTCATCGAATAGAGTCGTCCACGCACGGTCCAAGCTCCGCTTGGTGATCTGTGCAGAACAATGCGGACACTTGAATTCATCAAGGATCTGCTTCCCCACCTGATCAACTGCCGCATCCCAAAAGACTACGTCGCCCGCGCACTCGGGACAGGTGAAAACATCTGACCAAACCGTGTAATTGATTCGGCCCTTGGCCACGCCATCCGTATGTGTGGTCTCGTACATCCATCCGAGGTTCTTTTCGACCTCCCCTAGAACTCGTTTAGCTTGCGCGTCGAAATCGAGCGAGTCGACTTGGGTGTTGTAGTTGTACGCAATGAAAGTTGCCGCTGTAGACAGATCATTCAATACCGCGTGCCGCGCACCGACTTTCGAAAACGCCTTCCAAGTAGTTCTTCCATCCTCTTGGCGTGGTTCCAGGATCGTTCCATCTGCTTCAACCCGGTAGCCAAGTGACGTAACGACCGACCTATCACCACAAAGCTGAGCAGCGACGCCGGTCATTCCAGTGCCGCAAAATCCATCAAAGACCACATCGCCAGGCTGCGTGTAGTGCAGGATGTACCGCATGATTGCTTTATGCGGCACCTTCGTGTGATAGCTATGTGCGTTGTAAATCGGGTCGTTCTTCCCTTCACTGACATCGGCGGCGAAGGGTTCTTTACTGTATGAAACCGATGAGTCGTAGCTCTTGCCGCAATGCCTGACGAACTCCTCGATGAATGGGTTTGGACACGCCGTGTAGTACGGCGGGTCAGAAAGCGCCAGGATGTCTTCGTCCGACCCAATAGGAAAACCTTCGATCTTCCGGAACTCAGGATCTTTGAGCTTCTCGGCAAGCAGCTTCAGGTAATGCTCGCGGCGAACCTCATCACTCGGGAACGTCTGCCCGAGGCATTCAACCGGGCCGGACTTGGCCGCGTGGTTCTGGAATAAGTCATTCATCAGGTGCGATCTCGCTAAGGTTGATCCGCTCAACATTGGCGGCATCAGTTTTTTTGGGTTTTACCGCGATAGCCACGGCTTTGCCGGTCTCAATGGTCTGACGAATTGCTTCTCTCAAAACATCTGACTGGCTCGGTGTGGTGCCAACCCAAGCTTTGGAAACGATTGTCGTGAACGATGAGTTGTCGAAATGCCGGCCTGCGTTTTCGAATGTCACGCGAAGTCCACCGCGTGGCCCTTGGACACGAGGACTCTGGACGAGAAGCTTCCAGTAATCGAGTGGTAGATACATGCCAGATACCAACCCGATATCGTCCGGGTTGAAAACAAGCCGGGAGCAAAGCTTCAAGAAAAACGGGTTATCCGTGAGGCGATAGCCATCGTGCGACCTATTGGGCGCACAAGCCTGTATGCTTGCCAGCAATGCGTCCATACGAGCGATCTCTTTGACAAGATTCCTGTCGTTGGACGGGCGATAACCCACCTGCTCGTCTGTGCCCTTTTCCATCGCCTTGTACTGAACCATGACAAAGCTATGAAACGTCTCGTTGAAATAAATGAGATCGGTGCCTGACTGCTCTTCCAAGGGAAGCCGGTTGGCAAGAATGACGGTGAGGCGCTCAGACGTCGCTTCGGAGACAAATACTGCGGCGCCGGTAACGCTCACTTGGTCTTGAATTAGGGTGAAGCCTGGGATTTTCATCAGGTCATTGATGACCATCTGGTCTTCACGTAGCCGGGCGCTGGGCAACCCGTCGAGGAAGGACACCGGTGTTCCTTCTGGCGGTGACCACTCTTGAACTGGCTCACGGCTCAACCCTGCAATTGACAGCGCCGTGAGTAAGGCTTCTTTCTGTTGCGCCAGGTTGTCTTTCGCCTTCGGGGAAAGCCGTTGGATGCGCGCTGCTCGTATGCGGCTGAATCGGTCGAGCAATGTGCTGGCCTGGGGTGCAAGTTGCCGAATGGTCTCTATGACTGCGGCAAAACCTTTATCTGTCAGCAAACCACCAGAGTTGAAACGCTTCCGCACGGATGCAGCATTGCGCTTTGGCAAGCAATTGATGATTCGCTGAACCGATAAAGGCGCGGAGAGCTTTTCCACACGATCGATGTTCAGCCGTCTGAGCCCAGTACCGGCGCGTGTGCCTCGTCGCCCTAATCCAATGTGGGCAATCTTGCGCGCGCTGACGATGAAGCAGACGAGTGGCACGTTTCGGCTGTGCTGGAAGTCGGCCACAGGCTCGGCAAACGGTAGCCCTTCCTCGACGCATTCGAGGAATGATGTCATCCGATCTTTGGGAAGGAGGACGGCAAAGCCGCTTGCTTTGGCCATCTAGGAGGCTCCGCCTTCGTCCGCAGCATCATCGTCTGGAACAGGTGCCAATTGTTGCCAGTCTTCTGCAATCGCCTTCCAATCCACGGTGCGCTCGACAGCTTCTATCTCGCCTATTTCGTTCTCCTTCTTACCCGACCATACCGCCCAAAAGTCCGGGTCGTCGGATTTTGGCCGTTGGCCTTCAGGCAAGGCATTCATCTGCACCAGCACTGGTAACTCAGAGGCCCAGCCCAGTAGGATGGCGTGGCGTGAGGGTAGCGAGGGAAGATCGCGCAGCAGACCACGCAGGTTGTCAGGAACCAGCTTGTGCACCAATTCCTGGTCACGGTCATTGCTGATGCGGTGCAGCAGGTAGCTGTTGCATTGCGAAAGTACCGTGGGCGACAACTCGCTGGGGCGCTGGGATGACAGCACCAAACCCAGTCCGAACTTGCGCCCTTCGCGGGCGATTTTCTCGAATACCTGACAACAAATGGCGGCTGAATTCTGGTTCTCAGCATCGTCCTGGTAGCGTTTGATAAATGTGTGTGCTTCTTCCATCACCAGAACGGTAGGCAGCGTTTTACCGTGGTTGAGCTTGCGGTAGCGCTGCATGGCTTCCAGCGTCATACGGGCAATAACGGCGGTGACGATATGCACCACTTCAGCGGGCACCAACGATAGGTCGATGACGGTTACCGTGCCGTTGGACGCTTGGTCATCGCCGATGGTGTTGGCTAGCCAGTGATGCAGCGTCACACCATCGGTATTACCGGTGATGGTTTTCATGCGGCTATCGGACAGAATCGTTCGAATGCGCATGAGCATTGTTTCGACGTATTCCGAGACGCCTAGCAGTTCTGCATTGGCTTCAACACTGCGCAGCAGCTGGTCGCCGGTAAAGGCGCGGGGTACGTCCGCATCGATGGGCAAGACGTCGGTGTCACTGCCGCCAAAGGCGGCGTGGGCGGCTTTAGCCATGCCTAAAAATTCGTCAATCTCTGGTGCAGTGAAGTCGTAGTTTGGATACTGGCCTGAGCGCGCGTCGGCAAACGCGGCAATCTTGTCTCGTACTGCGCCTAGCGCCGCATTCTCATCCGCAGTGAATGAGACATCGTTACCCAACCCTTCCTGCCACTTCCTGGTTTTTTCGAAGAAGTTTTTTGGATGCGGAAAATTAGCCCAGGGTCGTCCGGCAGCGCGCTCGATCTGAATCACGCTGACCAGCGTGCGCAAGAAACGGCGCATGTCGTGGCTTGGCGTACCGGCGGCTTCCACTGCACCGTCGCGCACGGCGCGCAGTGCCTGAATCAATGTCGGCCGTTGCGCCTTGGCGCTGGCCTGAGTAAATGCACTCCACTCGGCACTGTTCCAGAACCAGAGTGGCACCTGAAGCTGCTTGATGCCGCTTTCTGGTTTCGGCTCGACCGCGAACACTCGCACTTTCCCCAAACCATCAAATGCCTTGGCGTATTCGCCGTTGGGGTCGAGCACAATGAAGCGGGCATTGGGGTCTGCTCCGCCACGTTCTTTTCGGGCTGCTTCCATCGACCAGCGGATCAAACCGGCGACCGAACAGGATTTGCCACTACCGGTGTTGCCCAGCACGGCCAGATGACGACCGAACAGGCGATCAGGGTCGATTTTGACTTCCGCATTGGCGGCCAGCGGACTGATGCCGATTTTCACTCTGCGGTTTTCGCCCGATTCAACGATGGCGCGTAGTTGTGATTGGGTCGGCAACAGAACGGGGTCACCCACTGTTGGGTAGGTTTCCACACCACGCCGGAAGGAGTAGCGCTCCTTTCCAGCACTCTGACCCTCGAACGCCAGGCCGCCCAGCGGGTTGAGGCTCATCTTGCGCAGCGGATAGGGCAAATCGACCAGGCCGAAATCCTGCATGCCCTTGCGCTTGGGGTACTGAGATCGCTCGATGGTGATCCACTCCACCTGTGCGACCAGATAGCCTGCATCACTAGGCACGAGGACATAACCGTTGATACGCGGGAACGGCCGTGGTGTGCCGGTATTCATGGCGAGGTTGTCGGGCGCCTCAATATCCAGCAGCACCTTGATTTCGTCAGGAGAGACAAAGTCAATGCTGCCGATGCGCAGTGAGTCGGCGTAGGCCAGGGGCGAGAAGCTCATACCAGGTCTGCCCCGTCAAAATCACTACCAGGTTTCGCTGCTGCCGGGCCTGGATGGGCTTCGGTGCCGAAACGCTGCTTGAGCAGTTCGCTCATGCGGAAGGTGGTTTTGTCGATAGCGGCCTTGGGCAGGAAGCTTTCGGTCAGGGTTTGTAAATCTGCCAGCGCGGGGCCGATCAGCAGGCTGATCTGCGAAGGGCGCCCCAGCTCCTGGTAGCTTTGCATGATGCGGCCGAGCGGATCGTCATAGGCAATCACCACCAGATGGGTGGACGGAACCGTGAGCATGTCGCGGATGACGCGGTTAATGTGCTCGTCGCCAAAGCTGTAGCCATAGGTAATCAGCGTGCTGTTAGGGCGGCACACGGCGGCGGCGAGGTCTCGGAACAGTTCCACATAGGGGTGATCCGAAGTCTCCCGATCCTTGGCGGCATTGGGGTAGATCATCAACTTGTGAGCACTGGCGCCGTTGAGGCCAGGCGCTTGCAGATAAGGCGCGACATCACCGGCGCCGAAGGGCAGCCCGATGCGGCGGATGTCCCTATCGGCCTGCACCCAATCCACCGAGCCGTGCAGCTTGGTAAAGCGGGCTACTCCCTCCAGGTAGCGCGGTTCGCCGCGAATGCCGGGCGGGTTGTAGTGCATGTCCAGATCCAGCCGCGACGAGCGAAAGATCGGCATGAGGTTGCCGAGGAAGCGGTCCAGCAGATGCAGCCCGGCCAGTTCGGCCCCAGCTTCGATCAGTCGGTCGTAGTTGGTGGTGAAGATGTTCAGCCGGTCGCGCACGCCGGTGCGGCTGGCGAAGCTCATCAGGAAGGTGACAAGCACATTGAGCGCTTGTTCACGCTTGTCTTCACCTGCCCTGGCAATACCAGCTTCGCTTTCGAGGATGGACTTGGAGAATGCTTCCAGCGTGCTGGTCAGCTCAGTCAGCAGCGTTTCAGCTTCTGCTGAATTGCCCAGTATCTCTAGCCCTCGCAGCAATTCGGTGGCGACGCGAAGCTGGTCTTCCAGATTACCTGCTTCTCGCCCTGATTTTTGGGCGGCTTCTTTCGCTGCTTTCTCGATTTCATCCTTGTAGCTAGTCAGGGTTGCTTCGCCCATTCCAGCCGCTGGCTTGCCTGTCGCCAGATGGTGTACGGCATGGGTCAATCCTGAGCCAGCAAGCAGCGAAAGATGCTCCGACTGGAATAAGGCGGTCAGCCAAGGTTCAACACGGCTACGCAACTCCTTGATGCCGAAAGTTTGGCTCTGGGTTAGCCAGGAGGCTTCTGCGCCTTCGCAAAGCTTGAACTTGTCGACATCCTCGGCGCTTGCTTCGAAGCAGACAGGGGCGTGGTCGTCCCTGACTTTTAGCGTGTTGCTCATGGCAGTAGCTCCCTGTTCGTTTGCAGAGTCATGGCATCACTCGATCACGAAGCGCAGCTTGGTTGAGTCCTTGCCCTTGCAACGTTCGTTCAGAAAGGCGTCGAAGCGCTTGCGCAGATCGTCTGGCATGGCCGGCGAGCCGCCTTGAAGTAGCGCCTGCTTGATCTCGTCGCCCCTGACCGCGATCTTCTCCAGCCCCGACAATGCTTCCTGAACGGCATTGGCGAACTCGGCGGTCATCGGGTCTGACAGCTTGCGTGAGGTCAGGAAGGCGTCGATCAGCTTTTTGGACGCAGGCGGCAGCAGACCCAGGCTGTCCTGCGTGAACGGGTCTTCCAGGTTCTCCAGCAGCGTTTGCTGCCAGTTGGTCACCAACTGGTCCAGATCGTCGTCCAGCTTGTGCAGGCGGTTGGCCGCCGGGATCAGCTCCAGCTGCTCGGCAGAGGGGCGGAACTGGCAGTGGGGGCAAACGGCCGCCGTGACCAGGGTTGGCTCATCCAGCGAGGAACAGCTCTTCAGGCCGTTGAGCGACTCCTCGAAGGCAGTGAGCTGGCTGGTGGGCATTAGCGACACACCGGCCAGCACGCGCAACGCCAGCAGGCGATCGTCCTTGCGCAGCGCGTTTCGGGTCTTGTCCTCGGCCACGCCGAGCCGCGCCTTGCTGTGGCTGGCGATGTAGGCGGTGATGTAGTCCTTTTTGAGCTGGTTGAGCGTCTGCCGGTATTCTGCGGCGTGCTCGGCGGTGCGGTCCTGGCTGAGCTTTTCCTGTAGCGCCTTGCGGGCGGCCTCGGCTTGTTTCACCCACGGGTGATCAGCGGGCAGCACCATTTCGGCCTGCGAGAGGTAGGACGCTGTGCTGCCCAGTTCCACCACCAGTTCGAGCAGACGCTCGACGGCGGCCAGGATCTCCAGATTCTTCTTCTGGCTGTCGAGGTCTTCCTGCGTGACGCGCAGGTTCTTGAGCTTCCCGACGGTGTTGTACGGCGCCAGCGACTCGGTGAACTTCTTCAGCGAATCGAGCCGTGCGTGCCAGTCTTTGGCTTCTTCTTCGCGCAGCAGGTTCTGGCCCCAGAAGCCGAGCTTACCTTGCTGCAGGTCGGAGCCAGCTTTGAGCACACGCGGCACCAGCCCACTGACTTTCTCCTGCAGTTTGATGACCGGTTCGGTGTCGCCCTGGCTGGCCTTCTGGGCCAGGCCGGACGGCAGGTCGAACAACTCGAACAAGGCACGCAGTACCGCGAGGTTGATCTCCTTGGGCGCTTCAACGTGCTTGAACTGCTTGAGCTCGTCAATGGAGCGTTCAGCCAGTTGCGCCAGCTTGCCAGAGTCGATCTTGTCGCCGGTGATCGACAGCACGATGTCGCCGGAATAGACCAACCCACCCAGCACGGTGACCAGCAGATCGGGCTCCAGCCGGTACTTGATGGGCGCGAAATACTCGACGTCCGAGGTGCCCGACAGCAGTTCGCTGCGGTTGAGCACCTGGCCGTGGCCCTTGGCCTTGAGCCGGTTCAGCACTTCCTGCGCGTAGCGTGAGTTGGCCGGATCGACGCGGTCGCCATCGAGCAACTCCAGCGCATCGAGCACGGCGAGCGCATCCTTGGTGCGAGTACCGCCGGCCAGTGCGCGCAGCGCGTTGCCGATCAGTTGCTTGCGGTTGGCCTCGGTGACCAGCACCGAGAAGGTGGGGTATTCCGGCGAGAGATCGACGAAGCGCTGGCCCAGTACCAGTCCCGAAATGACGTTCACCACGTCGCGGAAGTTGATGCGCTCGTCCGCGCCAAGCCGCGCCCGGTCACGCAGCGACACGCCTTTGGCCCACTCCTGCAGGTTCTTCTTCTTGCCCTGGTAGGTGACCTCGAAGGCGGTCATCTGCTTTTCCTGCAGCCACTTGCTCATGGCGCGCAGGAAGTCTTGCGCCTTGGAGAGGTAGATGGCCTTGGCGCCGCCACTGGCGGTGGATGCCAGATCGAGCGCCGCCGCGTAGGACGACAGGTGCCGCTTGAGATCGTCGTCCAGCCCGGTGAGGCGGAAGAACACCTCGTCCGACAGGTTGTTGTCGGCGAACTTCGGTTTGTCGAAGGGCTGGATGAAGTAGACGTAGAAGTCGCGCTCGGGCTGCGCCGTGGGCCGATCATTCGGCGCCCCGAAGAACAGGTAGCCCATGCGTTCGACACGGCGCTCCTGCCATTCGAGCTGGTACTGCCAGATCTGGAAGCCGGGATAACGCAGGTCGTCGCTGCACTCCATCAGCGCCTTGACGGCGCTGTAGTAGGCACGGTCCAGTGCGTCGTCGGATAGGGCTTCGGCGCGCTTTTCGATCTGCGCGTCGTAGTCGATGTCCTTCTTGAGGTCGAGGTAGTACTGCTCGGTGTCCGGCGCCTTGGAGATGAACTGGCCGTTGACGGTCTTCAGCACTTCCCGCATGACGGTCTGGACCATCGACAGCAGGTTCTCGGCCGGATCGCCCGGCATGTCCTCCACGCCCGGCTGGAACAGACACATGGCGTCGCGCAGCTCGGCAGCCGTGGGGCCAATGGGCACATGGATGTCGCCGCCCGTGGTCAGACGGTGGACGGCCAGCGCGTTGATGACGCGCAGCGCCATTGCCTTGTAGGCCGGGCGCGTGAAGGCTTGCTGGACCCGCGACTCCAGTACTTCGGAGACGCGCATCACTTCCTTGATGTTGGGGTCGGCGCGCAAGACCGAGTTGGTCTTGATGGTGTTCCAGAAACTCTCGTAGCTGATGAACAGCGGCTTGTCGGCAGGCACGTCCTGGTCGAGGATGGCCAGCATGGCGGCTTCGATGGTCTTGAGCGCGCCGCGCTTTTCGGTGAAGTGGATCTGCTCGAAGGTCTTCAGGTAGTCCGGGTGAACCGGGAACAGCCGGACGTACTCGTCCATACGCTCGTTCATGGAGCCGTAGAACTTGGCGAACGGCGTGAGGTACTCGCGGATCTTGTTCTGCTGGTCGGCAGTCTTCTTGAGCAGGCGCGCGGAGACGACGAAGCTGACGTCCTGGCGGTCGATCAGGATCTGGGTGAAGCGCTCGTTGACCCGCCGCATGCTGTCGGCCACGTGCTGGAAGCGCACGCTGTCGAAGATAGCCTCCTGCACACCGGCCACGAAGCGGAACTTCAGGTGCTTGGTGACCTCGCCGATCTGACGCAGGATGGCCAGATCCTGCACCAGCTCGTGGTCGCGACGGGACTGCAGGTACTCCAGGAACTCGTCGACAACAAGCAGCACACCCTGGTCCGAAAATTTCTCGCCGAACGCAGCCATCATCTCCTCGAAGGAGTCCTTGTTGTTGAGTTCCTTGTCGGCGGTCGGGAACGTGTAGTCGACGCCGATCTTTTCGAGGAATCGCTCAAGCTGCAGGGTGATGATCTGGCGCAGCGGCATCTGCAGCCCGCCCACCTCAATGCGCAGCACCTTGAAGCGGCCAGCGATCGGGGCAACCGCCTCGGCCACTTTCGGGTGGCGGATCATCGGCGCGTAAGCGGCGTCTTCAGCCACCAACGACAGCACCGACATCAAGTGCGATTTACCGGTGCCGTAATTGCCGACGATCAGCACACCCTTGTGATCGACCGAGTCGTCGAAACTGAGCTGGGGAACCATGAGCTTGGAGATCCGCTCAGCCATGTCGTCCGAGATGACATAGGTCGCGACGAGCTTCTTGGCCTCGTCCGGGCGCCCGGCATCGAGCAGCTGAATGACTGACTCGATCTGCTCGAACTGGATCAGATCTCCGTATTTCATGTTCTTGGCCATATGGTTCTACCTTCCCCCGCAGTTTCCGTAAATTCGGTCAAATTTCGAGTACGACCACGCCGTCCCGGCTGTAGTCACGATGTTCTGGATGGCTCATCTCGGCGTACACCAAGCGATCACCGCGCAGCTCACCAGGCCAGACGGCCACGACGCGCTTGGAGTGAGCCAGCCGCCTGACGAGGTCAAGCGGGTTGATCTGCAGGCCCGGCTCGAACAGCAACTCGAGGTTGTCGAGCAGCAGCGGGTCCTCGGTTCGTTCCTTGTCCGCGATTTCCCGCAGCAGTTCACCGGCGGAGAAGCCACGCTTATTGTTTGGCGTGGCGGCCAACCGGCGCCCGAGCTCCAGGCCCACGTTGAGCGGATCGATGTTGAGCTTGGCGCCGAGCTGGCGGAGCAGTTGGGTTTTGCCACTGCGGCTGGGACCGACCAGCAGGATCAACTTGCTGTTGAGGTCGCCGATTTCGCCGATGAGTCGTTCGAGTTTTGCGAGCATGCGCATCCCCTCAGTCCGACTCGGCTTCAAGCCGCTGTTGATCGGGGGAGCGGTAACCCGGCGCCAGCACGGCATTGCGCACACCGTAGATGGCAAGGGGGTCCTTCAGCCACAACCGGTACTCGTGCCCGCGCAAGCTGTGGTCGGGCGTGCAGTCCACACTCCATTGGCGAAGGATGTAACCGGCGGCAGCTGCCCGCAGTTTCATCCGAAGCACGCCACCCTGCATGCTGTAGTCCATCTCGGTGATCTCCGGCCGGGGCTGGTCTGGGTGCGGCACCAGCTCCAGCTCGACGATCCGGGTCCACTGAATGTCTTGATCGCTCATCTCGTGGGGTGCCACTGGCTGCCCCTTGTGCACCACCGGGCGCTTGATCCGGGTGATGACGAAATCCCGGAACTCCTGCGACTTCCGGTCGAAGGCGCGGACGTGCCAGCGCAGACCGTTGTCGATCAGCGCGAACGGGACGATCTCCCGCTCGGTGCGGCCACTGGAGATGGAGTGGTACTCGATGCCGAGCGGACACTCCTGGTGGATCGCCCGGGTCACGCTCGCCAGCACATCCAGATCCGGGTGCGTGAGCCGTGACGGGCTCTCGCTGGCCACCCACGCCTTGAGCCGCATCGGCTCACCATCGCCAAAGCCTTGGGTCAGCCACGACAGAACCCGCTCCGGTGGGAAGTCGAAGACGGGCCGGAAATCCGGCCCGAGGACGTAGGACTTGCCCTTGGGGTCGTAGTCAATGTTGCCGGGCGCCAAGTCCTTGTACAGCGCCAGATCCCTGGATGCAGCGGCGGACTGGATGCCAAACCGCGTAACCAAGTCGTGGCGACGTATCTCCCCGATGAAGCGCACGCGCAACTCCACGAACGCGAGCCGATCGCGTTGTGGCTGGGTTAGATCTGCAAGCTGTTCGTTCGACATCCTGGCTGGCTCGTTCGGGTTAGCGAATGCTTATACGGGTTATTGCGGAAAGTATATGGTCCGCCCTAAAATCTGTCTATGATGCGTTTTTGATATAAAACACGTCGCCTCGTGATAACCACCATGGCGCGGCGACGAGAGGGGCTACGCGGACTTTCACAACCGGGGCAGTTGCTGAGAAGCGCGTGACGTGCTCAATGCCGGCGCGCTCGCTGGAAGTTATTGGGGGCGCCCCTGTTGTCGTGGCGGACATGAGTCCAGTCTTTCGCCCGCAAAATCGGGCGTAAGAAACGATGCTATTGCCAGGAAATGGCGTCTCATGGGAGGGCAAGGCTTGGAATTGCGCCATCTTCGCTGCTTCGTTGTCCTCGCGGAGGAGTTGCACTTCACTCGTGCCGCTGAACGATTGCATATCGAGCAGTCCCCACTGTCCCGCGCCATCAAGGAACTCGAAGATGAGCTTGGCGTGCTGCTATTTGATCGTGATCGGCGCGGTACACGGCTGACACAGGCTGGCGAGGTCTTCCTCCAGGATGTGCGTCGGGTGTTTTCGACGCTGGAACTTGCCCGTGAGAACGTAAAGGCCGTTTCGTCAGGCTACCTGGGCATTCTTCGCATTGCCGTCCCCAGTGGATGCATTGATCCCCGCCTCTCAACCTTTCTCGCACGCTGCCGCGAGGAATATCCGGCAGTTGAGATACGTCTAACCGAGGCCTCGCTGACCGAGCAATTGCGCGGACTCCGTTCAGGGAGCTTCAATTTGGGGTTTGCGTATACCGCCGAGGTCGGGGATGGCATCATCGCCGAACCGATCTGGGTCGACTCGGTAGTCGTAGTCGTAGCGGCACGGCATCCGCTGCTCGCTAACAAGCAAATACCTTTGGAGGACTTGATACATTATCCGCTCGTAGTGGCTGATCCCCGGGTATTCGGAAAGTGCGGTTGCGAGGTGGGGCAAATGGTGCAAGATGCAGCGGTCAAGCTCGATGTCGAGTACGTTGCCTCAATGGAAATGATGCTGACATTGGTCGCGGCCGGCTATGGCGTTGGATTTGCGAATGCTGCACAGATCAGGGTTTCAAATCGCCCTGACATCGCAATTCGTCCCCTTGCGACTCCAAACGTCACTCACACGACCTACCTATTACGACCGGAAAGCGGCACCGGCGCCCCTGCTGCCATATCACTGGATCGATTTATCGCGTGTTTGCACAAGCAGATAGACGAGTGATGAGCGATGCCCCGTTCCTTTTCGCTGACTAGGTTCTCGGTCCCGAGCGCAGGTTTTTCTCCGTCGCGGCGATCAGATCCGCGGCACTCCTGTTCAGCGCCACGGCGATTCTGAGGATCAACGCCAGCGTGGGCATGTGTTCTCCGCGCTCGATCTTGCCCATGTGGGACCGCTCGATTTCTGCCGAGGCTGCCAGCTCTTCCTGAGCCATCCCCTGTTCCATCCGGGCCGCACGAACTGCTTGGCCAAAGGCCAAGGCCGGTTCAGGTTCATAGGTTGTCGATCCGACAGGGCGGCCTCGCTGGACAGTACGCTTTTGCATTAGCAAGAGCGTCGAATATCGCCATGTTTCTAACCACGTTAAATTTAACTCTTGCTATCATGGCAAGGGGGCCGCGTGCCCAGATTTCCAGGATGAAATGACACCCTTGAGTGCTCCCGATCAAACACCGATTCTGAAGCTCGCCGTGTCGGCCGACACACTGTCGCCACGGCTCGCGAGTGTGCTTGCCCTGCAACGCGCAGAGGAGCCCGCGACCATCATCCTGCCGCAGGAGGTTGCCGCCAGGGATTTGATCCGTGGTATCGAGGACGGCACCTACGACGCCGGTATAGCGCTGGCGGCCACAACAACTGTTTTCGCCATGTACGCACAGCCGCTTTGGGCAGACGAACTGGCCTTGGCGGTTCCGCTGCGCTCGCCGTTGCTTGCGTACCCCGAAGTTCCGCTGGACGCCTTGCTCCGCTATCCGCTGCTTCATTGGTGCCTGCGGGCATGTGACGGACTGAGCCAGCAGGTGACTGCGCGCTTCGGATCTGAAATGCATCCTATCAAGGAGGTCACATCCTTTGATCTCTTGGCGGTACAGGTGGCGGCAGGCTTTGCTGTCGGTATTGCGCCCCGCTCGCAGATCGCACGGGCTCACGGCTGGGGTGTCGCCATGCGCCCACTGGCGAATGGCCCCTATCTCATCGGCACCCAGTTGCTACGGAAGCCCCACGGATCGGCACGAGCTGTCGAACGGTTTGCCGAACGGGCGGTGAAGGTGGCGGCTACCGAAGCCGCCTGACCTCGGCACCCCCGCAGATATTTCCCGGTAGTTCACCGTTCGACAGCATGCCTTTCAGTCGCTCACCATAGGCAGCGCCGCATCAGCCGCGATTGCGTTTTGCACCAATTGCTGAACGCTCTGCCGCACCTCGATCGGGTATGACATCGGAGCCAGTGACTCCTCTCGTTGCGAACACTGCTCCACGACCACCAGCACGGCGATCTTCATGTTCTCGGGCGTCACCGCCTCGATGGGCGGCCTGCTCCCCAGAGCGTCATGCGGTCGCAGCAGTGCGTGATAGATGTCCCAGGTATCCACTCCACGGGGCGTCTGCTTGAGGATGGCCTGGACCAGTTGGCGCTTGAGCGGATCGAGCTGCCACACCGGAACACGTTGGCCCTTGTTCCCCAGTTGAATCGACAGCAGGTTGCCGGCCTGGATCTCGTAGGTGATCCAGCGGCGCGACTTGCCGGCCAGCTTGGCGTAGTCGGCCACCACCAGGTTGTCCGGTCCCTCGAAGATTTCCAGCAGCTTCAGGCGCTCGCGCTGCAGGTCCGAGAACTTTGGCTGCGCGTACTCGGGCATCTCCACGGCCGACAGGCGCTGCGTCGCCGGTGCAATCGTCGGCATGCCCTGCTCGGTGGGCGCCACCAGCAAGATGGGTGCGTGCTGGCCAGGTGTCGGCAGCGGGGTGGTCTGCTGCCCGGCGATCGTCGGCAGGCCCTGCAGGTGGATGGTCAGGTGCATGCTGGCGACCTGCACCTGGTTCTGCTCGAAGAGGTCCAGGCGGTCGGCCCAGTCCTGCATCATGACGCGGCGCTGCTCGACGTATTCCGCGTGGTTATAGGTGGCGCTGATGCGGTTGGGGTCGGCGTGCGAGAGCTGGGCGTCCACCCAGACCTTCGGATAGCCCAGTTCGTTCAGGGCCGTCGAGATCGTCGCGCGGATGCCGTGGCCGGTCAGCCGGTCCTCGTAGCCCATGCGCTTAAGGGCAACGTTGAGCGTGTTCTCGCTCATGCGGTCGCTGATGCGTTTGACGCCGGCGAACAGGTACTTCTGCGCGGGCTTGACGTCCTCGAGCATGTAGCGGACGACCTCCATCGCCTGGACAGACAACGGGACGATGTACGGCGGGATGTCGGTGGGGCGCTTGCGCTTCTTGCGGGTGAGCATCTTGCGCTGCTTGAGCGACATGACCGGAATGATCCACAGCCCACGATCCAGATCGAATTGATCCGGCGTGGCCAGGCGCAGTTCCCCCGTTCGGACACCCGTCAGGAGCAGCAGGCGGATCGCCAGTTGCGTCTTCAGCATGCCGCGGTACTTGCGCAGGGTCTGCAGGAACACGGGAAGCTCGGCCATGCGCAGGAACGGATTGTGTTCGACCGGCGGCAGCGGCACCGCGACCACGTGCAGGTCGGTGGCCGGATTGGCCTCCATGGCCGGGATGACGACCATCGCGTAGTCGAACAACTGCTTGAGCCAGGTGCGCACCTTTTCGGCCACCGACAGCGAGTTGCGCTTCTCGATGCGGCCGATCACCTCCAGCAGGTGTGGACGGGTGACCTCGTAGATGGTCAGCCGCTTCAAGTAGGGGAAGACGTCCTTCTTGAAGACGCGGCGAATCTGCTCCAGCGAGCTCTGGCGGCCCTCTTCGAGCGTGAGCTGCCGGTGCTCCATCCACTTCTCGTAGACCGCCATGAACGTGTTCTCGCCGGCGAGCTTGATGGCCTGGCGCTTCTGCTTGCGCTCGGTGCGCGGGTTGATGCCCCTGGCGACCAGAGAGCGCGCCTCGTCGCGCAGTTCCCGCGCCTCGCGCAGCGACAGCTCAGGGTAGCTCCCCAGGGAGATGCGGGCGCGTTGCCCCATCCAGGTGTAGCGGAAGTGCCAAGCCTTGCCGCCAACGGCTGAGACATGGAGGTAGAGACCATCGAAGTCGGCGATGGTGTATGGTTTGCCGGTGGCCTTGGCCTGCCGGGCCGTCATGTCGGTGAGCATGTGTCCAACTCCTGAAAGCGAGTTGGATGCCATGTTCGTTACCGGGCCCTGGCTCCTCCAGCAACAATGCGGAACGAAGGCTCGCCGCATTTTGTACCACTTTTTGTACCGTTTTGTACCGGCTGTCAGTGGATTTCGCTGGACGTCACTAGATCGAGGAAAGGGGATAAACCTTAACCGGATCAGCTACTTACAACACTCCTTGGATTTCGGTGGAAGTCCCTGGAAAGTCGAAGTGGAGCGGGCGAAGGGAATCGAACCCTCGGCTCTAGCTTGGGAAGCTAGGGTATTGCCATTATACGACGCCCGCGAAGGCCGCCATTCTACGAGGTTGTCGGCCCTTGCACAACGCTTGAGGAGCGGCGGCGGATCACTGCATCAGCGCCGGCGGCATCGGGTCGCTGCCCCGCGGCACGCTGAGGATGCAACTGATCGCCGGCGACCCGGGGTCGCCGGCGAACGAGCCAGCGAGCGCGCCGGCGTAGTTCTCCGGCGATATCTGGCGATGGAAGTAGCGCGAGGTGAGGTCGAGAAAGTACGAATCTGGACCCTCTATGAGGTTGGCGCCGATGCGCCGGCCACCGATCTCGAGGTTGCCGCAGCGATCCTGCACGCGGTCGAGAAAGGCATCATAGCGGCTGTCGGGTCGCCAGGCGTCGGGCGCGCAGGCAGTGCCGATGACGACGGCGCAGAGCGCGACAACAGCGCCATGAAGCGTCGCCGGCAGGGCAACTCGCGGCCTGGCGCCAGGGGGCAGGGCGGGGCTGGTCGAAGAATGCGGCATTCGGTCTGCTGCTCCGGGGGGCGGGCGTCGGCGGCGATGCCGACAGACGCCCTGTGCTTGCTGAACGCCGATCAGCGCGGGACGACGCGAGCGCCCTCGCCACTGCCCTCGATGAAGACGCGCTGACCCTGGAACAGGGACGCGTTCATTGGCTGGGTCACCGAAACCAGAACCCCGTTGCTGGTGCGGACGATGATCTGTTGCCCCTGCACCGGCTGGTCGTATCTCTTCTGGATTTGGTTGCCGGCGATTGCGCCGCCGATGGTTCCCACGACCATTGCCACGTCACGTCCGGTGCCGGCACCGATCAGGCTGCCGATGCCAAGGCCGGCCAGACCACCAACGACTGCGCCGACTCCCTGGTGGTGGGTGCTCTGCAGTTCGACGAAGCTGATCTGCTCGATCACCCCGCTGCGGATCTCCACCTCTCCGGGCTGCTGGCCCGGCACCGCACAGGCGGTCAGCAGAAGGGCAAAGACAAACGCTGAAAGGTGGGACGAAAGTTGCTTGAACATGCTGAACTCCTTGCAAGACCGTTGAACAGGAGAGGACGGGCGATCGCTGCGTTGCGGATGGCGAATGATACCTTTTTTGCCGAGCTTTTTGCCGCTCGCTGCAGGCGGCGCCGAGGCCGGCGGACACCTGCCGGACGACACGGTCGCCGCTCCCGCTCTGCTGGCGACCGCCGGCCGTGGTCGTGGGCCAGGCTGCGCACGCCTGCTCGGCGCGCTGCTGCTGCCGTGATTGACGCCGACCCGGCTCCGGTGCTTCGGTCATGGCTATTGCGCCAGGTTGCGGCCCGAGACCGCGACGCAGCCCGGCGAGCCCAACGGGCACACCGTGACGTAGGTCGCCTTCTGGCCGCAGCCCTCGACGCCGATGGTGTACTCGGCGCGCTCGATGCCGTTCCAGAGGACGGGCTGCAGCAGGTTGGCCGAGAGTACGACGCCGCGTGCCGTCGGGCAGGACATCTCGAACTGGCCACGGCGTACCGCGGTCAGGAGCGCCTGGTCCTGCTCGCTGGCAAGCATCTGCTGCTCACTGGCGCAGCCGCCGACAACAAGGGCAAGAGCCGAAGGGACGAAGATTCCTGATGGTACGCGCTGCATGCGATCCTCCGCGCTGAGAACATGCGCCGTTTGCCGGGCGCTGTTGTCCGACGCTGATTCCGACGCATGGCCGGGATGTCACTGGGACGTGGGCCGGGACGGCTTGCCGGTCGCCGCCAGCGACCTTGACTCTGCGGCGGTAGCGTGGTGCCCGCTAGCGCCTGCCGCCAAAGCCACCGCGAAAGCCGCCGCCTCCGAAGCCGCCGCCACCGAAGCGGCTGCCGAAGCTGCTGCCGCCACCAAAGCGGTTGCCCCAGCTATCGTCGCCACCCCAGCCACCGGCGGCACGGTCGCCGCCCCCGCCGCCTTGATAGCTGCTTCGCGCCTGTTGCTCGCGGTCCGCCCACGCGGTGTCGCCGCTGGCCGACTGCCAGCCGCCGGCACCGTGCTGCTGCCACCCGCCATCGCCGCTGCGGTAGACGTTGCCGTCGGCACCGGCATAGTGGTCGCCGAAGAGGCCGCTCGAGGTGTAGCTCCTGCTCTCACCGGTCTTGGCGTCGTAGGCGCTGACCGTGTGCTGGGCATCGACCCCCTGCGGTCCCGCCGTCGCCGTTGCCGTCCTCGACAGCGAACTGCCTTGCGGGCCGGTGACCGTCGCACTCGAGGCATACGAGCGCTGGCCGGTGTCGGCGTTGTAGGAACCGGCGCGGGCAATGTTGCCGCTGCTGCCGCCAGCAGTGTCGAAGGTACGGTCGTAGCCGCGCGTCGCCTGGCCAGTGTAGGGGTTGTAGCTGCGCCCCGCGGCATAGGAGCCGGTGGTTCCGGTGCGCGTATTGGCGTAGGTGCCGGCGGCTGCCGTGCCGACGCGACCGTCGGCGCTGGCGTACCAGCTGCGCGTCCCGGAATAGACGGTGTTGCCCCAGTGACCGTAGACGTTGGCGCTGGCCGAGCCGCAGCAGGGATAGCCCCAATAGCCTGGATGGTAGTAGGCGCCACCCCAGTAGGGCGCGGCCCAGGCGGCGGTGGCCAGGCCGAGGCCGAAACCGAAGCCGAAGCCGATGTAAGGGTTGTAGATCGGTGCGGCAGCGAGCCCCCAGGTGTACGGCGTGGCGTACCAGACGGAACCGATCCAGGGCGCATAGGTATAGCCGGTACCGTAGACAACGACGCCGTCAGGGGCGACGACCGTTCCCAGGTAGCCCGGCGTGTAGCCGACATAGACGAGTTCATCGCTGCCACCATAGACCTGGACATAGGTCACGTAATGCAGTGGCGAGCTGGGTGGAATGCCGTAGATCGCGGCCGGGACGCTGCTGGCGACCGTCCATGGCCCGGTCAGCCTGCTGGCGGTGAACCAGACGCCGGCCTGCACCGCGTAATAGGCGTTCGGGCCGACCTGGATGATCGGTGTCGCGGCATTGACGACGTACTGCAGCGCTGTCCCGGAGATCGACCGCCACTGAGGTGCGCCGTCGAAGGACGGCGTGAAGCTCGGACCGTTGCGCAGCGGCACGGCTGCCGTCTGCGGGATCGAGTTGGCGATCAGCGCCTCCTGCGCCTGCGCTGTTCCGGCGACCGAAGCGAGGACGACACCGGCGGCAACGTCCTTCGGAATGTGTGCGAAATCCGCCGGCAGCGCGTTGGCGGCGACGAAGGTCCACGGGCCGTTGAGCGAGGGCGCCCGATACCAGCGGCCCGAAAGCAAGGTGTAATAGTCGTCGTTGGCGGTGTTCACAAGCACATCGGCAGTCGTGTTGTCGGCCCAGAGCAGGCCGGTGCCGGTGATCGGAACGAAGTTCGGTTGCCCCTTGAAGACGATCAGTTCGGCCGGCGTCTGCGTCACGTAGATGGTCGGCGCGCCGCTGGCGAGCGATGGTTTCGGGTCGGCCTTCGGCCCGCCATCGAGCAGGTCGACGATGCCCTTGCCGGCGAGCTGTTGCGCCAAGTCCGCCAAACCGCGCGGTGTCTCGCCGGCCGGCAGCCACGGCCCGTCGAGCGACGCGGCAGCCAGCCAGCCGTCGTAGACGTGCAGGTACCAGGGGCTGCCTTGGCGCGGGCGGGCGATCAGCGCCTGCGTGTTGATCACCCGCTCGAAACGGGAACCGTCGACCGTCCGGATCACCGGGCTGCCGTCGATCGGCACCAGGATTGCCGGGCTCTGGCTGACGATCACCCGTGGCGGCTCGTTGCTCACCGCAACGCTCTTCGGCTTCACCGTCTGCGAGGCGGCGAGCTGCCCCTGCAGCAGGTCGAGCGACATGCTGCCGATCGCTGCCGGCAGGGCTTGACGCAGTTGATCGAGGTAGGCGAGGCCATTGTCGGCGAGGGTCGGAAAGCGCGCCCGCGTCAGTGTCAGGTCTTCGAGGCTGACGTTGCGCGTCGTGCGGTCGACGGCGGTGCGTGCGCTGCCCCAGATGACGCCGAAAGTCTGCTGCTCCGTGCCACTGCCCGGCAGCGCGACGGCGGCGCGAAAGTTGAGCGTGCCGTTCTGCCAGCCGTCGACCTGCGGCAGGTAAACCAGTGCCGTCGTGCCGGCCAGCACGACCTGGCGTGGCCAGGGGTCGGCCAGCGGCGGCTGCCCGGCCGCGTCTGCAGCGGCGCCGGCGGCGGTCGCGGGCGCACTGTTCGGCGTCACCGCGGGGCCACTTCCGGGGATGACGTCGATCACCTGCATCCCAGGGCTCATCGGCTGTTGGCCGGCACAACCCAGCGGTCCAAGCAGGGCGGTTGCGATCAGGCAGGCGAGTCGGCGCGGCGCCGGCATGGGTGTCGTCGTCATCATCGTTGTGTCCTCGAGGGCGAAGGGCGGGAAAGCCAGGCCGAAAGTATCGCGCCGGCGGTGACGACGGTCAATGCAGGTGCGCCCGGGCTGCCCCGCCGCAGCCGCGTTGCACGCTGAGGTCCTCGCAGGCATCCCCGGCGCCGGTGACGGCGGGCAGCCATCACAGCGGCTCGGACAGTGCCGCGGCGACGATGCGTTGATTGCGCCGATCCGTTTGCGCTGCAGCCGCTCGGCCGCGCCTTCCGAGTCGAAATCGCTGATCATCGCTCAGGGTCGTTGTCGCGGCTGCCACCGCTCACCCGCGCCGCCGTTGCGTCGTCCGCGACCACCGATGGGCGACGGCGGCAAGTCCAGGCCGCCGGTGTTTGCGCCTGCGCCGCCAGTCGGCTAGAGTCCAGCTGCTGCCCCCATGGGGGCGCGCGACTCTTCGATGACAGGAACACCGGCAGGCAGGAGGTCTGTTCATGCTCACGCTCTCGAACCAGGTGTTGTCGGTGGCGCAGGTGATCCAACTCGCGGTTGCGCCGGTATTCCTGCTGGCCGGCGTCGGCGCCCTGCTGGGCGTTCTGGCCAACCGGCTGGCGCGGGTGATCGACCGCTTCCACGTCCTCGAGAAGCTGCTCGCCGAACCGCTGCCGCCGCTCGAGCGGGGGCAGACGTTCTCCACCATCGTCTCGCTGTCGCGACGCGCGCGGATGATCCATTGGGCGATCAGCCTGTGCGTCGCCTGCGAACTGCTGATCTGCCTGGTCGTCGCCGCGCTCTTTATCGGTGCCGAGATGCAGATCGACCTCTCTCGACTGATCGCAGCGCTGTTCGTCGCCGCGATGCTGTCACTGATTGCTGGTCTTGCCTGCTTCCTGCGCGAGATTGCCCTCGCCACAAGCGTCATCGAGAGCCTTGGGCGGACGGCGGCGCGCGCCGATCACGAGCCCTGAGCCGTGATGCCGCCTGTGGCAGCCAGAGCCTGGGCGGTGGAGGTGGTGCTGGCTGGCACTGCAGTGATCCGCGTGCCGGCGCAATGCTTGGCCGCAGCGTGCGCGAGACGCGAATTTGACGCCGTTGCGGTCGGTCGCTATGCTGTCCCGAATGCTGCGCCGCAACCGGGAACGGCTTCGGTCGCCGCCCTGCTGGCGGCAACACCGGGGTCGTGGCGTCCCGCCGCTGGCGCTGTCCGCGGCAACCGCCGACAAGGTGGGAAGGAGATGGATGGGAAGGGTCGAAGTTCGCAGCCGTCGGCGCCTGCTGGACGATTTCTTCAAGGTTGACGAGGCCGAGGTGAGCTTCGAGCGCGCCGATGGGTCGATGACGCCGCCGGCACGGCGACTCGTCTTCGAACGGGGCGACTCGGTCGCCGCCGTCGTTTACCATCGCGAGTCCGATAGCCTGCTGTTCGCCGAGCAATTTCGCTATCCGACCGTCGACAAGGGCCCGGGCTGGCTGCTCGAAGTCGTTGCCGGGATGATCGACGCCGGCGAGTCGCCCGAGGCCGCGTTGCGTCGCGAGATCGAGGAGGAACTGGGTTTCGCGCTCACCACCTGCGAGCCGATTGCCACCTTCTTCGTCTCCCCCGGCGGCTCATCCGAGCGCATCTGGCTCTACTATGCCGAGGTCACCGAAGCCGGGCGCGTTGGCGCTGGCGGGGGGGTTGCCGCGGAGCTCGAGGACATCCGCATCGTCCGCATGTCGGCGGCGGCGGCGAAGGACGCGCTGCGTCAGGGCACCCTGGCCGACGCAAAGACGATCATCGGTCTGCAGTGGCTGGTGGCGCGAGCATCGTTGTAGCTGTACAGCCGGGTGGGTTGCACAACGGGGAAGGAACGACATGCCGAACGAAGAACTCGGGCGTCTGTGTTTCGTCATCATGCCTTTCGGTGAGAAGGACGATCACGGGAAGCTGATCGATTTCGACGCCGTCTACCGGCAGATCATCAAGCCGGCGGTGGAAGCGCTGACGCAGGACCGGATCCGCATCCATTGCCTGCGCTGCGACGAGGTCGAGAAGGCTGGCCTCATCCACGAGCGGATGATCAACTACATTCTCGACGCCGAGGTCGCAGTGGTCGACATCAGCACCGCCAACCCGAACGTCTACTACGAACTCGGCGTGCGCCATGCACTCAGGGATCGGGTGACCGTGCTCATCCGCCGCGAAGGAACGAGAAACCCGTTCAACATTGCCGGCATGAACACCATCGATTACGACGACTCGAGTCCGGAGAAGATCGCACAGGCGCAGTCGATGATCCGCAGTTTCATTCGCAACGGCCTGCTGTCGAGTACACGCGACAGCCTCGTCCATGCCGCTGTCCCGGGTCTCGAAATCAGTTCGCGGCAGGGCGCGATCGCCGCTTCGCGGGTTCATCGCTACGCGCCGGCGAACGCGCCGGGCAGGGAGATCCGGCTGATCACCGGCAACCTGCGCAACGTGAATCTCAACTCGGGCGCTGCCGACGACCAGATCGACATCTGGGTCAGCTCCGAGAACATCAACATGCAGATGGCGCGGGTCTTCGATGCCTCGATCTCGGCGCTGATCCGTTATCTCGGGGCACGCCGGGACGACGTCGGCGACATCGTCGAGGACACCATCGCCGACGAACTGCGCGCCAAGATGCGCGGCCGGCAGCAGGTGAATCCGGGAATGGTCGTCTCGACCGGCAGCGGCTCGCTGGCCGATTCGCACCATGTGCGGCGAATCTTCCACGTCGCGGCGGTCTATGGCGTCATTGGCGGCGGCTACCATCCGATTGCCCAGGTCGAACAGTGCATCACGGCGGCGCTGCTGCAGGCGGACCGCGAATCGGCGCGGGCCGAGAAGGCCGGTGAGAAGCCGTATCGCTCGATCGTCCTGCCGCTGCTGACGACCGGCAGCGGCTCCAGCAGCCTGGTCGACAACGCCCGCAAGCAGCTTGACGCCGCGCGCAACTACCTCGAAGCGCGGGCCGCAGTCACCCGGCTCGACCGGGTGTACTTCCTGGCGCCGACGAAGAGGCACCTGTCGGCGCTGCAGGTGGCGCTGGCTGAACTGGGAATGGCCGAGGTCGGCGCCGGCGATGCGGCGCCGGTCACGGTCTTGCCGGCAACGCAGCCGGGTCATTGCACCAGCACCGACAGCGCGCACGCCGTCGATGGCACCAAGGCCGGTGCGCCCGGCAGTGGTGCCGCCGGCGCCGCGCCCTGAGGGGGCTGGAGTCGATGTCGGCCCGGAAGACTCCCGCAGCGGCAGCGCCGGTCGCAGCCGCCGCTGCGGTCGACCTGGCGATCCCGCCGCAACTCCTGCAGCACCTGCGCGAGCGACGGCTGCTGCTGTTCGCCGGCGCCGGTCTTTCGGCACAGGCCGGGCTGCCGACCTGGCGATCGCTGGTGCAGGACGTCGTCGACGCAACGATCGCCGAAGCGATGCAGGGAGAGGAGTCGCGCCGCGAGCTGGAGGGCATGATCGCCGCCGGCAAGTGGCTGCAGATCGCCGATCACTGCAAGCTCAAGCTCGGTCCGGGCGAGTACGCGCGGCTCCTCGGCGAACGGCTCAGCGACTTCGGCAGACCGGTCCCCGAAGCGCATCGGCTGGCCGTCCGGCTGCCCTTTGCCGCCTGGGTGACGACCAACTACGACAAGCTGCTCGAACGTGCCTACGCCGAGGAGCGCGGCGGCCTGCCGAAGACCCTCACCAGCCTCGACACCGAAGCGCTCGGACGTCTGCTGTTCGACGGCGCGCCCTTCGTCCTCAAGGCGCACGGCGACCTCGACAAGCCCGACAGCCTCGTCTTCACCTCGCGCGACTATCGTGACCTGATCCACGGCAACGCGGCGTTCAGCGCCGCCTTCTCGGCGATCCTGCTGACGCACTCGGTACTTTTCGTCGGCTATTCGCTCGCCGACCCCGACTTCAACCTGCTGCTCGACCGCCAGCTCCTCACCTTCCGCGGCTTTGCACCCGAGCGCTATGCGCTGATGTCCGGGATCGGCAAGGTCGAGGAGGAGTATCTCTGGCGCGTCTGCCAGATTCGCGTCATCCCCTATCCCGAGGGACAGCACGAGGCGGTCCCGGCCTTCTTCCAGCGCCTCGCCGATCGGCTCGAACCGGTGGACGTGGCGCCGCTGGCGCGCGTCGCGCGGGCGGCGACGCTGGCCGTGGCGCCGCCGGCGTTGCGCGCCTCCCCCGCTACCCGCGCGGCACGGGTGCCTGTCGCAGCGGTGGCGCCGGCGGTCCTCGCCCTCGACTGGCGCGCGGGTGCCGTGCAGGCGATCCTCAGTGACGCCGGCAAGGTCATTGCAACCGCCGCCGGGCCGCGCGAGGCCTGGGCGACGCCCGCCGCGGCATCGCGCTCGCTCGAGTCGGCGAGCGGCCGCGACGGTTCTCTCGCCGAGTGCAGCGGCGCCCTGACACGGACGCTCGGGGCAGCGACGGTGAAGGCACTGGGCAGGGTGCTGAAGGGGCAGGGTGGCCGGCTGCTGCGGCTCGAGCTGACCCGCGAGGTGGAGCGGTTGCCGTGGGAACTGCTCGCTCTCGGTCCGCAGACGCTGGCCGAACTGGCGGCCGTTTTTCGCGCACCGGTCGGTGTGTCCGAGAACGCGCGCGGACTGCCAGCGGTCGGTTCGCCGTTGCGCGCACTGGTGGTCGCCGACACGAAGAGTGCAGAGCCCGCTCTGGCCCTGCCGGGCGCGGCCGCCGAGGGGCGCGCCGTGGCCGACGAAATCCGCGGTGGCGGCGTCGGCGAGGTGAGGTTGCTGCTCGGCCCGGAGGCGACCCATGACGCGCTGGCAAGAGCCTTTGACGACTTCGACCCGGACGTATTCCACTTCGCCGGTCATGCCTGGTTCGACGAGCACGAGGCATACCTCGAACTTGCCGACCGTCACCTGACGGCGACCATGATGCGCCCCTGGCTGACGCGTCATTCGCCGGCATTCATGTTCCTCAACTCGCACTACACGGCATTCATTCCGGCCGGCGTCGAGGGCCAGGGCGCCGCCCATGCCGAGGCGATCAGCGCCGGCCTGCGCGGGCGCCCCGGCTTCGCCGACCTCGCCATGCGCAGCGGTGTCGGCGCGTTCCTCGGCACCTACAGCGGCGCGATCGACGACAACGGCGCCCGCGACTTCGCCGTCGCCATCTTTCGCGCACTGCTGCAGGGCGCGACCGCCGCCGGCGCGCTGCAGGCAGCCCGCAGCCTCGCCGCCGAGCACGCGAGTGCCACCGCGCTGCTGTACTGCCTCTACGGCGAGGGCGCACTGCGGCTGGTCGATGCTGGCGAGGCGGCCTGAGCGAGCGGATCGGGGCGGCGAGGCCCGGGCGATGCGGGATCGGGCGGTGGCGAGGCTGCTGCCACCGGCGAGCGAGGTGTTCGATGAACTCAGGGTTGCCGTCAGTCGGGATTCCGGTCGCGCCTCTGCGGGACGGCCGCTGCCCGGGACGGTTCGCCAGGGCCCATGCAAGGCGCAATCGCAGCGCCCATGGCACTGGTTCGCGGCCAGCCAGCCAGAGAAGCTGAAGGAGTTGCCGGAGGTCTTCATCGCCGAGGCGGACAGGCACCAGGTCTCCCCCGCTCGACAACTCGGTGCTGCCGTGCCTGCCGAGCCCTGGTCCGACCGGCACCGCCGGCCGTAGGACCTGCAGCTGCCGCGGCGTGAATGCCGGCATTCAGGTCGCCAACGCACCCGCGCTTCTCAATCGGGACTGCACGAGCACCGCCGCGGCCACGACAGCGGCCTCGATACGCACTCGCCGGTGGACGACCGGTACACGCTGCCGTTCCGCTTCACGGGCACCATCGACAGGCTGAGCTACAATGTTCGCCGCGAGCAGTTCAGCGCCGCTGGCCGCGACGAGTCGAGCCGCGTAGCGGTGGCGGCGCGCGACACGCCGCTGCGTTGGCGATTGCGGCAGCGCACTGGATGGCGTCGGCGGCCAGCGTGCCGGATGGTCGGCGTCCGGGACTGGCGAAGTCGCGCAGCGCGAGCGTCGGATTGGCCAGCACCACCGGTACTTCTGGCCGGTGTTCGTGCAACGGGGTCGCCGCCGCACGCCGCGGGCTGATGGGAACTTCCGCGCGCGGTGCGGTCGTCGCGTCGGTGCTGGTGCAAGCGGACCCGGCGCGCCACTGCCTCGCCCTGGCGCGACGCCGGTCATGGCCTCGAATGCGAGCGATGGGGTAGCGTCCGCCTGTCGCAGCGGCAATGGCGGCCTTCAGGAATCAGCAGCAAGGCCGCTACCGGATCCTGGAGGCAGAGCCTGTCGTGTCGCCGCGGGCAGGGGCATGCTCGGGCTGCCAGCAAGAACCAGAGCGAAAGGCGCAGGACCATGTCGTTGATCAACGTGTTTGCGAGATTCGGCAACCAGAAGATCTGGGTGCGCCTGATCGTCTCGATCAGTGCCATGACCATTGCGTCGTGGGCGGTCATGATCCTGTGGACTGCGCACGTCAGCGAAGAGGTGGCGATCGAACAGGCGCGGGATTTCGCGCGCAGCGCACACGACATGGTGCTCGCCGGGCTGACCGGAATGATGGTCACCGGCACGATCCCGCAGCGCGAGGTGTTCATTGACCAGATCAAGCAGTTGCCCAGCATCCGCGAGGTTCGGGTTCTGCGCGGCGAGGCGGTGAGCGGGCAGTTCGGCGCAGGGGCCGAGCAGGAACGCGAGCACGATGCGCTCGAGGCACAGGTGCTCGCCACCGGGCAGGAATATTCGGCAGTCGAGGTCAGCGCCGACGGCGAGGACGCACTGCGGGTCATTCGGCCTGCGCTGGCGCAGGAGAACTACCTGGGCAAGAACTGCCTCAACTGCCACGTCGTGCCGCAGGGCACCGTCCTCGGTGCCGTCAGCATGAAGGTCTCGCTGCAGAAGACGCAGGAGGCGGTTGCACGCCAGCGGATGCAGACCGTCCTGGCAGCGGTGCTTCTCACCTTGCCGATGCTGTTCGTCATCTTCCTCTTCATCCGCCGGGTGGTCACGCGACCGCTCGCGCAGGGGATGGAGGTGGCCCACGCCGTGGCAGCCGGCAAGCTCGACAACGAGATCGAGGTCGTCTCGAACGATGAAGTCGGCGACCTGCTGAAGACGATGAAGCGCATGCAGGAGCGTCTCAACGTCGTCCTGCAGGAAGTCGAGAGCTGCGGGCTGAGCATGGGGCAGTCGTCCTACCAGATCTCGTCGCTGTCGAACGAGATCTCGAAGGTGAGCCAGCAACAGCAGAGCCGTTCAGGCGAGGTCGATGGGGCGATGTCGCAGCTCGACGCAATCTCCCGGCAAGCGCTCGCGCAGGCGCTCGCCGCGGTCGAGCGCTCGAACGACGTCGAGGGCATGGCGCGCGCCGGGATCGCCAGCGTCGAGAGCAGCCTCGACGCGCTCGAGACCACCTCGGCCCGGGTCGCGCAGGTGTCGAGCGAAGTCCGCGATCTGCAGCAGTCTGCACGGGAGATCGACGACATCGCCACGTCGATCAAGGAAGTCGCCGGGCAGACGAACCTGCTGGCGCTGAATGCGGCCATCGAGGCGGCCCGTGCCGGCGAACAGGGGCGCGGCTTTGCGGTCGTGGCGGACGAGGTGCGCAAGCTCGCCGAACGCAGCAGCAAGTCCGCCGGGCGGGTCGGGACCATCATCGAGCATCTCTCCCGGCGGGTGGCGCAGGTCGTGTCGACCATGGACGCCCTGGTGGCATCGGTCGGCCAGACGCGCGAGGAGTCGCGCCGCATGGCCGCGACCATCGAGCGCATATCGAGCAACGTCGCGGAAACCGTGCGCGCGAACCAGAGCATCTCTACCGCCAGCACGCGGCAGCTCGATCAGTCGAGGTTGCTGCAGCAGACGCTCGATACGCTGTTCCAGACGTTGCGCGAGGCGAGCAGCAAGGTCGAGGTGACGGCCACGATCAGCGACGACCTGCGGTCGGTCGCCGCGCGCCTCAACGCGATCATGGCCAGGTTCTCATTCACCCACAGCCCGCTCATCGACAGGGCGCAGAACGAACAGCGTCGCGCTCCGCGATTGCCGAGCAGCCTGCGTGTCCTCGTCGAGCAGGGCGGGGAAGTCTTCGACGGCGTCACCAGCGACGTGTCGCTGGTCGGCGCGCGCCTGCGCCTCGCACGACCCGTCGATCCCAGCCAGACCGTCAGCCTGTCGATCTACCTGCCGGCGGAGGAGATGGCGCTCTACGAGCGGCAGATCCCCCTCAAGCTCAGCGGGCGGATCGCATGGAGTGAAGTCGCGACCAGTGGCGCCTGCCTCTGCGGCGTCGAGTTCTGCGGGCTCGACGAACAGCAGCGGACCGGCCTCGCCCGCTGCTTCGAGCACTTCGGCAAACAACCGGTGTTCTAGCTGACGCAGCGAAGTCGCTGTTGTGCGCCTGGCGCGGCTGCGAGCGGCCCCTCCGCGCTGCGGCGGAGGCGCCTGCCGCCACGGCGGGCACGAAGTCAGAGCAACGGACTCATCACCTGGATTGCGTTTTCAAGCAGCCGGCGCCAGAGCGGTCGGGCACGCCACTGCTCGAGTTGCATGGCGTGCGAGCGCGACTCGTACTGGCGCTGCAGTTCGCGCACTTCGGCCGAGAAGCGCTGGTCGTAGGCGATCAGCGACACCTCGAAGTTGAGCTCGAAACTGCGCAGGTCGAGGTTGACGGTGCCGAAGATCGTGATCTGCTCGTCGATCACCATGCTCTTGGTGTGCAGCAGCCCGTCGCGGAAGCGCAGCAGCGTGATGCCGGCGGCCAGCAGGTCGTCGTTGTAGGCATCGCTGGCGTAGCGCACGAGCCGCGAGTCGATCTTCTCCGGCACGATCAGTGTGACGGCCACCCCGCGCGTGGCGGCGGAGCGCAGGGCGGTGAACAGCGTCTCGCTGGGAACGAAGTAGGGGGTGGTGAGGACGATCTCGCGGCGCGCCGAGTAGATCGCCGTCAATAGTAGTTCCTCGATGTGGCGGGTGGAGGTCTGTGGTCCGGAGGGGAAGATCTGGACGCGGCAATTGTCGGTCAGCGAGAGGATCGGCGGTTCGGGCGGGGAGAAGTCATGGCCGGTCTGCAGCGCGGTCAGCGACAGCGAGACGGCTTCGAGGGCCCAGGCCGCTGGTCCCTCGATGCGGACCATGGCATCGACCCATTCACCGACGCCGGCGTCCTGCTTGAAGAAGCGTGGGTCGGCGATGTTCATGCTGCCCGTGTAGGCGACGCCGCGGTCGATGACGGCAATCTTGCGGTGGTCGCGCAGGTCGAGGCGGACGAAGAGGGCGCGCAGCGGATTCACCGGCAGGACCTCGATGACCTCGACGCCGGCCTCGCGCAGACGCTCGATCGCCGCGGAACGGAAGAACGGCCGGCTGCCCAGCGAATCCATCAGCGCCCGGCAGCTGACACCGCGTTCCGCGGCGTTGGCCAGCGCCGTCACCAGGTCTTCGACGAAGCCGCCGGGGTTCCAGATGTAGAACTCGAGGTGTACCGAACTGCGGGCAGCGTTGATGTCGGCGATCAGCGAACGGATGACCGTTTCGCTGTCGGCAAGCAGGCGCAGTCGGTGCCCGGCCATCACCGGCAGGCCAGCGAGACCGGTCGCGAGCCGGCTGATGCTCTCGGCGGCGCTGCTCAGGCTGCCCGATGGCACGATGTCGGTCGCCGGGATGCCTCGTGCCCAGCGCACGACCTGCGGCTGCAGGTTGATCGCACGCTGCATCCAGGTCCTGCCGAGACGTCTTTCGCCGATCAGGAGATACATCAGGGCGCCGATCGCCGGCACGAGAATGACCAGCAGCAACCATGCGAGCGCCGTTCCACGCGAACTGCGATGGGAGAAGATGCGCAGTGCGACAGCCACCGCCAACAGGATGTAGACGCCGTACAGGAAGCTGAGAAACATGCCGGCGAGTATGCGGCCGCGCTCCGCGGGCGGTCAAGGCGGATCGTTCGCCGAGCGTGCGTTTTCGCCGCTTCCGCCGCCTGGTCCGCCAATCCGCCGGGCAGGCGTCCCCTGCGTGTCGCCGGCGATGGCGACGGCCGTGGCAGGGCGGGACGATGACGGCTGACTGCTGCCGATCACCGGGAGGAGTATCGTCCGTGGCAAGTTCATCCGGCTTGCCAGACGCGCCGGGTGGCACGCCTGGCTGCCGGGTGTCCGGCACGTCGCTGCACGGGCAGCAGGCCGTGCCGGGCCGGGTCAGGGTTGCTGCCGGCGCCTTGCCATCCAGCCCACGAGCCCGAGGCCAGCCATCAACATGGCGTACGCTTCCGGCTCCGGTACCGGCGCGGTCGCATACAGGGCCGCGTTCGACGACGCCGTCAGGTTGTAGGTGATGACGTCGAGGTTGGTGCCGACACCGGCGTCGATCTTGTAGAAGGCCGTGCCATTCTCGCCGGTGCCGCCGCCACCGCGGTGGATGCCGATGTAGGTGATCCCGTTCAGCGGCGTGCTGAAGTTGATCGAGGTCGCGCCGCTGAGCGGGGTGAGCTTCTCGAGCCAAGTGCCGCCGGTGCCGGGCAGGCCGAGGCTGGCGAGGATCTGGTCAACGTAGCCCAGGTCGGTGGGATTGTTGCTGATCAGATTGCCCGCGTAGTAGCCGGCACAGCTGATGAACGAAGCGCCGCTGATGTCGCCGCTGCTGCAGGCAGGCGCGACCAAAGGCGGCAGCGCGGCATGGGCCGAGCTGCCGATGAGTCCGAGGACGGCCACGCTTGCGGCAGCAAGCGAGGACTTGGCAAGGTGCGAAAATGACATGGAACCCTCCGTATGGTATGGAACAATTGGATCGAACGCGCTTCAGGGATTGAAGCGGGCCGTTCGCGGGAATGTATAAGCAAATGTGATGCCAGTTCATAAGTCACAGTTATTACATGCTTTTCTTTCTTCCACTTGGTCGACCTGTCAAATTTGCCGACACCGTGCGGATCCGACGCGGCAAGAATGGCTTTCCGGGTCCATCGCTCGGGCTTGGCGAATGCTCTGTCTTCCGGTCGTGGGACACTGGCAAACGGGCGCGTGCCGTTCGCCGCTCGACAAGCCGCTGGCGATTGGCAGCGGCCGACTGGCTCCCCGGAGCATCGTGCTTGTGGTATCGTCTCGGCCGCGTTCGCTGGCAGTCTTGCCATGGGGCCTGGCTGGACGGTGTGCAGGCCTCGCCGCGAGCGACTTCGATGACTGGCCACGTTCTGCGGAGCCTGCATGACGCCCGAAGTCAGCCTCTTCATCAGCCTGTTCACCACCCTGCTGGCGATCATCAACCCGCTCGAGGCGATTCCGGTCTATCTCGGGCTGATCGACGGCAAACCGGCCGACGAGCAGAGGCGAGTGGCGCGGCAGGCCTGCCTGTACGCGCTGCTGCTCAGCTTCTTCTTCCTGCTCTTCGGCACGCTCCTGCTGCGCGTCTTCGACGTGCCACTGAGCATGGTGCGGGTGGTCGGCGGCGTCATCCTGACGCGTGTCGGGTTCGAGCTCTTCAACCCGCCCGCTTCCGGTGGCATCATCCCGCGCGGCAACGACGACGACGGCAATATCGCCTTCGTGCCGCTGGCGATGCCGATCATGTTCGGCCCCGGCGCGATCGCGACGCTGATCAGCATGGCGTCGACGATCAAGCAGTCGCCCGGCGAACTGATGCACTTCGTGGCCGCCAGTGCGGCGATCGTCGCCTGCATGGCGATGACCTGGCTCTCGCTGACCTACGCCAAGCCGATCCTGCGCCGCATTGGCCGGCAGGGGATCGACGCGGCGACGCGCATCGTCGGCTTCTTTGTCGCAGCAATGGGAATGGGGTTGATCTTCCATGGCGCGGTCGAGTTCCTGCAGCCCTACCAGGCGGCGGCGAGGGTGGCAATCGCGCCGTGAACGGGTTATCCTTGCCGCGGCGGTTCTGCCGGAGGGCGGTCAAGGCGGGGCCCGTCTCCTTGCAACGGCTCTTGTTCGGAGGGAATGCATGAGATCCTGGAAACTCGCAGTGCCGATCGGCGCACTCGCCCTGGCGGGCTGCGTCTCGCAGCAGACTTACGATCAGCAGGTGCAGCAGACGCAGAAGACGGTGGCGCTCGAACAACAGTATCTGGCGCTGAACCAGCAACTGCGGACCGAGATCGCCGCTGATCAGGTGCAGATCCGGCAGCTCAGCGATCGCCTGGTGGTCACCTTCGTCGACGAGATCCTCTTCGCCTCGGGCAGCGCCGAGATGCATGCCAAGGGCCGCGGTACGCTTGCCCAGGCGGTACCGACGCTGGCTGCCCTCAGCGGTCACTGGATCAGCGTCCAGGGCTACACCGACAGCGAGCCGATCGGCCCCGCGCTGCGCGGCCGCTACCCGACGAACTGGGATCTGTCGGCGGCGCGAGCCGTCGACGTGGTCCGCTACCTGCAGGCGCAGGGAGTCGATCCGACGAATCTCGTCGCCGCCGGCTATGGGCAGTACCAGCCGGTGGCGCCGAACGATACGGCACAGGGCCGGGCGAAGAACCGGCGCATCGAAGTCGTTCTGCGCGTCAAGTGATCCACCGGGCTGCCTGCAGCCGCTGGTCGGCGCTCGCGGCCTGTTGCAGCCCTTGAGCGAGTGAGGGGGAGGGAAGTGATGCGGGACAGCCAACAGGCCGCCGGACGGCGGCGCTTGAGCAATCGGGCGCGACGGCTGGCGATGGTCGCGAGCCTGCTCGTGGTCGCCGTTGGCGAGGCCGGTGCCGGCGGCCTCAGCCTCTACGAGGTCGGGACTGCGGATGTCGGCCTGGCTTCGGCGGGCTATGGCGCGCGTGCGCAGGATGCGTCGACGGTGCTCACCAATCCGGCCGGAATGACCCGTCTGGCGGGAACGCAGGTGCTGGCGGCGGCACAACTGCTCTACGGCGACGTCGATTTCTCGCGCGGTTCGGGCACCTCGCCGGAATTGGGCCGCAACGAGGGCGGCAACCCGATCGGCTGGTTTCCCGGCGGCAGCTTCTTCATCACGCAGCAGGTTTCGCCCGACCTGACCGTCGGCTTCGGTACCGCCGGCAACTTCGGTCTGGCGGTGAAGTACGATACGAGCTGGCTGGGCCGTTACTACGGGCAGGAGGGCACGCTGATCGGCCTGTCGCTCTTGCCCTCGGTCGCCTACAAGGTGAATGACCGGCTCTCGCTCGGCGCGACGGTCAACGCGATGTTCGGCATCATGAAGCAGCAGGTGGCGATCAACAATCCCGGCGCTCCGGGCCGCGCCGACGGCCGGCTCGAGCTGAGCGATCGCGAATGGGGTTGGGGCTTGAATCTGGGGCTTCTTTACGAGGTCGACCCGGCGACCCGGCTCGGCCTGACGTGGAATTCGCAGGTCAAGCTCGACTTCTCGGCGCGTCCCGATTTTTCCGGACTGTCGCCGGTCCTTGCGGCAGCTCTGGCGAGCCGCGGAGCGTTGCGCGCCAACCTCGATCTCGGCATCCACGTGCCGCAGGGGGTGATGGCCAGCGCTTTCCACCAGGTGAACGACCAGTGGGCGGTGCTCGGCAGCGTCGGCTGGCAGCAGTGGTCGAAGTTCGGCGAGGTGGATATCGGCATCTCGGACACCAACAATCCGGCCAGCCTGACGACCGACCTCGATTTCAAGGACACCTGGCACGTCGCGCTCGGCGGCCAGTACCGCATCTCGCAGCCGTGGCTGCTGAATTTCGGCGTTGCCTACGACTCGGCCTTCCAGAGCGGCGACATCCAGTCACCGCTGCTGCCGGCCAACAGCGCCTGGCGATTCGGCATCGGCGTGCAGAACGAGGTCGACCGCTCCTTCAACTGGGGGCTTTCGGCCGAGTACGTCTATGGTGGCACGCTCGACCTGCAGAAGAACGGTGAGCTGCCGGTCCGTCTCGGCGGCCGCGGCGACGTGGACGGCGCTTACCGGAACACCGGCGTGCTGTTCATGGCCGCCAACCTCAACTGGAAGTTCTGATGCCGGACGGCGATGAGGCCGCCGGTCGGAATGACGAATGGAGAAATGACATGAAGAAAATCCTTCCCGCCGTTCTGGTGGTTGCTGCGGCGGCCGCCGGCGGCTACGCATGGGCACAGCAGTATCCGCTTCTCGACATGGTTGCCGGCCGGGTCGTCCAGAAGTACCAGCAATCGAGCTGCCAGGAACTGTGGGTGCAGCGGTCGGAGCCGAAATCGCCGCGCGAGCAGGAGGTGCTGCAGATGTTGCGCAATGATCCGGCGCTGCGCACCGAGTTCATCAATCGCGTGGCGGCGCCGATCGCCAACAGGATGTTCGAATGTGGCATGATTCCCTGAGCGGGCGCGCCCCGGCCATTGCCGGCGGGGTGGTTTCCTCGCGCTGGTTTCCTTCTTGCGGAGAGAGTCGATGATCGATCTTCACCATCTGGGGCGGCGGGCCGCGATGCTTGTTGCCGGGTTCTTTCTCGCCGCCGGGATGCAGGCACAGGCGGCCGATGCCGCGGGCGGCAAGGGGGCCAAACCGGCCAAGGCCGCCCCACCGACGAGTTCGACGGCCGCTCCCGCGGCTGCCGTCAAACCGATTCTCGAACAGCGCGCCCTGGATCTGCTGAAGGCGATGAGCGACCGACTGATGGCGGCACGTTCGCTGTCATTCACGGCGCAGGTCACCTATGAGCATCCGAGCCGTCTCGGTCCGCCGCTGGCGTTCATGACCATGTCCGAGGTGCTGATGCAGCGCCCCGACCGGCTGCGCGTGCTGACCCTCGGCGATGGTCCGGCCTCTGAGTTCTACCTCGACGGCAAGACGATGACCGCCTATTCGCCGGCCGAGAACTTCGCTGCCGTGGCGGCCGCACCGGCGACGATCGACGAGGCGTTGAAAGTGGCATTCCGGGATGCCGGCATCTACTTCCCGTTTGCCGACGTGCTGCTCGCCGATCCCTACGCCAGCCTCACCGCCGGTCTGGTGAACGCGTTCCTCGTTGGCCAGTCGAAGGTCGTCGGCGGGACGACGACGCAAGTGGTGGCCTTTGCCAACAACGAGGTCTTCATGCAGGTCTGGATCGGTACCGAAGACAAGCTGCCGCGAATGATGCGGGCGGTTTACCGACGTGACCCGTTGCGCCAGCGCCATCAGATGGAGTTGTCGAACTGGAAGGTCGACCCGGTGGTGGCAGCGACCGACTTCGCCACGGCGAAGTCGGCCACCGCTGTGGCCATCCCGTTTGCCCATCCGGCAGCGAAGCCGGCAGCCGCGGCAGCGGCCAGATCGCAGTAAGGAGACGAAGGCATGAAGAGGATGATCATCGCTCTGGCTGGCCTCGCCAGCGGCGTGTTGCTGGTTGGCGAGGCGGCAGCCTGGGGTAGTGCCAACCGCTTTGGCGGCAGCACCGAGCACGTCGCTGGCGTCGGCACCGAGCACACGAATGCCTGGGGTGGCAGTACGGAGCATGCCTTCGGCGGCGGCACCGAGCACACCAACGCCTATGGCGGCAGCACCGCCGGTCGCTATGGTGAGGGCGTCGAGCACACCAACGTGGATGGCGGCACGACCGCCGCGCGCTACGGCGACGGCGCCTATCATGTCGCCCCCGACGGGGCTGCAGCGTATCGCCCGCCGGCTCCCTATTACCCGTATCATCCGCCGGCAGCGGTGGCGTACTACCCGGCGGCCGGCTGCGCTGGCTGTGCAGCGGCGGCAGGCGCCGTCGTCGGCGTCGCCGCGGGCGCCGCGGTCGTTTCGGCCAACAGCGCAGCGGCGACGGGCAACGCATATGCTTCGGGCTACGCTGCCGGCAGCGCGACGACGGCAGCAGCCTATGCCATGGGAGCCAACTACGCCTCGCTGCCGCCCGGGGCGACGTCGGTGCAGAAATACGGCACGACGTACTTCATCGTCGGCAATACCTGGTTCCTGCCCGCCTATGGCGCGAACGGCGTCTATTATCGCGTCGTGCCCGCGCCATGATGGGAGCACCGGCACCCGCTGGAGTCGAATGATGGACCATCGCAAGCAGTTCGTGGTCAGGCCGGGTGACAAGCTCAGCCTGGCCGGGATCGATCCGTCCTACAGCGGGGCACACGCTTCGGGCGAGGCCGCGCTGCCGGAAATCCAGAGGAACGTGGCGCGCATGGACGAGTTGCAGGCGCTGCTCTACGCCGATGGCAACCAGTCGCTGCTCGTCGTCCTGCAGGCGCTCGATGCTGCCGGCAAGGATGGCGTCGTTCGCCACCTGTTCAGCGGCATGAACCCGCAGGGCACGCGCGTCTTCGGCTTCAAGCAGCCGAGTGCCGAAGAGGCGGCGCATGACTTCCTCTGGCGCGCGCACCAGCGGACGCCGGCGAAGGGCGAGGTCGTCGTCTTCAACCGCTCGCACTATGAGGATGTGCTCGTCGTCCGCGTGCACAATCTTGTGCCGAAGGCGGTCTGGTCGAAGCGCTTTGCGCTGATCAACGACTTCGAGAAGATGCTCGCGCAGAACGGTACACGCATCCTCAAGTTCTTCCTGCACATCAGCCCCGAAGAGCAACTGGCCCGCTTCCGGCAGCGGCTCGACGACCCGGCGCGCAACTGGAAGATCAGCGAGTCGGACTATTCGGAACGCGAGTTGTGGTCGGACTACGTCACCGCTTACGAGGAGGCGCTGAGCAGGACCAGTACCAAGGATGCGCCGTGGTACGTCATCCCGGCCAACCACAAGTGGTTTCGCAACCTCGCCATCTCGCAGATCATCGTCGACACGATGGAAGGGATGGGACTCCAGACGCCGCCGACGCGCGTGAACCTGCAGGAAATCGCTGCCAAGTATCACGCCGCCGAGGCGGCGCAAGAGAAGCGTTCGGGCAAGCCGGGGAAGCGCGCCGCCAAGGCGTAGGTGGCAGGCGCTGGCCGGGACTACTCGAAGTCCGCGGGACGGCGGCGGCGGGCCGACTGCCGGCAACATCCTCGACGTCGAATCTGGTCCCGGCCGGCGTGTAGCGGAACCGCTTGCCACGCTGCGACGCCGGCGTCACCGCCACGGTCGTGATCGTGTTCGCAAGCACCTGAACGTCAGCGAACTGCTGCGCGCGCCGTATCTGCGCTACGTCGATGACTTCGCGCTGTGCGCCGACGATCCGGCGCTAATGGCGCAGTGGTGGCAGGCGATCGCCGGCCACCTCGAAGGGCGGCCGCTCGTGTTGCATCCGGGCAGGATCCTCATCGCGCCGACCGCGGCGCAGCGACCTTTCTCGGTTACGTGCTCGAAGCGGGTGGCCGCCGGCACCTGACCGAAGAGAACCTGCGCCGCTTCCGCAACCGGCTGCGCGGTCTGCGCGACCGCTGGCGGGCGGGCGCGGTGGACGAGGCAGAGATCGAGCAGCGCGTGTCGTCGTGGATCGCCCACGCCGCGCACGCCGATACGTGGCGCCTGCGCCACGCCCTCCTTCGCGGCGGCTGGTTCGACCCGTCGCGGGAGCCTGACGGCCCGCCTGTCGGGCGCGTGCTGCGCGGCGGTTCGTGGAACAACAGACCGCAGAACGCACGCTCGGCCCAACGCTACAGGAACGACACGACGAACCGGAACGACAACAACGGGTTCCGTCTGGCCAGTGCGCTTCCCATCGCCGGAGCCGACGCATCCACGGATGCGCGGGTGTGCATGGAAGCATCCACGGGTCGTCATGATGAGTGCCGTATCCCGCCCCCGTCTTGCCGGGCAACCGGGACGGGGGCGGAGCCTCTGGCCGGCGCCCGGCGGGCGGCTCCTGGGCGCCGCGTTGTTCACCCTGATTCCGTTCCCGGCAGCGAGTACCCGACCGCCGGCGCGCAACCGTACTTTGACGTGCTGGGCAGGGCCGCCGGTGCCCCCGGCAAGGGCCATTGCAGCCTCGACTACCACGGCTGGCATCTGATCGCGCTTCCACGAGGCCAGCCAGTTCCTGCGCCAGGCGCGCAGTCAACGCCAGCAGTCCAGAACTTCGACTCGCCGAGCGTCGGGCCCGAAGGGCAGCGCGATCGGCTGCGAGACCTTCTTGACGATGGGTGGCAAGGGCGGAGATACTGCGCCGCGCGGGAGAAGCGCACGGACAAGCCGGCAAAGCATGCCGCCAAGCCTGGTATGGCAGCCATCGGCGGCGCTGTGACCGGCAGCGTGCGGGGCGCTGGCCGTTCGACAGGTTGCCTTCGGGCCCAGCCCACATCGATTGCGAGGGGACGATGACACAGGAAAGCGCAGGACGGCGCTTGCGGCTGCCGCTTCTGCAGGGGGTTCTGCCGGTCGATCGCGCCGGCTTGACGCGCGACGTCCTGGCCGGATTGACCCTCGCCGCGCTCGCCATTCCGGGCACGATGGGTTACACCAAGATCATCGGCACGCCGGTGATCACCGGGCTATACACCATCCTCATCCCGATGGCGCTGTTCGCCCTGTTCGGGTCGTCACGGCATCTGTCGGTGGGCGCCGATTCGGCGACGGCGGCGGTGGTCGCCGCCGGTCTTGCCGGCATGGCCGTGCGCGGCTCGAACGAGTGGCTGGCGCTGTGCAGTCTGCTGGCGCTGATGGCCGGGGTTCTGATGTTCGCGGCGAGAGTCTTGCGGCTCGGTTTCCTCGCCGATTTTCTGTCGCGCACGGTTCTCGTCGGCTTCCTCACCGGCGTCGGCGTACAGGTGGCGCTGCTCGAGGTGTCGGGCATGCTCGGCCTGCAGCGAACGAGCAACGATCCGCTGCTGGAGATCGTCCGTGATCTGCGGCTGATCGGCGAGAGCAACGCTTACGCGGTGTGCGTTTCGCTCGCGGTGCTGGCGGTGATCCTCGGCTGCCGGCGAATCTCCGACCGAGTGCCCGGCGGGTTGATCGCCGTCGTCACCGCCATCGGCATCAGTTGGGCGCTGGGTCTCGATGCCCACCTCGAAACGCTCGGTGCCGTCCCGAGCGGTTTGCCGACGCTCGGTCTGCCGCATGTCGAATGGAACTGGCCGCTGCTGCAGAAGCTGCTGCCGATCGCCTTCGCCTGCTTCGTCGTCATTCTGGCGCAGAGCGCCGCCACCTCGCGCGCCTACGCCGCCAAGTACAACGATCCCTTCGATGCCAACGTCGACATGGTCGGGCTTGGCATGGCCAACCTCGGCGCCGGTCTGTCGGGGACCTTCATCGTCAATGGCAGCCCGACCAACACCGCGATGGTCGACGGCGGAGGCGGCCGCAGCCAGGTCGCGCAACTGACGACCTGCGTTCTCGTGCTGCTGGTGCTGCTGTTCCTGACCGGACCACTGGCGCATCTGCCGACCGCGGTCCTGTCGGCGATCGTCTTCCTGGTGGCGGCGCGAATGATCGACATCAAGGGCATGCGCCGAATCTACGCCGTTGCACGGGCCGAGTTCTGGGTGGCGTTGCTGACCGCCGCGACGGTCGTCGTCGTCGGCGTCGAGCAGGGGATCCTGCTCGCCATGGTCCTGTCGCTGATCGACCACGTCCGCCGCGGTTACCGGGGAACGAACCTGGTGATCGTCGCCGACAAGAAGAAGCGTGGCTGGCAGACCGTGCCGCTCGACGAACCACAGGCGATCTCGCCCGGGCTGCTGGTCTACCTCTTCAGCCACAGCCTGTACTACGCCAACGCCGGGCAGTTCGCCGAAGAGATCCTGCGGCTGGCCAGGAACGGGACGCAGCCGCCGCTGCGCTGGTTGTGCGTCGAGGCGGCTGCGATCGGTGATGTCGACTTCTCGGCTGCCGCGATGCTGCGGGATACTGCCGCTCTGTTGCAGCAGCAGGGAATCCGGCTGCTGTTCGCCAATGTTTCGGCGCCGGTGCGCAGCCAGTTCGATTGCTACGGAGTCACCGAGGCGATCGGCGCCGATGCGATCTGCGGATCGATCCACGCAGTGGTCGTCGCCTGCGAGCAGGCGGCAGGTGTACCAGCGGAGGCACCGGAGGTACAGGCAGGCCAGGCAGGCCAGGCAGGCGACGACGCGGCAAAGGCCTGATTGCCGCCGCCGAGCAGCCAGCGGTACCGAAGGGTTCCTGCCGGCCGCTGCTGCGAGCAAGGGATGCGCCCCCGGGGATGCCCATCGCGGTCCTCGCCGCCGCTTTCGCTGCAGGCGACAGCGGCGCAGGTATTTCTTGACGACCTTCGACGCCATGCATAGGATGCCCGGATTGCCGGTGGCCCGGCCATTTTGATGAGGACTGATCCCATGAAACTGCACCATATCCTGCTGGGCAGCATGATCACCCTGTCGCTGCTGTCCGGCGGTGCCGTGGCGGCTGATGACAAGGCCGCGAAACAGGCCGAGATTCGCCAGGTGACGCAGGCTGCGCTGGCGAAGTTCTACGCCGCGCAACCGGATCTCAAGGCCAAGGTGGAGAAGGCACCAGGTTACGCCGTGTTCACCACCTACGGACTGAGCTTCCTCGTCGGTGGTGCCGGTGGCAAGGGTCTGGCGCACAACAACCGGAGCGGCAAGGACACGTACATGTCGATGGCACAGGCGAGTGCCGGCGCCGAGATCGGCCTCGCGGAGAGCGAGACCCTGATCATCTTCGCCTCTGCCAAGTCACTTGACTGGTTCGTCAGCAAGGGCTGGGAAGGTGGCGGTGGCGGTGGCATGCAGGCGGGTGCGAGCGGCAAGTCGGCTGGCGTCGCTGGTGGCGGTGGCCCCGGCAGCGCCTATTACACGCTGACGAAGAACGGCCTGCAGGCAGGGGTCGCTGTGCGCGGCACCAAGTTCTGGCAGGACCAGGATCTGAACTAGCCGGTCGTTCACGCTGCGGAGACTGAGGGGAGGGCGGCAATGCATCGCGCGCGTGCAGCCGCCTGTCGGAGGTTCCGGTGGTTCCCCGCCCTCGTCGCCGGCAGCGTCGCCGGCAGCCTGGCGTGCGCGCAGGAAATCGAGCCGCGCGCCTATTCGAACGCGCCGGTCGGCGTCAACTTCCTGATCGCCGGCTATGCCTACACCGCCGGGGCCGTCCCCTTCGACGGCGCACTGCCGGTCAGCAACGCCGAACTCAGGACATCGAACGCCGTTTTCGCCTACGCCCGGGTTCTCGATCTCTGGGGCATGTCGGCCAAGTTCGACGCCATCCTTCCCTACAGCTGGCTGTCGGGAAACGCCCATGTGCGCGGCGAGCCGGTCGAGCGCATCGTCGACGGGCTGGCGGATCCGCGTTTTCGCCTGTCGGTCAACCTCTGCGGTGCACCCGCCCTGTCGCTGCGCGAGTTCAGGGATTACGAGCAGGATCTGATCATCGGTGCCAGCCTGCAGGTGTCGGCGCCTGCCAGCCAGTACGACTCGACGCGGGTGGTCAACATCGGCACCAATCGCTGGTCTTTCAAGCCGGAAGTGGGCATTTCAAAGGCGAACGGTCGGTGGACGCTGGAGTCGCAGGCGGCAGTGACCCTGTTCACCGAAAACCGCGACTTCTTTGGCGGCAACAGGCGGCAGCAGGATCCCATCTACTCGTTGCAGGGGCACGCCATCTACAGTCTTCCTGCGGGCATCTGGGCGTCGCTGGACGTGACCTATTTCACTGGCGGTCGGACGACGATCGATGGTGTCGAGAACTCGGATCTGCAGCAGAACTGGCGGCTGGGAGCGACGCTCGCACTACCCGTCGATGTCAACAATTCCGTCAAGTTCTATGCCAGCAGCGGCGTCTCGTCGCGGACCGGCAACGACTACGACCTGATCGGCATCGCCTGGCAGTACCGCTGGGGCGGCGGCCTGTGACACGGCAGCAGCGGGCCGCCGTTGCCAGGCAGTCGCCAGCGGATCGGTCGGCTCAGGCGTCCGCCAGCGACCTGCCGTGTCGCGAGCCGAGCGCATGACGGTGGCGCTGCCTCGCTGGCGGGTGGCGCCTGGCTGCGGCCACCGGATTGCGCCGGGCGACCGACGTCCGGCCGACGACGCGGCATGGACCGGTGTCGTCCGTCTGCTTCTCGCCTGGCTGTGCGCGCTGCTGTCGGGCGCCGGCCTGGCGCAGACGGTCGACCCGCTGCGCGCCGTCGCCGACCGGAATGGCGAGATCTCGGCCAGCATTGCCGCGACCGTGCAGGCAGTCAATGAACCCGCCAAGGCACTTGCCGAGCTTCGCCGGGAACGGATCGATCTCGAACAGAGGATGCGCTGGGTCGAGCGTCGGGCCAGCGTGCAGGCGTTGGGGCAGGAGTTTGCGCAGACCTTGCGGGAGTATCTGCGCAGCCTGCCGACCGCGGAGCAGGCGGTGGCCAGCAGGCAGCGCCGCATCGAACTTCTCGCCACGGCCAGCGATTCCCAACTGGCGGTCGAGCGTGCCCTGCACCGGCTCGAAGATCCCGATGCGGTGATCACGACGCTGCTGGCGAAGGCGCACCCGCCCGTCAGCGAGGAAGAACGGCCGCAACTGCTGCGTGCGCTGGCGGCCGCGTTGCGGCAGCAGAGCGAACTCCTGCAGCGGCTGGCGGCGGAACAGGAGAGGCTGCGCAAGACGCTGAACGAGGCCGGCGAGATGGCCGACGCGCTGCTGCTGGAGGCCGATGCCGCGCGGCAGGAACTGACCGAGCTGCTGTTCTGGACGCCGGCGCCGCCGAGCGCGCGCACTCTCGCCGAACTTGGGCCCGCCCTCCGGTGGACCTTCTCTCCCAGCCATTGGCAGGAGTCTGTCGAGTTGCTGCGCGCTGAAATCGTGCGCCAGCCGCTCTGGCCAGCGGCAGCCGTGTTGACGGCAGGACTTCTGCTGGCCCTGCGTGGCAGATTGCGGCGTCTGCTGCAAGCCCTGTCGCCGGCTGCGTTGCCGGCCGATCGGTACAAGGTCCGGCACGCCCTGGCGGCGCTGGCGGTCACCTGCCTGCTCGCGCTGCCGCTGCCGCTCCTCATGTGGACGGCAGCCGGCCCGCTGCTGAGGGCGGCCGACAGCCAGGCGTTCACCGCGGCGCTGGGGGACGCGCTGCTCGTCGTCGGCCGGCTGTTGCTGGCATTGCTCATCAGTGCGTGGCTGCTCGACCCGAGGGGGGTGGCCGTCCGCCATTTCGGCTGGGACGCCAGCCTGGTGGCGGCCACGGCGCACGGCCTGCGCCGACTGACGACCGTCTTCGTGCCGCTGATGCTCATCGCCGCAATGAACGGCATGGCGCATGCACCGTTTGCCAACGAAGAGAGCCTCGGTCGCGTGGCACTCGGTCTGAGTGCGTTGACGGTGGCCCTGTTCTTCCTGCGTCTCCTCCTTTCCGGCAGCGCGTTGATGCGCCGCTTTCGCGAGTACGCGCCACGCAGTTGGGCGGTGCGCCTGCGTCCGGTGTGGATGCTCTTTCTCGTCGGCGTTCCCTGCGCCGTGGCGGCACTCGCGCTCGCCGGCTACATCGTCGCCGCCGGCTACGTCTTTTCCCGCCTCGTCCACTCGCTTTTCCTCGTACTTGCGGCGGTTGTCCTGTACGGGCTGATGGCCCTGTGGGTACAGATTCAGCGGCAGCGGCTGGCGTGCGAGCGGATCGGTGTCGGGGCTGGCGAGGGGCGGCCACCGGGGGCAGCCGGATTGGCGGCTGCGGTCGCGCCGGCCGCCGCCGGCGTGCCGCGGCCGCGTCTCGACATCGCGGCGCTAGGCGAGGAGACGCGCTCGCTGCTCGACTTCGTCGTCACCCTGCTACTGGTCGGCGGGCTGTGGTGGGTATGGCGTGATGCCGTGGCGACGCTGGGGGTGATCACCGACTACAAGCTGTGGAGCTACACGGAAAAGGCCGGCGGCAAGGAGGTCACGCACGCTCTCACCGTTGGGCGCCTGCTGCTGGCGATCGTCGTCCTGGTGATCACCGGCATCGTCGTCCGCCGCGTCGGTGCACTGCTCGACATCATCCTGCTGCAGCGCCTCGACATGCAGGCCGACGCCACCTATGCGATCACCGTCATGACCCGCTACGCGATCGCGGCCATCGGCATCGTCGCTGCCAGCCGCCTGCTCGGCGTCGGCTGGGAGGACGTGCAGTGGCTGGTCGCGGCACTGGGTGTCGGCCTCGGCTTCGGCCTGCAGGAGATCGTCGCCAACTTCGTCTCCGGGCTGATCGTCCTTGCCGAGCGGCCGATCCGCATCGGCGACGTGGTCACCGTCGGCGACGTGTCCGGCAAGGTGGCGCGCATCCGCGCGCGCGCGACGGCGGTGATCGACTTCGACAACAAGGAAGTGATCATTCCGAACAAGGCCTTCATCACCAGCCATGTCGTCAACTGGACGCTGTCGAACCAGATCATCCGCCTGCTGATCAAGGTCGGGGTCGGTTACGGCAGCGACATTGCGCTGGTGCAGCGGGTCATCCTCGAGGTCGTGCAGGGCAACGCCGACGTGCTGCCCGAACCGGCGCCGTCGGTCTTTCTGGTGGCGTTCGGTGACAGCTCGCTCGACTTCGAGATCCGCGCCTTCGTCGATGCGCTCGACAAACGCCTGCGCGTGCAGCACGAGATCAATCAGGGAATCTCGCGCGCACTGCAGGAACGCGGGATCGACATCCCGTTCCCGCAGCGCGACCTGCACATCCGTTCGCTGCCCGAAGGCTTGGCCGCCGTCGTTGGGTCCGGTGCAGGTGGAGCAGGAACGGGTCGCTGACCGAGGCTGGCGGCACGGGTCCCACGGAGTTGACCGGAACCTCCTCGCCAACGACGGTGCAGTGTGACTTCAATGGGCCACGCCATGCCGGCTTTGGTCTCGCCAGTCCTGGTGCGAGTACCGCCTGCGTCGGGTGGGAAACCGACTGCAACATCGGCATCGACACCATCAGCTTCGCAGTGATCGCCCCTCGAAGGGGATTCCCGAGCCGGGATCGCTGGCGCTCCTGGCAACGGCGCTGGGTCTCGCCGGTCCTGGCCAGCGCCGCCACGCTGCAACGCATTGAGCACCTGCGGCAGTGCGGGGCCCGGCGTGGCGGCCCCGCCGGGCTTAGCGGCGGCGATCGACGCCTTCGTTCAGAGCGGGCGTTTGACCGTCAGCGCACCGCGGATCTGGCCCTTTGCGTAACCGGTGGCGCGGTCGTTCGGGTAGTGCTCGGCGAGCTTCCGCCGCAGCTCGCCATCCAGTCCGTCAACGGGACCGTGGCAGCCGAGGCAGACCTCGCTCACCGGCAGTGCCTTCATGTAGCGCAGTACGGGCCGCCCGTTGACGGTGACGATCTCGCTTTTCTCGATGGTTTCCGGCTTTTCGCCGCTGGCTGCGCGGCGGTCGAAATCGGCGAGCTGTGCGGCTTCCCACGCGTCGGGCGTACCGCGCTCGGCGTTGCGGGTCTTCAGGCTGACGCGCCGGATGTCCCAGCCGGTTTCGGCGCGCTTCGCGCCGATCAGCTGCGGTGCCAGGTCCTTGCAGACTGGAATTGCGCCGGCGACTCCCTCGGCGGCCACCGCCTCCTGCATCGTGGCGATGACCTTCGGGATGACGGGCAGCACGGTCGCCCGGGTTTCGCCGGTGAGCGCAGCCAGGTCCTGGGCGCAGACGGGCACGGTGCAGACGAGCAGGGCGATGCCGACAGTTGCTTTCATGGCGTGCGTCCTCGGCTTGTTCAGGAGACGGTGGCGGGTGCTTCACTGACCGAGAAGGCAATCTCGGCACCCGTCTGGACGATCTTCTTGACGGCACAATCGTTGATCGCCTGGAGAACACGTTCCCTCTGTTCCGCGGAGAAGTCCTCGGGAAAGCTGACTTCGGTGCGGAAGCGGGACAATGTCAGTGGCCCGCCGTGGCCGGCGAAGGGCTTGCAGCCGATCCGGATCCCGGCTGCAGACACGCCCATCGCCTTGCATTCCTTCTTCGCATAGACCGCCGCGCAACTCGCCAGCACAGCGTAGAAGGCTTCCAGCGGATTCATCAGCGAACCATCCACGGCGTAGCTCACCTTGTGCTTGCCGCCGCTGACGGTAATCACCTTCGAATCATCGACATCGACCGAATACATTCAACTCTCCTGATAAAGATGGACCGCGGATCACTTGCCCGCGTCTGACTGCGCCTCGCGCGCGCGCGAAAGGCGCTCGCAGGCGGTGAAGATGGCCATGCCGGCAAGCATGGCGAGGAAGAAGACGAAGGCCTTGGAGGCTCCGGTACCGAGCAGGACGAGAGCCGGTCCGGGGCAGATTCCCGCCAGACCCCAGCCGATTCCGAACAGCGCGCTGCCGGCCAGCAGCCGGCGGTCGATCTGGCGGGCAGTCGGCAGCTGCAGCGGCTTTCCGCGTAGCGAGGTCTGCCGCTGCCCGGCAATGCGGAAGGCCACCAGGCCGACGGCGATCGCCCCGGCCATGACCAGCGCCAGAGAGGGATCCCAGTCGCCGGCGAGGTCGAGAAAGGCGAGCACCTTGGCAGGATCGCTCATGCCGGAGACGATCAGGCCGCAGCCGAAGACGAGACCCGTCAGCAGTGAAATCAGCACGCTCATGCCGGGCTCCTACGCGAAAAGATGGCGACCGGCGAAGACGGTCACGAAACCGGCGGTCATGAAGACGATGGTGGCTACCAGCGAGCGCGGCGACAGGCGCGACAGCCCGCAGACGCCATGGCCGCTGGTACAGCCCGAACCGAGCCGGCTTCCGAAGCCGACCAGCAGGCCGGCGACGACGAGCGTTGCCCAACCGCCATCGATGCGGCTCGGCGGCAACTCGGCAAGCGCCTGGCAAAGCAGGGGCGCTGCCACCAGCCCGAGGGCGAAAGCCAGCCGCCAGGCGAAGTCGCCTGCCCGCAGCGGTTGCAGCAAGCCGCCGACGATCCCGCTGATGCCGGCGATGCGTCCTTCGAGAAGAATCAGCAGCGCCGCCGCGAGGCCGATCAGCAGGCCGCCGGCAAGGGCGCTGGCGGGTGTGAAGTGCAGCCAGTCGATGGTGATCATGGGTTGTCGTTCCCCGCTTGCGGGCAGTACAGTTCATAGAGGGTGCCGAGCAGGGCGAGCACCCGCGGGTCGGCGACCGAGTAGTAGATCTTCTTGCCGTCACGCCGGGTGCTTACCAGTCCCTCGCTGCGCAGAACGCCGAGTTGCTGCGACAGCGTCGGCTGGTGCAGGTCGAGCAGTTCCTCGAGTTCGCCGACGCACTTCTCGCCCTGACTGAGCTGGCACATCAGCAGCAGTCGGTTGGCGTTGGCCAGCACGCCGAGGACGGCCGTCGCCCGGCCAGCCGCGGCGCGCATCGATTCGATATCCAGGGTTGCGGTGTCCATGGCTCGATCTCTCCAAAAAGTTCTACTTGACAATATTATGTAGAGAAGTATTATGTGTGTCAACAGATTGTTTTGGCTGGCCGATACGGGACCGCTGCTCGGCGGTGGTTGCACGGCGCCAGCCGCTCACCAAGGAAGACCGCCATGCACATTGAAGCCTTTTTCGATCCGGCGACGAGCAGCAACACTTTCCTTGTGTTCGATGCTGACCGAACGCGTTGCGTCATCGTCGACAGCGTCCTCGACTACGATCCGCAGGCGGCACGGATCAGAACCGACAATGCCGACCGGCTGGTTCGCCGTGTCGCCGACACGGGTGCCCGCGTCGAGTGGATCCTCGAGACGCACGTTCATGCCGATCACCTTTCGGCCGCCGCCTACCTCAAGGAGAAGCTCGGCGGCCGGACAGCCATCGGCCGGCAGGTGGTCGTCGTGCAGGACGTGTTCGGCAAGCTGTTCAACGCCGGACCGGGCTTCGCCACCGACGGCAGCCAGTTCGACCATCTCCTTGCCGATGGCGAGACGATCACGGTCGGCAGGCTGAGCATCACGGTCATGCACACCCCCGGCCACACCCCAGCCTGTGCCAGTTACGTGTTCACCGATGGTGACGAGCAGGCGGTCTTCGTCGGCGATACCCTGTTCATGCCCGATACCGGCACCGCCCGCTGCGACTTCCCGGGTGGCGACGCGCGCACCCTCTATCGTTCGCTGCGCCGCCTGCTCGCGCTGCCGGCGGCGACCCGGCTCTACCTCTGCCACGACTATCCGCCGGCCGAACGGCCACACTCCTTCGTCAGCACCGTTGGCGAACAGTGCCGCAGCAACATTCACGTGCACGACGGCGTCAGCGAGGACGAATTCGCTGACCTGCGGCGCCGCCGCGATGCGACGCTGGCGGTGCCGGTACTGTTGCTGCCCGCGGTACAGGTGAATATGCGCTGCGGCCGGCTGCCCGAACCCGAGGAGAACGGTACGCGCTACCTCAAGATCCCGCTCAACACGATCTGAGCCGACGATGCCGATACTGAGCGACCCCGCAATCATCGCCCCGCTGCTCGGTGCGGCTGTCGGGCTGGTCCTCGCCCTGACCGGTGCCGGCGGTGGCATCATTGGCGTGCCGCTGCTGGTCTTCGGGCTTGGCCTGCCCATTCAGCAGGCCGGTCCGATCGGCCTGCTGGCGGTCGGCCTGGCCGCTGGTCTTGGCGCACTGCTCGGTCTGCGCCAAGGGATCCTGCGCTACCGGGCCGCCGCGCTGATCGGCGCCTGTGGGCTGCTCACGGTGCCGGCAGGAGTCTTCCTCGCACGGCACATCCCGAATCAGCCGCTGACGCTGGCGTTTGCCCTGCTGCTCGGCTGGACGGGCTGGCGAGCGCTGCGGCGCGCGCGCCCACGGCCGGACGTTGCCGCGTCGGCCAGCGAGCCCCAACCGTGCCGGCTGAACCCGGATGTCGGACGATTCGACTGGAATCTGCCCTGCGCCCGCGCGCTGGGTGGAACCGGCCTGCTGAGCGGCCTGCTGAGCGGTCTGCTGGGCGTCGGTGGTGGCTTCGTCATCGTGCCCGCGCTGACCCGCTACTCCGATCTGCCGATTGCGAGCGTCATCGCCACCTCGCTCGGCGTCATGACGCTGGTTTCGGTCGGCGGCATCGCGGCAGCCGCGGCGGCCGGCAGCATCGTCTGGTCCCTCGCCTTGCCTTTCGGCGGTGGTGCGATCGCTGGCCTGCTGCTCGGCCGGGCGCTTGCAGCGCGCTTTGCCGGCAGACGCCTGCAGCAGAGCTTTGCCGTTCTCTGCCTGATCGTCGCTGGCTTGTTGATCGGACGCGTCGTCAGCGCCATCCTTTGATCGCCCGGCCGGACTGGCAGGGATCAGGGCGTGTCGTGGGCAAGCGCCGCGTGCACGATGTTGCAGCCAGGCGCGAAGTGCCATTGTCGGCGACACCGGCGCTGTCCGGCCGACGGCGTCCCGCTGCGGTGGCCTTAAAAGGCTTGGCCCGTGGCGTCGAACACGCCGTCGAACAGCACCGAACTCAGGTAGCGCTCTCCCGAATCGGGCAGCACGACGACAATGGTCTTGCCGGCATTTTCAGCCTTCCTGGCATGGCGAAGCGCCGCTGCCACCGCCGCGCCACAGGAGATTCCGGCGAGGATGCCTTCTTCCCTGGCGAGGCGGCGGGCGTAGTCGACAGCCTCTTCGTTCGACACCTGTTCGATGATGTCGACCAGCGAGAGGTCCAGCACCTGCGGTACGAAGCCGGCACCGATCCCCTGGATCTTGTGTGGCCCGGGCCTGGGCACTTCGCCGGCGCGCGTCTGCGTGAGCACGGGGCTGGCGGAGGGCTCGACTGCCACCGAGAGAATGGCTTTGCGACGGGTATTCTTGATGTAACGCGAGACGCCGGTGATCGTGCCGCCCGTCCCTACCCCGGCGACGAAGATGTCGATGTCGCCGTCGGTATCGTCCCATATCTCCGGGCCGGTGGTGCTCTCATGAATCGCCGGATTGGCCGGGTTCTTGAACTGCTGCAGCAGCACATGGCGGCCCGGGTCGGACTCGACGATCTCTTCGGCCTTGGCAATCGCGCCGCTCATGCCCTTGGCGCCTTCGGTCAGGATCAGCCTGGCGCCATAGGCCACCAGCAGCTTGCGCCTCTCGAGACTCATGGTTTCCGGCATGGTCAGCGTCAGGGGAATGCCGCGTGCCGCAGCGACGAAGGCCAGCGCGATGCCGGTGTTGCCGCTGGTCGGTTCGACCAGTTCCTTGCCTGGGCCCAGCAGGCCCCGCTGCTCCGCGTCCCAGATCATCGCGGCGCCAATCCGGCACTTGACCGAATAGGCGGGGTTGCGTCCCTCGATCTTGGCGAAGACACTGGCCGGCGCGCCTTCGGCGAGTCGATTGAGCTTGACCAGCGGCGTGCGGCCGATGGAAAGGGAATTGTCTGCATACCATCTGGACATGCGGATCTCCTTGGTTGGCGATGGTGTCGGGATGGCAGGCGGCCGGTGATCGGCGGCCTGCCATGGCTCGTTCAGCACGTAGTCGCCAAGCTTAGCCGCCGTACCGCGCCACGCAAAGACGAACTTCTTCTGTACTTATGCGCACCAGGTGGATCCAGCCGTGTCGTCTGGCCAACACCTCCGGCGAGCCGAGGCTTTGTGCTGCCGCGCGGGGCGGCGCCCGTGCCCCACTCGCTGGCTGAAGCTACTCCACCGCTTCGAGTGGATAACCGGCACCTTTCCAGGCGAAAAGGCCGCGGGGGACGCGATAGACCTGCGTATAGACAGGCTTGCGCGCCCACGTCGCACCGTTGTCGCTACGAGTGCATTTGACAAAGCCGCAGTAGAACACCACCGGCTTGTCCTTGTCCGCACCGAGAAGGGCAGTGAAATCAGCCTCCGTCCGGACGTTCCTGAATAAGCTCATAAGCAAAGATTCGTTCACTGCAGGCTGCAGCATTCCTAAACTGCGCGCCCCACCCACTGCAACGGAACCCTGATGAAACTGAAAAGTCTTCTCGCCGGCCTGCTGGCGAGTGCTCTGCTTGTCGGCAGCGCTGTCGCAGCCGACGTCTCCCTGCTGAACGTCTCCTACGACCCCACCCGGGAGTTCTACAAGGAGTTCGACGATGCTTTCGCCAAACACTGGAAGGCCAAGGCTGGCGATGCCGTCACCATCAACCAGTCGCACGGCGGCGCCGGCAAGCAGGCCCGCGCCGTGATCGAGGGCCTCCAGGCTGATGTCGTGACGCTGGCCCTTGCCTACGATATCGATGCCATCGCCGACGCCGGGCTCATACCGTCGGAGTGGCAGAAGCGTCTGCCGCACAACTCCTCGCCCTACACCTCGACGATCGTCTTCTTGGTGCGCAAGGGCAATCCCAAGGGAATCAGGGACTGGAACGATCTGGTGAAGCCGGGCGTCTCGATCATCACACCGAACCCCAAGACGTCCGGGGGCGCGCGCTGGAACTACCTGGCCGCGTGGGCCTATGCACTCGAGCAGCCGGGCGGCAACGAAGCCAAGGCGAGGGAGTTCGTCGGCCAGCTCTATCGCAATGTGAAGGTGCTCGACTCCGGAGCACGTGGCTCGACGACGAGCTTCGTCGAGCGCGGCATCGGCGACGTGCTCCTCGCCTGGGAGAACGAAGCCTATCTGTCGCTCAAGGAAGCCGGCGCCGACAAGCTGGAAATCGTCACGCCGTCGCTGTCGATCCTTGCCGAGCCGCCAGTGACGATCATCGACCGGGTGGTCGACAAGCGTGGCACGCGCAAGGTGGCCCAGGCCTACCTCGAGTACCTGTATTCCCCGCAGGGACAGGAACTGGCCGCCAGGCATTTCTACCGCCCGACGGATGCGCAGGTTGCGGCGAAGTACTCGAAGCAGTTCGTCAAGACCAGGCTGATAACGGTTGACAAGGTCTTCGGCGGCTGGCGCAACGCGCAGAAGGTTCACTTCTCGGACGGCGGCGTCTTCGACCAGATCTACGTTCCCGGCGGCAAGCGCTGAGGGCTTCGCGGTGGCACAGCGAAGCGGGTGGCCTTGCGGCATCCGCCTCGTCCTCATGCGGACGGTGAATGAGCTTGTCACGATTCGGTATTTGCCAGCCATGACCGTCAACTCTAGACTTTGCGCAGCGAATGTTGCGGTGCAACAGGAATCGGCGATGAATCAGGATCTGTCCTTCAGGAGGCGCACATGGCCAGCGTGAAGCGTTTCAGCCCCTTGCCCGGGTTCGGCCTGGCGATGGGCTACACCCTGGTCTATCTGACTCTGGTCGTGCTCATCCCGCTGACCGCGGTGGGGACCAAGACTCTCACGATGGGCCTGGATGCTTTCTGGGCCGCCGTCAGCACCCGCGCGTCGTGGCTTCCTATCAACTCAGCTTCGGCGCCTCGCTTCTCGCCGCCGCGATCAACGTCGTATTCGGCCTGATTTTCGCCTGGGTCCTGGTCCGCTACCGCTTTCCCGGCAAGAGCCTGATCGATGCGCTGGTCGATCTCCCGTTCGCCCTGCCGACGGCGGTCGCCGGCATCGCACTGGCGACGATCTATTCCGAGAACGGCCCGGTCGGCGAGTTGCTGGAGCCATGGGGCATCGAGATCGCATACACGCCAAACGGTGTCCTGCTGGCACTGGTCTTCATCGGCCTGCCGTTTGTTGTGCGGACCGTGCAGCCGGTTCTGGCCGACCTGGAAAAAGAGGTCGAGGAGGCTGCCGCCGGGCTTGGCGCCTCGCGCGGGCAGACCTTTCTGCGCATCATCCTGCCGCACATCGCGCCCGCGCTGCTGACCGGTTTCGCGATGGCTTTCGCCCGCGCCGTCGGTGAGTACGGCTCGGTGATCTTCATCGCGGGCAACGTGCCGATGGTGTCGGAGATCACACCGCTGCTGATCATCACCAAGCTCGAGCAGTACGACTACGCCGGGGCGACGGCGGTTGCCTCGGTGATGCTGATCTTTTCCTTTGTTCTCCTGCTGATCATCAATGGCCTGCAGGGCTGGATGCATCATCGTCACACGAGGGGAGCCTGAGATGAGCACGACCATTGCGCTGCACGCGGGCAGTCTGGAGCGTGCCGAAACGGCAAGCACCCGCGAGCCTGCCTGGGTCAAGGTCGTGCTGATCAGTGTCGCCCTGAGCTTCTTCGCCGTCTTCCTGCTGCTGCCCCTGGGCACGGTCTTCGGCGAGGCCCTGCGGAAGGGCTGGGGCGCATATCTGGAAGCGCTGGTCAACCGCGACGCGTGGGATGCGATCAGGCTGACGCTGATCACCGCGGCCGTTGCCGTTCCGTTGAACCTCGTCTTTGGCGTCGCTGCCGCGTGGTCGATCGCCAAGTTCGAGTTTCGCGGCAAGCGCCTGTTGATCACCTTCATCGATCTGCCGTTTTCCGTCTCGCCGGTCATTTCCGGCTTGATCTACGTCCTGCTCTTCGGCGCCCAGGGCTGGTTCGGTCCCTGGTTGCAGGAGCACGACATCCGGATCATCTTTGCCGTGCCCGGCATCGTCCTGGCGACCACCTTCGTCACCTTTCCCTTCGTTGCGCGCGAACTGATTCCTCTGATGGAAGCGCAGGGGAGCGAGGAGGAAGAAGCGGCAGTGGTCCTCGGCGCCTCCGGCTGGCAGGTGTTCTGGTACACCACCCTGCCCAACATCAAGTGGGGGCTGCTGTACGGGGTGATCCTCTGCAATGCCCGCGCGATGGGCGAGTTCGGCGCGGTCTCGGTGGTCTCTGGACACATTCGCGGCCAGACCAACACGATGCCGTTGTATGTCGAAATCCTCTACAACGAATACAACTACGCCGCCGCCTTTGCCGTCGCTTCGCTTCTGGCGCTGCTCGCCATCGTCACGCTGGCACTGAAGACGCTGGTCGAAAGGCAGACGCGCCGGCAGTTGCAGGAAATTGCCGCCACCTCGGAGAGTGAGACATGAGTATTTCCATCCGCAACATCAGCAAGCAGTTCGGAGCGTTCCAGGCGCTCGACGATGTCTCGATCGACATTCCTTCCGGTGAGCTGGTCGCCCTTCTTGGCCCCTCGGGCTGCGGCAAGACCACTCTGTTGCGCATCATCGCCGGTCTGGATTATGCCGATCGTGGCCAGATCCTGCTCGACGGTGATGATGCGTCGACCCGCCATGTCCGCGAACGACGGGTCGGCTTCGTCTTCCAGCACTATGCGCTCTTCCGCCACATGAGCATCGCTGACAATGTGGCTTTCGGCCTGCGCGTCAGGCCGCGACGCGAGCGCGTCGCCGAGGCCGAGATCCGGCGGCGAGTGAAAAGGCTGCTGGAACTGGTCCAGCTCGACTGGCTCGCCGACCGTTTTCCGCCGCAACTGTCCGGCGGCCAGCGGCAGCGGATCGCCCTGGCGCGCGCGCTGGCGGTGGAGCCGAAGGTGCTGCTTCTTGACGAGCCCTTCGGCGCCCTCGACGCGAAGGTGCGCAAGGAGCTGCGGCGCTGGCTGCGCCAGTTGCACGACGAAATCCATGCGACCAGCGTCTTCGTCACGCACGATCAGGAGGAGGCGCTCGAGGTGGCTGACCGGGTGGTGGTGATCAACAAGGGCAAGGTCGAGCAGATCGGCACGCCGGAGGCCGTGTATGACCATCCGGCGACCCCGTTCGTCGCCAACTTTCTCGGTTCGGTCAATCTCTTCCACGGCCGGGTCGAGGATGGGCACCTGCATCTCGGCGAACACGCACTGGCTCTCGGCGCGGGCGGCGGCAGCGAGGGCAGCGCGGTGGCCTTCGTGCGGCCGCACGAGTTCGATCTCGTTCCGGGCTGGCAGGCGGAGGGTGGCCTGCCGGCGCGAATCCTGCGCGTGGCCGCGGTCGGACCCAGCGCGCAGATCGAAGTGAGCCGGGTCGATGGCGAGGTGATCGAAGTCACCATCGCGCGCGATGCCTTCCAGCTGCTCGGGCTCGCGGAGGGCGACCAGGTTTCCCTCCGACCACGTCACATTCGCGTCTTCCAGGCCGAAGCACTGGCAGCCTGAGGCAATTCCATGAACTTTCAGCAATTGCGCATCATCCGCGAAACACTGCGGCAGGATTTCAACCTCACCGAGGTCGCGAACGCCCTCTACACCTCACAGCCCGGGGTCAGCAAACACATCAAGGATCTCGAGGACGAACTCGGCATCGAGATCTTCTTGCGCCGCGGCAAGCGCTTGCTGGGGCTGACCGAGCCAGGCAAGGAACTGGCCGAGGTCGTCGACCGCATCCTGCTCGACACCCAGAACCTGCGCCGCATCGCCGACCAGTTCGCGAGTCGGGAGACGGGCCACTTCGTCGTCGCCACTACCCATACACAGGCGCGTTACGCGCTGCCACAGATCATCAAGTGGTTCAAGACCGACTATCCCAGGGTGCACCTCGCGCTGCATCAGGGCAGCCCGGGCGAGATCGCCGACCTGCTCGTTTCCGGCGAGGCCGATGTCGGAATCGCCACCGAAAAGCTGGACCTTGTGCCGGAACTGGTGACCTTTCCGTTCTATCACTGGCATCACGCGCTGATCGTTCCCTACGGCCACCCTCTGCTGCAGGTCGGGGAGCTGACGCTGGAGGTGATTGGCGAGTACCCGATCATCACCTATCAGGAGGGATTCACTGGCCGGACACTGATCGACAAGGCCTTTGCCGACGCCGGTGTCGTTCCCGACATCGTGCTCTCGGCGATCGACGCAGACGTCATCAAGACCTATGTGGAGCTTGAGCTGGGAGTCGGCATCGTGGCTTCGATGGCGTACGACGCCTCCAAGGACCGCAACCTGGCGCTGATCGCCGCACCGCAACTGTTTCCTCGCAGCACAACCCGCCTGGCGGTGCGTCGTGGCATCTATCTGCGCAGCTATGCTCTGGCGTTCATCGAAAAGGTGTGTCCCGACGTCGGCGAGGAACGGCTCAAGGCGGCAATCCAGAAGCAGAACGGGAGCGATTGATCGGCATCCGGATGGCGGCGCCCGGCGTTCGCCGCACTTTCCTGCGCAGGGCTGCCGCAAGCACACGGCACCTGGGTTGCCCGGGGAAGCTGCGGATCAGCCTAGACGTTGAAGAGGAAGTTCAGCACATCACCGTCCCTGACCACGTACTCCTTGCCTTCGGCGCGCATCTTGCCGGCCTCCCGGGCGCCCTGTTCACCCTTGCAGGCGATGAAGTCGGCGAAAGAGATGGTCTGGGCGCGGATGAAGCCGCGCTCGAAGTCGCTGTGGATGACGCCGGCGGCCTGCGGCGCGGTGTCGCCGACATGGATGGTCCAGGCACGAACCTCCTTCGGGCCGGCGGTGAAGTAGGTCTGCAGACCGAGCAACTGGTAGGCGGCGCGGATCAGGCGGTTTAGTCCGGGTTCGTCGAAACCGAGGTCGGCGAGGAAAACGGCCTTGTCCTCGTCATCGAGGTCGGCGAGTTCGGCCTCGATCTTGGCACACAGGGCGACCACCGGCGCTCCTTCGGCGGCGGCGTGCTGGCGCAGGCGGTCGAGGTGCGGATTGTTCTCGAAGCCGTCCTCGACGACGTTGCCGACGTACATCGTCGGCTTGATCGTCAGCAGGCAGAGCGGCCTCAGCAGCGCCCGCTCGTCGCTGCTCATCGGCAGCGTGCGCGCCGGCCGGCCTTCGTTGAGGTGCGGTTGCAGCCGCTCGAGGACGCCGACCATCTTCTGCGCGTCCTTGTCGCCCGCACGCGCCTTCTTGATGTCGCGATTCAAGCTGCGGTCGACGGCAGTGAGGTCGGCCAGCGCCAGTTCGGTGAGGATGGTCTCGATGTCGGCGAGCGGGTCGACGCGGCCGGAGACGTGGACGACGTTGTCGTCCTCGAAGCAGCGGACGACGTTGATGATGGCGTCGGTTTCGCGGATGTTGGCGAGGAACTGGTTGCCGAGCCCTTCGCCGCGCGAGGCGCCGGCAACCAGGCCGGCGATGTCGACGAACTCGACGATCGCCGGCTGCACGCGCTGCGGTCTGGCGATGGCGGCGATCTGCCGCAGCCGCGGGTCGGGGACCTCGACGATGCCGACATTCGGCTCGATGGTGCAGAAGGGGTAGTTCTCGGCCGCGATTCCCGCCTTGGTCAGCGCGTTGAAGAGGGTGGACTTGCCGACGTTCGGCAGGCCGACGATACCGCATTGGAGGCTCATTCGCAGGTTTCCATGGTCAGACGGTCTTCAGGTGCAGTTGTCGTTGCGCGGCGGCGTAGTCGCCGACGGCGAGCAGCGGCCAGGCGAGCAGGCAGCGGTCGATGGCCGGGTCGATCAGTTCGCGCTCTTCGCGCCGTGGTGGCTTGAGGACATAGTTGATCACCTCGCTGCGTTCGCCAGGGTGGCCGATGCCCAGCCGCAGGCGCCAGAAATCCGGCGTCGCCAGCCGCGACTGGATGTCCTTGAGGCCATTGTGCCCGCCATTGCCGCCGCCCTGCTTGAGGCGGATGCTGCCCGGCGGCAGGTCGAGGTCGTCATGGACGATCAGCGTTTCGTCGGCGGCGATGCGGTAGAAGCGGGCGACGGCGGCAACCGCCTGGCCGGAGAGGTTCATGTAGGTCGCCGGCTGCAGCAGCCACAGATCGCCATGCCGCGCGAGGCGGCCGAAGAACTTGCCCTGCGGTGCCAGCCGCAGCTGCAACTGCCGCGCCAGGTGGTCGATGAACCAGAAGCCGACGTTGTGCCGGGTCTCCTCGTACTCGCTGCCGGGGTTGCCGAGGCCGACGATCAGGCGGGGTGGGGGCATGGCGTCTCGTGCGCGGGAAAAACAACAAGCCGCCGCCGGCAGGACATGCCGACGGCGGCCTGGCAGGCATGCGGACCTAGGCGCCGGTTGCGGCCTCGCCGTCCTCGCCTTCGGCGCTGCTGCGCTTGGCCGGAATCGACACCACGACATAGTCGTCGCCGTGCAGCACCAGCTTGACACCGGTGGGCAGGACGACTTCGGAGGCATGGATCGCGTGACCAGATTCGAGGTCCTTCAGGTCGACCTCGATGTAGGCGGGCAGGTCCTGCGGCAGGCAGCTGACCTCGATCTCGTTGTGCACGTGCGACACGTTGCCGCCACTCAGCTTGACGCCCGGCGCGATCTCGGCATTGATGAAGTGCAGCGGAATCCGCTGGTGAATGACGTGCTCGGCATCGACGCGCTGGAAATCGACGTGCAGAATCACCGGCTTCCACGGGTGGACCTGCGAGTCGCGCAGGACGACGCTCTCGGCGACGCCATCGACCAGCAGGGTCAGGACCGACGAGTGGAAGGCTTCCTTGGCGTGGTTGAGCAGTGCCTGGTTGTGATCGATGTCGATCAGTTCGGGTGGCCTCGGGCCACCGTAGATGATGGCCGGAACACGGCCCTGGCGACGCAGGCGGCGGCTCGCTCCGGACCCCTGCAGGGTGCGCTTGCGCGCTTCAATCTGAAACTTCATGGACAGCTCCTGGTTGGACGAACCCCGCCCGCGACCAGGCGGGGGGTTGGGAAAGGACCGGTTGTGGGGGCAGGCGCCGGCGGTCGGCGGCTGCCTCCTGCTATTCGATGAACAGGGACGAGACGGAGTCCTCGTTGCTGATGCGGCGGATCGTCTCGGCCAGCATGCCAGCTACCGAGAGAACGCGGATGCGCGGTGATTCCCTGGCGTCGTCGCGCAATGGGATGGTGTCGGTGACGACCAGCTCGTCGAGGTCGGAGCTGTTGATGCGCTCGACGGCCCGGCCCGAGAGGACGGGGTGTACGCAGTACGAGAGCACCTTCTTCGCCCCGTGTTCCTTGAGCGCGGTGGCTGCCTTGCAGAGCGTGCCGGCGGTATCGACCAGGTCGTCCATGATGACGCAGGTTCGGCCTTCGACTTCGCCGATGATGTTCATCACCTCGGAAACATTGGCTTTCGGGCGACGCTTGTCGATGATCGCCAAATCGCATTCGAGACGCTTGGCGAGCGCGCGGGCGCGGACGACACCGCCGACGTCGGGCGAGACGACCATCAGGTTGTCGAAATCATTCTTCCAGACGTCGCCAAGCATGATCGGCAGCGAATAGATGTTGTCGACGGGGATGCTGAAGAAGCCCTGGATCTGCTCCGTATGCAGGTCCATCGTCAGCACGCGGTGGACACCGGCAGCGGTGAGCAGGTCAGCCACCAGCTTGGCCGCGATCGACACGCGTACCGAACGCACACGGCGATCCTGGCGGGCGTAGCCGAAATAGGGGATGGCAGCCGTGATGCGTCCAGCCGAGGCGCGCTTGAGCGCGTCGACCATGATCAGCAGCTCCATCAGGTTTTCGTTCGCCGGCGCGCAGGTGGACTGCAGGATGAAGACGTCCATGCCGCGGACGTGCTCCTGAATCTCGACACTGATCTCGCCGTCGGAGAAACGCCCGACATGGGCACGACCGAGCGAGATGCTGAGCTGTTTGACGACATCCGCAGCGAGCGCCGGGTTGGCGTTGCCGGTAAAGACCATCAGGCTGTCGTAGGCCATCTTGTGCTTCCCCTGGGGCTCTGCGCCAAGGCGCCCCACAAAGCAAGACGGGCAGGTAAGGACGCCTGCCCGCTTTGACAGAAATCGAATGGCTGGGGAAGAAGGATTCGAACCTTCGAATGCCGGAATCAAAATCCGGTGCCTTGACCAACTTGGCGACTCCCCAGCGGTCTCTCGCAACGCCCTGATGGCGGACGAGGCGCGCATTATAGCGGGGATTCGTCAGGAAAAAAAGGGCGCCGACCGACGAGCCGGAGCCGGTGCCGGCCGGCCGCGGGAGGGTGGCGGCGCGGCGGGCCATCAAAGCGACGTCAGTGCGCCAGCTCGCGCAGCGGGTGGGCGCCGGCGCCTGCGCTTGCCCAGGCACGCAGCCCCGGCGGCAGGCGCCGCAGCGCTGCCGCCGCCTGTTCCGCGCTGCCGAATTCGGCGAAGACACAGGCGCCGGAACCGGTCATGCGCGCGCGCGCCGGGGCCGCCGCCGCGGACAGCTGGTGGAGACATTCGGCGACGGCCGGGAAGTGGGCGCAGGCGACCGCCTCGAGGTCATTGCCGATGTCGTCCGGGCGCCAGTCGCCGGCGTCGATTGGCGGCGAGTCGCGGCGCAGCTCGGGGGCGGCAAAGATGCTTGCGGTCGGCACCTGCACCGGCGGTTCGACGACGACATACCAGCGCGGCGGCAGTTCGACCGCCTGCAGCGCTTCGCCGACTCCCTCGGCGAAGGCGTTGTGGCCAAAAACGAAGGCCGGCACGTCGGCGCCGAGAGTCAGGCCGAGTTCCTGCAGGCGCTTACGCGGCAGGCCGAGCTGCCAGAGATGATTGAGGGCGAGCAGTACGGTGGCGGCATCGGAGCTGCCGCCACCAAGGCCGCCACCGAGTGGCAGGTGTTTCTCGATGCGGATGTCGACGCCTCGGCGGCAGCCGCTCGCGGCCTGCAGGAGGCGCGCGGCGCGGACGCTGAGATCGTTCTCGGGGGGCACTCCTGGCAACGGTGTGGCGAGCCGTACCGCAGCGTCGCCGCGCGGCGAGAAATGCAGTCGGTCCGCGTGCTCGAGAAAGCGGAAGACGGTCTGCAGCAGGTGATAGCCATCACTGCGTCGGCCGACCACGCGCAGCAACAGGTTAAGCTTGGCTGGTGCCGGGAAGCTGCTGTCCCAGGCCCAGCGGCAGCCGGTGGCGGGTTTACTGCGGAGCATCCGCCGCGCCGGGCAAGCGCCACTCGTCGATGCGCAGGCGCAGCACGAAACCGCCTTCCCGTTCGACGAACAGCCGACCGGGCAGCGCCTGTGGCGCGTCGTCGTCGTACTCGTAGGCGATTCGCCAGTCCTCGTGCTGCAGGCGCAACGGACGGCCCAGCGTGTCGTGCTCGAAACGGCCGTTGCCGCCATCGCTGCCACGCAGCCAGGCGAGCAGTCTGCCGAGGCTGACCGGGTAGCCGAGGACGGTCAGCAAGAGCTCGTCGCTGCTCGCCGCAACTTGCTCGCTGCCGTCGCTGCTGCGCAGGCGGGCGCCCTTGGCGTCGCCAGTGATCTCGGCGATGCCCTGTCCGAACGGCGACGCCAGCAGCAGCGTGTCGCGTCCGCCGGCATGCTGCCACTCGATCCGTCCAGCGTAGTTCTGGGTCACATGACGCAACGTGAAGCGGCCGACCAGGACGAAGTCCTGCAACCGGTCGCGCTGCAGGGCCGCCGGTCGGTCCTGTCGGAGCGCTGGCTGGCTGCTGCAGGCGGCCAGCGCGACTGCCGTCAGGAGCAGCCCGAGATGGCGGCGCGGGGCCTCGAGTTTGCCGGACGACGAGGCGCTGCGCCGGCTCACGGGCTGAACTTCCTGATCGCCTCGTTGAGGGCCTCGTGGGTCGGGTCCTTCTTCTGCGCTTCGAGCATGATCCGCTGCGCCTCGTGCTTGCGGCCGAGGGTCCACAGGACCTCGCCGAGGTGGGCGGCGATCTCCGCATCCTGACGCTGTGCGAGCGCGCGCTGCAGGTAGGTGAGGGCGCCTTCCAGGTCACCCTGCCGGTACAGGACCCAACCCATGCTGTCGAGGATGTAGCCGTCGTTGGGTGCGAGTTGCAGCGCCTTTTCGATCAGTTGCCGCGCCTCGGCGAGACGGATGTTGCGGTCGGCGTAGGAGTAGCCGAGCGCGTTGTAGGCCTGCGCACTGTCCGGTTGCAGTTCGATCAGTTTGCGCAGGCGGGTCTCGACGACCTCCATCCTGCCCAGTCTTTCGGACAGCAACGCCGATTCGTACAGCAACTCGGGCTGCTGCGGTTGCCGTTGCAGTTCGCGCTCGAGGACTGCCAGCGCCGCCTCGGTATGTTTCGCTTCGCGCAGCAGCGCGGCTTCGGCGATCACCAGCTGCACCCGCAGTTCGGGCCGGCTGGTGGCCGCCTGCTGCAGCAGGCTGCGGGCCTCGTCGAGCTTGCCGGAGCGGGCGACGATCCCGGCGCTGCGCAACTGCGCCGGCAGGTACTGCTCCCCCGGGCCAACCTGGCCGTAGTAGGCGAGTGCTTCGTCGGGCCGCTGGCCGTCTTCGGCAATCTGGCCAAGGTAGTAGTAGGGCGCGCTTCTGTTTTGCAGGTCGAGCGTCAGCAGGTGCTTGAGCTGCTTCTCGGCGAGCGCGACGTCGTTCTCCTGCAGCGCCAGAAGGGCGACCGGGAAGACCACGTCCGGGTTGTTCGGATGACTGAGGAGCAACTGGTCGAAGTGGCGCCTGGCCTCGCTGTAGCGCTTTTCGCCGACCAGCAGCCGTGCGAGTTGCAGTTGCGCGTCCGGCGACTTCGGATGGCGGGCGAGGAAGCCCTGCAACGCGGTGATCGCCGCCGCCGGCGATTGCTGGGCAAGTATCTGCGCTTCGAGCAACGCTGCCGCTTCCCAGTCGGAACGCAGCTCGAGCGCCTGCCGCGCTTCGGTGAGTGCGCGTGCCTGCTGGCCGGCGGTGCTGGCGGCAATGGCCACCGCATAGTGCGCTTCGGCGAGGCCGAAGAAGGGAGCGCAGACCTCGCTGACCAGCGCCAGGACCGCCTGGCGATCGGGACTGCGGGCAAACATCCGGTTGAGCGCCACGAGGTTTGCCGGCAGGGCGGCAGGGTCCTTCTGCAGCATGCTGATCAACTGCGGTGCGAGGCCGTCGAGCCGGTTGCTCATGATCTGCACGCCGACCAGCACCTGCTGCGCGCGCTGCGAGCCCGGTTCGACCTCGATCCACAGGCGTGCGAGGGCGAGGACGAGTTCGACCCGCCGCGCCTGCCCGGCCACTTCAACGGCGCGGGCAATGATCGCCGGGTCACGCGTACGACGCGCGAGGTCGGCATAGGCGTCGCTCGCAAACTCGCTCTTGCCGCGCTGCAGGGCGACTTCGGCGAGCAGTGCCTGGTAGACCACCTGTCCGCTGAGGCCGCTGTAGTCCTTTTCGTCGGGCTGCGGTGCCGACGGCGGTGCCTTGCGGGTCTGACGGACCGATGCGGCAGCCTGCCGGGCGATGGCCGCTTCTTCGGCAGCCAGCGCAGGAATGCTGCCGCTGAGCGCCAAGGCAGCGCAGAGGACGCTTGGGGTGATCGCTTTCATTTTTTCCTTGCCTGACGCAGAGGGTTGCACGAATCGACGCCCGCTTTGCGTCATAATCCGTTCGCGCATGTTATGGACTTTTCGTGGTCGCAGCAATGCCGGAACTCCCCGAAGTCGAAGTCAGTCGGCAGGGATTGCTTCCCTTCCTGTCACAGCAACGAATTGCCGGCGCCGTCGTGCGAACGCCACGGCTGCGGCACGAGATTCCCTCCGGTCTCGAGGCGCGCCTCGCCGGCCTGCGTGTCGAGACGATCCGGCGCCGCGGCAAGTATCTGCTGTTCGACTGCCAGAGCGGTGATGGCGGCGGCTGGCTGATCCTGCACCTTGGGATGTCCGGCAGCCTGCGTCTGGTGCCACCGGCGACGCCGCCGCAGGCGCACGATCACTTCGACCTGCTCTTCGCCGACAACGTTCTTCGCCTGCGTGACCCGCGGCGTTTCGGGGCGCTGCTCTGGCATGAAGGTGAGCAGGTCGAGACGCATCCGCTGTTGGCCGGGCTCGGCATCGAGCCCCTGTCCGCCGACTTCGATGGTGACTGGCTGTACGCCGCGACGCGCCGGCGCCGCGTGCCGATCAAGCCGCTGCTGATGGACAGTCGCCTGGTGGTCGGCATCGGCAACATCTATGCCGCCGAGAGCCTCCATCTGGCCGGCATCGCGCCGCGACGCACGGCCAACCGCATCAGCCATGCGCGCTATCGGGTGCTGGCGGCAGCCGTGCAGTCGACCCTGTCGGCGGCGATCGCCGCTGGCGGCAGCAGCGTGCGCGACTACGTCCACAGTGATGGCGGCGCCGGCTGCTTCCAGCTTTCGTGCGCCGTCTATGATCGCGCGGGCGAGCCCTGCCCGGGTTGTGGCGGGCCGGTGCGGATGATCCGGCAGGGTGGCCGCTCGAGCTTCTATTGTCCACACTGTCAGCGTTGAGGGAGCTGCAGGGGGCCGCGGCCTGACGGGGACGCGCGACGACTTTGTGATAGAGTGCCGCCACCGACATTGTCCTGGGAACTGCCATGACGCTTGCCCAACACTTTGCCGCCTACAGCGAATGGCGCGCGCGGGTCTCGGAGATCATCGGGAAGTTCTCGGGCTGGTTGCTCGACCACGAGCTGAACGATGCGCAGACGGACCGTCGCATCGCCCGCCTGCTCGACAAGCTGCGCGAGGACCGTCTGCAGGTGGCATTCGTCGCCGAGTTCTCGCGCGGCAAATCGGAACTGATCAACGCCATCTTCTTTGCCGGCTACGGCAACCGTGTTCTGCCTTCGACCGCCGGCCGGACGACGATGTGTCCGACCGAGCTGCTGTTCGACCGGAGCAAGCCGCCGTCGATCGAGTTGCTGCCGATCGAGACCCGGGAAGGGAAGACCAGCATCAGTGAGTACAAGCGATTTGCCGACGAGTGGCGGATCGTGCCGATCGACACCACCTCCGCCGAAGCCATGCAGGAGGCGCTGCGGCACGTCAGCGACGTCATCCGGGTACCGCCGGCAGTTGCCGAGAACCTCGGTTTCACGCTTGCCGAAGGCGACTCCGAGCTGTTGCGACGCGGTGAAGACGGTTGTGTCGAGATTCCCCGCTGGCGGCACGCGGTGATCAATTTCCCGCATCCGCTGCTTGAGCAGGGGCTGGTGATTCTCGACACGCCCGGCCTCAATGCCATCGGTACCGAACCCGAACTGACCCTGTCGCTGTTGCCGAACGCGCATGCGGTGTTGTTCATCCTGGCTGCCGATACCGGCGTCACCCAGTCCGACCTGACGGTCTGGCGCGAGCACATCGCGTCGGCTGGCGGCCGCAGCAAGGGTCGCATCGTAGTTCTCAACAAGATCGACACCCTGTGGGACGAACTCAAGTCGGCGCAGGAGGTCAGCGCCGAGATCTGCCGGCAGGTCGATACCTGTGCCTGGACGCTCGATCTGGCGGAGGACCAGATCTTCCCCGTGTCGGCGCAGAAGGCTCTGGTTGCGAAGATCAACGGCGACGGCGAACTGCTGCAGCGCAGCCGTCTGGGAGAACTGGAGACCGCCCTCTCGCAGGAGCTGATTCCAGCCAAGCAGGAGATCGTTCGCGATGGCATCGACGCCGACTTCGCCGACTGCTTCCAGCGCACGCGCAGCCTGCTCGACTCGCGTCTTTCCGGGCTGCACGAGCAGCTCAGCGAACTGACCGAACTGCGCGGCAAGAACAGGGGTGTCGTCGAGTACATGATGGGCAAGGTGCGCGTCGAGAAGGAGGAGTTCGAGTCCGGCCTGCAGCGCTACTATGCGGTGCGCAGCGTCTTTTCGCAGTTGACCAACAACCTGTTCGCGCACCTCGGGCTCGATTCGATGCGCCTGCTGAGCACGTCGACGCGCGAGGCAATGGCCAAGGCCACGTTCTCGAAGACACTGGCTGCGGCGATGGCGCACTATTTCAACGAGGCGCGCGGCAACCTGGGGCGCTCGGAAGCAGACGTCAGGGAGATCACGACCATGATGGAGGCGATCCACAAGAAGTTCTCGGTCGAGCACGGCCTCAAGCTGGGGACGCCGGTCGGCTTCTCGCTGCTGCGCTACGAGAAGGAGATCGACCGTCTCGACGCCTGGTGCCAGACGCACGTCAGCAGCATGTTCCAGCTGCTGGTGCATGAGAAGAGCCAGTTGGTGCAGCGCTTCTTCGAAGAGGTGGCGGTGCAGGTGCGCAAGACCTTCGAGCGCGCCAACCGTGACGCCGAATCATGGCTGAAGGCGGTTATGGCGCCGCTCGAGATCCAGATCCGCGAGCACCAGATTCATCTCAAGAGGCGCCTCGAGAGCATCAAGCGGATCCATCAGGCGACCGATACGCTGGAACAGCGGATCGACGAACTGCAGCATGTCGAGGACAAGTTGTTGCAGCAGGTGCAATCGCTGACCCAGATCGGCCAGAATTTTGCCGACGTGCTGCGGCAGGAGGTCAACGCTGCCGCGGAGCGTCAGGCCGCCTGAGGCGAGCGCGCCGCCCGTTCATTGCCACATCGCGCGCATCCGCGCCGTCAGGTCGAACACTTCCTGGCGCGCCTGGGGATTGGCGGGCGGCGCTGTGGCGGCCGGAGGTGGCCAGGAAAGCTGTTGGTAATCGGGCAGCAGTGCATGCGGGATGAAACGCGTGCGCGCGGCATGGACGTGCCGGTCACCGAGGGCGGCCTGTTGCGTGACGTGGAAACGTTGCGGCAGGATCAGCTCGAGGTGCGTCCGCGCCCGCGTCATGGCGACATAGAGCAGCCGTCGCTCCTCCTCGATCGCCGCAGTCGAGCCGGTCGCCATGTCCGACGGGATGCAGCCATCGACGGCATTGAGGACGAATACCGCCGTCCACTCCTGCCCCTTGGCGGAGTGGACCGTGGACAGGATCAGATAGTCTTCATCGAGCAGCGGCGGGCCGGCCCCGTCGCTGCTGGCCGCGGGCGGGTCGAGCACCAGTTCGGTGAGGAAGCGCTCGGCACTTGGGTAGGTTGCAGCGATCAGCGCCAGCTGTTCGATGTCCGTCTGTCGCAGCAGCGGGTCTTCGTGCAGACGCTCGAGCTGCTCCTGGTACCAGCGGCAGAGCTGCTCGCAGGCCGCCGGCCACGGCGCCCCTCCCGGGCTGCAACTGGCGATCAGGCCGGCGAACTCGCGCCAGGCAGGCCGCGCCGCCTCAGGTACGGGTTGCTCTTCGAGCAGCAGGCAGCCTGGCGCTGCGGCAGCGATGTTGTCGAGCACCCGGCTGGCGCTTTTCGGGCCGATTCCGGCCACCAGTTGCATGGCGCGAAAGCCGGCCAGGCGGTCACGCCGGTTCTGCGCCCAGCGAAGTATGGCCAGGACGTCCTTGATGTGCGCTGCTTCGAGGAATTTGAGGCCGCCAAACTTGACGAAGGGAACGTTGCGCCGCCGCAGTTCGATCTCGACGCGGACGCTGTGCTGCGCGGTGCGGAACAGGACTGCCTGCGACTTCAGGCGGACGCCTGCCTCGCGCTGCGCGAGAACCTGCTCGACGACGTAGGTCGCCTGGTCGGCCTCGTCGCGTACGGCGACCAGCCGTGGCTTCTCGCCGGCGCTGCGCTCGCTCCACAGATCCTTGCTGAAGCGCTCGGCGGCAAGCGCGATGACCCGGTTGGCGGCGTCGAGGATCGGTTGCGTCGACCGGTAGTTGCGGTCGAGCGTCAGCACCTGTGCCGGTGGCGCGAAGTGCTGCGGGAACTCGAGGATGTTGCGCACGGTCGCGCCGCGAAAGGCGTAGATCGACTGGGCGTCGTCGCCGACGACGGTCAGGCCGCGGCCGTCAGGTTTCATCGCCAGCAGGATCGCCGCCTGCAGGCGGTTGGTATCCTGATACTCGTCCACCAGGACGTGGCTGAAGCGATTGCCGATCTCGTGTCCGAGTCCCGCTTCGCCGACCATCTGCGCCCAGTAGAGCAGCAGGTCATCGAAATCGAGTACCTGCTGTGCCTGTTTGCTGAGCACGTATTCGCGGAAGAGGCGTTTCAGCTCGGCTTGCCACTCGGCGCACCACGGAAAGCTTGTCTGCAGCACTTCGCCGAGGCTCGTCTGCGTATTCAGCACGGCCGAGTAGATCGCGAGACAGGTGCTCTTCAGCGGGAAGCGCTTCTCCCTGGCCGAGAAACCGAGGCCGTGGCGGGCGAGGTTCAGCAGGTCGGCCGAATCCTGGCGGTCGTGGATGGTGAAGCATGGGTCGATGCCGACCCGTGCCGCGTACTCGCGCAGCAGGCGGGCAGCGATGCCGTGAAAGGTCCCCGCCCATGGCAGTGACGGCGTGCCTGCCGCATGTCGGTTGAGGAGCCGCCCGACGCGGCGGGTCATTTCGCCGGCGGCGCGGCGCGAGAAGGTGAGGAGCAGCAGCCGGCCGGGGTCGACGCCGCAGTCGATGAGCTGCGCGACGCGGTGCGCCAGCGTGCTCGTCTTGCCCGAGCCGGCTCCGGCGATGACCAGCAGGGGCGGATGCCGCTGGTCGCCGCTGCCGCGCACGCCGATGCCGAAGCCGGCCGCAGCCCGCTGTGCCGGGTTGAGTTGCGCGAGCGGGTCGCCGGTGGCGGCGCGGCAGCCGTCATCCGGGATTGGCATCGTCAGCCCGCTGTCCACATGCCGCGTTGCCGGCCGGCGCGCATCCTGCCACCCGCTCCTGCGGCAGCCTGTCTGCCCGTGTCGTCGACAAGGCCGTCTCCTCGGTCACTGTAATTATCGACAGTATAACCCAGCGGGCGCAACGAAAAGCCTCGTCCGGTCGGGAACGAAGCCGAGCCCGGGCGATGCGTCGAGCAGCAGTTGGCCGCTGCCGATGATCGGCGGCGATCCGGTGTCCTCGCTCAGCCAGGTCGAGGTCGCGAGACCGTGTGCCAGGCGATTGTCGAGCGCGGCCGCGAGGTGGGCGGCAGCAGTGACGCCGCAGGCGCTGTCGAGGCTGCTGGTGACGATGCATTCGATGCCGGCGCCGCCCGCGCGGCGCGCCAGCGCCAGTGCCGGCAGCAGGCCACCGTGGCGCGGCGGCTTGATCACCAGCCGGCGTACCGCTCGCCGGGCGAGGAGGGCGTGACCGTCGAGGTCCCGAATCGACTCGTCGACCGCGATGGCGATCTTCGTACCGTCCTGCAGCGCCTGCAGCCGCTCGATGTCCGGGGTGGCCAGAGGTTCCTCGACCGTCTCGATCGGCAGATCGGCGCAGGCGTTCAGGAAGCGGGCTGCGGTCGCCGCGGGCCAGGCCCGGTTGGCGTCGAGGCGCAGCTGGCAGGCGGGCGGCAGGACGGTGGCGAGTTGCCGCAGAAGAGCGACTTCCTCATCGATCGCGAGCACCCCGAGCTTCAGCTTGAGGACCTCGAAGCCGGCGCTGCAGGCGGCGCGAATGTCGTCCTCGCAGAGTCCCGCCAGGCTGCCGCAGGCTGCGTTGAGCCGTATCGGCGGCGGTGGCGGGGCGCCCGCTGCCGGCCGCAGCCGGGCGCCGTTGAGATAGGCAGCGAGCGGAATGCCGGAATCCTGCGCCAGCAGGTCGAGGAGCGCCGTTTCGACGGCACAGCGCGCTGCCGGCATCCGGCTGCCGCTGCCGGGTCCGAGTTGCCGCAGCGCCTCCCGGGCAGTGCGGCCGAGCAGCGGCGGCAGCAGGGATTGCAGCGCATCGACCGCCGTCGCGGCGGATTCGGTGCCGCCGTCCGGCAGCGGAGCGCATTCGCCGTAGCCGCGGCGGCCGGTGTCGTCCTGCAGGCACAGCAGCCAGCCGCAACGCTCGCCGAGGCTGGCGCCCGCCGTCAGCCAGCGTGCACGCAGCGGCAGGCGATAGGGGTGGAGGGTGGCTGCGGCGAGCTTCATCAGCGTTCCGGCGGGCCGGTGAAAGTGGCTGCGATCGCTGCGCTGCAGGTGCGGGGGGAGCCCTGGGCGCCGCTGCAGCGGTGACGCCGACAGCGCTCAGGGCCGCCGGCGGTAGCGCGAGAAATCCGGCTTCCTTTTCTCGATCCAGGCGTTGCGTCCCTCCTGGCCTTCGGCGGTCATGTAGAAGAGGCCGGTGGCGTTGCCGGCCAGTTCCTGGATCCCGGCGAGGCCGTCGGTGTCGGCATTGAAGCCGGCCTTGATCATGCGCAGTGCCATCGGCGAGAGCTGCAGCATCTCGCGACACCAGCGGACGGTCTCCTCCTCGAGCCCGGCGAGGGGAACGACGGTGTTGACCAGGCCCATCGATAGCGCCGCTGCCGCGTCGTACTGGCGGCAGAGCAGCCAGATCTCCTTCGCCCGCTTGAGGCCGATCGTACGCGCCATCAGTCCGGCACCGAGGCCGGCGTCGAAACTGCCTACGCGCGGGCCGGTCTGGCCGAAACGGGCATTGTCGGCGGCGATCGTCAGATCGCAGACGAGGTGCAGCACGTGCCCGCCACCGATCGCGTAGCCGGCGACCATCGCCACCACCGGCTTCGGGCAGCGGCGAATCTGCATCTGCAGATCGAGCACGTTGAGGCGCGGCATGCCTGTCTCGTCGTGGTAGCCCCCGTCGTCGCCACGCACGCGCTGGTCGCCGCCAGAGCAGAAGGCGAGGTGACCGGCGCCGGTGAGGATGATGACGCCGATGCCGGGATCGAACTGCGCCCGGTGCATGGCATCCATCAGTTGCTCGATGGTTTCGGGGCGAAAGGCATTGCGCCGCTCGGGCCGATTGATGACAATGCGTGCGATGCCTTCGGCAGCGTCGTAACAGATGTCGCTGTAGGTGTCGTTGGCGACGCGCGGCTGCCATTCTAGAGCGGGGCGGATCATCTGGTATCTTTCCTCGGCGGGGGGACGGCGGGCAGTATAGCGGTTGACGCAGGCTGATTGGACGCTGGCAGCGTGCCACCGGAGCCGCTGCAGACGCAGCGGCATGGTCATTGGCGAGGAGGCTCTGATGCAGCGCAGGATACTCGGCAGGGATCGACTGATCGCGACCTTTCTCGCGGGCTGCGTGCTCTTCAACTATCCGCTGCTGTCGGTCTTCGACCGACCGAGCGAGATCTTCGACATCCCGATGATCTTCGCCTACATATTCTTCGCCTGGTTTCTGGTCATTTTGCTGATGGCGTGGGCGAGCGAAGCCCGTTCCGGCTAGGCGGCGACAATGCTGCAAGCGCCGGTCCTGATCGCCGTCTCGCTGCTCTACCTCGGCCTGTTGTTCGCCGTCGCCTGGTGGGGCGACCGGCGCGCCGACTGCGGTCGATCGCTGATCGACAGTCCGACGATCTACGCCCTGTCGATGGCCGTGTATTGCACGACATGGACCTTCTACGGCAGCGTCGGGCGCGCGGCCGTTTCGGGCATCGGATTCCTGCCCGTCTACCTCGGGCCGACGCTGGTGATGGCCCTCGGCTGGTTCATCCTGCTGAAGATGATCCGCATCGTCAAGGCGAATCGCATCACCTCGATTGCCGACTTCATTTCATCGCGCTACGGCAAGAGCCATCTCCTCGGCGGGTTGGTGACGATCATTGCCGTCGTCGGCATCGTTCCCTACATCGCGCTGCAGCTCAAGGCCGTCTCGAGCACGGTCGGATTGCTGCTGAGCTATCCCCACATCGTCATGCCGCATCGCAGCCCGACGATGTCGGTGGCGGCCGACATCAGCTTCTACATCGCGCTGATCCTGGCGGCCTTCACCATCGTCTTCGGTACTCGCCACCTCGATGCCACCGAGCGACATGAAGGCATGGTCGCCGCCATTGCCCTCGAGTCCGGGGTCAAGCTGGTGGCTTTCGTCGCCGTGGGCGTCTTCGTCACGTACGGGCTGTACGGCGGTTTCGGTGACATCTTCGAACACCTGGCGACGCACGCCGAACTGCAGCGCCTCGCCACGGCGATTCCCTCCGGCCAGGGCTACACCGGCTGGTTCTCGCTGATCGTTCTCTCGGCGCTGGCGGTGCTCTTCCTGCCGCGCCAGTTCCAGGTGGCCGTCGTCGAGAACGTCAATGAATCGCACCTCAGGCGCGCTGCCTGGCTGTTTCCGCTCTACCTGCTGCTGATCAACATCTTCGTCCTGCCGATCGCTCTCGGCGGGCTCATGCACTTCTCCGGCCAGGGTGTCGATGCCGACACCTTTGTCCTGACGCTGCCGATGTCGCAGCGGCAGGAAGGGCTGGCGCTGCTGGTGTTCATCGGCGGCCTGTCGGCCGGTACGGGGATGGTGATCGTCGAGACCATCGCCCTGTCGACGATGGTCTGCAATGACCTCGTGATGCCCCTTCTGCTGCGCCATCGGGGGCTCGCGCTGGCCGAGTCGAAGGACCTCTCGGGTTTGCTGCTGGGGATCCGGCGCGGCGCCATCGTGCTCATCCTGCTGCTCGGCTATTGCTACTTCCGGCTGGCGGGCGAAGCCTATGCACTGGTCGCCATCGGTCTCATCAGCTTTGCCGCCGTGGCCCAGTTCGCACCGGCGATCATCGGCGGCATGTACTGGCGCGGCGGCACGCGCGGCGGTGCGCTGGCGGGGCTGCTGGCGGGTTTCGTCGTCTGGGGCTACACGCTGCTGCTGCCCTCCTTCGCCAAGTCGGGATGGCTGCCGGGCGACTTCCTGACGCAGGGGCTGTTCGGTATCGACCTCCTGCGACCGCAGCAGCTGTTCGGACTGGGCGGCATCGACGAGATCTCGCATTGCCTGTTCTGGAGCTTCCTTGCCAACATCGGTGCCTATGTCGGCGTCTCGCTGCTGCGACCGCCGATGGTCGCGGAGGCGACGCAGGCGACGGTCTTCGTCGATGCGCTGAAGGAGACCGGGCCGATCGGCGCCGTCCTCTGGCGCGGCCGGGCAAAGGTCAGCGACCTGCAGCAACTGGTCGGGCGCTTTCTCGGTCCGGCGCGGGCGGAAGTGGCGTTTGCCGGCTACGCCCGTCGCCAGGGCGGTCGGCAGGACGACAGGCTGGAGGCCGACGCCCGCCTGGTTCAGTTTGCCGAGTCGCTGCTCGCCGGCGCCATCGGCAGTGCCTCGGCACGGGTCATGGTGGCCTCGGTGGCGAAGGAGGAGCCGCTGAGCATCGAAGAGGTGATGCACATTCTCGACGAGGCTTCGCAGTTGCGGACCTACAGCCGCGAGCTCGAGCGCAAGTCGCGGGAGCTGACGGCGGCGACCCTCGAGCTGCGCGAGGCCAACGAACGCCTGCAGGAGCTCGATCGCGTCAAGGATGACATCATGTCGTCGGTGACGCACGAGTTGCGTACGCCGCTGACCTCGATCCGCGCCTTCTCGGAACTGCTGCGCGACGATCCGAAGATGCACCTGCCTGACCGCGAGCGTTTTCTCGGCCTCATCGTCAGTGAGACCGAGCGCCTGACCCGCCTGATCAACCAGACACTCGATCTGGCAAAAATCGAGTCCGGCCGGGCCGACTGGAACGCCTGCGAGCTCGATCTGAAGGAGGTGATCGAGCAGTCGGTGGCGGCAACGAGCCAGCTTTTTCGCGAGAAAGAGGCGCACGTCGAGCTCGATCTGCCCGATAATCTGCCGCTCATCCAGGGTGACCGCGACCGCCTCATCCAGGTGATGCTGAATCTGCTGTCGAACGCAGCCAAGTTCCTGCCGCCAGGCAGTGGGCGCGTGCGCGTCGTGTTGCGCCTGCTGGCTGACGCACTGCAGGTGAGCGTCACCGACAACGGGCCGGGCATCCGACCGCAGGATCAGGAACTGATTTTCGAGAAGTTCCGCCAGGTTGGCGACACGATGACCGCCAAGCCCGCAGGTACCGGCCTCGGACTGCCGATCAGCCGGCGCATCGTCGAGCATCTGGGCGGTCGGTTGTGGGTGGAGAGCGTGCCGGGGGAGGGCGCGACCTTCCTGTTTACCCTGCCCTTCGCCCCGCAGCACGAGCCGGCGCCCGGGCAGCAGGAACAGGCTGCCGAGGGCGGCAGGAGTGGTTGATAGAGGAGCGGAGTGCTGATGAACAGAAAAATACTGATTGCCGACGACGAGCAAAACATAGTCATTTCGATCGAGTTTCTGCTGCGCCGCGAGGGCTTCGAGGTGCTCGTCGCCGGCGATGGCGAGGAGGCCCTGGCGAAGGTGCGCGGCGAGCGGCCTGACCTCGTGCTGCTCGACGTGATGATGCCGAAGATGAATGGCTTTGACGTCTGCCAGGCCCTGCGCGCCGACCCTGATCTCGCCGGCACGCGCATCCTGATGCTGACCGCCAAGGGTCGCGACACAGAGGTGAGCAAGGGGCTCGGCCTGGGCGCCGACGGCTACATGACGAAGCCGTTCTCGACCAAGGAACTCCTGGCCGAGGTGCGCAAGCTGCTCGGCATGTGAGCGATGACGGCGCGTCGCAAGCTCATCCTGGCCGTTGTTGCTGCCAGCTTGTTCATGCTCCTGCTGGTGGGGGCGACGGCGGCACTCATGCTGGCGGGCGAGCCGGACGAGAGCGGGAGCGGCAGGTCGGCCGCGGAGCGCGTCGTCGTCCTCGTCGTGCTGCTGCTGCTCGCCAGCGCCTTCGTCGCTTGGCTGATGGTCCAGCTGCATGATCTCTATGCCGCTTCGCCGTTGCGCATGGCGGAAGAAGTGACGGCGACCCTGGCACACGGCGGCCTGCGCGTCGGCGAGCAGCGAGCGGCCGAACTGCGGGTACTGGCGCAGGCGGTCAATCAGTTGCTAGCCCTGCGCGAGGCGAGGGAGAACGATGTCGCCGAGCGGGTGCGCGAGGCGCGCGCCTCGCTCGAGGAAGAGCGGAGCCGGCTGGCGGCACTGATGGCGGACCTCAGCCAGAGCGTCGTCGTCTGCAACCTGGATGGGCGTGTCCTGCTCTACAACCAGCGCGCCAGGCAGGAACTGGCGGCCGGCGCGGATGGCGGGCACGTCGAGCTGCTCGGGCTGGGCCGCTCGATCTACACGGTATTCGATCGCGCACTCATCACGCACGCGCTCGAGCGCCTGCAGCAGGCCAGCCGCGAACTCGGCGAGACGGAGAGCAGGCAACTCCTCGGTTCGGCACAGTTCGTCACCGCGACGCCGGCTGGTCGCCTGCTGCGCGCGCACATGTCGCCGGTCCTCGGTGGCCACGGTCCGCACCATGCGCAGGTCGGCGGGCTGTCGATCACCGGTTTCGTCCTCGTGCTCGAGGATGTGACCAGCAGCAACGAACGGCACGCGCGGCGCGATGCGCTGATCCAGTCGCTGATCGAGGGTGGGCGTGGGCCGTTGGGCAGCATCCGCGCGGCGGCGGAGATGCTCTCCGAGGTCGCCGACATGCCGGCGCAGCAGCGCGACCGCTTTCTGCGGGTGGTCCATGACGAGGCGGCAAAGCTGTCGGCACAGTTTGAAACCGCGGCCAGCGCTTTTTCCAACGATCTGCGCGAGCGCTGGCTTCTCGAAGAGATGCGCGGTGCCGAACTGCTGGTCGTCGCCGCCCGGAGCATCGGTGAGAGGCGGCCCGGCGAGCGGCGGGCGCTGGCGGTCAAGACCGAGAACGTCGATGAGGATCTCTGGCTGCGCGTCGATGGTTTCGGACTGTTTCAGGCGCTGCGCTATCTGGCCTGGCGCCTGCAGGACGAGTACGCGGTGCGCGAGGTGCGCCTGTCGCTGATACGCAGCGCGCAACTGGCGCAACTGGACCTGTCCTGGCTGGGCACCTTCATGAACAACGAAACGGCGATGAGCTGGTTGCAGGATCCGATGTCGGTTGCCGGCGAAGTGTCGCCGCTCAGCGTCACCGATGTCGTCGAGCGCTGCAATGGCGACATCTGGTTTCAGCGCGAACGGGTGTCGCATCGTGCCTTCTTCCGCACCATGCTGCCGATCGCAGACGCACCGACCGACCTGCCGCGGGCGGTCGTCGCCGCTGCCGAGGGCGAGCGACCCGAGTTCTACGATTTTGATCTCTTCGGTTGGTCGGCCGCCAGTCACGAACTCGACGACCGCCTGCTGTCGGAACTCGCGTACACCGTCTTCGACACCGAGACCACCGGGCTGCAGCCAACCCAGGGCGACGAGATCATCCAGATCGGCGCGACGCGGATCGTCAATCGCCGCCTGCTTCGCCACGAATGTTTCGACCAGCTGGTCAATCCGCAATGCCGCCTGTCGCCGCAGTCGATCGAAGTGCACGGCATTACACGCGAACTTCTCGTCGGCCAGCCGACGATCGATGTCGTGTTGCCGAAATTCCATGCCTTTTGTGCCGATACCGTACTCGTCGGGCACAATGCCGCCTTCGACATGCGCTTCCTGCAGCTCAAGGAAAAGCAGACCGGTGTGCGCTTCGAGCAGCCGGTACTGGATACCCTGCTGCTGTCGGCGGTTCTGCACAGCAACCAGACGACGCACCGGCTGGAGGCGATCGCCGAACGCCTCGGCGTCTCGGTGTTCGGCCGGCACACGGCACTCGGTGATGCGATCGTCACCGGTGAAGTGTTCCTGAAGATGCTGCCGTTGCTGGCCGAGATGGGCATCCGCACGCTGCGGCAAGCGCGCGAGGCGAGCCAGAAGACCTTCCATGCCCGACTCAGGTATTGAGCCGCGAGCGAGCGCCGTGCCGTTTTCGCCCTACGTCTCGCTGCGCTCACTCGTTCGCGGCGAGGCGCTGACGGTCCCGCCGGCAGCCAGCGTGCGTGAGACCCTGCTCCTCCTCGACCAGCGGCGTGCCGACGCGGTGGTGGTCGTCGATGGAGGCGGCCGGGTGCCGCTGGGAATCATCACGCTGCACGACGTGCTGCGGCGGATTGCTCTCGAGCGCTGCGAGCTGCAGGCGCCGGTGGCATCGGTGATGACCGGTGGCCTGATCACCGTTCCGGCCGACTGCAGCGCGCACCAGGCGAGCGTTGTGATGGTGCGGCGTGGCGTGCATCACCTGGTGCTCACCGAAGGCGACGGCAGCTACTTCAACCTGGTGTCGCAAGCCGATCTCCACTCGCTGCCGGGCATGCGGCAGGGAGACCTCGTGCGGGCGATCCTCGGCGCGCGCGACCTGCCGACGGTGGTGGCCCTGGCAGGTGAGATCCGGTCTTTCGTCGTCCGCCTCATCAGCGAACGGGTCGTGGCGGAGACGCTCTGCCAGCAGATCTCCTCGCTCAACGACCTGCTGACGATGCAGGTCATTGAACTGCTCGCCGGCGACTTCGAGCTGCCTTACGTACCGTGGTGCTGGCTGGTCTTCGGTTCGGAAGGAAGACTGGAGCAGACACTGGCCACGGACCAGGACAATGGCCTGATCTTTGCTGCCGAGTCGGAAGAAGACGCGCCCGCTTTGCGGGCGGCCTTCCTTCCCTTTGCACGGGCAGTCAATGAAGCGCTCGACGCCTGCGGTTTTCCGCTCTGCAAGGGCAAGATCATGGCCAGCAACCCGCAGTGGTGCCTGTCCGCGAGCGAATGGCAGGCGGCCTTTCTCGGCTGGCTCACCGAGCCGCAGCCTGACGCCCTGGTCAACGCGAGCATCTTCTTCGACTTGCGGCCACTCTACGGGCAGGACTCGCTGGCCAACCACCTGCGTGAGTGGCTCCTCGAGAGGGCCGCATCCTACCCGATCTTCATGCGTGCGATGGTCGAGAACTCGCTCAACTGGGAGTCGCCGCTGACCTGGTGGAAGGGGTTCCGCTACGACGGCGACAAGGAGTTTCCGCACACCATCGACCTCAAGAAGCACGGTTCGCGCCCCTTCGTCGACAGTGCACGGATCTACGCCCTGGCGCTGCGCATACCCGACACCAATACCGGCGAGCGACTGCGCGTCACGGGGGAGAGAAGCGGCATTCCCGGCGAGGATCTGGCGGCAATGATCGACGCCTTTCAGCACATCCAGCGCCTGCGGCTGGGGCGTCAGGCTGCTGCGCCGCCGACGGCAGCAACCAACCGGGTCAACCCGGACGAGTTGCACGAACTCGACCGACTGATCCTCAGGGAGTCGCTGAAGCAGGTTCAGGCGCTGCAGAAAAGGCTGAGCCGCGAGTACCTGCCCGCCTAGGCGGTGCCGCCGGTCGTCGCCGTCGCGCGCAGGCGGAAGGGCTCGGGGAGGCCGGCCACCTGCCGCAGCCGGTAATCGAAGAAGACGATGCCGGTCTTGCCGCGGGCGACTTCGCGCCCGCTGGACTTCTCGACCATGCACCAGAGCAGGTCGCAGCCCTTGCTGGTGAAGTCAGCCGCCGTCATGCGGACTTGCATGACCTCGCCGGCGAACGCTTCCGACCGGTACTGCAGCGCAGCGTCGGCAATGACGATGCCGAGGCCCTCGACATCCAGTTCGCTGTAGCCGAGCGAGCGGAAGAAGCGGGCGCGCGCCTCCGACACCACCGACAGCAGCAGCGCGTTGTCGAGATGCCCGCCGTAATTCATGTGGCCGACGTAGAGGGCGATGTCGGTCGAAAAGGCGAACTGTTCCGGCAGTTCGATGCGGATTCGTGGCATGGCCTGGCAGTGGTCTGGTAGTCGTGCGAGACGACCATTCTAGGCCATTCCGGCGATCACTGGCGGGCGGTCGGCGACATCAGCAGCAGGTGCAGGAACCTGTCGGTCCATCTGCCCAGAGCCGACAGCGTCCTGCGCGTACCGGCAGCGATCATGTCGCCGGCGGCGATACTCCGCTCGTGGCGGGCACGTTCGACCATCATCATCATCTGTTCGCGGGTAAGATCGGTTTTCATTTGTTTCGTCCTGGTTGGTTTCCCGGTTTGCCGAGAGGGTGTCGCCACTGTATCGGCTTGCCTGGAGGGCGGCAAACGATCAATAATCACGCAACAGGTGAGAAAATCTCAGCCATATGACCTATCGTCTTCCGCCGCTGAATTCATTGCGCGCCTTCGAGGCGGCGGCCCGGCACCTGAGTTTCAAGGACGCCGCCGCCGAACTGTCGGTAACGCCGACGGCGATCAGCCACCAGATTCGTGGTCTCGAGGAGTACCTCGGCTTCGAGTTGTTCCGGCGGCTGACGCGGGCCATGGAGCTGACGCGCGAAGGCCGGCTGATGTTGCCGAAGGTGCGCGAAGGACTGCAGTGCTTCGCTGCCGCAATCGAGAGCACCCATCGGCGCGAGCCGGGCGGGCGCCTGTTGCTGACGACGCCGCCAGCCTTCGGCACTCGCTGGCTGATCCGCCATCTGCCCGGCTTCACTGCCCTGCATCCCGAGATCCAGTTGCACATGTCGGCGTCGATCGAGACCATCGATGCACGCGATTCCGGGCGTGTATCCGGTCTGGCGCGGGTCGACCTGCGTGAAGACGAGACGGAGGTATTCATCCGTTTCGGCCGCGGCCAGTACGACGGTTGCCGGGTCGATCGCCTGTTTTCGCCGCGCTATGGAGTCGTCTGCAGTCCGCGCCTGCTGTTCTCGATGCGCCCGCTGAAGGTTCCGGCGGATCTCCGATGGCACAACCTTCTCCATGACGAGTCGATCATGGAGCTGCTCGATCGCCCGACCTGGGCGGAATGGTTGCATCTCGCCGGGGTCAGCGGCATCGATCCGGACGCCGGCACACACTTCAGCGATTCGGGGTTGGTGCTGTCGGCGGCGATCGATGGTGTCGGCATCGCACTGGCCTCGCAGCCTCTGGTCGAGGCCGAGGTGGCGGCTGGTCGGCTGGTGCAGCCCTTCGACCTCGTCATTCGCCGGACGCAGGCCTACTACCTGGTGGTGCCGGAAGCCGTTGCCGACCGCCCGCCGGTGCAATCGTTCCGGCAGTGGTTGCTGCGCGAGGCGGCGAAGGTCGTGCAGCAATGACGGCGGGGCGCGGGGCGATCCGCCCCGCGCCCCGCCGCCGATCCGAGATGTCGGCTGCCGCCCGGCAGCCGGCCGGGGACGAGCGCATGACCGACCCGTTCGCGTCGCGCCGGCGTTGCCGGCGATCGCTTATGCTTGGCCGCTGGTCGCCGGCTTCTCCTGCTGCCTGCTCTTGCCGCCGGCCAGTTTCTGGACTTCGGCACTGAGCTGGATGACGCGCAGCGAGAGCTGCTCGATGTCGCGCCGGGTGGCGAGGATGACGAAGTCGAGCGGTCTGAGGAAGCGCTCACGAACGAGTTGCTCGCCCCGTTCGATCGTCGCCGTTGCGCTGCTCTTCAGTTCGGCCGAGGTTTCCTCGATCTGCTGACGGGCCTTCGGCCGCATCGCCTGGCCTTCGCGGACGAGCGTCTCGAAGGTCTGCATGCTGCTCCGGGTGGCCAGCGAGTAGGCGCCAAGACCGCACAGCCAGAGCTTGCGCAGCGCTTCGCGGGTCTGGGCCAGCAGTTGTTCGGTCGTGATGCGGTCCATCGTGTTGCTGTTCGGGATGTTCATCTGTTTCTCCTTGATCCAAGAGGTTGCCGGATTTCCGGCGGTTGCCGAAGGGTCCTGGCTGCTTGTCGCCCGTGGCGACGCCGAAGAAGAGGCAGGACCACCTGCCAGCGGCTCCCCCGCAAAGAGGGGAATGGCGTTTCGTCGGTCGCTGGAGTGACCCTTCCGTCTGCCAGCCAACGCGGCGAAGTCTAGCCGGCATCGCTAGAGGAAGCACACTAAACGAATGGCCACCGGCCTCTGCAGGAGGGGTATGTGCTAAGGTGTTGCCCGGTCGCTGCGCTGACCGTTTTCCCGCATGAGCCCGAAGGAGACCGCCATGAACAAACTGTCCCTGCTCGATTTCGGTTTCTTCATCGCCGAGTCGGAACAGAGTCCAAAGCACGTGGGCGGACTGATGATCTGCAAGCGGCCGGCCGGGTCGAAGAGCAGTTTCGCCAGCGATCTGTACCGAGAGCTGCTTGGCTGTGTCGATGTCCAGCCACCCTTCAATCGCCGGATCGAATTCTCGCTGACGGCGATGCCGACCTGGCGTGAGGCGGAGGCGGTCGATCTCGAGCAGCACGTCTTCTACCGCCGCCTGCGGCGTGGCAGGAACAGCCAGCGCGACCTTTACCAGTTGGTCGCCGGGTTGCACCAGCCGACGCTCGACCGCTCAAGGCCGCTGTGGCAACTGCACGTCGTCGACGGGCTGAGTGGCGCCCGTTTCGCGCTGTACGTGAAGATGCACCATGCCTGTGCCGACGGCGTGACGATGATGCGTTGGGCGGCAGAATCGCTGTCGAAAAGCCCTGACGACCTCGCGCTGCGGCCGCTGTGGTCGCTTCGACACGGGCAGGTGGAGCGCAGGCTGCAGCGCGAGCGGGAGAAACTGGCGACCTCGCTGCTCGGCGATCTGCTCGGTGCTGGCAAGCGCGTGCTCGGGGTTGGCCGTCTGGCTGCCATGATGCTGCTGGAGAGCGTCAACCTGACGAAGAACGCGATCTCGCTGCCTTTCGCCGCCGACGGCAACACGCCACTGACCGGACAGGTGACCGCCGGCCGCCAGTTCGCGGCAGCCTGCGTGGACATGCAGCGGGTCAACGCGATTCGCTCGCGGACGCGCTCGACGCTGAATCACGTGGCGCTGACCTGCCTCGACGGGGCCTTGCATCGCTACCTGCGCGACGAGGGCGTCAAGCTGCGGACGCCAATCACCATCCAGATGCCGGTCAACCTGCGGCGGGAGGGCGACGAGGGGAGCGGCAACAAGATCGGCTTCGTGCAGGTGGAACTGTCGGCGCCCACCGACGATCCCTACGTTCGCCTGCGCAACATCGGCTTTTCGTTGCGCAACGTGCGCACGCTGATCGACAGCGTGGCGCCGGAGGCGATCGAGTCCTACACGGTGATCACGTCGCTGGTCGGCCTCATCGCCGAAAAGCTCAATCTCAGTGACCGTCTGCCGCCCGCGAACGGTAATACCCTGGTTTCGAACGTACCCGGTCCGGCGCATCATCTCTACATCAAGGGTGCGCGGATCGAGGAACTGCACCCGATCAGCACCCTGCCACCGGGCAACCTGCTCAACATCACGCTTTTCAGCTACGCCGGCCGACTGTTCTTCGGACTCATCGCGACCGATGAACTACCCCATCTCGAGCGCCTGAGCGACTACGTTGGCGAAGCGTTCAGTGAGCTCGAGCAGTCGGTGACCGACGCCTTTGCCACTCCCGCGCCGCTGGCGCAGTCCTGAGCGGGCGGCACGGCCGGGCCGGTTGGCGCCTGCGGGCACCGCGGCCTGTCGGCAGGCAAAAAAAAGACCGGGCGGGGACCCGGTCGGAAGCTTGGACTCCTGGTTGCTTGCCGGCGGTGCAGCGTTCCGTCGCAACTCTGGTAGACCTGTCGGCGCAGGCGGTGTCTTGCCACTGCCTGGAACATCGCTCGAGCGCAGTCCGCGAAGGGCGGTGTCGCTTAGCCGCGCACGGCTGATCGCCGCTTGCCGGCGCGTCCGTTGGCCTCGGCGAGCAGTAGCTGAAAGCCTTCGAACGAGATCTCGGTCGCTTCGCTCAGCTCCGGCAGCCGGCGCTCGGGTTGCCGCCGACGTTCCGGGAGCCTGCCAGGCCGCCCGAGGTCGACCTGGCGCCGGTCGCTGCCACTGCGGACTCTTTCGGTCTTCAACTCGATCCCTCCTGTCATCATTGCTCGAAGCGATGCCGCGACGATACGCTTGCCCGGCGAAAGCGCCCGTGCGGGATTTCACGATCGCGATCGTGTCGCCAACGGCGGCCCGGACCGCGCCGCGTCACCAACGGCCGGCACGCTTGCGGCGCGTGGCGGGGCGATCGCCGGCGTCCGTCATCGTCGGCGGGCGGCAAAAAGCCCTTAACATGCGTGCTGCGCGGGCCGTCCGGGCGGACTTCGGTTGCCGGCCGATGTCGGTCGTGTCGCTTGCTGCCTGAAGGGAAAGAGAAATGACCGGCCTGTCCACCGAAGAGCACACGCACGTGCCGCTTGCTGAGCGGCTGCGGCCGCGGACGCTGGCCGAAGTGATCGGCCAGACCCACCTGCTCGGGGAGGGCAAGCCACTCGCCGTCGCCTTTCAGTCCGGCCAGCCGCACAGCATGATCCTCTGGGGGCCGCCCGGGGTCGGCAAGACGACCCTGGCTCGCCTGATGGCGGATGCCTTCGCTGCCGAGTTCATCGCCCTCTCGGCCGTTCTTGCCGGAGTCAGGGACATACGCGAGGCGGTCGCCAGGGCCGAAGTCGGCCGTGCGCGCAGCGGCCGGCGGACGATTCTCTTCGTCGACGAGGTGCATCGTTTCAACAAGGCACAGCAGGACGCCTTCCTGCCCTACGTCGAAGGCGGGTTGCTGACGTTCGTCGGTGCGACGACCGAGAATCCGTCGTTCGAGCTCAACTCGGCGCTGCTCTCGCGCGCTGCGGTCTACCTCCTGCAGCCGCTGTCGCCAGAAGAGATGGGCGAACTCCTCGAACGCGCCTTACGCTACGCGTTGCCCGGCACGAGTGTCAGCGACGAGGCGCGTGTGCGGCTGATCGGCTTCGCCGATGGCGATGCCCGGCGACTGCTGAACGTCATCGAACAGTTCGCCACGGCGAGCAGGGAAGTGCTGCCGCAGACGATCGACGGTGCCTTCGTCGAGCAGGCGATGGCGCAGAGCCTGCGGCGATTCGACAAGGGGGGCGACGCCTTCTTCGACCAGATTTCGGCGCTGCACAAGGCCGTCCGTGGTTCCTCGCCGGATGCGGCTCTGTACTGGTTCTGCCGGATGCTCGATGGCGGCGCCGACCCGCGTTACCTGGCGCGGCGGATCGTTCGCATGGCCTGGGAAGACGTCGGTCTGGCCGACCCGCGTGCCGCGCGCATCGCACTCGACGCTGCCGAAACCTTCGAACGTCTCGGCTCACCCGAGGGCGAGCTGGCGCTGGCGCAGGCGGTCCTCTACCTGGCGATGGCAGCCAAGTCGAACGCCGGCTACCTCGCGTATAATGCCGCGCGCGGCTTCATCGGCAGCGATGCTTCGCGGCCGGTGCCGCTCCACTTGCGCAATGCGCCGACGCGGCTGATGAAGACCCTTGGCCACGGCAGGGACTATCGCTATGCGCACGACGAGCCGGAAGCCTATGCCGCCGGCGAGAGTTACTTCCCGCAGGGCATGCCGACGGTCGAATGGTATCGGCCGGTGGCGCGTGGGCTCGAGATCCGGATCGGCGAAAAGCTCGCCCACCTGCGCGAACTCGATCGCCAGGCAAGAGAAGACAAGGACTGAGCATGCTTGACATCCAGCTGTTGCGCAACAACATCGATGCCGTCGCCGAGCGGCTCGCGACACGCGGCTTCATCCTCGACCGTGCCGGTTTTCAGCGGCTGGAGAGCGAGCGGAAACTACTGCAGACACGTACGCAGGAATTGCAGGCGACGCGCAACAGTCTGTCGAAACAGGTTGGCGTGCTCAGGGCACGGGGCGAGGATGCCGCGCCGCTGATGCAGCAGGTGGCGGCGCTGAAGGAAGAGCTGGACACCAATGAGGCACGACTTGGCGGGTTGCTGAAGGAACTCGACGATTTTCTGGCGACGCTGCCCAATCCGCCGCACGAGAGCGTGCCGGTCGGCCGATCCGATGCCGACAACGCCGAGATGAAGCGCTGGGGAACACCACGCAGCTTCGATTTCCCCGTCAGGGATCATGTCGACCTCGGTGAAGCCCTGGCTCAGCTTGACTTCGCCACCGCCGCCAAGATCGCCGGCACGCGCTTCTGCCTGATCCGCGGTCCGCTGGCGCGCCTGCACCGCGTCCTTGCGCAGTTCATGCTCGATACGCACACCGCCGAACACGGCTATCAGGAAGTCTACTCGCCCTACCTAGTCAACGCCGCCAGCCTGACCGGGACCGGCCAGTTGCCCAAGTTCGAGGAGGATCTGTTCCGCATTCCACGTCCCGACGCCGAGCCGCTGTACCTGATTCCGACCGCCGAAGTGCCGGTCACCAACATCGTTCGCAACGAGATTCTGGCGGCGACCGATATGCCGCTCAAGCTCGTCTGCCACACGCCCTGTTTCCGCTCGGAAGCCGGCTCCTACGGTCGCGATACCCGCGGCATGATCCGCCAACACCAGTTCGACAAGGTCGAGCTGGTGCAGATCGTTGCCCCGGCAGACTCGCAGTCGGCGCACGAGGAGCTGACCGGGCATGCCGAGCGCATCCTTGAACTGCTCGAGCTGCCGTACCGGCGGGTCACCCTGTGCACCGGCGACATGGGCTTCTCGTCGGCCAAGACCTACGATCTCGAGGTCTGGCTGCCGGCGCAGAACGCCTACCGCGAGATCTCCTCGTGCTCCAACTTCGAGGCTTTCCAGGCGAGGCGAATGCAGGCGCGCTATCGCAACGAGCGCAACCGGACCGAACTCGTGCATACCCTGAACGGGTCGGGGCTCGCTGTCGGGCGCACGCTCGTGGCGGTGATGGAGAACCATCAGAACGCCGACGGCAGCATCAGCATTCCGGAGGTATTGCGGCCGTATTTTGGCGGCATCGCGACGATCGTGGCGAAGTGAGCGGGTCCGCGTCGCCAGTGCGTGCCGGCAGCGCCAGCCTGGCGATCGGGCGTCCAGGGGCGCCGGCGCAGAAAAGTTCCAGCGGCCAGGTTCGCGACCGGTGCATGCGGGCGTTCCTGTGCTAATATTCGCGCCCGACGGAGAGGTGGCAGAGTGGCCGAATGTACCTGACTCGAAATCAGGCGTAGGTGTGAGCCTACCGAGGGTTCGAATCCCTCCCTCTCCGCCAGTAACCTGCTGATTACTGGTTAGTTTTTCGAAGTCTGTTGCCGCTTGTCATTGCCTGGAAATCGCCCCATTTCCGCAACTTGCGGAAATCATTTCCGCAACCCCGGCTACTTTGTTGGTTTCACCCGTTTGCCGACGCGCTGATAGACGACCTTGGTGATCTGCTTGTCGCTGTGCCCAAGCAGGTCGCTGGCGTGGTCCAGGGCCATTTCGCTGGCCGCTTTTGGGCGCGCGTCACGGAACTGAAACTGCCTGATGCGTGCCGCCAGGACGAGATCCGCGGACTCTTCAGCTCGACCTGCTGCAGCCTCGCGCGCTGCTGTGAAACGCAGGCGAAGCATTCCCTTAGTGAGCTGCTTGCCCTCTGGCGTTGCCAACAGCCACAAGCTTCGCACGCTGCGCGCCCGGATGCGATCGATCAGCCGCCCAAGCTCTGAGCGGCCGCCGCTGTCCGGATCGGTCAGCATGATCGCCCTCTGGAGTTGACCCTTTTCGGTGGACACCTGATGCTTACGCAACAAGGAGTCCAAGATGCCGCAAAGCAGACCACCGTACCCGGCGGAGTTTCGCCAACAGATCATCGAACTGGCGCAGGCTGGCCGAAGCCCGCAAGAGTTGTCTCGGGAGTTCGGGCCGACCAGCCAGACCATTGTCAATTGGCTGGCGCAAGCAGCCCGCGACGCCGGCAAGCCCTTGCCTGGCAAGGAGGGCTTGAGCAGTACCGAGCGGGCTGAACTGGCCAAGCTGCGCCGGGAGAACCGGCAGCTGAAGATGGAGCGCGACATCTTGGCAAAGGCTACGGCCTGGTTCGCCAGAAGGAGCGAAGGTTCCACCTCGAACTCTTCGAACTCGTGATGGCGCGCCAGGCCGACTTCCCCGTGCGTACCCTGTGCCGCGTGCTGCGTGTCTCGGTCAGCGGCTTCTATGCTTGGCGACAGCGGGCGCCCAGCCCGCGCGCCGTGGCGAATGCCGTGCTGACCGAGCGTATCCGGCTGATCCACAAGGAATCCGGCGGGAGCTACGGCCGCCCCCGGGTTCGGGCCGAACTGCTGGAGCAAGGCGAGACCGTCAGCCAGAAGCGGGTCGCCCGCCTGATGCGCCTGGCGGGCTTGCAGGGCGTGAGCCGCCGCCGTGGCTACGTGGTCACCACCCGGCGTGATCCGGACCGTGATCCGGCGCCCGATCTGGTAAAGCGCCAGTTCGTGGCGGACGCACCCAATCGCCTTTGGGTGGCCGACATGACCTACGTGCCGACCTGGCAGGGCTTCATCTATTTGGCCATGGTGCTGGACGTGTTCAGCCGGCGGGTCGTCGGTTGGTCCATCGGCGAGCATATGCGCACGGAACTCGTGCTTTCGGCGCTCAACATGGCCGTGGCCACGCGCAAACCCCACGGGGTGATCCACCACAGCGACCAAGGCAGCCAGTATTCCGCCCTGGCCTTCGGCAAGCGCTCCCGGGAAATGGGCATCCAGCCGTCCATGGGCACCGTAGGCGATGCCTACGACAACGCCATGGCGGAGAGTTTCTTTGCCAGTCTGGAATGCGAACTGCTGGACCGCAACACCTTCCGCACCAAAACCGAGGCTCGCCTGGCCGTGTTCACCTGGATCGAAGGCTGGTACAACCCGCGCCGGCGCCATTCCGCGCTCGGCTATCTGTCACCCATGAACTACGAAAAGAAACACCACCACTCTGTGCAGTCAGCCAGCCCCGAACCCGGGTTATCCACCGCGCCGCTCGCCTCTGGCCTGAGAGGGGCCAGCGGCGGCGCCGTGGATAACCCTACGCCCGAGGAGGCTCAACCCGCTTGAAAACCAAGCGCTAACCTGTCCACCCGATAGGGGCAACTCCAACTCCAGGGAACTGCTTCGACCATCAGATCGACGATCCGATCGAGGCCGGCTTGGTGGATTGGCTCACCGACCGGCGCCAGACGCACTACTGGAGTTCGGTAAAGCTTGATCTGTACGGGCTCGACTCCCACTGCGAGCACGTGCCGAAGAAGCCCTGGGCGCCACCCGGTCTGATCAAGCCGCCGCGCGCGCAGCGCGTGCCGGACATCATTCTCCTCCGGCGGCAGGCGAGCGATGCCGATCCGTAGCCCGCCGGGAACCCGCTCCGCCGCGCCACCAGTTGCCGGGACTCTTGGCCTCGCGCGCTTTTGCTGCGAGGATGACGGCCATGCCCACCACGTCGACCTGTTCTTCCAGCGACGCTGCTGCCAGCCGCGCCGCCTGGCTCCTTGCCGGCGTCGAGTTCTTCTTCTCGCTCGGCTGGGTGGTCTACGTCATCTTCCTGCCCGAACTGCTGGCGCGCGGCGGGTTGGACAAGCGCCACCTACCCTGGCTGCTGGCGGCCGACCAGTTGCTCTTCGCGCTCGCCGACTGGTCGATCGGCGTTGCCGTCGACCGGGCACGCGCCGCGTTGCGGCGGATCGGCGCGATGCTCGTCCTGCTGTCGGCCGTGGCGGCGGCGGCGATGCTGCTGCTGCCCTGGCTGGCGGCGATGCCGGCCGTCTTCCTGTTCGCCACCGCGGTCTGGGTCGCTGCTTCGGCAGCCCTGCGGGCGCCGCCCTACGTCCTGCTGTCCCGGCACGCCGCGCGCGCGGCGATGCCACGGCTCGCCGGCATCCAGCTGCTCGGCCTGGCGCTCGCTTCGGCGCTGGCGCCGTACCTGGCGATCGTCCTCAAGGGGGTCGATCCGGCGCTGCCGTTTGCACTCAGCGCGCTGGCGGTGGGCGTGACGGCGCTGGCGCTGGTTGCCGTCGAGCGGGCGCTGCCGCCGCCGCAGCCGGTGGCGGTCGCGGCGGACGTCGCCGGCGGCCGGCGGGCGCAGGCGGCCGGCTGGAGTGTCCTGCTGCTGATCGCGCTGTTGTTCGCCTTCGGCCAGCAGGTGCATACGGCGATCAACTCGGCGGCGCAGTTCAGGCGCCTGGCCGACGCGGCGCTGCTGCCGTGGCTGCTGCCGGTCTTCTGGGCCGGCTTCAGCATCGGGCTGCTGGCGGTCGGCCGGCTCGTCCGCGCCCGCGGCGCGCTGGCGGTGCTGCAAGGGTCGGCGGCCGCCGGCGCGCTGGCACTCGGCAGCGCAGCGCTCGCCGGTTCATTGGTCGTCCTGTTGCCGAGCCAGTTCGTCGTCGGGGCGCTCTGGGGCTGCATCCTTTGCACGTCGATCGGCGTCGCTGCCGAGCGTGGCGATCCCCTGCAGAGCGGCCGTCACACCGGTGCGCTGATGGCGACGCTGGCGGTGGCGGCGATGTCGCGGCTGAGCCTGGCGGCTGCCGGTGGCGGTGGCACCGGAGCGCTGCTCGAATGGCTGCCGGTGGCGGTGTGGGTGGCGGCGCTTCTGCTGTTGCTGCGGTTGCGGCGGGTGTCGGGCGTGTAGCGGCGGCGCGGCGTCTGCCTGCCGGGCGCAGCCGGCGTGGCCTTGCGCCGCCATCGCCTCAGTGCTCCCTGCCGTCCGCCCGTGGCTTGACGAGAATGGGAATGTAACGCCAGGCGAGGAGGGTGAAGCAGGTGAACCAGCAGGCGGCGGCGAGCTGGATCCAGAGGAGGTAGTGGCCGGGGTCGAACTGCGACAGGACTGTGCGGATGACGAAGCCGGCGATCATGATCCAGAGCACGCTGCGATCGAGACGGTCGAAGACCAGCGGCCGGCCGGTATGGCCCTTGCAGATGCGGATCAGCATCGCCGGGATGACCAGCCCCATGGCGCCGAAGGTGAACACGTGCGTGGCGAGCGAGCCGAGCCACGGCGGCGGCGCCAGCAGTTCGCTTCCCTGCAGCACGAGTTGCGCGACGATCGCCAGGTAGCCGAGGTACATGATGCCGATTTCCAGCCGGCGCAGCGCCCGCTGCGGCTGCCAGAAGGCGAAGCGGACGGCGAGCAGCAGCGCCAGCAGCAGCGACAGCGCCGCGCTGAAGGCCGGCGGCAGCAGGCTGCCGGCGACGAGCAGCAGGGCCAGCAGCTTGATCGACGAATCGAGCAGCGGGTTGCGCAGGATGTCGGCGCCGAGCGCGTTCTTCATGAACTGGGTGACGGTCCGCTCGAGCATGACGAGGAAGGCGACGCGGAACAGCGCCAGCGTCATCGCCGCGCCGGCCGCGAACGATTCGCTGCCGAGCAGCAGGGTCTTGGCGACCAGGAACAGTGGCAGGATGATGAGGAAGAAATGGTTGTCGCGGAACGAATCGGTGTCGCGGTGGCGGAGCAGCGTCCACGACAGCATGCCGACGATGCCGGCGAGGAAGAGGTTGCTCGCGAGGCGGAAGACGAGTGGCGGCAGCGCGCCCGCAAACCACATGCCGGCACGCTCGAGCAGCCAGGCGGCGACGAGGATGATCAGCGGCAGGCCGTGGTAGCCGCGGACCTTCACCCAGTTCTTGCTGGCGGTGAGCAGGAAGCCGCCGAGAACCGCCCAGCCGAAGCCGAAGAACATTTCGTGCGCGTGCCACTGGCTGGGCGAGAACGGCGCCGGCGGCGGCGCGATCGTGCCGGCGAGGATCAGCGTCCAGACGACCGGCAGGCTGAGGCCCGCGAGGCAGGCAAGGGCGAAGAACGGGCGGAAGCCGACCAGCCAGAGGGGATGGTTCACGAAGTTCATCGGGCAGGTGCAGGGTGTCGGCATGGGCGCGGGAGGGCGCAGTATAGCCGGGCGGCGGCGGCCTGTCGCGACGCGTCGGGAGCAGGGTGCTGGCGACGATCCGCCGCTTGCCGGCCGGTGGGTCCTGGAGGAGAATCCATGTCGCGCCAACGCTGGGGGATCGGCGGGGTCGCTGCCGCACGCCTGCCGACGGGCGCCGCTGTGCGGCCGGCTGTGGCGCTGCGACCGGCCGGGGCGGCAGCCGGCGGCTGGATGATTCGACAGGGGGAGGCATGCGACGATCCGGGCTGCTCCTAGCCGTGGCGATCCTTCTTTTCGCCAGCCAGGCGTTGGCGCAGAAGGTCTACCGGTGGGTGGACAGGCAGGGCCAGGTCCATTTTTCCGATGTTCCGGCGGACGACGCACCGGCTACCGAGGTTCCGTGTGCGCCAGCCCCGACCTCACGGCAGGTCGACGAAGCGCGGCAGCGGGCCGAACGCGAACGGCATGCGGTCGCGGCGGCGGCAGCGGCGCGCGCGCAGCGCGACGCGGCGCGGTGGCCGGGCAAGGCGAGCGGCGTCCCGCCCGAGCCGTTGCTCGAGAATGCGACCTCGCAATACATGCGGACGTTGGGTACCGGCGTCACCTGCGACGAGCGGCAATCGTCGCGCCTGCTGCACACGTTCGTCCTGCAGTTGTGGGTGCACCCGGATGTCCCGGTCGGTGCCTACCTTGAGGCAGAGTTCGAGAACCAGCTCGATGGACGCAAGCCGCTGCGAGCCGGCGCTGAACTGCGGGCGCCGGGCTTCCCGGAGGTCAAGGCGCAGGAGGTGTCGCTGGTCTCGCCGCCGTTCGACACCGTCCGCTGCCGCAATTACGAGGTGGTGGTGCGCCTGTACCGCGACAGGACAGCGCGCGAGTTGCTGGGAACGCACCGCCAGCAGATCCGCTCACGGGTGGATTCGGCGCTCTGGAAGGCCTATGGCGAGAACGCCATCGAGCGCATGCTGGAACAGGGACACCTCTGCCCGTGACGGTCGCTGCCGTGGCGCTCGCCGCGCCGGCCGTCAGAACGGCGCCGGCGAGTCGACGCAGAGCGGCCTGCCGCTGGCGGGATGGATGAAGCGCAACTGGTCGGCGTGCAGCAGGAGCCGGCCGGCATCGCCGGCGCCGCTGGCGTCGCCATAGAGCAGGTCGCCGACGATCGCATGGCCGAGAGCCTGCAGGTGGACGCGCAACTGGTGGGTGCGGCCGGTTTCGGGAAAGAGGGCCAGCCGCGAGCGGTTGCTCGCGGGGTCGTGGCCGAGCACCTGGTAACGGGTGAGCGACGGTTTGCCGGCCAGCCGGTCGACCCGCTGCCGTGGCCGTTGCGGCCAGTCGGCGGAGAGCGGCAGGTCGATCGCGCCGCCCGCCGCCGGCAGGCGCCCGCAGACCACCGCCAGGTAGCGCTTGTGCACCCGGCGTGCGGCGAAGTCACCGGCGAGCCGTCGCTGCATCTCGCGGCCGCGCGCCAGGAGCAGCAGGCCGGAGGTGTGCAGGTCGAGGCGATGGACGATCAGCGCGTCGGCGACGATCGCCTGCACGCGCCGCAGCAGGCAGTCGTCCTTGCCGTCGCCGCGGCCGGGTACGGCGAGCAGGCCAGCCGGCTTGTTGACCAGCAGCAGCGACGCGTCGCGGTACACGATGTCGACGCCATCGTCGGCTGGCGGCGCGTAGGGCAGGGCGGCGAGTGTCGACGGCAGGTGCTGCGGCATCGTGCGTCCGGGACGGCGGGAGTGGACGCGATTGTCGCGCATTTTCCGCGACTCGCGGCGGCGGCTGCCGCCGCTCGGGTGCGCCGATCGGGTACACTGCGTCGGCGTTGCCCGCCGTCCGGCGCCGGTGCGCGCAGCGCGCCTGCCAGCCACGCGCGTGATCTTCAGGAGAAGCGATGACTACGACCATGCCGCAACTGACGACGATTGCCGTCGAGTTGAACGAGGGACTTGCCGAGCTTCGTCTCAATCGACCGGAACGTTCGAACGCGATCAACGAGGCGATGTGGCAGGAACTGCGCATCGCCTGCAACTGGGCGGACGCGACGCCGGCGGTGCGCGTCGTCGTGCTCGCCGGCGCCGGCCGCAATTTCTGCGCCGGCATCGACCTGGCGATGCTGGCGAGCGTCGCTGCGGTGGTTGCCGACGCCGACCCGGCGCGCAGCCGCGAGGCGCTGCGGCGGCTGATCCTCGACCTGCAGGATTGCCTGACGAGCGTCGAGCGTTGCCGCAAGCCGGTGCTGGCGGCGATCCACGGTGCCTGCATCGGTGGCGCGATCGATCTCGTGACCTGCTGCGACATGCGGTACGCGGCCGCCGATGCGCAGTTCTCGGTGCGCGAGATCGATGTCGGGATGACCGCCGACGTCGGCACGCTGCAGCGGCTGCCGAAACTCATCGCCGACGGCGTCGCGCGCGAGCTCGCCTACACCGGTCGCAGCGTCGATGCCGTCGAGGCGGAGCGCATCGGTCTCGTCAATCGCGTCTTCGCCGGCCCCGACGAGTTGCTCGCCGGCGTGCGCGAGATCGCCCGCGGCATCGCCGGCAAGTCGCCGCTGGCGATTCGCGGCACCAAGGAGATGCTCAACTATGGCCGCGACCATTCGGTCGCCGACGGCCTGAACCATGTCGCGACCTGGAACGCGGCGATGCTGATGTCGGCCGACCTCGACGAGACGATGGCGGCGATGCGCGAACGGCGGCCGCCGCGCTTCCGCGACTGAGCGCCGCCGGCGCGACCGTCGCTTCTGGCTGCGGGCTTCGCGCCGCCGTAGCCGCCGGGGCCTTGCCGCGGCGCGGCCTTCAGTCGTGGCGGCGGCTGCCGGCGATGGCGCGCTGGAACTCGCTGCGCCACTGCGGCGAGCGTTCGAAGTCGCCGCAGAATGACTGCGTGATGACGCGCTCGTCACCGCGCCGGTCCTCGCCGAGCAGCAGGCACAACTGCTCGGCCTCGATGACGCAGGCCGCGCCGCGCGCCCTGCCGTGCCGCATCAGCGCCTCGGCGATGTCGCGCGTCATCCATTCCTGGTAGGTGAAGCGGTGGCCGATGGCGTCGACCATGCGCGCGATGCGGCCGAAGCCGTGCAGGCGTCCACCCGGCAGGTAGGCGACATGGGCGACGCCGCGAAACGGTACCAGGTGGTGCGGGCAGACGCCATGCACGGCGATGCCGCGGACGATGACGAGGTCGCTGCGCTGGTCGGCGAAGCCGTCGCCGAGGGCGGTCGCCGGATCGAGATCGTAGCCGCCGAGCAGGCGGCGCTGCCAGAGTTCGCGCACGCGCTGCGGCGTGCGTCCCATGTGTTCGGCATCGGCGGCGATGCCGCACGCGCGCAGCAGGTCGACGACCGCTCTTTCGAAGGCCGCTGCATCGAATGGCTGCTGGCGGGGAATGCCGATCGTGCCTGTGCTGGCGGCGGCGGGCTCGGGGTGGCTGCAGTCGGTCATCGTCGCCTTTCGTCCGGCATGGCTGAGGGCATCATCATACACGCCGCCGGCTGCCGCTCCGGATGGCGACGGCCAGGGCGTGGCGAATTCGCGACGGGCCGCCTGAAGACGGTGATTTCACGCGCCGCAGGGCGCCACGCGCGCGCGCGATGAGCGATAATTCGGGCCTTGAGCCATTTCGATGATCGCCTGCAGTCCGATCTGTGGGGGCGCAGACCCGGCTTGGGAAGGAAGTGGATGAAGCGCGTTGATGATTTTCGCTTGCGGTTCGGCACGAAGGAACTCGTGCCGATCGTGATCGGCGGCATGGGAGTGGACATCTCGACCGCCGAACTGGCGCTCGAGGCAGCCCGGCTTGGCGGCATCGGCCACATCTCCGACGCGATGGTCAACACCGTCGCCGATCGACGGTTCAACGCCAAGTTCGTCAAGGACAAGCTGCAGCAGTACAAATTCAACGTCGCCAACTCCGACAAGTCGGTGGTCCGCTTCGATCTCGGCCAGCTTGCCGAAGCGACGCACATGCACATCGGGCGAACGATGGAGGCGAAGCGCGGTGACGGCCTGATCTTCGTGAACTGCATGGAGAAGCTGACGATGAATTCGCCGCGCGAAACGCTGCGTGTGCGCATGGCGGCGGCGCTCGACGCCGGCATCGACGGCATCACGCTGGCCGCCGGCCTGCATCTCGGCTCGTTCGCGCTGATCGAGGACCATCCGCGTTTTCGTGATGCCAAGCTGGGGATCATCGTTTCCTCGCTGCGCGCGCTGCAGCTCTTCCTGCGCAAGACGGCGCGCAGCAACCGTCTGCCCGACTACGTCATCGTCGAGGGACCGCTGGCCGGTGGCCACCTCGGTTTCGGCATGGACTGGGCACAGTACGACCTGGCGACGATCTTCAAGGAGATTCATGGCTACCTGCAGGCGGAGCAACTCGACATTCCGTTGATCCCGGCGGGCGGCATCTTCACCGGCAGCGACGCCGTCTCGTTCCTCGACCAGGGTGCCGCCGCAGTGCAGGTGGCGACGCGCTTCACCGTCTCCCGCGAGTGCGGCCTGCCGGAAGATGTCAAGCAGCGCTATTTCGCCGCCAGCGAGGACCAGATCGAGGTCAACCAGATCTCGCCCACCGGCTACCCGATGCGCATGCTGAGCAACAGCCCGGCGATCGGTGACGGCATCCGGCCGAACTGTGAGGCCTACGGCTACCTGCTCGACAGTACCGGCAACTGCTCGTACATCAGCGCCTACAATCGCGAGGTGGCGGCCAACCCCGGCGTCAAGCGCATCTCGGTGAAGGACAAGACCTGCCTGTGCACACAGATGCGCAACTTCGACTGCTGGACCTGCGGTCACTATGCCTACCGGCTGAAGGATACGTCGCGCCGTCTGCCCGACGGCAGCTACCAGTTGCTCGACGCCGAACACATCTTTCGCGACTACCAGTTCAGTACCGACGGCCAGATCCAGGTTCCCGGCCAGTGAACTCGCTGCCGGTGCACGGCGCCGTCTTTCTCAGCGGAGCGGGGCGATAGGCGGTGCTGAGTTACCGCCATGCCTTTCACGCCGGCAACCACGCCGATGTCCTCAAGCACGTGGTGCTGGTGCAGATGGCCCGCCATCTGGCGCAGAAGGACAAGGCGTTCTGGTACATCGACACGCACGCCGGCGCCGGCAGCTACGCGCTCGATTCGCCCGCGGCAGAGAAGCTCGGCGAACATCGCGACGGCATCGGCCGCCTCTGGCAGCGCAAGGATCTGCCACCGGCGGTCGGCGACTACGTCGACCTCGTGCGGCGGGCGAACCCGGACGGCCGTCTGAAGATCTACCCCGGTTCGCCGACCCTCGCGCTGTGGACGATGCGTGCGCAGGACCGGCTGCGGCTGTGCGAGCTGCACAGCCGCGAGGTGCTGCGGCTGCGCGAGAACTTCGACGACTGCCGCCGGCAGGTGGTGGTCGATGCAGCGGATGGCTTCGCCGGCCTGAAGGCGCTGCTGCCGCCGCCGCCGCGGCGGGCGCTGGTGCTGATCGACCCACCGTACGAGGAACGGCGCGATTACGAGCGCGTCGTGCTGGCACTCAAGGACAGCCTGCAGCGTTTTCCCGGCGGCAGCTACCTGCTCTGGTACCCGCTGCTGAACAAGCTGGAAGCGCACGAACTGCCGCCACGGCTGAAGCGCCTGCCGGTCGCGAGGTGGCTGCATGTGAGCCTGCGCGTGCGGACGCCGGCTGCCGACGGCTTCGGCATGCACGGCAGCGGCCTCTTCGTGATCAATCCGCCGTGGACGCTGCAGGCGACGCTGCAGGAGTCGCTGCCGTGGCTGCGGCAGGTGCTGGCGGTGGACGCCGGCGCCGCGTTCACGCTCGAGGGCGAGGCTCGCTGAAGGCGGTCGTGGGCTGGTCGTTGCCGTCGTCGGACGGCAGCTGGCCGTGCTTGCGGCTGCTGCCATAGCTGGTCGCGACCGGGTAGCGCGCGGCGTTTTTCAGCAGCTTGGCGCGTGCCGCTTCCTCGAGGTCGATGCCGGCGCGCTCGGCGATCAGCAACAGGTAGATCAGCACGTCGGCGCATTCGTCGCGCAGCGCCCCGACGGTCGCGGCGCTCGCGGGCAGCGCGTCGACCTCGGCGTCGCTCTTCCATTGCGTCAGTTCGAGCAGTTCGGCTGCTTCGAGGTTGAGCGAGACGATGAGGTTGCGCAGGCTGTGGAACTGGGCCCAATTGCGCTGCTCGCGAAAGTCGATCACCTGCGCCGTCAGCGCCGCGAGGCTCATGGTGTCAGGCGAAGAAGCGCTGTCGGGCGGCTTCCGGCAACTGCATGCCGGTGGCGCGGGCGCGCGCCAGCAGTTCCCAGTAGTAGCGGTACGAGGCGCGGTCGTGCAAGCGGCCGTGGTGCTGGATCGGCCCCCAGTCGCAGTCCTGCGCGGCAGCGAGGATGGCGGCGGCTTCCTCGACCTCCGAGAAGTCGGGGCACATCGCCTCGAAGATCGGCACGATCTGGTTCGGGTGGATGCTCCACATCCGCAGGTAGCCGAACTCGGTGCGCGCCCGCAGCGCGTCCTGGTGGATGAGATCGAGGTCGCGCAGTTCGGTGGTGACGTTGTGCGAAGGGACGACGCCATTGGCCAGCGCCGCGGTGGCGATCTCGCACTTGGCGCGGGCGACCAATGGGTGGTCGAACTGGCCCGGGCTTTTCATCGCCGACCCGGGGATCGCGCCATGGTGCGCGCTGACGAAATCCATCAGGCCGAAATCGAGCGATTCGACCGCGGGCAGGGCGGCTATCTGCCATGCCTCACGCAGCGCCGCATGGGTCTCGATCAGGACATGCAGCGGGATCGTCCGTTCGAGGCCGGCGGCTGCGGTGACGCGTTGCACGACGCGCAACTGCTCGCGGACGTCTTCCACACCACCGACCTTGGGCAGCGTCAGGAAGGCCAGCCGCCGCCCGGCCGCACCGACGATGATCTCGATGTCCTGCTGCCAGGCGGGGTGACGGATGTCGTGGATGCGTGCACCGACGCGGCCGTGCCGGTTGTCCTCGCTCATGATGACGCGGGCCACCATCTCGGCGTGTTCGCCGTCGGCGCCGGCGACGGCACCATCCTCGCAGTCGCAGGTGAGGTCGAAGATCGGCCCGATCTCGCGCTGCAGCTGCAGCGCCTTGCCGATCAGCTTTTCGGAGCCCGCGTAGTGGTCGACGGCGGGCAGCATCGGGAAGGGCTTCTCGCCCGCGAAGAGAACCTGGCTCGGGTGACGCATCGATGGTCGGCAGGGAAGGGTTGGCGAGCGGGTATTCTAGCGCGCGCTGGCGGCGGTCAGGCGGCAAAAAAACCGCGGCCGGAGCCGCGGCTGACAGTCGGCCGGCTGTCGCTTACAGCATGTGCTGTACCGCGTCGCGCTCTTCGGTCAGTTCCTTGAGCGTCTTGTTCAGCTTCTCGCGCGAGTAATCGTCGATGGCGATTCCCTGGATGATCTTGAACGCGCCGCCCGTGCACTCGCACGGGAAGCCGAAGACGATGCCTGCCGGGATGTCGTAGGAACCGTCGGAGGGGACACCCATGGTCACCCATTCGTCGGAACCGAGAACCCAGTCACGCATGTGGTCGATCGCCGCGTTGGCGGCCGAAGCGGCGGACGAGAGGCCACGGGCGTCGATGATCGCCGCGCCACGCTTGCCCACCGTCGGCAGGAAGGTGTCGTTGTTCCACACCGGATCGTTGATCAGTTCCTTGACGTTGTCACCGTTCGAGGTGCAGTTGCGATAGTCGGCGTACATCGTCGGCGAGTGATTGCCCCAGACGACGAGCTGCTTGAAGCTCGCAACCGGGCGGCCGGTCTTGGCGGCGAGCTGCGACAGCGCGCGATTGTGGTCGAGCCGCAGCATGCCGTGGTAGTTCGCCGGGTTGGTGCGGCCGACCTTGCGCGCGGCGCTGCCGGCGATCAGTGCATTGGTGTTGCAGGGGTTGCCGACGACCAGAACACGTACGTCCTCGCTGGCGTTCTCGGCGATCGCCTTGCCCTGGACGGTGAAGATGGCACCGTTTGCGGTCAGCAGATCGGCGCGCTCCATTCCCGGGCCGCGTGGCCTTGCGCCGACCAGCAGGCAGACGTCGGCGTCCTTGAAGGCGACGTTCGGATCATCGGTGGCGAGCATGCCGGCGAGCAGAGGGAAGGCGCAGTCCTCGAGCTCCATCATCACGCCCTGGCAGGCCTTCTGGGCTTGCGGCAGGTCGAGCAGCTGGAGGATGACCGGTTGATCCTTGCCGAGCATTTCGCCGGAGGCGATCCGGAAAAGCAGGCTGTAACCAATCTGGCCGGCGGCGCCGGTGACCGCGACGCGCATGGGGGCTTTGGACATGATGCGGCTCCTGTCGTGAGAAATTTGCAGTGAGTGGACGAAAGGCGATCGGCCTGGCCCCGCGGGCGGCTCGTGGCCGGGGGCAGCAAATCGCGTGCATGATAAGATCCCCGGTTCTTCAGTGTCAAATATATCTTATGTCTTATATAAGATATGGGTGGGTTCGAACGGGATGGACGCGAGCGTCGATTTGTGCTGAAATGGCGAGCCATGAGCCGGTCTTCGTCACTGCATTCACCCACCTTCAGTCCGCTGTATCGGCAGATCAAGGAGCTGATCCTGCGCCAACTGGAGTCGGGCGAGTGGGGTCCGGGCAGTCCGATCCCGAGCGAGTCGGAACTCGCGGCGCGTTTCGGCGTCAGTCAGGGGACCGTGCGCAAGGCCATCGACGAAATGGCGGCCGAGCACCTGCTGGTTCGCCAGCAGGGCAAGGGCACCTTCGTGGCGACGCACCGCGACCCGGGGTCTTCCTTCCGCTTCCTGCGTCTCGTCCCCAATCAGGGCGAACTGCAGGTGTCGCAGAGCGTGCCGCTCGAGTGCTGGCGCGCCAAGGCTGGTCCCGATGTGGCACGCACGCTGGCGCTCGAGCCGGGTGCACCGATCACCATCGTTCGCCGCCTGTTGAAGCTCGGCGAGGAACCGGTGGTTTTCGACGAGATCTATCTGTCGAGCGAGCTCTTTCCCGACCTGTCGCTCGACGCCCTGCGCTCCGGCGAGTCACTGTACAGCCTGTTCGAGACGCGCTATGGCGTGCGCATGATCCGTGCCGACGAACGCCTGCGGGCGATAGCCGCCGACCGGGTCAGCGCCGAGCTGTTGCAGGTCAGTGAGGGCAGCCCGCTGCTGCTCGTCGAACGAGTGACCTTCACCTATGGTTCGCGGCCCGTCGAATGGCGGCGCGGTTTCTATTCGACACGCAATTATCATTATCACAACGAACTTGGCTGACGGCTTGCGGCCGGCATGCGGGGAGAGTCAGGCACGCGTCGATACTCTATAATCGCGCGTGGTATCGAGGGGGTCGGGTGCTGCATCCGGCCTCATTACACATGAGGGGTGACGTTCATGGCAGAGATGGCAGTCAAGAAAAGGCGTCCAAAGAACTTGGACCTGCCAACCATCAGGCTACCGCTTCCGGGTATCCTGTCTATCATTCACCGGATCAGCGGGGCAGCCCTGTTTCTCCTCTTGCCCTTCCTCCTATGGCTGCTGCAGAGCAGTCTCGCGTCACCGGAAAGCTATGCCGGTGCGCGCGCGGTGGTGGGCCATCCGCTGGCCAAGATCGTCCTCCTCGGTCTGATCTGGTTCTACATGCACCACTTCTGCGCCGGCATCCGCTATCTGTTGCTCGACCTGCACAAGGGGATTGAACTCGAGGCGGCACGCCTCTCGAGCAAGATCGTTTTCGCCGTCAGCATCGCCCTGACGCTGATCATCGGAGCAAAAGTGCTATGGTAAATCGCATTCTCGTCGGGGCACACTACGGCCTCAAGGACTGGATCATCCAGCGCGCGACCGCCATCGTCATGGCCGTTTACACGTTGATCTTCCTGGTCGTCGTCGGCGCCATCGGGCCGGATTCCTTCGAAGCGTGGCGCGCGGTCTTTGCCAACGGCTTCATGAGGTTTGCCACCTTCCTCTTCCTGGTCAGCGTCTTCTACCATGCCTGGATCGGTATCCGGGACATCTGGATGGACTACATCAAGCCGGACGGCTTGCGTCTGCTGCTGATGATCGCGACTGCGACGGTGCTCGTCGGCTATGCCGGCTGGGCGTTTCAGATTCTGTGGAGAATTTAAGTGAGCAAGCAATCCGTACCGGTACGCAAGTTCGATGCCGTGATCGTTGGTGCTGGGGGTTCGGGCCTGCGGGCGGCGATCCAGCTGTCTGAAGCCGGTCTCAAGACGGCGGTCCTGTCGAAGGTCTTTCCGACCCGTTCGCACACCGTCGCCGCTCAGGGTGGCGTCTCCGCCTCGCTCGGGAACTCCGAGGAGGACCACTGGCACTGGCACATGTATGACACCGTCAAAGGCTCCGACTGGCTCGGCGATCAGGACGCAATCGAGTACATGTGTCGCAAGGCGCCGGAAGTCGTCGTCGAGCTCGAGCATTTCGGCATGCCGTTCGACCGTACCGATGAAGGCAAGATCTATCAGCGTCCGTTCGGCGGCCACATGTCGAACTTCGGCGAGAAGCCGGTTCGCCGCGCCTGCGCCGCCGCCGACCGCACTGGCCACGCGATGCTGCACGCGCTCTACCAGCGCAACGTGCGTGCCAACACGCAGTTCTTCGTCGAGTGGATGGCGCTCGATCTGATCCGTGACCAGTCGGGGCAGGTGCTCGGAGTCATTGCGCTCGAGATGGAGACCGGCGAGGTCGTCGCCTTCCACAGCAAGGCGACTGTCTTTGCCACCGGCGGCGCCGGCAGGATCTACTACTCTTCCACCAACGCCTTCATCAACACCGGTGACGGCCTCGGGATGGCGGCGCGCGCGGGCATCGCGCTGGAAGACATGGAGTTCTGGCAGTTCCACCCGACCGGGGTTGCCGGCGCCGGGGTGCTGATCACCGAAGGGGTTCGCGGCGAAGGCGGTATCCTGCGCAATTCGACCAACGAACGCTTCATGGAGCGCTACGCACCCAACGCCAAGGATCTCGCGTCGCGTGACGTCGTCTCGCGGGCGATGGTCACCGAGATCAACGAGGGCCGCGGCTGCGGTCCGAACAAGGATTTCGTGCTGCTCGACATCACCCACCTCGACCCGGCAACGATCATGAAGCGGCTGCCGGGGATTCGCGAGATCTCGATCCAGTTCGCCGGCATCGACCCGATCAAGGCACCGATTCCGGTGGTGCCGACCTGCCACTATCAGATGGGCGGGGTGCCGACGAACTACAAGGGACAGGTCGTCGGCGACGACGGCGCGCCGGTGCGCGGCTTCTACGCTGCCGGCGAAGTTGCCTGCGCTTCGGTGCATGGCGCCAATCGCCTGGGGACGAATTCGCTGCTCGACCTGCTGGTGTTCGGCAAGGCGTCCGGCGATACGGTGATCGACGATCTGCGCTCGGGCGAGATTGGCCTGCGGGACTTGCCGGCCGATTTTGCCGATCGCACCCTGGCGCGGTTGAACCGCCTCAACACGCAGACTGGTGGCGCCAGTGTCAATGAATGCCGCCTCGAACTGCAGCGGACGATGCAGAAGCACTGCGGCGTCTTCCGCTTCAAGGACATGCTCGTCGAGGGCGTCGCGAAGATCGTCGAGGTCGAGAAGGCCGTGGCGCACACGGAAATCAAGGACAAGTCGCAGGTCTGGAATACCGCCCGCGTCGAGGCGCTCGAACTGGACAACCTGATCGAGGTGGCAAAGGCGACCATGGTGTCCGCCGAAGCGCGCAAGGAATCGCGGGGTGCCCATGTCCGCGATGATGCGCCGGACACACCGGCCAATCCGAACGGGCGCGACGACGTCAACTGGCACAAGCACACCCTCTGGCACCGCGAGGGCAATCGCCTGAGCTACAAGCCGGTGATCATGAAGCCGCTGTCCGTCGAAACCATCGCGCTGAAGACGCGTTCCTACTGATCGTGCGCCAAGGAGTGCAAGATAATGGCTACCAGTACCATGCAGTTCAAGATCTACCGCTACGATCCTGACAAGGACACCGCGCCGTACATGCAGGATGCGTCGGTCGAGGTCGATTTCTCGCTCGACCGCAAGTTGCTCGACGTCCTGACGCGGCTGAAGGCGAAGGATGACAGCCTGTCGTATCGCCGCTCGTGCCGCGAAGGCATCTGCGGTTCCGACGCCATGAACATCAACGGCAAGAATGGCCTCGCCTGCCTGACCGAGATCAAGGATCTCAAGCAGCCGGTCGTCCTGCGGCCACTGCCGGGTCTGCCGGTGATTCGCGACCTGATCGTCGACATGACGCAATTCTTCAAGCAGTACCACTCGATCAAGCCGTACCTGATCAACGAGGGACCACGTCCCGAGCGCGAGCGGCTGCAGTCGCCGGAGGAGCGCGAGGAACTCAACGGTCTCTACGAGTGCATTCTCTGCGCCTGCTGTTCCACCTCTTGCCCCTCGTTCTGGTGGAACCCCGACAAGTTCGTTGGCCCGGCCGGGCTGCTCAACGCTTACCGCTTCATCGCCGATACCCGCGATCAGGCGACCAACGAGCGCCTCGACGATCTCGAGGATCCCTATCGCCTGTTCCGCTGCCATACGATCATGAACTGTGTCGACGTCTGCCCGAAAGGGCTGAACCCGACGCGGGCGATCGGCAAGATCAAGGAAATGATGGTTCGTCGCGCCATCTGATGGACGATCGGGAGAAGCTCAACCGCCTGCGCTGGCGCTGCACCCGGCGCGCGATGCTGGAGATGGATCTGCTGCTCGGCGAGTTCCTCGAGCGGATCTACCCGACCCTGAGTCCAGCGCAGGCGGATGCCTTCGTCAGCATGGCGGACATGGAGGATCTGGAATTGTGGCCGCTGGTGAATGGCCAGCGCGAGCCCGACGATCCGGTGCAGGCCGACGTGCTCGCCTTGTTGCGCAGCGTAAGAGTTAAGTAAGGAAGCGATTCTAGTCTCAGAGCTTCCTGTTCGTAGCAGTGACTTCAACACCTGAACGGGGATTCAACCAATGACGACCGAGCGTAAAGCAACCCTGATCATCGACGGACGGCCGCCCGTCGAGTTTCCAATCATGACGCCGACACACGGCAATGATTGCATCGACATTCGCACCCTGGGTGCCAAGACCGGCCTGTTTACCTACGATTCCGGCTATCTGTCGACAGCGAGCTGCCGGTCGACGGTCACCTTCATCGACGGCGACAAGGGCGAGTTGCTGTACCGCGGCTATCCGATCGAGCAACTTGCCGAACAGTGCAACTTCCTTGAGGTCGCCTACCTGCTCTGGCACGGCGAACTGCCGGACGCCGCCCAGAAAGCGAAGTTCGAGCTGAACATCAAGGAACACACCATGGTGCACGAGCAACTGGTGAAGTTCTACCAGGGCTTTCGCCGTGATGCGCACCCGATGGCCGTGCTGGTCGGCGTCGTCGGGGCGTTGTCCGCGTTCTACCATGAAGCCGAGGATTTCTCGGACCTCGAGCATCAGAACATCAGTTTCAACCGCATCGTTGCCAAGCTGCCGACGATCGTCGCCATGGCTTACAAGTACCACCGCGGCGAGCCGTTCATGTATCCGCGCAACGATCTCGACTACACGGCGAACTTCATGCACATGATGTTTGCCACGCCGTGCGAGAAGTACGTTCCGAATCCGGTTCTCGTGCATGCGCTGGACACGATCTTCACGCTGCATGCCGACCACGAGCAGAATGCATCGACCTCGACGGTCCGCCTCTCCGGCTCTTCGGGCGCCAATCCCTATGCCTGCATCTCGGCGGGCATCGCCTGTCTCTGGGGGCCGGCGCACGGTGGGGCGAACGAAGCGTGCCTGCAGATGCTCGAGGAAATCCACGACGTTTCGCGCGTCGGCAAGTACATTGCGCGGGCGAAGGACAAGAGCGACGACTTCAAGCTAATGGGCTTCGGCCACCGCGTCTACAAGAACTTCGATCCGCGCGCCAAGCTGATGCGCAAGGTGTGCAGCGACGTCCTCAGCGAACTCGGTCTGCAGAACGACCGCCTGTTCAAGCTGGCGATGGAACTCGAAAAGATCGCTCTCGAAGACGAATACTTCATCGACAAGAAGCTCTACCCGAACGTCGACTTCTACTCGGGCATCGTCCAGAAGGCCCTGGGTATCCCGACCTCGATGTTCACCTGCATCTTCGCGCTGGCGCGCACCGTTGGCTGGATGACGCAGTGGGAGGAAATGATCAACGATCCGGAGTACAAGATTGGTCGCCCGCGTCAACTCTACATCGGCGCTGCCAGGCGCGACGTCGTACCCGTCACTCAGCGCTAGAGCGATTGGGTTGAAAGGGCGGCAGGCAGTAGCCGCCCTTTTTTCATGCTGTGGTCTTTCCGCCACAGGTCTTTTCAATCCGAACCAGAACGGTGAAGACAGGTAACTGCCATGATGAATCAGCTTTTTGGTAACTCCCTCCTCTTTGGCGGCAACGCACCCTTTGTCGAGGAGTTGTACGAGAACTACCTCGACAATCCGGGATCCGTTTCCGAGCAGTGGCGCGACTATTTCGACAGGCTGGCGCAACTGCCGGGCTACGTCGCGCGCGACGTCCCGCATCTGCCGGTCATCAATGCTTTTGCCGAGCAGGCGAGGAAGGGAGGCTACCGGGCGGCGGCGGCGGCACCAGTTGACGACAGGAAACAGGTCGGTGTGCTGCAGATGATCACCTCATACCGCTTCATCGGTGATCGCTGGGCGAACCTCGATCCGCTCAAGCGCATGGCGCGTCCGGAGGTGCCGCAACTCGACCCGGCCTATTACGGCTTCTCCGACGCCGATCTGCACACCGTCTTCAACGCCGGTTCCTTCAAGGGTACTCCCGACCACGCCACGTTCGGCCAGATCTACGATGCGCTGAAGGCCACCTATTGTGGCTCGATCGGTGTCGAGTACATGTACATCAGCACGGTGGCGGAAAAGCGCTGGATCCAGGATCGCCTCGAGCGCATCCACTCGAAGCCGAACTACACGGCCGACGAGCGCAAGCGCATGCTCGAGCGCCTGACGGCGGCCGAGACGCTCGAGCGCTACCTGCATACCCGCTACGTCGGCCAGAAGCGATTCTCGCTCGAGGGCGGCGAGTCGGCGATCGTGGCGATGGACGAACTGATCCGCGTTGCCGGTGCCGGCGGTGTCGATGAGATTGTCGTCGGCATGGCGCACCGCGGGCGGCTGAACGTCCTGGTAAACACCCTCGGCAAGGAGCCGGCGATGCTCTTCGAGGAGTTCGAGGGCAAGAAGGCGCAGGAACTGACCGCCGGGGACGTGAAGTACCACATGGGCTACTCGTCGGACGTGTCGACACCGGGTGGCCCCTGCCATCTGACGCTGGCCTTCAATCCGTCGCACCTCGAGATCGTCAACCCCGTGGTCGTCGGTTCGGTCTATTCGCGCCAGCGGCGGCGCGGCGCGGACGGCCAGGACAAGGTTCTGGCGGTGCTGCTGCACGGTGATGCGGCGGTTGCCGGGCAGGGTGTCAACCAGGAAATGCTCAACTTCGCGCAGACGCGTGGCTACGGGGTTGGCGGCACCATCCACATCGTCATCAACAACCAGATCGGCTTCACGACTTCCGATCCGCGCGACTATCGTTCGTCGCTCTACTGCACCGACATCTTCAAGATGGCCGAGGCGCCGATCTTCCACGTCAACGGTGACGACCCCGAGGCCGTGGCGCTGGTCACCGGCATCGCCGTGCAGTACCGCAAGACCTTCAAGAAGGACGTCGTGATCGACATCGTCTGCTATCGCAAGCTCGGGCACAACGAGCAGGACGAGCCGATGGTCACGCAGCCGCTGATGTACAAGAAGATCCAGCAACATCCCGGAACGCGCAAGCTCTACGCCGACAAGCTAGTCGCCGAGGGTGTTCTGTCCCCACAGGGGCCGGACGAGATGATCGCCGACTATCGTGCCCACCTCGACCGTGGCGAACTGCTCTACAACCCGGTGATAGCCGGCTACAAGCACCCGATGACCATCGACTGGACGCCTTTCCTTTCGCCGAGCTACATCGAGAACTGCGATACCAAGGTGCCGGTTGCCGAACTGCGCCGGCTGGCCGAGCGGCTGACGACGATTCCGGCCAACTTCACGCTGCACAGCCGGGTCCGCAAGATCATCGACGACCGGCGGCTGATGGGCGAGGGCAAACTCCCGGTCGACTGGGGGATGGCCGAGAACCTGGCCTACGCTTCGCTGCTCGTCTCGGGCTACGGCGTGCGGATTTCGGGTGAGGATGTCGGCCGCAGCACCTTCTTCCACCGCCACGCCGCCCTGCACGACCAGAATCGCGAACATTGGGACCGCGGCACCTATTATCCGCTGGCCAATCTGCAGGATCGGCAGGGTGGCTTCCAGTGTTTCGACTCGGTGCTTTCAGAGGAAGCCGTGCTCGCCTTCGAGTATGGCTACTCGACGGCCAATCCCTTCGAACTGGTCGTCTGGGAAGCGCAGTTCGGCGACTTCGCGAATGGCGCGCAGGTGGTCATCGACCAGTTCATCGCCTCCGGCGAAGCGAAGTGGGGGCGCGCAAGCGGTCTGGTGCTGCTGCTGCCGCACGGCTACGAGGGTCAGGGGCCGGAACACTCGTCGGCGCGCATCGAGCGCTACATGCAGCTCTGTGCGGAAATGAACATGGAGGTCTGCCAGCCGTCGACGCCGGCGCAGGTATTCCACATGCTGCGGCGCCAGGCGGTACGCAACCAGCGGAAGCCGCTGGTCGTCTTTTCGCCGAAGTCGCTGCTGCGCCACAAGGATGCGACATCCTCACTCGAGGATCTGAGCGAAGGCGAATTCCAGCCGGTGATCGGCGAGGTCGAGCCGATCAATGCGAAAAAGGTGACCCGCGTCGTCTTCTGCTCCGGCAAGGTGTACTATGAACTCGTGGCCGCGCGCCACGAGCGCAAGATCGCGCACATCGCGATTGCCCGCCTGGAGCAGTTCTACCCCTTCCCGCAGGAGGCATTCCAGGAAGAGCTGGCGAAGTACCCGAAGGCGACCGAGGTCGTCTGGTGCCAGGAAGAACCGCGCAACCAGGGCGCCTGGTACTGGATCGCCTCGCGCCAGCACCTGTCGCGCTCGCTGAGCGACAAGCAGCACCTGCTGCTCGTCTCGCGCCCGGCGTCGGCCTCGCCGGCGGTTGGCTACGCGAGCAAGCACAACGCCCAACAGAAGGCTCTGATCGACTCTGCCCTGGGTGAGATCGAGTATTACAAACTGCCCTAGAACGGAGAGAACATGATCATCGACGTCAAAGTTCCACAGCTTTCCGAATCGGTCGCCGAGGCGACGCTGGTTTCGTGGCACAAGAAGGCCGGCGAGGCGGTCGCCCGCGACGAGAACCTGATCGACATCGAGACCGACAAGGTCGTTCTCGAACTGCCCGCGCCGGACAGCGGGGTATTGGTCGAGATCGTCAAGGGTGACGGTGATACCGTCGTCGCCGGCGAAGTGATTGCGCGCATCGATACCGCTGCACAGGCCGGTACGGTGGCTGCCGCCGCGGCGCCACCGGCTGCAGCCGCGGCGGCGCCGGCGCGAGCAGAAGCGAGCCCTGCCCCCGTGGCGGGTGCCGCCGGGGTCGCGTTGCCGGCGGCGCGCAAGATCCTCGAAGAGAAGGGTGTCGCAGTCGGCGACGTGGCGGGCAGTGGTCGTGGTGGCCGCGTCACCAAGGCCGACGCGCTGGCGGCGCAGGCGCCTGCTGCGGCCGCTCCGGAGCCGGCAGCAAAGCCGCCGGCCGCCAAGCCGGCAAGTCCTTTCGTCACCGCAGCGCCGGCGTTGCCGCCGGCACCAAGCGTCACCGTGCCGCTCGGCGAACGGCCGGAGCAGAGGGTGCCGATGTCACGCCTGCGGGCCCGCGTCGCCGAGCGCCTGCTGCAGTCGCAGGCGAGCAACGCCATTCTGACCACCTTCAACGAGGTCAACATGGGGCCGATCATGGCGCTGCGCAAGCAGTACGGCGATCGCTTCGAGAAGACGCACGGGGTTCGCCTCGGTTTCATGGCTTTCTTCGTCAAGGCGGCGGTCGCTGCCCTGCAGCGATTCCCCGTGCTGAATGCTTCGGTCGATGGCAACGACATCGTCTACCATGGCTACATCGACATCGGCATCGCTGTCGGCAGTCCGCGCGGCTTGGTCGTGCCCATCCTGCGCGATGCCGACCAGATGTCCTTCGCCGACATCGAGAAGAAGATCGGCGAGTATGGCGTCAAGGCCAAGGATGGCAAGCTGTCGATGGAAGAACTCACCGGCGGCACCTTCTCGATCTCCAACGGCGGCGTCTTCGGTTCGATGCTGTCGACACCGATCATCAATCCGCCGCAATCGGCGATCCTCGGCATTCATGCCACCAAGGATCGGCCGGTGGTCGAGAATGGTCAGGTCGTCGTCCGGCCGATCAACTATCTGGCGATGTCCTACGATCACCGCATCATTGACGGCCGCGAGGCCGTACTCGGTCTGGTGACGATGAAGGAAGCGCTGGAAGATCCGGCTCGCCTGCTGCTCGGCGTCTAGGCGCTCATCACCCGGGCACGGAGACACAGGGGCAGGTCCCTGTGCCCACTCCGTGCCTTCGTGTCTCCGCGGTTGGAAAGGGAATCCATCATGTCCAAGCAATTTGACCTTCTTGTCGTCGGCGGCGGCCCGGGTGGTTACGTCGCTGCCATCCGCGCCGCTCAGCTCGGTTTCAATGTCGCCTGCTGCGAATCGAACGCCTATGCGGACCCGAAAGGCGAGCCGCGGCTTGGCGGCACCTGCCTGAATGTTGGCTGCATTCCGTCGAAGGCGCTGCTGCATACCTCGCACCTCTTCGAGGAAGCCGGACACAGCTTCGCCGAGCAGGGAATCGGCGTCGGCACGCCGGTGATCGAGGTGGGCAAGATGCTGGCGCGCAAGAACGGCATCGTCAAGCAACTCACCAGCGGCATCAAGGGGCTGTTCAAGAAGAACAAGGTGACGCTGCTCAACGGGCATGGCAGCTTCGTCGGCCGCAAGCAGGTGGCTGGCGGCGAGGTCTGGCAGATGCAGGTCGGCGACGACGTCGTCGAGGCGAAGGAGGTGATCGTCGCGACCGGTTCGAAAGCGCGGCACCTGCCCGGGGTGCCGGTGGACAACGAGATCGTCTGTGACAACGTCGGTGCGCTCGACATCGCCGCCGTACCGAAAAAGCTGGCGGTGATCGGCGCCGGCGTCATCGGTCTCGAAATGGGCAGCGTCTGGCGGCGGCTCGGTGCCGAGGTGACAATCCTCGAGGCGCTGCCCGACTTCCTGGCGCTGGCCGACGTCGATGTCGCCAGGGAGGCGGCGAAGCTGTTCGCCAAGCAGGGACTGAAGATCATCCTCGGCATCGAGATTGGCGACGTGAAGGTCTCGCAGAAGGGCGTGTCGATCGACTATACGGACAAGGATGGGAGCGAGCACCGGCTCGACGCCGACCGCCTGATCGTTTCGATCGGTCGCATCCCGAACACGGATGGCCTGGCTGCCGAAAAGGTGGGTCTGCAGCTGAACGAGCGCGGCCAGGTCGAAGTCGATTCGCACTGCCGGACCAACCTGCCGGGAGTGTGGGCCATCGGCGACGTCGTGGCCGGTCCGATGCTGGCACACAAGGCGATGGAAGAGGGTGTCATGGTCGCCGAGCTGATGGCCGGCCAGGCCGGGCACTGCAATTTCGAGACGATTCCCTGGGTGATCTACACCAGCCCGGAGATCGCCTGGGTCGGCAAGACCGAACAGCAACTGAAAGCCGCAGGCACTGCCTACAAGGCCGGCAAGATCCCCTTTGCCGCCAATGGCCGTGCACTGGGCATGGGCGATCCGTCCGGCTTCGTCAAGATCCTGGCCTGTGCGGAAACCGACCGCATCCTCGGTGTCCATGTCATCGGCGCGAACGCGTCCGAGCTGATCTCGGAAGGCGTCGTGGCGATGGAATTCGCTGCCGCCTCCGAAGACCTGGCGCGCATCTGTCACGCGCACCCGACGCTGTCGGAGGTGGTGCACGAGGCGGCGCTGGCTTGTGACAAGCGGCCGTTGCACTTCTAGTCCGGACAGAAAAAGGGAAAGGGCGTGGTGCTGCTGGCACCCCGCCTTCCTCCTGCCTTGCAGGTGGAATGTGCAGAACCCGGTGGTTGCTGCTCAGTCCCCGCAGAAGGGGTTGCTGCGGCGCTCCTTGCCGAAGGTCGACATCGGACCATGCCCCGGAATGAAGGCGACATCGTCGCCGAGCGGCCACAGCCGGTTGCGTATGGACGAAATCAGCGTTTCGTAGTCGCCCTTGGGAAAATCGGTACGGCCGATCGAGCCCTGGAAAAGAACGTCGCCCACCACCGCCAGCCGCCCGTTGCGGTCGAAGAAGACGATGTGTCCCGGTGTGTGTCCGGGGCAGTGCAGGACCTCGAGTTCGACGTTGCCGACGGAAACCGTATCACCATGGGCGAGCCAGCGGTCGGGAGTGAAACTGCGTGCGTTTGCCAGGCCGAACATCCGGCTTTGTGACGGCATGCCATCGATCCAGAACTGATCTTCGCGCTGTGGTCCTTCGATCGGCAGCGAACGGCGTGCCGCCAGATCGGCAACGGCACCCGCGTGATCGATGTGGCCGTGGGTGACCAGGATTTTTTCCAGTTCGACGCCGTTGGCCTCGACGGCGCGCAGGATGCGCGCGATGTCGCCGCCCGGGTCGACGACCGCGCCGCGGCGGGTCTGCTCGCACCACAGGAGGCTGCAGTTCTGCTCGAAGGGAGTGACCGGGATGATCTGGTATTTCATGCGCGAAGACGCCGGGCGGGCGGGTAATGGTGGCAGCGGTGGCGCAGTATAGCAGAGCCACCGGCCGCCCCGGCACGGCGAGCCTGCCAGGGCGGGCTGTCGCGCACGGCGCCCGAGGCCTACATCAGCGCCGAGAGCGGCGCGCCAAAGTTGATGTGAAAGGCCTGACCGTCGATCACCAAGGCCGGGACCGACTGCACGCCCAAGCTTTCAGCCTCGGCAATGCGGCTGGAATCCTGGCCGAGGTGTACCACCTCGAGCGCGTAGCGAGCGGGATCGAGGGCTTGCGCGAACTGCTGTTCAGCTGCGACACAGACCGGGCAACCGGCGTGGTAGAAGATGGCATTGCTCATGGCTTTCTCCTGTTGGCGGAACGTTTAACCGATAGATGCATCGACTCGATGCATAATCCAGGTTAACGCCGCTACAAACGGCTTGTCAAGCAATGATTCGAGGCGATACATTATGTCGATGAGCCCGACCGTTTTCGTTCTCGAGCGCCTGGCGGCACTGCTCCAGCAGCTGGTACGCGAAGATGCCGCGCGCCATGGGCTGTTGCCGGTGCATCTGCAGGTGCTCGGCTATCTCGCGCAGGCGAATCGCTACAGCGATATCCCGATCGCCGTCGCCAGCTACCTCGGCATCACCCGCGGCACGGTCTCGCAGACCTTGGCGATGCTCGAGCGCAAGGGGCTGATCAACCGCAGTGGCGACGATCGCCACGGTCGCCGCGTGCACCTGAAGCTGACTGCAGCGGGTGAGGAGGTGCTGGCCGGCAGCTGGCCGCAGCGTCTCGACGAGTTGCTGGCCGCCGGCGGCGCCGACCTGGAGGATCTCGCCGTCCAACTGCGCGGCGTTCTCGGCAGCCTGCAGCGACTTGATGGTCGCCAGGCATTCGGTCAGTGCCGTGAATGCGCGCACTTTCTCGGTGAGCCCGGAAGCCACCGCTGCGGCCTCACCGGTGAAGCTCTGGTGACCGAACAGACGATCAAGATTTGCCGTGAGTGGAGCGCCGCCGGAACGGATCGCCAGACGCCGGCGGCGTCCAGCCGCGAGGCATGAGCGGGCTGGCAGCGCGACAGCCGCACTGGCGACGGTGGCGGGTGCCCGTCATCGCGGGCATCGCTTCGCTGGCCTTCGGCCTTGCCGCTGGTACCGAGAGTGGAGCGGTGGCGCAGGTCGAGGTCCGGCGCGACGGCGAGGCGTACAGTGTGCATGCAAGCGGGCAGCTCGCTGCGGGACAGCGAATCGTCTGGGATACCCTGACCGACTATGAGCGCCTGCGCGAGTTCGTCCCCGGCGTTCGGCGCGCGCGCGTGCTCGAGCGCCAAGGCAACCGCCTGTTGCTGGAGCAGGCGGGCGTCTTTACGGTTTTCTTCTTCGAACTGCCGGTGCAACTGCGTCTCGATGTCCTCCACCTCCCGTACACAACCGTCATGGCGCAGCTGGCGCCGGCCGACGCAAACGCCAGCGATGGGTCGACGCTGCGCAGCTTCAGCGGCCGCTACCGGATCCGCAAGGGGAGCGGGGGGCTGCCGCCGGGCGTTGTGCAGCTCGAGTACGACGCGCGTTTCGAACTGGCCACCCCGCTGCCACCGCTGGTCGGTGCCCTTTTCGGGGTCGCCGCCGTGCGGCAGACGATGCGCGCACAGTTCGAGGCGATGCTGCGCGAGATCGAGCGCCGGCAGCAATCGCTTGCGGGCGTGGAGCCACCCGGATGAGGCGCTGTTCGCTCGTCGTGGCAGGCTGTTGCTCGCTGCTCGGTTGCACCGCCCTCGATCCACATGCCTACGATCCGGCAGCGCAGCGCCGCCTGCGCGATGACGCCGTCGGCGAGTGCGCGCGCCTGTTCGCGTTGATCGACCACCGCATCGACGCCGAAGGCACGCGCGATGCGCAATCGCCACGTGTGCCCGGATTTCCCCACCTGCGCGTTGACCGTGTACTCGCCAGCCTGGCAACCGCCGCAACGGTGGCCGCGGGTGACGGACCTGCGACGCCATGGTATCGGGCGCTGGCGCAGCTCGACACCGCCGATCGCGCGATCGAGCTGGCGAACACCGGCGGCACGACGACGGCAACCGTCGAGGCACTGGCTGCTTGTCGCCAGACTCTCAGCCACGCCGACCAGGAACAGCTGGCGAAGCTGCAGGCAGTGGCAGATGTGCCCGACGACTATTCGACGACGCTGCGCGCGCTCGGCCTCTACCCGCTGACACGCTATCTCTTCGCCGCGGGCATCGAGCATTGGCGGCAGGAGACGCTGGCCACCTTCGCCGCGCAGGCGGTCGGCACGACCAGCGGTCCGCAGCGCGTGCGCTACGTTCCCGAGCCGTTGCCGGAAAGCCTGCCGGCAATCAGGGATCTGCCGCAGCTCGGACTGCCGAGCGTCGCCGGCCCGGCACTCGCCGAACTCGTCGTCCGCCATGCTCCGCGGCTGGAGATCGAGACTGCGGGCGACGCGGACCGGCCCGGAGCGCTTGTCTGGCAGCCCGATGGCGCCGGCGGCGAGCGACTGGCGGTGGCCACCGCGGTGCCAGTGCTCTACGTCCGCGGCGGGCACGCGCAAGTGGCGGGTCGCTGGCTCTTGCAGCTGAGTTACACTGCATGGTTTTCCGAGCGCCCGCCCGCGCGGGCTCCTGATCTGCTGGCAGGACGCTTCGACGGCCTGCTCTGGCGGGTCACCCTGGCCGAGGATGGCGATGCCCTGGTTTACGACACGATTCACCCCTGCGGTTGCTACCACCTGTTCTTTCCCGGCGAACGGCTGCGCGCCAGAGCAAGGCCGGCCGGCATCGACGAGGGGTTGTTCGCGCCACAGACGCTGCCGGCGCCGATGGCGAACGAGCGTGTCGTCCTCAGGCTCGCCGCCGGCACGCACTATCTGCAGCAGGTCGTGGTCGAGGCGGCTGCGGCGGTGGGGGGATTGCGGCTGGCGCTGCGTGACGACGACGAACTCCGCTCGCTGCCGTTGCCGCGTGCGGGCAGGCGCAGTGCATTTGCCGCCGACGGATTGCTCCCCGGGAGCGAACGATCGGAGCGTTTCTTCTTCTGGCCGATGGGCGTGCGCAGTGCCGGCCAGATGCGGCAATGGGGGCGACATGCGACCGCCTTCGTCGGCCGGCGCCACTTCGACGACCCCGCGCTGCTCGACCGCTATTTCGAGCGCCTGCCATGATGCCCCATCAGGAGGGGAGACCATGCCGGACACGGCCGTGAAGCTGAGGGTGGCGACCTACAATATCCACAAGGGCGTTACCGGGATCCGCGGGCGGCCGCGAATTCACGATGTTCGGCTGGCGCTCGAGGCGATCGATGCCGATATCGTCTTTCTGCAGGAGGTGCAGGACCGCAACGAGCGTCTCGCCCGCCAGCCGGGTTACCCGTCGTCTGGAACACAGCTCGATTTTCTGGCTACCGGTGCCTACGAGCACCGCGCCTATGGCATGAATGCCGCCTATCCACACGGACATCACGGAAACGCGATCCTCTCGCGCCACCGCATCGTCGCCCACACCAACCACGACATCTCGGACCATCTGCTGGAGAAGCGCGGCCTGTTGCACGCGGTGATCCGCCTTGGGCGCGGACGCGGCAAGGATGTCCACCTGATCTGTGTGCACTTCGGGCTGATCAAGCGCAGCCGCCTGCGCCAGGCGACCTTTCTCGCCGATTTCGTGCACCGCGAGGTACCGGCCAGGGTACCGCTGATCATTGCCGGCGATTTCAACGACTGGCAGCAGCGGGTCGACCGTGTGCTGCGCGAGCGGCTCGGCGTCGACGAGGTGACGGCGGCATCGCCCGGCGAGGTGCGGGACCGTCGCCTGCTCGACTGGCTGCTGCCGTGGCGGAGCAGCCGCACGACACCGGCGGAGGTTGCCCGCACCTTCCCCAGCTTTGCTCCCTGGCTGACGCTCGACCGTATCTACGTGCGCGGTTTCCAGGTGCTCGAGATGCACGTTCCCAAAGGCATTGCCTGGGCCCGCTGCTCCGATCATGCGCCGCTGATCGCTGAACTCGCCCTGCGCCCGCCGCGCCCTGCCGGGGCAGCGTAGAGTGGCCCCCGTTGGCGCCGGCAGACTGCCCCTCGCGATCGCTGCGCGATCGGTCTGCCTGCCGTGCGACAATCGCCGGCATCGCTGGTCCGCGCCGGGCTCCCGGTTGCCGGCTGGCGCCGCGCCCGGGAGAGTTGCCGCGCCAGCATTCCCTGTCGACGTGGTGGAGCGCGGCGCGCTGGGCAGGGCGACTCTCGGGAGCACGCCATGAGCAACCATCAGCCGCCCGAGGAGGCGGACTTCATCGTCATCGGGGGTGGCATTGCCGGCGCGTCCGTCGCCTGGCACCTGGCACCCTGTGGTCGCGTCATTGTCCTCGAACGTGAATCGCAGCCGGGCTACCACGCGACGGGGAGATCGGCGGCGCTGTTCGCCGAGAGCTATGGCAGCGCGCAGGTCCGCGCGCTGACGATGGCCAGCCGAGCTTTCCTGGAGTGCCCGCCGCCAGGTTTTGCCGAGCATCCACTGCTGACAGCCCGCGGTGCCTTGCTCGTCGCCACTCAGGAGCAGGAGGCGCTGTTGCAGCAGAGCTGGCGGACTCTCTGCACGCTGAGCGACCGCATGCAACTCCTGGATCGGCAACAGGCCTGCGCCATGGAGCCCGTCCTGCGACCCGAGAGGGTGGTTGGCGCGCTCTACGACCCCGACGCTGCCGACATCGATGTCAATGGACTGCAGCAGGGCTACCTGCGCGGCGTGCGCCAGCACGGTGGCAGGCTTGTCTGCGATGCCGAGGTGATGCGACTGTCCCGAACCGGTCGCGGCTGGCTGGTGTCTGCCGGGGGGCGCGAGTACTCGGCGCCGACCGTGCTCAACGCGGCTGGCGCCTGGGCCGACAGGATCGCGCAGATGGCAGCGGTCGCGCCCATTGGTCTGCAGCCCCGACGCCGATCGGTGTTCGTCTTTCCGCCACCGGGAGACGTCGATGTGGCACGCTGGCCGCTGACCATCGGCATCGCCGAAGACTGGTACTTCAAGCCTGACGCCGGCCGGCTGCTCGCTTCGCCGGCCAATGCCGATCCGGTCGAGCCGCAGGACGTGCAGCCTGAGGAGCTGGATATCGCGTTGGGAATCCACCGCCTGGCGGAAATGACCACCCTGAGCATCCGCCGTCCGACCCACACCTGGGCGGGTTTGCGCTCCTTCGTCGCCGACGGCGACCTCGTTGGCGGCTTCGACCCCGGGGCCCCCGGATTTTTCTGGGTGGCTGCCCAGGGTGGTTACGGCATCCAGACCTCGCCGGCGATGGGCGCAAGCTGCGCGGCGCTGGTTCGTCGGCTGCCGTTGCCCGAGCATGTCGCAGCACAAGGCCTGACCGCCGAGCGGCTCGCTCCGGCGCGCCTCAGGTCCTGATCCGTGGCGGCATGGGTGTCCTGGCGACCGCCGGCTGGCCGCCGGCGGCAGCCACGCCGTCTGCCGTGGCCGCACGCCGGACAGGGGGTGGCTCGACGGCGGTGAACGACGCCGGCGCAGGCGGATCAGCCGTGGGCCGGGTCCAGACGATCCAGCAGCGCTTCCACCTGCGCGAAGTGCGCCTGCCAGGTCGGCGCGACGAAGCCGTCGAGCCGCAGCAGCTGAGCCCGGCGGCACGGGCTCTCGGGCAACGCGTAGTCGACGATCAGGTCAGCCCATCGCCGGCCATCGAGGGGATCGAGGTACTCGGGGACTGCGCCGCCCACTTCGCGGAAAGCCGGCAGGTCACTCGCGAGCACCGGCAGGCCAAGAGCCAGCGCCTCGACGAGCGGCATGCCGTAGCCTTCGGCGAATGACGGGAACAGAAGCGCCTGCGCATGCCGCATGCAGGTTGCGAGTTCGGCATCGGAACAGCTGGACCGCTCGAAGACGAAGCCCTGCAGGACTTCGCAGCGTTCGAGCATATCGACGACGTTCTCGCTCTCCCAGCCGTGCTGACCGATGACCAGAAGGCGCGGCGTGCTGGCGCCCATCTTCGCGATCAGCTGCCGCCAGACGTGCAGGATCAGCCAGTGATTCTTGCGCGGTTCGATCGTACCGAGCATGACGAAGTACGGCGGCGGCAAGGGCGGTTGCGTGCCGGCCGCGGGCCACTGCGGCGGCGCCAGCGGTGCGACGACGGCGGGCGGCAGCGGCTGGTGGTGCTCTGCCGCGTAGTGTTGCATCGCATCGAGCGTCGCCTGCGAGTTGACGATGACCCCTTGCCCGGTCGACAGCACGGTCTGCATGCGGATGCGGTGACGCGTGGACTCGCCCGGACGGCAATACTCGGGGTAGCTCAGCGGAATGAGGTCGTGCACGAAGAAGACCGGTCGCAGCGGCGAGCGATGCAGCGAGTGCGCGTACCCGGGCTGGTCCAGTCCGGTGTGTCCGGTATTGAGGAGCAGCCGGCGCGAGGTGAAGCGCGCGCCGATGCTGCGTGGCAGTGCCTTGGCCACCAGCCACGCGATCAGCGCGTTGAAGCGTCGCGAGTCGGCAGGTTCGGCGAGGAGGCCGGTGAACAGGCGCATCGAGTCGCCCGTGGACAGTTCGATCCATTGGCCGGCAGCGTGCACGAGCGCGGTCGAGTGCGGGCCGAAGTGCCGCACGTATTCCAGGCTGACGCGGTCGATGCCGGTCGGCAAGCGCCGCTGCAGCCGGCGGTCGAGAAGGCGGCTGACGTCGAGCAGTATCGCCTTCATGCGTCGCTCGCTGTGGCAGTCGCGTGCGGGCAGCGGTGACCCACTCTCGGCCCGCGGATCCGCCCGCTGCTGGCGCTGCCGCCCGTCACTTGGTCACGTTATAGGTATTGAGTACCGAGTAGGCAGCCGGCATGATGATTCCGAGGAATTTCTGCAGCTCGGCGCCCGGCGAGTTGGCGACGTAGAGGACGTCCCTGTTGAGTACCGGGAACCCCTGGGCGAGGAAGAAGGTTTCCGGATTCTTGAGATTGACCTCATAGACGACAGGTACCTTGCCCTCGGGCGTTGTCCGCGGTGGGGCGGGCAGGTCGAGCACCGCCGGATCCTCGAAGCGGAAGATGAAGACGGCGCGGGCATCCGCCAGCCGGTCCTGCACACCGCCGACTCGCGCCAGTGCCTGTGCCAGCGTGATTCCCTGCGCCTCGAAGTTGACTTCCTCGTTCTTCGCCGTGGCGCCGAGAACGATGAAGCTCAGCGGCTGGAACAGTGCCGTGATGACGTCTCCGGGTTGCAGGGCGATGTTCTGCTTCGGGTCGCGAATGATCGTTTCCAGGGCGAGGGCATGTACCTGCTCGCCGCGCGTCAGTTGCAGCGTCACCTTTCCCACCGGCTGCCGGACGCCGCCGGCGGCGGCCAGCGCATCGAGCAGTCGCTCGCCGCGCGCGGTGAGCGGCATGCGTGTGCTCGCCGCCACCTCACCAACAACGGTCACATTCGATGTCGCGTTGCGGATGACACGAACCAGCGCCTGCGGCTGATTGGCCTTGCCGCTGAGACGGCGGACGACCTCGTTCTCCACCTGCTGCGGCGTCTTGCCGGCGACCTGCAGCGATCCGGCAAAGGGGATGTTGAGGGTTCCCTCGCTGCTGACCATCTGCTCGGGGAAGGCAGTCGACCTCGCGGCGGCGACGCCGGAGCGCGGATCGAGTGCAGGTGCGCCAAAGAGGACCGCTGGCGGCGCCTCCCAGACGGAGACCTCGAGTACATCTCCCGGCCCGATCGTGTAACTGAACGGGGCCTTGCTCGCCAGGACCTGCGAAAACAGCTGCTGCTGCTGGCTCGCGACGAGTCGCCGCGCAACCCGGTCGGTGACGCTGACGACCTGGATCAGCGAATCCGGCTGCCCCTCCCGGACCTCGATCACCTGCTGTCTGCTCGGTCCGCTCGACGGGAGCCAGTCGGGGAAGGTCGAGCAGCCGGCAAGGAGTGCTGCGGCAACGCCCGCAGCCAGCGTCAGCGCTCTCGAACCTCTGCAACAAGTAGTTGTAGCCAAGACCTTTTCCTCACCAATCGCCATCTGGCTGCGGCTGCGACAGGACCGCGATGCCGGTCGCCGATGCTGCCAAATCGTGCAAATATATCAGCATTTGCTTGCCTTTGGCTGCCGGCCGGGACGAAGGAGCAGTTCAGTCCGCTGCCCATGTGACGGCTTGACCGTTGCTCGTGCCGCCACGCAGCGATGTCGCTGCTGCCCGCGAAGGCCCGGCGGCGCCGGATGCGACGCCACTGCCGCCGCCACTTGAGCGTCCTGGCATGCGTGCTGACGGGCGTCTCTCAGATCAGCGTCATGGCTTCGACGCGAAACGACAGCTCGCGCATGTCCGACGAGCGCTCGTCGACGAGCCCCGGGATGAACACCTGGTCCGCGATGATCTCGATCTCCGCGCGCGGCCCGGCGGCAGCGGACAGTGGCAGGAAGAGCGAGAACCGGCCGTGCCCGACGACGATGCAGCGGCGCTCTGCCTGCTGCCCGGTACGAACGGTGAGCGACAATGGCGCGGCCAGCGGCGCCGCATGGTGGCAGACCAGGTGCAGGTAGGAGCGAGCGCTGTCGAGCAGGCAGCGACGCAGCCTGCTGCGCAGACGGACGAGAAGGCTCAGCGCTGTACCGGCCAGGCTCGTCCCGGCGACAAGCGGCCGGAACCTGCGGGCGCCTCGCCGGTCGGGGACGGGTTCAGCCTGGCGCAGTCTGATCCGCAGCGTTCGCGTCGCCCAACCATCCGCTGTGACGCTGGCGAAGGCTTCGGGCAAGGCGAGGAGCAGGCGCGCATCCATTGCCAGGCGCTGGCGCAGGAACTCGCGACCGTCTGGCGAAAAACAGCCGGCCAGTTCCGCAGCCAGCAGATCGACGTCATCGCGGAGATCGGCGGGGGAATCACCATGCGGGTACGAAGCGCACTGTTCCTCGACGTAGGTCAGCAGCCAATGCGGATCGGCGTCGCCGAGGTGGCGAGCGAGGACGCGCACGCTCTCGGCGGCGATCGTCCGTCGCATTCGCCGCGTGATGCAGGCCGGGTGCAGGCGGGACTTCGCCTGCACCCGGGGCAGACTGGCGATGCGACCGGGAAAGGTGAGAAAGACTCGCAGCCAGAGATCGAAATCGAATGCGGTCGACAGGGTTTCGTCGAGCCCACCGATCTCGTCGAAGACGCAGCGGCGGAGAAAGACGCTCGGCTGGCAAATGAAACAGCCGTTCCGGAAGGACGCCAGTGGGGTCGTCGCCGGTAGTGTCGGATAGCGATCGAGAACGTGGTCCGACTCATCGATGTGTTCCGCCTCGCCGAACACCATCAGCAGCGAAGGATCGGCCTGCAGCAGCGCAACGGCCGCCGCAACCGCTCCGGGCGTGTAGAGATCATCCGCGTTCAGCCAGCCGACGATGTCGCCGCGAGCCACCGCCAACGCCTTGTTGACTGCGTTCGCCGGTCCGGAATCGGCAGCCGCATGCCAGCGCAGGCGGTCGCCGAACTCGCGCGACAGGCGCTGCAGCGTCGAATGAGTGTCGTCGGTCGAGCCGCCGTCGGCCACCACCAGCTCGACCGCCAGGTAGTCCTGCTGCAGGACGCTGCGCGCGGCAGCCTCGATGAAAGCGGCCTGATTGAGCGACGGCATCACGACCGAAACCTGTAGCGCCCTCACCGACCGAGACTCGCACTGGCTGCCGGCGGCTGCCGCCTCTTGCGGTGCGTGGCGGCAGTCAATGGCGCACGGCGCCGGCAGCGCAGCCACGCATCGGGCTGCTTGAGCTCCGCCTGACGACGATCCGGATTCATTGCCGGTGCCACGAAACATTCTCCCTCCGTGTTCTGCTGCCGTGAGCGGCGGCCGGGCACCATCATAAGGCACTCGTATCGCCCGCAGGCGTCGTGCTGCCTGCCGGGCCCGGCCACCAAGCCGGTGCGGGCGGTCGCAGGGCCCGCTGCATGTCGGTCACGGCTGTTCATCGGCGAGGCGACCAATGCGGTATCTGGCAAGCAGTTCATCAGCCTGCGCCGAATGCGGGCGTCCCCGGGTCTTGGTCTCATAGGCTTCGGTCGCCTCCCGGCCGCACCATGGCACGACGACACCCGGGCGCGAGGGGTGGTCTGGCAGGTAGGTGCTGACATCATGGACGGCACCGCGGATGGCCATCCAGCAGTCATCGGGCAGCGAATGCCTGGCGAGCTCCGCGACCGGGATCAGCCGCTCGGCGGCGGGTGGATTTCCCGGGTCTGCCGCCGGCGCCCAGTGGCCGACGATCGCCACGGTGGCGACCAGTAGCCAGAAGACGACGGTGGTGCAGGCGTAAAGTCGGAGCATCAGCGAAAGTCGAAGTTCTCGAAGTGAATGTGGCGTGGGGTGACGCCGCGCTGGCGCAGCGCCTTGCGGACGGCGGCGACCATTGCCGGTGGACCGCAAAGATGGCACTCGCGGCTGGCGAGGTCGCGGCTGGCCGGCAGCAGTGATGCCACGTCAGGTGGTCGATCGCCGGTCGCGTGCGCCTGCAGCGACAACAGCCGATCGGCGGCAGCGAGCGCGCGCAGTTCGGGCAGATAGGCGGCGTCGGCCTCGCTGCGATAGAGGTAGATCAGGGTCGTCGGCTGGCCCAGCGGGCCGGCGCGCAGAAGGGCAAGGAAGGGCGTGACGCCGATGCCGCCAGCCAGCCAGAGTTGCGTCGTTGCCGGCCGGTCAGCGAGGAAACTGCCGAAGCCGCCATGAACCCTTGCCGGAACGCCAACTGCGATCGACTGCAGGTGTCGGGTACAGTCACCCAGTGCCTTGACGCCGACCCGGATCTCGCCTCCGCCGCCGATCGAGCTGATCGTGAACGGGTGGAACTGGCCGCAGCCACGGAATCCTGCGCCGGTGAAAAAGGCGACGAGGACGAACTGTCCTGCGTCGGCAACGATCGGTTCGGCGAGCGGCTGCAGGCCGATCTCGACGACGCCGTCGGCGACGGGAGTCGCCGTGCGGACGATGTAAGGCCGGGCCGCGAGCCCGGCGTCGTCGCGGATGAGGCGCCAGCCGAGCAGCAGGGTTGCCAGCGCCAGCAGCGGCAGCACCGGTTCCTCGATGCCCAGTTGCAGCAGGTGTCCGAGGCCGAGGAGGACGCCGATGCCGAGCGAGGCGTGCAGCCAGCGCCAGCTTCGGTACGGAATGCGGGTCGCGAAGGCGGTCGCCAGCCCGAACATCAGCAGCAGCAGCGACAGCCAGCCGAGGCGCACTGCCCAGCCGCGCCCGAAGGGTGACAGCGTCTGCCAGGCCAGTGCGGGGAACTGCGGCCAGGCGTCGGCAGCGAGCGCCAGCGGGTGCGCCAGCAGCGCGACGTAGGCGACGATGCCGGCTCGGTGGTGCCAGCGATACATGCTTTCGAGACCACCAAGCCAGCGCGACAGCCAGGTTTCGCGCAGCATCAGCAACAGGCTGCCGAGGAGCAGACCGCAGCCTGCCCAGCCGAGGATGATGCCGAGGCTGCGCCAGGGCGACAGTCCCGAGGGCATCGCCCAGCATACCGGGCCCGCCGTCGACGCCAGGAGGAGCAACGGGATCGTCAGGCGCTGCCTGGCGGCGCTCAGCATGGCTGGCAGCAGCGATCAGTCGGCATGCTGGCGGGGTTCGGCCGGAGGCTGCAGGTGCTCGCAGATGTCGCGTCGGCCGCGTGGCAGCTCGATCCCGCGCTGCCGCGCGCGCTCTTCCATCAGCCGGTGATGCTCGAGCTGATAATCGCGGCATTCGGAGTAGGTTCGGAAGCCGCGAATCCTCGCCTGATGCTCGATGCGCTCTTCCGCCGTCATCAGTTGCCAGCCGCGGGTGTTCGTCTCGCTCGCCCGCCAGGGGCCGCTGCCTGTGGTTGGTGTGGCGATGGCGAGCAGCAGTGCGAGGGGAACGAGTCTGTTCATGGTCGGGTGGCAGGGTGGCGCCGTCATTGTCGGGCGATCGGGCCGGCAGGAGCAAGCACCCGATGCTGGACGTGCCCGGGATTGCGGATCGGCCGCCTGCTCGCTGTTCCCGCGGCACGGATCCACGGCCTGCCCTCGCGGTCTGCGGTCCCCCGGACTGTCCCTGGGCTGGCGCGGCATTACCGCGCATCAGCTGTACGCCGCGTGCTCGCGGCGAGGCTTGCCGTGTCATTGAAGGCCAGCCGGGAGGGCAAGTCCACGCCGTTGCCGGTGCGGTCCTTGGCGGCGGTGGAAGGCACCGCCGGTCTGCCCGTCACCAACGCTGATGTGGCGAACGACGACCTTCGGTGGGCAGGGGCGTCGTGCGCTGGTACAATCGCACACACTGGCACAAGGGGCTTCGTCTTCGCTGTTGCGTACGCGCGGACTGGTGTCGGCTGCGAGGCGCTCGTTGGGGCGGGCTCGCAGGACAAACGACCAGGTTGCTCGCCAGAATCGCCGTGCGTTGGCGCCGACGCACCGGAAACTGGCTCGGATGGTGATGAAAAGAGTGTCGAGAGTGCGCCGGTTTCGCGGTGGCGTCGCTCAGAACGTTGCGCGGGGACTGGCTTGCATGCTTCTGGATCAGCGACTCCGGCGTGCAGTGTCCGCGCTCGCCCGAGCCGCATTGATGAGCCGGAAAGACGGCGACCTTCGAATCGCCGAGCTGGAATGCACATGCCACTCTGGAGGGGGCTCGCAAGCGCCTTGGTCGCAGGTGCTGCGACGGCAGGAAGACGTTGGAAGCGTGCCCCGGTGGATCGTCGGCCATTCCCTGAACGGCTCCGCCGGTCCGCTTCCGGCCTTGCCGGCGGATGGTGTCTGCGGCCATGTCTAGCGCACTGACGGCAGTCTGGCCTGGCAAACCATATCCCCTGGGCGCAACCTGGGACGGAGGAGGGGTCAATTTCGCCCTCTTCGCGGAGCACGCCGACAAGGTCGAGTTGTGCCTGTTCGACGACAGCGGCCGACAGGAGAAGCAGCGCATCGAACTGGCCGAGAAGACCGATCAAATCTGGCACGCCTATCTGCCCGAAGTGCGCCCCGGGCAATTGTACGGCTACCGCGTCCACGGTCCCTATCGGCCCGAGGAAGGGCACCGATTCAATCCGCACAAGCTGCTGCTCGACCCCTACGCGAAAACGATCGTCGGCGACATCGCGTGGAGCGATGCCCAGTTCGGTTACCGCATCGGCAGTTCGCGCGAGGATTTGAGCTTCAGCCGCCGTGACAGCGCGCCGCGCATGTTCAAGTGCCAAGTGATCGACCCCGCTTTCGACTGGGAAGGGGACCGCCGCCCCAATATTCCCTGGCATCAAAGCGTCATCTACGAGCTGCACGTCAAGGGCTTCACCCGCCTGCACCCGCAGGTGCCGCCCGGCCTGCGTGGCACCTTTGCCGGGCTGAGCACCCCGCCGGTCATCGACCATCTCAAGCGCCTGGGCATCACCGCGGTGGAGTTGCTGCCGATACAGACCTTTGTCGACGACCGCCATCTGCTGGAACGGGGGCTGAGGAACTACTGGGGCTACAATTCGATCGGCTACTTCGCCCCCGAACCACGCTATTCCGCCAGCGGTCGTCTCGACGAATTCAAGCATCTGGTCAAGACCCTGCACGCCGCCGGTATCGAAGTCATCATGGATGTGGTCTACAACCACACCGCCGAGGGCAACCATCTGGGGCCGACGCTGTGCTTCCGCGGCATCGACAATGCAGCCTATTATCGTCTGGTGGCGGGCGCTCCCCGTTACTACATGGACTACACCGGCTGTGGCAATACCTTGAACATGATGCATCCACGGGTATTGCAGCTGATCATGGACAGCCTGCGGTACTGGGTCATCGAGATGCACGTGGATGGTTTTCGCTTCGACCTCGCGGCTGCCCTGGCCAGGGAATTGCACGAAGTGGATCAGCTCGGCGCTTTCATGGACATCATTCACCAGGACCCGGTGCTGTCGCAGGTGAAGCTGATTGCCGAGCCCTGGGACCTGGGGGACGGTGGTTATCAGGTGGGGAACTTTCCGGTCGGCTGGACCGAGTGGAATGGCAAGTACCGGGACGTCGTGCGGGATTACTGGCGCGGCGAGGGCGGCCTCATGGGGCAACTCGCCTACCGTCTCACCGGTTCCAGCGATCTGTACCAGCACAGTGGCCGCCGACCCTATGCCAGCATCAACTTCATCACCGCCCATGATGGCTTCACGCTCTACGATCTGGTCAGCCACAACGAAAAACACAATGCGGCCAATGGGGAAGACAACCGTGATGGGGATGCGCACAACCGCAGCTGGAACTGCGGCGCCGAGGGCGATACCACAGACCCCGAGGTGCTCCGACTGAGGCACCGGCAGCGACGCAATCTGCTGGCGACGCTGCTGCTGTCGCAGGGCGTGCCGATGCTGCTGGCGGGCGATGAAATGGGACGCACCCAGCGCGGCAACAACAATGCCTATTGTCAGGACAATGAACTGAGCTGGGTGAACTGGGACCTGGCCGGGATGCCGGACAACCAGGAGCTCTTCGAGTTTGCCGTCCGCCTGATCGAACTGCGCAGGAAGCATCCGGCGCTGCGGCGGCGGCACTTCTTTCAGGGGCAGCGCATCCGCGGCGCCGGTGTCCGGGATATCATCTGGCTGCATCCGGACGCCGCCGAGATCAGTGACCAGGACTGGGATCATCATCATGCCCGTTGCTTCGGCCTGTACCTGATCGGCGAGGCTCTGGAAGAGCAGGATGAATGCGGGCAGTGGGCGCGGGACGATGATTTCCTGCTGCTGCTGAATGGCCATCATGAGCCGATTCGCTTCACCCTGCCATGGAAGGGGGACTGCGAGCTGGTGCTCGATACTGCTCTGGCCGAATGCGGCGAGCTGCGGCGGGTCAGCGACTCCGCATATTGCCTGCAGGGGCGTTCGCTGGCGCTGCTGACGCAACGGCGTCAGGGTGGACGAGTGGCGGAGCCGATACTGCGGCGGCGCTATTTCATGCCCTTCGGCGCACAACTGCTGGAAGGTGGGCGGGTTCGCTTTCGCCTGTGGGCGCCAGTGGCCGAACGGGTGGACGTGCTGCTGCAGAAACCGGGGGCTGGCGCCATCGCATTGCCGATGGAAGCCAGGGACGCGGGGTGGTTCGAACTGACCAGCGATGAGGCGACGGTGGACGACCTCTATCGCTATCGGATCGATGGTTCTTGCGAGGTGCCCGATCCAGCCTCCCGTTACAATCCCCAGGGCGTACATGGTGCCAGTCAGGTGATCGAGCCGGGCCGGTTCGTCTGGACCGATCGCAACTGGCGGGGCCGGCCGTGGGAGGAGGCGATCATCTATCAGCTGCATGTCGGCGCCTTCACCCCGCAGGGCAGCTTCGCGGCAGTCAGGGAACGACTGGACCATCTGGTGGACCTGGGCGTCACGGCGATCCAATTGCTGCCGGTCGGTGCCTTTGCCGGGGCGCATGACTGGGGTTACGACGGCGTGCTGCCATTTGCCCCGGCTGCCAGTTATGGCCATCCAGACGAGTTGAAGGATCTGGTTCAGACCGCTCACCAGAAGGGACTGATGGTCCTGCTTGATCTCGCCTGTCACTGCTTCGGCCCGGAAGGGAATTACCTGTCCGTTTACGCGCCAGCGTTCTTCGCGCCACGCACGACCGAAATCGCCGGCAGGAGCATCGACGTCACGCTGGCGGTCGCCGGCGAATTCCTCATCCACAATGCGCTGTACTGGCTGGAGGAGTTCCATCTCGATGGTCTGCGCCTGAACGCGGCACTGCTGCAGGATAACGCCGGTGAACTCGATCTGCTCGAGGCCGTCGCCGACGCTGTCCGTGAGGGGCCGGGCAAGCACCGCCATTGCCACCTGCTGCTGGGCCATGATCGACGGGCTGCCCACTATCTCCAATGGCATGACCACAGCGCGCCGCGCCGCTATGAAGGCGTCTGGAATGATGCCGCGCAGCAGGCGATGCAGGAGGTGTTGAGCGGCGCATCGGCAGGCGCGGTCGCTACCGCCCGGTCGCTCGATCGGTTGGGCGCCTGCCTGAGCCGTGGCTTTGCCGACGGCGGCGCAGATGGCCTGTTGCCCACCGCTTTCGTCACCTTCCTGCAGGACTACGCGCGCATCGGCGACCGGGCGCTCGGCGAACGTCTCCACCAGTTGACCCCGGCGCGGCCACTCGGTGCGCTGGTTGCGACCTCTCTGCTGGCGCCCATGCCGCCGGCACTGTTCATGGGCGAAGAGTTCGCGGCGGCGCAGCCGTTCCTGTATTTTTGCGACTTCAACCCCGCTCTGGTCAAGAACGTTGCGAGCGACCGGCGCAAGTCCTTCGCCCATCTGCAGGGTTTTCGCGCGACCAGGGCGCGGGCGCGCGTTCCGGACCCAACGGATCCGACCACGTTTCACCGCTGCAAACTGGACTGGAGCAGCGTGCGCCAGCCACCGCATGCTGATTGGCTGGATTTCTATCGCCGGCTGCTGGCCGTTCGCCGCCGGGAAATCTGTCCGCGGCTGCCTGGCATGCATGAAGAGGCCGTTCAGCATACCGTGCTCGGGGGGCGAGGCCTGTCGATCCACTGGACGCTCGGTGACGACTCAATACTGACGCTCCTGGCCAACTACAGTGGCGTCCAGCTGGAGGGGCTGCAACGGCCGGTCGGCGCCGTCCTCTGGGCCGAGCCAGGTGAAGCCGATCATGCGCTGACGCAAGGGCGGTTGCTGCCATGGTCGGTAGTGTGGTTGCTGCGGGGTGCCGCTTGATGCCAGTTGCGACAGTCCATTCCGGTGACATGGTACGCATGTCACAACCGATTGACCCTGACCGAGGGAAGGAAGAATCATGATAGAAGTCAAGTTGAATGATGAACTGATCCGCATCGCCGAAGCGCGCCACCACGATCCGTTTTCGGTCCTGGGAAGGCATCCCTGTCCCGAAGGCGTTGTGGTGCGGGCCTACATCCCGCACGCGACGGAAGTTGCCATCGCCGAAGGCAACCTGCCACTGGAACGAATTCCCAATTCCGACTTTTTCGAGTGGCGGGGTTCCGGCAAGAGCCTGCCGCAACACTATCGCCTGATCTGGCGCGATACCTGGCATCACGACCACATTGCCCACGATCCCTACACCTACCTGCCGCAGATAACGGATTTCGATCTGCACCTGTTCGGCGAGGGCAGGCACAGCCACGCCTACAACTTCCTGGGAGCGAACGAACAGGAGATCGACGGCGTCGCCGGCATCCTGTTCGCTGTCTGGGCGCCCAATGCCGAGCGTGTGAGCGTCCTCGGCGACTTCAATCACTGGGATGGTCGTCGCCACCCGATGCGCGTGCGTCCGGGGAGCGGGGTATGGGAGCTGTTCATTCCCGACATCGCCGCCGGCACCTTCTATCGCTTCGAGATCAGGAACCGGAACAGCGGCGAGGTGCTCACCAAATCGGATCCCTACGGCCGGCGCTTCGAGATGCGGCCGGGCAATGCATCGATTGTCGCTCCTCGCTCGACCTACGTCTGGCAGGACGCGGCCTGGATGGAGCGGCGCGCCGCGGCCGACTGGCAGCATGCGCCGATGTCCACCTATGAGGTCCATCTCGGTTCCTGGAAGCGTGGATACGAAGGCGAATTCCTCAATTACCGCGAGTTGGCGAGACAACTGGTCGAGTATGTCAACCGGATGGGTTTCACCCACGTCGAGCTGCTGCCGGTCACCGAGCATCCATTTGATCAGTCTTGGGGCTACCAGGTCACCGGCTATTTCGCGCCGACCAGCCGTTTCGGCACCCCCGAAGACTTTCGCTATTTCGTCGATCTCTGCCACCAGAACGATATCGGCGTGATTCTCGACTGGGTCCCCGCCCATTTCCCCAAGGATGCCCATGCGCTGGCGCGCTTCGACGGCACGGCGCTTTACGAGCATGAGGATCCACGCAAGGGCGAACACCTCGACTGGTCGACCCTGATCTTCAATTTCGGCCGCAACGAGGTGAAGAACTTCCTGATTTCCAGCGCCGTGTATTGGCTTGACGAGTTCCACATCGACGGTTTGCGCGTCGATGCCGTCGCTTCCATGCTCTATCTCGACTATTCGCGCACCGAATGGGTGCCCAATCAATATGGCGGCCGGGAAAACATCGAAGCGATCGAGTTCCTGCGCCAACTCAACGCCACGACCCACACCGAAGCTCCCGGCACGCTGGTCATCGCCGAGGAATCGACGTCCTGGCCGCAGGTGACGCGCCCGACCTACATTGGTGGGCTGGGTTTCGACATCAAGTGGAACATGGGCTGGATGAACGACACCCTGCGCTACATCGGACAGGAACCGATCTACCGCCAGTATCATCACGACCTGCTCACCTTCAGCATGCTCTATGCGTTTTCAGAGAACTTCATGTTGCCGTTCTCGCATGACGAAGTGGTGCATGGCAAGGGCTCGATGCTCAACCGCATGCCCGGCGACGAATGGCAGCGCTTCGCCAATCTCCGACTGCTCTACACCTACATGTTCACTCATCCGGGCAAGAAGCTCCTGTTCATGGGCACCGAGTTCGGGCAGGGGCTTGAGTGGAACAGCGCCGGCGTTCTCGATTGGTATGTCCTGGAGTTCCCCTTCCATGCCGGCATGCAGACGCTGGTGAAGGATCTCAATCAGCTGTATCGCGGCTCGCCCGCCCTGCACCGGAACGAGTTCGAGTGGCAGGGATTCGAGTGGATCGATTGCCACGATTCGCAACAGTCGATCCTGAGCTTTGTCCGCAAGGCCGACGATGAATTCGTCGTGGTGATCATCAACTTCACGCCGGTCCCGCGTATGGATTACCGCATTGGCGTGCCGCAACCGGGCCGCTACCGCGAACTCCTCAACTCGGATTCGCATTTCTACGGCGGCGGCGATGTGGGCAACAGCGATCGGCAACTCGTTGCCGAGGAAGTGCCGTGGATGGGCCGCCCGTATTCGCTGTCCATCACGGTGCCGCCGCTTGCCGGTGTCGTCCTGGCGCTGAGCCCCTGATGCTGCGCGAGGACTGCCGCGAACCCGTCCTCGGACATGAGCTGCGTGACCGGTCGTGGCAGCCGTGCACGCCGATCGCTCCACCGCGCGGTGCCCTGCCTGTCCGGGACTGGGTGCCGTTGCCGGTGGGTTCCGGCGGCCATCGCGGTGGTTCCGTTCTGCAGCCCTGCGCGGGCAGCAACGCCAGACCGGGGGCGTGCGAAGTGTCGGCGGAGCAGGCGGTCAGGTACGTGATCGTGGTCATCAGCTTCGTGTTTGACCCGCTCGCGATTGCGCTTCTCGTTGCCGGCAACTTCGTTTGGGAGTCGCGTGCAAGGAAACGGCAGCCGTCGGCGGCCGCTTCCGGGCATCCCGACAAGCTGGTGGAGCAGTTGCACGAGTAGGGCGTTGCCTCGGCAGAGGCGGCGCCAGGTCCAGCGCCCCTCATCGTGGCAGACGCTGTCGGGGTATCGCTCCACGCGGACGCTGGTCTAACGTTTGCGGATCGGCCGCTTGACCACGCACACGTTCCCGGGCAACACGAGGCTCGACTGGTAGGCCGCGACCGCTAGCAGTTCATCGTCACTGTAGCTGCCGATGATCCTGACCATGTCGCGGTTGGCCCCGGGACGTCTGCCGTCGCGGATTTCTGTCATCTGGCGCAGCAGGTAACTGTGGTGCTGCCCGGCAAGCATCGGATAGCCCTTGTGCCTCGAACCCTCTCCGCTCGGCCCGTGGCATGCCCTGCATGCCTTGTCGTACAGTGCTCTGCCGACGGTCACTTGGTGCTCCGCATCCGCAGCGTCGTAATGGCCGTGGTCGCCCTGGATGCACAGCCCTTCGAGATAGGCGGCAAGATCGGCCAGATCCTGCGGATCGGCCAGTACTGCGGCAAAGGGGTACATCGTCGAGTTGTGCCGCACACCGCTGCGGATGTCGGCCATCTGCTTGATCAGCACGCTGCTGTGCTGGCCGGCGAGTCGAGGAATGCTGCCGTCGGCAGTGCCGCCTGCCGATGCCAGGTGGCAACTGCGGCACAGCGCATACAACCGCTCGCCACGCTTGCTGTCGCCCTTGCGTTCCAGCGCTTCGTTTGTTTCGCCCGGCAGCGCCTGCCATGGGTAATCCTTGACCGGGACGCCCTCAGGCCTGACTGGCGGCGGTGCCGCATGCGCGGGCGCCGCGGCCTGCAGCACCAGAGAAAGCGCCAGGACCAGTTTCTTCATTGCCGACTCCCTGCTGTTCGAGACTTGCCGCTTGCCATCTGGCAGACAGATCACATGCTGGTTGCCGTCAGGACCAGCCGCAGCGGTGTGCCCGTTTCAAGAGGTGGCCCCGCTTGTTTGGACAGCAAATGCTCTTCGATAAGTGGAGCCCTGCCTGTTCCGGTCGGTTGACCGGTGATGCGGTTGGTTTTGACCTTCTGGGATTTTATCTGAACCGAATAGAGCTCGGTGGAGCTTGTGGGCGAAGGGACGTGCGGTGGGAAAGTCGCCAGACTTTTCCACGGCAAGCGGCCCGGTGCGCGCTAGCGCATCGTCCACAAATCCACGGAGCCCCTTCCCCATGCCTTACGCCGCGGCTCGGATGGCCGACGCGAGGGCGGCGAAGTAGGCGGTGTCCGGCGTTTTGCCGTCCAGGGCTTGGTGCGGTCGGCGCTCGTTGTAGAAGCGGACGTACGTGGCCAGGTTGGCTCTTGCATCGGCGACGCTGTCATAGGCCTTGAGATACACCTCCTCGTACTTGACTGTCTTCCACAGGCGCTCGACAAAGACGTTGTCCCGCCAGGAGCCCTTGCCGTCCATGCTGATCCGGATGGCGTGCGCCTTGAGCAGACCCGTGAATTCGCCGCTGGTGAACTGGCAACCCTGATCGGTGTTGAAGATCTCCGGGCAACCGTGCCGGTGGATCGCTTCCCGCACCGCGTCCAGACAGAAGTCGGTCGTCAGGGTGTTGGAGAGCCGCCAGGCAAGGACCCGCCGCGAGTACCAGTCGATCACGGCGAACAGGTAGAGGAAACCGCGACGCATCGGAATATAGGTGATGTCCGCCGCCCACACCTGATTGGGCCGCTCGACCGCGAGATCGCGCAGCAGATACGGATGAATTTCATCCCCCCGCTGCCGGCGAGAGGTGTTGGGCTTCCGATAGAGGGCTTCGATCCCCATACGCGACATCAGGGTGCCGATGTGCCTGCGGCCGGCCTGGAATCCCTCGGGGCGCAGCAGATCGCGCAACATGCGTGCACCGGCGAACGGGTGCTCGAGATGCAACTCGTCGATCCGACGCATCAAAGCCAGATCCTCCGGCGAGGCTTCGCGCGGTGTGTAGTACGCGCTCGAACGCGCCAGCCCGAGGAGCGCGCATTGATGCGTGACGGGGAGCTTGTGCTTGCGGTCAATCATCGTCTTGCGCTCAGCAAGCCCGCCTTGGTGAGCGCATGTTCTAAAAAATCGTTCTCCAGCGTCAGCTGTCCAATCTTGGCGTGCAGCTTCGTCAAGTCCGGATCACCGCTCGCGGGATTGCTCGCGTCACCGAAAACCTGAACCGCACGCTCCGTCAGTTGCCGCTTCCAGTCCGTGATCTGGTTCGGGTGGATGTCGTACTGCTGCGCCAGCTCCGCCAGCGTCTTCTCGCTCTTCAGCGCCGCCAGCGCCACCTGCGCCTTGAATGCCGGCGTGTGGTTCCGCCTCGTCCTTCTCGTCATGCTCTCGCTCCTGTTGAGACTGCTTCCGCAGCCATTCGATGGCGCAAGGCTACCACTTATCCTGCTGTCCGAAATTCCGGGGCCCCCTCTGGGCCTGGCAGCCGTACACTTTGACTTGGAGTGCCAGAAACGCATCGGCACTTCATGCGGCAACGAAACGGTAGCCCACGCCGGTTTCCGTGATGATGTGTCTTGGCTGCGCCGGGTCATCTTCGATCTTCTTGCGCAGCAGCCCCATATAGACCCGGACGTAATGGCTGTCGTCGGCATGCGCTGGACCCCAGACCGCCTTGAGCAGTTGGCGATGCGTCAGAACACTGTCCGGATGAGTGACCAGGAAGGCCAGCAGGCGATACTCGATGGGTGTCAGATGCAGGTGCTCTCCTGCTCGCTCGACCAGTCGCTTGCCAAGATCGACACGCATCTTGCCGAATTCAAGGACCGTAGAGCCGTTGCCACTGGCACTGGAGCGGCGTCGCAACTGTGCACGAACGCGAGCCAGCAGTTCCGCCGCCCCAAAGGGTTTCGTCACATAGTCGTCGGCACCCGAGTCCAGAGCACCCACCTTGTCGGCTTCGGTTGTCCGTGCCGACAACACGATGATGGGGATACCGGACCAGGCGCGCAGGTCGCGGATGAAATCCACGCCATCACCGTCAGGCAGGCCAAGGTCGAGCACGACCATGTCCGGTCTGCGGGTGCCGGCCGCGATCAGGCCACGCTGCATGGAGTCGGTCTCGTAGACCTGGCAGCCTTCTGCTTCCAGCGACATCCTGATGAAGCGCCTGATGTTGGGTTCGTCCTCGATGACGAGAACCACGGGCAGTGGTTCGTTCACTTCGGGTTTTCCTCCTCAGCGCCATCCAGTGAAGGTGGAGTGCCACGCGGCAGGGAGAACACGAAGCGTGCTCCACCACCGCTGCGGCTTTCTGCCCGAATGGTGCCACCATGCGCAGCGACAATGGCGCGGCAGATCGCCAGCCCGAGACCCACTCCTGACGTCGCACTTTCCTTCTGGCCGCGCTCGAACTTGCTGAAGATGAGTTCCTCCTTTCCAAGCGGCAGCCCGGGTCCGTCATCCTCGACCCAGACCTCCACCTGATCGCGGGAGGCCGGCGCGGCGCCAATTTCGATCGTGCTTCCGGCGGGTGTGTATGTGAAGGCGTTCTCCAGGAGATTGCACAGCACACGTTCTACCAGTACGGCGTCAAATTCCAGCAAAGGTAGTTCGTCCGCCAGGTTGACGTCAACCCGATGGCCAGCCATCGTCGATCGCATCGCCTTGATGGCGCTGCCGACCACTTCCTCCAGTGGTTGCCATTGTCGATTGAGCTTGACTGCACCGGCCTGCAGGCGAGCCATGTCGAGCAGGTTGTTGAACAGGGAACTCATGCGCAGCGCCTCTTCGCGCATGGACGCGGCTATCTCGCATTGCTCTCCCGTCGGCGGTGGCTGCGTCATTGACATCGAGTCGGCCAGGGCAACCAGCGCCGCGAGCGGCGTGCGCAGATCATGTGAGATCGCTGACAGCAGCGAATTGCGCAGGCGCTCCGACTCCATCTGCACCGTGGTTGTCCGCGCCACATCGACGTAATGGACACGCTCGAGGGAAATGGCGATCAACCGGGCGAAAGTATCCAGGAGGCGACGCTGCTCAGGGGCCATCAGCCGCCGCGCGTGGCTCGGCTCCAGAACCAGCACGCCGCGCGTGCGCATCGGCGCCTTGAGGGGAATATACAGGAGGGGACTGCCGGCGAGGGTGTCGGTGCCGCAACCGGCCTCGGCACAGTGGTCGAAGGCCCACTGGCTGATGCCCACGTCTACCGCTGGCCCACCACCGGGCACCTGAATCGGTTCGTGCAGCCGGTCCCGCTCGTCGGCGAGCATGATGGCGGCGCGGGCGCCGAACCCGGTAGCGGCGAAACGCTGGCTGATTTCGGCGATCTGCTCCGGCATCAGAGCGCCAGACAGATCGCGCGACATTTCATAGAGTGCCCTGACCCGCTGTTCGCGACGACTGGCGACGCGGGCCTGGAACTTGAGGTCCGCGGTCAGCTTGGCGGTGACCAGGCCGACGGCAAGCATGACGGCGAAAGTCATCAGGTATTGCACGTCGCCGACGGCGAACGAAAATCGCGGCGGCACGAAGAAGAAGTCGAAGGCCGCCACATTCAGGAAGGCCGCGGCGACTGCCGGGCCGAGACCATAACGGACTGCGGAAAGAACGACCGCCATCAGGAAGAGCATGGCGATGTTGGCACGGTCGAACACCGTGTGCAGCGGCATGGCAATGAGCGTCGCCAGCGCACAAAACACCGAACTCATCGCGAAAGACTGCCAGGGGGCGCGCAGCCGGTCGAGCAGCGACTCGCCGGTTGATTCCGCCTCCTGCCGCCTGTCGGCCGGCGTGTCCTCGCGCGCGACCTGGATGATGTCGAGATCGGGTGCAAGCTTGCCGACACGGTCAGCGAATGAGCGCTTCCAGGGTCGCCAGCCCTGCGGATGGTCGCGGCCGACAATGACCTTCGACAGGTTGTGGTCGCGCGCATAGTCGATGATGGTCGCAATCGCGTCGCTGCCGGAGAGGCTGGCTGTTTCCGACCCCATCTCCTGTGCCAGCTTGAGACTCTTGAGGATCTGCAAGCGCCGCTTTTCCGAGAGATGTCGCAGTTCCGGCGTCTCGACGTAGACCACGTGCCACGGCACGTCGAGCCTGGCGGCAATGCGGGCGGCGCTGCGGATGATCCGGTCGCTGCCATCTCCCGGGCCGATGCAGGCGAGAAGCGACTCACTCGTCTGCCAGGCGCGAGTGACCGACTTGTCGCGCCGATACTGGATCATCTCGCTGTCAACGCGGTCGGCGGTGCGGCGCAGTGCGAGTTCGCGCAGCGCGATCAGATTGCCCTTGCGAAAGAAATTCTGGATCGCGCGCTCGGCCTGCTGCGGCAGATAGACCTTGCCTTCCTTGAGTCGCTGCAGCAGTTCGTCAGGTGTCAGGTCGACGAGAACGACTTCATCCGCGGCATCGAAGACGTGGTCAGGAACGGTCTCCCAGACCCGGATGCCGGTAATCCCGCCGACAACGTCGTTGAGGGTCTCCAGGTGCTGCACGTTGACGGTCGAATAGACGTCGATACCGGACGACTGCAGTTCCTCGACATCCTGCCAGCGCTTGGCGTGGCGCGAACCCGGCACGTTGGAATGGGCGAGTTCGTCGACCAGGAGAAGGGCAGGCTTGCGTGCCAGAGCCCCGTCGATGTCGAACTCCTGCAACACCCTGTCACGGTAGGCCACCGCCTTCAGGGGCAGGCGTTCCAGTCCCGTCAGCAGGGCTTCCGTCTCCTTGCGGCCATGGGTTTCGACGACACCGATGACGACGTCCGTACCTTGCTCGTTCTGCTGGCGCGCGGCCGACAGCATGGCGTAGGTCTTGCCGACACCGGCCGAAGCGCCGAAGAAGATCTTCAGCTTGCCGCGGGCGGCACGAACCTCCTCTTCCTTGATCCTGTCGAGGATTCGATCGGGATCGGGGCGGCTGTCCTTCATCTTCTTCTTGCTGCTCCTCGAGGCGAGAGCCAGGTTGATGGCGTCAGAGGGCGCGACCGCACGGGCGGCCGCGCCGTGCCCGTTCAGCGCGCGTGTGCATCGAGGGCGAGGTTGAGGTTCAGGACATGGACGCGCGGTTCCCCGAAGACGCCGAGGTCGCGACCCTCGGTATTCTCGGCGACGAGTTGCCGCACGGCCTTTGCTTCAAGGTGGCGGGTGCGGGCGACGCGCTCCACCTGGTAGTCGGCAGCGGCCGGGCTGATGTGTGGGTCGAGGCCGCTTGCCGAAGCGGTGACCAGGTCGATCGGTACCGGTCGCTGGTTGCCCGGATCGGCGGCGCGCAGCGCCGCAACCCGAGCCTTGACGGCATCGGCGAGGCTCGGGTTCAGGGGCCCCTGGTTCGAGCCCGCTGATGCGGCAGCATTGTAGGGCTGGGGCGCTGTTGCCGACGGGCGGCCCCAGAAGTACTTCGGATCGCTGAAGTTCTGGCCGACCAGCGCCGAGCCGATCGGCTTGCCATCCCGGATGATCAGGCTGCCGGCGGCGGCATCGGGAAAGGCGATCCGCGCCACGGCGGTCACCAGCATCGGATAGACGAGACCGGTCACGACCGACAACAACGCGAACAGGGAGAGGGCAGGGCGCAGCAACGCTTTCATTGGTGCCTCCTCAGGCAAGACCGGCGGCGGCCAGCGCCATGTCGATCAGCTTGATGCCGATAAAGGGGGCGACCAGGCCACCGAGGCCGTAGATCGCCAGATTGCGACGCAGCAGGGTGGCGGCGCCGACGGCGTGATAGCGGATACCCTTGAGGGCCAGCGGAATCAGCGCGATGATGATCAGGGCGTTGAAGATGACCGCCGAGAGGATCGCCGAGGCCGGGCTGGCCAGACCCATCACGTTGAGTGCCGCAAGCGCCGGATAGGTGCTGACGAAGGCGGCCGGAACGATTGCGAAATACTTGGCGACATCGTTGGCGACGCTGAAGGTGGTCAGCGCGCCGCGCGTCATCAACATCTGCTTGCCGGTCTCGACGACTTCGATCAGCTTGGTCGGGTTCGAGTCGAGGTCGACCATGTTGCCGGCTTCCTTCGCGGCCTGCGTGCCGGTATTCATCGCCACGGCGACGTCGGCCTGGGCCAGGGCCGGTGCGTCATTGGTGCCGTCGCCGGTCATCGCCACCAGACGGCCTTCGCTCTGGTACCGGCGGATCAGCGCCAGCTTGGCTTCCGGTGTCGCTTCCGAAAGAAAATCATCGACGCCGGCCTCGGCGGCGATTGCAGCTGCCGTCAGGCGGTTGTCGCCAGTGATCATCACCGTCTTGATCCCCATCTGCCGCAGTTCGGCGAAGCGTTCCTTGATGCCGCCCTTGACGACGTCCTTCAGTTCGACGACGCCGAGCACGCGCGTGTCATCGGCCACCACCAGCGGCGTGCTGCCGCGGCGTGCCGCCGCGTCCACGGCCGTCAGCACGGACTGTGGCATGGCGCCACCGAGGCCCTCGACATGCTGGCGGATGGCATCGGTTGCGCCTTTGCGAATCTGCCGCCCGGGCACATCGACGCCGCTCATCCGTGTTTGCGCCGAGAAGTGCACGAACTGCGCTTCGAGCGCATGCACATCGCGCTCGCGCAGATTGAAGCGCTGCTTGGCGAGAACGACGATGCTGCGCCCCTCGGGCGTTTCGTCGGCGAGCGACGCCAGTTGCGCTGCGTCGGCGAGTTCGGCCTCGCTGACCCCGTCGGCGGGCAGGAAGGCCGCCGCCTGGCGATTGCCCAGCGTGATCGTGCCGGTCTTGTCGAGCAGCAGCACGTCGACGTCGCCGGCGGCTTCGACCGCGCGGCCGGACGTGGCGATGACGTTGGCCTGCATCATGCGGCTCATGCCGGCGACGCCGACGGCCGAAAGCAGGCCGGCGATGGTGGTCGGAATCAGGCACACCAGCAGCGCGATGAGGACCGTGATGCTGACCGGCGAACCCGACCCGGCCACCGCAACGCTGAACCGGGAGAAGGGCAGCAGGGTCGCGGTGACGCCGAGGAAAACGATGGTCAGGGCCGCCAGCAGGATCGCCAGCGCGATTTCGTTCGGTGTCTTTTGCCGCTTCGCCGTCTCGACCATGGCGATCATCCGATCGACGAAGGTCTCGCCGGGATTGACGGTGACGCGCACGACGAGCCAGTCGGAGAGCACGCGCGTGCCGCCGGTGACCGCCGAGAAATCACCGCCTGATTCGCGGATGACCGGCGCCGATTCGCCGGTGATTGCCGATTCATCGACCGAGGCGACGCCTTCGATCACCTCGCCGTCAGCGGGAATCGTTTCGCCGGTGGTGACCAGGACGACGTTGCCGACGCGCAGGTCGTCCGCGGGAACCGTGTGCCACTCGGCGTCGGCGCGCGGGGCGCTCAACCGCTTCGCCCAGGTTTCCTTCTTCAGGCCGCGCAGTGACGCCGCCTGCGCCTTGCTGCGCCCTTCGGCGAGTGCTTCCGCGAAGTTGGCGAAGAGCACGGTAAACCACAGCCAGATCGCGACGCCGAGGACGAACGCCGTCGACTCCTGGCCCGGGCCGCCGAGCGCCGGGACCGCGGCGAGTGTGGTCAGGATCGAGCCGATGAAGACGACGAACATGACCGGATTGCGCCACTGCACGCGTGGATCCAGCTTGCGGAACGAGTCGACGATGGCCGGCGTGACGAGCGCCGGGTCGAAAAGGGAAAAGGTCCTGCGTGTCATCAGATTCTCCAGCGGATCATCGCGTCGACCACAGCACGAGATGCTCGACCAGCGGTCCGAGCGCCAACGCGGGCACATAGTTGAGCAGACCGACCAGCAGCACGACACCGACCAGCAGCACGACGAACAGCGGGCCGTGCGTCGGCAGGGTCCCGGCGGTCACCGAGATCCGCTTCTTGGCGGCCAGCGACCCGGCCATCGCCAGCACCGGTACGATCACGGCAAAACGGCCAAACCACATCGACAGTGCCAGCAGCACATTGTAGAAAGGTGTGTTGGCCGAGAGTCCGGCGAACGCGCTGCCGTTGTTGTTGGCTGCCGACGAGAAGGCGTAGAGGATTTCGGCAAAGCCGTGCGCGCCCGGGTTGACGATGCCGGCCCGGCCAGCGTCGGTCGTCACGGCAACGGCGGTGCCGACGAGGACCAGCAGGGGCGTCGCGAGGATGGCGATCGACGTCATCTTCATCTCGTGCGCCTCGATCTTCTTGCCCAGGTATTCCGGCGTCCGTCCGATCATCAGTCCGGCGATGAATACCGCCATCACGGCAAAGATCAGCATGCCGTAGAGGCCGGAACCGACACCGCCGAAGACGACTTCACCGAGTTGCATCATCACCAGTGGCACGGCACCGCCGAGCGGCGTGAACGAGTCGTGCATCGCATTGACCGCACCGCAGGACGCGGCCGTGGTGATCGTCGCAAAAAGGGCCGAATCGGCGATACCGAAGCGCGCTTCCTTGCCCTCCATGTTGCCGTCGGTCAAGGCGGTGGTGCGCACGCCCGTCGCCTCGGTTTCGCCGACCTGCGCCAGCAGCGGATTGCCTTGCTGCTCGAAGCTGATCGCGCCGATGGCAAAGCTGACGAAGAGCAGCGCCATCCCGGCAAACACCGTCCAGCCCTGGCGTTCGTCGCCGACGATGCAGCCGAAGGTGATGCACAGCGCGCCGGGAATCAGGAAGATCGACAGCATCTGCAGGAAGTTCACCAATGGCGTCGGGTTCTCGAACGGGTGCGCCGAGTTGGCGTTGAAGAAGCCGCCGCCGTTGGTGCCGAGCATCTTGATCGCTTCCTGCGAAGCAACCGGGCCCATGGCCAGGGTCTGGGTCGTCGTCGATGCAGCTTCCGTCACCGGGTTGCCCTGCTCGTCCTTCAGGATCTGGCCGTCGGCGTCGAGCTTTGGCGCATGATATGTGGTCACGTCGACGGTGTTCACTTCCTGATAGGTGGCGAAGTTCTGGATCACGCCCTGACTGCTCAGGAACAGCGCGAAAAGCAGTGACAGCGGCAGCAGAATCCAGATGGTGGCGCGAAAGATGTCTGCCCACGCATTGCCGATGCCAGCCGCCGAATGCCGTGCAAAGCCGCGGATGAGCGCGATGGCGACGGCGATGCCGGTTGCCGCGGAAACGAAGTTCTGCACCGTCAGGCCAAGCATCTGGATCAGGTAGCCCATCGTCGATTCGCCGCCATAGCCCTGCCAGTTGGTGTTGGTGACGAAGCTCACCGCCGTGTTGAAGGCCGAATCGGGGCTGACATTGGCCATCGCCTGCGGATTCAATGGCAACCACAGTTGCAGGCGCTGCAGGGCATAGACGGCGAGCAGGCCGAGCGCGTTGAACAGCAGTACCGCCAGTGCATACTGCAGCCAGCCCATCTCTTCGTCGCGCTGGATACCACAGGCCCGGAACACCGCTCTCTCGACGCCGCTGACGCAGGTCTCGTGATTCCCCATCGTCATGACCCTGGAGATGTAGATGCCCATTGGTCGGGCCAGGAGCAGCAACATCGCCATGAAAAGACCGAGCAGGATCCATGCGTGGTCGTTCATGAGAAGTCCTCCGGAAACAGCAGCGCCACGATCAGATAGACCAACAGGCCGCCGGCGGCGAGGCCGGCGAGGATGGTGAGCAGGCTCATGCGCGGCCTCCGGTCAGGCGGGCGCAGCCATGGGCGAGCGCCACGACAAGCCCGAACAGCAGGGCCAGCGCGGTCAGATAGACGACATCCATTGCATTCCTCCAGTCAGGGTGTTGACAAACGGAATGCTAGGCCGGTGACCATCAAGATGGTCGAAAAGGCGGTGAACCGCGTGTAAAGACACGATAAAGATCACGCGTCCGCGACAGTCGTTGTGGCTGCCACGGCAGACGCGCAACGGGCGCCGCGGTCGATCAGGCTGGTTCGCACCGTGTGGGCGCGTCCGAGGTGCTTCGCATGGCGTGCGAGCCTGTCGGGGCGCGCGGGCAGGCGATGGACGCCGGCATGGGCGGCCGGCGCCCGGCGGCGGTGCCATCAGGGCCTCTGATTACAGGCTCGCCATGTCAATCACGAATCGGTACTTGACGTCGCTCTTCAGCATCCGCTCGTACGCCGTATTGATGTAATCAATCGGGATCGTCTCGACGTCGGAAAGGATCTGATGGTCGGCGCAGAAATCGAGCATCTCCTGCGTCTCTTTGATGCCGCCGATCAGCGAGCCGGCGATGCGGCGGCGCTTGAAGATCAGGTTGAAGACATTCGACGGCGGGTGTGGCTCCGCCGGGGCGCCGACCAGTGCCATCGTGCCGTCGCGCTTGAGCAGTTGCAGATAGGCGTCGAGGTCGTGCGGCGCCGCCACCGTGTTCAGGATGAAATCCAGTTGGTTGGCCTGTGCAGCCATCTGTTCGGGGCTGGTGGAAATGCACACAACATCGGCGCCAAGCTGCTTGCCGTCGTCGCTCTTGCCGGGTGAGGTGGTGAACAGGACGACGTGGGCGCCGAGTGCGTGCGCGATCTTGACCCCCATGTGGCCGAGTCCTCCGAGACCGACGATGCCGACCTTTCTGCCCGGTCCGGCGCCCCAATGGCGCAGCGGCGAGTAGGTCGTGATCCCGGCGCAGAGGAGGGGGGCGACACGTGCCAGATCCTTCTCGTCGTGCCTGACATGCAGGACAAAGGACTCCTTGACGACGATCGTTCGCGAATAGCCGCCGAAGGTATTCTCGCCGCCGAACACCGGACCGTTGTAGGTTCCAGTGAAACCGTTTTCGCAGTATTGCTCGTCACCCTCATGGCAGGAATGGCAATGGCCACAACTGTCGATCATGCAGCCGACGCCGGCCAGATCACCGACCTTGAAGCCGCGGACACCATCACCGACGGCGACGACGCGGCCGACGATCTCGTGCCCGGGGACACAGGGGTATTGGGTGTTGTGCCACTCGCCGCGAGCGGTGTGCAGATCCGAGTGGCAAACACCGCAATACAGAATCTCGATCTGCACATCCTCCGCGCCCGGGTTGCGGCGGTGCAGTTCAAAGGGTGCCAGCGCGCCCGTGCTGCTGTGGGCCGCGTATGCTTTGGTCTTGATCATCGCTGAATCCTTCCTCTGGACATTGGGCAGACAGGTCTTGCCGCTCGTGACCAGGACTCGAGGTGCCGTGGCCGAGCGCTGCCAATGGTACGCCAATGCCGCGGTTGCGAATGCGGCGCGGAGCCGTCGGCAGATCAGGCAGGAACTTCAGAGGATCGGCCCGGCTCGGCAGCGGGGATCGGGGCCGACTGTGCGCCCTGGACAGCCCGCAGCAGCCCGCGGGATGGGCCCGATCTTCGGTGCGTCCTGGCGCTGCCTCGGCCAGGATGGTCGGACATGCTGCGCCACGTGGCGTGCTCGGTGTCCACTCCGTCAGGCGTCGGTGGTCGACGGCGGTCGTTGGCGGTGCCTCGGCTCAGATCCGTGGCGTCAGCCCGTCGGCGAGCGAGAGGCGATAGGCTGAATAGCCGGGGACCAGACTCGCCAGCAGGCCGGCAGCGACGACGGCCGCCAGCAGCCGCAGTTCGTCGGCGGAAACCCACTGCGCCTGCAGCGAGAGACCGAAGTGCGCCTGCACGAGCGGCGCGAGCAGTGCGGTCAGCAGAGCCAGCAGCGCGACGCCGAGGAGAGCGCCGAGAAGAGTGACGAAAAGCGCCTCGGCGCTCAGCAGGAGGAACAGTTCGCCGGGCCGGGCGCCCACCGAGCGCAGGATGGCGAGCTCGCGGCGGCGTTCGCCGAGGCTGGCCAGGATGACCGCGACGAGGCCGGCGAGGCCGACGACAACGACCATCGCCGAAACCGCCAGCAGCGTTCGTTCGACAAGGCCGACCATCTGCCAGAGCTGGTCGAGGGCAACGCCGGGCAGCACCGCCAGCAGCGGCTCGTCGGCGTGGTTGTTGATCTGGCGCTGCACCCGGAACACCGCGGCGCGGTTCTTCAGCCCGACCAGCGCAGCGGTGATCTCCTTGGGCCGGAGGTCGAACTTGCGCACGTGTTCGGGCGGGATCGACAGCCCCGGCAGCGGTGCGCCACCTGCCCAGTCGAGATGGATGGCGGTGATCGCTTCCAGGCTGACATGCAGCGTGCGGTCGACGGGTGTACCGGTACGCGCGAGGATGCCGACCACCGTGAACGGCTTGTCGTCATGCCCGGCGAGACTGACGTCGCCCATCCCGTGGTTGATGACGATGCTGTCACCGAGGCTGTAGCCGAGCCTTTCCGCCACCTCGGCGCCGAGCACCGTGTCGAAGGGACCGGAGAACGGCGCGCCGGCGGCGAACGTCAGCGGTTGCCCGTCGCCGTAGCGGAAATGCTCGAAATAGGCTGTGGTCGTGCCGAGCACCGGCAGGCCGTGATGCGAATCGCCGAGCGACAGCGGGATGGCCCAGGCCACGGCCGGATTCTCCGCAACCGTCAGGTAGCTCTGCCAGCGGATGTTGTTGCTCGCCTCGCCGAGGCGGAAGACGGCGTAGAGCATCAGTTGGACGGCGCTGGTGCGGGCGCCGACGACGAGGTCGGTCCCGGAGACCGACAGCGCGAAGCTGTTGCGCGCTTCGTGGCGAACGCGCTCGACGCCGAGCAGCAGGGTGACGCTGAGGGCGACGGCGACCAGCGTCATGCCGAGCGTCAGGCGCCGGTTGCAGGCGCTGCGCACGGCCAGCATGAGCAGCCACTTCATTGCGTGACCTCGCCGCTGCCCGTGGCGCCGAGCGCGCTCAACGACAGCTCGCGGTCGAAACCAGCCGCCAGCCGGCGGTCGTGGCTGACGAAAAGCAGGGTGCTGCCGCTGCGCTCGCACTCGTCTCGCAGCAGTTCGAGGAACGCACCCTGTCGCTCGGCATCGAGCGCCGAGGTCGGCTCATCGGCGATGACGATCTCGGGCTGCCCGATCAGCGCGCGGGCCGCGGCGACCCGCTGCTGCTGGCCGACGCTCAGGCGGGTGACCTGACGCCCGTGCAGTGATGGGTCGAGGTCCAGTTGTGCCAGCAGGCGGCGCGCCTCGGTTGCCGGCGTGTTGCCGGCAGCCGTCGCCCACGCCAGCCGGCGGGCCGAAAAGCGGCACGCCAGGAGGACGTTGTCGACCAGCGAAAGATAGGGGACGAGGTTGAACTGCTGAAAGATGAAGCCGACGTGGTCGGCCCGGAAACGGTCACGGGCTGCCGGCCGGAGCTGCGTCAGATCGCTGCCGAGCAGCTGCAGGCGGCCGCGTTCGGGTACGAGGACGCCACCGAGCAACCCGAGCAGGGTGCTCTTGCCGCTGCCGCTCGGGCCGTGGAGAAAGATGCGTTCGCCCGCTTGCGCTTCGAAGAGGGGAATGTCGAGGCAGAAGCCCGCGTCGTTGGCCCAGCGGAAGCGCAGATCCCTGATCTGGATGACCGTCGCCGGCATGTCCCTACCAGGAGACGCGCCGCTGCTGCGGCGACAGACGGGCGGCGGACTGCCCGCGTGGTCCGGCGACCTGCACGTCGATCCGCTGCAGTCTGGGGAAGCTCGCAAAGAGGCCGACTTCGAGGTCGCGCAGTGCTGCAGGATCCTGGCAGCGGAAGACGAAGCTGCCGTCGAGGTCGGCATGGGCATCGTCGCCGGACTGCGGCGACGGCTGCAACAGCGGCGACTCGAGTTCGACGGAGATCGCGCTGCAGCGGGCTGCCGGCGACGGCGTGAAGACAGCGCCAGCCTGGCGCAGTCGGTCGGCCATGAGTCGCACCGCCTGCTTCTGCTTTTCGCTTCGCGGTGCGTGCTCGAAGCCGAGGAGATTCGCGAGCGGCGTCTCGAACTGCAGCGTGAGCGTGCCGCCGTCAATGGCGACCTGCAGGCTGGCCACCCCATGAACGTGCGCAGCGCTCCTGCCGGCCAGGGCCGGCAGAGGCAGCACACAGATGGCGGCGAGCAGGCAGGGCAGGGCAGATGTCTTCATTCGAGGCCTCCGGGTGACGGCCGGATTGAAGCACAACCTCATTGTAAATGCAACAGGATTGCGTCTGGGTGCCGCGCTGCCGGCCGGCGCCAGCGAGGTGGCGCGTCGGCCGTCGGTCCGGCGGCCGACTGGCCGCCAGCGCGGGCGCGTGGCACCGAATTGGGCGATAATCGGCCTCCTCGACTCGCGGCCGGCTGCGGCGTCGCTGACAGCCGCAGGGAGCCGGCATCAGCAGCAGCGCCGCCAGAGCAGGGAGCGACTGCCGTCGCTTGCCGGCGCCGTGGCTTCATCGGCGACGGGCGCCGCAAGGCTCGGGGTGTCTCGCGAACAAGGATGCAAAGCATGTGGCTGATCCTGCTGCCTTTTCACCGCCGGCCGCGCCGCTGCGCCGCCGCTGGCGACGACCCGCGGCCGACGGGTGCCGCCGTCGGTCGCAAGCGGGTGGCGGGACGGAGAGCGGCACTGGCGGCGGCGCCTGCCGGGGCACAACTGGCTGCTGGCGCGGTGCCGTCGTGAGCCAGTACGCCAGCAGATCGCCCAACTCGTCATTGGCCGAGTTCCTCGCTGTCGGTGTCGTTGCCGAGGACGTCCCGTCGCTCTTTCCGCTGCTCTCGGCACGGCCCTTGCTGGCGGCTTTCGTCGCCCTCTTTCGCGGCGGTGACGACGAGGTGCTGATCCGCCTGTCGGTCCTCAAGGGAATCGGTACGCGCGCCGAGTCACCCTTCTGGTCGCCGCGCGAACTCGAGGAGCAGTTCGTCTGGCTCGACCCGGTCAAGCTCGACACGGTGCTCAAGCGCTTGCGCGAACACGAACTGCTGATCTGGGACGGCGAGCAGCGGTTGTATCATCTGGCGCCAAGCGGCCGCATGGCGCTGGCGGCGATCGACCTGATGCTGCAGTTCGCCGCCGAGGAGGATGCCGAACTCGGCTTTCTCGCTTCGCAGGTGGCTGCCGGCGGTGCCGTCGGTCGCCTGTCCGCGGACACCCTGCGCCACCTGCTGGCGCGCCTGGCCGAGCTGGAAGCGCAGTTCGCCGCCGCCGTCGCTTCCGGCTCCGAGTTCCGCCTCGTCGCCGCGCAGGCGCGCCTGCAATCGGTGTGGAAATGGATGGAGAAGGGCACCGCCATCCTCGCCAGCCTCTCGGAAGAGGGCTTCGACGACGCCACCTGGCGGCTGGCGCAGGAGATCGGTTCGCGGCAGTCGCGGATCATGCGCATGACTTCCGTCTTCCAGCGCGAACTGGCGGCGATCGCCCGCCAGCGTGTCCACCTGTCGCAGGGCGGGCTGTCGTCGTCGGACGTCGCCGCGTGGCTGAAGGGACTCGAGCTCGAGCAGGTGGCGGCGCTGGCCGACGGCGCCCTGCGCATCGTCCCGGAGCCGGTGTTCGCGCTGCAGGATGTGATGCTCGACATCGCCGAGGCCGAACTGATCGACCGCCAGCACCCGGATCGCCGTCGTTCGAGCCTGCCGCCACCGGCGGCGGTGGCGACGACGCGCGAGTTGCCGGTCGAACCACCGCCCGAGCTCGCTGCCCTCCTGCAGGCGTTGCTGCACCTCGACAGCGCGATCCCGGTTGCAGACGTGGTCGTCGGCGGCAGTTTCCGGTCGGCGTCCTACCGCCTTTCGCTGCTGCCTTTCCTTGGCGAGGACAAGGCGCCATCCGACCTGGCGCCATTGGCGGCGCTGCCGGTGCAACTGCTGTGGTCGGCCGAGGCGGCGGCAGGGGAGTTGGCGGCGGTCAACCGCGCCGAGGTGGCGGCGATCACGCCCGGCTGCATCGCGCCGCTGCCGGACCTGCTCCGAAACCTGCCTGGATGAGCCGCACATGGAAGCTGCACCATTGATCGCCCGCCTTCTTGCCCGTCGCAGCCTGCCACGCAGCGATCCCGGCGTCTGCCGCCTGCTGGTCGATGCCGGTCTGCGCGGCGAGGTCGAGGCGCGGCTGGCCGCCTGCGGACTGCGGCTCCTCGACCATCCATATGCGGCGCATGTCGCGATCGGTGTCGACCGCGCCGCCGAGAGCGCCGTCTTCGAAACCGACAAGGACTGGCAGGCGAGCAACATCGGCCTGTCGCGCGATGTCGTGGCGCTGCTGGTGCTGCTCTGGGCGCTGATCATCCTGCCCAAGCGCGAGCGCCAGATCAGCCGCGACAGTCTCGAGAGCCAGGGCCAGAGCGACCTCTTCGGTGCCTCGCGGCCGGTCGACCGCGACAGCGCGGCGGTCTCCGGCGTCGTCGCCGAAAGCGCGCTGCTCGAAGACTACGGCAAGCTGCTCGGGGGCAAGGCACGCGTCCGGCAGTTCATGTTGCCGACGCTCAACCGGCTCGGATTCATCGAGCGTCGGCTGGGGATGATTCACGAGGGTCCGCTGCTCGACCTGGCCCTCGACTACGCGGAACTGGCGCCGCGCATCCTGCAGGGCGCGCTCGGCGATCTGCTGCGCCAGCGGTCGGCCGAGGAGGCCTGATGTTCCGTTTCGAGAAGCTCGAACTCGTCCACTGGGACTACTGGCAGCGGCTCGAGATCCCGCTGGCGGCGCCCATCGTCACCATCGTCGGCCCCAACGGTTCGGGCAAGACGACGCTGCTCGATGCGCTGCGCACGCTGCTGGCGCTCGAGTGCTCCGGGCACGGCAGCCGCAAGCGCGACTACAAGCGCTACGTGCGGCGCAACGGCGAGGACTTCGCCTGGCTGCGCGCGGTCGTCGACAATCGTCGGCTGCCCAACCATCGGCGCCCCTTCTGGCCGCCACACCAGGAGGAACAGGTGACGCTGGCGTGCCGCATCGAGCGCAAGGGCGGCGACTGGGCGCGGGTCTATTTCCTCGCAGCGGGCGATGTGGCGATCGAGCGCATCGAGACCGAAGGCACCGAGTACGGGGTCCGCGACTGGCGGCAACTGCTGCACCAGGCCGGGCTGACGCCGGCGCTGGCGCGGGTGCTGTCGCTCGAGCAGGGGCAGACCGACAAGCTCTGCGAACTCTCCGGCAGGGAACTGCTCGACCTCGTCTTCCAGGTCTTTGGCGACAAGGAGACGCTCGACCGCTATGCCGAGGCGCGCGCGCACCAGGAACTGGTGAACGCCGAGCTGAAGGCGATGCAGGGTGAGGAGTCGCGGCTGGCCAACGAACTCGAACGCTTCGAGCAGAAGGTGAACCGTCACCTCGAGTGGCAGGCTCTGGCCAGCGAAAGGCAGGCGCTGGCCGCCGAGACGCGGCCACGGCTCGAGTTCCATTCGCTCAACGAATCGATCCGCGGTGCCCGTCGCCAGTTGGCGGCAACCCGCCGTGACTGGCGGCGAGTACGCGACGAGCTGCGGGCGCGCGGCGACGAACTGCCGTTGCGACAACAGGCCATGCTCGCAGGCGTCGCGGCCCGGCTGGCTGCCGAGACGGCCGAGCAGGTGGCGAACGCGGCGCTCAACCAGGCCAATGCCGAGAGAACCCGCTGGCTGACCCGGCTCGAGGAGCGTCAGCGCCTGCTCGCGGCGGCGCGTGTCGAGGGCGGCGATCCGCTCGCCGACCAGGAGGCGCTCGAACGGGCCGAAGCCGACCGCGATGACTTGCGCCTGCAGTTGGCGGCCGGCAGTGGCGAACTGGCACAGGTCGCCGAACTGCTGCGCAACCTGAGCGCCGGCCGGCGCGCCGACCCGGCGGACGTCAGCCGTTTCCGCGCGGCGCTGCATGGCGCCGGCATCGGCCACTCGCTGCTCGCCGAGCGGCTCGAGATCACCGATGAGGGCTGGTCGAATGCCATCGAAGCCGTCCTCGCTCCGTTCGCGCACATCGTTCTGCTCGACGACCCGCAGCAGGCCGAAGAGGCCTTCGTTCTCGGCGAGCGCCTGCATTACCGCCACTATGTGGTTCCGGAAACCGTCGCCGTCCACGCAGCCGGAGCGGGCTCGCTGCTCGAGGTGCTGCGGCTGACCGGGCCGGTGCCGGAGTGGTTGGTCCACGTCCTGCAGCGCACCCAGCGTGTCGAGGACGCCGCCGTCGGCGCCCGCCTGCCGCGCGGTCAGGACTGGGTCAGCCGCCAGGGCTACCTGCGCGAGCGGCGTGGTGGCCGGCACGCCGCACCCGGGCTGCCACGCTTTGGGCAGGCCCGGATGGCCGCATTGCGCCAGCGTCAGGGCGAGCTCGAGAATGACCTGGCGCCGTTGCGACAGCGCCTGCACGAGGTCGAGCGCGACATCGCTGCCCGGCGCCAGCGTCTTTCCGGCAGCGACGCGCGGCGCGACCTGGCGGCTCGCGCCGGCGAGTTTGCCGAAGCCGGCAATGCACTGCAGCGAGCCGACGAGGCGCACCGGAGCGCCGCCCGCGCGGCACAGGGCGCTCGCCAGGCACGTCAGGAGTCGGAAGAGGCGCTGCGCGCGGCGCAGCTTGCCGAGACCGCCATCGCCAGTCAGATCGCCGCTCTGCGCAGCAGCCTGCCCGGTCTCGAGAATCTCGCCGGCCGGCGCGAGCAGGCGGAACGTCTGCGCCGGCTGCGCCGGCAACGCCGCGAGTTGCCGCTCGCCTGGCAGGAGACAGCAGGCAACCAGGCGCTGGCCGAGCAGTGGGGCGACGTACGCGCGATCGACCGCCGTCTCGCCGAGATCGAGCGCCGCTTTGCGCAGGAATCCTGGGAGACCGATGCCACCGTCGTCGCCCTGCGCGACAACCTGCGCGACAGCCTGCAACGCCAGCAGCGCGAGGTCAGCGACCGTCGCCGCGACAACGACATGGCGCGCGCGCAGACCGATGCCGCACGCAGCGAGTACGTCAAGGTCCTGCGCCACACCGCCAGCCGCTATGCGAAGAACCTGCGCCTGCTCGGCGAGATGGCCGGCGTCCGTGTCGAAGTCGAACTGCCGCCGCTGGCTGCCGACGAGAGTTCGCTGGCGCAGGCGGCGCTGGTCGTCCGCTTCGAGTTCGATGCCAAGGGCCTGATGGGAATGAACGATTCGGATGCCTCCGGAGGCCAGCAGGTCGTCAAGTCGCTGGTCCTGCTCGTCGGGCTGATGATGGAGGAAGCGCATCCGGGCGGCTTCGTCTTCATCGACGAGCCCTTTGCCCACCTCGACATCATGAACATCGAGCGCGTCAGTGCATTCCTCAGGGCGACCCGCGCGCAGTACCTGCTGACGACGCCGGTGACGCACAATGTCGGCGTCTACGACCCGGCGGCGATCACCCTGGTCACCGCCAAGAAGCGTCCCGACGAGCGCTGGGCAAGTCGCGTCGGGGTCCTCGTGCGACAGGCGGCCGATCTGGCAACGCCTGCCGGAAATGCCTGAGCGGATCGAGTCGCTCGGCGACGGCCCGCCGTGGCGGCGGCGCCGGCGCCGTTTCGAGGGTCCGCGACTGGCCCCCGACACCCTGCCGGCCGAGCGCCGCCAACTGCTGGCGCGCTGGCTCCGGCGCGGCGGCAACAGTCGCTGGGAGACTCTCGCGGGCGATGCCGGCAAGGCCTATCCGCTGGCGCAGGCGCTGCTCGAGTGGCTCGTGCAGGCCGGCTGGGCGGTGGTCAGCGAAGAGCTGCGCGGGCAGGCCTGGTGGCCGAGCAAGGTCGAGATCGTCGATCGCGGAGCGTTGCTGACGGCGCTTGGCCTGCCCGATCCGCAGGCTGCACGGCAGGCCTGGGAGGGCACCGAGCACATGCACTTCGTGCATCCGGAACTGCTCGCCGCTGCCGGGACACTTGCCGCGCTGCCGCCGGCACGCGCGCTGCGCCGCCTGTCGCTGCTCGAACGGCTCGAGTGTTGGCACGCCGAAGAGCGCAGCGGAACGCGGCGCGATTTCGCCTGGTTTGCCCGTAACGACACGAAAAGCATCAGTGAAGCCGAGTGGAACTGGCTCGGCGAGCACTGCGACCTGGCCGCTTTCGGCATCTGCGGCCATACGCCGCAACTCCTGGTTGCCGCACCGCTGCTGCTGCACCTGCAGGCGCGCGGGCGCCGCCCGGGCAGCCTCGCACTCGATGTCTCGGCCGACTGGATCGGCCTGACACCGGCGACGGTTGCCGCCACCGTGCACGTCGATGGCGGCCTGCGCTGCTGGCGACTGGTCGAGAACCGCAGCAGCTTCGAGCGCGTCGCCCGCCGGCGCCAGTTGGGCGACGGCGTCGTCTGGCTGCCCGGTTTCCCGCCGGGCTGGTGGCGGACGGCGATGGCGCGGCTGCTTGCGTACGCGCCGGCAGCGGCCGACATCGCCTGCGACCCCGACCCGGCCGGCATCGCCATCGCGCTCGAGGCCGGACGCATCTGGGAGGCCGCGGGTCTTGCCTGGCAGGCGCCGGAAATGGCCGCCGAGCGGTTGCGCGGCCTGCCGCAACGCAAGCCGCTGACCGAAGCCGATCGCCGGCAGCTCGAGCGGCTGCGCGCCGCAGGATTGCCGGCGACGCTCGCGGGACTCGCGGCGGCGCTCGACGAACTCGGCGAGAAGGGGGAGCAGGAGGGCTATCTGTGATGTCGTCGCAGCCGGGCGCGACGGCGGGCAGCCTCTTCGCCGCGCTGCCGCCGATCGGCGAGACCAGCGAGGAGTTCGTGCAGCTCCTGCGGCGACGTGGTCTGGTCATCGAGCGCATCGTCTCGAGCGGCCAGGCGAGCCCGCCCGGCTTCTGGTACGACCAGCCGGAGGCGGAATGGGTGCTGCTGCTGCAGGGCGAGGCGCTGCTGCGCTTCGCCGACGAAGACGAGGCGCGCCGCCTGCAGGCCGGTGACTGGCTGGACATCGCCGCACACCGTCGCCACCGCATCGAGCGGACGGCGCCCGATCGCCTGACGATCTGGCTGGCGGTGTTCTACGACGACGAAGGCCCGCCGCCAGTCGGGGCTGCCGGATCGCCGAGCGCATGAATGGCCTTCCGGTACCGCCGTCGGTCCTGAACCTTGCCGCGAAAGGCAACAATGAGGATTGACCATCCCGTCGACATGGTGGTGTGTGGCAGGGATCACGTCCGGCAAGAAGAGGGGAGTTCTACGGCAGACGAGTGTCGAAAAATTTTACACACGATTCCCGGAACGCCCGTGCTGACAGTCAGTGGAAGTCAGTGGAACGGAAAAATTCAAGTTTTATCAATGGAAAGTTCGGTCATTCGTGATATTTGGCACACATCTTGCTGAAAGAAGATGGTAAGCAGGACATGCACCCAGTCGTACCGCCTCTTCATGGCCCAGGTTCATTGACCGGCAAACCGTTTCGAGGACAGCAACGATGAGTGGATCGCTGACCGCAGGCGGTTTGCTTGCCCGGATCTCGCCGCCGCACTGGACAGCCTCGGCGTTGGTGCGCGGGCATCGACGGCCGACCTCAATCTTGCGGGAGGGTGCGCCGTGACAGGTTCGGGCTCGCTTGGCCCCGTGCGACGGACGGATGCCCTGCCCGGAGTGGCGTGTCGGCCCGTTCACCTGTCGGTCACATGCCCGCCCCAGAATCGGCCTTGCGCTCGTTCCATGAACGTCACGCAGGAAGGTCAGGGCTGTCCCCGGCCTCGCTCCTCCACGCGTGCCACTCGTCCTGTCGCCTCACTCCGGGCGCGCGGCACCACTGCAACCACTACCGGAAACCCTACATGCCCCGACTCTTCCGCCCCACAACTCCCGCCCTGGCATGTGCCATCCTGGCGCCCCTGGTCAGCCTCTCCGCTCTGGCCGCGCCGACGCTGAACAGCAAGGCCTGGACCTACACACACGACCCCGCCAGCGGCTACCTGTCCGAGATCGTCGCTTTCGACGGCGCCAGCCAGACCCTGTGGGTGGCCGGCGTCAGCGGTGTGGACGTGCTCAACGCCCGCACCGGCGCGCTGGTGCAGCGGATCGACACCCGCGCCTACGGCAGCATCAACAGCGTGGCCGTACGCGGTGGTGTCGCGGCCATGGCCTTCGAGGCGCCGCTGCGCACCGACCCGGGCAATGTCCGGCTGTTCGACACCGCGACGCGCAGCCTTCTGGCCGGCACGAATACCTTTGCCGTTGGCGCTTTGCCCGACATGCTGACTTTCACGCCCGATGGCAGCAAGCTCCTGGTCGCCAACGAGGGGACGCCCAGCACCTACGGTGCCCTTGCGTCGGTGCCGGGTGTCTTCCCACGCACGTATGGACCAGCCGCGCTGGATCCGGCGGGAAGTGTCAGCATCATCGACATGGCCAGCCGCAGCGTCAGTGCCACGGCGACGTTGGCCGGTGTGGCGACCACAGGGACACAGATTCGCACGAACACGGGCATGGACTTCGAGCCGGAGTACATCGCTGTCAATGCTGCCGGCACGAAGGCCTACGTGTCGCTGCAGGAGGCCAACGCAATGGGCGTGCTGGACATCCAGAGCGGGTCCTTCGCACAGATCGTCGGCCTCGGCGTGAAGGACTTCAGCCTGCCGGGAAACCGCATCGATCCCCTGAACGACGGCACACCCAGCCTGATCAACGTCAACGTCAAGGGTCTCTATCAACCCGATGCCATGGCCACCTTCGAACGCGGTGGGCAGACATTCGTGGTGATGGCCAACGAAGGCGATTACCGCGAAGACGATGGCGATCGCTCGAACGCCGGCTCGGCAGGCCTGAATGCCGCGCCACCACTGAACGCACTGCGCGTGTCGAACACCGAGTCGTCAGCTGGGAACCTGTTCACTGCCGGCGCGCGTTCGTTCTCGATCCGCGACGTCAACGGCACGCTGGTTTACGACAGTGGCGAGATCCTCGACCGGGAAGCCATCGCTGCCGGCATTTATGACGACGGCCGCAGTCGTGACAAGGGCGTTGAGCCCGAAGGCGTGGAGTTGATGGAGATCAACGGCCGCATCTTCGCCTTCATCGGTCTGGAACGTACGCTGCAGGCGGCGATTGCCGCGTTCGACATCACCGATCCAGCCAACACGAGCTTCGTTGGGCTGTTGGTCTCCAATGGTGATCGCGCCCCTGAAGGTCTCAAGGGCTATGTGCTCGACGGGCAGTACTACCTGGCGTTTTCGAATGAAGGCTCGAGCACCACTTCGGTCTTCTGGCTGGCACCGGTGCCGGAACCCGGCAGCTTGGCGCTGGCCGGGCTGGCGCTGGCGGGGCTGCTGGGCGGCCGGCTGCGGCGCGCGCGCAAATCGGCTTGAGCTGAAAGCGTCTGGCGTGGGCGCGTGCAACATGGGCTGATCGCGCAGCGCGCGATCCAGGCCCCGCCGCTGCGTCAGCCCTGACGGCGGCCGTAGAGTCGCGCCAGGTCGGCCAACCGCCGGGCGTGCCCGTCCGCCACCTGTTGCCAGCTGAAGCGCCATTCCCAGGAGCCTTCGCTCTGGCTCGGTTCATTCATCCGGTGGGCCGAGTCGAGGCCGAGGACATCCTGCATCGGGATGATGCAGAGCGCCGCAACCGAAGCACACGCGAGGCGGATGAGCTGCCAGTGCATCTCGCTGTCGGCTTCCGCCTCGACCCCGAGATAGGCGCGCACGTACGCCTGCTCGGGATGCCCGAGCGACTCCCACCAGCCGCGCGTCGTATCGTTGTCATGCGTGCCGGTGTAGATGACGGTATTGGCGTCGTAGTTGTGCGGCAGGTAGGGGTTGCGGGCATCGCCGTCGAAAGCGAACTGCAGGATGCGCATTCCGGGCAGGCCAATCGCCAGTCGCAGTGCATTCACTTCCGGGGTGATGATCCCGAGATCCTCGGCAATGATCGGCAGGCGCCCCTGACTGTCGCCCAGTTCTCGGCGCATGGCGGTGAAGACCGCTTCGCCCGGTCCTGGTCGCCACTCGCCGTCGATCGCCGTCTCGGCGGCGGCGGGAATCTCCCAGAACGACTCGAAACCGCGGAAATGATCGATGCGCACGACATCACAGAGGCTCATCGTCTGCCGCATGCGTGCGACCCACCAGCGGTAGCCCTCGGCCGCGTGCGCCGACCAGCGGTAGAGCGGATTGCCCCAACGTTGTCCGGTGGCGCTGAAATAGTCCGGCGGCACGCCGGCGACGACGCGCGGACGACCCTGCAGGTCGAGGTCGAAGAGGCCCGGATTGGCCCACACATCAGCGCTGTGCGCGGCGACGAAGATGGGCAGGTCGCCGACGATCTCGATGCGATGCGAGTTGGCGTAGCGCTTGACCGCCGCCCACTGTTCGGCGAAACGCCACTGGCAGAACTTCCAGAAGGCGATCTCGTCGGCGTGTTCGGCCTGCGCTGCGCGCAGTGCATCCGCTTGCCGCCGGGCCAGCGTCGCCGGCCAGTCCTGCCACATCCTGCCGTCGCCGCCATGGGCGCGGTCGAGCGCCATGAACAGTGCGTAATCGTCCAGCCAGCCACTGGCAGCGCTGCAGAAGCGGGCGAAGGCAGCGTTCTGGGCAGCGTCGCGCCGTTCGACAAAGCGCTTGGCCGCCTGTCGCAAGCGCGGCAGACGGTAGCGTCGGCTGGCGTCGTAATCGACCCGGTCGGCGGGGAACACCGGCAGCGGCCGCAGATCGGCCTCGCTCAGCCAGCCGAGATCGCGCAGCTGGCCGAGGTCGATCAGCAGTTCGTTGCCGGCGAAGGCAGATGGGCTGATGTAGGGCGAGTTTCCGGGCCCGACGCTGCCGAGCGGCAGCACCTGCCAGAGCGTCTGGCCGGCGCTGCGCAGCCAGTCGACGAAATGGTAGGCTGCCGGGCCGAGATCGCCGCAGCCGTGGGCGCCAGGGAGTGAGGTCGGGTGCAGGAGAATGCCGTTGCGGCGGGGAAGGGATGTCATGCCGGTCCTTGTCGGTGTCGTCGGTCGGTGCCCGCGGTCGGGGCGTTGAAGTGCCGTAATGCTAACCTGCAACGGCCTGCGCGGTCACCGTCGGCGTTGCCCTGGTCTGGCCTGGTTGCGGTGCACCCGGCAGGTTGCCGGGCGTCGCCACGCGGCCTCCGACAAAGGGGCGGCCGGAGTGGGCAGTGATCGGCGCAGCGGATCGACGAGTCGGCACCGCTGCCGGCGGTTATCATCGCGTCCATGAGCGATGCTTCTCCACGGGGCAGCAGCGAACGGCCGTTCCGGCCACGCTGCCTGTCGATCGATCTGGAGGTCGGGCTGCGCAGTGGGCGCATCCGGCAACTGGCTGCAGTGCGCGGCGACAGCGGCGAGCGGTTGCACTGCCGCGTCGGCGATCTGGCGGCGGCGCTCGCCCGTCTCGATGCACTGGCCAGCGGTTGCAGCTTCGTCCTCGGCCACAATCTGCTCGCCTTCGACCGCCCGCATCTCGCCGCGGTCGCGCCGCGACTGCGACTCCTCGAACTGCCGGTCGTCGATACGCTGTGGCTGAATCCGTTGGCCTTTCCGCGCCACCCGTATCACCACCTCGTCAAGCACTACCAGGACGGCGGGCTCAGGCGTGCACAACTGAACGACCCGCTGCTCGATGCACAGCTGACCCTCGATCTGTTCCGCGATCAGATGCTCGCGCTGCAGCAGCGGCAGCGCGAGGAACCCGACCTGATGCTCGCTTGGCACTGGCTGACGACCTCGGGGCAATCGTCGGAGGCTGTCCACAGCCTGTTGGCAACGCTGCGCCGGCGACCGCGCCCGGACGACGCCGAGGCGCGACAGGCGATCGCCCGCCTGCTCGCCGGCCGGGGCTGTGCGCAGCATGCCCTGGAAGTCGTGGACGCGGCCGCGGCGAGTGGCTGGTCGCTGGCCTACGCGCTCGCCTGGCTGTCGGTCGCCGGCGGCAATTCAGTCTTGCCGCCTTGGGTGCGCCACCAGTTCCCCGCTGCCGGCAAGCTCATCGGGCATCTGCGCGATGTCGCCTGTGCCCGGGCCGACTGCTGCTGGTGCCGCGAACACCACGACGCACGGCGGGAACTTCGGCGCTGGTTTGGCTTTGCCGATTTCCGGGCGGAACCGGCTGCGGCCGACGGGGATTCGTTGCAGCAGCGCATCGTCGAGGCGGCGCTGCGTGGCGAGCACCTGTTGGCGATCCTGCCGACCGGTACCGGCAAGTCCCTGTGCTACCAGATTCCGGCGCTGTCGCGCTTTACCCGGATCGGTGCACTGAGCGTCGTGATCTCGCCGCTGGTGGCGCTGATGGCCGACCAGGTGGCCGGCTTGCGCAGCCGTGGCATCGATGCCTGTGTCGCCATCAACGGCCTGCTGTCGATGCCCGAGCGGGCCGACGCGCTCGATCGCGTGCGCCTCGGCGATGTCGGCATCGTCATCGTCTCGCCCGAACAGCTGCGCAGCCCGATGCTGCGCAAGGTGTTGGCGCAACGGGAGATCGGCGCCTGGATTCTCGACGAGGCGCACTGCCTGTCGAAGTGGGGCCACGACTTCCGGCCCGACTACCGCTACGTCGCGCGCTTCATCCGCGAGCAGGCCGGCGACGCTCCGGTGCCGCCGGTGATGTGCCTGACGGCAACCGCCAAGCCCGATGTGGTTGCCGACATCGTTGCCCACTTCACCGACCGGGTCGGCATCGATCTGCGTCTGTTCGACGGCGGCGCGAGTCGCCACAACCTCGACTTCGCGGTGCTGCCGACGACGCCGGCCGCGAAGCTGGCACACATCCATGAGCTGCTGGCCGCCGAGTTGCCCGCCGACGGATCGGGTGGCGCCATCGTCTATTGCGCGACGCGTGGCAACAGCGAGGAAGTGGCTGCCTTCCTGCGACAGAAGGGGATGGCGGCGACCCATTTCCATGCCCGGCTGCCGCCCGAAAGCAGGAAGAACGTCCAGGAGGCGTTCATCCGCGGCAATCTGCGGGTGATCGCCGCGACCAACGCCTTCGGCATGGGCATCGACAAGCCGGACGTGCGCCTGGTGGTGCACGCCGACATTCCGGGATCGCTCGAGAACTACCTGCAGGAGGCGGGCCGCGCCGGCCGCGATCAGCAGGCGGCGCGCTGCGTCCTCCTGTACACGACCGATGACGTCGAGCGGCAGTTCGGCATGTCGGCGCGCTCGCGGCTGAGCCGCCGGGAAATCCAGGCGATCCTGCGCGCCCTGCGGCAGCTCGATCGTCGCCAGCGTCGGGGTGGGGAAGTCATTGCCACCGCCGGCGAGATCCTGGCCGAGGAAGACGAGGGCGAGTTCGAGCGTGACGCCACGACCGACGACACGCGCGTCCGCACGGCGGTCTGCTGGCTCGAGGAAGCGCAGCTGCTGACGCGCGAGGAGAACCGGGTGCAGGTCTTCCCGTCGTCGCTGCGCGTTGCCTCGCTCGACCAGGCGCGGCAGCGGCTGGCGCGCGTCAGGCTGCAGGCCGAATATCAGCGGCAGTTGCTGGCACTGGTCGAGGCGCTGATCGGCGCGCCGCCGGACGAGGGATTGTCGACCGACGAACTGATGGCCGTCAGCGGCCTCGCCCCGGAACGGCTGCGGGCTGCCCTGTACGATCTCGAGCGGCTGGGGATCGCGAGCAACGACACTGTCCTGACCGCCTACCTGCAGGTCGGCGTCGACAACCCGTCTGCGCAACGACTGGCCAGCGCCGCACAACTCGAGAAGGCGCTGATCGACCTGTTGCGCGAGCAGGCACCCGATCTCGCGCGCGGCGAATCGTCGCTGCTCCACCTGCGACGCCTGAGCCAGCGCCTGCAGGATGATGGCTATCGGCAGGCGCTGCCGGCGAGGCTGCGGCAACTGCTGGGGAGCCTCGCCGCAGACGGTCGCGGCGACGAGGGCGGTGTCGGCAGCCTCGCGATGCGGCGAATCGATGCCGAAACGGTGACGATCGTCCTGCAGCGCGACTGGTCGGCGCTGGCGCGAACGGCCGAGCTTCGCCGCGCCGCTGCCACCCACCTGCTCGACCATCTGCTGGCCTGTCTGCCGCCAGGCTCGCGTGGCGCCGACCTGCTCGCCGAGACGACGCTCGGCAGGCTGCTCGCAGCCATCGAGGGCGACCTGCTGCTCAGGGCGGAGGTCAGGGAGTGTGCCCGCCTGCTCGACCGGGCTCTGCTCTGGCTGCACGAGCAGGAGGTGATCCGTCTCAACAAGGGGCTGGCGGTCTTCCGGCCGGCGATGACCATCCGCCTCGATGCGGACTGGAAGCGCCAGTTCCGGCAGCCGGATTTCGCGCCGCTGCAGCTGCACTACGCAGAACAGGTGCTGCAGATCCACGTCATGGCGGAGTACGTGCAGCGCGGACTGCGGGCGATGGCCGATGCGCTGCAGCTGACGCTGGACTACTTCCGGCTGTCGCGGGCCGAGTTCATGCAGCGCTGGCTGCCCGCACGGCAGCAGGAGGTGGCGCGGCAGACGACGCCGCAGTCGTGGCGACAGATCGTCGAGGTCCTGGCGAATCCGGAGCAGCAGGCGATCGTCGCCGACGACCGCGAGAGCGGTAATGTGCTCGTTCTTGCCGGACCGGGTTCGGGCAAGACGCGCGTCGTCGTCCATCGCATCGCCTATTTGCTGCGGGTGCGCCGCGAGAATCCGCGCGGCGTTCTGGCTCTGGCCTACAATCGCCACGCCGCGGTGCAGATTCGCCAGCGGCTGGCGGCACTGGTCGGTGACGACGGGCGGGCGGTCAGCGTCCTGACCTGCGATGCCCTGGCGATGCGGCTGGTCGGCGCCAGCTTCGCCGGGCGCGAACGGCAGCTGGCCGACGGCGGTCTGGAGGTCGCGTTGCAGACCATCCGGCGACGCGCCGTCGCCCTGCTGCGCGGCGACGAAGGGCCGCCCGAGGACGCCGACGAGCAGCGAGAGCGACTGCTGCGCGGTCTGCGCTGGATCCTGGTGGACGAGTACCAGGACATCGGTCCGCAGCAGTATGAGCTGATCGCCGCGCTGGCGGGGCGCAACCTGGCCGCCGCGGATGCACGGCTGAACCTCTTCGCCGTCGGCGACGACGATCAGAACATCTACGCCTTCAGTGGTGCATCGGTCGAGTTCATCCGCCGCTTCGCGGCCGACTACGGCGCCCGGACGCTGCATCTGGTGGACAACTACCGCTCGACGGCACACCTGATCGAAATCGCCAACCAGGTGATCGCGCCAGCGGCGCAGCGCATGAAGGCTGCCCAGCCGATCCGCATCGACGCTGCGCGCCGGCAGCAGCCGCCGGGCGGCGAGTGGGCGCGGATCGACGCCGTGGCGCAGGGTCGCGTGCAGATCCTGCCGGCGGGGCAGGACGCGCGAACGCAGGCACTGGCGGTGATCGGCGAACTGCAGCGCCTGGCTGGTCTGACGGCCGCATGGGACTGGACACGCTGCGCCGTGATCGCGCGCGAGTGGCAATGGCTGGAACCGGTGCGCAGCCACTGCGAGCGGCAGGGCCTGCCGGTCCAGGTCGCGCGTGAGGAGGGCCTGCACTTCTGGCGGCGACGGGAAACGCAACAATTGCTCGACTGGCTGCACGACGCCGGTTCGCTGGTCACTGGGCGAACGATCGCTGGTTGGGTTGCCGGGCAGGCGTCGACATCGACCTGGGAGATGCTCGCTGAAGCGGTTGCCGAATACCGCGACGAAACCGGTGATGCCGAACTGTCGCGGCAGCATTTCATCGAATGGCTGGTCGACTGGGGCCGTGAAGCCCGGCGTCGGCAGAGCGGGTTGTTGTTGCTCACGGCGCACCGGGCGAAGGGACTCGAGTTCGATCATGTCGCGGTCCTCGATGGCGGCTGGGGACCAGGCAGCCGGCACGAGGCTCCGGTGGACGCCGACGCCGAACGGCGCCTGTACTACGTGGCGATGACCCGCGCCCGGCAGACGCTGCTGCTGGCGCAGTTCGCCCGGTGTGTGCCACTGCTCGACGCGCTGCCCCTGTCTGCCGCCCTGCTGCGCCGACCGCCGGTGGCGCTGCCGGCGCCGCCGGCCGAGCTGTCGTGGCAGTACCGGCAGCTCCACCCCGGCGAGGTGGACATCGGCTTCGCCGGGCGCCGGGCAGCGGGCCATCCGGTGCAGCGAGCCATCGCCGCGCTGCAACCGGGAGACCCGCTGCACTTGCGCCACGAGGGTCGGCGCTGGCTGCTGCTGGACATGAAGGACCGGCTGGTGGGCCGTCTCGCCGCCAGCTACGCGCCGCCGGCCGCGATGAACTGCGTCGCCGCACGCGTTGCGGCGATCGTGGTTCGCTGGCGAAGAGATGACCACTCGACCGAGCACGCGCACCGAATCCGCTGCGAACGCTGGGAGATCGTCCTGCCGGAGCTGGTGTTCGCCCCGGCGCACGGCGGCGCATAGTCTGGTCCATTTCACCGACGAGAATCGCCTTTCGCATTGCGGAAGGCGCAGGCTAAGCGGCTGTTTCGCCTCGGCAAAAAATATATCTTATGTCTTATATAAGACTGTTGCCGGCGTGGCAAAAGATCACTATACTTCTCCCCATTGGTCGCCCCGGATTGGCGTGCAGCAGTTCCTCAGCCGAACCGTGGGCGTCGCCATAGCCCCCTCTGCATTTGCAAATTTTTCGTGAGGTCAATCATGAGCACTAGAGAGCAACAGATCGCCGAACTTGAGAAAGACTGGGCCGAGAATCCACGCTGGAAGGGAATCAAGCGTGGCTATTCGGCGGCCGACGTCGTCCGCCTGCGCGGCTCGTTCCCGATCGAGTACACGGTCGCCCGGCGCGGCGCCGAGAAGCTCTGGAACCTGGTCAACAACGAACCCTACGTCAACTGCCTCGGCGCGCTGACCGGTGGTCAGGCGATGCAGCAGGTCAAGGCTGGCGTCAAGGCGATCTACCTCTCCGGCTGGCAGGTCGCCGCCGACAACAACTCCTACGCGGCGATGTACCCCGACCAGTCGCTGTATCCGGTCGATTCGGTACCGAAGGTCGTCGAGCGCATCAACAACTCCTTCCGCCGCGCTGACGAGATCCAGTTCTCGAAGGACGTGAACCCGGGCGACAAGGGCTACATCGATTACTTCGCACCGATCGTCGCTGACGCCGAGGCCGGTTTCGGTGGCGTGCTGAACGCCTTCGAACTGATGAAGGCGATGATCCGTGCCGGCGCCGCGGGCGTCCACTGGGAAGACCAACTCGCGTCGGTCAAGAAATGCGGTCACATGGGTGGCAAGGTGCTGGTGCCGACGCAGGAAGCCGTTCAGAAGCTGATTGCCGCCCGTTTCGCCGCCGACGTCTGCGGTGTGCCGACGCTGGTGATCGCGCGCACCGACGCCGAAGCAGCCGACCTGCTGACTTCCGACTGCGACGACAACGACAGGCCCTTCGTCACCGGCGAGCGCACCTCGGAAGGCTTCTACAAGACCAGGAAGGGTCTGCAGCAGGCGATCTCGCGTGCCGTCGCCTATGCCGACTATGCCGACCTCGTGTGGTGCGAGACGGGCACGCCGGATCTCGACTTCGCCCGCCAGTTCGCCGAGGCGGTGCGCGACAAGCACCCGGGCAAGATGCTCGCCTACAATTGCTCGCCGTCGTTCAACTGGAAGAAGAACCTCGACGATGCGACGATCGCCAAGTTCCAGCGGGAACTCGGTGCCATGGGTTACAAGTACCAGTTCATCACGCTCGCCGGCATCCACAACATGTGGTACCACATGTTCGACTTGGCACAGGACTATGTCGCACGCGGCATGACGGCCTACGTCGAGAAGGTGCAGGAGCCCGAATTCGCTGCGCGTGACCGCGGCTACACCTTTGTCTCGCACCAGCAGGAAGTCGGCACCGGGTACTTCGACGAGGTGACGACGGTCATCCAGGGTGGCAGTTCGTCGGTCACTGCGCTCACCGGTTCGACCGAGGAGGAGCAGTTCCACTGAGTCGCTGCACTGCGGGCGAAAGCGATGATCGAAGCCGCGCCCCGGGCGCGGCTTTTTCTTGGTGTGCCCGGCAGCGCGCACTTGCCTGGAGGTGGAAAGTGCCCAAGGACGAAGGCGCGGCCGGCGTCGATGGCATCGGCATCGCCGAGTTCAAAGCGCACCGCGGGCAGCACTGGCCGACCAGCAAGGCCGAGCCACTGGCCGGGGAGTACATCCCCCGACCGGTACGTCGGGTGGACGTACCGAAGCCGCAAGGCCGGGTGCGCACACCCGGCATCCCGACGCCCAAGGTTCAGGCTGACCGAGACCATGCGGGCGCTGCAAGAGTTGGATGGCTCGATCAGGCACAAGCTGCGCTGCATTCTGTGGCGACAGTGGCAACGTCCTTGTACTCGAGCCAAAGACTTGATGAAGGCGGGACTGACGGAGGAGCGTGCCTGGCGCTCCGCGCGTAACCAACGCGGGCCGTGCTGGAACAGTGGCGCAAGATCGACCCCCGGCATGGTATGTTGCGCCGCAGCAGTCTTGCGTTGTGGTGCTGGAGAGACGGAATTGCGGCAATTGTCGGTCTTTTGCAGTCCATGGACTTGAGCAGGCGGCGCAGCCGGCGCTACGATCCGCCGGCTTCGCTGTCGGATCGCTGATCGCCGGCGGACAATCACCTTCACTGATCATTCGCGGGGAGACACGATTGGAAAACGCACCGGGCCTGCTGCCTCAGCTTTCTTCTCTCTTCGGTACCGGCAGTGCCGTCGAGTTCTCGGCGGCGGCGGCAACCAGTTTCGCGCTCATCGCTGCCGCCGAGATCGGCGACAAGAGCCAACTGGTCTGCATGACCCTGGCCTCGCGGCATCGACCGTTGCCGGTCATGCTCGGCGCCGTGGCAGCGTTCGCCCTGCTCAACACGCTCGCTGTCGTCTTCGGCGTCGCCATCGCCAGTTGGTTGCCGGAATGGGTGGTCAGTGCGGTTGTCGCCCTGCTGTTCTTCACCTTCGGGCTGCACGCCCTGCGCGCCAAGGCCGACGACGACGACGAGGAAGTCGAGGAGAAAAGTGGTCACGGTATCTTCTTCACCACCTTCCTGCTGCTCACTGTGGCGGAGTTCGGTGACAAGACACAGCTCGCAGTTGTCGCCATGAGCAGCACGCACGTCCCGGCTGGCGTCTGGCTGGGTGCGACGCTCGCGCTGGCAGCGACTTCGGCGCTCGGAATCCTTGCCGGCCGAACGATCCTGCAGAAAATCCCGCTGCAGGTGCTGCACCGCATCAGCGGTACCTTCTTCATCGCTCTGGCGGTATTCGCCGCCTATCAGGCGTATTCGGCCTTCACGGCCGGTTAGTCGTCGGGTTGCCGCTCGGCAGCGCGGCGCGCGGCGCCGCTGCGGGTTGCAGTCCGGTGCACCCCGCCGCGGCGCCGCGGATCGGCTGGCTGTCGCGGTTGCAGCGCGTCCTGCAGCGCCACTCGCGCGTGCCCGCCAGCCCTGGCCAGGAGACTGCGGAAAACCTCGGCCGTGGGGTGGATTACGTCACGGTCGCCGGGGTGATGGCGCGCTAAGCTGCAGACAGATCGGGAGGTCATGGTGTCGCGCAAGGGGCCGCGCAGCCTCCTGGATCAGCCGGCTGGATCATCGTTGCGGTGCTCCGGTGCGGGCACGGAGAGGCCTGCAACTGTGTGGAGATGCTTCCAATGGCTTGAATCGGGGACGGGGTCAGCAGTTTAGAATGAATTGCTCACTTCTCGAACGTACATTCGCTATAATTATGCTGCATTGCAACAGAGACCTGCTTCGGGACGGATGGTCCGTCCCAGCGGTCCGGCAGAACCCGAATCTCAGGAGTACCTTGATGAAAGCACCGAAAATCCTGCCGTGGATCGCGCACCGCACCGGCATCAGTGAAGAGCTGGCGCTCAAGCTGTGGCGGCGTGCAGCTGGCGAAGCCGAAGTGATCGCCGGGTGCTGCACGAGTTCCGACTATTGCCGCCTCGCGGTGGAACGTTTCATCGACTATGCGGAGGCCGAGGGCGACCATTCGGTAGCCCGTGACGCAGTCGCTTCAAGAACCTGCGTCTCGTGGCTGTTGCGCCACCAGAACCGGATCTCGAAACTCAACCTGATCACGGCGCATAGCCTCGTCCGCCTGTGGCAGTCGAACTGGCTGAACTTCTTCGGCCCACAGCGGCACGCCTGCTAGTCCTTCTTGTCGTCCATGCATCCACCACCACGTGTGACCCGCCACCGTCTGCCGCAGCCTCGGCAGCCAGCCGTGGCGAGACGGCGTCAGTTGCGGACGAGGCTCACCGGCGCGAGCGGCAGCGCGTTGCCGATCTCCGTGGCCAGCGCAGCCGCCTCGGATTCGGAGGGCAATGGCCCGAGGCGAAGCGCGTAGCGGTAGCCACCGCCGGCCGCGGGCACTGGTCGGATGCGTGCGCCGTAGCCCGCAGCGCGCGCGCGGTCGTAGACCGACAGCGCGGCCGCTTCGCCATCGACGGCAGCCACTTCGACCGACCAGCTGCCAGCACGGGCGGAGCGCGCGACGCGTGCCGGCCTCGGCGCTGCCGTCGTTGTCTCGCTTGCCGGCGCTGCCCCTGGCGGCATTCCCGTCTGCGCTGCCCACCACGCCAGCTGTCCCGGAGTGACAGCCTGCAACGCGGCCGGGCCGCCATCCTTGGCTGCCAGATAGCAACTGCCCGCCTCGCCGACCTGCCGTGCTTCGCTGTCCGGCTGCAGCAGCGTGACGACCCCCTCGAGCAGGCAGATGCGGTCGCCGGCGCCGTCGGCGGTGCCCCACAGGTCGGTGCCACGGACGCTGGCAGTGAGCGTGCCGACCCGCAGATTGATGGCTCTTTGTCGCAGGCTGCGCGCCAGTTCGCCGGTGGTCAATCGCACTGTGCCCTGCGCCACATCGATCGCCGCGGTGAAGACCTCCGGCTCACGCACGCCGAGCGCGTTCAGTTCGCACTGCGTGTCACCGGCAAGGCGCAGCACGCTGCCGTCGCGCAGGCGTACCTCGACGCGCGCGTTGCCGCCGGTGCGCAGGCGGTCGCGATTCTGCAGCGCCACTCCCGGTGTCAGCTCCAGCCGAGCACCATGGCGCTCGAGCCAGGCCGGCATGAGGACACCGGCGACGACCGCGTCGGCCACCGGAGCTGCCGACGCGGCGACCGGCGCCGCGATCAGGCAGAAAGCCACAAGAGCGTGTAGGCGATTCCGATTCATGACCTGTTCCTGGCGACGATGAAGCCCGGATTCTAGCACCGCCCGCAACGACCACGCTGGCGCCCGCCGTGCCTGCTTGCGTTTGTCGGCGCAGCGGCTAGACTGCCGCCATGCAGACGGACTGGAGTGACGAGCGACTGATGCTGGCCTACCGCGCAGGTGATGCCGATGCCTTCACACTGCTCTATCGTCGCCACCGCGGCCCGCTTTACCGCTATCTGGCGCGGCAATGCGGTGACCCGACGCTGGCCGATGAGTTGCACCAGGATGTCTGGTTGAAGGTGATCAATGCGCGCAGCCAGTACGAGCCGCTGGCGCGCTTTCCGACCTGGCTCTTCCGCATCGCCCGCCACCGCCTGATCGATCACTATCGCGAGCATGCCCGGCATCTGCTGGTGCACTACGAGTCCGGCGCCGATGATGCCGAGGAGGGCGACGAGTTGATCGAACGCTTGCCGGCAGCGAGTGAGGAAATGCCGCACGTCCTGCACGAGCGGCACGACACGGCACGCAGGATCAGTCTGGCTCTGGACGAGTTGCCGCCGCTGCAGCGTGAAGCCTTTCTGCTCGCCGAGGAGGGCGGCCTGACGCTGGACGAGATTGCCGTTGCCACCGGCTGCGGTCGTGAAACGACCAAGAGTCGCCTGCGCTACGCGCTGGGCAAACTCAGGACGAACTTGCGGGATCTGCTATGAGCGAACTGCAGCCGGATTTCCGGGGCGACCCGCCAGTATCGGCACTCTATCGGGAGCATGCCCGCGATGAGCCATCGGCCGCAGGCGATGAGCGGATCATCGCGGCGGCGCGCGCCGCAGTGCGCGCACCAGCGACTGTTGCGCGGCGCACCTGGTGGCAGCGCTGGCGCACGACGCTGGCGCTGGCGACGACGCTGGTACTGACCCTGACGCTGTCGCTCCTGCACGAGCGGCAGCCTGCCGACGCCCGCCGGGAGACCGAGGTGGAGTCGCCGCGGTCGGCTGCGCCGGGCGTGCCGCCGGCTGGGGTTGCACGAGATCTCGCTGCGCCGGCGTCGGCACCGGCGGCAGCGCCAGAAGTGGCGGCACCGGCTGCCGTCGCCGGCGACGCTACGGCTGGTGCCGGCGCCGCGGCTCAGCGAGCGGCGCCGCGGCAGAAGGCCAGCGAGGAACGCTCGGGTGGGCCGAACGCGACGCCAACGACGGGAGAGAGCGGCACGCGCCCGGCGGCCGCTGACTCGCCGCGTCACAGCGACGGTCCGTCCGTGGACCGGCCGGGAGTGGCGGCTGTGGGATCGGCGCGGCCAGTGGCGAAAGAGAGCGGCGCCGTACCCGCAGCCGCCACTCCCGCGCCTGTGGTGGCGGGGGCCGAGCAAGAGGCGGCTGCCCTCGGGCAGGCAGCGGCCGCGCGCAAGCAGGGGAGGGCAGTGGCCAAGTCGCGCACCGACGATGGACGCAGCGCCGAAGACTGGCTCGAAGAGATCCGCAGATTGCGCCGCGAGGGTCGCAGCGTCGAAGCCGCGCAGCAGCTTGCCGAGTTTCGTCGTGCCCACCCAGGGTACCCGCTGCCGGAAGAATTTCGCCAGTGACTTGACCCCGTTCGCCGGTCGGCGGCGTTTACACGGTCACCAAGTCCATTCAGGAGACCGTCATGAACCGATTCGCCACCCTGCTCGCCGCCCTGCCGCTGGCAGCCTGCATGAGTATCGCCGACGCCGGCGCACTGGTCGACATCAGCGTCGTCGATCGCCAGACGGGCGAGCGGCTCGAGGTGCATCGCCACCAGGGCCGCCTCTACGTCGCTGGCACACCCGGCAGTCGCTATGCTGTACACCTGCACAACAGGACGGCCGGGCGGGTGCTGACGGTGCTCTCGGTTGACGGCATCAACGCCATCAGTGGTCAGACGGCCGCCACATCGCAGTCGGGCTACGTTCTCTCGGCGGGGCAGTCGACCGAGGTTTCAGGCTGGCGCAAGAGCATGGACGAGGTCGCCGCATTCTATTTCACCAGCGTCGCCGACAGTTACGCCGGTCGAACCGAGCGACCACGCAATGTCGGCGTGATTGCCGTCGCCGTGTTCCGCGAGAGCGTCGCGCCAGCACCGACAGCAGCACGACCGTCGCGTGACAACGAGGCCGGCGCGGTTGGCGAGAGTGCGTCGGCGGCGGCGACAGCCAAGGCGGCATCCGCCGCCGAAGCGCTCGCCGACGAGGCGGCTCGCGCCAGGCAGCAGCCGGCCAGCCGCCTCGGCACGGGCCACGGCGAGCGCCTCAGCGAACCGACGCAGTACACCGAGTTCCACCGTGCCAGCGAGCAGCCGGCGGAGATCGTCAGCATCCACTACGACAGTCGCTCGCGCCTGCTCGCCCAGGGCATCATCCCGCGGCCGCGGCAGGCGTCGCAGCCCAATCCCTTCCCGGGCGGATTTGTGCCGGATCCGCGCAGCTGAGGGCTGCTGCCGCCGTCGCCGCGAGGCGACCAGGGGGAGCGGCGCCAGGCCGCGCCCGACGCGAGCTTGCAGCGCCTCGGGCGGCTCGGCCGAGGCAGCCGGCGACGGCGCAGATCGGTCGCGCGGCGACGGGAGGGCATGGCTATGCGCGTATAATTCGCCCCTCAGCCACTTTCGGGATATCAGCCGGCCATGCAGGAAAAGTATCAGCCCGCGGAAGTTGAAGTCGCCGCCCAGGAACTCTGGAAGCGCAGCGGTGCGGCGCGCGCCGTCGAGGATCCGGGGCGGCCGAAGTACTACTGCCTGTCGATGTTTCCCTATCCGTCGGGCAAGCTGCACATGGGGCACGTGCGCAACTACACGATCGGCGATGTGCTGGCGCGCTTTCACCGGATGCTCGGCTACAACGTCCTGCAGCCGATGGGCTGGGACGCTTTCGGCATGCCGGCGGAGAACGCGGCGATCCAGAACAACGTCCCGCCGGCCGAATGGACCTACGCCAACATCGGCTACATGAAGGCGCAACTGCAGCGTCTCGGTTTCGCCCTCGACTGGGAGCGCGAACTGGCCACTTGCCGGCCGGAGTACTACCGTTGGGAGCAGTGGCTGTTCACCCGCCTGTACGAAAAAGGGCTGATCTACAAGCGACTGGGGACCGTGAATTGGGATCCGGTCGACCACACGGTACTCGCCAACGAACAGGTGATCGATGGCCGCGGCTGGCGGTCGGGAGCACTGATCGAAAAGCGCGAGATCCCCATGTACTACATGAAGATCACCGCTTACGCCGAGGAACTGCTGGCCGATCTCGACCGGTTGCCGGGCTGGCCGGAGCAGGTCCGCCTGATGCAGAAGAACTGGATCGGCAAGAGTATTGGCGTCCGTTTCGCCTTCCCCTACGAACTCGACGGCCGGCCGGGTCAGCTCTGGGTGTTCACGACGCGCGCCGATACCATCATGGGAGTCACCTTCTGCGCCGTGGCGGCCGAGCACCCGCTGGCCACGCATGCTGCCAGGCGCGATCCCCGGGTGGCGGCTTTCGTCGACGAGTGCAAGCGCGGTGGCGTCGCCGAGGCCGATCTGGCGACGATGGAGAAGAAGGGTGTTGCCACCGGCATCTTCGTCACGCATCCGCTGAGCGGCGAGCAGGTCGAGGTGTGGGTTGGCAACTACGTGCTGATGGGTTATGGCGATGGCGCGGTGATGGCGGTGCCGGCGCACGACGAACGTGATTTCGCCTTTGCCTGCAAGTACGGGCTGCCGATCAGGCAGGTGATCGCCGTTGCCGGCGAGCGCTTCTCGACGGCTGCGTGGCAGGAGTGGTATGCCGACAAGCAGGGAGGGGTCTGCGTCAACTCGGGCCGCTACGATGGCCTGGGCCACGCTGCCGCCGTCGACGCGATCGCTGCCGATCTGGCTGCCAGAGGGCTTGGCGAGAAGAAGATCCAGTTCCGCCTGCGCGACTGGGGGATCTCGCGGCAGCGTTACTGGGGTTGCCCGATCCCGATCGTCCACTGTGCCACCTGCGGCGACGTGCCGGTCCCCGATGACGAGCTGCCGGTCGTTCTGCCCGAGGACGTGACGATCACCGGTGCCGGCTCGCCGCTGGCGCGGATGCCGGAGTTCCACGCCTGTGCCTGCCCGCAGTGCGGCCAGCCGGCACGGCGGGAAACCGACACGATGGACACTTTCGTCGAGTCGTCGTGGTATTTCCTGCGCTACTGCTGCCCGGACAACGAGACGGCGATGGTCGACGAGCGCGTGGCCTATTGGTGCCGCGGCGGCATCGACCAGTACATCGGCGGCATCGAGCACGCCATCCTGCACCTGCTGTACTCGCGCTTCTGGACGAAGCTGATGCGCGACCTCGGCCTGTTCGGCGATGCGCCGCTGGACGAGCCGTTTGCGAACCTGCTGACGCAGGGAATGGTCGTCGCGCCGACCTTCTACCGCGAGGACGCGCACGGCAAGAAGCAGTGGATCAACCCGGCCGAGGTCGACGCGGTGCATGACGAGCGCGGGCGGGCGATCGGTGCGAGCCTGCGTGCCGACGGTTTGCCGGTCGTCATCGGCTGCATCGAGAAGATGTCGAAGTCGAAGAACAACGGCGTCGATCCGCAGGCGCTGATCGACCAGTTTGGTGCCGACACCGCCCGCCTGTTCATCATGTTCGCGAGCCCGCCCGATCAGTCGCTCGAGTGGTCGGATGCCGGTGTCGAGGGTGCCTTCCGCTTTCTCAAGCGGCTCTGGCGAATGGTCTGGGAGCATATCGCCGCCGGTCCGCTGCCGCCTGTGGCGACGGCAGACCTGAGCGGCGAACTGAAGTCGCTGCGCCGGCAACTGCACCAGACGATCGGCAAGGTCGCCGACGATTATGGCCGGCGCAAGCAGTTCAATACCGCCATCGCCGCAGTCATGGAACTGCTCAACGCCTGCAGCCGGCTAAGCGACGATTCGCCGGCGGCGCACGCCGTCCGGCAGGAGACGCTCGAGGCAGCGACGCTGATGCTCAACCCGATCGTGCCGCACATCTGCGAAGCACTCTACGCGGCACTCAGGCCGGGCCAGTCGGCGGCCGAGCAGGCGTTTCCGCAAGCCGATGCCAGCGCCCTCGTACAGGACGAAATCGATCTCGTGCTGCAGATCAATGGCAAGCTGCGCGGCAGCCTGCGCGTTGCCGCTGCTGCCGACCGGGCGACGATCGAAGCCACTGCGCTGGCCTGCGAAGTCGCACGCAAGCATCTGGCCGGCGCGCTGCCGAGGAAGCTGGTGATCGTTCCCGGTCGCCTGGTCAACATCGTCGTCTGAGACCGCAATGAACCCTGCCATGCCCGCCGCCCTGCGCGCCATCGTCCTCCTCGCCGTTGGTGCGCTGCTCGCTGCCTGCGGCTTTCAGCTGCGCGGTTCCTACTCCTTTCCCTTCGACAGCCTGTACCTTGCGGTTGCCGACTACTCGGTGATCGGCGCCCAGCTCAGGCGATCGATCAAGGCATCGAACCCGACCCTCCTGGTGGAGACGGCGAGCGAGGCGCAGGTCCTGTTCGTTCCCGGCGCCGAGTATCGCGACCGGGTGATCCTGACCGTTTCGGGTACCGGCAGGGTCAGCGAGCTGCGGTTGCGCTATCTGTTTCCGTATCGGCTGACCGACAACAGGGGCCGCGACGTCGTGCCGCCGGCCAGTGTCGAACTGGTGCGCGACCTGACCTACGACGACTCGCAGGTGCTTGCCAAGCAGCAGGAGGAAACACTGCTCTGGCGGGACATGGAACTGGATCTCGTGCAACAGTTGATGCGTCGCCTGGCGGCTGCCAAACCGGTTTTCGTGGACGCCGGAAGCTAGTTCCTGCAGGCATGCAGCTCAAGGGCGAACAACTGGCAGCCCACCTTGCCCGCGAGTTGCGGCCGGTCTATCTCGTCTACGGTGACGAGCCGTTGCTGGTCATCGAGGCCGCCGACGCGATCCGGGCTGCCGCCCGTCGCCAGGGATTCGACGAGCGCCAGGTGCTTACCGCCATCGCCGGCTTCAACTGGCACGAGCTGCATCATGCCGCCGGCAGCATGTCGCTGTTCGGCGGCCGGATGTTGCTCGATCTGCGCATTCCCGGCGGCAAGCCGGGACGCGAGGGCGGCTTGGCGCTGCAGGAGTATTGTGCCCGTCCGTCGCCGGATTCGCTCCTGCTGGTGAGCATGATCGGTGTCGAATGGCGGGAGGAGAAATCGGCCTGGATGGCGGCCGTCGCTGCCGCCGGGGTCGTCGTCAAGCTGCTCTCACCCGGCCTCGCCGAGTTGCCCGGCTGGCTGGCCGGCCGCCTGGCCCGCCAGCAGCAGAGTGCAGGCGCCGACGGACTGCGCTTCATTGCCGAGCGTGTCGAGGGCAACCTGCTGGCAGCGCATCAGGAGATCCTCAAGCTCGCCGTACTCTACCCGGATGGTGCGCTGAGCCTGCAACAGATTCGCGACGCGGTGCTCGATGTCGCTCGCTACGACCTCGACGCCTTGCGCGAGGCGCTGTTGAGCGGCGATGTGGCGCGCCTGACGCGCACCCTCGACGGCTTGCAGCAGGAGGGCGAGGCGCCGCCGCTGGTCCTCTGGGCGCTGACCGAGGAGGTGCGCGCACTGGCGCAGGTGCGCTCCGGTCTCGACCGTCGTCACGCACTCGATTCCCTGCTTCGGGACGCGCGCGTCTGGGGGCCGCGTCAGGCGCTGTTCCGGCGGGCGGTGCAAAGGATGCGGGCGGAGCAGGTGAACGCCGCGCTCGCGCACGCCGCGCGCATCGACCGGATGATCAAGGGGGCTCTGCGCGGCGATGTGTGGGACGAATTCCGGCAACTGTCGCTGCGGCTCGTTGCCACCTGACGCAACGGCGGCGGGCGCCAGCCGCCGCTTGTCAGCGGGGTCGCGCGTCTCAGCCGTCTGCCGGCCGGTCACCGGCCGACGGGTTGGCGGCCAGTGCATCGGGAGCCAGGTGTTCCCAGGCACAATCCTCATTGCTCTGGTGCCGGACGTCGCTGAGGCCGTGGCTGTCCTGGCCCCGCACCAGGCACTCCCCGGCGCAATCATCGGCAACGACGACCAGACGAAGTTCGGTGTCTACTTGACGCTCACCATCCCAGTAGCTGCAGGTGGCACATACTTTTGCCTCGGCGGGCAGGATCAGCTTCTTCATGGGCGGTCCGTGCAATGGATGATGACGGTAGGTGACGGCCGGTGACGACCGGTGACGGCAGTGATGGACCTGAGAGTGCATTCTTCGGCAGAGGTTCCGTTGACGGTGGCGGATGCTCGCTGGCTATAATCGATCCTGACTGAGAAAAGAGGGACAGATGGATATCGAGAACTACGTGCAGCAGGTGGGGCGCGAGGCGCGTGCCGCCTCGCGCATCATCGCCCGGGCCGACAGCGATGCCAAGAACAGTGCGCTGCGCGCGATCGCTGCCGCCATTCGCCGCGAGAGCGAGGCGCTCGTCGCCGCCAATCGACGCGACGTGGACGCTGCGCGAGCCGCCGGCCTGGCAGCGGCGCTGCTCGATCGCCTGACGCTCTCGCCGCAGGGCGTCGCGGCGATGGCGGAGGGGGTCGAACAGGTGGCGGCGCTGCCCGATCCGGTCGGCGAGATCAGCGAGCTGCGCCGCCGGCCGAGCGGCATCCAGGTCGGTCGCATGCGCGTGCCGCTGGGCGTCATCGGCATCATCTACGAGGCGCGACCGAATGTCACCGCCGACGCGGCGGCGCTGTGCCTCAAGTCGGGCAACGCCTCGATCCTGCGCGGCGGCTCGGAGGCGATCCACTGCAATCAGGCGATCGCCGCGTTGGTCCACGAGGGCCTCGCCAGTGCCGGACTGCCGGTCAGTGCGGTGCAGGTCATCGCGACCACCGATCGCGCCGTCGTCGGCCATCTGATCCGCATGCGCGAGTTCGTCGACGTGATCGTTCCGCGCGGCGGCAAGGGACTGGTCGCGCGTCTGCTGGCCGAGGCCAGGGTGCCGATGATCCAGCATCTCGATGGCAACTGCCATGTCTATGTCGATGACGCTGCCGATCCGGAGCAGGCGCTGCGCATCGTCGAGAACGCCAAGACGCAACGCTACGGCACCTGCAACACCGCCGAGTCGCTGCTGCTCGCGCGCGCGGTCGCTGGCCGGCTCCTGCCGCCGATCGCCGCCATGCTGAGCCACAAGGGGGTCGAGATTCGCGGTTGTCCGGAGACCATGGCACTGGTCAGCGAGGCGACCGCGGCAAGCGACGAGGACTACGCCAGCGAGTTCCTGGCGCCCGTCATCTCGGTACGCGTGGTCGACGGCATCGAGCAGGCGATCGAGCACATCAATCACTACGGCTCGCACCATACCGACGCCATCGTCACCGAGAATTACAGCGCGGCGATGCGTTTCCTGCGCGAAGTCGATTCGGCTTCGGTGATGGTCAATGCATCGACGCGTTTCGCCGACGGTTTCGAGTACGGTCTCGGTGCCGAAATCGGTATTTCGACCGACAAGATCCACGCCCGCGGTCCGGTCGGTCTCGAGGGGCTGACGAGCCAGAAATGGATCGTCCTGGGCCAGGGCGAGGTGCGCGCCTGAACCTGGTCCGCCTCCTTTCCTGCCGCCGACAGTCCGTGCCGGCGGCGACTTGGTGGCGGCAGGCGGACGCCGCCACCGGTTCTTTCAGCAACCGCCGAATCAGCCTGATACAGGCCAAGGAGACGATATGAAGAAAATGCTGCTGGCGGCCGTTGCCGCCCTGTCGTTCAACCTCGCCGGCGCCGTCGAAGTTGCCGGCGTCAAGTTCGAGGACAAGTCGCACGTCGGCAGCGCCGACCTCGTGGTCAATGGTGCCGGCTTGCGGAAGAAGGCGGTTTTCAAGGTCTACGCGATGGCGCTCTACCTGCCCGAGAAACGCGGCGACGCCGAGGCGGTCCTCGCCGCCAGGGGCGGCAAGCGGGTGGCGATCACGCTGCTGCGCGACCTGTCGGCGCAGCAGTTCGTCGAGGCGTTGCAGGAAGGCATGACCAGCAATCATTCGGAAGCCGAGATGGCCGGTCTCAAGGACCGCCTGAAGCAGTTCTCAGACACCATGGTGGCAGCCGGCGAACCGAAGACCGGCACCACGGTCCTCATCGACTGGCTGCCGGAGAGCGGCACCAGGCTGACGGTCAACGGACAGGTCAAGGGCAAGGACATTGCCGGAGAGGACTTCTACAAGGCGCTGCTGAAGATCTGGCTCGGCAGCAAGCCGGTGCAGGAGGACCTCAAGCAGGCGCTGCTCGGCAAGGCATCCTGAGCCCGATGCCCGCCGCCGTGCCGGCCGCCGATCCGTCGCCTTGGCAGGCGGTGATCGCGGCGCAGGGTTTCAGGCTTGGCGTGCGTTGCGACGACGCGGCGCTGCAGGGCATCGTCTTCCTGCCGCCGGGTCCTGCACAGGCGCCGGCCAACGCGCTCGCCGCGGAGGCGGCGCGGCAGCTCGCGGCCTACCTGGCGGACGCGGAGTACGTCTTTGCCCTGCCGTTGCAGCCGACGGGGACGCCGTTCCAGCGCCGCGTCTGGCAGCAGATCGCAGCCATTCCGGTGCACCAGACACGCAGCTATGGCGACATCGCCCGCGAACTCCGCAGCGCGGCGCGCGCCGTAGGTCAGGCCTGCGGTCGCAATCCCTACCCGGTGGTCGTTCCCTGTCACCGCGTCCTCGCTGCCGCCGGTGGGCTCGGCGGCTTTGTGCGGCAGCGCGACGGCTACCTGCTCGACGTCAAGCGCTGGCTGCTGGCGCATGAAGCCCGCTGAGCCCGCTCCGGCCGACCTCGCCGCGATCGATTCTTTTTGCGACACCCTCTGGCTCGAGGACGGGCTGGCGCGGGCGTCGCTGGCGAGCTATCGCAGCGACCTGCTGCAACTCGCCTGTTGGCTCGCCGAGCAGCAGCGTGGCAGCCTCTGCGACCTCGACGAGGCAACGCTGCTGGCCTTCGTCGCCAGCCTCTCGCAGAGCCTGCGTGCCTCGTCGCAGGCGCGGTATCTGTCCACCCTGCGCCGTTTCTACCGCTACCAGCTGGCGCGCGGCTTGCGCCAGGACGATCCGACACTGCGGATCGCCATGCCGGCGAAGCCCTCACGGTTGCCGAAGGTGTTGTCCGAGGCGCAGGTGGAAGCCCTGCTCGCGGCGCCGCGCAGCGTGACGGCGCTCGGCCAGCGTGATCGCGCGATGCTCGAGACGCTGTACGCCACTGGCCTGCGCGTCAGCGAGCTCGTCGGCCTGCGGCTGCACGAAATCAGCCTCGACATGGGCGTGCTGCGGGTTTTCGGCAAGGGCAGCAAGGAGCGCCTGGTGCCGCTGGGAGAGGAAGCCGCTGACTGGCTGCGGCGTTACCTTGCCGAGGGGCGGCGCGCGCTGCTCGACGGCAGGCAGAGCGACGACGTCTTCGTCACCGCCCGCGCGGCGGCGATGAGCCGGCAGGCCTTCTGGCAACTGATCAAGCGCTACGCCGTGGTGGCCGGGATCGATCCCGCGCGGCTGTCGCCGCACGTCCTGCGCCACGCCTTTGCCACGCATCTCCTCAACCACGGCGCCGACCTGCGGGTCGTGCAGTTGCTGCTCGGCCACGCCGACATCTCGACGACGCAGATCTACACCCATGTCGCGCGTGAACGACTGAAGCTGCTGCACGCGCAGCATCACCCGCGCGGCTGATCAGAGTGCGTCCGCGGTGCCACGCCGGTTGAGGTAGTGCAGGATGGCGCTGGTGGGCAGCCGCCCGTCGCCGTTGCCGGCGGTGATTTCGAGCAGCGTGATGCTGCCGAAGTCGAGGGGCAGGCGGCTCCACACGTCGACGGGCAACTGCAGCCAGTGGCCGAGCAGGACGCGAATCACGCCGGCGTGGGTGACGAGGGCGCAGTCGCTGCCGCGCAGATCGCCGACGCAGTCGATCGCGCGCGCCTGCAGCATGGCGACCGACTCGCCTCCAGGCGGCACGAAGTGCAGCACATCGCTGGCCCACTCGTCGAGCAGGCCGCGCTCGATCCGCTCCCAGGGGCGGCCCTCCCATTCGCCGAAGTGGATCTCGAGCAGGCGCTCGTCGCAGGCCGGCTGCGGGTGCAGCGCCGCCGCCAGCCGGCGGCTCCGCTGCAACGGGCTGCTGATCACCTGCGTGCCGACCGGCAGCAGCGGGCGCAGGCGCGTGGCGACCGGCTGCGGGTCTTCCGCCTCGACGTCGAGCTGGCCGTAGCAGATGCCGTTGGCAAGCAGCGGCCGCGGATGGCGGATCAGGAAAAGTCGCACAGCAGTCCGCAGTAGAAGGCGACTTCCGCCAGCTGCTGCGTCGCACCCAGGCAGTCGCCGGTGTAGCCGCCGATCCGTCGCCGGTAGAGGCGGGCGAGCCAGAGGGTGGCCAGCGCGGCCAGCAGGCAGCCGAAGAGGGCGGGCAGCGGCGGCAACGGCAGCAGCGGCAGGACGGCCGTGGCAGCGGCGAAGGCGAGTTCGCCATGGCCGATGCGCGTCGCCAGCGGCTTCGCCTTGCCGTCGTCACGCACGTAGTCGAGGCCACGCAGCAGCGTCGTCGCGGCAAGACGCGACAGCGCGTGGCCGGCGACGAGCGCCAGCGGGATCGTCGGCGGATCGAGTTCGATCAGCGCGCAGAAGCGGGCGAGCAGCAGCATTACGAGCGCGATGGCACCGAAGCTGCCGATCCGGGAATCCTTCATGATGCCGAGGATCTGCTCCTTTTCCCAGCCGCCGCCGAAGCCGTCCACCATGTCGCTCCAGCCGTCCTCGTGGAATGCTCCGGTCAGGTAGAGCGCACTCGCCATGGCCGCGAGGACGGCGAGCGTCGTCGGCCAGAATGACGCAGCGAGCAGGTACACCAGCGCCGCCAGCGCGCCGACCACCACGCCGACTGCCGGGAAGTAGCGCGCCGAGTGGTCGAGTGCGACGCTGCTGTGACCCACCCATGCCGGTACCGGCAGCCGGGTGAAGAAGCGCAGCGCGCCGAAGAAGTATTCGAGTTCGCGCCTAAGCATGGCTGCGCGGCCGGCCGGGGCCGCTCGTTGCCCGTGCCCGGCGGAAGTCCGGCGGCAGTGCTGGCCGTTGCTGCCGGCAGCGCGGCGGCGGCAGGCGTCGGCGGCAGGCTGCCGCGCGTTCGCCGGCTGTTCGTGTGGACATGGTCGTGACGATCCCGAAGACGATCCGTGATGGTATCCTGATCGGGAGGCCGCCGGACAGAGGTATCGGCCGCCATGGGCTGCGGCGCTGCTGCAACGGCGGGCAGGGGGTCGCCCTGATGGGCTGGCGAAGGGACGTGTGGGCATGCAGATGCAGTCGGGCGAGGCAGGCGCCGATCTCCTGCAACGGGTGGGTGTGCGCCGGTTCCGCACGGTGCTTGCCGATCCGCCGTGGCAGTTCGAGAACCGCACCGGCAAGATGGCTCCCGAGCACAAGCGCCTCAATCGCTATGCGACGCTGACACTGGACGAGATCGTCGATCTGCCGGTGGCGCTCATCGTCGAAGACACCGCCCACCTCTACCTGTGGGTGCCCAACGCGCTGCTGCCGGAAGGCTTGCGCGTTCTCGCCGCCTGGGGATTCGCATACAAGAGCAACATCGTCTGGCACAAGGTGCGCAAGGACGGTGGCCCGGACGGTCGTGGCGTCGGCTTCTACTTCCGCAACACGACCGAGTTGCTGCTCTTTGGCGTGCGCGGCAGGAATGCCCGCACGCTGGCGCCGGGCCGCCGCCAGGTGAACATCATCCGCAGCCGCAAGCGGGAGCATTCGCGCAAGCCGGACGAAGCCTACGATCTGATCGAAGCGTGCTCGCCCGGACCCTTCCTCGAGATGTTCGCCCGCGGGTCGCGCGCCGGCTGGCAGAGCTGGGGCAGCCAGGCGGACGCCTACGCTCCCGACTGGCCGACCTACGCGCACCACTCGCAAGCGGCGACGAAGGACTGACTGCGGCGGCAGCCAAGCGCGTCGCCGTCGTCTCGCGGTGGCGGCCGGCGGCCGCTCGCGGCGCGCGCCGGCTTGAACTTTTTCCGCCGCCTGCGCATAGTTGCGGCTTTGCCATTTCCCCGTGCCGATCACCCCGGATGCATCGGCCGTGGGCGCGGGCAGGCGCGATCGCTGGCTGCGGCGCGGACCCTGACAGATCACTGCCGCCAGCGCACCAAAGCCAGGAGAAGCCATGGAAAAGACGAGCGACAAAGCGAACCGCAAGGGCCGAAAGACCAGCCAGCGCAGCACGTCGCCGCCGCGCCTCTCCCGGCAACGCCCACCTGCCGACCTGACGGTCGACGACTGGCAGCGCGAACTGCGCCGGCAGTTCGGCCGCGAGCAGCGCTTCGGTTTCGAGAATCTCGGCGAGGAGCCGGTCTTTTCCGAGTTCGCGGTCTACAACCCGGACAGCCGGCGCCGCTACCGCGTCGTCATTCGCGGCGACCAGCCCGGCGACAACCGCTGCTCGTGTCCCGATTTTTCGACCAACGACCTCGGAACGTGCAAGCACATCGAATTCACGCTGGCGCAGATCAGCAATCGCCCAGACGGCAGGCAGGCGCTCGCCGCGGGCTTCCAGGCGGCATTCAGCGAACTCTTTCTCGACTACGCGGGGCAGCGTCGCGTGCGCCTGCGCCCCGGCCGCGAGTTGCCGGCCGACTTGCTGCCGGCGGTAGAGGAGTTGTTCGACAGCGATGCGGGCTGGCAACTGCCGAACGAGCGCTTTGTCGACCTGCCAGCCGTCGTCGACCGCGTTCGTGCCACCGGTCACGACCTGCGCTGCGACGACGATGCACTGGCTTTCGTCGCCGAGCTGCGCGATCGCGACATCCGCGAGCAGGCGCTTGCCGACGCCTATCCGCTGGGCAGCGACAGCCCCGAGCTCGGTGCCCTGCTCAAGGTCGGCCTCTACCCCTATCAGCGCCAGGGAGCGCTGTTCGCGGCGCGTGCCGGGCGGGTGCTGATCGGCGACGAGATGGGGCTCGGCAAGACCGTGCAGGCGATCGCTGCGATGGAGATCTTCGCCCGCCATTTCGGCGCCGAGCGCGTCCTGGTCGTCTGCCCGACCTCCCTCAAGCACCAGTGGCAGCGCGAGATCGGCCGTTTCAGCGAGCGCCAGGCGACGGTGATCGGCGGCCTGCGTGCGGTCCGCCAGACGCGTTATGCGCAGGCCGATTTCTGCAAGATCACCAACTACGAAACGCTGAGCCGCGACCTCGACCTGATCCAGGCCTGGGCGCCGGACGTGGTGGTGGTCGATGAAGCACAGCGGATCAAGAACTGGAATACGATCGCTGCCCGCGCACTGAAGCAGATCGACAGCCCCTACGCCGTCGTCCTCACCGGCACGCCGCTCGAGAACCGGCTCGAGGAACTGATCTCGATCGTCCAGTTCGTCGACCAGCACCGGCTTGGCCCGACTTGGCGGCTGCTGCACGAACACCAGCAGCGCGACGAGCACGGTCGGGTCGTCGGCTACCGCGAGCTGCATCGCATCGGCGAGACGCTGGCGCCGATCATGCTGCGCCGGCGCAAGGCGGAAGTGCTCGAGCAGTTGCCCGAGCGCGTCGACAACACGCTGCTGATGCCGATGAGCGCCCTGCAGGCGAAACATCACGACGAGAACCGCGAGACCGTCGCGCGCATCGTGCAGCGCTGGCGGCGTACCGGGTTCCTCTCGGAGAAGGAGCAACTCCGCCTGCACTGCGCGCTGCAGAACATGCGCATGGTGTGCAACAGCAGCTTCCTGATCGACAAGGAAACAGACGACGGCTACAAGGCCGACGAACTGATCGCGCTGCTCGATGTCCTCTTCGCCGATCCGCAGGCCAAGGTCGTCGTCTTCAGCCAGTGGCTGCGCACGCACGAACTGATCATCCGCCGCTTGCGGCCGCGTGGCTGGGAGCACGTGCTGTTCCATGGCGGCGTCGCGGCCGACAGGCGCGGCGCCCTCGTCGATCGCTTCCACAGCGATGCCGACTGCCGCGTCTTCCTCAGCACCGACGCCGGCGGCGTCGGCCTCAACCTGCAGCATGCGGCGGCGGTCGTCGTCAATATGGATCTGCCCTGGAATCCGGCGGTTCTCGAGCAGCGGATCGGCCGCGTCCATCGCCTGGGCCAGACGCGCGGCGTGCAGGTCGTCAATTTCGTCGCCCGCGGAACGATCGAGGAGGGCATGCTCGCGGTGCTGGCGTTCAAGCAGTCGTTGTTCTCCGGTGTCCTCGACGGCGGTGACGACGAGGTCGTGCTGCAGGGTTCCCGGCTTGCCCGATTCATGGAGACGGTCGACCGGGTGACCGGCGAAATGGCGGGCGAGAGCACCGCCAGCGAAGATGAACGTCGCGATACCCCGCCGCTCGAAGCGACCGCCGAAGCCGGGGTCGCCGCTGCCGCCGACGGCGAAGAGGAGTACCAGGAGACGCGGTTGCAGGTACAGGGGGTGGTGGAGGCTGGCGAGCTGCCGCCAGCAGCGGCAGTTGCCGCGCCCGCAGTGGAGCTTGCGGCCGTGCCGCCGGTGGGTGAACCGGAGGTGGCGCCGGCAGCAACGGCCGCACCGACCGCACCGGCTACGTCTGCCGACCCTTGGTCGCCACTGTTGTCCGCCGGCGTTCAACTACTTGGCGAGCTCGCCGCCGCAGCGAGTGGCGAGCGTCAGTCGCCGTGGGTGCAGACCGATCCGGCGACCGGCGAGCGCTTCCTCAAGGTGCCGGTTCCCGATCCGCAAACTGTGCAGCGCCTGGCCGAGGGCTTGCTGGGTCTGCTCGGCGGCCGCAAATGAAGACGGGGGAGTCCGACCAGGGCCAAGCTCCCCCGCTCACAGCCAGGCGGTGCGGCTCAGCCGATGCGGAACATCAGCGAATCGGCACCCGAGTTCAGCGCGACGGTGATCGGCAGCTGGTGCGTCGTCGGACCCCAGAACTGCCGCGGACCCGGTGAGGAGAAAAGGTCAGCCGCCGCCCACTCGTCACGCCGCGAAGCGAAGAACTTCATCGCTGGCGAGTCCATCTTCACCAGCGCCTTCTCGATCACGAACTCGTCCTTGCCATGCCGCCGCTCGATATTCAGCAGGCCGGCGAGCGGGATCGCCTGCGGCGTGCCGCCGCTGCTCAGTCCGGTGATCGTCGCCATGTAGCCGGTGCGGCCGTCGAGGATCAGCGAGCCGGCGGTGAGGCCGAGGTTGTAGGTGTAGGCGGCGTCGAAAAGCGTCGGCGCACCGCAGCGGCCCTCGTAGCCGAGGAAGTGGTTGTGCGCGGCAAAGGGAACGGCCGGGTCGAGTTCCCGCACCCGCTTCTTCGCCATGTCGATCAGCAACTGCTCGGTGGGGATCAGCGAGACCTGCAGGTTGCCGTGCGAATCGCGTTCGGCAAGCAGCATGTTCACGATGTAGTGCGGCAGCGAGGCGAGGAGGGCGGCGTTGTCGGCGCTCAGCTTGCTGCCGACGAATTCCGCCTTGGCGTCGTCGGCGAGCGCCGCGAACTCGGCGGCGTGGTGCGCCAGGACGTCGTTGAGTTCGGCGATCATCGCGTTCATCTCGGGGATGAACTCGATCAGGCCCTCGGGTGCGAGCAGGACGCCGTAGTTCATTCCCTTGTGCGAACGGTCGACGATTACCCGGGCGACGCGGTCGATGATGCTGGCGAGCGACTCCTGCTTGGCAGCGATCTCCTCGGAGATCAGCGCGATTGCCGGTTTCGTCTGCAGCGCCACCTCGAGCGCGACGTGCGAGGCCGAGCGGCCCATCAGCTTGACGAAGTGCCAGTACTTCAGCGACGAACTGGTGTCCTGCAGGATGTTGCCGACCATCTCGCTGTAGATTCGCGTCGCGGTGTCGAAGCCGAAGGAGATCGACAGCAGGCCGGCGATCTGCAGGTCGCCGTCGATCGTCTTCGGCACGCCGATGACCTGGACGCCGGAACCGTCGGCCTTGACGCCGGTGAACAGCGATTCGGCGAGCACCGCCGCGTTGGTGTTCGAGTCGTCACCGCCGACGACGACGATCGCGTCGAGGTTGTGCCTGATGCAGGTCTCGCGCACCTGTGCGAACTGCTCCGCCGACTTGATCTTCGTCCGGTCCGAGCCGAGGAAATCGAAGCCGCCGGTGTTGAGGATGAAGTCGACGTTGGCGTCGGTGATCTCGAACAGCGATCCTTTGAGCAGGCCCTTGGGTCCGGCCTTGACGCCGAACAGCGTGTTGCCCGCACCGAGGACGCGCTTCAGGCCGCAGACGACGTTGTGGCCGCCGGCCGCCGGCCCGCCGGAAAAGAGGACGGCGACGCGCTTGCCGGTGACGCCCGCGGTGCTGACGCCAGCCGAGCTGAGGACGACGTTGCCGGAAGCGGCGACGGTTTGCGGGAACTGCGCGCGAACGCCTTCGGCATCCTTGGTGCCAAGGACCTGACTGGTGTTGCTGAAGCGCACCGGCTGCGGGTGGTCGGAGGAACCGAAGGCGGCACAGACCGGCAGCGGGTTCTGGCGCACGGCCGTCTCGAAGATCGAGCGGTGCGCTTCGGTGTTGAGGAGCTGTTCTACGAGGGTACTCATGCTTTGACCTCTATGTCACGTGGTGTGGTTACGTGGTTGCCTCGTTCGGGCCGGCGCAGCCGGCCCGTTGGCGGTGGTTGCAGACTGCCGTTCGGGGACGGGGCAGACACAAAAACGGGCCAGTCCACCTCTGGACCAGCCCGCTGTCCTGCCATGCAGCCGATTATCCGAGGGTACCGACGTTGTTCAGGTCGGCAAACGCCTGCTTCAGGCGCGCACGGAACGCGTCCTCGCCCTTGCGCAGCCAGGCGCGCGGGTCGTAGAACTTCTTGTTCGGCTTGTCGTCGCCTTCGGGGTTGCCGATCTGGCCCTGCAGGTAACCTTCGTTCTTCTTGTAGAAGCCCATGACGCCATCCCAGAAGGCCCACTGCAGGTCGGTGTCGATGTTCATCTTGACGACGCCGTAGGAGATGGCCTCGCGGATTTCCTCGAGTGTCGACCCGGAGCCGCCGTGGAAAACGAAGTTGATCGGCTGCGCGCCGGTGCCGAATTTCTTCTGCACGAACTCCTGCGAGTTCTTCAGGATGACCGGCTGCAACTTGACGTTGCCCGGCTTGTACACGCCGTGCACGTTGCCGAACGAGGCGGCGATGGTGAAGCGGTCGCTGACCTTCGACAGTTCCTCGTAAGCGTAGGCGACGTCCTCGGGCTGCGTGTACAGGCGCGAGCTGTCGACGCCGGTATTGTCGACGCCGTCCTCTTCGCCGCCGGTGACGCCGAGTTCGATTTCCAGCGTCATCCCCATCCTGCTCATCCGCTGGAGATAACGCTTGCAGATCTCGATGTTCTCCTCGATCGGCTCTTCCGAGAGGTCGAGCATGTGCGAGCTGTAGAGCGGCTTGCCATGCGCCTTGAAGTACTGCTCACCGGCATCGAGCAGGCCGTCGATCCACGGCAGCAGTTTCTTCGCCGCGTGGTCGGTGTGCAGGATGATCGTCGCGCCGTAGAGCGCGGCGAGCTGGTGGATGTGGTTGGCGCCCGAGACGGCACCGGCGACGCATGAACGCTGGTTGCTGTTGTCCAGTCCCTTGCCGGCGAAGAACTGCGCGCCGCCGTTCGAGAACTGGATGATCGCCGGTGACTTGAGTTCGGCGGCGGTCTCCATGACCGCGTTGACCGTGCTGGTGTTGATGACATTCACCGCCGGCAGGGCGAACTGCCTGGCCTTCGCCAGATTGAAGATGGCCTGCAGCTCGTCGCCGGTGGCGACGCCGGGTTTGACTTCTGATGCACTCATGATTTGCGTGTCCTGATTCGGTTGATCGAGAAGGTCGGGGGGAGGGTGAAGCCAGATGCGAGGGCAAAACGGACGCCGGAACGCCCGATTCGGTGGAAGTATCTCCGCCGTGCGGCGGCGCGTCAAGCGCTGTCTGCTTTCTCCCAGCGGTGCGACTCGAGGCCGCTGGACTGGCCTCGGAAAGGGGGCTGGATGGGGTTCCTCGGCAGTTATGCGTGCGTTCTGCCGTCGCGTTCGCGGAAGCGTCCGCGGACCACAGAATGAGGAGGCCCGTTACGTCGCTCGGCGGTCTGGCCTTGGGCAGAGGGCACGTGCCACGTTCGACTCGTCCGGCGGTGTCGCCCTGCCAGACGATGCGCTGGAGATAAGCGTTATTGATCCAGGTCAACCGCTTCCCGCCTCGCCTGTGTTATCAAGCCAAAAAACAACAACGCCAATAAGGGGGCACGCATGCCCAAGTCGAGAGAGGAATCCGGAGGAGGGCGCACACGCGTGCTGTCGTCTGTCCGCCGGCGTCGTCGCGCTCGTCGGGCTCCGCTGATCGGCACAGCCGGGTCGCGACGACGGGTCCCGAACGGCGGGTCGCCGATTGCGCTGCCCCGGTTTGCATGCATGTGGTCACGCCGTCGCTTCCGGGAGATGCAGAGTTCCGTCAGGGTGGCGATGAGCCGCTTGCAGCACGGCCGGTGCCACTCGGAATCGGTTCGCGAAACTGGGCACGTCACTCACGGTCGCGGCTCTGAGGCCGCGAGCAGACCGTTCCTACCCCGCCAGAACTCCTCTCTTGTCCGCCCACCCGATCGACACGTCCTGGTAAACAAGACGAGCCGACCGTGTCGTGCCATCGGCCGCTCTGACCGGTGGCATTGCCCCCACTTCATTACTTGACCCGAACCCCAACCGAGGTGCCCTCATGACTGCCGCCGCCCGTCAAATGTTCTTCGTCGATTCCCGCGTCGCCGATTACCAGACCCTGATCGCCGGCCTGGCGGAGGGAAGCGAGTGGCATCTGCTGCATGCCGGCGCGGATGGCATCAGGCAGATGGAGCGGATCCTGTCGGCGCACACCGGGCTCGATGCGATCCAGGTCATTTCGCACGGCGCTCCGGGGACCTTGTACTTGGGCAGCACGATGCTGACCGCGGGCAACTTGGCGAGCTACGAGGCGACACTGCAAGCGATCGGACGGAGCTTGAGCGAGACCGGGGACATTTTGCTCTATGGTTGCAGTGTGGCGCAGGGCGATGGTGGGCAGGCGTTCATCGCGCAACTGGCGGCGGCCACGGGGGCTGATGTGGCTGCGTCGACGGATCTGACGGGGAAAGCGGCGTTGGGTGGGGATTGGGTGATGGAGCGCTCGACGGGTGCGATCGATAACGAACCGCTCTCCGAGACCAAGCTACAATCCACATACGCAGGGCTGCTGGCGGCAATTCTAGGCAACTACAGCTCGGAAGCCCTCAGCGGGACGAGCGGCAACGACACCATCGATGGACAAGGTGGCAACGACACCATCGACGGCGGTGCCGGCACCGACACGGCGATCTTTTTCGAGGACCGCGCCAATTTCACGGTGACCACGCTCAGCGGTGTGACGCGGGTCTATCACTCCGGCGGTTCAGGCCGTTACGCCTACGACGAGCTCTTCCTGACCAACGTCGAAAAGCTCCAGTTCGCCGATGCGACCGTCGCGATTGCGCCGAGCAGCAATACCCTCGTCATCGGCACCTATTTCGCGGAAGGCATGAGTGGCACGGGCGCCAACGAGACCTTTGACGGCCGGGGTGGAGACGACATCATCGACGGCGGTGCCGGCACCGACACGGTGATTTTTTTCGAGGACCGCGCCAACTTCACGGTGACCACGCTCAGCGGTGTGACGCGGGTCCATCACTCCGGCGGTTCCGGTCGTTACGCCTACGACGAGCTCTTCCTGACCAACGTCGAAAAGCTCCAGTTCGCCGATGCGACCGTCGCGATTGCGCCGAGCAGCAATACCCTCGTCATCGGCACCTATTTCGCGGAAGGCATGAGTGGCACGGGCGCCAACGAGACCTTTGACGGCCGGGGTGGCAACGACACCATCGATGGCGGTGCCGGCACCGACACGGTGATTTTCTTCGAGGACCGCGCCAACTTCACGGTGACCACGCTCAGCGGTGTGACGCGGGTCTATCACTCCGGCGGTTCCGGTCGTTACGCCTACGACGAGCTCTTCCTGACCAACGTCGAAAAGCTCCAGTTCGCCGATGCGACCGTCGCGATTGCGCCGAGCAGCAATACCCTCGTCATCGGCACCTATTTCGCGGAAGGCATGAGTGGCACGGGCGCCAACGAGACCTTTGACGGCCGGGGTGGAGACGACATCATCGACGGCGGTGCCGGCACCGACACGGTGATTTTTTTCGAGGACCGCGCCAACTTCACGGTGACCACGCTCAGCGGTGTGACGCGGGTCCATCACTCCGGCGGTTCCGGTCGTTACGCCTACGACGAGCTCTTCCTGACCAACGTCGAAAAGCTCCAGTTCGCCGATGCGACCGTCGCGGTTGCGCCGAGCAGCAATACCCTCGTCATCGGCACCTATTTCGCGGAAGGCATGAGTGGCACGGGCGCCAACGAGACCTTTGACGGCCGGGGTGGCAACGACACCATCGATGGCGGTGCCGGCACCGACACGGTGATTTTCTTCGAGGACCGCGCCAACTTCACGGTGACCACGCTCAGCGGTGTGACGCGGGTCTATCACTCCGGCGGTTCCGGTCGTTACGCCTACGACGAGCTCTTCCTGACCAACGTCGAAAAGCTCCAGTTCGCCGATGCGACCGTCGCGATTGCGCCGAGCAGCAATACCCTCGTCATCGGCACCTATTTCGCGGAAGGCATGAGTGGCACGGGCGCCAACGAGACCTTTGACGGCCGGGGTGGCAACGACACCATCGATGGCGGTGCCGGCACCGACACGGTGATTTTCTTCGAGGACCGCGCCAACTTCACGGTGACCACGCTCAGCGGTGTGACGCGGGTCTATCACTCCGGCGGTTCCGGTCGTTACGCCTACGACGAGCTCTTCCTGACCAACGTCGAAAAGCTCCAGTTCGCCGATGCGACCGTCGCGATTGCGCCGAGCAGCAATACCCTCGTCATCGGCACCTATTTCGCGGAAGGCATGAGTGGCACGGGCGCCAACGAGACCTTTGACGGCCGGGGTGGAGACGACATCATCGACGGCGGTGCCGGCACCGACACGGTGATTTTTTTCGAGGACCGCGCCAACTTCACGGTGACCACGCTCAGCGGTGTGACGCGGGTCCATCACTCCGGCGGTTCCGGTCGTTACGCCTACGACGAGCTCTTCCTGACCAACGTCGAAAAGCTCCAGTTCGCCGATGCGACCGTCGCGATTGCGCCGAGCAGCAATACCCTCGTCATCGGCACCTATTTCGCGGAAGGCATGAGTGGCACGGGCGCCAACGAGACCTTTGACGGCCGGGGTGGCAACGACACCATCGATGGCGGTGCCGGCACCGACACGGTGATTTTCTTCGAGGACCGCGCCAACTTCACGGTGACCACGCTCAGCGGTGTGACGCGGGTCTATCACTCCGGCGGTTCCGGTCGTTACGCCTACGACGAACTCTTCCTGACCAACGTCGAAAAGCTCCAGTTCGCCGATACGACCACCCCCCTGATGTACTCGATTTCTCCGGGGTCAGCGACGGTGGGCGAAGGGGCCGGTACGGTGAGCTTCACCGTCGCACGTTCCGGTTTGCTGCCGGCGGAGACGGTGTATGTATCCACCACGCAGAGCGAGGGCACCCCCAACATCGGAGATTACACCGGCAAGCTCAACGAAGTGCTGTCGTTCGCGGCAGGCGAAACATCGAAGACGGTGATGCTATCGATCACCAACGACACGGTACTGGAGAATGACGAGACCTTCGGGCTCGTTGTTCAGCGCGATGCCAGCGATTTGCTGAACACCTACCTGGCCAAGTCGACCTTCACGATACACAGTGACGATGCGGCAACCCTGGACGACTATTCCTCGACCACTGCAACGACTGGAACCATCTCCTCTGGCCAAACAAAACGAGGCGCGATCAACTTTATCGGTGACACGGATTGGTTCAAAACCAGTCTCGTCGCGGGAACCGCCTACCAATTCGAGTTGAAGGGCGCCTCATCCGGCTCGGGAACGCTGAAGGATCCGTTCCTGCGTCTTCGCGACAGCGACGGCAACCCGGTTGCATTGGCTTTTGCCGATGATGGAGGTACTGGTTTCGACTCGAGGTTCACGTTCACTCCCCAAACCAACGGTACCTATTTTCTGGCGGCTGGTACCGGCTATCAGGAAAACGGGATGGGGACATACGCGCTCACGCAGTCAGTTCGCACCAATGCCGCGGGAACCAGCTACAAGCTCACACCCCAGTCGCCAGCGGTCGGCGAAGCGAGCGGAACCTTGACCTTTACGCTGACCCGTTCGGGTGTGATGCCTTCGGAGACTGTATATGCCAGTACTGTTCACGGCCTGAAGAATGGCTATGCTGACAATACTGGAAACAGCGACTACAACGGGCTGAACAACCTCGGAATCAGCTTCGCTGCAGGACAACCCTCGAAGACATTAAGCATCAATATCCGCGACGATGCCTTGGCCGAGGGAAATGAGACGTTTGGCGTAATCATCCAAGCTGCGCCGGATCCGTCGATCAACAATTGGTTGGCCCGGTCCAGCTTTACGATTGTCGACAATGAGCCCGGACTATCCAGCTTCCGGCTTTCACCGCAGGAACTGGTTGGTGACGAAGCCACCGGCCACATCACCGTGACCCTGACACGCCCGGCGGGCCTTGCTCCGGAAACCGTCTACGTCAGCACGGCAGCGCAGCCCGGCGGCCCGGCGAACGATGCCGACTATGTCGAAAGGAATCAATATCCGGTGGTCTTTGGGCAGAACGAGCAAACACAGTCTTTCGATATTCAACTGCTCAAAGACAGTGTGTCGGAGCCCCGGGAGAAATTCAATCTTTCCGTGTGGCGCAGCGCGAACCAGAATCCGCAAGACCTGATCTTCAGGAGCCCGTTCACTATTGTGGATGCGGACGACCCGTCTGCGCCGCCTCTCGATAGGAAATCAATCTTTCAGAAAAACGATGGAATGGTCGGAGTCCTGTCCGATCTGATGTTAGCCGCGTATCGATTCAATGATTCTTTCGAAATCGCACAAACGTTCAGCAAGTTGAAGATAAATGCCCTGGATCTGGGAAGTCTGGCGGGTTATCAGAAGAATGGCGTATTTGTCAATGGAAACGCATCGGCAATTGTCGGCCGCTCCAGTGATGCAATATTCCTGTCTTTTACTGGCACAGACGAGTTTTGGGACAAACTGGGACCTTCTGGCTGGCTGCAGCGCGAGAATCATTTTCGTTTGTTTGATGAGTTTGTTGTCGCCGTTGATCAATACGCGAGTGCTTCCGGTATCAAGCATATTTATGTGACAGGGCACAGCCTTGGCGCCGCAATGGCGCAAGCGTACATGCAGAAACATCCGAAAGATCCGAAAGATGGGTCTGTCGAGTACGAAGCGATAGTCTTTGCGAATCCGGGATATGGCGAAAGCCTGGGCGGGATTGGGATCGGGCTGAATCAGCCTGACACCAGAATGGCGAACATATTGATTGAAGGCGACATAATCGCGGTACCCGATACATTTAGTCCTCGTAGAGGAGACCTTTACATCGTACCGACCGAGCGAAGCACCGTTGCTGAGTTGTGGGGGGCAAACACATTTGACCTGCATTCGCAAGAGTTGTACCATGAGATCGGGCGTAAGCTGGAGAAACTGCCCTCCGAGTTTCCGGACCCCGCCAGTGCGCAAGACTTGGCTATCCAGACGCTGTTCGTCCCTGGAATGTACGTGGATGCGACTAAGGCAAAGCCGTCATTGGTCTACCCGCAATCCCAGGGAGCTGCCACCACCTATGCGCTGATGAAAGACGCGTCTGGACAGTCGACTGGATTTTTCTCGTTCGCAAATTCGACGCCGGTCACGGTGGATATGGGTGCGGGGCAGGTTTCTTCTACGGCTCTACACAGCGTGGTTGGCATAGGGGCTACCGGGGTGGCTGCGGTGGGTGCGGGTGTGGTGCTCGTTGGTACGCCCATAAAAAACCTCGTGGTCGGAAGCGCTGTTAAAGTTGCTAAAGGCCTGTCGATCATTGGAACTGCCTTGGGGAATTTCATAAGAGGAGGCCACGATGACTACATCTATGCCGGCGGCGGTGACGACATCATCGACATCGGAATAGGTGACGGTCCTGATGTCTATGACGGCGGGGATGGCGTCGACACGGTGATCTACGCTTCAACGACATTGGGGGTTGTCATCAACCTGCCCGTGCTCAGCAACAACGCTACCGGCATAGAGATCGATGTCGACCAGATTGCCAACATTGAGAACGTCGTCGGCGGGAGCGGGCCGGACCGCATTATCGGCTCCAACGTGGACAACGATCTGAAAGGGATGGCCGGCAACGACACCCTCGACGGTGGCGCCGGCGCCGATTCGATGACCGGCGGCGACGGCAACGACTTCTACTACGTCGACCACGCCGGCGACGTCGTCAGCGAGACCAACGCCACCACCGCTGGCGGCATCGACCTCGTCTTCACCACCGTCGCCAGCTACACCCTCGGCGCCCAAGTCGAGAACGCCCGCATCCTCGCCACCGGCGCCGCCAACCTCACCGGCAATGCCCTCGACAACCTCATCTACGCGGGTATCGGCAACAACGTCCTCAACGGCGGCGCCGGCAGCGACACCGTCACTTGGGTCTCCGGCGTCAGCGGCGCCAGCGGCGTCACCGCCAGCCTCGCCAACGGCACCGCCAGCGGGTCCGGCAACGACACCCTGATCGGCATCGAGCACCTGATCGGCTCGTCGAACGCCGACCGCCTCACCGGTAACGGCAACGCCAACAAACTCAGTGGCGGCCTCGGCAACGACACCCTCGACGGCGGCGCCGGCGCCGATTCGATGACCGGCGGCGACGGCAACGACTTCTACTATGTGGACCACGCCGGCGACGTCGTCAGCGAGACCAACGCCACCGCCTCTGGCGGCACCGACCTCGTATTCACCACCGTCGCCAGTTACATCCTGGGCGCCCACGTCGAGAACGCCCGCATCCTTGCCGCCGGCGCCGCCAACCTCACCGGCAATGCCCTCGACAACCTCCTCTACGCCGGCCTCGGCAACAACGTCCTCAATGGCGGCGCCGGCAGCGACACCGTCACCTGGGTCTCCGGCGTCAGCGGCGCTACCGGCATCACTGCCAGCCTCGCCAGCGGCAGCGCCAGCGGTTCCGGCAACGACACCCTGATCGGCATCGAGCACCTGATCGGCTCGTCGAACGGCGACCGCCTCACCGGTAACGGCAACGCCAACAGACTCAGCGGCGGCCTCGGCAACGACACCCTCGACGGCGGCGCCGGCGCCGATTCGATGACCGGCGGCGACGGCAACGACTTCTACTATGTCGACCACGCCGGCGACGTCGTCAGCGAGACCAGCGCCGCCGCTGGCGGCATCGACCTCGTGTTCACCACCGTCGCCAGCTACATCCTGGGCGCGCACGTAGAGAACGCCCGCATCCTTGCCACCGGCGCCGCCAACCTGACGGGCAATGCCCTCGACAACCTCCTCTACGCCGGCATCGGGAACAACGTCCTCGACGGCGGCACCGGCAGCGACACCGTCACCTGGGTCTCCGGCGCCAGCGGCGCCAGCGGCGTCACCGCCAGCCTCGCCAGCGGCAGCGCCAGCGGCTCCGGCAACGACACCCTGATCGGCATCGAGCACCTGATCGGCTCGTCGAACGCCGACCGCCTCACCGGTAACGGCAACGCCAACAAACTCAGCGGCGGCCTCGGCAACGACACCCTCGACGGCGGCGCCGGCGCCGATTCGATGACCGGCGGCGACGGCAACGACTTCTACTATGTCGACCACGCCGGCGACGTCGTCAGCGAGACCAGCGCCGCCGCTGGCGGCATCGACCTCGTCTTCACCACCGTCGCCAGCTACACCCTGGGCGCGCACGTCGAGAACGCCCGCATCCTTGCCACAGGCGCTGCCAACCTCACCGGCAATGCCCTCGACAACCTCATCTACGCGGGCATCGGCAACAACGTCCTCAATGGCGGCGCCGGCAGCGACACCGTCACCTGGGTCTCTGGCGTCAGCGGCGCCAGCGGCGTCACCGCGAGCCTCGCCAGCGGCAGCGCTTCCGGTTCCGGCAACGACAACCTGATCGGCATCGAGCATCTCATCGGCTCGTCGAACGCCGACCGCCTCACCGGTAACGGCAACGCCAACAGGCTCGGCGGCGGCCTCGGCAACGACACCCTCGACGGCGGCGCCGGCGCCGATTCGATGACCGGCGGCGACGGCAACGACTTCTACTACGTCGACCACGCCGGCGACGTCGTCAGCGAGACCAACGCCGCCGCCGCTGGCGGCACCGACCTCGTCTTCACCACCGTCGCCAGCTACACCCTGGGCGCCCACGTCGAGAACGCCCGCATCCTTGCCAGCGGCGCCGCCAACCTGACGGGGAACACGCTCGACAACCTCCTCTACGCCGGCCTCGGCAACAACGTCCTCAATGGCGGCGCCGGCAGCGACACCGTCACCTGGGTCTCCGGCGTCAGCGGCGCCAGCGGCGTCACCGCCAGCCTCGCCAGCGGCAGCGCCAGCGGTTCCGGCACCGACACCCTGATCGGCATCGAGCACCTGGTCGGCTCGTCGAACGCCGACCGTCTCACCGGCGACGGCAACGCCAACAAACTCAGCGGCGGCCTCGGCAACGACACCCTCGACGGCGGTGGTGGCGCCGATCGCTTGCTCGGCGGGCTTGGCAACGACAGCCTCATCGGAGGCAATGGGGCCGATATCTTCCGCTTCGACACCCTGCCGGATGCCGCCAGCAACCGCGACACGATCGGCGACTACAGCGTCGTCGATGACACCATCGAACTCGAGAACGCAATCTTCAGTTCGCTGACGACTACCGGTGCCCTCGCCGTCGGCCGGTTCCGCGCCGGCGCCGGCTTCAACAGCGCCGCCGACGCAGACGACTACCTGATCTACGACAGCAGCAGCGGTGCGCTGTACTACGACGCGAACGGCAACACCGGCGCGGCCCCGGTGCAGATCGCGAGTCTCACGGCTGGTCTCGCGCTCACGAGTCTCGATTTTCTCGTCACCTGAGGTGGTCGGGCTTGCTCTGGCGGACCGAAGAGCGGTCCGCCGCGAGCGGGCGGCAAGTCTGGCGCCGCGAACCGTCGGCTCTTCGGTGGATCGGGTGGGATGAGACATGGCTGTGAGCGCCAGCACCTTAGAGCTTACGGCCATGCCGGCAGGAGTCCTTCTCCGCGCAGCTTCGGCGACAGAGGTGGCCGCGACGACCTTCGGCCTTCTGCAGGAAGTGTGAACCCGTCGCACTGGCTCGTGGGAGGGGTCATGAGGGCCAGTGTCGGGCCCCGCGTGCGCACAGAGCGCGCCCAACAAGAAGAAGAGTCGTCGCCGGTGCCGCGCTGGGCAGACGCCTCGCGTGGTTGCTCCACAGTGCCCGAAATGTTCGGGTTGACCTCTGCTGGCGTCGACTATACTGGGGTTGTTCAAATCAGTTCGCTTTATGGACCCAATGTAACACAGGAGAGATAGCAATGAGCACCATCGGGACGCCTACCAACGGCAACGACAACATTACGGTTCAACCACCGGGGGCGGACTATGTCAACGGCTTGCTGGGTAGCGACGTACTCACGATCGACTGGTCGACGCTGACCGAGGATATCCGCTTCGTCGGTGGCTGGAACAACCGCGAGTTCACGGATGACTTTTTCAGCACAGTCGGCTTCGTCAACTTCGAAAGCGTCACATTCAAAGGCGGATCGGGGAGTGACGATCTGAGAACGACGGACGGCAACGACCAACTCTTTGGCAACGCCGGAGACGACGTCCTCCATAGCGGGCTCGGTGCGGACCTGGTCGACGGTGGCGCAGGCGTAGACCGCTGGGTCGTCGATTACGGAGCTTCCGCGCTCGCCTATACAGTGATCCTGCCGACCGGTGCGCTGACCAACGTGGTCAGCGGTAGTGGCGCGCAAATCACGGGCATTGAGGCGCTCTCGATCACCACCGGTGGCAACAGCGACACGGTCGACACATCCGCCTACAACCAGAACGACAGTATCGTCACCGGCTCCGGCGACGATGTGGTCAAGACTGGGGGTGGCAAGGACTACGTCGATGGGGCTGCGGGTACCGACAAGCTGGTGGTCAACTGGAGCAGCACGACCAAAGGCATCGTCGTGACCGAGGAGCTCTGGTGGCGCGTGCTGTTCCAGAGCAGTCGCCTGAATCCCGAGTGGTCCATGGAGGCGCGCTATTTCGAGACCTTCGACATTACGGGCGGTTCGGGCGGGGATGATCTGCGCGGCGGCAACTCCAATGACCGACTGATTGGCAATGCCGGCAACGACATTCTGTATGGCAGGCAAGGCATCGACATCATCGACGGCGGCAGCGGAGCCGACAAGTGGGTGGCAGACTTCACCAACGTCTTCACGGATGTGACAGTCAACATCAATGTTGCTGCCGATGTGGCGGCGACTGTGGACTTCGCGGGTGTGGCCAGTGGCGCCTCGATCAGGAACGTCGACAGCCTGGACATCGATACCGGCAACGGTGCCGACACCATCACGGCGCGGAACGGCGTGTTCAACGACGTGTTCGAAACCCGCGGCGGTAATGACACGGTGGTTACCTATCGTGGCAAGGACTATGCCGACGCTGGTGACGGCACCGATACCCTCTTGATGAACTGGTCGACAGGCGGCGCGGTCGCGGTCGAAGTCCACGACTCGTGGCGAATCATCTACGCCTCGGCGACCGCCGATCGTCTCGAAGCGCGCTACTTCGAACGTTTTCTCCTCACCGGCAGCGGCTTTGCCGACGATCTTCGGGGCGGCGCACTCAATGATTTCCTGAATGGTGGTGACGGCAACGATCGCCTGAGTTCGGGCTCGGGCAGCGACACGGTCATCGGCGGTGCCGGTAACGACATCTGGGTCGCTGATCAGAGTGGCAACTCCAGTGCGCTCCTGATTTCTGCGGCAAGCAGCCAGAGTGCTTCGCAGGGCGCGGCGGCCGGCATCAGCATCAGCAGCATAGAGGCCATGGAACTCAGTTCCGGGAGCGGAGCGGACAACCTGTCGACGGCGGGATACGCGCTCAACGACCGCATCCTCGGCAATGGCGGTAACGACACGATCAATCCCGGGCGCGGATTCGACTATGTATCCGGTGATGGAGATGGGGGCGTTACCGCGGGTAGCGACAAGTTGGTGCTCGATTGGAGCGACGCGACCACCCCGATCATCGTCACCGCCGAGGATTGGTGGCGCCGCGCCATGGAAGACGAGAACGGCAGTGGTCCCGCCACGCGCAGCGTGGAAGCCCGCAACTTCGAGCAGTGGGACTTGACGGGTGGTTCCGGCAACGACGATCTGCGTGGGGGCGACAGCAACGACCGTCTCATCGGCAATGCCGGTGACGACCGGTTGTCGGGGCGAGGCGGCACCGACGTCATCGATGGCGGACTGGGCAATGACCTTTGGCAGGCGAACCTGTCCGCCCTCAGCGCGGCCGTGATCGTTAACGCGACCTCCAGCCAGACCACTGCCCAGGGGACGGGCGCCGGGCTTTCGATCAGCAAGATCGAGGCGCTCGACATCTATGGAGGTAGCGGCAATGACCAGTTCTCGACCGCTGGCTACGCGTTGAACGATGCCATCCGCGGCGGCACCGGCAATGACGTCATCAATCCGGGACGCGGCTTCGACTACGCCTCCGGAGACGGCGACGGTGGGGTCACCGCAGGCGACGACCTGCTGGTTCTCGACTGGAGCGACGCCGCTGCCTCGATCAAGGTCACCGAAGAGGACTGGTGGCGGCGCGCGATGCAGGACGACACCGGGACGAGCCCGGTCACCCGGACACTCGAGGCACGCAACTTCGAACGGTGGGACATCACGGGTGGATCGGGCAACGATGACCTGCGCGGCAGCAGTGGCAACGACCGCCTGATCGGTAATGGAGGTGATGACGTTCTCGACGGTCGTGGTGGGCTCGACACCATCGACGGTGGCGCCGGCAACGATCTGTGGCGGGCGAATCTCGGTGGCAACCTGAGCGCACTGGTCTGCAGCGCGGGGAGCAGCCAGACCACTGCCCAGACTGTGGGCGGCTTCTCGATCTCCAAGGTGGAGATCCTGGACATTTTCGGTGGCGCCAACAACGACGTTTTCTCGACGGCCGGTTATGCGTTCAACGATTCCATCCGGGGTGGAACGGGCGATGATCTGATCAATCCGGGGCGCGGTTTCGACTACGTCTCAGGCGATGGTGACGGCGCGGTCACCGCGGGTAATGACAAACTCCGGCTCGACTGGAGCAACGCCACTGGCGACATCATCGTCACCAGCGAAGATTGGTGGCGCCGCAGTTTCCAGGCGGGGCCCGACGATCCCGATGGCAGCAGCCCGACGCACAGCATCGAGGCGCGCAACTTCGAGCTCTGGGAACTGACCGGCGGTTCCGGCGACGATGATCTGCGCGGTGCCAACGGCAATGACCGGCTCACCGGCAATGCTGGAAACGACGTGCTCGACGGCCGTGGCGGGACGGACACGGTCAGCGGCGGCAGCGGTATCGATCTGTTCCGTGGAAACTACAGCGGGGTCGTGGCGAACATCTCGCTGACGATGAACTCAGGCGGCAACGGCACTGTGGTCGGTGTCGGCACCACGCTAGCCGAAGTCGAGCGACTTGATCTGACCACGGGGGCAGGAGCCGATACCATCAGCACCGCCAGCCTTGCGCAGGACGACAGCATCTTCACGAGTGGCGGCAATGACACGGTCGATGTCGGTGGTGGCAAGCACGACGTGGCCGACGGAGGAGACGGCTTTGACACCTTGGTCGCCAACATGGCAGCGGCGACCTCAGGGGTGCAGTTCGCCGGGGAAGGCCCGTATGCCAATCGTTTCACCGATGCGCGCCGGGAGTACACCCTCGATTATCGGAACTTCGAGGTGTACAAACTGACTGGGTCGAACTTCAGCGACAAGCTGTCTGGATGGTCCAACGCGGATCTGCTCGCTGGCGGCGGGGGAACCGACATGCTTACCGGCTGGCAGGGAGACGACCAGCTTTTTGGTGGGCTCGGTCCCGATCAGTTTCGCTTTGCGCAATGGTGGACCGATGGACGCGATACCATCAACGATGCCGAAGCCGGAGACTTCATGCGCATTTCGGGCGTCACCCTGGGCGGTGCCGTCAGCACCGGAACGGGTGCGTCGCTGGCGCTCGGACAGGTCCAGGTCGAAACCAACGTGGTGGGCGGACACTCCATAACGACCGTTCACGTCGGCTGCGACGGCACGCTTGGCGCCGATCTGCACATCGACCTCAAGGACGTCACCCTGGCACCGGCGGCGTTCAGCCTCAGTGGGTCGGACATCAGGATCATCAGCGGCTCGACGACCACACCGGCTGTCGGGAACGACCTCATGATCGGTACGGCTGGGAACGACAGCCTGAGCGGAGGTGCCGGCAATGATGATCTGCGGGGCGTGGGTGGCGACGACGTACTGATCGGAGGAGCCGACCTTGACATCCTTACCGGCGGGCTGGGGCTCGACAACCTGACCGGCGGAACCGGTGCCGATACCTTCGTCTACCTCAACCTGAGCGACAGCCCGCGCGGTGTCGGTCGAGACATCATCGCCGATTTCTCGCACGTCGAGGGCGACAGGATCGACGTCAGCGCGATCGATGCCAACCCGGTACTCGCCGGAGACCAGGCGTTCACGTTGGTGGCAAGCTTCACTGGTGCGGCGGGGCAACTGGTTTTCGACCCGGCAGCCCATGTCGCGCAATTCGATCAGAACGGGGATGGTTTCGCTGACCTGGAGATCGTGCTCACGGGTGTGGCATCGGTAACCGTCAGCGATTTCGTCCTCTGACCGCATCGCCCGATGGTTGAAGCGGGCGCCCACGAGGCGCTCGCTTCAGCTCATCGCGTACTCATCGGCATCGAACACCTCGTCGGATCGGCCAACGCCGACCGTCTCACCTGCGACGGCAACGCCAACAGCCTCAGCGGCGGCCTCGGCAACGACACCGTCGACGGCGGTGCCGGCGCCGATACCCTCGCTGGCGGTCTCGGTAATGACAGCCTGACGGGCGGCAGCGGCGCCGACATCTTCCGCTTCGACACCCTGCCCGATGCCGCGACCAACCGCGACGCGATCAGCGACTTCAACGTCGTCGATGACACGCTCCAGCTCGAGAACGCCGTCTTCAGCTCGCTGTTGAGCACCGGCGCCCTTGCCGCCGCGTCGTTCCGTTCGGGAGGCGGCTTCAGCAGCGCCGCCGACGCCGACCACTTTCAGGTTGGCCGCGACACCGACGACTACCTGATCTACGACAGCTCCGGCGCCCTGTACTACGACGCCAGTGGCCACACGGGCGCGGGCCCGGTGCAAATCGGCAGTCTCGGCGCAGGCCCTGCTCTCACGAGTCTCGATTTTTTCGTTACCTGAGGCATGGCATGCCCCGACAGATCGCAGAGCGGTCTGCCGCCAGCCGCGAGCACCGCGAGCCTCAACGCCGTCGGGGCGGCGATACTGGCCCGGTTCTCGAGAGCGGGTGGCGCGGGGCACCGAAGCATTGTCGCGCACGAGGGGCCGCTACGCCCGGGCATGGCCTGAGCGCGGCGCCTTCGCGCTGACCGCCATGCAGACAGGTGCGATTCTCCCACCGATCTCCGCGCCCGCCAGCCACATGCTTCAGGACTGCTTGACTCGTTTCGAGATTGACGCACCTTGATCGAAACTCCTATAATCGCAAGCTTTTTTCCCATTTTTTGGCATCGTATCCTAGATGAAGATCCTCGTTTTCGCGGATTCACGCGGACAGCACCTTCCGGCGGGTAGCACGCACCCCATCTTCAGCGAACGCTTGCGTTTGCTCCCGGGTTTGCAGGTGGACAACTACCTGTGCCCGTTCAAGTGGACCACGACGCTCGACTTCGTCGACTCGTTTTCGGCTGAGCAGCTCCGAGCGTACGACCATGTGGTGCTTTACACTGGCATTGTCGACTGGTCGCCACGCAAGCTCTCGAATGCACGAGACGACGTCTACGATGGCCACACCGAGGCCAATCTGGGCGCCATGCAGCTGAACACGAATGACTACTCGAAGAAGATCGTCAACCGCAAGAAGAGGATCTTCGACAGCGTCTTCGGGGAAAGCGCGATGCAGGCCTACCTGAGTTCTCCCTTCGACGTCGAGTACGAGGGTGAGCCCACAATCAACATGTACAGCCTGGCGATGGCAGAGACGGGGCTGATACCCCGGCTGCGCGTGCTGCCGAACCTGCTGTTCATCAATGCCAACCGTTTCATCGCCGGTTGGCGCGGCGACTATCGACGCGAACGACCGGCCAACATCGACATCACCCATGCCTACAGTGACTTGTTCACACGAAGCCTTGGCGAAAGGGTGGTCGATCTCCGCGTTTGGGACGAGAGGGACGTCAAGCGGTTTACCTGCGACAACCTGCACCTGACGCCTGCGGGTCACGATTACATCTTCGACGCGCTCTGCAGGATGCTGGAGATCCGGCAACCAGTGACTTCGCCGACCATGAGCAAACCCCGGCCAATTGAACACGACAGCGCCAAGGCAGCGTCCTTTATTGGTCTGCTCGCGGCGAATCGCGCTCTGGCGGAAGGTGACAGCGAGAGCGCCTACGCGAAGGCGAAGAAACTGTTCGATGAGAGCGGGCGTTCCAGTCACTTCCACACCGCGTTGCTGGCGGCGACACGGACAGGGAAGCGCAGCCACCTCGAAGATCTCTTTGCCGCGAGTGAGCGGATTGGCGCCAGCAGCGTATCGACGGAGTCGGCCGAATGCGCCTATCTCAAGCGCTTCTCGTTCCTGCTGTTGCACACGGCGAAACGACGCATCGCTGAACTGGCGGCGAGGCCGCTTCTGTCATCCGGGGAACTGCTGCAGCTGGAGAAGAAGCTTTGCGATCCGGTTGCACTGCAGAACTTCGTCAAGGTGCGGACGGACATCGTCGAAGCCCGGATGCGCGACGAGTTTCGTCACGTCAGCCGCTATCCGACGGTCTTCCCGTACAACTACCTGTCCGACTACAGAGCCAGTCCGCCGCAGCCAAGACTCCCGAACTCGCCGCGAGTCAAGTCGGTCACTCTTGTCTACCCGGTCAAGAACCGGAGCCAGCGCACCCGGATTTCGCTGCTGAGTCTCGCCGCCGCTCACCGCTTCTGGTTGGAGTCTGTCTCCAGGCCGTCCCTGTCTCTGGACGCCATCGTGGTGGAGGATGAGGGGCCGGATGCCTTCGACACCAGCGTCCTTTCGTCGTTGCCTTTTGATTCGCGCCACTTGTTGCTCGATACGGGTGTCACCTGGACACGTTCAGGGCTGATCAACCAGGGATTGAGCGTTGCCAAAGGCGACTTCATCGCTTTTGTCGATGCGGACGTCCTCTTTCCCCAAGACTTCCTCGTTCGGCTCGCTTCGACGCTTGCGGGCATCGAGGTGTCAGACCGGGTGTTGGCTTTCAACATGTTCGAGACGCACTCTCACCAGAAGGAAGGGAAGCTGCATTCGGCGGGGATGCCTTACAGCTACCTCTGGGGCCTGTTGCGGAAGCATGCCTTGGCAGTTGGCGGCTTCAGCGAGGCGTTCATCGGCTGGGGCAGCGAGGATCGTGACTTCGAGTACCGCGTTTGCAAGAAGCTCGGACTCAAGACCTCTTCTTCACTTTATCTTCCCGGGCAACCCTACGTGCTGCACCTGTCGCACGACGTGCGCACGGGCAGCGAACACCGCGGCGAGAACGTCGCGCAGCTCGCCCGTGTGAAATCTGTTGCGTCACCGGACGAACTCGTCGCCAAACCGAAGCTTCAGATTCGCCAGATCCGGCAGACCAGAGTGCTGGCCACCTACGACCTCCGCGCGCAGCCAAGCTTGGTCGAGAGGGGCAAGGAGCGCCACGGCAGGACGCTCGTGATCATGGGCAACGGTCCCTCGTTGAGCGAGATCATGAACAACCCGGAGTTGCTGCAACTCCTGCGTGGCTACGATACCTTCGGGCTGAACGCGGCGTATCGTGCCTATGATCGCTATGATTTCTACCCGACGTATTTCGGCAGCTTCGACTTCCGGGTTTGCGACAGCCAGGCAGAGGCTTTCTCTCTGCTCGTGCGTGGCAACAACCCCATTCGAAAGTTCTTCTTCGCCAAGCAGTCGGTATTCGATGAGGACACGAAAGCTCAACCACGCTTCCAGTCGATTCACTTCAAGGCGGCGCCGCAGGGTGTTTCGCGGCAATCCAGTCTCAGCCCGTCTTTTGATGAATTCGACGACTGTGGCTCGTCAGGAACGAACGCCGTGCAGGCAGGATACATCATGGGCTACCGTCACTTCATTCTTCTCGGGGTGGACTGCAACTACGTCGAGATCCTGGACGGAGTCAAGGACATTGACGGCATTCGCTACGAGGTGGTCGAGGACATCAAGTCGAATCCCAACTACTGGTTCGAGGGCTATCAAATCAAGGGCGACAAGTTCCACAAGCCCAACGAGAAGGACATCCAACTTGTCTCGTGGGCCAAGCTCGATACGCTGCTGAACAACGCTGACGGCCACATCTCGAACTGCAGTCTGGTATCGAAGCTGCCCATGTTCGACATTCTGCCCTTCCGCGCGCGCAGCGCTTCGGTGCAGAATGTCTTCATCGTGATCTCGTGCGCGGCATATCGTGAGCGTATCGCCGCGCTCCGCCCCCGCTATGCGGCAAAGCTGCGTCCAGGAGACCAAGTCATTTTTGTCATTGGTGGTGGCGAACGTACCTGCCTCGGTGAGGACTCCTTGTTGCAGGTGACTGCGGGCGATCTGTACGAGGATCTGCCGCAGAAGGTGCAGGCAGCGATCGAATTCTGCGTCAAGAACATCGGCTTCGAGCGCCTCATCAAGGTCGACGACGACATTCACGTCAACTTTGATAACCTCTATGCGGTCTTGCCCGATCTCGCAGACTACCCGTACGTCGGACGGCGAACGCCGACTCGTCCAGGCATTACGCCGAGTTCGAACTGGCACTTTGGCAAGGTGGCCCCGGGCAGCCTGCACGAGGGCCTGCCACACAAGGTCGAAGGGCCTCCCGAGTTCTGGGCTGGGGGGGGAATGTATGTTGTCCGGCGTGACGCGGCAGCACACCTGGCGACGACCCTCGCACATCAAGTGGCACACTATCATCTTTACGAGGACTTCATGGTCGGCGACCTGCTGGCACGGCATGGTGTACAGGCTCAACCATGGGATGAGTTGCCGGTTGCCAACGGCCAAGACTGGTGCATCACCAATCTGCGCGACATCATGAGCGAAGACCTGAGCTCCTTGCGTGACGAAGCCAGGATGAAGCGCGCGATCTCGGTCCATTGTGGCCCATATCCGCCCTACTACAGGATCGACGATGGACAGATGCGAGAATTGTCCCGATCATTCGATGCAAGATAGCGGGTGCAGGGTCACGGCCTCCTCGCTTGCCCGAAGGAAAGCCGTCGCCGCATACAGGAGATAGCATGCACATGCTCAAGATCGTTCTAATTCTTGGGCTTGCAAGCGTGCAAGCCTGGGCTTGGTGTAGGGAGGCGTCGCCGGTCCCTGTGGGCCAACGGGGTGAGTGGCGGTTGGTCTTCTCGGACGAGTTCGACACCGACCGGCTTGATTTGAGGAAGTGGCGGCCAAACTGGCTCGGGCCGGATGACCAGAGCTTCACGAAACCAGTCAACGTGGAGGAGGTCTCTTGTTACGACCCGAGCCAGGTTCGGCTCACCGAAGGTGAATTACGCTTGGTGGCTGAATCGCGGGCCTGCGGCAAGTGGAACTACGCATCCGGTCTCATCCAGAGCAACGGCCGCTTCAATTTCACCTATGGCTACGCTGAAGCCCGAATGTGGATGCCCAAAGGTGCCGGCGTTTGGCCTGCCTTCTGGTTGAACGGACAACGCAACCCCCAGGACGGCGAAATCGACGTGGTCGAGGCCTCGGGTGACGACGCTGGCCGGTTCCACTTCCACTATCAGTGTGGGGAAAAGCGGTGTGCACCCGGCGGCAATGTTCGAGTCGACGGCGCGACCAGCGGCTGGCACACCTATGCCGTTCGGTGGACACCCGATTCAATTGTCTGGTTTTACGATGGCAAGCCGGTGTACTCCAGACATGAGGCGCTGCCGGTATCCCCACACTATCTGATCATCAATCTTGGTTTGCGACAGGGAACGACCGACTATCCGCTCCCAGCGACGCTGCGCGTAGACTACATTCGCGTGTGGCAAGAGGACTGACGAGGCGGCGGCACACGTTTCTGGCGGCGCGAGCAATTTGGGTCGACATGGATCGCGCCGAAGATCCCGTCCGTCCAGCGCATCGAACTGAATCAGTCTGGGTCGTGCAGGCAACTGCCGATTCCGCCATCCAGTGCGACGCATGCACCATGTAGAAAGTCCATTCCACCGTTCACCATTGCCAGCGCCAAGCGTGCGACTTCTCCCGGATGTCCGATTCGCTGCTGCGGATGAAAGCTCTTGAGTTGATCGTATAGTCCGGGCTTCATGCTGAAGCCGGCCTTCAACATTTCAGTTTCCACTGCCGCCGGCTCGATTGCGTTGACGCGAATTCGGGGACCAAGGTCGACCGCGAGGGCGCGAGTCATGCCGGCGAGCGCTGCTTTGCTCGTCGCGTAGGCGACGAAGCCTTTCTTTGTGAGCCGCGAGTGGATGCTCCCGATATTGACGACGGAGCCTTTGGCTGCCGCTAGTTCCGGGAGTAGCGCTTGGGTCAGGAAGAATGGGGCCAGCAGATTCACGTCGAGCGTGATGCGCCAATCGTTGCGACTGAGGCGATCGGTCCCTCCCAGCACTTGGACGGCCGCGTTGTTGAGCAGGGCGTGCAAACCGTTCCCCTGAAGCGCCTGACGTATTGCGGCAACCATTTCATCAGCGTAGACCTCATCACCGACCAGGCGGGCCAAGTCTGCGCACAGGTAGTGGGTGCAAGCCAAGTCGTCCGGTCTGGGTGTGTTGTCGATGGCTATTGTTTGGAATCCGGCAGCGTCGAAGACCTCCACCAAAACGCGACCGATACCTCCGGCGGCACCCGTGATCAGAGCCGTCTTGGGATCGGTCGCGCTCATCTGACTTTGGCACGGGCACGCGCTAAAGAGCGCTGCTCTCGCAGGTGCCCAGATGGTGGAGAGCAAGGCTGCGCTTGCTCAATTGCCACCTCATCGTGGCGCCAAGCCGAGGAACTCCATCAGCTTGCGGATTGCGGTTTCGCTGCCGCGGGTCACTGCTTCGATCGTATTCGAAGCATTGTGCGAGCCGAATACCACTCTTGGGTGCTCTCTCAATGGTGAGTCCATTTCCAGCGGTTCGACTTCAAAGACGTCGAGAGCCGCCGAATAGACCTTGCCGGAAGCGAGCGATGCTGCCAAGGCTGTCTGGTCGATCACCTGTCCGCGGCTGACATTGACGATGCGCACGCCTTGTTTGGCTCGGGAAAGAGAATCTCCGTTGATGATCTTCCGACTGCTGGGCGTCAGCGAGCACGTCAAGACGATATAGTCGGCTTCCTCCAAGCGCAGGGGCCATTCAGCACGCTCCACGCTTGGCAGTTGCGGTACTTGGCCGACGAATGGATCGTAGGCAATGACTTTCAGACCGGACGCGAGAAGACGTGCGGCAGTGTTCTTGCCGATGTCGCCAAAGCCGACCAGGGCGGCGGTCTTGCCCGCGAGCGAGATCCCCGTCGGCTTCGGCCAGTCGCCCTGGTGGACGCCTCGATCGATTTGAAAGCTCTCGCGTGCCAAGGCAATCACGTAGCCCATCGCCGTGTCACCGACCTCCGCGCCAAAGAGCCCGGGCGTATTGGTGATCGGAATGCCGAGGTCTTTGCAGGCAGCAAAATCGATGTTGTCGACACCCACTCCCCACTTGACGGCTGCCTTGAGTCTGCCTGCCTTTCCCGCTTCAAGGACACGACGGGTACACGGGTCGTCGCCAATGATCCAGCCATCGTGCTGCGGCACCAACTCAATGAGTTCTTCCTCGGAGAGCGACTGCACGACGGCCGGCGCGGTTGCCTGCGCGGCATATTTCTCAAAGGTCGGGTAGAACCGATCCATGACGCCAAGCATCAGGGGGCAGGTGACGAGGACTTTCATTGAGTGATTCCTTTCATTTCGGAATGGTAACGGGCGGCGATGACAGCAAAATCCCAATCCTGCTGATCGTCTATGTCGATCGACTCGAAGCGCGAACCTTCGTACATCATGGGCTTCCTGCCAATGCGCGCGCTGGTCCGGGCGAAACTTTCGCCGGTGAAGAGATAAAGGTTGGAATTTTCCTCGAACCACGGCTCGAGATCCTGAGTGCGGATGAGGTTGTCGGGGTCGTGGTTGACGGGAGTGCAGTCCGCACGATAGAAGCGAGTTTGAATCCGGTCTACGGTGAATAGCGAGTCAGCCGTACCGGCGGCCCGAGCCTCTTCGAACGCCTTGATCGCGCCGCGAATGGTATCGGCACTCAGCAGCGGGTTGGTCGTGTGCGTCATCAGGTAGATATCGGCAGGGATATTCGCGACATCATCCGCCAGGACCAGGTTCATGCTGACGAAATCGCCGCAGATCTCCGGCCTGCGGTCCCGAATCGTGATACGGCTGCCATCGCTCAAGCCGTTGTTCGCGAGGATCTGGCGGGCATCGGTGTTGATGATGATCCGGTCGATCTCATCGACCGCGAGGAGCGTATCTAGTATCCAGCGAAAGAGCGGTTTGCCACAGAAATTCCTGAAATTCTTGCCTTGGACGCGCTCGCTGTTCGCCTTCATGGGCAACAGGGCAACGATGTGTGGTTTCGTGGTCATGGGGAATTCGTGATCCATCGTCAATGGGGGAAGAAATACTTTTCCTTCTCGACATGCGAGAGTTTTCGGTGTTGATGGTTGCCCTTCCATGAACCCAGGTACTGATTCCAGCGATAGCTGATGATGTCGATCAGATCACGCTTGCGGGTACCCTCACGCCGGGCTGCCTGCACGTCCTTGCAAACGCTGGTGACGATATATCGCAGGACGTCGAATGGATTGATATGCACTTGCGGCATGATCTTCTGCAGGGCTATGGCTTCTCGTTCGAAGCGGCGCCGAACCTGTGGCCAGCTTTCGCTGTGATGATGTACGACGCCTGCTTCGGCAACGTAGGCGATCTTGCCGCCCGCGCGAACCAGACGTTGGGCGAGTTCCATGTCCTCGAGACCGGTCAGCTCTTCGTCAAATCGGTGCTTCTCCCAGGCTGTACGCGACAGGGCCGAATTCGCGTTGTTGCAGAAGAAGCCATCCTGCGGGATCCGCGACTCCGCGGGGTAGTACTTGGCGAAGATTCGGCACTCGCTGAAATGACTATTTGCGTCGCCGACCTGCTGACCATAGGTGTAGTCGGCTGCGCCATCGAGAATGGGCTGGCAGAGCTGCTGCAGCCAGCGTGCGTCCGTGGGAACGCAATGGCCACTGATCAGGACGAGAATCTCGCCAGTGGCCACTTCACAGCCCATGTTGAGTGAACGACCAAAAGAAAACTGGTCACGCGAGATGTGGTGGATTCGGCAGCCGTGTCGCTCGGCGATTGCCACCGTGTCGTCGGTGGATCCGGAATCGACGAGAATCACTTCATGCGCGATGCAGTCCGTTTCCTGTCTGGCGATGGCTTGCAGCAAAGATTCGAGATGGGTGGCCTCGTTGAGCGTTCGAATGATGATGCTGACCTGAACGTTGCCCAGGTTGATGATGCTCGGATTGAGGAGCAGGCTGAAGCCCGGACGGGTGCGTTGATGGACGAGGCGGATTTCGTCGGGGTCCACGGCGTTGATGGCGAACATGTCCCAGTGGACGGCAATGACCTGTTTCGCGCTGATTTCCCGGGCCATCTGGAATGCTTCCCGGACGGACATGTTGCCTATGATGCCGCGCCGACCGCGAAAGAAATTGTGCTCGTTCACAGGGAGGAAAGCGGTGTCGATAGGGCCGCGGGCGATCAGTGCGTCGATGATCTCCTGGCGGGCTGAAGTGTCCCCGGCCACATAGATCCGTTGGCCGGCGTAATCGAGGAGATATCCGACACAGGTGAGGTTGCCTTGCGGGTCTCGCGTAATTTCTGGATGGGCAGCGGGGACCGCTAGAACGCGGAGATCCGGTGCCAAGTCGAGCCAGTTTTCGCTGGCGACGGCGATGCGTTCGGCGCCCACACCCCAACTGGTGAGGTTGGCAGCGACTCGAGAGGGTCCGACGAATCTGGCCTGTGGGGAGGCCTTGGCCAGCTTGGGCAGGGTGTGTGGGTCGCAATGGTCGATATGGTCGTGGGTGACCAATATCCAGTCTGCGTCGGTGACGTCCTCCGGTTGGCATGGAATGGGTACTTGGCGAGCCAGATCCGGTGCGTCCAGTTCCTGAACGGAATTCGAGAGATAGGGATCGACGTACACCGTGGCCTGAGAGAACGTCAAGCGGCAACCAGACTGCCCCAGCATGCCGACCGGGATGCGCATGCTCCTGTTCATTGCGGCAGCCCGAAGACTTGCCGGTAGTCGGCCTTCTGGAAGACTGTGCAGGCGCCGTTGACGGTGGCATCGACGATGGACCGCCCGTCCCGCTCGTACTCGGCGCGGGCAATTCGGTAGGACTCCTCGGACTTGGCGAGGTCCGGGTTGTCCCAAGTTAGTCCCCGGAAGTATTCCGGGCTGAAGTGATTGGGGTCGGGACCTTCCAGACGGCAAGCCTGGTTTGGTGCGCCCGTATATAGATAACGGTGATCCATGCCGATGATGATGACTTCCTTGAATCCGAGGTAGTGGGCGACCTGGAGCGCTGCATAGGTGACCGTCCAGCCCTCGTGGACGCCCCGGGAAATGTCCCTGCAAAAACGCGCAGGGGGATTCTGCGTTTCGATGTGGTAGGTCAGCGCATCTTCCGGCAGGAGCTCGGCGTCGCGTCGGCTGATCATCTTGACGCAGGTCATCGCCTTTATTTCCAGGACCGACTGAGCGATCACTCTCTGGTTTACGGCGATGTAGTAGCGCGGGTAGAAACAGAATTTCTTCAGGCCAAGGAAGATCTTGTTGACACCGATGACCGTTTCGCTGCGCAGGAAGCCGAGATCCATGAGATTGAGCGATGGCCCATTGGCGACGAGGACCGCGCGCTGGTCGTAGTGGCGATCCTTGAGGCGGCTGAGGACGGTTTCAACAGTCATCGGACGCTTGCCATCCGCTTGCGACCAACGGCAGTTCGCGAAAAGGATCCGAGATACTCCAAATCCGAGGTTTCTTTCAGATCGTGATCGATGAACTGCTGGACCCCTGGCCATTCTCTGGCATTGTAGTCATCAAAAATGACATAGCCACCCGGCTGGAGGATCGGGAAGTAGTTATCGAAGTCAAACTTGACACCCTCGTAGCTGTGATCGCCGTCGATGATGATGAGATTGATCGGAATCTCTTGGACCGAGACGATTGCTTCGGGATCAGTGCTGTAATGCTTGATCAACCGGAAATCCTTATCCGGGACGTTCGCGAGTCTCATGTTCCGCAGGAAAGTAAGGTCATTCACCGGCTGATTCAGCAGGGCATCAAGCGCCTGTCCGTAGTAGCCATCGAATGGGTCAAGGCAAACAATCTGAACATCCCGGTAACGCGTGATTGCATGGTTGTACAGGATGGCGAGGCTGATCCCGTATAGCGCACCAATCTCAAGGATGCCGATTTTCTCTCCGAGGACACATTCGGCGACCAGCTGACGGGCAATGCCATCCTGAACCGTTGTTGCCAGACGACCGATACAGTTACGCTCGGTCTGGATCAACTTCGTTGCCAGATAGTCCACATAGGCCGACTTGATTCCCTTGAGGCCCAGGTTCCTTTCCGCGAAGTCGCGCAGGGATTGGTTGAGTGCTGGCGTCAGAGTCCGATTGTGCGCGTACGGGTTGGGGTTGCTTGCCCTGAGGTCCGCGTTGACGGCTGCCGTGACCTCTTTCGTGATCTCTTGCTTTGCCCTGTCAATCGCGGTGCGGAAAGCCGGAGCGGGCAGAACGGCGTTCTGGCGCAAGTCCACGTCTGACGGAGTGGTGTCGGAGGTGCCGATCATGGGTAGTCCGAGCTGCGCGAGTTGCTCGCCGGTTCGGGCATGTGCAATCAGACGGGCCTCACTTCCGGGACTACCTGTCGTGATGGCGCTGTTGAAGTGTCCTAGCGCACGGGCTCGTTGCCCGGCCAAGGCGGCTGCTCGGCCGAGACTGTTATGGACTCCAGCCGCCAGTACCTGTGTCACCAGCTTCCTGCTGCAGCCCCAATCGAGAGCGAGTTGGGCAAGCTGCCTCGCAGTGCCCGTTTTCCCTGTTTGCAGGTGGCCGGCGGTGACCAGCAAGGCCAGCTTGGCGCGGTCGGGGTGGTGCTGCAGCATGTCGCGGTCGATCTGCGCAAGGCTCTCCCAGTCACCAAACTGCCATTGCGTCCGGGAACGTTCAAGGAGATTCTCGTCGTAGGGGACGTGAACCGCGCTGGTCGACACCTCGTCTGCAATGAGCTTCGTCGTCTCTGCTTGTGTTTCACGTCGAGTCGGTGCAGTGCTGACCTGACGTGGCTTGCGGGTGGGGGATCCTGCATTGCGGCGTACTGCTGCCTTGCCATGGGCTTCCGCGCCCGCCTCGGGGGCTTCGTCTTCGATGTTCCCGTTCACGATACGGTGTCTCTCAAGGAGGCCTCGCACCGACCGCTCGGCACGTCGGCAAGACGACTGGTTGCTCCGCTCAAACCCCTGAGCGACATCCTGAGTGATGAACCTCCTTGCGCTGTCCGAGGCGTGACGTGGTCGAGCAACATGGACCGGCGATAGCGAGGCCGAAGCCGGGTGGTCGAACGAGATCTCGTGCTCACAGTCCGGGCTCCCGCAAGAGGAGGTCCTTGATCAGGTCAATCTGCGCTTCGGCTCGCAGCAACTCTTCATGCATGAGTTGCTGACGTGCCGACAGTTCCGATTGGGATGATTCCTTGGCCTGCATCTGCTGTTGCAGTTCGGTCAGTAGCCTTTGCCGCTCGGTCGCCACTCTGGCCTGGTCGTCGCGTGCCTGTGTCTGCGCCTTGACTTCTCCCTCAAGTCTTGCTCGGTGTTCGGTGAGCGCTGCCTTCTCCTGTTCGAGCGACTGTTTCGCCTTGGTCAGTGCTTCGATTTGTGCCAGTCGCTCTGCCGCCAGCTTGGCCTGCTCGTCGCGAACCTGGCCCACTGCCAGAACTCTCTTTTCGAATTCGTCGCGGCGAGCCGTCACCGCCGATTGCTGCTGCTCAAGTGACTGCTTCGCCTTTGTCAGCGCGTCGATCTGTGCCAGTCGCTCTGCCGCCAGGGTAGCCTGCTCGTCGCGGGCCTGGGCGATTGCTTGGACTTCTTTCTCCAATTCGTCTCGGCGAGCCGTCACTGCCGACTGCTGCTCCTCAAGTGACTGCTTCGCCTTGGTCAGCGCGTCGATCTGTGCCAGTCGCTCTGCCGCCAGGGTAGCCTGCTCGTCGCGGGCCTGGGCGATTGCTTGGACTTCTTTCTCCAATTCGTCGCGGCGAGCCGCCAGGGCCGACCGCTCCTGCTGGCGTTGGTCGCTGGCTTGGTTCAGCGCTTCGATCTGTGCCTGCCGCTCGGTTGCCAGCTTGGTCTGCTCGTCGCGGGCCTGGGCGATTGCTTGGACTTCTTTCTCCAATTCGTCTCGGCGAGCCGTCAAGGCTGACCGCTCCTGCTGGAGTCTTTCGCGGGTCTGGCTCAGTGCTTCGATCTGTGCCTGCCGCTCGGTTGCCAGCTTGGTCTGTTCGTCGCGGGCCTGGGCGAGTGCGTGAACCTCCTTCTCCAATTCGTCACGGCGAGCCGTCACGGCTGACTGCTCCTGCTGGAGCTTGTCGCAGGTCTGGGTCAGCGCTGCGATTTGTGCCTGCCGCTCGGTTGCCAGCTTGGTCTGCTCGTCGCGGGCCTGGGCGAGTGCGTGAACCTCCTTCTCCAATTCGTCACGGCGAGCCGTCACGGCTGACTGCTCCTGCTGGAGCTTGTCGCAGGTCTGGGTCAGCGCTGCGATTTGTGCCTGCCGCTCGGTTGCCAGCTTGGTCTGCTCGTCGCGGGCCTGGGCGAGTGCGTGAACCTCCTTCTCCAATTCGTCACGGCGAGCCGTCACGGCTGACTGCTCCTGCTGGAGCTTGTCGCAGGTCTGGGTCAGCGCTGCGATTTGTGCCTGCCGCTCGGTTGCCAGCTTGGTCTGCTCGTCGCGGGCCTGGGCGAGTGCGTGAACCTCCCCCTCCAATTGGTCGTGGCGAGCGGTCAGGGCTGACTGCTCCTGCTGGCGCTGTTCGCTGGTCTGGGTCAGCGCTTCGATCTGCGCCTGCAACTCGGTCGCCAGCTTGGCCTGCTCGGCACGGGCCTGACCCAGTGCCTGCACTTCGCTCTCCAATTCTTCTCGGCGTGCTGCGTGGGCCGAGTGTTCTCGCCGCAACTCCTCATTCGTTTGGCTCAGGGTCTCGATCCGGGCCTTCTGCCCGGACAACAACGTTGCGTGCTCCTCTCGAGAGCGAATGAGTTGTGCCAACTGGCTTCGTTGCTGAACAAGCTGCGACTCCAGAACAACCTTCCAGTCACGAACATAGAGCGCCAGGGCAACCGCAGGGTGCCGTTCCTGTTCCAAGGTCAGCAGGCGATAACCCGTTGGCGCAAGCAGAGCATCGACTTCATCCTTGCTCGCGCCGCTGGCGGATGAGAGAGATGCGTCGGCGATGACTCGGGCGACCACGACATCCCAGTTGGGCAGACTATTCGCGGCACCTGAGAGGATCCGCGCGGCGGGGAAACAGTCGATGACTGCCCAAGTGAAGATGCCGGCAGCCTGGGCGCTGGTCTCCAAAAAGCGGTCGACCGTGCTCGCCCGAATGCGTCTCGATTCACGTTCTTGCAGGTTGCGCCACAAGCATGACAACCTTTCTGGCTCGATCAGGCCGCTTTCGTTCTGGCTGGACGCTACGTGAAACACCTCTTCTTCGTCCGTATCCGCCAGCAGCACGGTATGAGCGCTCCAATTGGGTCTACCTTGGACGGCCGCTGACAGGCGAGCAGCGAGATGCTCGTCCGCCTCCACGAACACAGCTGCGGCAGTCTCCACTTGGTTGCACAAGGCAATGGCCCGCGTTCCGCTGCCTGCACCCACATAGAGGACGCCACGCGGAGGCATGCTCCTGCTGATCACGGTCAGCCATTGCTGCATCGATAGTTTAAGTTGCATATGTGCCTGACCTCTACGATACTCGCTTCCAGATCGCCCACCAAGGGACGGGTTTACGTCTCTCGAGCCATGGGGCTAATTGATCTTGGAGTTTGACGCACAAGGAAGCGACGCGTATGGCCAGGCGGCGCTGGTCATCGGAACCACGTTCGGCGGGCGACACGAGCTTCGGGAACCGGAAAGCGAACTCCCACACAAGCTCCACATCAGTCTCGTCGACCGTGATGTCGGCCCTGACCAGTTTGGAGTAGCGATTTCCCGGCTCAACGTCCGTGGCGAGCGGTCGGCCGTTGAGGGTCAGTACCATGCCGGACACGATCTCCGGTTCCATCGCGTCCACCACGCAGATTTCCAGAAGGTAACTCCCTGGCGCCATCGCTGGCACCCTCAGGGTGCTGCAGGCTTCCGGACCGGCCCAGCGACCGTCGTGCTCGGCATAGTACCAGTTGTCACCGTCTATTTCCCTGCGCAGGTCGTAGAGTATCTCGGCCGGCAGCGACTCGGCGATCGCCACCCGAGGTAATGGCTGAGGATCGCCGCGGGCCAGCAGTTTCTGGTTCTCGACGTAGTAGCTCTCGAGTTCTTCCTGCACCTGATGGAGCTGTAGCAGAAGGAGTTCGTTTTCCTTTGCGAGAGCATCATGCTGCGCTTGGATTTTCTCTAGGTTGGCTGCGGCGGGGGACACACCTACAGACTGCGCGGCAGCAAGCTGGACCGCACGTTCCGTTGCCAGCCGCTCTTGTTCGTCTCTCGACTGAGTCAATGACTGCACTAACCGTTCGAGGTCTCCTTTCGTTTTCGTCAGCGAGTCGACCTGCGCGATCTGTTCCTGTCTTGCCTGAGTAAGGGTCTGAGCGCTTTGCTCCAGTTCGGCGCACCGCGACGAGAGAGTGGATTTGACGCGCTCGAGCGATTCCAACTCCTGTCGCTGCTTCTGTCGTTCAAGCCAGTGTTGCTCCAGTTCTTCCTGTAGCTGATGCAGTTGCAGCAGAGTGAGTTCACTCTCCTGCTTTACTCTTGCCAGTTCGGTCGTGTTGGCGGTGGATGCGAAGTTTGCCTCCGCAAGCCGTGCTTCACGCTCCGTCGCCAGCTTCGCTTGTTCGTCTTTCGACTGAGTCAATGACTGGACTAGCCGCTCAAGGTCTCCCTTCGTTTTCGTCAGCGAATCAACCAGAGCTGCCTGTTCGTGCTGCGCCTGAGCCAAGGACTGAACATGTTGCTCCAGTTCGGCGCTGCGTAACGAAAGAACAGACTTGTCTTGCTCGAGCGTAGCCAACTCCTGTTGCTGTCTCTGCCTGTCAAGCCAGTGCTGCTCCAGTTCTTCCTGGACCTGATGTAGTTGCAGCAGGGTCGTCTCACCCTCCTGCGTCACCCTCGCCAACTCGCTGGCGGTGGCAGTGGATGCGGCGTTTGCCGCGGCAAGTTGTGCCTCCCGTTCCGCTGCCTGAGTTGCCTGTTCGTCTCTGGCCTGGGTCAAAGCCCGAACCACCTGTTCCAGTTCTGCCAGCCGGCTCGCCAGGGACGATCTTTCCAATCCCAACGCTTCAAGCCTTTCACTTTGCGACTTGAGGATCGTCGCGTGCGTCGAGACGACTTTGGCGTAATCGTTCCAGGCATGCGAAGCTGATGTCAGCGGCAAGACAAGGGGGAAGTCGGCGGCACTTTCCAGTTCTTCGTACAGGGTACGGGATTCGTCCCGTTCCCTCACCAAATCCTGAGCCAGGTACTCGCGCAAGAGAGCGTCCGTTGGCGTCGACGGAGGCGCGGTAAGGCCGGCCCGTTCGGGCAACAGGGGCAGTCCGAATGCTTTGGCGACATGCTTGGAGAAGGACTGAGGCGACTGACGCACGGCCCCGGAATTAACCAGCAGGCAACGCTCCTGATTCGCGTAGTAGAAGCGCAGCAACTCTGTGTTGAAGTCCTGCCAAATGCCCAGGATGCCTGCAATCTCATCCTCTCCGACAGTGTGGCCTTCCAATGCCCCTCCCAGTGTCACCGCTGGAGAATCGTAAGCCAGAACGAAACTGATCGTCGGGTCAAAGCTCTTCCAGAAGTCCAGCAGGTAAATAATTCGGAAGTCCACCCATCCCCAAGCCTCTACGTCGAGATTGCAGAGAAAGATGTCTGTGGCAAGATTTCGCCAGGGCTTGTCCGGCATACGTTGCTCGATGTGGGAGCAAGCCAGGTTTTCCAAGCCAGTCAGTCGATCGGCAGCGATGATTCGGTCATGCAGTACCGTTGGAGTGATGCCTTCAGCTGGCGAGCGCGCGGCGACGACAAGCCCTGCGGCCTCAAGCACCCGATGGGGCAGTTCGTACCCCGGTTGCGGAAATGCGCAGGTCAGAATTGCTTTCAAGTGTCTCTCCGTCATTCAGCCTAGGACTGTCCTTGGCACTCAGAGATGGCGAACAACTTCCGTGCTCGCCATGCGTCAAGGCGAGATCTGAAAGAAAAGGAAAACGCCCAGTTCGCCGCCATGGTCCGTGAACTCCACATGAAACCTGCGCACGCCGGCACCCTGAAGGATAAACAGTATTTCATTGAGATGGTAGGGGTTCATCTGCATCTCAGGATCTGCCCCAGGTTTCCGGATTGATCCAGTTGCCCTCCACGCGCTGGCCGCGCTTGGTACCGATTGCGGAGCAACACCATACGTCGCCGCATGACAGGTCTTGGCATACGAAAAGTGAAGCGCGCCGACGCCTCCGGCACTGATACGGGGCAACATCTGGCGAAAAATCATCCGGCCACGCTCGGGAGGGATATGCTGAAAGACGATGAAGGAATGGATCAGGTCATACCTGCCGCTCAATGTGGAAAGCTGGTCGTCGGAGAGCAGCAGTTGGGCATTGCTGACGCCGAACTCGTCGCAGTTCCTCTTCGCTTCTTCGAGCATCGACGGGGAGACGTCGAGCCCAACGACTTCTCGGGCAACTGGGGAAAAATGAACCAACAGACGCCCCACGCCACAGCCGAAATCGACAACTGACGCCGGGTCAAAAGCGGGGTTGATGTATTTCTGGATCATCTCGAACACGAATTTGACGTGGGCTCGTCCGGATTCGAAAAACTCGTTCCTCGCCTCAGTTGTCAACTCGGCTCGCCTGAACTTCTGGTTTGTGATGACGCCAAAGTACGGTTCTTTGCGCCCCCATTCTTCCCATGCGATATCGGTACTCAAGCCTGCCATCCCTTTGCTCTTGCTTGGCCCAAACGATCGACTCCTTGCAGGAAATCGCACCACTGCGGCAGGATCAGATCAGGCAGGTAGCGACGGGCGGTCGAGGCACCCTTGTGCACCAGTTCCAGCCGCCTTTCACGCTGGCCGGGATCGACTACAGCGGCGATCGCCCCAGCCGCTTCTTCAATGGAATACGGGCTGAAATACTCCGCAGCATTGCCGTAGACCTCCCGGTGTACCATGATTTCTGAGGCTACCACCGCACCTCCGCTGCGCATCGCTTCGACTCCCGAGAAATCGAATCCTTCGCCAAAGCTTGGGCATATCGTTGCTCGTGCATGCTTGTAAAGCAACCGCAGTTCAGGAGCCGGTACATCCGCGAGAACGAACATCTCGCCGCGCTCCATCCAAGGGAGAAACTTCTTGACGATGGCCTTGTGTCCCCAGCCGAGCATGCCGACTACCACGAGTTTCAGGTTTGGAAAACGCTCGGTGCGCAACTTCTCCCACGCCGCGAGCAACGTCGTGTGATTCTTTCTGGGCTCGACGGTGGAGACAATCAGGATGAAGTCAAGCTGCGCCGATCCGGTCCCGGTCGAGTGCTCCAGCGCTAAGTTTGCCCGTACGGGAATCCTGTCATTCCGTCTGGTGGCGATGATCTCGGGGATGCGCACGGGCGACGACTCTTCCGGGAAGTAATGGTGCGAAACCATATTATATATGGTCACCGAGCGTGACTCGGCCTGCGGGAAGATCGAGAGAAGGTCGCGGCGCGTGGCGTCAGAGACGCATGAGAAGAAGCCGCCGCGACTGACATTGTTCCGCAGCGCGTGGTAGTGCGATGCCTGATGGTAAACCTTGTCGGAAATCGTGTGCGGCATCAGGAGCGGGATCGCGTCGTGGTAGCGGACAACGAGTCTGGTCGATGGCGAAACGATTGCCGGGTACGGCGTTTCGACGATCATGACGTCGTAGTCGCTGGTGTCGAGGCGGGGGTAGAGCGCGTAGCCAAAGTTCCTGAACAGCAATGCGCAACGATGCATGGCAGTCCATGGCACGCGGGCGATGCGGAAGTCCGCGGATGTCACCGCATCGAAGTTCTCGTACGGCAAGGTTCTGGCAAAGAGCATTCGCCAGATGAAATCGCGGAAATGCGTTGCATCGAATCGGCCCAGGCTTTCCCGGCCACCAAACACGCGGCGCATCGCCATTCCGACCGCAGCCAGATGCGCATTCGCCATCTTCTGCTGTAAAGAGACGACGACACGTGACAAACGGTTGACCTGCCTGTCCCGGCTCAGCGGCGCGTGCCAACGACTTTCGACCGCAGGCAGCCCTCTTGCGAGGACATGACCAGCGCTCTGGATGAGTCCCTCGACATTGATCCCGGGCAGGGTCCTGAGACCATTGAACAGGAGACGGGTTTCCTGCGGAATTCCCGCATGCCCGTCAAGAGCCGGACGCATTTCCAGAAGCACTCGCATTGGGACCTTGGCTGGTTGATCGTCGTTCACGTTACGACGGAAGCTAGAATTCCTTCTCCGGCAGCGAGAGGTGTGGCTGCTCGTGAAGAATTCTTTGGTAATAGTCATAGGCGTGCGCCACGCTGTCAAAAGCGTGCAGCTTTCCGTCATGAAGGACGTACGCGGTCTCACAATAAATCTTGATCGCATTCGCGTCATGGCTTACCAGGATGTAGGCTCGATCCTTTCGCTTGTGCAACAGTTCGTAATGGCTTTTCTCATGGAAGCGGACATCCCCTACGACCATCGCTTCGTCGATGAGGAAACAGTCAAACTCGACGGCCATAGACAGCGCAAACGCCAAACGAGTAACCATCCCATGAGAGTAATTGACGACGGGCTCGCGGAAGTAGGGACCGAGCTCGGCAAAGTCTTCCACGAACGGGATGAGGGGCTGGTAGTCAACACCGTAGACTCGGCAGACGAACTTGAGGTTATCCAGACCCGTCAGATGTGTCTGGAAGGCCCCGCCGAAGGCGAGGGGCCACGAGACACTCATGTCCCGGCGAATGGTTCCCGCTGTGGGCAGGTCCGCGCCGCTTAGGATGCGGATGAGTGTCGACTTGCCGGCGCCATTGCAGCCGAGAATGCCGAGCTTTTCTCCCGGGTGCACTGTCAGATCGATCCCGTCGAGCACGGTGTGCAAGCCGTTGCGCGTGCGATAGCTCTTGTGGATTCCGTGCAGCCTGATCATCTCGTCCGCACCCGCCGGCCGGCCTCTCGTGCAAGCGCCAGTCCAATCAGCATGAGCACGAGGTTCGCGCAGGAAAAATAGACCGGATCGCCATAGGTCGGTACGAGGTCACCAAAATAGCCATGGCGGATCATTTCGACACCGTGCACCATAGGCAGCCAAAGAACGGCTTCCCGTGCCGCTGGCGGCAGCCAATGCACCATGAATACGGCGCCCGAAAGAGGGAACAGGAGATAGGTCGCGATCGGCCATGTGCGCTCGACGGTTTCGGAGTACTCCGAGAGCGCACCAACGATCAGCCCCAGGCCGAGGGAGAACCAGGCCATCAGAAGCCAACCGCCGATGATCGGCCACGGGTCTTGAGGCCACTCCATGGCGCCGACGCTGGCAAAGAGAATGGTCAGCGCCGCGATTGAAGCGGTGGCTCCTACCCATTCGAGAAGGATTCGCGCGAGAAAGATGTCGAGGACATTCACGTTGCGGTGATACATCAACGGACGGTTCGACTCGATTGCCTTCGAGCAGCGATTGGTCGTATTGCGCCACATGAGGACTGACGAATATCCCGTGATGGCGAAAGCGACGATCGGCATGTTGGAAACAGCGTTCCCTCTTACCAGATACCACAAGCCAGCGACTCCCAAGGTGAACAGTGCCGGTTCCAGTATGATCCAGAGTACCCCAAAGCCATGTCTGCCATAGCGCGTGATCGCCTCGCGCAGCAACAGCGCTCCGATGACGCGCCGCTGGATGGCGCCTGATCGGGCCAAGCTGTTCTCGCCTAGGGTGGTCAATCCTGGTGCTCCTTGATGCCTGCGAGCATCATGGTCAGGACACCCCATGCGATCACTCCGAGGACGAAGACCGCAAGTATTGCGCGTAGGCGACGTGGTTCCATCGCCTGGTCCGGCAGACTGGGCTGCGCGATACGTTCAAGGTAAAGTGTTTGTCGCTGTGCGTCGCTGCGCGCTTGCTCCAGCGAGGCAAACGCACTGGCGAGCTGCTTGTCGGCAAACTCCTTCTCCAGCGCCAGCCGCTGGAACTCCGCCGCCTTGCTGGCAAGCGAGCGGCCACCCCCGGTAACCCGGGCGGACTCGAGTTTGACTTCGTCCTCGAGCACCTCGATGCGTTTCTTGAGTACCGGGATCTGTGGGTTGTCTTTGGTGAGCATCTGCAATTGCAGGAGCTGCGTCCTGGCAGCAATGAGCTCCTCCTGTAACCTGGCGATCTGCTGCAGGGGGATTTCTGATTGTCGCTCAGGGTCGATGACGCCTTTCTCGTTGCGGTAGCGGGCGAGGGTCAACGCCGCGAGCTTGGCTTTTTTCTCGGCCTCGATCACTTCGTTGGCTGCGAAACGAATCATGTCCTGTCGTCCACGTTCGTTGAGGCGGTTCACCAGTGTCTCGCTCATCTCTAGCAGCATCTGGTTGATCCGCAGAGCATCTTCCGCAGCGAAGGCGCGCACGGTCACGGTGGCGATTGAAGATGCTGTGTCGAATTGCGTGCTGACGACCACCTTCTGGTAATACCGGTGCAGGTTCTCGAAGCTGTCGTCCCGGTCCACGCCCGGGAAGCGCCTGAACAGGTCTCCTTGGCCAAAGGCGCGGCGCAGGTTCAATTTCTCGTCAAGTGCGCGCAACGCGTCGCGTGAGAGGATGAAATCCTGCACCGTGTAGCTGTCGTCCTGAGATCGGGTGAAGCCGGCTCCCTTGAAGATGAGACCGAGCGGCGAAGTCGTCTGTTTCTCGGGGCTGCGTACGACGAAGTGGGATTCGCTGATGTAGATGTCCGAGGCAATGGGGCCGAAATACAGAACGGCCAGAAACGTCGGCAAGACCACGGACAGCCAGAAAAGTCTGTGCGTGGTCCATGATTGCACGAAAGTCGCGCGGTTGCATTTGCTGGCGATGGAATCGATTAACGTCATCGTTGGAATGGCTAGCTGTATGGAGCCCGTCCAGCGTCCGCCCCCATCCGGTGGTCCGGGCAGTCCTCAACTCGCGGGCAAGTCGGAGCGTGATCAGGAAAAGGCGCCAATGCTACACCAATGGCGGCCTGTTTTGTTGCTCCTTCGCTCTGTTTGGCATGCAGGGCAGTAGTGCAACTCGTCGCAGCCGCCATCCAAGGGGCGAAGGGGCAGGCCTCGTCAGGGTTGCTGTGTTGGCGGTGGCATGTCGCTACCAACGCGCGCAGGCAACCACGGCAATCCCGTCTCGAGGCGGTGCACGGTCGCCGGCACTGCCGTCGCCAGAGCTTCCCGCGTGTAGTAGCCGCCGCGCACGTGCAGCGCGCCGGCTAGGAGGCGAATGAAGTCGCCTGCGAGGTCGGCATCCGGTGCTGCCGGCGCTTGCCAGAAGAGGTCCAGCGGGCCGGCGAAGCTCAGGCCGGCCACGTCGAAGATGGCGCTGCCCATCACCTTGAGCGGGCAGCCGACCAGCAGAGCGGACAGGCCGACGGTGCTGTTGACCAGCACGCAGCCCGTCGCCTGGCGCAACATGGCGACGATGTCGCCGCTGCTGACGCAATGAACACGGCTGGCGACCCCAAGTTGCGCCGCGATCTCGCCGACCACCTTCGGCCAGGGGGTGAGACCGGGGTCGAGCGGGTGCACCTTGACGACCAGGCGGGACGGTGCGGGCGAGTGCGCGGCGAAGGAAGCGATGATCTCGCGCGCAGCCGTCGGCATGTCGGGGTAGCGCGAATGGTCGCGAATCTGGTAATCGGTCGAGAGTTGCAGCGGCAGGACGAAGGTCGGCAGTTCCTGCCGTTGCAGCGCGTCCAGCGTCTGCGCCGTGCGTCGTCGCTCGCCGCCGCCGCAGATCCAGCGCCGCAGCCAGCCGGCGTACTCGGCGAAGGGGTGGTGAATCGCGTGCCGACGGTAGCCCGGGTAGAGTGGTCGGGAAAGCACCTCGGCGACGTTGTAGATGACGTCCAGCGTGGCCAGTCGCCAGAACGGGGTGGTGCAGCGCACGGCCAAATCGGGCACCGGGTATTGCTGCGCCAGCGAGCGGATGAGTGCGGGATCGCGCGGCATCCGCGAGTAGGTGCCCATGCCGTCACGTTCGAGAACCAGCCAGTCCGGTCGCAGGTAGCCGAGTTCGCTGCAGATGATCTCGGCACCGCGGGCGCGAGCCTCCTCGATGGCAATCCGGTGATGTGGTCGCCGGTCACCGAGCAGGAAGAGATGCGTGATCGGTTGCTCATCCAGGAAGCGGGCGATGTAGTTCCGCCAGCCGTCGATGCCGCCACGGTAGTCGCGTGCCGGCAGGCGCCAGAACAGCCGGTCGCCGAGATGCAGGTTGATGCGCGAGACGCGGTGGCCACGTGCGATCAGCGCGCGTGCGACCTCGTGCATGTAGAATGACGACGGTCCTTGGAGAAAGAGAACGTGCAATGTTCTGTCGAGCTGTTGTCGGCTGAAGTGGTGGCTGGCCATGCGGGCGACCGGTCGCCCGCCTGCGACCGGGGTCCCCGGACTGGGCCGGGCTGGCGATGATACGGCAAACACGTTGCCTCGTGGTAGCCCCGTGATGCCGCGGCGCGGAACGATGGCGCCGCGCAGCGTGCTGATCACCGGTGCCACCGGCGGCATCGGCGGTGCGTTGGCGAGAGCTTACGCCGAGCCGGGGCGGACACTCTTTCTGCAGGGGCGGGACACGCAGCGGCTCGCTGCGGTGGCGGAGGAGTGCGCGTTGCGCGGTGCGCGCGTGCTGACCAAGGTTCTCGACCTCCGTGATCGCGTCGCGCTCGTGGCATGGCTGCAATCGGTCTCGTCTGCGGAGCCGCTGGACCTCGTGATCGTCAATGCGGGCGTCAATACCAGTATCGGGGCTGACGCCGCCGGTGAGCGCTGGGCCGCCGTCGAGGAGTTGATCGCGGTCAATGTGCTCGCCGCCATGGCGACCGTTGACGCTGTGTTGCCGGCGATGCGCGCTCGCCGTTCGGGGCAACTGGCGCTGATCAGCTCGCTTGCCGCCTACTATGGTCTGCCCGTGACACCGAGCTACTGCGCCAGCAAGGCGGCCCTCAAGGCCTACGGCGAGGCCATCCGTGGCTGGCTGGCGGGCGAAGGCGTGCGCGTCAGCGTCGTCATGCCGGGCTACGTCGAGTCGCAGATGTGCCGCGAAATGCCCGGGCCGAAGCCCTTCCTGTGGTCGGCCGAGCGTGCGGCGCAGCACATCCGGCTGGGCCTGGCACGCAACCGGGCGCGCATCAGCTTCCCCTTTCCGCTCAATCTCGGCACCTGGTTGCTGGCAGTCCTGCCGCCGCCCGTGTCCGAACGGCTGCTGCGCCTGCTCGGCTATCGTGGCTGATTCGTTCTCGCCGGCCGTGCTGCCTGCCGTGGCCTTCAGTGGCGGCCTGGCGCTGCTCGTCGAACGCCTGCTCAAGCCACCGCCGCAGGCCTGCTGGCGGCGACCCGTGGCGGCGCTGGCGATCCACTTTGGCCTCTGGCTGTTGTTCTCGAGCGTTCTGCTGCTGCTTCTGCAGCGCCCGCTGTTCGCCGCCAGTTCGTTGCTTGCCGGCTTCCTGTTCGTCGTTCTGGTCAGCAACGCGAAGGTGCATTCGCTGCACGAACCCTTCATCTTCCAGGACTTCGAGTACTTCAGCGATGCCCTGCGCCACCCACGCCTCTACATGCCGTTTCTCGGCGCTGTACGGGCGCTCCTTTCTCTTTTCGCCTTTGGCCTGGCGATTGCCGCCGGGTTGACGATGGAGGAGTCGCTGGTCGGCCGGATGTCGATCGGGGAGTTTGTCACGGGTGCGGCAACATTGGCGCTGGCCGGGTTGCTGCTGCTCTGGTTCGGCGCGCGGCACAGGCTCGCCGTCAGTTTCGACCCGACCGCCGACTTGCGGCGGCTCGGTATGCTGACCGCCCTCTGGCGCTATGGCGAGGAGGAGCACGTGCGCTGCGACGCGCAATCGCCCTACGCCCAGCCCGCCTGCGCAGCCGCAGGCGCCGCCGGGCTGGCGACGCTGGTGGTCGTGCAGAGCGAGTCGTTCTTCGACCCGCGGCGGCTGTTCTCCGGCATCCGCAGCGATGTGCTGGGCGAGTTCGATTCGCTGCGCCGCGGCGCCATCTGTCACGGGCCCCTGCAGGTTGGCGCTTGGGGCGCCAATACCGTACGCACCGAGTTTGCCTTTCTCTCCGGTCTGGCTGCCGAGTCGCTTGGCGTACACCGTTTCAACCCGTATCGCCGGCTTGCGCGGCAGGGGGTGGCGACTCTCGCCACCGTTCTCCGGCGTCTTGGCTACCGGACGATCTGTGTGCACCCGTACACAGCCAGCTTCTACTCTCGCCACAAGGTATTCCCACGGCTTGGCTTCGACGAGTTCATCGACATTCGTGCCTTTGCCGGCGCCGCGCGCGACGGTCCCTACGTCAGCGATCTGGCGGTCGCCGAGCATGTCGCCGCCTTGCTGGAACAGGCTGCCGGTCAGCCGTTGTTCGTCTTCGTCATCACGATGGAAAACCACGGTCCGCTGCATCTCGAGAAGATCGCTCCGGGTGACGAGGAGCGGCTCTACTCGGCTGTGCCGCCGGCTGGCTGCGAAGACTTGACGATCTATCTGCGGCACCTGGTCAACGCCGACCGGATGGCCGGCCGGCTGCGTGCAGCGATCGATGGACTGCCTGGCCCCGCCTGCCTGTGCTGGTTCGGTGACCACGTGCCGATCATGCCTCGCGCCTACCGTGCCCTCGGCGTCCCGGACGGGCGCACCGATTACCTCATCTGGCGCAAGGGGGATCGCCCGGCCACGGCAGAGCCGCGCGAACTGCCGGTCGACGAACTGGGTGGACTCATCCTGCAACACATGGGTGTGCTGGCATCGCACGAGTGAACGAGGGCCTGGTGCGGCGGCACCTCGTCACCGCTACAGCCGCTGCAACGCGGCGGCGAGGGCACTGACGGTTTCGCGAATCTGCTCCTCGCTGTGCTCGCAGGACACGAAGAAGCGCAGCCGGGCCGCTTTCTCGGGAACGGCAGGGTAGACGATCGGTTGTACGTTGATGCCGCGGGCGAAGAGGGCGGCGGCCAGGCGGGCGGCCCGGACCGACCCGCCGGTGATCGCCGGGATCACCGCCAGACCGGCGCTGGTCCCGGTGTCGACACCGGCTGCGCGGGCCAGCGCGAGAAAGAGCTGGCCACGTGCCTGCAGGGTTCGCACCCGCTGCGGTTCGCGTTGCAGGCACTGCAGTGCTGCCAGAGAAGCGGCGGCGACCGGCGGTGGCATGCCGACGCTGTAGAGAAAGCCGGGCGCCAGGTAGCGGAGGTGCTCGACGAGGGCGCTCTCGCCGGCAACGTAGCCGCCACATCCGGCGAGGGCCTTGCTCAGGGTGCCCATCCAGATGTCGACGTCGCAGCTGTCGACGCCGAAGTGCTCCCTGATGCCGAGTCCGTTGTTTCCCATGACGCCGAAGGAGTGTGCCTCGTCGATCATCAGGAAGGCGCGGTACTTGCGCTTGATGTCGATGAAGCGCGGCAGGTCGGGGTAGTCGCCGTCCATGCTGTAGATTCCTTCGAGCACGATCAGCACGCGCTGAAAGTGTGGTCGCTGCTCGGCCAGCAGGGAATCGAGGGCAGCCCAGTCGTTGTGCGAAAAGGGAAGGCGGCGGGCACCGGCAAGGCCGATTCCCTGCAGCACGCTGTTGTGTACCAGTTCGTCATGGACGATCAGGTCGCGTGCGCCGAACAGGTAGCCGATCGTCGTCACGTTGGTCGCGTGGCCGCTGACGAAGGTGACGGCGCTCTGGCTGCCGTAGGCCGCGGCGATCGCCTGTTCGAGTTCGCGGTGGACCGGGCGCTCGCCGGCAACCAGTCTGCTCGCTGAGACGGAGGTGCCGAAGCGATCGATCGCCTTTTTCGCCGCCTCGCAGACTTCCGCATGGCCCGACAGGCCGAGATAGTTGTAGCTGGCGAAATTGACGTATTCGCGACCGCCGATGCGCGTGCAGGCGCCGGCAATGCCCTCATGCAGCATGAAGAAGGGGCTGTCGATGTCGAGCCGTGCGGCGCCTTCGGTAATGATCCGCAGTTGCTGGTAGCCAGGATGGAGATCGAAACGCCAGTGCTGCTCGGGCGTGCTCTCCGCCTCCATGGCGGCGCCGGTCGGCGGCTTCAGATCACTGTCCTGCGCGGCCTGGCGCAGCCGTCTCTCCAGTGCCTGCTGGATCAGCCGGTCCTTGATCTGGGCCGTCAGGCCGGGAAGTCCCTTACGCGCCATGGCGATCGCTCCCCGATGTGCCGTCGCCCGGCGTCGTGGCGTCGAAATCGGCGGCGAAACGAGCAATCTCCTCGGCCGAGACCTCGACTCCCTGCTGTCTGGCGATCAGTTCCGTCTGCGCCACCAGCTCCTCCTGCGCGGCGCCGGCGCCTCCCCGGGCACCGCCTTCGGTCTGGCGCAACTGCAGCAGCAGGCGCTCGGCGAGCCGGGTTATCGTCGGGCTCTGACTGAGTGCGAGCACCGGCAACCGAATCCCGAAGCGCGCATCGAGGGCGACCGCCAGTTCGACGCCCATCAGCGAATCGAGGCCCATGTCGAAGAGCGATCGGTTGGCATCGATCTTTTCCGGCGCCATGCGCAGGATCTCGCCAATCTCGCTGCGGAGCATGTCGCCTATGACGACCAGCAACTCGTCGTCGGAGAGTTCGGCCAGCAGCCGCCTGATGTCCTGCGACTGATCATCGTCGTCGCCGCCTCCGCACTGCTGTGCCAGTTCACCAAACTTCGGGCTGCCGGCGGACGGCAGGACACGGCTCAGCGCCTGCCACTCGAAGTCGAGTGCCGCCAGACCAGAGCGGTCGGCAAGCAGCATTTCCTCGAGGACGTCGAGCGCCAGTTCTGACTTCAGTGCCGACCCACCCAGGCGATTCTCGAGCGCCTCGCGCACTTTCTCGTTGCGTGCGAGGAAGCCGCAGTCGGCAATCGGACCCCAGCCGACAGCGGTCGCGCACAAGCCCTGTGAGCGACGGTGCGCGGCGAGTGCCTCGAGCCAGGTGTTGGCCGCGACGTAAGCTGCCTGCCCCGGGTTGCCGAAGGCAGCCGTCGCCGACGAGAAGAGTACGAACAGGTCGAGCGCTTGCGGGCGTGTCAGTTCATCCAGGTGGCGGGCGCCCAGCACCTTCGCTGCCAGCACTTGGCGAATCTGGGTGTCGTCGAGATTGCGCACCAGCGCGTCGTCGATCGCCGTCGCCGCGTGCAGGACGCCCTTCAACGGCGGCAGATCGTCGCCCGTCGCGTCGAGCAGTGCGGCCAGAGCGTCCCGACTGGTGACGTCGCAGGCTGCCGCGTGCACCCGCACCCCCTGCTCTTCGAGGCGCTCGATTGCGGCCTTGGCGGCGGCGGAGGCGGGACCGCTGCGGCTGATCAGGATCAGATGGCGGGCACCCTTGCTCGCCAGCCACTCGGCGGCGCGCAGACCGAAGCCGCTGAGGCCGCCGGTGACCAGGTAGGAAGCGTCGGCCGCCAGTTGCAGCCGCCTGCGCGCGCCGGGCTGTGGTGGCTGCACGCGCTTGATGCCGTGGTGGTAGGTGATGACGATCTTGCCGATCTGGCGTGCCTGCTGCATGTAGCGGAAGGCCTCGACGACATCCTCGGCCTCGAAGCTGCGGTAGGGCAGGGGATGCAGGATGCCGTCGCTGAACAGGTCCATCAGCTCGCCAAAAAGCCTGCGCGTCAGTTCCGGATGGAGCAGCATCAACTGGTCGGCGTCGATGCCGAAATAACTGACATTGTTGCGGAAAGGACGCAGACCGATGCGAGTGTTCTCGTAGAAGTCCCGCTTGCCGAGTTCGAGGAAGCGCCCGAAGGGCCGCAGCACGCGGAAGTTGCGATTGATCGCTTCGCCAGCGAGCGAGTTGAGGACGACATCGACGCCGTGGCCACCGCTTTGCTCGAGGATCTGGTCGGCGAAAGCCAGCGAACGCGAGTCGAAGATCTGGACAACGCCCAGCAGGCGAAGGAAGTCGCGTTTCTCGTCCGAGCCGGCGGTGGCGTAGATCTCGGCACCCAGCCAACGGGCGATCTGGATCGCCGCGATGCCGACGCCCCCCGCCGCGCCATGGATGAGGACCCGCTCACCCGCCTGCAGGCGGGCCAGGTGGTGGAGCGCATAGTAGACGGTGAAGAAGGTGCTCGGAATCGTCGCTGCGGCTTCACAGGAAATTCCCGGCGGGATATGGGCGACGGCGCTGCCCTGGGTGAGTACGCGGTTGCCGAAGCTCGACGGTGCGAAGCCGACCACCTCGTCGCCGGGGCTGAAGCCGGTACAGTTGCTGCCGACACGGGAGATGACGCCGGCGAACTCGAAACCGAGCGTCGGTCCGGCAAAGCCGTTCTCGATCGCCTCGTCGGAGAGCAGCCCCAGTGCGTACATGACGTCGCGGAAGTTGAGGCCGCTCGCCTGTACCTCGACTTCCACCTGATCCGGCGCAGGCGCCAGCCGTGGATGTGTCTCCCAGCGCAGATTGCGCAGCTGCCCGGCGAACTGGAAGCCGAGTGAGACGGTCGGTGATTCGAGGATCTGCGGCGTACGGGCATCCGGGCGCGGTTCGTCGCGCAGGCGCGGGACGTAGCGCTGGCCAGCGGCCGTCAGGATGATCTCCAGCTCCCCATCGGGCTTCTCGAACTCCCTGTCGAGCAGGCTGGCGGCAGCTTGTGCGGACATCGGCAACGCCAGGTCGATCAGGCGAACGCTGCCGGGCTCTGCCTCGTTGAGCATCGTTCGCGCGAATCCGCAAAAAGCCGCGTCGTCGCTGGGACCGGCACGCGAACCGTCGTCCTCTGCTGCGACGGGAGGCAGCAGGGCCGCCGCGGCGTTGCCAGTGATCAGCCAGCAAGTCGTTCGTGTGCCCGACTGCTCGCACGCCTGCGTGATGCGCGCCGCCAGCGCACAGCGCTCGACCTGATGCGTCAATGTCTCGTCGGCGGACACGGTGGGCGACGCCGGCGCCAGGCCGGCGAGCATGACGAGGCCGTCTAGTGCGCCGTAGCTGGTGGTGGTTTGCCGCAGCAGCGCGGCGAGTGCGGCCGTGTCGGTGGTGCTGGCCTGTATCACCAGGTCCTTTCTGGCCTGCAGCGTCCTGGCGAGTTCGTCGGCAAGGCGGGCGGAATAGCCCACTGGGTCAGCGAGCAGGATCCAGCTGCGCACACTGGCTTCTGCTGCCACGACGGGCGCTGCGGCAGCTTCATCGACCTCGGCCAGCAGCAGATAGGGGCCCGAGAGGGTGTCGGGCGAAAACTCGCAGGGGTCGGTGCAGCGGCAGCCCAGATCCTGGAGTTGCCGTTGCCAGAAAGAGCCCGGTCGCTGGCTCGAGATCCAGCGCCCGCTTTCGCTCTGCGACCAGCCGTCGCGTCGGGCACCGAAGACGAAATCGATCCAGCGTGACGGATGCTGGCCGAGAACGATCAACGAGGCGCCGCCGGCGAGGCAGCGGCGTGCATGGCGGAGGGCCTGCAGCGCCCGCTCGGTGGTCGGGAAATCCAGCATGACGATCGCCATCATGCACGATCCTGCTGCCGGCTCCTGATTCCCGTCCGCCGGGCGGGCGTCGTCGATCAGGCTGGTCCGGATCGTCGGGAAGAACTCGCCAAGGCGGACCTGCGCCTCCTCGAGCGCGGCTGCCGAGCTGCTGGCAAAGCAGTAGTCCGAGCGCGTGAAGTCGAGGGCGAAGCAGATGTCCATGGCCAGCGCCGGAGCGCCTTCGCTGATCTCGACGATGCCGAGGCGTTGTCCTGCAGGCAACGTGGCGAGCGCCTCCGTCACCAGGGCACTCAGCGCCTGTCCGAGCTTCATCCTGCCATGGGCGCCGAGGACCTGCAGCAGCAGTGTCGCCAATGACGACTCCTGCGGGCAGATCTCGGACAAGGTGGAGCTGCCGGCGAGAATCTCCGGCAGGTGCAGGCCGACCCGTCCGACCGAATGGATGATCTGGAAGTAGTCCGGGTAGTCGGCGAGCAGGCTGTTCCAGATGTCCTCCGCCGACGACTCCTCCCGGGGATCCGGGACAATCGCCCAGCCATCGGCCGCTGCCGCGAGCGAGCGCTCATCGCTCGCGAGCCGCAGGAGATCGGCGAGAAAAGGCGCACTGTCGGGACTGGCGGACTGGCACGACAGGATCGCCGCCGCCGACAACGTGCCGTCTTCAGTCGCGATCTGCTGCAGGGCTCGGCGCGTGAAGCGGCTGCACAGGCTGTCCAGGAGGGGATCGACTTCTTCCGTGTAGCGGCGGTGCGTTCCCTTGAGGGCCGCCCGTTGCGTGACGGCGGCGAGCGCCGAGCGGACACGCTCGAAGCCCAGGGCCGGCGGGCCGGCAGGCCGCCCGGCGTGCGGCCTCGGCGTCGCGTGCAGGGCAAGAAAGCGCAGCCGGTCGCGGCCACTCCTGCTCAGGCGAACGCCGCGAAAGCGCGCGTCCTTGACGACCGCGATGACACGGCCGGCAGGCGAAAACAGTGCAAACTCGGCCTGCAGTGAACGCGCGCTGCGCCGCAGTAGCGTCGCGCGGGCGAAGCAGGGCGGGCCCTCGTGTCCCGAGTGCAGGATGACGCGGCCGAAGCGCGTCGGGATGAAGGCGATTGCGTCATCGGCGTCTACGGCTTGGCGCAGGAGTTGGAAGAGCAGCTGAAAGGCGCTGTCGAGCAGCGCGGGATGCAGATGGGTGCCGACGAGTTCGGCTTCGACGCGCGGCGGAATGTGCAACGCGGCAAGCGCCGACTTGCCGTCGATCCAGCCGTGCTCGATGCACTGGAAGGACGGGCCGTAGCTGATGCCGATTGCCCGCGTCAGCGCGGCGTGGCCTTCGGCGTCGAAGTCTGGTGGACGTTGCGGCAGATCCGGCAGCACCTCGCGCAGCAGGGTGTCCTGTGCCTCGCGAACGACTCGCGCCGACGCGTGCACGGTCCAGTCCGTAGTGCCCAGCTGCTCGCGGCTGCGGATCGCCAGCTTGCCGTCGCGCGGGTCGATCGACAGCCGAACGAGCGCCGAGCGATCATCGGCAAGCAGGAGGGGCGAGTGGATCTCCAGATCCTCGATCTCGACGATGGCTGCCGGCTGCCACGCGAGCGCCGCCGCCAGTGCCATTTCGGCGTGGGCGGAACCGGGGAGAACGGTCGCCTCGCCGACGACGTGGTCCGCCAGTACCGGGTTGAGTTCGGTGTCGAGCTGGTTTTCCCAGGTCAGTTCGTGCTGCGCCAGCGGATAACCGAGCAGCGGATGGATCTTGTGGCGATGGATCAGGCCGAGTGCCTCGCTGGTCACCGGGTGCCAGTGACGCTCGCGTTGCCACGGATAACCGGGCAGTCGAACGAAGCGCCCGGGCTTCGGAAAGGCCGTCCGCCAATCGACGGCGGCGCCGGCAATCGCAACCTCCCGCGCCGCCGACCTGATGCGCTGCGCGCCGTCGTCCCCGCGCGTGCCGGTGGCGATCACGCGGCCGTCGATCGAGCGCGCCTTGAGGCAGTCGTTCAGGTAGGTGCGCAGGATCGGATGCGCTCCGATCTCGACGAAGATTGTGATCCCCTGATCGAGCAGCGAGTCGATTGCACTGGCGAAGAGGACTGGCTCGCGAATGTTGCGCCACCAGTACGCGGCGCCGAGATCCTCGCCCGGCAGTGGCGAGCCGCTGACCGTCGAGCAGAAAGGCACTGCACTCGCGCGCGGCTCGATCCCGGCCAGTGCCTGCCTGATCCCCGCTTCGAGGCGGTCCATTGCCGGGCTGTGGAACGCGTAGTCGAGATCAAGCCGCTTCCAGGGTACCTGCCGGGTGGTCAGCGCGTCCTCGAGCGCCGCCAGAGCTGGCTGCTCACCGGCGATCGTCAGGCCACGCACGCTGTTGATGACGGCGATCGTCAGGTCGCCGGCAAGCCCGAGTTCGGCAAGCAGGCTCGCCGCGGCTGCCTGCGGCAGCGCGACGGCGGTCATCTGCCCGAGGCCGCGGGTCGTTCCCTGCAGTCGGCTGCGCTCGTAGATCACCTCGACGGCATCGGCCAGGCTCAAGGCGCCGGCTGCCCAAGCCGCCGCGACCTCGCCGACACTATGCCCGGCGACGACCTTCGGCGTGATGCCCTGCCGTTGCAGGAGTCTGGTGATGCCGACCTGCAGGGCAAAGAGGGCCGGCTGCGCGATCTCGGTCCGGTCGTAGCGATCGTCACCGTTGTCGCCGGCCAGTTCGTCGATCAGCGAAAAATCGGCGTGCCGCCGGAACAGGGTGTCGACCTCGCGCACCGCGTCACGGAATGAGGGCTCATCCGCCAGCAGTTGCCGGCCCATCCCGGACCATTGACAGCCATTGCCCGAGTAGATGAACGCCGGCCCACTGGCAGCGGACAGCATCCGGCCGCTGCTCGCCATCGTCGCCTCGCCGCGATCTTCGGCGAAGTCGAGCAGCGCACGCGTGATGGCCGGCACTGTCGGCGCTTCGACGAGCAGCCGCTGCTCCAGCCAGTCGCGACGAAAAGCGGCGCTGTGCGCGATATCGTAATAGGCGGCCGGCGGTTGGCCGGCGAGAAAGCTGGCGAAATCGCCGGCGGCCGCTTTCAGTGCCTGCTCGCTGCGCGCCGAGAGCAGCAGCGGCGGCAAGGTGCCGGTCGTTGCCGCTGGCCGACCACGGGCGCGCCGTTGCGGCGGGCTCTCGATGATGAGGTGCGCGTTCGAGCCGCCGAAGCCGAAGGAGTTGAGGCCGATCGTCAGCTTGCCGGTTTTCGGCAGAGGGCGATTGCTGGTGACCACCTCGATGTTCCAGTCGCTGGCGCGGATGCGCGGATTGACGCTGCTGATGCCGATGGTCGCGGGTACCAGGCGGTGTTCGAGGCAATGCAGCACCTTGACCAGGCCGGCGGCGCCGGATGCCGTTTCGAGATGACCGAGATTGCTTTTCACGGAGCCGATCGGCAGCGGCTTGCCAGGCGCGCGACGTTTGCCGAGTGCATTGCCGATGGCCAGCGTCTCGATCGGGTCGCCAACCGCAGTGCCGGTGCCATGCGCCTCGAGATAGTCGATCGCCGCCGGATCGATGCCGGCGGCGGCGTAGGCTTCCTCGAGCAACGCCGCCTGCACGTCGGCGCTGGGTACGGTCAGTCCCGACTTGCGGCCATCGGTGTTGACCGCCGAGCCGGCGACGATCGCCAGGATCGGGTCACCGTCAGCGACAGCCTGGTCGTGGTCCTTGAGAAAGAAGACGCCACCGCCCTCCGAGCGGACATAACCATCGGCCGATGCGTCGAAGACGCTGCAGCGCCCGCGCGGCGACAGCATCGACGCCTTGGCGAAGCCGAGGAAGCCGTAAGGGTGCAGGTGCAGGCTGATGCCGCCTGCCAGTGCCTGCGAGACTTCGCCGCTGGCGATCGCGCGGCACGCCTGGTGCAGGGCGACCAGGGACGACGAGCAGGCGGTGTCGATGGCCATGCTGGGTCCCCGCAGGTCGAGCACGTACGAGATCCGGTTGGCGGCGATGCTGGCGGTGTTGCCCGTCGCCATCGTCGAGTCGGCGACGGCCAGGTCGTCTGCCATGCGGTAGGAGTAATCGGCGCTGGCGATGCCGATGAAGACCCCGCAGCGACTGCCACGCAACCGCGATGGCCGGATGCCCGAGTTCTCCAGTGTTTCCCAGCACATTTCCAGCAGCAGCCGTTGCTGTGGATCCATCAGGGCCGCTTCGCGCGGCGAGATGCCGAAGAAAGCGGCGTCGAAGGTGGTCACGTCACCGATCGAGCCGGCGGCAAAAGTGTAGGTCGTTCCCGGGTGGTCCTTGCGCGGGTGCAGGAAGGTTTCCAGCGCCCAGCGCTGCGGATCGACCGTGCCGACCAGGTCGCGACCGGCGAGCAGGTCCTGCCAATAGGTGGCGGTGCTGGTTCCTGGCATACGGAAGGAATAGCCGGTGATGGCAATTCGCCGTGTCATCTGACTGCGATCTCCATTGTCTTGATCGGATTGGGCGGGATACCTGCGGTGCACTGGATCAGGCAGCCACTGTTGCTTGCAGAAGGCTTCAGGAGCGCGGCCTAGTATAAGGCTCGAAGGCGTCGCCGCGCATTCGGTAGCCGGCGACGCCCATGCCGGTGTCGGTGCGATCGAGTCCGAGCGTGCCGCTGACCCACATCGCGTCCATGGTGCGCACGCCGCTGACGGGCCTTTCGGCGACGACATGGATGATCTGGTTGGCCGGAGGCGGCGGTACATGGATGCAAGCGCCGAAGTAGGGCACCAGCAGGAATTCGCTGACCTGCTCGCCGCGACGCTCGAGCGGCACGACGAAGCCGGCGATGCGGACCCGCTGTCCGTTCATTGCCTTCTCGACCGGTGCCTGGTCCCACAGGCGGCGTGCGCTCTCGAGCGCCTCCTGTGCCTTCGGGTCGCTGTCCTGCAGGCGAGCGAGGTCGAGACCCTTGAAAGCCGCCATCGGATCCCAGCCCTTCGGTATCAGATCGTCCCAGCCGATCAGGCGGTAGCCTTGCGCACCCTTCCGGTCGTCCGGCAGGCGTTCGCCGACACGGTACTCGGCCGGCTTCGTTTCCTTGCGCTGCGCCTGCGCTTCGTTTGGCTGCGACAGGAGTATGGTGAGGCCGAAACAGATGGCAAGTAGGAGTGGCATTGATCGTATTTTCCGGGTTCTCGCCCTGGCGCCGGGCAGCATTGTCGTCTGCGCTCGTGACAGCGGGGTCTTGAGCGCTGCAACAACGCCTGCCGGACGGTGAGCGTGCTGCTACTTGTGCGTTTCCACCATCACCATCGGTTCGTCAACAATGACCACCGGCGGCCGGCGCCGTCGCACCGGGCGTGCTGTCCCGCTGGCTTCGTCAGGCGTTGTCGGCATCGCCGCCAGTGCCGTGGGGTGCCTGGTTTCGACCATGATCAGGCCGCTCCCCTCGAGCGCCTGCTGACCGTTGATCGACGCGCCGCTGCAGATATGCGCAGGGCCGGGCTCGGCGGCCGTGGCCGCAGCAGCTTCCTGGGGCGCTGCGGTCGCGTCGCGATGAAGCATGGCAGTGGCGGCCGGTGGGTCGGCCGCCATCGCGGGAGCCGACTCGGCAGGTGGCACCTCGGTGATGGCGCCGGCAACATCTGGCGGCGGCGCCGTCGGGGTGGCCATGACGGCAATCGGCGGTGGCGCGACGATCGTCTCCGTCGCGCCAGCCGCCTGGCTGGCGACCGCTGGCACGGAATCGACCGCCGGCACCGGCGCAGCCGTCGTCTCGGCGCCCGGTTCTGCGGTCGCTGCGCTGCCGTGGTCGCCCGCAGGCAGCTCCGGCATTGGGCTCGTCGGCGTGACATCGCTGACGACCGATTCTGCTGCCGGTGGGGGGGCCGCGCGGCGGTCGGCGCCGGCGACGCGCGCGCTGCTGCCGACTTCGGAAGCTGTCTCGACAGTGTCGGCCGGTCGGGTTTCGGCCCTCTCGCCGCGCTCGCGGCGACCACCGCGGCGACCGCGGCGACGGGCTGGGTTGGCGGACTCATCACCGTTCTGCTCGCCCACTGCAGGTGTGACCGGCATCGTCGCGACGGACGCGAGCAGGGCCTGGTCGTTGCCATTGGCGTTCTCGGTTGCCGGTGGTCTGCGCTCGCTGCGCTGCCGGCGTGGTTCGCGGGCGACCGCCGGCTCGCGGCCGGTTCCAGGCTCGCGTGCCTCGCGAGGCTGGCGGGGCTCGCGCGGCTTCTGGGCTTCGCCGCGGCTCGCCGGCAGCGATTCCTTCTGCTCCCGGCTGCTTCGGGTCTCGCCAGCCTCGCGACTGTCGTCGCGGCGCGGCCCGCGTGGCGTGCTGCCACCACTTCGGCGGCCGTCACGCACCGTCCCGGTCTCCGCCGGGAGCGCTGCGGCTGCCCTGGACGACACGTCTTGGTTCGTGCTCACGGGTGCCTCCTTGTGGCGGAACCAGGAAACGATCCGCTTCAGGAAGCGGCTCGCCGCCGTATCCGTTCTGGGGCTGTCGACCGGGGTTGTTGCAGCCGCCTCGGCGACCAGCGGTGCTGGCTGCGCGGGCGTGATTCCCTTGATCGCTGCTTCGGCGCGGGGTGCCTGGGACGCTCCCGCAGCCGCCGCGTCGCTGCCGTCGTCCGCCGTCGGCAGTGCGACCATGCGGTACGACACCTGCTGCAGTTCTTCCTGTCCCGTCGCATCGTGGCGAACCCGCAGGACCGTGTGCTGCGGCGTCTCGAGATGGATGTTGGGAATCAGCAGGATGGCGACCTTGTGCCGCAGTTCGACCGCCTGCACGTCGGTCCGCTTCTCGTTCAGCAGGAAGGTGGCGACATCGACCGGTACCTGCGCATGCACGGCGGCGGTGTTGTCCTTCATCGCCTCCTCTTCAAGAATGCGCAGGATGTGCAGGGCGGCCGACTCGGTGCTGCGGATGTGGCCGGTTCCCGAGCAGCGCGGGCATGGGATGTAGCTCGTCTCGGCGAGCGCCGGCCGCAGGCGCTGTCGTGACAGTTCGAGCAGTCCGAAACGGCTGATCTTGCCGGTCTGCACGCGGGCGCGATCGAAGCGCAACGCTTCGCGCACACGGTTCTCGACCTCGCGCTGATTGCGCTGGTTCTCCATGTCGATGAAGTCGATGATGATCAGCCCGCCAAGGTCGCGCAGGCGCAACTGCCGTGCGACTTCCTCGGCCGCTTCGAGGTTGGTCTTCAGCGCCGTCTCCTCGATGTCGGCGCCGCGCGTTGCCCGGCCCGAGTTCACGTCGACCGATACCAGCGCTTCGGTGTGGTCGATGACGATGGCGCCGCCCGACGGCAGGCCAACCTGGCGCGAGTAGGCGGACTCGATCTGGTGTTCGATCTGGAAACGCGAGAAGAGCGGGACATCGTCGCGGTAGCGCTTGATGCGGTTGACCGTTCCCGGCATGACGTGCGCCATGAACTGCTGCGCCTGATCGAAGACCTCGTCGGTGTCGATCAGGATCTCGCCGATGTCGGGCTGGAAATAGTCGCGGATGGCACGGATGACGAGACTGCCCTCCTGGTAGATGAGGAAGGCTCCCTGTTGCAACTGCGCTGCGTCCTCGATCGCCTTCCACAGTTGCAACAGGTAACCGAGGTCCCATTGCAGCTCTTCGCTGCCGCGTCCGATGGCCGCCGTGCGGGCGATCAGGCTCATGCCGGGCGGCACCGGCAACTGGTCCATCACCTCGCGCAGTTCGGTTCGCTCGCTGCCCTCGACGCGGCGTGAGACGCCGCCGCCGCGCGGGTTGTTGGGCATCAGCACCAGATAGCGGCCGGCGAGGCTGACGAAGGTGGTCAGCGCCGCCCCCTTGTTGCCTCGCTCATCCTTGTCGACCTGGACGATCAGTTCCTGGCCCTCACGCAGCGCTTCCTTGATCGTCGCCCGACCGGCGTCAACCGCGGGCTGGAAGTAGGCGCGCGAAACTTCCTTGAATGGCAGAAAACCGTGCCGTTCCGCTCCGTAGTCGACAAACGCCGCCTCCAGACTGGGCTCGATGCGCGTGATGACCGCTTTATAAATGTTGCTCTTTCTTTGCTCCTTGTTGGCGGATTCGATGTCCAGGTCAATGAGTTTCTGACCGTCGACGATGGCGACACGCAGCTCTTCGGCCTGTGTTGCGTTGAACAGCATTCGTTTCATTCGTGGGGCTCCCGCGCGCTCTTGTATGGGCTGCGCCTCGTGTGGGCAGCAACGGAACCGGTGTCTCCGGGACACTCGAAAATCTCGTCGGCAATGGAAGCAGCGATGCCATCTCGCTGACCCGCATGCTCATCGGGCCTTGACTTGGAAGGTTTCGGGAAGTTGCCAGGGCGATTCCGCAGATGCCAGGCGCGCGCAGTTCAAGTAGTATCGCTACTTTGTGGTGAGCGAACTTAACCAGGTGATCAGCGTTCAGCGAGGGTTGCGCAGCGGGGCGCAGAGCAGTCGGCTGGCGCATGCCGGAAAGCGCGCCGCTGGGGCTTTGGTATCGGCATCGCTCGCTGGCCGCCGGGCTCAAGACATCCTTCAACCGACGACGCAAATCAACTGAAGTATATTCAAAATGGCCCAAGTTGGCAAAAACTCTGTCACCCAACAGCTTATCGGCGAGAACGAGCACGGCCAACGGGTTGACAACCTGCTGCTGAAGCTCTGCAAGGGGGTGCCAAAGAGCCACGTTTACAGCATTGTCCGCAGCGGCCAGGTGCGGGTCAATGGCCGCCGGGTGGAAGTCTCGCATCGCCTGCAGAGCGGCGACCTGCTGCGCATTCCGCCGTTGCGCATCGGCAGCGCCGAAGATGTGGTGGTGGCGGCCGAACGCAGCCTGCACTTGCCGGTCCTTTATGAGGACGATGCCTTGCTGGTGGTCGACAAGCCCGCCGGCGTCGCCGTTCATGGCGGCAGCGGAGAGAGCTTCGGCGTCATCGAGGCGCTGCGGCAGCAGCGGCCGCAGGCGAGGTTTCTCGAACTGGCGCACCGGCTCGATCGCGAGACCTCGGGGATCCTCCTCGTCGGCAAGAAGCGTTCGATGCTGCTCGCCCTGCACGAGATGTTTCGCGCTGCTGCCGGCGGCAGCGCGGGGCGGGTGGCGGACAAGCGCTACCTGGTGCTGGTGGCCGGGCGCTGGATGGAGCCGCTGCGCCATGTTCGCCTGCCGTTGTTGAAGTACCTGCTCGTTTCTGGGGAACGGCGCGTGCGGGTCGCCGATGAAGGACGGGCAGCGCACACGGTCTTCCGTCTGTTGGCGCGCTGGCAGCGCTTCAGCCTGCTCGAGGCAGAGCTGCGGACCGGGCGCACCCACCAGATTCGCGTCCATCTCGCTCACCTTGGTCATCCGGTTGCCGGTGACGAGAAGTATGGTGACTTTGCCCTCAACAGGGTCCTGGCCCGAGAGGGACTGAAGCGCATGTTCCTGCATGCGTCGCTGATGCGTCTGCCGCACCCGCTGGCGGGCGGCGAACTGCGGCTCGAGGCGGCGCTGCCGCCAGCGCTGGCGGGTTTTCTGCAGTCGGTTGCGGCACGCGAGAGGCAGGATCATGGCGAGAAGATTTGAGCTGCTGGTCTTCGACTGGGATGGTACGCTCCTTGACTCGGCGGCGGCCATCGTCGAAGCCATCAGTGCCGCCTGTCGCGACCTCGAGCTGCCGCCTCCGCCGACGGAACGGGCGCGGCACGTCATCGGACTGGGCTTGCGCGATGCTCTGCAGCATGCGCTGCCGGATCTGCCGGAGAGCCGCTACCCGCAGCTCGTCGATCGTTACCGGCATCACTATCTGGCGCGCGATCACGAGCTGCAGTTGTTCGCCGGCGCTGCCGAACTGATCGCCGAGCTGTCGGCGGCGGGCCATCTGCTGGCCGTCGCCACCGGCAAGAGTCGCCTGGGTCTCGCACGCGCCCTGCAGCACAGTGGCCTCGGCCCATTCTTCCACGCTTCGCGCTGCGCCGACGAGTGTTTCTCCAAGCCGCATCCGCAGATGCTCGAGGAACTGCTCGACGAGCTGGCCGTCGATGGCGAACGGGCGCTGATGATCGGTGATACGACGCACGACCTGCAGATGGCGCACAACGCTGGGGTAGCCTGCCTGGCGGTTGCCTACGGCGCGCACCCGGCGGCGGCCCTCGACGCCATGCAGCCGCTGGCGCGGGTGCACCACCTCTCCGAACTGGCTGCATGGCTGCGGACGCACGCCTGATCTGTCCGTCCTGCGAGTTGCAGGACGGTGGCCGCGGCGTCCGCTTCACGATCGAGCGGCGTGGGGTGGCCGCACCGGCCTTCGCCGTCCGCTTCGACGGTCGCGTGCGTGCCTATGTCAATCGCTGCGGGCATCTGCCGGTCGAACTCGACTGGCAGCACAACGAGTTGTTTGACGATTCCAAGGTATACTTGATCTGCGCAACACACGGCGCCCTCTACTCGCCGGCAGATGGCCGTTGCCTCGGTGGTCGCTGCAACGGTCGCGGGCTGGCGCCGGTCGCCGTCGAAGAACGTGATGGTGCGGTCTATCTAACCCCGAGCGAGCACGAGCCTTGAGTACGCCTGAAGAACCACCCTGGGAACGGCAGTTGCTGGAGAAGGTTGCCTTTGCGACGTTGCACGAGCAGCGGGCCAAGCGGCGCTGGGGGATCTTCTTCAAGCTTGCCGGTCTGGCCTACCTGATCGCACTGCCGGCGCTGCTGATGGACTGGGGAGATTCCGAGCAACTGGCCGACCGCCGGCACACGGCGGTCATCCACCTGCGGGGCACCATCGAGGCGCAGGGCGAGGCCAGTGCGCAGAACCTCAACGACGCACTCGAAGCGGCCTTCGCGGACAAGCGGACCGCCGGTGTGATCCTGCGCGTGAATAGCCCGGGCGGCAGCCCGGTGCAGGCCGGCATCGTGCACGACGAGATCCTGCGTCTGCGCACGGCGCATCCGCAGATTCCGCTCTACGCCGTGGTCGAGGACGTCTGCGCCTCCGGCGGCTACTATGTGGCCGTCGCCGCCGACAAGATCTTCGTGGACAAGGCGAGCATCGTCGGTTCGATCGGTGTCCTGATGGACGCTTTCGGCTTTACCGGTACGATGGAGAAGCTGGGCATCGAGCGTCGTTTGCTGACTGCCGGAGAGAACAAGGGCTTTCTCGATCCGTTCTCGCCGCAGGACGTGAAGCAGAAGGAGCACGCACAGGTGCTGCTGCGGGAGATTCACCAGCAGTTCATCGAAGTCGTCCGGCGCGGGCGTGGCAATCGCCTGCGGGAGACGCCGGAGCTCTTTTCCGGCCTGATGTGGACCGGCAGCCAGAGCGTCAGCCTCGGCCTGGCCGACGGTCTCGGCACGGTTGGCTCGGTGGCGCGCGACGTGATCAAGGCCGACCGTTTGGTCGAGTACACGGTCAAGGACAGCCTTGCCGAACGTCTTGCCCGGCGCCTGAGGGCCGATACGAGGGATGGGGCGCTCGGATCCGCGTTCGACTTCGCCCGTCCCGTCCTGCGCTGAGCGTTTGTCAGGCAACGTCGGCGGCCGCCCTGGATGACTGGCCCAGCATGCGAGGTGCTGGATCGGTGGGGGAACGGTTGCTGGTGCGCGACATCCGGCGGCGCGTGAAAAGTGCTGCGCCCGCGGCGCTGCGGCAGGGTCGCCCGCCAGCCTGGGGTGGCTGGCACCGGGTCAGGCGTGCAGGAGGAAGACCGTCGGTCGGCGGTTGATCTCCGGCAGCGTCTGTCGCCGCCATTCGGCGACCGCGCGCGTGCAGACGAGTTCGCCCGCCATCGTCAGGTCGGTGGCGATGCAGACGCGTGTCGCCGGTGCGCAGACGGCGAGCAGCGATGCCAGCAACTGGCGGTTGCGGTATGGTGTTTCGATGAAGATCTGTGTTCGTCGCTGCTGCCGCGATTCCCTCTCCAGGTCGCGCAGCCGTTGCTCGCGGGCGCCCGCTTCGCTCGGCAGGTAGCCGTGGAAGGTGAAGCTCTGGCCGTTGAGGCCGGATGCCATCAAGGCGAGGAGGACCGACGACGGACCGACCAGCGGCACCACCTCGACTCCCATGTCATGGGCCAGGGCAACCAGGTCGGCGCCAGGGTCGGCGATCGCCGGGCAGCCGGCTTCGGAGATCAGGCCGAGGTCGTTGCCGGCCAGCACCGGTGCCAGCAGTTGCGTCAGCGTGTCGGCCTGCGTGTGCCGGTTGAGTTCGCCGACGCTGATCTGCTGCAGTGGCGTGTCGGCAGGCAGTGCCTTCAGGAAGACCCTCGCTGCCTTCGCGTTCTCGGCGACGAAATACCGCAGCCGGCGGGCGCAGCCGAGGACCGCTGCCGGCAGCACCGCGGCGGGCGCAGTCTGCCCCAGCGGTACCGGCACCAGATAGAGCCGGCCCGCCTTCATCCGGCTGCCGTCATGGCTGCAGCGGCGAGACGTTTTCGCGTCGCAGCAGGTCGCAGAGGGCGATCAACGGAAGGCCGATGAGCGCGTTCGGATCCGGGCCGTCGATGCGCGCGATCAGTGCGATCCCGAGCCCTTCGGCGCGGGCACTGCCGGCACAGTTGTACGGTTGCTCGAGCTGCAGGTAGCGCTCGATTTCCGCATCGCTCAGGTCGCGGAAGCTGACCAGGGTCGGTACGCCGCGGCAATGCACCCGTCCGCTTGGCGCGTGCAGCAGGCAGAGGCCAGTAAAGAAATTGACCTGGCGGCCACGCATCGTCTGCAACTGGCGCACGGCATTCGCGTGCGTCAGCGGTTTGCCGAAAACCCGGCCGTCGAGACAGGCGACCTGGTCGCTGCCGATGATCAGCGCTGCCGGGTGCATGCCGGCGACGGCCCGGGCCTTCGCCTCCGAGAGGCGCAGCGCGCCATCCTCCGGGGATTCGCCGGGCAGCATCGCTTCGTCGACTGCCGGGTTCGCCGTGGCAAAGGGCAGCCCGAGGCGCGCCAGGAGGTCGCGCCGAAAGGGGGAGGTGGAGGCAAGGATCAGCTGTGGCGTCGTCATCGGGCGGGCGGTCGCCGCGCGCCGGCACCGTATCGGGCCGAGGGACGGCGTCGATTCGCTGCTGGCCGTTGCGTGGCTTTGACTTCAATACCCGAAGATAATATCATGCGCGCCTTATGTCGCGACCCGTTGTTATCGACAGTCAGGAGTTTGGCCGTGAGGAGGGCTCGCTGCAGGGCGAAGTGCTCGTCGCGACGCTTACCCGCCTGCATGACCTGCTGACCGATTCGAGCGGCAGCCTGAGCTTCCGCATCGATGGACGGCGCGGAGCAAGCGGGCGCTCGCAGTTGCTGTTGACGGTCGATGGCAGTCTCGCGCTGTGCTGCCAGCGCTGTCTCGAGGCGTATGAGTACCCGCTGCACTTGCGCAGCCTCCTGGAGTTCGTTGGCGACGAAGAGGATTTGACGCAGGACGAGCTGGAAGACGATGCGAAGGACTTTCTGCCGCATCAGAATGCCCTCGATGTGGCCGTACTGGTCGAGGACGAGATCCTGCTGGCGCTGCCGACAGCGCCGCGGCACGAGAATTGCGCGCTGCCTGGAGGCAGGATGGAGGCGGCGCGTGTGTCACCGTTTTCGGTTTTGGCCGGGCTGCAAGGCAAGGTCGATTGAATCTCAAATTAGGAGTTTTTCATGGCTGTTCAACAGAACAAGAAGTCGCCGTCGAAGCGCGGCATGCATCGTGCGCACGATTCACTGCCCGGCCTGCCGCTGGCGACAGAGCCGACGACCGGCGAGGTTCACCTGCGTCATCACATCAGCCCGAGCGGTTTCTATCGCGGCAAGAAAGTGACCCGGGGTTCGGCTGCGTGATCCTGCCGCACCAGTTCGGCAACGGCGCGTTGTCTTGACTGAGCCACAGCGGCCTGCCGGCGCATGAGCATCACCGTCGCAATCGACTGCATGGGTGGCGACCACGGTCCGCCGGTGACGGTTCCGGCGGCGCTGGGCTTCGTCGGCGACCATCCCGACGTGCGCGTCATCCTCGTCGGGCTGGCCGAAGGCATCAAGCCCTTTCTCGGCGATGCCGCCGTCGGCCGCATCTCCGTGCGGCACGCGACCGAAGTCGTCAGCATGCATGAGTCCCCGTCGCTGGCGCTGCGCAACAAGAAGGACTCATCGATGCGGGTGGCGATCAACCTGGTCAAGCAGGGCGAGGCCGATGCCTGCGTTTCGGCGGGCAATACCGGCGCCCTGATGGCGATGTCGCGCTTTGTCCTGAAGATGCTGCCGGGGATCGAGCGGCCGGCGATCTGCGCCGTCCTGCCGACGCTGACCGGCCACACGCATGTACTCGACCTCGGCGCGAACGTCGATTGCAGCCCGGAGCACCTGCTGCAGTTCGGCATCATGGGCGCCTCGCTGGTCGCTGCGGTCGAGCATCGGGAGCGACCGACGGTCGGTATCCTGAACATTGGACAGGAGGACATCAAGGGCAACGATGTCGTAAAGCGCGCGGCCGACCTGCTTGCCGAGTCGGGGCTGAACTTCGTCGGCAACGTCGAGGGCGACGGCGTCTACAAGGGAGCCGCCGACGTCGTGGTCTGTGACGGCTTCGTGGGCAACGTGGCGCTCAAGGCGTCGGAGGGACTGGCGCAGTTGCTGGCGACCTTCCTCCGCCAGGAGTTTCGCCGCAGCCTTCTGACGCGGCTGCTCGCCTTGCTGGCACTGCCGGTGCTGCAGCGGTTCAAGAAGCGGGTGGACCACCGGCAGTACAATGGCGCGACGCTGCTGGGCCTGCGCGGCATCGTCGTCAAGAGTCATGGCTCGGCAGACACCCTGGCTTTCACCTGCGCACTGAAGCGGGCGGCCGATGAGGCCAGGAATGGTGTTCTCGCTCGCATCAGCGAGCGGATGGCGCCACAACGACCACTCCAGGAGACCGCATAGCATGTTCTCCCGCATTGCAGGGGTTGGCAGCTTCCTGCCAGGGCCGGCCGTCAGCAACGACGATCTCGCGCGCCGGGGGATCGAGACGAACGATGAATGGATCACCAGTCGCACCGGAATTCGCTTCCGCCATCTGGCTGCGGACGGACAGACGGCGAGCGACCTTGGCCTCGAGGCGAGCCAGCGGGCGCTGCAGGCAGCCGGTCGGACGGCGGCCGACATCGACCTGATCATCGTCGCCACCTCGACGCCGGACTTCATCTTTCCCAGTACCGCCTGTCTGCTGCAATGCAAGCTCGGCAACCGTACGGCGACGGCGTTTGACGTGCAGGCCGTCTGCAGCGGCTTTGTCTATGCGCTGACGATTGCCGAGAAGTTCATCCGTTCGGGTAGTCACCGGCGGGCGCTGGTCGTCGGTGCCGAGGTCTTCTCGCGCATCCTTGACTGGTCCGACCGCGGCACCTGTGTGCTGTTCGGCGACGGTGCCGGTGCCGTCGTTCTCGAAGCCGCGGAGCAGCCCGGGATCCTGGCGACCGCGCTGCATGCCGACGGCGCCCACCACGACATCCTGTCGGTTCCCGGCAGCATCTGCGGCGGCCAGGTCGTCGGCGATCCCTTCCTGCGCATGGACGGGCAGGCGGTGTTCAAGTTCGCCGTCCGCGTTCTCTCCGAAGTGGCCGAGGAGTGCTGTGCGGCTGCCGGCGTGCCGTCTTCTGCCATCGACTGGCTGATTCCGCACCAGGCCAACGTGCGCATACTCGAGGCGACGGCCAAGAGGATGAAGATGCCGATGGACAAGGTGATGGTCACCGTCGACCGGCATGGCAACACCTCTGCGGCATCGGTGCCGCTGGCGCTCGATGAGGGCATGCGCGACGGCCGCATCCGCAGCGGACAGCGGGTGATGCTCGAGGGGGTCGGTGGCGGCTTCACCTGGGGCGCGGTGTTGTTGCAGCTATGAAACGGGGCTAGGAGGAGGCGGCATGGCGTTTGCGTTGGTATTTCCCGGACAGGGATCGCAGTCGGTGGGAATGATGGCCGCCTATGGCGATTCGCCGGTCGTCCGTGCCACTTTCGACGAGGCTTCGAGCGCACTCGGCGAGGATCTCTGGGCCTTGCTGGCCAGCGGACCCGCGGAGGCTCTGGCGCAGACGGTCAACACGCAGCCGCTGATGCTGACCGCCGGCATGGCCGTCTATCGTCTCTGGCTTGACCGGGGTGGCCGGCCGCCGGCGGTCGTGGCGGGGCACAGCCTGGGTGAGTATTCGGCTCTGGTGGCTGCCGGCGTCATTTCCTTTGCCGATGCCGTGCCGCTCGTCCGCCTGCGGGCGACGGCGATGCAGGAGGCCGTTCCGGCCGGGACCGGGGCCATGGCGGCGATCCTCGGCCTCGACGACGAGAAGATGGTCGAAGCCTGCCGGCAGGGTCAGGCGGCGGCTGGTGCTGGCGAGGTCGTCGAGCCGGTGAATTTCAACGGGCCTGGGCAGACGGTCGTCGCCGGCAGCAAGCTGGCCGTCGAACGTGCCTGCGAGGCAGCCAAGGCGCTGGGCGCGAAGCGCGCCGTGCTGCTGCCGGTGTCGGCGCCGTTCCATTCCTCGCTGATGCGACCGGCGGCGACCCGGCTGGCGACCCGCCTCGCTGAACTCAGCCTGCAGGCGCCGCGGCTGCCGGTGATCAACAACGTCGACGTCGCCGTCGAAACGGAGCCGGCTCGAATCAGGGAGGCACTGGTGCGGCAGGCCCATTCGCCCGTGCGCTGGGTCGAAACGATCCGCAGGATGGCGGCGATGGGCATCACGACCGTCGCCGAATGCGGGCCGGGCAAGGTGCTCGCCGGCTTGACCAGGCGCTGCGCCGACGGCCTCGCGAGCGTTGCACTGGCCGATCTGGCGTCGCTGGACGGTGCTCTCGCCAACCTGGAGTAGACAGCATGCTCGATGGACAGATTGCCCTCGTCACCGGTGCATCGCGCGGCATCGGCCGTGCCATAGCACTGCATCTGGCGAGCCTCGGTGCGACTGTCGTCGGTACGGCAACCAGTGCCGAGGGCGCGGCGACGATCTCCGCCTTTCTCGGCGAGGCGGGCGGCAAGGGAGAGGGGAGGGTGCTCGAGGTGCGCGATGCGGCGCAGATCGATGCCCTCGTCAGCCACATCGAGAAGAATCATGGCGCGCCATCGGTGCTGGTGAACAACGCCGGCGTCACGCGTGACAATCTGGCGATGCGCTTGAAGGACGACGACTGGGACTGCGTCGTCGACACCGACCTCAAGGCCGTATTCCGCCTCTCGCGGGCGGTCATCCGTGGCATGATGAAGGCGCGCTACGGCCGCATCATCAATGTCACCTCGGTCGTCGGTCACGCCGGCAACGCGGGGCAGGCCAACTACTGCGCCGCCAAGGCCGGGGTGAGCGGCATGAGCCGGGCGCTGGCGCGCGAACTGGGCAGCCGCAACATCACGGTCAACTGTGTCGCCCCGGGCTTCATCGATACCGACATGACGCGGGTGCTCGACGAGAAACAAAGGGAGGCCATGTTGGCAGGGATTCCGCTCGGGCGCCTGGGCGCTCCGGCAGACGTCGCTGCGGCCGTTGCCTTCCTTGCTTCGGCCGGGGCGGCCTACATCACCGGCACGACGATCCACGTCAATGGTGGCATGTTCATGGCCTGATGGCGGAGTTGGCCGGCACCGGCGCCGGCCGGCGGCAATCGTTGGTAAGTTGCGATCATTTTGTTAGAATGGCGCGCTTTTTCCTGTTTGAACCTTGTGAAGGAACCCATTAGATGGAAAATATCGAGCAGCGTGTCAAGAAAATCGTCGCCGAGCAACTCGGAGTCAACGAAGCGGACATCAAGAACGAGTCCTCGTTCGTTGACGACCTGGGTGCCGATTCGCTTGACACGGTGGAACTGGTGATGGCGCTGGAGGAAGAGTTCGAGTGCGAGATCCCGGACGACGAGGCCGAGAAGATCACGACCGTGCAGCAGGCCATCGACTACGTGACCGCTCACAAGAAATAAGCGTCTGTCCAGCCCCCGTACAGACGGGCCGATGATTCGGCCACGTCTGTCGGGGAGTGATCGGCAACCGGGATCGTCCCGTCGCCGCATGTTCTGATTGTCGGAGTTCAAGGTGGCACGTCGCAGAGTCGTCGTTACTGGCCTCGGGATCATCTCGCCAGTCGGGAATACCGTTGCCGAAGCTTGGCAGAATGTGGTGGCAGGCCGTTCGGGAATCGACCGGATTGCCCGCTTCGATGCGTCCGCCTTTCCGGTGCAGATAGCCGGCGAGGTCCGTGGCTTCGACATCGGCCAGTACCTGCCGTTGAAGGATGCGCGGCGGATGGACGTCTTCATCCATTACGGCATGGCGGCCGGCATCCAGGCCGTACGCGATGCCGGGCTCGAGGGTGCGCAGGTGGCGCCGGAACGGGTGGGGGTGTCGATCGGCTCGGGGATCGGCGGGCTGCCGGTGATCGAGAAGACCTGTGAGGATTTCGTCGGCGGCGGTGTGCGCAAGATCTCGCCCTTTTTCGTTCCGGGTTCGATCATCAACATGATCTCCGGCAACCTGTCGATCTTCTACGGCTACAAGGGTCCGAACCTGTCGCTGGTCAGTGCCTGTGCCACCGGCACGCACAGCATCGGCGACGCCGGCCGCCTGATCGAGTATGGTGACGCCGACATCATGATTGCCGGCGGCGCCGAAGGCTGCGTGTCAAACATCGGCCTCGGCGGCTTCTGCGCGCCGCGGGCATTGTCGACGCGCAACGACGATCCGCAGACGGCCAGCCGTCCGTGGGACCGGGATCGCGACGGTTTCGTCCTGGCGGAGGGTGCCGGCGTCGTCGTGCTCGAGGAGTACGAGCACGCCAGGGCGCGTGGTGCGCGCATCTACTGCGAACTCGTCGGCTTCGGCATGAGCGCCGACGCCTATCACATGACCGCCCCGTGCGAGGACGGCGAAGGTGCGGCACGCTGCATGCTCAACGCGCTGCGCAATGCCGGCCTCAATGTCGATCAGGTGCAGTACGTCAATGCCCACGGCACATCGACACCGCTCGGTGACAAGGCCGAGACGACAGCGGTCAAGCGTGCTTTCGGCGAGCACGCGTCCCGGCTGGTGGTCAATTCGACGAAGTCGATGACCGGCCATCTGCTCGGCGCGGCCGGCGGCATCGAGGCGTTGTTCACGGTGCTGGCGATCCACCACCAGATCTCTCCCCCGACGATCAACATCTTCAATCAGGACGAGTCCTGCGATCTCGACTACTGTGCCAACGAGGCACGGCAACTGGACATCGACGTCGGCATCTCCAATTCCTTCGGCTTCGGCGGTACCAACGCCACCGTCGCCTTCAGGCGCATCTGACGCGCTGCGCGAGCCGGCGCCGCCCGGGCACGAGGTGCAGTTCCCGCTCGATCTGGCGCTGCAGCGCTCGCGCTTGCTGGTTGGGCTGACTATCCTGCTGCATCTGCTGGCGGCCGGCAGCGTCTGGCTGCTGCCATGGCCGTTGCTCGCGCGCAGCCTGTTGCTGCCGTTGCTGGCGACTTCGGCCTGGAGCTGTCTGCGCCCGAGCCCGTTCGTCGGCATTCGTCTCGGGGCGCGTGGCGAGCTGGCGCTGCGGTACGTGGGCGGAGAAAGCGTCGCCTGCCAGGTGCAGCCGGAAACGACCGTGTTCGCCCGCCTCATCGTCCTGCGCCTGCGCGATGATCAGGCGCGAAGACGCAGTCTCACGCTGTTGCCCGACAGCCTGTCCGCGGACCAGTTCCGACTCCTGCGACTGTGGCTGCGCTGGCTGGCCGATGTCGACGTCTTGCCCGCGGGCGGCAGCCGGCGCGCGACCAAGGGGCCGTAAACCGGCGGCTCAGGGCGCGCGCCGCCTGATCACGGTGTTCGTCGCTCGCGGCAGCGTCTGCGGGTAGTTGCGACTGAAATGCAGGCCACGGCTTTCGTGCCGGCGCAAGGCGCAGCGGACGATGAGATCGGCGGTCACGACCAGGTTGCGCAGTTCGATGAGGTCGTGGCTGACCCGGAAATGCGAGTAGAAGTCATCGATCTCGCGATTCAGCAGGCGGATGCGGTTCTGCGCCCGCTGCAGGCGCTTGGTCGTGCGGACGATGCCGACGTAGTCCCACATGAAACGCCGCAGTTCGTCCCAGTTGTGGGCAATGACGATCTCCTCGTCAGGATCGCTGACGCGGCTGGCGTCCCATTCGGGCAGCGACGGCAGGTCGCCGGCAGTCTGCCGCAGAATGTCCGTTGCCGCCGCCTCGGCGAAGACGAGGCATTCGAGGAGCGAATTGCTGGCCAGGCGATTGGCGCCGTGCAGCCCGGTGCACGAGGCTTCACCAGCGACGTAGAGGCCGGCGATGTTGGTGCGCGCGTGCAGGTCGCTGACGACCCCGCCGCAGGTATAGTGTGCCGCCGGCACGACCGGAATCGGCGCCCGGGTGATGTCGATGCCGAGGTCGAGGCAGCGGGCGAGTATGTTCGGGAAGTGCTCGGCGAGAAACGCCGCCGGCTTGTGCGAGATATCGAGATAGACGCAGTCGAGCCCGCGCTTCTTCATCTCGAAGTCGATCGCCCGTGCCACCACGTCGCGCGGTGCGAGTTCGCCGCGCGCATCGTGCCAGGGCATGAAACGGCTGCCATCGGGCAGCAGCAACCTGCCCCCTTCACCGCGGACCGCTTCGGATATCAGGAAGGACTTGGCCTGCGAATGGTAGAGGCAGGTCGGATGGAACTGGATGAACTCCATGTTGGCGACCCGGCAGCCGGCGCGCCATGCCATCGCGATGCCGTCACCCGTCGAGGTGTCGGGGTTCGTCGTGTAAAGGTAGACCTTGCCGGCACCGCCGGCAGCGATCAGCGTGTTGCTGGCGCCGATCGTCAGCACCTCGCCCGTGCAGCTGTCCAGGACATAGGCGCCGTAGCAGCGCTGATCAGCCAGTCCGAGCTTGACACCGGTGATCAGGTCGATCGCGATGTGGTTCTCGAAAATGCTGATGTTGGGCTGCTGCCGGACCTTGCCGGTCAGGGTGGTCTGCACGGCGAGGCCGGTCGCGTCGGCGACGTGGATGACCCGGCGGGCACTGTGTCCGCCCTCGCGCGCCAGATGGTATCCGTCCTCGTCACGGGTGAAGGGAACGCCCTGGTCGATCAGCCAGTCCACCGCGCGTCGTCCGTTCTCGATCACGAAGCGCGTGGCGCGGCGGTCATTGAGGCCGGCACCGGCGGTGATCGTATCGCGAATGTGCGCTTCGATCGAGTCGCGGTTGTCAAGGACGGCGGCTATGCCCCCCTGTGCCCAGCTCGACGCGCTGTCCTCGAGCGTCCGCTTGCTGACCAGCGCCACCCGTCGTGTCGCCGCCAGCCGCAGCGCCGCAGCCTGCCCGGCGAGTCCACTGCCGATTATGAGAACATCGAAGCGCTGCACCAAGAGGGGTCGTCTCCTGCCAGAAGGGCCGCAACTATAGCACGGGACGCCGCTGCGCAAGGCCCCCCGCGGGCAGGGCGGTGGGCGACGCCCGTCAGCGCCCGAGTGGACGGGCAATCCAGGCCTGCTGTCGGCGCGCGTCGCCTGGGCACGGGCGACGGCGCCTTTCGTGCCACTTCGCGGCCGCGGCCGCCGCCGACTCCTAGCCGGCCAGCGTCTGCGCGAGTTTCTGGCGGTCCTTCAACCAGGCCGAGAACTCGCGCCCGAGTTCGGGATGCGTTTCGCCGAGGACGACGCTGGCCTGCATCAGCCCCAGCTTGCTGCCACAGTCGTAGCGTCGGCCGTGATAACGATAGGCCAGCACCCTTTCGCTGGCCAGCAGCGCGGCGATGCCGTCGGTGAGCTGAATCTCGCCGCCCGCCCCCCGCGGCTGCGCGCGGATGTGCTCGAAAACGGCTGGCGTCAGCACGTAGCGACCGGCAACCGCGAGGTTTGACGGCGCGACACTTGGGTGCGGCTTCTCGATCAGACCCTCCACGTTGACCAGGTCAGCGGCCACGGGCAGGCCCTTGACGATGCCGTAGCGGTTGGTCTGGCTCTTCGGCACCTCCTGAACGGCGAGGATGCTGCACTGGCTGTGGGCGAACAGCTCGGTCATCTGCTGCATGATCGGCGGCTCACCGATCATCAGGTCGTCGGCCAGCAGCACGGCAAAAGGCTCGCCACGGACCAGACGCTCGGCGCACAGCACGGCGTGTCCGAGTCCCAGAGCGCGTGGCTGGCGGACATAGACGCAATCCATGTCGTCCGGCTTGATCGAATGGACCAGCGCCATCAGTTCGTCCTTGCCCGAACTGGCGAGTTCCGCCTCGAGTTCGTAGGCGGTGTCGAAATGGTCCTCGATCGCCCGCTTGTTGCGGCCGGTGACGAAGATCATCTCGCGGATCCCGGCGGCATAGGCCTCCTCGACCGCATACTGGATCAGTGGCTTGTCGACCACGGCCAGCATCTCCTTCGGACTGGCCTTGGTTGCCGGCAGGAACCGCGTACCGAGACCGGCAACGGGAAAGACCGCTTTCTGCACCTTTGTCTGGACCTTCATTCGCTTCACTCTCCATGTCAAACAAACGCCATTCTAGTCGCCTGCCCGGACCGCAACCGTGAGTTTTTTCCGCTGCAGCCCTGCCGTCGACCGTACCGTCCTCGCCGTTGTCTCGGCTGTTGCGCGTCCGCCGCCGACGGCCGGCTCAGGCGATGCGCGCGGTGGTCCAGGAGATGCCGCCGGACACCGCGAGAAGCAGGGCGACCAGCAATGCCAGAGCGAGCGTGAAGTAGATTCGTGGGTTGCGCGCTCGGTCGGCGATGGCGAGGATGTGCAGCGCGCCCCAGGAGACGGCCAGCCCGCCGAGCAGTGGAATGCCGAGAACCTGCAACTCGATGCTGTTGAGCGCCAGCATGCGGCCCTCGCGCCATGGTACGGCAACGAACATGCCGAAGGTCCAGAACAGCGCGAGGCTGCCTGCGGCGCAAAGTGCGGCGGCGCCGCGCGTGATCCATCTTTCCATTCCGGGTTCCTGGATATCGGTGAACCGGCGCGCCGCCAGCGCGTGCCGGGGGGGTGGTCATGCTGGCGCGCCAGCCGTGAATCGGGCGCGCAAGGGCTCGAGCCTGAGTTCGTGCAGGATGGCTTCGAGGCGGGCGGCGGCGTTGCCACGGACAACGCCCGTGCGTCTGGCGATGATCAGTTCGTTCTTCAGCGAGTGTTCCCAGCCCACCAGTTCGGTAACCGTCAGCTGATAGCCTTGCGCTTCGAGCTGCAGGCAGCGCAGGGCGTTGGTCAGCAGGCTGCCGAACTCGCGGCTGTGCAGCGGGTGCCGCCAGATCTCGGCCAGCGCCGTCGCCGCCAGCGCCTCGCCCTTGCCTCGCCGTAGAGCGGCTGCCACCTCGGCCTGGCAACAGGGAACGAGGACGATGTGCTCGGCCTGCTTGCGCAACGCGAAGCGGATGGCGTCGTCGGTGGCGGTATCGCAGGCATGCAGGGCGGTGACGACGTCGATGCGCGCGGGTAGTGCCGGCGATTCGATCGCCTCTTCGGCACGCATGCCGAGGAACGACATGCGCCCGAAGCCGAGCCTGCTGGCGAGCTGGCGAGCGCGCTCGGCGAGTTCGTGTCGCTGCTCGATGCCGTAAACGTGACCGCGGTCACGGTGGCGAAAGAAGAGGTCGTAGAGGATGAAGCCGAGGTACGACTTGCCGGCGCCGTGATCGGCCACGGTCAGCTCGCCACCGCGGTTGGCGACCTCGGCCAGCAGCGGCTCGATGAAACGGTAGAGGTGGTACACCTGCTTGAGCTTGCGCCGGCTGTCCTGGTTGAGCTTGCCGTCGCGGGTCAGGATGTGCAGCTCCTTGAGCAGTTCGATCGACTGTCCGGGCCGGATTTCGGGGACTTGCGACAAGCTCTTTCCTGCGGCGGTTGGCGACGAAAGCCGCATTCTAGGCGATTTCGCCCGTCGCGCAGCCGAAATCATCCTCGCTGGCAGTGCGTCCGGCATGGGCGCGGAGCCGCCACGATGGCGCCAGAGGCCGCGCCTGGCTGGCCACCGGGCGCGCCAGCGGTCAGCGGCAGCCACCAGCGGCCAACAGGTGGGATAATGCGGCCTTTCCGGCGAGTGGCGGTTCAACGATGGCCATCCAGTGGTACCCCGGGCACATGACTGCCGCGCGCAAGAAGGCTGCCGAGACGATGGCATCGACCGATGTCGTCATCGAGGTGGTCGACGCCCGTCTGCCCGAGGCGAGCACCAACCCGATGGTGCGCGAACTGCGCCTGCAGCGGCAGCGGCCCTGCCTGAAGGTGCTGAACAAGGCCGACCTCGCCGATCCCGATGTGACGCAGGCCTGGCTCACGTGGTACCGGCGCCAGGACGGCATGCGGGCAGTCGCGCTGTCGTGCCGCAAGCCCGGCGAGGTGGCGCGTCTGCCGGCGCTCTGCCGGGCGCTCGCGCCGCACCGTGCCGACAACACCAAGCCGTTGCGGATGATGATCATGGGCATTCCCAACGTCGGCAAGTCGACGCTGATGAATGTCCTCCTCCGGCGCAAGCTGGCGAAGGTGGGTGACGAACCGGCCGTGACGCGTGCGCAGCAGACTTCGCAGCTCGACATCGCAAACTGGCTGACCGACACCCCCGGACTGCTCTGGCCGAAGATCGAGCACGCCAGCGACGGCCTGATGCTGGCAGCGAGCAACGCGGTCGGTCGCAACGCGATGCTCGACGAGGAAGTCGCAGGCTTCCTCGCCGCTGTGCTGCTGGCGCGCTACCCGCAGGCGCTGGCCCGGCGTTACGCACTGGCGGCGGGCGCGTTGCCGGCACTCGACGCCGTCGCCGTCATCGAGGGAATCGCCAGGCGGCGCGGCCTTCTCCTGCGTGGCGGCCTGGTCGATCGCGAGAAAGCCGCGCGCGTCCTGCTGCAGGACTACCGCGACGGCCTGCTTGGCCGCATCAGTCTCGAAACCCCGGCGACGCGCAGCGCCATGCTGCAGACCAGCGAGGCGCCAGCCGTCGCCGACTGAGCCCTCTGCGAAGCATGGTCAACTTCCTCCCGCCGCCGCTGGTCGGTCTTCTCGCCTTCCTGCTGCTGACGCTCAACAGCCTGTTCTGGGTACCGATCCTGCTCCTGCTGGCGTTGTTCAAGCTGCTGCTTCCCTGGCGTGCGGCCCGACTGCGCCTCGATCCGTTGCTCGTCCGCGTCGCCGAAGGATGGATCGCCTGCAACAGCGGCTGGATGGCGCTGACGCAGAAGACCGACTGGGACGTGCGGGGAATCGATGGCTTGCAGCGGCGCGGCTGGTATCTGGTCAACTGCAACCACCAGACCTGGGCTGACATCCTCGTCCTGCAGCACCTGCTGAGCGGCCGCATCCCCTTGCTCAAGTTCTTTCTCAAGCAGCAACTGATCTGGGTGCCGATCATGGGGCTGGCGTGGTGGGCGCTCGATTTCCCCTTCATGCGCCGGCACGGCGAGGAGGTCCTCAGGGCGCACCCGGAACTGCGCGCCAGGGACCAGGAAGTGACGCGCATCGCCTGCGAGAAGTTTTCACTGATTCCGACCAGCGTCATGAACTTTTGTGAAGGCACCCGCTTCACCGCTGCCAAACACCGGCAGCAGAACTCGCCCTATCGGCACCTGCTGAAACCAAAAGCCGGTGGAATCGCGCTGGCTCTGAACGTGATGGGCGACAAGTTCCATGCCATTCTCGATGTCACCATCGTCTATCCCGATGGCGCGCCGGACTTCTGGCAATTCCTCTGCGGACGCATGCGGCGCGTGCGCGTTCGCGTCCAGACTCTGCCGGTGCCGCAGGAGCTGGCTGAGGGGGATTATGCCGGTGACGCCGCCGTGCGCGAAGCCTTTCAGCAATGGCTGCAACAGGTCTGGCGGGAGAAGGACGCGCAGATTGCGTGCCTGCTCGATGCCTGAGCCGCGCCGGCGAGCCCGTCGCTGCCGCATCGCCTGCGCACAATGACTGCCGCTGCAGTATCATCCGCCCTTTTGCGAAACGCCAAGGGTGGTCGCTGACGGTGCCGATGCAGGTCGATAGCGCTTTTTCGCCGTTTCTTCGCAGCAAGCTGCAGCGTCCCCGCGTCGTCGCCGACTTCGTGGCGCGTGACGAACTGCAGCGCCGCCTTGAAGACGCAAGCATGATGCCGTTGACGGTGGTTGCCGCACCGCTTGGCTACGGCAAGACATCGCTCGTTGCGCACTGGCTCGAAGGCCGCGTCGGCCGTGCCGCCTGGCTGTCGCTCGACGCCGGCGACAGCGAGCCGCAAGCCTTCATCCGTTGCCTCGTCGCCGCCGTACGCAGCGCATTGCCCGGCGCCTGCAGCGAGACGTTTGCCTGTTTCGCCGCGCAGCCGTTGCCGCCACTTGCCGTCATCGCTGCCGTCCTGGGCAACGAACTCGACGATCTCGCCGAGCCCCTGATCCTCGTGCTTGACGATCTCCATTGCATTGAGAACCGCGCGACGTACGCGCTGCTCGACCGCCTGCTGCTGCGGCCTCCACACCATCTGCACCTGGTGCTCATCGGTCGCCGCGACCCGCCATTGTCGCTCGGGGCATTGCGGGTACGTGGGGCGCTGAACGAGATCGGCCCGCATGATCTGCAATTCAGCCGGCAGCAGGCGGCGGAGATCATCGAGCGCGGCGCCGGCAGCGAGGTCAGCGCCGCTGCCGTGCAGCGGCTGCACGAGCGCAGTGGTGGCTGGCCGGCCGGTGTTCGCCTGGCGACGCTGGCACTGCGACAGCGGGGTGCCGCTGCCGATCCGGCGGCGGGCTTTGCCGGCGGCGCGCCGATGGTCGGGCAATACTTTCAGGACGCGGTCCTCTCGCCGCAGCCGGAGGCGGTGCGCGCACTGCTGCTGCGCACGGCGCTCGTCGATTGTTTCTGTGCCTCGCTCTGCGATGCCCTCGCCGCCGACGCCGCTGGCGACCAGGACCTCTCCGGAACCCGTTTCATGGACTTCGTTCGCAGCGGCAGCGTCGTCGCCTGCCCGGTCGACGGCGCTGGCGAGTGGTATCGCTATCACCCGCTGCTGCGCGAGTTCCTGCAATGCCGGCTGGCGGCGCAGATGGACGTGCCAGCGATGCAGCAACTCCACCTGCGGGCCGCGGCCTGGTTCGCCGAACATGACCGCCTGGAAGAAGCGGTCGGTCATGAACTGGCCGGAGCGGGCGCCGCGGCTGCCGGGCACCTGCTCGCCGCTCAGCGCGACAGGCTGCTGCAGCACCGGCAACACCTCCGCCTGGCTCGCTGCCTGCGCCTGTTGCCAGCGGACGCCGTCGAGGCCGACCCGGAACTGCTGTCGCTGAAGGCATGGCTGCTGCATCAGCAGGGTCGTCTGTTGGAGACGGCAGCGGTACTCGATCGCATCGAGGTCCTGCTCGAACGTGCCGGCGCCCAGGCGCAGGTGGCGGCGCTGGTGCGCGGCCGCCTGCTGGCGCTGCGCAGCATGCAGGGCTACCTCGAAGGCAGCGGTGAGGCGGCGGCCCGTTGTGCCGCGCAGGCGCTCGCCAGCCTTCCCGCCGAATGCATTGACGAACGCGTCGTCGCCGAGAGTGTCATTGCCGGAGCGCGGCAGCTGGCCGGCGACCTCGCCGGCGCGCGGCAGAGCATCGACGAGGCGCTGGCGCAGGCGCCGGGTCCGATCGCACGCTGCCAGGCACCGCTGCTGGCAGCGCGCTGTTTCATCGACTGGATGGCCGCTGACCTGTCGGCGCTGAACCTGGTGGCGAGACAGGACCAGCGTGTCGCTGGGGCGCCATGGGACAGCGATGACGGCGGGTTGCGAGGCTACTTCCTTGGCCTCGTGCAGTATCAGCGCAACGAGCTTGCGCTGGCCGAGCAGACGCTGCTGTCGGCGCCAGCGACGGCGGTGGGGCAGCGAACGGAGCACTCGTTTCTCCTCGCTTCCGTCTGCCAGGCGCTTGGCCAGGCCAGCCGGGCGAACGCGATCATCGATGCGGCCTGCGAACACCTGCGGCAGCAGGATGACCTGCACGCGTTGCAGCGGGCGTACGCCTGTCGCGCCGAACTCGCTCTGCGCCAGGGACAGTTGGCGCTGGCGAGCGCCTGGGCAGCCAGCTTCGATCCGGGGCCGCTGCACTTTGCCTACCACTTCTCGAGCGCACCGCACCTCACGCTGGCGAAGGTGTGGATTGCCGAGGGTAGCAGCGAGGGCCGTGAGCAGGCGGCCCGCCTGCTGCAGTTGCTCGAGCGCGAACTGGCGGCACGGCACAATATTCGCTTTCTCATCGAGGTGCTGGCGCTGCAGTCGCTGCTGCAGTACGGACTGGGTGACGAGGCCGCGGCTGCCGACCTCCTCGGACGTGCCGTCGCGCTGGCGCAGCCGGGCGGTTTCGTCCGCCTTTTCGTCGATCTCGGACAACAACTCCTGCCCCCCCTCAGGCGGCTCAAGCTCGACCGCAGCGATTCGCGCTATCTGGGGCAGATCCTGGCGGCATTCGACGACGACTGGCTGGCGTGCAGCGGCCGTCAGGAACCGCGGGCCGACCTGACGCGCCGCGAGTTGAAGATTCTCAAGCTCCTCGCCGTCCGCCTGAGCAACGTCGAGATTTCCGAAGAACTGTGCATCTCGCGGGCGACGGTCAAGCGCCATACCCAGAACATCTACCGCAAGCTGCGCGCATCGAGCCGGCGCGAGGCGGTCGTCCGCGCACGGACCCTCAACATCCTTCTCGACGCCTGACGCGAGCCGCCGCGGCGTCAGCCTGACCGGCCGTCGGTCGGCGTCCGGGGGATGCGATCCGCGGCCTCCGGGACCCTTTCGCGGCTGCCCAGGCGGCATGTGACCTCGGGTTTCGTTGACCTTCGTCAGAAAATGGACCATTCAAAAAAAAATGGCCCATTTCATGGCCCTTTCCGAACCCTCTGCGCCTTGCCGCTTTCCGGCGAACTGGCATAATCAACGGTTATGCACAGGTTCATCGACACGTTTACAGGAAAGGCGGCGGCATGCCATCGGCACCAGGGCGGGTGATCGCCGTCGTCTCGCAAAAGGGCGGAGCGGGCAAGACGACGGTTGCCATACAACTCGCCGGTGGCTTCCACGCCATCGGTTCGTCGGTTCTGCTGGCCGATCTCGATCCGCAGGAAAGCGCCTTCCGCTGGGCGGAGTCGGTATCGCTGCTCGATGCGGATATGCAGCTTGACGTGCGCAAGATGTCGGGCCTGGAACTGATCAAGCATGTTGCCGAGTTGCAGCAGGAGGCCGACTACGTCGTGCTCGACACGCCCCCGTCGATCTACCATCCCTCGACTCTGGCGGCGCTCGCCGTCGCGCACCTGGCGATAGTCCCGGCGGTGCCGAGTCCGACCGACCTGTGGTCCACGCTGGCAGTGGAGCGCCTGATCCTGAATCGGATGGAGCAAAGCCATCGCCTGCACGGCTGCATTCTGCCGAATCGCGTGCAGAACACGGCGCTTGCCAGCGACGTGCTCGAACTGCTGCACGAATTCACCTTGCCGATTCTCGACGCGATGCTCTGCCAGCGCAACGCGTACGCGCAGAGCGCGGTCATCGGCGCCTCGGTCTTCCAGCTCGGATCGGGTGCCGATGCTGCGCAGAAAGAGGTTCGCAAGCTGGTTTCTGCGGTCCTTCAACAACTGGGAGAGCATCGATGACCACATCCTCGAACGGCAGCACTGACAACAAGACCGCCCTGCGCGCCAGCCTGAAGAAGGAGGACGCCTCGCTTGCCGAGCGGCTGGTGGCGACCGAGGTGCCGCTGGTACCGCCAGCGCCACCGGCGGCGACGCCGACCGCTGCACCGGCCGCGCCTGCCGCGAGCGGGACCGCAGTCCAGAAGGCAGTCAAGGTTGCTGCCAAGCCGGCGGCGAAAGCGCCGGCCAAGGGGAAGGCGGCGAAGGAGACGGCGGCGAAGACGGCGAAAGCAAGCAGCAAGGCGGCGGTCGCCAAGACGACGGAGGCCAAGTCGACCGCCGCCCGCAAGGCGCCGGCGGCCAAGCCGGTTGCGGCGGCGAAACCGGTCAAGGCTGCGAAGCGGTCGCCGGCGGCGAAGGGCGCGGTGATGCCCGAGGCGGCGGCAGCGCAGGCCGCGTCGCCGGTCGCTGCCGCGGCTGCGAGTGCCGCGGCGGCAGGGCGCAAGGCAAAGGATGAGAAGCCGGCGGCCGCTGACCGGCCGGGCAAGGCAAGGAGCGGCGTCGAGGCGGTCGTCAGCGCTGCCAGGGAGCAGGTCGCCGGCAAGGCCGCGAAGCTCGAGGCGGCAGTCGCCGAGATTGACCGCGCGGCGCGCGAGCAAGTGGCGAAGAAGGCGGCGCAGGTCGGCGAGGCGGTGCAGGAGGTCGAGAAGGTTGCCCGGGAGAAGCGCGACAAGCTGGTGCGCTATTCGGTCGAACTGCTGAAGAGCGAAGAAGCCGCGATCGAAGCGCTGCGCGCCGAGCTGGCGCAGGCGGCAGGCTGGGCGGCGAGCAAGTCCGACATCCTGCGTGCCGGGGTGCGCCTCTTCGCCGAGCAGAAGGTCGAACAGATGAAGGAACTGCTGGCTGGCCTGGCCGATGCATCGAAGAACAAGAAGAAGGGCTGATGCCGGGCGGCGATGCGAATGTCGGGATGCGGGTTGCCGGGAGCTGGATGATTACATTTACGTGCTGGGGCCGGCGCAGGGCCGGTGTCGTTCTTTTTTTGTCAAATGGGGCTCATGAGAGCTGTCAACCAAGGGAGGTCGTATGTTTAGTAGTTTGATGCCGCAACGCAAGGAATTCTTCGAGATGCTCGCTGCACACTCCGAGCAGGTGGTCGCCGGGGCCAACGCAACCCTGCGCCTGATCAACAGTCTGGGCGACGGGAAGACCGACCTCGCGGCCCTCGTCAAGGAAGTCAATGATCACGAGCAGACCGGTGACCAGATCAAGGCGAAGGTGATCGAGCGGCTGCATCAGTCGTTCACGACGCCGATCAACCGCGATCAGATCCACTCGCTGATCGACGATCTCGACATGACGCTGAACGTGCTGCAGAGCGTCGCCAACGCCGTCGGCATGTACAACATCAAGCAATCGACGGTCGAGGCGCGCGAACTGGCCTCGCTCAGCGCCGATGCCTGCATGCGCCTGAACCGGGCGGTTGCCGCCCTGGCCGACAAGACCCGCGGTGCCGAAACGCTCAATCTGTGCAAGGAAGTCGAGGAGATCGAGTCGAAGGCCGACAAGGTGCAGCACAAGGCGATCTCCGCGCTGTTCCAGGAGGGGGCCAACGTCTGGCAGACGATGAAGCTGCGCGAGTTCTACTCGCTGCAGGAATCGGTCCTCGACTGCTGCCAGGAAGCGGCGAAGATGATCGAAGAGATCCTGATCGAGAATTCGTGAGAGGGTGCCGATAATGGAAGGCCTGACTATGAGCATCTGGACGCTCGGGCTGCTGATTGCAGTAGCCCTGGCGTTCGACTTCATGAACGGGTTTCACGACGGTGCGAACTCGATCTCGACGATCGTCGCCACCGGCGCGCTGACCCCCAAGCAGGCGGTTCTGTTCGCCGCCTTCTTCAACTTCGCCGCGCTCTGGGTATTCCAGCTCAAGGTCGCGGCGACGATCGGCAAGGGCACCGTCAATCCACAGTTCGTCGATTACTACGTCATCTTCGGTGCGCTGATCGGGGCGCTGGCGTGGAACATCATCACCTGGTACTACGGCATCCCGTCGTCGTCGTCGCATGCGCTGGTTGGCGGCCTCGTCGGTGCGACGGTGACCAAGTCGCAGTCCGGGGCGCCGATCGTCTGGGAGGGTTTCGGCAAGATCCTCGCCTTCATCATCATCTCGCCGCTGGTCGGGATGCTGATCGGGGGGTTGCTGATGGTGCTGGTGGCGTGGATCTTCAAGAACAAGTCGCCGCACCAGGCCGGCAAGTTCTTCAAGAGTGCGCAGCTCTTCGCTGCCGGCGCCTACAGCCTCGGTCACGGCGGCAACGACGCGCAGAAGACGATCGGCATCATCTGGCTGCTGATGATCACCGCCGGCGTGGCGACCAAGGATCAGTCGACGCTGCCGATGTGGGTCGTCTATTCGTGCTACTTCGCGATCGCCTGGGGAACCTACCTCGGTGGCTGGCGGATCGTCAAGACGATGGGTACCAAGATCACCAAGCTCAACTCGATCAGCGGTTCGTGTGCCTCGATGGGTGGCGCGATCACGCTCGGGCTGGCGACGCTCGGTGGCATTCCGGTATCGACGACGCACACGATCACCGGCGCGATCATCGGTGTCGGTGCCGCCAACGACGTCAAGGCCGTTCGCTGGGCGATCACCGCCAACCTGTTCGTCGCCTGGGTACTGACGATTCCGGCTTCCGGACTGATCGCCGGTCTCTTCTGGTGGATCGGCACCAAGTTCCTGTAAGCCGGCAGCAGATCGTCCGGGTTGCGCCGCCCCGGCAACGGGGCGGCCGGATATCCGCCCGGCCGGAATGAACCGAAGGTCGTCAGCACAGTCATTCAAGGGAGTTATGCATGTTACCGAAGCGGAAAGAGTTTTTCGACCTCCTTGCTGCGCACAGCGAGCGGGTCGAGGCAGGTGCCAACGCGCTGCTGCGGCTGGTCAGCAGCCTGGGGATCAGCACGCAGGAAGTTGCTGCGCTGGTCGAGGAAATCAACATGAACGAGTCGAGTTCGGACAAGATCAAGGCCGACATGATCACGCTGCTGCACAAGGCCTTCGTCACGCCGCTCAACCGTGACCAGGTCTACCAGTTGACGATCGACATCGACCGCATCATGAACACGGTGCAGGATGTGGCGATGGCGGTCAGCGACTACAACATCGCCGAAGCCAGCAAGGCGTCGCACGAACTGGCGGCGATGACCGTCGATGCCTGCTCGCGGCTGGCACGCGCGCTGGCTTCGCTGAACGACAACGCGCGCAGCCAGGAAACGATGAACCTCTGCCGCGAGATCGAACGCATCGAGGAGAAGTCGGTCGCCGTCATGTACCAGGCGATCAAGGCGCTGTACGACGCGGAGGGCGACGACGTCGCCGCGATGCGCGCGCTGCGCATGCAGGAACTGTATGCACTGCAGGAGAAGGTGCTGCGGGCGAGCAAGAAGGCGGCACAGTCGCTCGAGGGGATCCTGCTGCAAACCGCCTGAAGCACGGCGGCGGGCCGCGGTCGTCAGGTGGTGGCTGCCGCGGCCGTTCGACATTTCCGGTCGCCGGCGTGTCTGCCGCCGCGCCATGCGGTGCGGGCTTCGCGGATCGGCAAGACAAGACGCCCCGGCAGCGGGGCGTTTTCCTTTCCTGTCATTCGTTGCGAACCGCCAGCGCGCAAGCGCTCGCCGCCGACACACCGAGCTGCCGGCGGGCAGCGCCGCCAGCGATCACTTGATCAGCGTCACGGGCAGGTCGCTGAGGTGGAGAACCCGGCTGCTGACCGATCCGAGTACGACGCTCGACACCGCGCCGAGACCGCGGGTTCCCATGATGATCGCGTCGCAGCCGCTTTCGCGGGCCACGCGGGCGATGGTTTCAGCCGGCGGACCGATTTCGACGACGGGTGTGACGGCAATGCCGGCAGCGTTGAGGATTTCGCGATCCGCCTGCAGGATGTCGCCACCATGGCTTTCCTCGATCGCCTCGACTTCTTCCTTCTTCAGAACGCTACGCACGCTCCAGGTGTCGACTTCCGGCTGGACGTTGAGCAGGACGGCTTCGAGCGACGGGTGAATGCTGGCGAGGGTGACGACGTGCCGGACGGCGCGGTGAGCGGCGGCGGAGCCGTCGACGGGGACAAGGGCCTTGCGCATGGCGAATTCCTCCTGCGGACGCGGTTGCCGAAAGTCGTGTTGACCAGTCGGAAGCAAGCGGGCAAGTCTACTATGGAGTTTTTCCCGGCGCGAAGAGGTTTCGTCATGTTCAGAGCGATTGCCCGTCCCGTCGGTCGGCGCCTGCTGGCTGGCTTCGTCGTCCATGCGCTGCTGGCACCCGCGGCGCACGCCGGCGAAGGACCCCTCGTCTGGGGCGTGCCGCTCGATTTCATTCTCTTCGCCGCGACGCTGCTCGGGGTGGCGATCTTTCATCGTCACGTCCTCAAGGTGGCCCTCGGCGGGCTCGCGCTGATCAGTGTCTACAAGATGCTGGTCACCGGTTTCAAGACCGGCGACGGGTTGTCCGGGCTGACCGCGCACATGGCGCATGAATGGGTTCTGCTGGCCAATCTGCTGTGCCTGCTGATCGGTTTCGCGCTCCTGGCGCGGCACTTCGAGGACAGCGGCGTGCCGGAGGTGCTGCCGCGGCTGCTGCCGGCGAACTGGCTGGGTCCTTTCGTCCTGCTGCTGATCATCTGGCTGCTGTCGGGCTTTCTCGACAACATCGCCGCGACGCTGATCGGCGGGACGGTTGCGGCGAGCGTCTTCAGGCGCCGCATTCACATCGGCTATCTGGCGGCGATCGTCGCGGCAGCGAATGCCGGCGGTGCCGGCAGCGTCATCGGCGACACGACGACGACGATGATGTGGATCGCCGGGGTCAGCCCGCTCGAGATCGCGCCGGCCTACCTTGCCGCGGCGATCGCCTTGCTCATCTTCGGTCTTCCGGCCTCGTTGCAGCAGCACCGGCACCAGCCGATCGTCGGTGATCTGCACTCGGCGCGGCACATCGATTGGGCTCGGGTGGCGATCATCGCTTGCATGTTGCTCGCGGCGATCGCGACCAACGTCACCGTCAATGTCTTCTTCAGCGACGCGGCCGCCCATTTTCCCTTTCTCGGTGTTGCCGTGTGGGTGGCGCTGCTGCTGGCGGTGCCGCTGCGGAAACCGGAGTGGAGCCTGGTTCCCGAGGCGTTCAGGGGCTCGCTCTTCCTGCTGGCGCTGGTCGTCTGTGCGTCGATGATGCCGGTCGAGAAGTTGCCGGCTGCCTCCTGGCTGACCACTCTGGCACTCGGCTTCGTCTCGGCCGTCTTCGACAACATCCCGCTGACCGCGCTGGCGCTGAAGCAGGGCGGCTATGACTGGGCGTTTCTCGCCTTCGCCGTCGGTTTTGGCGGCTCGATGCTCTGGTTCGGTTCGTCTGCCGGCGTGGCGCTGGCCAACCTCTTTCCCGAAGCCCGCTCTGCCGGCCGCTGGCTGCTGCATGGCTGGCATGTCCCGCTGGGCTACGCCGGCGGCTTCTGCGCGATGCTCTGGCTCACCGGATGGAGCCCGGGGACCGAACTGGCGGCGTCGCTCGGCAATGCGCCAGCCGCTGCTGCCGAGCCGGCGCGATGAAGTCGGCGATGGCGGAAACGGCGGGCGAGCGCTTCATCATCGCGCCGGAGGAGAAGCGACGGCGCTGGATTCGCGCCGGCCGGGGCCTTCTCTCCTGACTCCTCGCCGGCGCTGCGGCAGCTGTCCAACTTGTTGAGCGGGCAGCTGTTCCTGCGCCAGGCGGTGGGCATTGCGAGCCGCTGGCGGCCCCATTTCGTCGCGCGTTCGGATTACAATCGGGACTCGTCCGGCGGGTCTGCGAACAGGTCACTCTGATGATTGTGACCGTAGCCGCCGCCGATCTGGTCAGGGCTCGCCCGTCGCCTGCTTTTCGGCCCATTTGTTGGTGCGTTGGCAAGGAGAGAGGAAAGCACATGTTGTCCACCAACCCGATGGCCGCGCTGTTCGGCAAGTCGCCATTCAAACCGCTGCAGCAGCACATGCGCAGCGTGATCGGCTGTGTGCGTGAGGTGCCGCCGCTGTTCGAAGCGCTGATCGGCGGTGACCAGAGGGAGGTCAATGCACAGAAGGTCCGCATCTTCACCAAGGAGAACGAGGCGGATGCGATCAAGAACGAGCTGCGCGTCCATCTGCCCAGGAGCCTTCTGCTGGCGGTGGACCGGCGCGACCTGCTCGAACTGCTGGCGATACAGGACTCGATTGCCGACGTCGCGCAGGACATCGCCGGCCTGCTCGTCGAGCGGCGGATGGAGGTTCCGGAGGGAATGGCCGAACCGCTGACCCGTTTCGTCGCACGCTGCGTTGCCGCCTGTGAGCAGGCGCACATGATCATCGAGCAGCTGGACGAACTCCTCGAGACGGGTTTCCGCGGCCGCGAGGTCGAGCGGGTCGAGGCGATGATTGTCGAGCTCGGCCACATGGAGACCGACACCGACCTGATGGGGATCTCGCTGTCGCGGGCGCTGTTCGCGCAGGAGGCCAGCATCAAGCCGGTGTCGGTGATGTTCTGGTATCAGCTGATCCAGTGGCTGGGCAACCTCGCCGATTGCGCCGAGAAGGTCGGCGATCGCTTGCGGGTGATGATTGCCCGCTGAGTCGCGCAGGTCTGCGCCGGGAGGACGAAGGCCAGGCCATCCCGGGCCCGTTCGGCAGCCGCAGGTTTCGCTTCGTGGTCTTCTCCCGAGGATCTCTCGTTGAGGGTTTCGGACGATGGAAATCATCGAGCAGCATTCGACGATCTTCTATGTTCTGGCGTTTGCCTTTGGCCTCTACATGTGTTGGGGCATTGGTGCCAACGACGTCGCCAATGCCATGGGAACGTCGGTCGGTTCCGGATCGATCACCGTCCGGCAGGCGTTGGTCCTGGCCGCCATCATGGAATTCGCCGGCGCCTACCTGGCTGGTGGCGCGGTGACGGCGACGATCTCGAAGGGCATCATCGATGGCAGGCTCTTCGAGCCGGCGCCACATCTGCTGGTGCTGGGCATGATCGGCGCGCTGCTCGCTGCCGGCGTCTGGCTGATGATCGCGACCATGCGGGGCTGGCCGGTATCGGTGACGCATTCGATCATTGGCGCGGTGTGCGGCGTCGGTGTGGCTGCGCTGGGCTTCGAAGCGGTCAACTGGGACAAGATGAGCGAGATCGTCGCCAGCTGGTTCGTTTCGCCGCTGTTGGGTGGTATCGTTGCCTGGGCCTTGACGCTGAGCATCCGCAAGTTGATCTTCAACACCGAGAACCCGATCGCGCAGGCGCGCAAGTGGGGGCCGATGTACGCCTTCCTGGTCGGCTGGATCGTCTCCCTGGTGACGATCACCACCGGGCTCAGGCATGTCAACATCCTTCTCAGCGACTCCGAAGGCCAGGCTCTGTCGGTCGCAATCGGCGTGCTGCTGGCGATCGCTGCCCGACTGATGATGAACCGGATCAAGCTGGATGAGGTGGACGATCGCAACTTCCACTACGCGAGCGTCGAAAGGCTGTTCATTCCGCTGATGGTGTTCACCGGTGCGGCAATGGCCTTCGCCCATGGCTCGAACGATGTCGCCAACGGCATCGGTCCGCTGGCCGCGGTGGTGCAGATCATCGAGACCAGGTCGGTGTCGTCGCAGTCGGCGGTGACCCCGTTCATGCTGTTCATCGGCGGCATCGGGATCGTCGCCGGTCTTGCGACCTATGGCTACAGGGTCATGGCGACGATGGGTCACCGCATCACCGAGCTGACTCCGACACGCGGCTACTCGGCGACGATCGCCGCTTCGTTCGTGACGGTTGCGGCGTCCGGCATGGGATTGCCGGTATCGACGACGCACATCGCGGTGGGCGCCGTGATGGGTGTCGGCGTCGCTCGCGGCATCGGCGCACTCGACCTGCGGGTGATTGGCGGCATCCTCCTCTCGTGGTTCATCACCGTTCCCGTCGGTGCCATCCTCGCCGCGATCAGCTTCCACATTCTGAGGGCCATCTTTGGCTGAGACGATTGACCGGCCGCATGGATCGTCCGTCGCCACTGCCGACGGGGTCGCGGCAGAAACCATGATCATGCCGCGCGGCAGCACCGAAGCGATCGCGTCGCTGCAGATCTTCAAGGGGATCAGCTTCCCCGGCGATATCCGCTTTCGCCAGATCCTCGTCACCGGACCGCCGGGAGCCGGCAAGAGCACCCTGATCATGCGGCTCGGCGGCTGGTCCGAGGAAGGCTATCTGGACCTCGGCCGCAAGCACTGGTGGCGCTCGGAGATCCTCGCCGTGCGCCCGCGCGAGATCCACATCGGGCTGCCATTCGTCGGCCTGGACGAGGCGGTCTCGGTTTTCGACGCGCAGTTTCTCGATCGTGACCCGTTGCCGCAGGTCGACTTCGACCGCATCATGCTGCCGCCGCGCAAGCGCTTCGTCTTCACGGTCGACTGGTATCGGCGCTACGTGTTCGAGTTCCTCCTGCCGCCGGCCAAGCTCGTCTTCGAGCGCCGCCAGATTCGCGCGCGACACAGCACGCATCCGGTCGACGCCCAGCTCAGCCTGGCGATCTGCGCGTCACAACGCGAGATCTTTCACCAGCTGGCGGTCTTCATGCACGCCCAGGGGTTCCAGGTCTACGTCCGCGAGGGCATCGAGAACCCGCCGCTGCGCTTCGTCGAGCCGACATCCAGGCCATGAACACCATTGCCTCGCGTCGACCACTGACTCTGCACGGTCTCTGGTTGCGGTTGAAGGCGATCGCCGCCTGGCTGGGTTTCGGCTGGGGTCACAACCTCAGGCTCGGCGACACCTACCGCCTCGGCAGCAGCAAGGTGCGCGTGCCGCTCGACAGCGGGCCGATCGAGATCAGCCTCGGAATGAACGACAAACGCCTGCATCTCTACCCGGAGATGCGCCTCAACGAGCGTGGCAAGGCGGTTCGCAACGGCAACTTCATCATCAGCGATCCGAGCGCGCATCCCGGCCGGATCGGCGGCTTCCTCCGTCTGACGCCGAAATCGTGGGTGTCGCTGGGTTCGGCGGATGCCCTGCAACAGGCGGTCTTCGACTATCCCGCGGCGGTCGATGACGAGCACCTGGTCGTCATCCACAGCCGCGACGCCCTCGTCTTCCGCAACCTGAGCGATGCCGGGGCGGCGATCGGGCCGGCGGTCGTCGCCGATATCAGCGCGGCGCGCGGCAGTCGCTTCCGGCGCCTGCGCCAGGTTCTCGGTGGGCCGATCGGACTCCTGCCGCCGACCGCTGCGCTGGAACTGATCCAGGAGGTGAACGGGCTGATGCGGAACGACGCGTACCGTCCGCGGAGCGATCTCGGAATGCCCGGCGGCCTGCTGCTGCTGCCCCGATCGGTGACGCCGATCCTCGTTGCCGACATGCACGGCCAGGTCGACAACCTGCTCACCGTGCTGAGCCAGAACGCCTTCCTCGACGCGATCGAGGACGGCAGCGCCGCCCTGGTCATCCTCGGTGACGCGGTCCACTGTGAAGTGGACGGGCACTTGCGCGAGATGCAGAGCTCGATGCTGCTGATGGACCTGATCTTCCGCCTCAAGCTGCGTTTTCCGCGCCAGGTGTTCTACGTTCGCGGCAACCATGATTCGTTTTCCGAGGACATCGCCAAGGATGGCATTCCGCAGGGGCTGTTGTGGGCGAAGGAACTCAGCGACCAGCGCGGTACCGCCTATCTGCGCGCCATGGAGGAGTTCTACCGCCTGCTGCCGTACATCGTTTCTTCCGACGATTTCGTCGCCTGTCACGCGGCCGCGCCGAAGACGACGGTCAGCCTGCCGATGCTGGTGAACATTCACCGCCATCCGGAACTGATCCTCGAACTGATCAACAACCGCCTGCGGCGGCCGAACCGGCCGCAGGGCTACAGCCGCGGCGACGTCAAGCGCCTGCGGCGCTCTTTGCATCTCGACAAGCACACGCCGTTCATCGTCGGTCACACGCCGATGGACCGCGAGGGCACCCTGTGGCTCAACGTCGATGGCATCACCAACCATCACGTGCTGTTCAGCGCCCATCCCGACCATGTCGCAGTGTTCACCCGCGTCGACGGCGTGCTGGTGCCGCTGGTCTACCCGGTCGATGCCGTCAGTGCGATCATCAACGGGCTGGAGGACGACGACGCTTGCCAGGTGGTCAGGAGATCGTCGCGGGCAGGCCGGGACGCCAGGCGCGCGTGAGCGCAGGACGGGACATGTGCGGTGCCGGAACTCCCGTTGCGCCCGCGGTGGCAGTTGCGCCGTCGCGTTGCGGCTGCGGACCGACGCGCGTGACACGGCGGCATGATGCGCCGGTGGTGCGCACGTCGGCGACGGGACGCACGGCGGCGGCTGCAGCCGTTAGAATGCTGCGCACTCTCTTTCCCGGGTTGTCGCGCCGATGAACTGGTTGCATGAACTCAGCTCGCTCGAGCTGGCCGCTTTCGTCATTGGCGTCGTCGCGCTGCTGTCGGTCGCCGGCGTCGCGCTGGTGGCGCCGCGTGTGCGCTCGTCAGGGCTGCACCAGCACTTCGACAACGGCACCATCGCCGGCCTGCTGTCGGCGCTGATCGGCGTCTACGCCGTCGCCGCCGGCCTGACGGCGGTCGCGGTGTGGGGCAACATGGTCGATGCCGGCAGCGACGTCAGCCGCGAGGCGGCGGCGATCGCCGTTCTCTACCACGATCTCGGCGGCTACCCGCCACCGCTGCAGCAGCAGGGCCGGCGGGCACTGGTCGCCTATACCAGGTACGTCATCAATGTCGAGTGGCCACTGCACCAGAAGGGGCAGCTGCCGCGCGACACCCTGCGCATCATCGAGAAGGCGCAGCGTTCGATCATTTCCTTCGAGCCCGTCACCGAAGGGCAGAAGATCGTCCAGGCGGCGGTTCTGCGCTCGTACAACCACCTCCTGCAGGCGCACTGGCAGCGGGTGCAGGCGGTGCGCGACACGGCGCTGCCGGCCGAGCTGTGGATCGTCGTCATCCTGCTCGGGTCGATCGCCATCTCGTCGTGCTTCCTGCTGCGCGTCGACAGTTTCGCCATGCATGCGACCGTGACCCTGCTGGTGGCGGCGCCGATCGCCCTCGTCCTCTATTTCATCGCCGTCAGCGACCATCCGTTCCAGGGCGGGATCAACGTCTCGCCGGCACCATACCGCGAGGTGCTGGAGAAGATGCTGCTGCTTGACGACGTCGAGCAGGGCGCCGAAGCCGCTGCCAGCGGAGCGGCCGTACCGCCGCAGTGACGCGCGCCTGCCGGCGCGGCTGCTGCTGGCCGGCAACGTTCAGCCGCGCCGGCAGGGAAAGTTCAGCACTTCCTGCAGCGAGCCGGCATCGACGGCGAGCATGACCAGACGGTCGAGGCCGAGGGCGACGCCGCTGCAGTCGGGCAGGCCGCTGTCGATGGCGGCGAGGAATTCCTCGTCGATCGGCACCGCCGGCAGCCCCAGTTCGCTGCGCCGCTGCAGGTCGGCGGCGAAGCGGCGCCGCTGTTCGCCGGCGTCGAGCAGCTCGTGGTAGCCGTTGGCGAGTTCGACGCCGCGAAAATACAGCTCGAAGCGCGCCGCCACCGGCTGCCCGTCGCGGTCGCTGCGCAGGCGGGCGAGCGCCGCCTGCGACGGCGGATAATCGATGACGAAGCACAGTTCGTCGCGGCCGAGATGCGGTTCGATCGCCTGGCTCATCAACAGTTCGAGCCAGGTGTCGCGGTCGGCATCGTCGAAGGCGGGGTCAAGCCGCGCCTGCGCGGCCTGGCGCAGCGCCGCGGTGTCGCAGGTGAGCGGGTCGAGACCGAGGTGTTGGCGGAAGAGGTCGCGGTAGCGGTGGCTGACGCAGCCCACCTCGCCGAGCGCCAGGCGGGCGACGGTGGCGACCTCGGCCATCAACCGTTCCGGCGTGCAGTCGACGCGGTACCACTCGAGCATGCTGAACTCGGGGTTGTGGCGGCGGCCGCACTCGTTGCCGCGAAAGACGTGCGCAATCTGCCAGATCGAGCCGCTGCCGGCGGCGAGCAGACGCTTCATCGCGTATTCGGGCGAGGTCTGCAGGTAGCCGTAGCCGGCGACCTCGATGCTCTGCAGGTGCGGATCGGTGACCGTCGCCGGGCAGAGCTGCGGCGTGTCGACCTCGAGCAGTCCCTCGGCGGCGAAGTGGCAACGGATGCGGGCGACGATCTCCGCCCGGCGCCGCAGGTTGGCGAGCGGCGCGCTCGCCTGCCAGGCGGGCGGTCGCCCCATCAGGGCGCGGCGGGCCGCGGCGTGCGGGCGGCAGCGATCAGGACTTGACGCGCGAGACGTACTCGCCCGAACGCGTGTCGCACTTGATGATCTCGCCCTCGTTGACGAACAGCGGCACCTTGACCGTCGCGCCGGTCGACAGGCGGGCCGGCTTGGTGCCGCCCTGGGCGGTGTCGCCGCGGATTCCGGGCTCGGTGTGGACGATCTCGAGTTCGACGAAGTTCGGCGGGCTGACGGCGAGCGGCGCGCCGTTGTACAGCGTCACGGTGCACATGTCCTGCTCGCGCAGCCAGCGCGCCGCGTCGCCGACGGTGTCGCTGCTCGCCTGGTACTGCTCGAAGTTCTCGGGTTCCATGAAGTGGAAGAACTCGCCGTCGCTGTAGAGGTACTGCAGCTCGCGGTCGATGACGTCGGCGCCCTCGAGCGAGTCGCCGGACTTGAAGGTCTTTTCCCAGACGCGGTTGGTCTTCAGGTTGCGCAGCTTGACGCGGTTGAATGCCTGCCCCTTGCCGGGTTTGACGAACTCGTTCTCGAGGATGGTGCAGGGGTCGCCCTCCAGCATCACTTTCAGGCCCGATTTGAATTCGTTGGTAGAATAGGTCGCCATTGGATTTCCTGGTGAGACGGTCAAGATCGATGAAGGGCGCCATGATAGCGCGAAGCCCGGCCAATTGGCAGGGGAGGGACGCTGCCGGCGAACCCTGGCAGGTGGCGATGCGGACCGTCATCGGCGACGTCGACGAACTGCTCGGCCTGCTCGGCCTGTCGCGCGGCGATGTCGACATCGACGACGCGCAGGCCTTTGCCCTGCGCGTCCCGCGCGCCTTCGTCGACCGCATGCAGCCGGGCCGCGCCGACGATCCGCTGCTGCGCCAGGTGCTGCCGCGGATGGCCGAGCGCCTGCCGCTGCCGGGCTTCTCCTGCGACCCGCTCGGCGAAGCCGGGGCGGTGCGGCTGCCGGGACTGCTGCACAAGTTCCACGGGCGCGTGCTGCTGATCGCCAGCGGCCATTGCCCGATCCACTGCCGCTACTGCTTCCGCCGCCATTTTCCCTACGCCGCGATGCAGCCGGCGCGCGCCGACTGGCAACGGGTCTTCGACTGCATCGCCGGCGACCCGTCGATCAGCGAGGTGATCCTTTCCGGCGGCGACCCGCTGTCGCTGCCGGACCGGCAACTGCAGTGGCTGGTCGAGCGCCTCGCAGCCATCCCGCAGCTTCGCCGGCTGCGCCTGCACAGCCGCCTGCCGGTGCTCATCCCGGCGCGCATCACGCCGCAACTGCTGCGGCTGCTCGGCGACTGCCGCCTGCCGACGAGCCTGGTCATCCATGCCAACCACGCGCAGGAACTCGACGACGGGGTGGCGGCCGCGCTCGCGCCGTTGCGCCGCGCCGGCGTCACGCTGCTCAACCAGTCGGTGCTGCTGGCCGGCGTCAATGACCGGCTCGACGACCTCTGCGCGCTGTCCGAGCGCCTGTTCGCCATCGGCGTGCTGCCGTATTACCTGCACCTGCTCGATCGGGTGGCCGGCGCCGGCCATTTCGCCGTCGCCGAGGAGCGCGTGCACGAACTGCACGCCGGCCTGCTCGCGCGCCTGCCCGGCTACCTGGTGCCGCGACTCGTGCGCGAAGTGGCGCAGGCGCCGTCGAAGGTGCCGCTGCAGTTCCCGGCCGCCGGCTGAGTGGTTGGCGGCGGCGGCGCCGCCGCGGTTGCCGCATCCGCCGTCACAGCATGCGCCGCCGCGGTTGCCGCAGCCGCCGTCACCGCATGCGCAGCCGCCGTTGCCGCGAGTGCGCGCTGCAGGCGCTCGCGCATCCTGCGCCAGTGGCTGCCCTCCCAGTAGATTCGCTGGCAGTCCTGGCAGCGGTGAAAGGAATCCAGGCGGTCGCGGACGCGCCCGGGCAGGAGGTCGCTCACCAGCCGCTTGGCGACCGGCAGGAGCCGCGCGTTGCAGACCAGGCAACGGGAAAAGGGCTGCACCCGGTCGGCGAGGTCGAGGCGGGCGACGATCTCGCGCAACTGCAGGTCGGGCTGCTGCGCATGGACATAACAGCCGTGGCCGATGGCGCGCCTTTTCAGCAGGTCGCGGTCGCGCGTCAGGACGACCCGCCCCTCCACCGCGGCGAGGCGTTCGATCTCGTCATCGGCGAGCCGGTTGCCATAGACCGTGTCGAAGCCCGCCAGCCGCAGCAGCCGCGCCAGCGCGCCGAGATGGGCGTCGGCGACGAAACGGGCGGCGGGCAGCGGCGGGCGCAGGCCGAACGCCAGGAACGCCGGATAGACCGCGACCCGGTCGCCGGCGCACAGCCGCCGGTCGAAGCCGGCCGGTTCGCCATTGACCAGGATCAGCGCCACCTCGGTATGCGGCACGCCGCAGCCCTCGATGAGGTGCTTGACCGGCACATCGGCCGCGGACGCCCATTCGAAGTCGCGCTGCCGGCGATCGGCGGCAATGAAATCGTTCAGTTCGGCGTAGAAGCGAAGGCTCACCATTGCCGGGACAGTATATCAATCAAGGCCCCTGCGACAGGAACGGCGATCGCCGGCCGCGGACCGGGATGCCGGCCGGCTGTCCCGGGCAGCGATCCGGAGCGTCGGCGCGCTGCGGTCGGGCGCGGCTGATGGGGCAGATGCGCGCTTTCGCTGGTCGGGCCCGCCGGCAGCCCGAGAGGACCGACGTTGCCGCGAACGGGAACACGCGCCGCATCGCCGGCATCGACGTGGTGCCTGTCGGGAGCGACGACCATGCGCGGGCGTGCGACTTGAAGCCAGAGGTGTGCGAGTTGACGCCAAAGGTGTGCGAGCCGTAGCCAGAGGCGTGCGAGTTGAAGCCAGAGGCGTGCGAGTTGAAGCCAGGGGCGTGCGAGCCGAAGCCAGAGGCGTGCGAGTTGAAGCCAGAGGCGTGCGAGTTGCAGCCAGAGGCGTGCGAGCCGTAGCCAGAGGCGTGCGAGCCGTAGCCAGACGTGTGCGAGCTGAAGCCAGGGGCGTGCGAGTTGCAGCCAGGGGCGTGTGAGCCGTAGCCAGGAGCGTGCGAGTCGAAGCCAGGGGCGTGCGCGTTGCGGCCTGGGCATGCCGGTCGGGTCCTGGAGTGAGACTGCGTGCCTCTGGCGGGCAGGGGCGAAAGCCTGTGCCTTGCCGGGATCGTCCGGCGGGTCGACCGGCCGCCCATGGCCATACCGCAATCGGCAACGCTGTAGGGCAGTGCCCGAGGTGACTTCCTCGCCTTGCCGCGCTGCAACGGCGTGCCCTTGTCGCCACGCCGGAGCGGGCCGAAGCGGGCACGCCGCCGCGGCGAGACGGCAGGCGGCGCCGGCGGTACCGCACCGGCGCGCGCAACTGTTACCCGGCTGCCTTCGTCGAAGTGGGCGGCGTCCCGCCGGCGGACTTCTTCGCACGTCGCGGGGCGCGGTCGATGTGGCTCGCGCTGTCCCAGGCGCGCATCCTGTCGGGGTTGCGGGCGTACTTGTTGTTCATGATCGCGTCGAGCTGCATCACCTCGGCCATTCCTTCGCGGATCAGGCGGCCGACGGCGGCGGTACTGGCGACACCGGTCTGGTCGTCCGACTGCATGTCGGCGTCGGCGGAGCGGATCGCGGCGATGTCGTCGGCGAGGTCGGCGACGAAATCCGCCGGCAACTCGTAGGCGACGAACTTCGCCACGACCGCCGGGTCGGCGAGTTCGCGCGCAAAGGCATCGGCGGCGGTGAGCAGCGCCTGCTGGGTCGGGGTGGGGGGGTTGCGGAAGCGGTCGGCGAAGCCGGGTTCGCCCGCGTCGATGGCGCGCGCCGTGCGGGCGATTGCCTGCAGATCGAGGCGCAGCGAATCGAACAGGACCTCCTTCGCCGTCGCGGAACCGCCGTTCTGTCGCGCCTTCTCGACATCGAGATCCGCGACGATCTGCGCCAAGCGCGCAAAATGCCCGGCCGCCTTGCTGCCGGCGGCAAAGTCCGCGGCATTCGCGTTGCCGAAAGTCTGCACACGGCCGAACATGTCGTGACGGCGAGCTTCCCGGTCATTCATGGTTGAATCTCCTGTAAAGGGTCATTGGCACGATTGCGGAATGGAAATTAGCGCGCCGCAGGCTTTCTGGCAAGACGAAAGAGCCAAGAAAAGCGCGGGCTCGGGTCGGGATGGTCCTGGTCACGGTGCCGACAGCGACGCGCACGCAGAATGACGGCTGCCGCCTGCGGTGGAAGCCCGCGGCGCAGCGCAAACGCCAGGGCTCGACTCCCGTGCCGAGTCACAACAGGACGCCGGAACTCTGGCCGCGCTCGGCAACCGCTCCGGCCCTCGCTCGGCTTCACCGACCGCGCGTATTCACGTGCGGAGCTTCGACATCCCTCTACCGCCAACCGAGCTGGTCGGCATCGGGGCGGGTGTGTTGCATCCGGATGCTGGTCCGGCCCTCAGACAACTTGCCCGATGTCTTGAGGCGCTGGCGCAGTTTGAACCGGTACCGGTCAAACGCCCCGCCCGGAAACATTGAGTCGCGTAGCGCGTGGAGATCACTGAATCACAGGCCTGTACAGGGCCAGAGTGCCGCTCGATGCGCTCTTCGGGCACACTCCGTTGTCGCCGCGGTCCCCTCCTGGTGGCGAAGCCTGCACATGGGAGTGTCAGCAAATTGCCGGAATCAATCCGACGATACCTGACGTGAGAGTGGCGACAGCCCCTCTGGTTGCGGCTCTTTGCGGGGCTGAGCTATAGTGTCGTCATTGGCGCTCGCCGGGCTGATTGCTCAGCCAAGGGGATTGCGAAGCGGGGAGGGCGCTGACGCAATTGCCGGAATTCTTAGTGGAGGGGCGCATGGCTTACCGCATTGTTCTGTCGAGTAATTTCGCTGTTTTTGTGCATGCGGGCAGAATGCCGATGCAAAGCTTTGCGTCGAATAGGCCTGCTACATCAGGTTAGAGCGAATCATGCACGATGACCCAGCGCTGACTACGCCGATTGGCCTTGCTCGATACGCCCATGATTTCTTTGATTCGTCGCGTGCCGTTGATGACCACTTTGCGAAGAAAGATGGTTTTGAGCTCGTTTCGCCAATGCCTGCTCTATATCTCATCGGGCATTCAATTGAGTTAGCGTTTAAGTCCTATTTGCTTCATCGCGGCGTAACTCTTCGCGAGCTTCGATCTAAGAGGTTTGGTCACGATCTGCACGCCTGTCAGAGAAAAGCAAGAGAGCTTCAACTTTTGAGCTTGGTGTCTTTCCACTCGGCGGAAGAGGCCGCGGTAGAGATACTCAACGATCTTTACTCAACCAAGCAGTTGAATTACATAGTTACGGGCATGAAAACCATTCCCGCATATGGCCTGCTAGAGTCGTTCTCCGAGAAATTGATCCGCGCTGTATCTAAAGAGGTTGGTTACACGGGGTTCAACAGATGATGGGTCGGCTTCGCTCTAACAATTCCGTCGAGAGGGACCGCCGACAAGCTGCGCTTGTGGGTTCCCTTCGCGGCTTCGCCGCTACGGCGGCCCCTCACGTCAAACGTTCGGCGTCTTGGCAGCAAAGGGGCAACCGATGACAGCAAGTGAATTTCTGGCTGACGCCAAAAAGCTGATTCTGATGTCTTGCGGGGACATCAATGCTCAAATGAATGAGCGGGAGGTTATTCACGCAACGACGTTTTTTTCTCTCGGTGTTGAGCGGCTGTTGAAGTTTGTCCTAGCCGAAGTGAACCCGGTTTTTGTCTTAACGAGCGGAGATTTCAAGAACGCTGCCCCGTGTCTCTACAAGCACCAGTTCGTAAATGGCGATCAGCATGGTGTGACATCAAGCAAACCAGATACCGACGTTGTGTCTTTTAGGGTTGCAATGCAGCGTGCGCTGATTTTTTCCGCTGGCGTAAAGGAAAACAGCCAGCTGTTGTTTTCGCTTGCAAACTATCGAGACATTCTTGCCCATCGCCCGCTGTCCGAACTAGACATCGTCAAGGCTAACCGCCTCTTAGCCAAGGACGGTTACAAGTTGCTGAACGACATTTGCTCTGAGCGGTCGTTATCGGTTCAAGAATTTTTTGGAACAGACCATGACCGACTTCGTGATCTAAGTCGGAAGATACAAAGCGAAGAAGATTTTTCGAGAGCGATGGCAAGTCGTATCGAGCAGCATAAAGCGCTTTGGCTTGGGAGAGAGTCGCAGCCAGAGTTCATAAAGCAAGCGAACGACATAACACGGTCCTTACTTGCCAGCTCTGGCCACGATTTCAGTTACGTTCCGTTTACATGCCCCGCATGTGCTCAAGAGGCCGTCGCCAGGATTGAGCCAGACTACGACTACGACCCTGCCGAAAAGACGTCTTACGTCACGGGAGTCTTCGTGGATAGCATCAACTGCTATTTCTGCGGCCTCAAACTGCAGGACTACGAGGAGTTGAACTACGTCGACGCCAATTCAATTTTTGAGGATGGCCGTGACCTCGTTTAGTTGTCGTAGACGCCGAACCCATCATTCCACCGGACCTACGCGAAAAGCCGCGCAGGCCGGTGAATTCAGACGTGTGCGCCGGGCATGGCGCGTTACTTCATAGGTGCAAGTCCTATGGCCAGGTTTTCGCAGAGCCGAAGGCAAGGAGAAGGGCAAGTGCGTCGCCGCGAGGCGGGGTGCGGAGGAAGCCCAATCCAAAGCTGCGGGGCGATGAACAAAAACCGGATATGAGGCGTGATGCATCCGGGGCGAGCGGGCACGTGACCGCGAAGCCCTCCATCTGCGGCTGGGGTGCATTTTGTAAATCCGGCGTCCATGCAGCGAAGGTAACGAGTCTTACCCCGGGAGGTCTCCCCGGTGCCTCAGAGCAACGAGGCTGGGCGTTGGGTGACTGGCGCTGAATGCCGTGGAGAAGTCAGCAGAGGGCATAGTAGGTGGCGCTTCCCACCGAAGGCCCGAACGATGAAAGACGAAGGACCGTGACGAAGAGAGACGGGATCGCATCTGACCACCTGCCCCTGCAGGCTGCGGCTACCCCGCAGGATGAACTCGTCGCTGGTTTGTCAGGGAAACCCGAGTCGATTCCTTCCCAAGCGTTGCTGGCCCAGGTACTGGATCGGGCCAATTTGCGACGCGCCCTGAAGCAAGTGCGCCAGAACAAGGGTGCGCCGGGTCTCGACGGCATGACCGTTGAGGCACTTCCGGACTACCTCCGACACCACTGGCCGGAAATCCGCGAGCAACTGGAAGCGGGCCGCTACCGTCCGCAACCGGTCAAGCGCGTGGAAATCGACAAGGCCGACGGGAAGAAACGCCCGCTGGGCATCCCGACGGTGTTGGACCGTTTCATACAGCAAGCCATCGCGCAAGTTATCTCGGCGCTATGGGAACCGCACTTTCACCCCCAGAGCTACGGATTTGTGCGGCTGCGCCGCATTCCGCTGCGCGGAACCAGCCTTCGGCTGTCCTGCGCCCTTCGGGCTGGTCGCCCGAAGCGCTCGGCCCACCAAGCCGTCCGCATCGTGCAGGCGAACATCCGTGGTGGCTTCAACTGGGTGGTGGATATGGACCTGCAAGCCTTCTTTGACCGGGTGAATCATGACCGGCTGATGACGCGCCTGAAGAGCCGCTGTCCGGACGCCGACCTGCTCCGCCTGATCAATCGCTTCCTGAAGGCTGGCGTGAGCATCGAGGGTCAGATACACCCCACGACGCTTGGCGTGCCGCAAGGCGGCCCGCTCTCGCCGGTGCTGGCTAACGCGGTGCTGGATGAACTGGATTGGGAACTGGAGCGGCGCGGCCACCGCTTTGCCCGTTACGCCGACGACTGCAACATCCTCGTCAAGAGCAAGCGTGCGGGTGAGCGGGTGATGGCCAGCGTGACACGCTTTGTCAGTGACTCGCTGCGGCTCACAGTGAATCCGCTGAAGAGCGCGGTCGATCGGCCCATGAACCGCAAGTTCCTGGGCTTCACGGTCAGTCGCAACGGTGCCAAGCTCAAGGTGGCCGACAAGGCCCTCGACAAGCTCAAGGACCGCGTGCGGGAACTGACCCGTCGGACGAGAGGCACCACCTTCGCCGCCGTCGTCGCAGAGCTTAGAGAAACCCTGCTTGGTTGGAAAGCGTACTTCGGAATCGCCGAAGTGCTGAGCCCTCTGCGCGACCTCGACAAGTGGGTACGACGCAAGTTACGCTGCTATCTCTGGAAGCAATGGGGTCGAGCGGGCTATCGGGAACTGCGCAAACGCGGCGTGTCTGTGCGTGAAGCGTGGCATACCAGCAAGTCCGCACACGGTCCATGGCGGGTGTCGCAGACGCCGGCCCTGTCGATCGCGCTCCCGTTGCGCTTCTTCGAACAAATGGGACTACCGAGCCTTGCGCCGCGGTAGGAATTTGCTTCATCGAACCGCCGGATACGTGACCCGTTCGTCCGGTGGTGTGGGAGGGGGAGGCCGCGAGGCTTTCTCCTATCCCGATTAAGCCGCACAAGGAATACCATGGCACGCCTCCCCTGCTTCGAGTCCTCCCACCTGGAGGCGGCTTGTCGAGTCCTCGCGGACACAACGCAAGGACTGACAGGCGGCGATATCGAACGCATCTTGCAGGAGATCGGTGTCGCTGATCCAACACCCTCCATGACCAAGTGGAAGCGCTTGTTCAATGCGCTGGCTCAAGCGCAGAACGAACATCAAGTTGGAAATTATCTGATCCAATTCATAAACAAGGCACTCTCACCCGCGCGCTACACGTCGAAGCCTGAACAGTTCCTCTGGCTTCAGGACGGGCTCAATGTTGCCCTCGCCTTTGCTGGCTACGGCGTCAACGATAAGGGTCAAGTCATTCGCACTACGCCAGAGGCCACGGTTGATGGCGCGCGGGCGAGAGCAACCCGCCTACACGCTTCCCTTGCGAAACGAGGAACGCACCCAGAAGTCTTCAAGTACTGCAGGGCCGAACTTCTCGAAGAGAACTACTTTCACGCGGTGCTCGAAGCGGTCAAGGGAGTAGCGGAGCGGCTTCGGCAGCTTTCCGGTCTCGCCACCGACGGGGCGGAGCTGGTCAACACAGCGCTTTCAACTAAGACTCCAATACTCGCGCTGAACTCCCTCAGCTCCGAAACCGAGATTAGCGAGCAAAAGGGCATTGCCAACCTCCTCGTTGGAGTGTTTGGCGCCATCCGTAACCCCACGGCCCACGCGCCCAAGGTCGTGTGGGCCATGCCGGAGCAAGACGCTCTCGACGTTTTCGCCATGCTTTCATATGTGCATCGCAAATTGGACGTCGCAACTAAAGTGTGAGAGTGCGGCCTAACCCACGCTTACACTGGACCGCCAACGGCGTGCTTCGCCCGCCGTCGTCGTCCGGTGAAGCTCCTCGTTATGCGTCATACCCCATTTGACGGTGAGTACGGCAAATTGCGCAAACCCGAGATAGGCGAAATGAATCAAGTAACAACAGAACAAGGCGAAAGAGAAGTACTGCGCGTACTGACACTCGACGGCGGTGGTGCCAAGGGTTTCTACACGCTCGGTGTGCTAAAAGAAGTCGAGGCCATGATCGGGTGCCCGCTGTACCAAAAGTTCGACCTGGTTTTCGGCACGAGCACCGGTGCCATTATCGCGTCACTGATTGCGCTCGGCCACAGCGTCGACTCCATCCTAGAGCTGTACCGCAAGCATGTGCCCACCGTGATGTCGCAGAAGACCGCTCCAGCCAGGTCGGCGGCGTTGAAGAAGTTGGCAAGCGAGGTCTTTGGCGATGCGGCCTTCAGCGATGTCAGGACCGGCATCGGGATCGTTACCGCCAAGTGGCTCACTGAGCGCCCGATGATCTTCAAGGGCAGCGTCGCCCAGGCGCACGGTCGGCTCGGAACATTTGTGCCGGGCTTCGGCGTGAGCATCGCTGATGCCGTCAAGGCGTCTTGCTCGGCCTATCCCTTCTTCGAGCGCACGATCGTCCGGACCTCCATGGGCGAGGAGATCGAGCTAATCGACGGCGGCTACTGCGCGAACAACCCGACGTTATATGCGATTGCGGATGCCGTGCAGGCCCTGAAGCGCGAGCGCAACGACATGCGGCTGGTGAGCGTCGGCGTGGGGATCTACCCGGACCCAAAGCCGAGCCTACTGATGTGGCTGGCAAAGAAGTACCTCGTCAGCGTCCAGTTACTGCAGAAGACCCTAGAGATCAACACGCAATCGATGGACCAGTTGCGTCAGATTCTGTTCCATGACGTGCCCACCATCCGGATCAGCGACTCCTACGTCACGCCAGAGATGGCCACCGATCTGCTTGAGCACGACCTCAAGAAGCTGGGCGTCCTGTTCCAGCGCGGACGGGAGTCGTTTGCTTCGCGCGAGAAGCAGCTTCGCGAGTATTTGATGTAGCCAAGGAGAGAAGATGGCAATACCAGAGTCGCAACTCGAAGCGTGGTCACACCAAGGGTCGATCACCCAGTCGAGCAACACTTACAACACGATCAAGAACGTCCTGGAGGCGAACACCACGCCCTACGCCGGCAAGAACTTCAAAGTGTTCCTCCAAGGCTCGTACGGCAACGACACGAACATCTATGCAGAGAGCGATGTGGACATCGTCATCCGGCTTGATGACTGCTTCCAGAGCGACCTGACCCAACTGACCGAAGAGGAGAAGGTAGCGTACAAGTCGGCGTTTCGTGACGCAACCTACACGCACGTCGACTTCAAGAAGGATGTCCTGTCAGTGCTCACACAGCAGTACGGGGATGCTGTCACGGCCGGCGACAAGGCCATTGCTATCGATGCGAATGGTTCGCGCCGCAAAGCAGACGTTATTGTGGCCATCCAGTTTCGCCGTTACTTCAAGTTTCGCTCATCGAACGACTCCGAGTACGTCGAAGGCATCTGTTTTTGGAACGGCAAGGGCGAACGGATCGCGAACTATCCGAAGCAGCACTCGGCCAACCTTACGACGAAGCACCAGAACACTTCGAAGTGGTTCAAGCCGATGGCACGTGTGTTCAAGAACATGCGCAGCCGAATGGTCAACGATGGCTTGATCAAGTCGGGCATCGCGCCTTCGTACTACATTGAAGGCCTGCTCTACAACCTGCCGAACGAGAAGCTCACGTCCAGCTACCAGGACTGCGTGGCAAACGCTTTGAACTGGTATAGGCAGGACGCGTCGAAGTCCGATCTCGTGTGTGCCAACGAGCAGTATTACCTTCTGCGCGATGGCCACCACACTTGCTGGACGCAGGCGAACTGCGATGCATTTGTCGAGGCCTCGATTAAGCTGTGGAATGAGTGGTAAGCAATCAGAGCTACCACTGTCTATGCGTCCGTTCCCTATGCCGCATAACAAGTCATTCCAGCCGACCATCAAAAAGCTGCGCTTTTTGCCGTCGGCTGAATTCCAACGTTGGGCATCAAAAGGAGTACGCATTGCTTAGTCTCGAAAGTTCACGATGGTCTGAGTTACAGCATGCCTATGGGGAAGCCTCCGACATTCCTGCTTTGCTGAAGCAACTCGCCAGTGTCCCTGACTCATCGGATGACAAAGAGCCTTGGTTCACCTTGTGGAGTTCTCTCGCTCATCAAGGCGATGTTTACCCAGCCTCATTCGCTGCGGTTCCGCATGTAGTTCAGGCGCTTGCTTCTTCCCCCATAAAAGCCGACTTCACCTATTTTCAGTTTCCCGCATGGGTAGAGATATGCCGCAAAAAGAATGGCGTGCCCCTTCCAGAAGATATTGCACCTTCGTACTTCGAGGCGCTGTCGCGGCTGCCTGCTTTAGTTGCAGCCGCCTCTGCCCGTGAATGGGATGCAACCTTTTTGTCTTGTGCACTTTCGGCCATCGCTGCATCAAAAGGTCAAGTCGCAGTTGCTGAGGCAGTTCAGGAGTTATCGCCGGAAGTCGCCGAGGAGTTTATGCAATGGTTCTTCGAGCAATAAGCCTCCCAACCCGACAGTTGAGTGGGACGCTCCGCCTATCGGCGTCGCGCCCCTCACTTTTACGTTGGGCATCTCTGGCGCGATGACACTCGTTGTGACTACCGCATCAGCAGTCGGGATCACTGTTGTTGGTGATCGCGCAGTCACTCGCCGATCAGTTCGTGGTGTCGAAATACTTGCGGCAAAGAAGGTTTGGTACGCGCCACAAGCGAATGTGGCTCTCGCCTTCTGGGGTAATGCAAACCTCCCCGGCGATGAATCACTTGAGGACTGGGCACGTCGCTTTGTTGCGAAAATCCAGCCCCACGACTCGGTTGCCGCAGTTTGTGAACGTTTGGTCAGCACTCTCAACCCTGAACTCGAATCGCTCGGAAAGCCATGGTCGTATCTGCGGCGAGGAATTCACGTGTCAGGGTACGAAAATGATTTACCAGTCATCTTTCACGTGCATACCGGCGATCCGCGTGCATTTTATCATTCACTCGAAGTACATCGCGATTACCCAGACCTCCATGGGGGCGGACCTGAGAAGTACCGCCATCACCTCGATAGCGGCGGTCTAGTTCAGCTTCGAAACGGTTACTACGATCTGTTCGCCACACTCGCTCAAGCGGTTTTTGAGTCGCGCGCAGACCTCTCGGCCCTCCTTGAACGACAAGTCCCTGCACCCTCGCTTAACGGACAGGCTGCGTTCGACGAGGCGTTAGTGCGGTTAGCGGCGGGAATCCTGAAGTCGGCCCAGCTACCTCAGAGTGTCAGCATAGACCTTGACGTCGTATCCTTTACGTCACGAGGATTGGCGTTCCAGTGACAAAGGTGCCCAACAACGCCATCGAGGGGACGTGCCCGCATAGAGCCGCGGCCCGCCCCTCATGCCGAACGTGTGCGCCGGGCATGGCGCGTTACTTCATAGGTGCAAGTCCTATGGCCAGGTTTTCGCAGAGCCGAAGGCAAGGAGAAGGGCAAGTGCGTCGTCGTGAGGCGAGGTGCGGAGGAAGCCCAATCCAAAGCTGCGGGGCGATGAACAAAAACCGGATATGAGGCGTGATGCATCCGGGGCGAGCGGGCACGTGACCGCGAAGCCCTCCATCTGCGGCTGGGGTGCATTTTGTAAATCCGGCGTCCATGCAGCGAAGGTAACGAGTCTTACCCCGGGAGGTCTCCCCGGTGCCTCAGAGCAACGAGGCTGGGCGTTGGGTGACTGGCGCTGAATGCCGTGGAGAAGTCAGCAGAGGGCATAGTAGGTGGCGCTTCCCACCGAAGGCCCGAACGATGAAAGACGAAGGACCGTGACGAAGAGAGACGGGATCGCATCTGACCACCTGCCCCTGCAGGCTGCGGCTACCCCGCAGGATGAACTCGCCGCTGGGTTGTCAGGGAGTCCCGAGTCGATTCCTTCCCAAGCGTTGCTGGCCCAAGTGCTGGATCGGGCCAATTTGCGACGCGCCCTGAAGCAAGTGCGCTAGAACAAGGGCGCGCCGGGTCTCGACGGCATGACCGTTGAGGCACTTCCGGACTACCTCCGACACCACTGGCCGGAAATCCGCGAGCAACTGGAAGCGGGCCGCTACCGTCCGCAACCGGTCAAGCGCGTGGAAATCGACAAGGCCGACGGGAAGAAACGCCCGCTGGGCATCCCGACGGTGTTGGACCGTTTCATACAGCAAGCCATCGCGCAAGTTATCTCGGCGCTATGGGAACCGCACTTTCACCCCCAGAGCTACGGATTCCGCCCGAAGCGCTCGGCCCACCAAGCCGTCCGCATCGTGCAGGCGAACATCCGTGGTGGCTTCAACTGGGTGGTGGATATGGACCTGCAAGCCTTCTTTGACCGGGTGAATCATGACCGGCTGATGACGCGCCTGAAAAGTCGCTGCCCGGACGCTGACCTGCTGCGCCTGATCAATCGCTTCCTGAAGGCTGGCGTGAGCATCGAGGGTCAGATACACCCCACGACGCTTGGCGTGCCGCAAGGCGGCCCGCTCTCGCCGGTGCTGGCTAACGCGGTGCTGGATGAACTGGATTGGGAACTGGAGCGGCGCGGCCACCGCTTTGCCCGTTACGCCGACGACTGCAACATCCTCGTCAAGAGCAAGCGTGCGGGTGAGCGGGTGATGGCCAGCGTGACACGCTTTGTCAGTGACTCGCTGCGGCTCACAGTGAATCCGCTGAAGAGCGCGGTCGATCGGCCCATGAACCGCAAGTTCCTGGGCTTCACGGTCAGTCGCAACGGTGCCAAGCTCAAGGTGGCCGACAAGGCCCTCGACAAGCTCAAGGACCGCGTGCGGGAACTGACCCGTCGGACGAGAGGCACCACCGTCGCCGCCGTCGTCGCAGAGCTTAGAGAAACCCTGCTTGGTTGGAAAGCGTACTTCGGAATCGCCGAAGTGCTGAGCCCTCTGCGCGACCTCGACAAGTGGGTACGACGCAAGTTACGCTGCTATCTCTGGAAGCAATGGGGTCGAGCGGGCTATCGGGAACTGCGCAAACGCGGCGTGTCTGTGCGTGAAGCGTGGCATACCAGCAAGTCCGCACACGGTCCATGGCGGGTGTCGCAGACGCCGGCCCTGTCGATCGCGCTCCCGTTGCGCTTCTTCGAACAAATGGGACTACCGAGCCTTGCGCCGCGGTAGGAATTTGCTTCATCGAACCGCCGGATACGTGACCCGTTCGTCCGGTGGTGTGGGAGGGGGAGGCCGCGAGGCTTTCTCCTATCCCGATTGGGCGTCTCAGTCCGAAGGCTACTTGGCGCCTTGCTTTTTCAACGCAGTGCCTGACTCTACGCTTACCATCACTATGGAGAATAACAATGGCTGATCAGCTCTACCGTGTCTATTTGCATACACAGGGCGATGAAAGTGTTCGGGAATATATTGTTACCGCCACCAGCGAACAGCAGGCGAAGGATAGGGCATTGAATCATGTCAAGGCCGCCAACTTAGGAAAGGGAGAGCGGAGCCAAGCAACCTCCAAGAGCTTGACGGAGATATTGGCGATTACTCCAACCAGTAAGCCCCACTGCCTAATGATCCATAGCATCCCTGCAACGGTCATCGCTCATCTATGACCGGTTGAGGCTAAATCATGACCCTGCGCTGTTGCGGCCGAAGGCCTTGCGCGCAAGCTGGCGCGTTGCCGGGCGCGGCGAACCAATAGGGGACAGACCACGGTTTTCTGAACGAGGGTTGAAGTCATGAAGCGAAAGGTATACGTTGAAACCTCGGTCATCAGCTACCTGACGGCTCGTCCCAGCAAGACCATTCTCGGGGCAGCTCATCAGCAAATTACTCTTGCTTGGTGGGAAACCCGCAGTCAGTACGAACTGCTGGTGTCGGAGGCGGTATTGCGTGAGTGCGGCGCTGGTGACCCAGATGCAGCCGAGAAACGGCTGGCTGTGTTGACTGATGTGCCTTTGCTCTTGATCACTGAGCAGGCACTCCATATCGCGGAGTCGTTGGTAGGACATGGAATTCTGCCGGTCAAGGCTGCCGAAGATGCGCTGCACATCGCGGTCGCCACGGTCAGCGGTATGGATTATCTGCTGACATGGAACTGTCGGCATATCGCAAACCCTGAGATACAAAGATGCATTGCGGAGTACTTTGAGCAGATTGGGCTATTTCTACCCTTCATTTGTACACCGGAAGAACTTCTTGGAGAAGCCAATGCTGAATGACGAAGTGATCGATGAAGTGCGGGCCATTCGTGACGCCCATGCCGCTCGGTTTGCTTACGACCTGCGCGCGATTTATGCAGACCTGAAAAGGTCGGAGGCTGAGCGTATTGCCGCCGGCCACCCCTTTGTTTCTCCTCCATCTGAAGTCCCTACGCCTAACTCTGCTTTGCAGCGGACTCGCTTCGCGCACCGTTGAATTTGAACGTTCGGCGTCATATTCCGCGCAGCCATCACAAGGTCACTTAACCATGCCCAATCTCAGCTGGCGCGACGCAATAACGGCAGTACTCGGCAGCAGCATCGAGGCAATGCACTATACGGAAGACAATAGGGTGCAAGACAATAGAAAGGGCTGGTTGCTTCAGGCATCGTGCCGATCAAGGCGAGCGAGGATGCCATGCATATTTCGATCGCCACAGTTCATTTCGTGGACTGTCTGCTGACGTGGAACTGCCGGCACATTGCCAACCCGGAAGTTCAAGCGCGAATCGCCGAGCATTTCCGACCGCTGGGCTTGTTGTTGCCTTTCATTTGTACACTTGACGAACTCTTGGGAGATGAAGATGACTAATAGCATCATCCACGAAGTACGAGCGATTCGCGAACAACACGCCGCTAGTTTTGGCTTCGATCTCGATCGCATTTTTGCCGATCTCCAGGCGCGCCAAAACAAACACGCAGCCGAGGGGTGGACGGTCATTCCTGCCCCTGTCAGCCCACCACCGGAGACTGACTTGGCATTGCAGCGGACTCGCTTCGCTCACCGCTGAATTTCAACTTTGGGCAACACACGAAGGTAGGCGTCCAGGAGCCGTTTGAACGGAGGTATCACCAGCATGAAGCACCCCCTTGAAGAGACCATTGCGGCTTACGAAGCGGCATGGAATAGCCACGACGTGGAGGCCATTCTCGCGATGCACACAGAGGATTCGGTCTTTGAGAACCACACGAGCGGAGGAAGAGGCGTCGGCAAGAGCGCCATACGCGAGATCGTGAAAGGGGTCTTCGCGGCGTTCCCGGATATCCACTTTCATGCTCGTCGCACGTATGTGCGTGATGATTTCGTCACGCAGGAGTGGACGGCGACGGGTACGTTGGCGATTCCTTACACCCGGGGCTCCATCACCGTGCAACCAACTGGAAAGAAGGTTTCATGGAACGGTGTCGATGTAATTCCCTTCATTGGCGGCCTCGTGGCACGCAAGGACGTCTATGTCGACTCGATTGGCTTGTTGCGGGCGCTGGGCTTCACGCAGATCGCGCTCTGACAGGAGTGTCGCCCCAAAATCGGTTCGAGCGGACGCACCGCCTTCGCCGGTGCGTCCGATCGACCTGAACGTTGGACCGCCAACCACCGAGGCCTTGGCACCGCGCGAGGATGGCTCAATTCAAAGTCTAGATGGACTAGCACCATGACACCCGTCGCAAAGAACACGATTTGCATCTGGTACGACCGTGAGGCCGAGGAAGCCGCACGCTTCTATGCTTCGGCCTTTCCCGACAGCGAGGTGACGGCGGTGCTCCGCTCGCCGACGGACAGTCCCGGCAACAAGGCAGGCGACGTACTGGTTGTCCATTTCACCGTCTTCGGCATTCCCTGCATCGGGCTGAACGGCGGGCCACTCTTCCCGCAAACGGAGGCCTTCTCATTCCAGATCGCCACCGACACGCAGGAGGAGACCGACCGCTACTGGAACACCATTGTCGGCAACGGCGGACGGGAGAGCGAATGCGGCTGGTGCAAGGACCGCTGGGGCGTCAACTGGCAGATCACCCCGCGCACCCTGACCGAGGCCCTCGCCGCCGGCGGCGACCAAGCGCGTCGCGCCTTCGCGGCGATGATGACGATGCGCAAAATCGACGTCGCCGCCATCGATGCCGCGCGGCGGGGGTGAGAAGGTGGCGGTCCAACAACCGGTTGCAGCGGACGGTCGGCTACGCGGCCCGCGGCTCGACCCAAACGTGTGCGCCGGGCGTGGCGCGTTACTTCATGGGTGCAAGTCCCGTGGCCAGGTTTTGCCGCACCTGCGGTGCGTCCAACCCCACTGCGCCGAGCCGAAGGCAAGGAGAAGGGCAACTTGATGCTGAAACGGTCACGAACTCGTCATCCACACGCGGCAGGATGACGGCGCCGGTTTCAAGCAAGCCTCGCCGGTCGCTCTGACGCTGGCCAGGCGAGTCCGCCAGCCGGCGTCCTCCGAACTCACGAAGGGATAGTTGATATGATGATCAGAAAAGGATATCTCGCCATCGCCCTGATGGTGGTCGGCAACGTCCACGCCGCCGACCTCACTCGGTTCGACAACTTTACGCCGCTGAGCGGCAATCCGGCTGCCGGAAGCCTGCCGGAGAGCGCGCCGTTCAGGCTGTCGTCACCGGCTTTCAGCCAGGTCGTCCTGGCCAATCGCAGCAACCAGAACCGGTTGGTTCCGGGTTCGAACTCCGGCAGCTGGGACATGATCACGACCAACGAAACCGGCGCCAATGCCGGCCGCTATCTGTTCATGCCCTTCGAAGCCGGATCCGCCGGCGTACAGCGGGTCGACCTGCGCGACGGCAATTACGACACCCGCACGGTGACCATCATCGCTCCGGGGACACAGGGTTTCGCGTCTGGCGATGCTTCCCGGTGGACCCCCTGGGGCAGCTATCTGACTGCCGAGGAATCGTGGGGAACCGGCAGCAGCAAGGGTCGCCTGTTCGAGGTGACCAACGCGACCACCGCCGGGGCGAATGGCGGCAACCTCGTCCAGCGCTCGATCATCCCCCGCGTCTCGCATGAAGGCCTGGCCTTTGACAAGGACAACAACCTGTACTTCATCGACGAGTTGAACGGAGGCTCCCTGTACAAGTACGTTTCCGCCAAACCCGGTGCCGCCACCGGCGCCGACTTCTTCGCCAAAGGCCAGACCTTCGTCCTGAAGGTCGGCGCGGGCGGCCAGTCCGAGGGCAACAACGGCCCTGCGATTACCGGTAGCGCCAGTTGGGTGGCGATCACCGACGCGAATGGAGGCCCGCTGGCGGGCATTTCCACCGTTCTGGCCGACGGTACCATCGATGGCCGGGCGACCGCCGACCATGCTGCCGTCTTGGGCACCGGCTACAATCGCCCAGAGGATCTGGAGATTCAAACGGCACCCAGCGGTAGGCAGATTCTCTACTTCACCACCACCGACTCCGACAGCGACGGCAACAGCGCCAATGGGCGCGGTCGGATCTATTCGCTCGATCTGGCCTCGAACGACGTCAGGCTGGCTGCTGATGGCGGCACTCCGGACATGGCGACCGGGCTCGCGGTCGGCGGCACGTGGAGCAATCCGGACAACCTTGCCATCGATGCCAACGGCAACATCTACGGCATCGAGGACCAGGACGGCGGCCGAGCGGACATCTGGTTCCTGCAGGACATCGACAGGGATGGGGTCGCCGAGGCAGTCGGCAAGTGGGCCTCGCTGAGCACCCCCGGCGCCGAGCCGACCGGGCTGTACTTCGACCCCTTCAACCCCGACGTGGCGTACGTGAATGTCCAGCACCCGACAAGTGGCAACGACCTGCTGGTCCGGATCACTGCCGTTCCGGAGCCGGAGACCAGCAGCATGGTGCTGGCAGGTCTGGGCCTGCTGGGTGCGACGGCACGACGCCGCAGGCGCGCCTGAGCGGCCTTCCGCAAACCGCATGGCGTTGAGCTCGATCGTGTACGAGGAGCTGTTGTTCCGCGGCGTGCTGTATGGCTGCGTGGAGCGGTGGTTCGGGAGTTGGACAGCGCTGGTGATGTCTTCGCCCGTGTTCGGCCTGACCCACCTGTTGAACCCGCAGGGCACGCTTGAGGGAGCGCTGTTCATCGCCGTGGAGGCCGGCATCCTGCTGGCTGCGGCTTACATGCCGACGCGCCGGCTCTGGTTGTGCATCGGCTTCCATCTGGCGTGGAACTGCACGCAGTCGGCCGTTTTCTCAGGCATTGTCTCCGGCAACGATGCCCAGCAGGGCCTGATCCGGTCCACCATCAACGGCCCCGACTGGCTGACTGGCGGCCGCTTCGGTGTTGAATCGTCCGTGCTCGCACTGCTTTCATCCACCACTGCCGGCATCGTGATGTTGGTCATGGCGGCAAGGCGCGGACGCGTAGTCCCCCCTGTTTGGCAGCGCCCGGGCTGATTGGTGATGGCGATCCAGATGGATGAGGCCCGGCCCGCCGCTGTCAACCGATCGGCGAACGACGACCGACTGCTGAGACTGGCAGGCGGGCCGGGCCAGCGGCTGTGGAAGGCGCCTGGATCCCTGCCCGGAAGACCCTGACCAGATCCCTGCGGTTGAACGGATGGCCGCCCCTGACCTTGCCTGGTCGCTTCGTCTGCCGCTGCCGGCGCACGGCATCGCTCGCGGCGGCCGAGTGTGGTTGTTGAGCTGGAACGCTGGTACCATCGGGCGCTGCACCCTGACGGATTGCGGTGGGTCGGCCGGGCGCAGGGCGGGCGGCGCCTGCCGGCTGCAGCCGCGGCCGGGTTTCCGCGAACGATTTTCGTCGAGGTGGCTGCACGATGCGCGATCGCTGGTTGTTTCGTTTTTCTCTCATCCTTTCCCGTTCGCATTGACGCGACTCGTTCGGCGGTCGGCAATTCGGCCCTCATGCACCGTTTCCTCTCCCTCGCAGCGATGCTGCTCTCCCTGCCTGCTCTGGCTGTCGTGCCCACCTTGCGCGCACCGGAGGACGTACGTGCGCTGCTCGAGACCCACCTCGAGATCGGCGACGTCACCGATCAGCCGGCCGAGGTGGCTTTCGCGCGCCGCATGCAGCGCGAGGTGGAGAAGCTGCTGGCCACCGAGGGTTACTTCTCGCCGCGCGTCAACCTGCGCCGCGATGGCGACGAGCTTCTGCTCGAGGTCGATCCCGGAGCACGGGCGCTGATCGGCAGCGTGCGTATCGACATCAGCGATGAGGTCGACGCGGCACGGCGGCAGGAACTGGTCGACGGCTGGAAGCTGACGGTTGGACGGCCCTTCCGCCAGGCCGACTGGGACGAAGCCAAGGATTCGCTGCTCGCCGGCCTGCTGGCGGTCGACCATGCCGGTGCGCGCCTGCAGCAGACCCGTGCCGACGTCGATCCGGAGGCGCTGCGCGTCGACCTGCTGGTGGTCGCCGAAGCGGGACCGCGCTATCGCTTCGGCGAGCTGCAGATCAGCGGCCTGCAGCGCTACCGGCCCGAGCTGGTGGCGCGCTTCAACCGCAGTGTCAGGCCGGGCGATGCGTATCGCGAGGATCAGTTGCTGGCGCTGCAGGCTGCGCTGCAGAGCACGCCGTACTTCTCGTCGGTCAGCGTCGCGCTGCAGCGCAGCGAGGCCGATGGCGAAACCGCCGCCGCGAACGATGGCTGGGTCAGCGCTCCGGTACTCGTGCGGGTGCGCGAGCGCGCGCCGTACCAGATCACCCTCGGCGTCGGTTACAGCACCAACACCGGTGCGCGCGTCGAGGCCGGCTACCGCAGCAGCGATTTCCTCGGCCGTGCCTGGCAGTTGCAGACCGGGGTCCGCATCGAGCAGTTGCGGCAGTCCGCCTTCGCTGACGTCTTCTTCCCGCCGGACGAGCAGCAGCGGCGGGACGGCGTCGGCACGGTCATCGAGCACTCGGACATCGAGAACCTCGATATCGACCGCTTTGCCGTCGGCGTGATGCGCTTGCAGAAGCTGGGCAGCATCGAGCAGCAGCTCGGCATCAACTGGCAGAACGAACGCCAGGCGCCGCAGGGCGCCGTCGCGACGACCAACCGGGCACTGACGGCGCAGGCCGGCTGGACCTGGCGGCATGCCGTCGATCCGCTCGACCCGGCCGAGGGACTGTCGCTGCAGTTCCAGATCGGCGGTGGCAGCAAGCATCTCCTGTCCGACCAGAGCTTCGTGCGCACCTATCTGCGCTACAGCCAGGGCGTACCGCTCGGGGCCAGCGATGCGCTGCTGTTTCGTGGCGAGCTCGGGGTGACCTTCGCCGAGTCGTCGCAGGGGATTCCGCAGGATTTCCTCTTCCGCACCGGTGGCAGCAACTCGGTGCGCGGCTACCCGTACCTCAGCCTCGGTGTGCCGCAGGGGTCGGCGATCGTCGGCGGCCGCTACCTGGTGACGCTGAGTGGCGAGTACACGCACTGGCTAACGCCCACCTGGGGGGCGGCCGTCTTCGTCGATGCCGGCAACGCCGTCGACGATCTGCAGGAGATGAGCCTGGCGGTCGGCTACGGGGTCGGTGCGCGCTGGCGCAGCCCGGCCGGCCCGCTCGGCATCGATGTCGCCTACGGCCAGCGTGACGGCACGCTGCGACTCGATTTTTCGCTGGCGATCCCGTTTTGAACGGCCGCTGCGAGGAGATGCGCCGATGAACCGGGACAGCAGCCCGCCGCCGCCTGCCGCGGCGGCAGCGACGGACGCACTGCCGCCGCGCCGGCGGCGGCGCTGGCTGGCGCTGCTGGCCGTGTCGCTGCTCGTGCTGACGGCGGGCGGCGCCGCGCTGCTGGGCAGCGAGGGCGGGCTGCGCTTGGGCTGCCTGCTGCTCGAGCGGCTCGCTGCCGGGCAGCTCGTCATCGCCGCGCCCAGCGGCACCCTGGCTTCATCGTTCTCGCTGCAGTCGCTGCATTGGCGCAGCGCGACGCTCGATGTCCAGGTGCATGAACTGCAGTTCGACTGGCGCCCGGCCGAGTTGCTGCGGGGTCGTCTGGCGGTCGGCCGCATCGCGGCCGACCGGCTGCGCGTCTCGCAGGTGGCGAACGATGAGCCGGTGGTCCTGCCGGAGAGCCTCGATCTGCCGCTGGCGGTGGCCATCGAGCGACTCGAGATCGCTGTCGTCGAGGTTGGCGACCATGCCCATCCCGATGGCGCGGCGGCAACGATCGCCGAGTCGCTGGCGGCCGGGCTGGCGAGCGACGGTGCGCTGCATCGTCTGCTCGAGCTGCGTGCCCGGGTCGGCGGTTTGGCGCTGAGCGGCGACGCTTCGCTGGCGGCGGCGAAACCGTTCGCACTCGTCGCCCGGGCGGCGATCGAGGGTGAAGCGGGCGGCCGCGCCCTCGCTTTCGACCTCGTCGCCGAGGGCCGGCTGGAGGAGATTGCCGTGCACGGCGGGGCGCGGCCGCTGGCAGCGGCGCCGGCCGACGGCTTCGTCGGCGAAGTCGATGCCCGCATCCTGCCCTTCGCGCGGCAGGTGCTCGGCGAGGCGGTGGCGCGGCTGTCCGGCGTCGATCCGGCGGCGTGGGTGGCGGGCGCGCCGCGTGCCGACCTCGAGCTGCGTCTCGAACTGCGGCCGCTGGGCGACTCGCCGGCCGCGCTGAGCGGCCGCCTGCAGGCGGTGAACCATCGCCCGGGGACGATCGATCGCCAGCTGCTGCCGGTCGAGTCGCTGACCGCCGGCCTGGCACTGGCTGCCGACACACTGGAACTTGGCGACATCGATCTGCACCTCGCTGGCGGCGGCCGCCTGCGCGGCAGCGGCGCGCTGCGTGCGTCCGAGCTTTCGCTGCGACTCGCGGCCAGCGCGGTCGATGCCGGCGCGTTGTACGCCGGCCTGCAGCGAACGCGCCTGGCCGGTCCGTTGCGTGCCACGCTCGGGCTGCACCGGCAGGTGCTCGAGGGCGAGCTGCGCGATCCGCGCTTCGTGCTCGAGAGCAGCCTGGCGATCGACCCCGGGCAGGTGGCCGTCGATCGGCTGCGCCTCGCCAGCGGCGACGCAGAGCTCGTTGCCAGCGGCAAGCTGGCGCTCACCGGCAATGGCAGGTTCGAACTCAAGGGGCAGCTCAGGGACTTCGATCCCCACCGCTTCCTCACCAGCCTGCCGGCTGCCCGTCTCAATGCCGAAGTCTCTGCCAACGGCAGCAGCAGGCCGCAGCTGAGCCTCGGGCTTGCCTTCCAGTTGCGCAACAGTCGCCTGGCCGGCGAGTCGCTGGCCGGCGGCGGCGAGATCGACCTGGCGCCGGACCACCTGCGCCGGGCCGATGTCGAGCTGAGTGCCGGTGGCAACCGGCTGCTGGCGAAGGGCGCTTTCGGGGCGCCGGGCGAGCGCCTGCGGCTGAGCATCGCGGCGCCGCGGCTCGATCCGCTGGGTCCGACCGGCGACCTTGCGGGCGAGATCGTCGTCGGCGGCAGCTTTCGCGCGCCGGAAGTCGCCGCGACGCTGCAGTCGACGCGCCTGGCGCTGCGCGGTTTCGGCCAGTTGCGCGGGCTCGACCTCGCTGCCCGCGTCGCCGGCGGCGACCAGGGTGCCGTCAACGCGAAGCTGCGACTGGCCGGCCTCGACCTCGCCGGCGGCGACACCGTCATCACCGCGCTGCAGCTCGAGGCCGACGGTGTGCGCAGCCGGCATCAGCTGCGCGGAGGTTTCGAGCTTGCCGGCCGGCGCACCGTCGAGCTGTTGCTCGCCGGCGGCTTCAAGCCGCAGAGCCCGCTACCGGTATGGGTCGGCGCGCTGCAGGAGGCCAGCCTGTCGCAGGCGGCCGGCCGGCAGCCGCCCTTCGTCCGTCTCGCTGCGGCGATGCCGTTGCAGCTCGCGGCGGGCCGCGTCGCTGCCGGGCCGGCCGATTTCGTCGGCGCCGACTGGTCGGCACGGCTGCAGCGCGCGAGCTACGACGCTGGCGTCTGGCAGACAGCCGGCAGCCTGCGGGCCCTGCCAGTGGCGGCGACGCTGGCCGAGTTCCCGGAGCTGTTTGCCGCCGTGGCGGCGGTGCTCAAGGGCAACGGCGAGCCGCTGCGGATCAACGGCGAGTGGGATCTCGGCAACGCCGGTCGTGCGCCGACTGCGTCGGCGACGGGCAGGCGCCTGCCGGGCGGCAGCCTGCGCTTGTGGCGCGACCGCGGCGACCTCGCGGTCGGCACCCTGCCGCTCGGCCTCGAGGAGGGCAGCCTCAGCCTGCAGGCGGCTGACGGCAAGCTGGACGGGCGCCTGCAACTGCGCGGCAAGCGGTTGGGCGAGGTGAGTGGCGAACTCAGCGCGACGAGTTCCGCCGACACGCTGATCAGCCGGCTGGCGCCCTGGCGCGGCCGTCTGCGCCTGAACATGCCGGATGTGGCGTGGGCGGGCCCGCTGCTCGGCGCCGGCTGGCAGCTCGGCGGCCGGTTGGCGGGCGAGGCGCGGCTCGACGGCAGCCCGGCGCAGCCGCGCGTCAGCGGTGACTGGCGTGGCGACGGCCTGGCGGTGCGGGCGCTCGACCAGGGAATGCGTCTCGAGCGCGGCAAGCTGTGGCTCGAGCTGGCGGTCGGTGCCGATGGCGAGCAGCGGTTCCTGCTCCGGGAACTGGGCTTCGACAGCGAGTTTCAGCCGCTGCCGCGCGTGCTGGCCGTCGCCCCGGGGACCGACATCGCGGCCCTGGTCGGCCGGCCGGGACGGCTCGAGGCCAGCGGCGAACTGCGCTTCGGCAGCAATTCCGGCGTCCTCGAGGTCCGCGCCGAGCGCCTCGGCGTGACGCAGCGCGCCGACCAGTGGACCCTGCTGTCGGGTACCGCCGAGATGAAGCTGGCTGCCGGCGTGCTCGACATCGTCGGCAGCCTCCGTTTCGACGCCGGCTACTGGCAACTGGCGAAGACCGGCACGCCGCAGCTGTCCGACGACGTCGTCATCCGGCGCGGCGGTGCCCCGGCCAGGAAGGACGAGGCGGCAATCCGGCTGCTGTCGGTCGACGTCGAGGCCGACCTCGGGCGCAACTTCCATTTTCGCGGTGCGGGTGTCGAGAGCCGGCTGGTCGGCGCCGTGCGGATTCGCTCGGATGGCACGGGGATGCCGCGCGCGACCGGGTCGATCCGCACCCGCGACGGGCTTTTCGACGCCTACGGGCAGAAGCTCGAGATCGAGCGCGGCATCCTCAACTTCCACGGCCTGATCGACAACCCCGGCCTCAACATCCGCGCGGTGCGGGCCAACCTGCCGGTCGAGGCCGGCGTCGAGGTGACCGGCACCGCCAGGCGACCGATCGTCCGCCTGGTTTCCGACCCGGAGGTGCCGGACGCCGAGAAGCTCTCCTGGCTGGTCCTCGGCCAGGGTCCGGACCAGCAGGGAGGCAAGGATTCGTCGGTCCTGCTGGCGGCGGCGCAGACCATCCTCGGTGGGCAGGACGGCGGACCGCTGAAGGCGCTGCAGCGCGAACTGGGAATCGACGAGTTCGGCATCAGTTCGGGGACGCTGAGTGGCTCGGGGCGTCCGCTGAACAGCCGCATCGCCAGCAACTCCGGCTTCAGCGCCAGCGACACGACCACCGACCAGATCGTCAGCATCGGCAAGCGGCTGTCGTCGACGATGATGATCAGCTACGACCAGTCGTTGAGCAACGCTGGCAGCGTCGTCAAGCTGACCGTAAACCTGGGGAGGAACCTGTCGCTGGTCGGCCGTGCCGGTACCGACACCGGCCTCGACCTGCTCTGGAACTATCGCTTCGGGCATTAGCCGCCGCCATCTCCCGCTCGCCGCGCCGCCGGCGGTCGGCGATGCCCCCCCCAGGCTGGGTGTCGGCCCAGTGGCCGTGGCCGGCAGTCGGGAGAGAGACCGTCAAGCCGGGTCCGGGCGCTCGCCGAGGTGTCGGAAATCTTTACACGCGTCCTTTACCGGCTCGTGTCGTGCAGCTGGCAGTCCAGCCGAGTGGACTGAAAAGTCGACCAAAAAAACCTGCTGCCCGGTTGATGGTACGGAACTTGCTCGGTGCGCCGGCGCGTTCGCGCAGACGGTCGGCACGATTGGCGTTCTCGACCCCGGGCGAGCGAAACTGTCATCAACAGGATGGGAAAGGGTTTTCGGTGAAAAAGAGTTCATGGGCCGCCGTCGCGCGCGGGGCAGCGGCAGCGACACTTCTGTGGTCTTCGGCCGCCAGCGCGGTGCTGGTCATCAACTCCGGCGTCGATACGGTCAGCAAGCGCTACTCCATCACTTCGGGCAGCAGCGTGAGTTATCTGGCCGGTTTCTTTGGTGGCGGTGACGTGGGGCCATTGCCGATTTCCGGTCAGTTCGATGCGGTGTATTCCCGCCACTGGTGGACGTACTACCAGGACTTCGATCCGCAGGGACTGCAGGGAACCTTTCTTGCGGAGTCCGATTGGGTCCAGTTCACGAACGTCGATCTCGTGCTGGACGGTTCGCTGGGCGGTTTCGTCTTCCCCGGCTACTTCCTGCGGCGGACCGGCGACCAGTTGTCGGGCGACGACCATCCGTGCAGCTTTCCCTTCGGGCCGGACACTTTCTGCAGCGGTACCGTGCTTGGAGCGCTATCCTCTTTGGGGGGGCAGATTGCCCCCGATGGCCGATTGGCGTTCGGTGGCTTCCAGCCAACGGGTTTCTTCTTCGAGGGATTCAGTTACCAGGTGAACGCCGCGGAGGTGAACGCCGCGGCAGTTCCGTTGCCGGCCAGCCCCTGGCTCCTCGCAGCTGGACTCGGGCTGCTCTGGCGGCAACAGGCCCGGCGGCGTACTCGCTCGTCATCCTGAGTTGCGACCCGGCGCCGAACAGCGGACGGCGCCCGTGCTCTGGCGGGCAGGTTCGAGCGACGGGCTCTTCGCGCTGCCGCCGGCACCGCTGGCGGCGCGCTGCAGGCGGTCGGCGATCGCCGACCAGGCAGCGGTCGCTGGCACGTCCTCGACGAGGATCAGGTCGGCACTCGACTGGTCGAGCTCGCGCAGGGCAGCGTAGAGTTCGTGCGCGTAGTGCGCGGGGTCGGCCGGCAGGCGGCGAACGAGCAGCACCGCCTCTGCGGCCGCCATCTGGCTGTGGCAGAGCACGGCGTGGCACCGGCCAGCCGCCGGCGTGCCGGCGAGGCGGGCGATCTCGGTCGCCGGCAGCAGCCGCATCGGCGTCGCTGGTGCATAGTGTGCCGCCAGCGCGCCGGGTACGCGCGGCACGGCCTCGGCGCCCGCGCCCCGCGGCTCGCAGCCGACCGCGGGCAGCCGGCCGATGACGGTGGCGATCTGCTCCGGCGTGATCGCTCCCGGGCGCAGCAGGCGCGGCGCTTCGCCCGCGCCGCGGCTGAGGTCGATGATCGTCGACTCGATGCCGACCGCACAGCGGCCGCCGTCGAGGATGAGTCGCACCGACTCGCCGAGTTCGGCGCGCACGTGCGCCGCCTCGGTGGGGCTGATGCGCCCGAAGCGGTTGGCCGACGGCGCGGCGACGCCGCAGAGGCCGCCAAGGCCGCCGCCGGCTTCGGCAAAGGCCCGCAGCAGCGTGAGCGCCAGCGGGTGCGCCGGCACCCGCAGACCGATCGTCTCCTGGCCGCCCGTGACGACGCCCGGTACGCCGCGGCCGCGCCTGAGAATCAGCGTCAGCGGCCCGGGCCAGAAGGCTTCGGTCAGCTCCCAGGCCTGTCGCGGGATGTCGCTTGCCCAGTTGTCGAGGTAGCCGTCGGCCGGTAGATGGACGATCAGCGGGTGGTCGGCGGGGCGCCCCTTGGCAGCGAAGATGCGGCCGACGGCGGCCGGGTTGGCTGCATCGGCACCGAGGCCGTAGACCGTCTCGGTCGGGAAGGCCACCAGTTCGCCGGCCTGCAGCAGCGCGACGGCGTGGTCGATGACCGTGGCTTCAGGCGGCATCGCCGATGCCGATCGCTGCCCGCGCCGCCATGGCGATGCTGCGGGCACTTTCCGCGTCGCTGCCGAGCACGGTGAAGTGGCCCATCTTGCGCCCGGGCCGGGCGTGATGCTTGCCGTAGAGGTGCAGCTTGAGGCCCGGGCAGGCGTACAGCGGCGACCAGTCGGGCTCGCGGTAGTGCTGGCCGGCGAAGCCGTTCTCGTACCAGAGGTCGCCGAGCAGGTTGACCATCGCCGCCGCCGAATGCGCGCGCGGGTCGCCGAGCGGCAGGCCGCAGAGCGCGCGCACCTGCTGCTCGAACTGGCTGGTGATGCAGGCGTCGAGCGTGTAGTGACCGCTGTTGTGGGGGCGGGGCGCCATCTCGTTGATCAGCAGTTCGCCGCCGACGACGAAGAACTCGACCGCCAGCGTGCCGACGTAGCCCAGACGATCGGCGATCGTCGCCGCCAGCGCGGCGGCACGCGCGTGCAGGGCAGCGGCGGCGCGTGCCGGCACCAGCGTGACGTCGAGGATGCCGTGGCGGTGGCTGTTCTCGGCGGTCGGGAAGCTTTGCACCAGCCCGGCCTCGTCGCGCGCCAGCACCACCGACACCTCGCAGTCGAGCGACAGCCTTTCTTCCAGCACACAGCTCTCGCCGTGGAAACGCTGGAAGGCGGCGATCGCCTGCTGGCGGTCGGCGACGACCGCCTGCCCCTTGCCGTCATAGCCGAAGCGGGCGACCTTGAGGATTCCCGGGAACAGCTCGTCGCCCACCTGCCGCAACTGCTGCTCGTTGTGCACCGTCACGCAGCGCGCGTGCGGCAGTCCGTTGTCGCGCAGGAAGTCCTTTTCGGCGCTGCGGTTCTGGCAGACGCCGACCGCTGCCGCCGACGGGCGGACGACGACGAACTTGTCGAGGTAGTCGAGCGTGCCCGCGGGGACGTTCTCGAATTCGGTGCTGACGGCGGCACAGCCCTGCGCCAACTCGTCGAGCGCGGCATAGTCGTCGTAGGCGGTGCACAGGTGGCGGTCGGCGAGCAGTGCCGCCGGGCTGTGCGCGTCGGGGTCGAGAACCCAGACGCGGTAGCCCATTTCGTGCGCCGCAGCGACGAAAAAGCGGCCGAGCTGGCCGCCACCGAGCATGCCGAGCGTTGCGGGCGGGAGAATCATCGTCGGGGAAGCGGGCCGCGGCAGCGGCTCACACCTCCGGCAGTTTCATTGCCATGACCTTGTCGGCCTGGGCGCGGCGGAAGTCGGCGAGGCGCTGCGCCAGCGCGGCGTCGCCGGTGGCCAGCATGGCGACGGCGAACAGGGCGGCGTTGGCGGCGCCGGCCTCGCCGATGGCGAAGGTGGCGACCGGGACGCCTTTCGGCATCTGCACGATCGACAGCAGCGAATCCTGTCCCGACAGTGCCTTCGACTGCACCGGCACGCCGAGCACGGGAACCGTCGTTTTCGCGGCCAGCATGCCGGGCAGGTGGGCGGCGCCGCCGGCGCCGGCGATGATCGCCCGCAGGCCGCGTGCTGCCGCCGCGGCGGCGTACTCGAAGAGCATGTCGGGGGTGCGGTGCGCCGAAACGACGCGCGCCTCGAAAGGCACGGCGAATTCCTTGAGCAGCACGGCGGCCGCCTGCATCGTCGGCCAGTCGGAATCGGAGCCCATGACGACGCCGACGAGGGGCTCGCGGTCGGGCATCAGCGGAGCTCCCGCTCGGCCGCCTCGAGGGTGTTGGCGAGCAGCATGGTGATCGTCATCGGGCCGACGCCGCCGGGTACCGGGGTGATCGCCGAGGCGACCTCGCTGACCGCGGCAAAATCGACATCGCCGCAGAGCTTGCCGTCCGGCAGGCGGTTGATGCCGACATCGATGACCACCGCGCCCGGCTTGACCATGTCGGCGGTGACGAAACGGGCCTTGCCGAGCGCGGCGACGAGGATGTCGGCGCGGCGGGTGTGGAAGGCGAGGTCGCGCGTCTGCGAGTGACAGACGGTGACCGTGGCGCTGGCCTGCAGCAGCAGCATCGCCATCGGCTTGCCGACGATGTTCGAGCGGCCGAGGATCACCGCTTCCTTGCCACGCGGGTCGATGCCGGCATCGGCGAAGAACTTCATGACGCCATAGGGGGTGCACGGGATGAAGCGCGGATGACCCTGCATCAGGGCGCCGACGTTCTCGGCGTGGAAGCCATCGACGTCCTTGGCGGGGGCGATCGCCTTCAGCACGGCGTCGCTGTCGAAGTGCTTCGGCAGCGGCAACTGCACCAGGATGCCATGGATCGCCGGGTCGGCATTGAGTTCGGCCAGCTTGTCGAAGACCACCTGCGGTGCGACGTCCGGCGGGTAGCTGATCCTCTCCGAGTGGAAGCCGGCCTGCGCACAGGCGTTGACCTTGTTGCGCACGTAGACCTGCGACGCCGGGTCTTCGCCGACGAGGATCACCGCCAGTCCCGGGCGGGTACCGCGCGCCGCCAGCGCTTCGGCACGGGTCTTGAAATCGGCGCGCAGCCTTTGCGCCAGCGCGTTGCCGTCGAGGATTGTTGCGGTCACGTGGATTCTTCCGATGAGGCCGGGGAACGGGGGGAGGGGGCGCGAAACGGAACGGCTGCGATTCTAGCGCAAATCAGGCGGCATCAGGCGCGGTACGCAGCGCGGCGGCGGCAGCCGCGCGGCCGGCGGCGAAGGCGCGCCGGTTCAGGTCGACGATCTCCGGCTTCTTGCGCGCGAAGCGCTGCAGGATGCAGCTCTCGAGCACCTCGGCGGGGAAGGGCAGGTGATCGGCGATGGCGCCGAGCATGACGGTGTTGCCGAGCCGCATGTCGCCGAGTTCGAGGGCGATCGCCGAGGCGTCGAAGGACACCACCTGCGTGCCGGCAGCACGCATCTCCGCCACCGGGTCGTCGGGGTAGTCGTAGAGGCCGAGTTCGACGATCGGCGGCACGAGGCGGCCGGTGTTCATCAGCACCAGGCCGTCGGGCCGCAACATGTGGCGCCAGCGCATCGCCTCGGCGGCCTCGAAGCCGAGCAGCAGATCGGCCGAACCCGGGCTGATCTGCGGCGACAGCACCTTCTGGCCGAAGCGCAGGTGCGACGAGACGACGCCGCCGCGTTGCGCCATGCCGGCGACCTCGGTCTTCTTGGCGTCGTGGCCGAGGGCGATCGCCGCCTCGGCGAGGATCTCGGTGGCGGTCATGACGCCCTGGCCACCGGTGCCGACGACTAGAATGTTGGTGGTGTCATACTTGCATCTGGCAGGCATCGGATTCGGAACCTCTCGGCAGGGGCGGGCAGGCGGCCGCCGGCGGCATGGCCCGGCGTGGCCGATGACTGCGCCGTCTAGGCGTTCTGGACGGGCGCGGTGTTCTTGCGGACGACCTTGATCGGCATCGCCAGCGTGTCGACATGGACGATCGCGTCGGGCGCGCAGGGTTTCAGGCACAGCCCGCAGCCGGTGCAGGCGGCGCTCTCGATGCGCACGAAGGCGAGGTCGACCTCGCGGCCGCTGGCCTTGGTCACGCGGTCGCGGCGCGTGACGTGGATCGCCGGACAGCCGACGTCGATGCAGTTGCCGCAGCCGGTGCAGCGCTCGTCGATCACCATGTAGGGCTTCAGCGCATGGTAGTCCGGGATCAGGACGCAGGGCTGGCTGGTGATGATCACCGACGGTTCGGGGATCTTCGTTTCCTCGCGCAGGGTCTTCAGCAACACCGGCAGTTCATAGGCGTTGACCAGGTGCACGCGTTCGTCGCGCACACCGAGGGCCTTGACGAGGCGGACGAAATCGACCCGCGGCGCCTCGTTGCCGTGGATGTCGCGACCGCTGCCGGGATTGTCCTGGCCGCCGGTCATGCCGACCGCGCGATTGTCGAGCAGCAGGACGGTGACGTTGCCCTGGTTGTACACGATGTCGAGCAGGCCCTGCATGCCCATGTGCAGGAAGGTCGAGTCGCCGATCACGGCGACGATCTTGCGCTCCTTCTCGTTGTCGCCGCGGCCCTTGTCGAGACCGAGCGCCATGCCCATCGAGGCGCCCATCGAGATGCAGGCGTCGAGGGCGTTCCAGGGCTGGCCGAAGCCGAGGGTGTAGCAGCCGATGTCGCCCGAGATGGTGACGTTGCGCAACTGCGAGAGCGTGTAGTAGACCCCCAGGTGCGGGCAGGCGACGCACATCGTCGGCGGCCGCGGAAAGACCTTCATCGGTCCGGCCGTGCTGTCCTCCGGCACCGGTTCGCCGAGCAGACGGGCGATCGCCGGCCGCAGCACCTGCGGCGACAACTCGCCCGACAGCGGCAGGATCTGCTTGCCGGTGACGGCGATTCCCTGTGCCTGCATCTCGGTCTCGATCAGCGGCTCGACTTCCTCGACGACAACGACCCGCTCGCAGCCGGCGGCGAAGCTGCGCAGGCTGTCGAAGGGCAGCGGGAAAGAAAGGCCGAGCTTGAACACCGGCGCCTCCGGAAAGCTCTCGCGGACGTGCATGTAGGTGGGGCCCGAGGTGATGAAGCCGACCCGCCGGTCGCTGCCCGGTTCGGCAAAGTTCAGGGGCGAGACCTCGGCTTCGGCGCGCAGCCGGCGCTCCCGGTCGAACATCATCGGCAGCCGGCGGCCGGCGGCATTCGGCACCATCACCCAGCGTCCGACGTCCTTGGTGAAGCCGGCGGCGCCGTGGGCGCTGCGTTCGCCGGTCCGGACAACGCCCTTGACGTGGCAGATGCGGGTCGTCAGGCGCAGGATCACCGGCACCTCGAAACGCTCGGAGAGCTCGAAGGCGGCGAGCGTCAGGTCGTGCGCTTCCTGCGAGTCGGCCGGTTCGAGCACGGGCACATGCGCGAAGCGGCCCCAGTAGCGCGAGTCCTGCTCGTTCTGCGACGAGGAGAGGCCGACATCGTCGGCGACGGCGATCACCAGGCCACCCCGGACGCCGGTCAGCGTCATCGTCATCAGTGCGTCGGAGGCGACGTTCAGGCCGACATGCTTCATCGCGCAGAAGCTGCGCGAACCCGCCATGGCGGCGCCGAACGCGACTTCGAGCGAGACCTTCTCATTCACCGACCACTCGCTGTAGAGGTCCGGATAGCCTGCCAGGCACTCGAGGATCTCGGTCGATGGCGTGCCGGGGTAGGCCGCCGCGACGCGTGTTCCGGCCTCCCAGACGGCGCGGGCGACCGCCTCGTTGCCCGACATCAGGAGCCTGCTGCCGGCTGCAGCCGGCGGCGTCGACATCACTGCGTGTGCGCTCATTGCCTCTCCTGCGGATAAGGGTTTCCTGCGACAAAGGCAGAACCTTAGCGGCCACCGGCGCTTTCGTGGTTGACGCAGGTCAACTTCTCCCGGTCGGCGCTGTCAACCGAAGACGGCGCCGGCAACGCCGACCTTGCATTGCAACGAGCCGTGTTGCACGATGTAAAAGAACGTTTTACAATCCGGGATGATGTCATTGCTGCGCTGCGGTACCGCGCGGTCGCGCAAGGTATTACATTCATCGTCGTCGTCGCTTCCGGCGTGCAGACACGCATCATTCATTCCACGATTCCGTAAATCAGGAGACATATTCATGGCAGCTCTGCCCGAAAACGCGCTGTCGGCCAGCTCCGGCGATGCCGACCCGCAGGAAACCCAGGAGTGGCAAGACGCGCTGCGCGGCGTCATCGAGCAGGAGGGGCCCGAGCGTGCCCACTTCCTGATCCAGGGCCTGATTGCCCAGGCGCGTCAGGAAGGGATCGACATCCCCTACAGCGCGACCACCGAATACGTGAACACGATTCCCGTAGACCGGCAGCCGAAGTACCCGGGCAACGCCGACCTGGAGATCCGCATCCACAACTACATCCGCTGGAATTCGATGGCGATGGTGGTGCGCGCCAACCGGCACAGCAACGTCGGTGGCCATATCGCTTCGTTCGCCTCGGCGGCGGCGCTGTACGACGTCGGCTTCTCGTGGTTCTGGCACGCCCCCTCGGAAACGCACGGCGGCGACCTGATCTTCTTCCAGGGCCATTCGGTTCCCGGCGTCTACGCGCGCGCGCACCTGCTCGGCCGGCTGACCGACGAACAGATGGACTGCTTCCGGCAGGAAGTCGATGGCAAGGGCGTCTCGTCGTATCCGCACCCGTGGCTGATGCCGGGCTTCTGGCAGTTCCCGACGGTGTCGATGGGCCTCGGGCCGATCCAGGCGATCTATCAGGCGCGCTTCATGAAGTATCTCGACAGCCGTGGCTTCATCAAGGCTGCCGATCGCAAGGTCTGGGCCTTCCTCGGCGACGGCGAGACCGACGAGGTCGAATCGCTCGGCGCCATCGGCCTGGCGGCGCGCGAGCGGCTCGACAACCTGATCTTCGTCATCAACTGCAACCTGCAGCGGCTCGATGGGCCTGTGCGCGGCAACGGCAAGATCATCCAGGAACTGGAGGGCACCTTCCGCGGTGCCGGCTGGAACGTCATCAAGCTGATCTGGGGAACCAACTGGGACGCGCTGTTCCTGCGCGACCGGAAGGGCATCCTGAAGAAGCGGATGATGGAGATCGTCGACGGCGAATACCAGACCTTCAAGGCAAAGAACGGTGCCTACGTCCGCGAGCACTTCTTCAACACGCCGGAGCTGAAGGAACTGGTCGCCGACTGGACCGACGACCAGGTCTGGGCGCTCAACCGCGGTGGCCACGACATCTTCAAGATCTACAGCGCCTACAAGGCGGCCGTCGAGCACCAGGGGCAGCCGACACTGATCCTCGCCAAGACGATCAAGGGTTACGGCATGGGGCAGGCGGGCGAGGGGATGAACATCTCGCACCAGCAGAAGAAGCTCGACTTCGACGCGATCAAGCGCTTCCGCGACCGCTTCAGCCTGCCGGTCAGCGACGACCAGCTCTACGAGCTGCCGTACCTCAAGTTCGCCGAGGGATCGGCCGAACTCAGCTACATGCGGCAGCGCCGCATGGATCTCGGCGGTTACCTGCCGAAGCGCCGCGGCAGCGCGGCGCCGCTCGAAATTCCCGACCTCGCGGCGTTCGACGCCCTGCTCAAGGCATCCGGCGAAGGGCGTGAGGTGTCGACGACGATGGCCATCGTCCGTCTGCTCAACATCCTCCTCAAGGACAAGAAGGTCGGCCGGCACGTCGTCCCGATCGTCCCCGACGAGTCGCGCACCTTCGGCATGGAGGGGCTCTTCCGCCAGGTCGGCATCTGGAACCAGGAAGGACAGAAATACGTTCCCGAAGACCACGACCAGCTGATGTTCTACAAGGAGTCGAAGGACGGTCAGGTATTGCAGGAAGGCATCAACGAGGCCGGCGCGATGAGCGACTGGATCGCCGCCGCGACCGCGTACTCGGTGCACGGCGTGCAGATGATCCCGTTCTACATCTGCTACTCGATGTTCGGGCTGCAACGCACCATGGACCTCTGCTGGGCGGCGGCCGACCAGCGCGCGCGTGGCTTCCTGATCGGCGGGACCGCCGGCCGCACGACGCTCAACGGCGAAGGCCTGCAACACGAGGACGGCCATTCGCTGGTGCTCTCGAGCCTGATCCCGAACTGCCTCAGCTACGACCCGACCTTCTCCTTCGAGATCGCCGTCATCATGCGCGAAGGCCTGCGGCGGATGTACCAGGAGCAGCAAGACATCTTCTACTACATCACGGTGATGAACGAGAACTACGAGCATCCCGAGATGCCCGCCGGCGCCGAGGCCGACATCCTCAAGGGAATGTACCTGCTGCGTCGCGGCCAGTCGTCGGACACCCGCCCGGTGACGCCGCGCGTGCAACTCCTCGGCTCGGGAACGATCTTCCGCGAAGTCATCGCCGCCGCCGAGCTGCTGAAGACCGACTGGGGAGTCGATGCCGACCTCTGGGGTTGCCCGAGCTTCACCGAGCTGGCACGCGACGGCGTCGACGTGCAGCGCTGGAACATGCTCAACCCGCTGGCGAAGCCGCGCGTCTCGCACGTCGAGAGCTGCCTCGGCGATACCCGTGGCCCGATCGTCGCCGCCACCGACTATGTGCGCATGTTCGCCGAGCAGATCCGCCCGTTCATCAACCGCCGCTACGTGACCCTCGGTACCGATGGCTTCGGCCGCTCCGACACGCGCGAGAAGCTGCGCCATTTCTTCGAGGTCGATCGTCGCTGGGTCACCGTGGCGGCGCTCAAGGCGCTGGCTGACGACGGCACCATCGAGCGCGACAAGGTCGCGCATGCGATCGCCCGCTATGGCATCGACCTCAACAAACCCAACCCGACGACGGTCTAAGGGAGCCAGCGATGAGTCAACTGATCGAAGTAAGAGTCCCCGACATCGGCGACTACCATGATGTGCCGGTGATCGACCTCTGCGTCATCGTCGGCGACGTCGTCAAGGTCGACGATGCGCTGGTGACCCTCGAATCCGACAAGGCGACGATGGACGTTCCATCGCCGGTGGCCGGCGTCGTGCGCGAGATGCGCGTCGCGCTCGGCGAGAAGGTTTCGGAGGGTGCCGTGGTCGCGCTGCTCGAGGCGGTGGAAGTGGCCACCACGACTGCCGCGACCGCCAGTCCGGCCGCTCCTGCAGCTCCTCCGGCGGCGGCCGCCGCGGCGCCTGCCGCCGCCGTCGCCACCGCCGCGGCGCCGGTCGAGGTGCAGGTGCCGGACATCGGCGACTATCACGACGTGCCGGTGATCGACGTCTGCGTCAAGGTCGGCGACACGATCAAGGTCGATGATCCGCTGGTGACGCTCGAGTCCGACAAGGCGACGATGGATGTTCCGTCGCCGGTTGCCGGCGTCGTGCGCGCGATCCGCGTCGCCCTTGGCGACAAGGTCTCGGCCGGCAGCGTCGTCGCCCTGGTCGACCCGGGCAGCCCGGCTGTCGCTGGCGCAGCCGCGGCGGCCGTGGCCGCTGCTCCGGCCGCCGCGAGTGTGGCCGCCGCTGCCGCACCGACACCGGTCGCCGCGGTGGCCGCGCCTGCCGCTGCGCCGCTGCCCGGTCTGGCCCTCGGTTCACGGTCGCACGCGAGCCCGTCGGTGCGCCTGCTGGCGCGCGAACTCGGCGTCGATCTGACGAAGGTCACGCCCAGCGGTCCGAAATCGCGCATCCTCAAGGAAGACGTCACCGCCTACGTCAAGGGCGTCCTGACGGCGCCGGCACGGGCAGCGGCGGCCGCTGCCCCGCTCGGCGGCGGCCTCGACCTGCTGCCGTGGCCGAAGGTCGATTTCGCCAAGTTCGGCGCCATCGAAGTCAAGCCGCTGTCGCGCATCAAGAAGATCTCGGCGCAGAACCTGGCCCGCAACTGGGTGATGATCCCGGCGGTGACCTACCACGAGGACGCCGACATCACCGACCTCGAAGCCTTCCGGGTCGCCATCAACCGCGAGAACGAGAAGTCGGGACTGAAGATCACCATGCTCGCCTTCCTGATCAAGGCCTGCGCGGTGGCCCTGAAGAAGTACCCGGAGTTCAACAGCTCGCTCGACGGCGACAACCTCGTTCTCAAGCAGTACTGCCACATCGCTTTCGCCGCCGACACGCCGAATGGCCTCGTCGTGCCGGTGATCCGCAATGCCGACCAGAAATCGGTCGCCGAACTCGCCAGCGAGAGCGGCGAGCTGGCGAAGAAGGCGCGCGACGGGAAGCTCACTCCGGGCGAGATGTCCGGCGCCTGTTTCACCATCTCCAGCCTCGGCGGCATCGGCGGCACGATGTTCTCGCCGATCATCAACGCGCCCGAGGTGGCGATCCTCGGCGTCAACAAATCGGTCATGAAGCCGGTCTGGAACGGCCGCGAGTTTGCTCCCCGGCTCATCCTGCCGATGTCGCTGACCGCCGACCACCGCGTCATCGATGGCGCCGCGGCGACGCGCTTCAACGTCCATCTCGCCCGGCTGCTCGCCGACATGCGGCGCGTGCTGCTCTGACCGGGGAGATGACGATGAGCCAGATCATTGAAGCGACAGTCCCCGACATCGGCGATTACCACGACGTGCCGGTCATCGACGTCTGCGTCGCCATCGGCGACACGGTCCGGGTCGACGACGCGCTCGTCACCCTCGAATCCGACAAGGCGACGATGGACGTGCCGAGCAGCGTCGCCGGCACGATCCGCGAAATCCGCGTCGCCGTCGGCGACAAGGTCTCGGCCGGCGCGCTGGTGGCGCTGATCGAGACCTCCGCCGCGCCGGCGACGACATCGCCGCCGGCGGAGGCGGCGCCGGCGGCGACCGTCACCCCGGCGCCACAGGCGGCGCCGCCGGTCAGCGGCAAGGCCGACCTCGAATGCGAGATGCTGGTCCTGGGCGCCGGACCGGGCGGCTATTCGGCGGCCTTTCGCAGCGCCGACCTCGGCATGCGGACCGTCCTCGTCGAGCGCTACCCGACGCTTGGCGGCGTCTGTCTCAACGTCGGCTGCATCCCGTCGAAAGCGCTGCTGCATGTCGCCGCGGTCATGGACGAGGCGCAGCACATGGGCGACTGCGGCGTCAGCTTCGGCGCGCCGAGCATCGACCTCGACCGGCTGCGCGCGCACAAGGACAAGGTCGTCGGCAAGCTGACCGGCGGTCTTGCCGGCATGGCGAAGGGGCGCAAGGTCGAGGTCGTGCAGGGCGTCGGCCAGTTCGTCGACGCCAACCATCTCGAGGTCGCGCTGGCCGCCGGCGGCAGCAGGCTGATCCGCTTCCAGAAGGCGATCATCGCTGCCGGTTCGCAGCCGATCGCGCTGCCCTTCATGCCCGACGACCCGCGCGTCGTCGACTCGACCGGCGCCCTGGAACTGCGGCAGATTCCGCAACGCATGCTGGTCGTCGGCGGCGGCATCATCGGCCTGGAAATGGCGAGCGTCTATTCCGCGCTCGGGTCGCGCATCACCGTCGTCGAGCTTGGCGGCGTGCTGATGCCCGGGGCCGACCGGGATCTGGTCAAGGTCTGGGAGAAGAGGAACGCCCACCGCTTCGACCGCATCCTGCTCAATACCGGCGTCGTCGCCGCCGCAGCGACCCCCGAAGGCATCGATGTCAGCTACAGCAGCGGCGAAAGCGAGCGCTTCGACCTCGTCCTCGTCGCCGTCGGCCGCGCGCCGAACGGCCGCAAGCTCGCCGCCGAGAAGGCCGGCGTCGCCGTCAGTGACCGTGGTTTCATCCCGGTCGACGCGCAGCAGCGGACCAACGTCGCCCACATCTTCGCCATCGGCGACATCGTCGGCCAACCGATGCTGGCGCACAAGGGCGTGCACGAAGGGCACGTCGCCGCCGAGGCCGCGCACGGCAGCAAGCGCTGTTTCGATGCGCTGCAGATCCCGTCGGTCGCGTACACCGATCCCGAGATCGCCTGGGCCGGCAAGACCGAGGAGCAATGCCGCGTCGAAGGGATCACTTACGGCAAGAGCGTGTTCCCGTGGGCGGCGTCCGGGCGCGCGCTGGCGAACGGCCGCGAGGAGGGTTTCACCAAGCTGATCTTCGACGAGGCGACGCACCGCATCATCGGCGGCAGCATCGTCGGCACCGAAGCCGGCGACATGATCGGCGAAGTCTGCCTTGCCATCGAGATGGGCTGCGACGCCGCCGACATCGCGCACACGATCCACCCGCACCCGACGCTGGGCGAATCGATCGGCATGGCGGCAGAAGTCCATGAGGGCGTGTGCACCGATCTGCCCGCGGTGAAGAAGAGGTAGGGGCAACGGGTTCCTGAAGGATGATCGGGCCGCCGCACGACACTGCGGCGGCCCGGTGCCTTCGTGTCCGGTTGCTCGCCGACCGGCGGCGCGTGCGGCTCTGGCCGGAAGGGGACGGTGAGCCGGAACATTGAAGCGACAGCGCCGGGCATCAGCGACGGACCGGCCGGCCGTCCGACAGACTTTCCAGTACTGTCACCGAGAGTGGCAGCAGAGGAAGCTGTACCCGGACTCGCGTGCTGACAAGCGGGAGCACCGACAGCGCAGCCGTCGCACCGGCAGCATGGTTGCCCAACTGCGGGGCCGGGGCCTGATTGCCCAGGTCGGGAATTCTCGTATCCATCGCATCACCCACCACGGCGCAACAACCATCGGCGCTGCCGTCGGTGTCCGCTGCATGGATTTTCCCTCTTCCTTCAACATTCCGAAGGCCTTTGCGCAACAGAGACGAATCTTGTGGAGGAATTTCATCGGGTTTCGCCGGAATCGCTTGATTTCCCACGTTCCCTGCAGGTTCTTCATGCCCTACAATGCGCGCTACCGTTGGCTCCACGGCAGCCCACCGCTGCCCGACGAGCTGACGGGGTGCTGCAGATCCGCCCAACCTGTTGCCCCGAGGTCAGCTCAATGTTCAAACACCTTTCCGTCGCCGGGCGGATGACCGTGTCGTTCGCATTCCTGCTGGGCCTGTTGATCATGGTCTCCCTCGCCGCGACGCTGTCGATCCGCGGCCTTGGACGCGACCTCCAGAACGTCGCTGAGCGCGACATGCAGATCCTGCAACGCGCCGGCGTGCTCCAGGTCGCGGTCCTGCAGATCGGCACGGGGATTCGTGACGTCGTCGGACAGGAAAGCCTGAAGGTCCAGAGGGCATCGCTCAAGCTGATCGCGGAGAACCGCAAGGTCGCGGAAACGGCGCAGGCGGACCTGCTCAAGCTGGTCGACTCAGGCAAGGCGGAGGACGCAGCGGCATTGCAGGCGACGGCAAGGGACCTCCCGGTGTTTGTCCAGGAGGTCGCCAAGGGCGCCGAACTGATCGACGTCGCCGATTACGATGGCGCGCGGCGGCACATCCTGGAGGCGATCCGGCCGGTCCAGCTGCGGCTCGATACCGGTATTGCAGAGTTCTTCCGCAGCAAGACGGAGGCTGCGAACGCTACGGCGACGGCCGCCGGGAAGTACGTCGCGTCCACGCAGACGATTCTGCTGGCCCTGACGCTGATCGGTGTCGCCGCGGGCGTCGCGATGGCCTGGTTGATCCTCCGCAGCGTCGTCGTCCCGCTCAGGTCGGCGCTGGAATTTGCGCGCCGGGTCGCTGACGGCGACCTGTCCGGCTCGATCCGTGCCAGCGGCCAGGACGAGGTCGGCACGCTGGTCGTGGCCCTGGAGTCCATGCGCCAGAGCCTGGCCGAACTGATCGGCCGGATTCGCGCCGAGGGCGACCGGGTGTCGCAACTCGCGGTCGACCTGTCGAGCCGGACGGCAGCGGCGACCGAACACGCCAACGTCCAGAATGAACGCATCGTGTCGGTCAGCGCAGCGATGGAGGAGATTTCGGTGTCGGTCAGTGCCGTATCCGAAAACGCCGAGGGCGTCAGCCAGGCGTCGCGCCAGGCGCAGTCCCTGACCCGAGCAGGCAACGAGGTCATGCAGAGCACGTTGCACGAACTCGACTCGTTGCTGGGGGCAGTCGGCCAGTCGGATGCGCTGATCCGCGAATTGGCGTCGTCGGTCGAGAACATTCGTGGCATAGCCCATGTCATCAAGGAGATTGCCGACCAGACCAACCTGCTGGCACTCAACGCGGCCATTGAAGCGGCGCGTGCCGGTGAACAGGGCCGCGGTTTCGCGGTGGTGGCCGACGAGGTCAGGAAGCTGGCCGAGCGCACCGCGATGAGCACGGCCGACATCGCGAGCAAGGTAAGCGAGATCAGTCATCGTACGACCGGCGCGGTGAGCGCGATGGAAAGCGTTCGCGTGGGTATGGAGGCGGACGCGGAACATTCGCGTCAGGTCGGCGAGCAGTTGCGGCAGATCCTGGGTGCCGCCGAGGCGGTGACTTCGCTGGCGAAGCAAATCGCCGATGCGTCGCGCGAGCAGGCCACCGGCAGTCAGCAGGTGGCCCACAACATCGAGGACATCGCTCGGATCTCGGAAGAGACGCGTGATGCCGTCGTCGAGGCGGGGAACTCCGCCACGCGGATGTCGCAGACGGCCGAGACACTGCAGCAACTGGTTGCACGCTTCCGTTTGAGTTGACCCGACCGGGCGGCGGTTGCCGTTCGCCGTGTGTCGGGTCGCCCGTTTTTCCACTGACCGCTGGAGGATTTTCGTGAAACAAGACCTGCTTGCCCTGACCCTTGCCACCGCCGTCGCCGGCCTGATCGCAGCACCTGCGTTTGCCGTCGAACTCATCATTTCGGGCTCGACCACGGTCCAGAAGCGCATCGTCGAGCCAGGTGCCGTGAAGCTGAAGGAAGTCACGGGCATCGACGCCAAGTTCCAGGGTGTCGGAACGGGCAAGGGCATGATGGCGCTCGCCGATGGCAAGGTCACCGTCGCCGCGGCGTCGGAAACACTCGCCGAAGCGATCGATAGCGCCAAGAAGCAGGCGGCCGACGCGGGCGCCACGTTCACCGCTCCGGCCGACCTGAAGTTCTACGAACTGGCCAGGGACTCGATCGTCGTCATCGTCCACAAGGACAACCCAGTCGCCAGCCTGAGCAAGGAGCAACTGAAGGCGATCCACACCGGCAAAGCCAAGAACTGGAAGGACGTCGGCGGACCCGATCTGCCGGTCAAGGTGGTGACCAGTCATGCCGGCAGCGCGACGCGCAACGTCTTTGCTAAACAGATGATGGACGGCGCTGATTACGTCGGCGACGCCGTCGAAGTGCGGACGACCCGAGAGGAGATCAACGAGGTTTCGAAGGACAAGGGAGCGATCGGCGCGGTCAGTGGCGGCTTCTTTGCGCAGAACAGGGGTAATGCGAAGACGGTCAAGGCGCCGCAGATCTCGCGCCCCCTCGGGCTGATCACCAAAGGTGACGCCTCGCCCGACGTGCAAAAAGTCGTCGAGTTCTTCACCAAGGGCCCGGGCAAGGAACTGATCCAGTAAGCAGGCCATTGCGGCAGGTCTGAGCGCCTCGGCCAGGCAAACTGCGCCCTCCGGAGGGGCACTTTTCCGGCGCCTCGGCCCGTACCCCGGGCATGCGTCCGTTCGTGCCCTGCGGGCAAGGTCTGCCGGCACGCCATGCGGTGCGCACGAGTGCGAAGCGGTCGGGGGCCGCAGGGCGTCCCCGCGGCCGCAACTTGTGACGTCCGGAAGGCGATCATCGCCGCCGGTTCCCAGCCGATCGCGCTGCCCTTCATGCCCGACGACCCCGCGCGTCGTCGACTCGACCGGCGCCGTGGAACTGCGGCATCGAGATGGGCTGCGACGCCGCCGACATCGCGCACACCATCCAGCCGCATTCCACCTGGGCGAGTCGCCCGGCATGGCGGCCGAGGTCCATGAGGGCGTCTGCAGCGATCTGCCGGCGGCGAAGAAGAGGCAGGTGGCACGTTCCAGGCAGAGTACTGCGCCTGCGTGCCGTCCGACCCGCGTGCTGGCCTGGGGAGAGCAGATCAGCTCTTCGCAGCGGATTTGCGCAGCGTACGCGCGGCGATCAGCGACGTGCTCGTGGCGTAGCATCGGGCATGGAGACCAGCAGGCAAAGGCTCATTGAACAGCACCGCGAAGAAGTTGTCGCTCTTTGCCGCCGCGCCGGTGTGCGCCGACTCGACGCCTTGGGCTCGGCGATTCGCGTTGATCTCGCCCCTGCCAGCAGCGACGTCGATTTCTTGAGGCCCGCTGTCGTGTCGTCGATATTGCCACTCTCGAAGCGTTCTAGAGCACGCGGGATCATGCCTGTCAATCCCGTCGGCCTGGTCTGCTGGTTGGCAGGACGCTCGTCGCGCCGCACGGCGAAGTGGAGAGACTGGCGCGTCGCCATCGGATCCGCCGCCTGGCGCTGTTCGGTCCTGCGGCACGGGGCAAACGGGGGCCGGACAGTGAATTGACCTGCTGCTGGAATTCGGGCCCGGCAAGGCTGTTTCGCCGTGGGCGGAGCAGAACCCGGAGCGAAGCTCCTGCCGCCGGTTCGGCGGTCGGCGCAGCGACATCGCGCCGACCGGGATCCTGCGGAATCCATACCGCCGACAGCCAATCGAGGTGGAGATGAGGGCGTTGCATGAAGCCGCCTGTTATGGGGACAGTGTGTGCAATTTCCGGTGCTGCCCGTCCAGGCCGGCCAACTTTGCCTCCGCGACGTTCCAGGACGTGAAGTCTGGTTTGCCGTCACCCAGAATCACGCCCTGCCGACGCAACGGCCGCCCGACGCAACCAACCGTGACGTCGTCCGCAGCAGGCGCTTGCCATGTTGCCTATAATGTCGTGCGGGATTTTCGTGGCGGCAGCCGCAATCCCGCATCCTTGCCGGTGCACCTCCATCCATCCTTCCTGCCTGTCCATTCGAGGAATTGACAATGCCCACCAGTTCAGGTGTCCGATCCTACAGCCTGGTCACCGCTCCCGCCTACGGCGTCACAGGAACCGGTCTCGACCAGATCGTTGAATACATCCATCGTGACCCCGGTCTGGCAGGGGCGACCGATGGGAAGGACATCAAGGCGGGCGCCCAGGCAGCCAACAGCTTGAACCAACTGATCGTGCAGGCGGCGAAGGCGACGGGTGCTGCGGCCGACAAGGTGTTCACGGCTGCCGAAGTCAGCGCGATGAACGCCTACCTGCGGAGCAATTTCCAGATGCAATGGACGTTGCTGCACGGCGATGACGAGGCGGGTTCGGAGACCGGTTTTCACCGGGTTCAGGACGATGGTGGAAGCACCCGGTATCGCGGCGAGAAACTGATCGACACGGTAGCCGACGGCCTCTACCACATGGGTTTCGAAATTCGCGATGCTCGTTTCCTCAACGAGGACGGCGATCCGAATGCCTCGGTCGGGCAGGTGGCGGAATGGCTGACGCAGTTCTTCACCGATCACTCGACGAGTGCTACCGGCCTCGACAGGATCACCGACCTGATCATGGCCGATGCCGGACTCGATCGCCGGATCAGCGACGCGCAGATCGCTGCCGGCGCCGATGCGGCCAATGGCCTCAACCTGATGCTGCGTGACGCCCTGTCAGCGACCGGCGTCGCCCGCGATGAGTGGATTTCCGTTCAGGATGTCGTCGCCCTGAACAGGTACCTGCGGGCGGACGCCGGGCGTCTCGCCGACTGGACGCGCCTGCACGGGGACGACGAGAAGTGCCTGGAGACCGGTTTCCACAAGGTTCAGAACGATGGCGCGACGACGACCTTTTTTGGCGAGAACCTGGCGAACACCGTTGCCGACGGCATCTATCACCTCGGCTTCAAGATCCGGGACGGCCATCTCCTCAACGAGGACGGCGATCGCAACGCTTCGCTTTCGGATGTCGCCGACTGGCTCAACTATTTCCTCACGGACGCATCCACTACGGGCACCGGCCTCGACCGCATCGTCGACCTGATCAAGAGCGATCGGGGCCTCGCGCGCCAAACCGAGGCGGGCGACATCAACCAGGGGGCGAAGGCCGCCGACGCGATGAACAAAATCATCGTCGACCTGATCGGTCGAACCGGCGCCCATGCCGACGGCTGGATCACGGTCGAAGAGCTGTCCGAGATCAACCGCCTGCTTCGGGGCAACACGGCCCTGCTCAAGCGCTGGACCGATCTGCACGGCGATGACGAAGGCGATCAGGTGAGCGGCTATCACTTTGTCCAGGGCAATGGCGCCACGACCAACTTCTTCGGCCGCAACCTCGTCGATACCGTTGGCGACGGCATCTACCACCTGGGTTTCGAGATCCGCGACGGTCGCTTCCTGAACGAGGATGGGGATGCCAATGCCTCGCTGTCGGATGTCGCCACCTGGCTCAATTTCTTCTACGGGCAGGCGCCGATCATACTTGGTGACGAGGCAGCCAACACGATCGATGGCGACGAGCGCGGTGAGCAGATCAACGCCGGCGGCGGCAACGACAGCATCTCCGCTGGCGCCGGCAACGATCTCGTCTACGGCGGCTGGGGAAGCGACCGCGTCCGGGGCGGTGACGGCAACGACCTCATCTACGGCGGTTCGGGTAACGACAGCCTGGAGGGTGGCTCTGGTGAAGACATCTTTCGGGTCACCGGATCCGCCGGCTGTGGTCTTGAAGGCTACGACCGCTACGATGGTGGCGCCGGCACGGACCGCATCGTCGCCTACGGCGGCAAGGTCGATATCGGTCTGGCGGCGTTCGGGCCGGCAAACGGTGTCGAGATCGTCGATGCCTCGGGCGCGAGCGGCGCGGTGCGCCTGCTCGGCGACTGGAACGACAACCTGCTCGACTTCAGTGCCACGTCCTTCGTCGGCAAGCTGAGCATCGACGGCGGCGGCGGCCGGGACACGATCATCGGCAGTGCCGGCGACGACCGCATCGACGGCGGCAGTTGGGGTGACCAGACGCTGTCGGGCGGCGAAGGCAACGACGTCCTGCACGGCGGGACGGGCACCGACAGGCTCTCGGGCGGTGGCGGCGGCGACACCTTCCAGGTCACCGGCAACGTCGGCAGCGGTTTCGAAGGCTACGACCGCTACGATGGTGGCGCCGGCACGGACCGCATCGTCGCCTACGGCGGCAAGGTCGATATCGGTCTGGCGGCGTTCGGGCCGGCAAACGGTGTCGAGATCGTCGATGCCTCGGGCGCGAGCGGCGCGGTGCGCCTGCTCGGCGACTGGAACGACAACCTGCTCGACTTCAGTGCCACGTCCTTCGTCGGCAAGCTGAGCATCGACGGCGGCGGCGGCCGGGACACGATCATCGGCAGTGCCGGCGACGACCGCATCGACGGCGGCAGTTGGGGTGACCAGACGCTGTCGGGCGGCGAAGGCAACGACGTCCTGCACGGCGGGACGGGCACCGACAGGCTCTCGGGCGGTGGCGGCGGCGACACCTTCCAGGTCACCGGCAACGTCGGCAGCGGTTTCGAAGGTTACGACCGCTACGATGGTGGCGCCGGCACGGACCGCATCGTCGCCTACGGCGGCAAGGTCGATATCGGTCTGGCGGCGTTCGGGCCGGCAAACGGTGTCGAGATCGTCGATGCCTCGGGCGCGAGCGGCGCGGTGCGCCTGCTCGGCGACTGGAACGACAACCTGCTCGACTTCAGTGCCACGTCCTTCGTCGGCAAGCTGAGCATCGACGGCGGCGGCGGCCGGGACACGATCATCGGCAGTGCCGGCGACGACCGTATCGACGGCGGCAGTTGGGGTGACCAGACGCTGTCGGGCGGCGAAGGCAACGACGTCCTGCGCGGCGGGACAGGCACCGACAGGCTCTCGGGCGGTGGCGGCGGAGACACATTCCAGGTCACCGGCAACGTCGGCAGCGGTTTTGAAGGTTACGACCGCTACGATGGTGGCGCCGGCACGGACCGCATCGTCGCCTACGGCGGCAAGGTCGATATCGGTCTGGCAGCGTTCGCGCCGGCAAACGGTGTCGAGATCGTCGATGCCTCGGGCGCGAGCGGTGCGGTGCGCCTGCTCGGCGACTGGAACGACAACCTGCTCGACTTCAGTGCCACGTCCTTCGTCGGCAAGCTGAGCATCGACGGCGGCGGCGGCCGGGACACGATCGTCGGCACGGCTGCCGGTGATGTGATCTTCGGCGGTCATGGCGCGGACGTTGTCGACGGTCGAGGTGGCAACGACACGATCACCGGCGGCAGTGGGGCGGATACCTTCGTCTTCGGAAGCGCCTGGGGTCGTGATGTCGTCAACGACTTCCAGGACGGGCTCGACCGCCTCGACTTTCGCGGTACGGTTCCTGGCGGTTTCAAGAGCCTGAAGATCGTCGCCACGGACCATGGTGCGTCTATCAGCTGGGCTGGCAACGAGGTGTTGCTGGTGGGAGTCAAGGCCGCCGACGTGGGCGCCGCCGATTTCATCTTCTGATTCCATCGAGCCGGGGCGCATGCGGCGTCGCCATGAACCGGATGGCCGGAAACTGCCGGCGAGCAGTGCATCGGTCGCATCCGCTCTTCCCCGCTACCTTTTTCGGCGACCACTGAATCTGGAGATCACATCATGGACATGAGCATCACCTCGAGTGCATTTGCACACAACGGATCGATTCCGAAACTCCATACCTGCGAGGGCAGGAACGTTTCCCCGCCGCTGGCCTGGAACGGCGTACCGGGGGGAACGAAGAGCCTCGTCCTGATCGTCGACGATCCGGATGCGCCGGATCCGGCTGCGCCGCGCAGGACCTGGGTCCACTGGCTGCTGTACAACCTGCCGGCAAGCACCTCCGGCTTGCCGGAAGCCGTGGAATCGCTCCCTGCCGGGACTCTGGACGGGCTGAACGACTGGCAGCGCGCCGGCTACGGTGGCCCCTGTCCGCCGATCGGACGGCACCGCTACTTCCATAAGCTGTACGCGCTGGACGTCGTACTGCCCGACTTGCAGAGACCGAACAGGAAGAGCCTGGAGCAGGCGATGCAGGGGCATGTTCTGGCAGAAGCACAGTTGGTCGGCACCTATGAGAAGGGGCGTTGATCGGCTTGCGCACGGGCAGCGAGGCGCTCCTTCCGGCGGGTGACGCGGCACCACGCTCGGGCCTTTGCGAGCCAGGGCCAAGAGCTGCTGCAAGGGGTGCTGTTGCCACCTTTCTTGACGAACTCATGGTAGAGGCGCTCGTTGAGCAGGGGCAAATCGCGAGACCGCTGTGACCCTGCGGTCTGGATGATGCGATTCGCGTCGGCGTCGCGTGGCACGTCATCGCCAGAGACTTCGATGAGCCCGGGCATCACGGCAGGGACCACGCGCCTTCTTCAGATTCGGTGCTGATTCGGTGGCAGTACATTAAACTTCAGCGCGCGCCCGGTCCCCGCGCTGCAGGCACACTCACAGGAGAGGATGTTGCACGAACTCGTGAAGGACTATTACGGCAAGCAACTGTCAGGCTCTGCCGACCTGAAGACCTCTGCCTGCTGCGATGCTTCCAGCGTGCCGGCGTGGCTCAGGCCATTGCTGGCAAACATTCAGCCGGAGGTGCTGCAGCGCTATTACGGCTGCGGCCTGGTCAGTCCGCCGCTGCTTGAAAGCTGCCGCGTGCTCGATCTCGGCTGCGGCTCCGGGCGCGATGTCTATACGCTGGCGCAGCTCGTCGGAGCTCGGGGCGAGGTGGTCGGTGTGGACATGACCGAGGAACAGCTTGCCGTCGCCGAGCAGCATCGCGCCTGGCATGCCGAGCGCTTCGGTTTTGCCAATGTGCGTTTTCTGCACGGCTACATCGAGCGCCTCGACGAACTCGATCTGGAACCGGACAGCTTCGACGTCATCGTCTCCAATTGTGTCGTCAACCTGTCGCCCGACAAGGCGGCTGTGCTGCGTGGCGTCCGTCGTCTGCTCAAAGCGGGCGGCGAGTTCTACTTTTCCGACGTCTATGCCGACCGGCGCGTGCCCGAATCCGTCCGGAACGACCCGGTGCTGTACGGCGAATGCCTGGGCGGCGCGCTTTACTGGAACGATTTCCTGCGCCTTGCCCACGCGAGGGGTTTCAATGATCCCCGGCTGGTCGAGGATCGGCCGCTCGCGGTCACCGATCCGGAACTCCTGTCGCGCACGCAGGGGGTGCGATTCTTCTCGGCGACCTATCGGCTGTTCAGACTCGAAGGGCTGGAAAGCGCCTGCGAGGACTACGGTCAGGCGGTGGTCTATCGCGGCACGATCGACGCGCATCCGCACCGCTTTGTTCTGGACAAGCATCACGACATCGGCACGGGAAGGGTGTTCCCCGTCTGCGGCAACACCTGGCGCATGCTGAACGAGACCCGGTTCGCGCCGCATTTCGACTTCATCGGCAACTTTGACCGCCACTTCGGCCTGTTCGAAGGGTGCGGCGGCAACCTGCCCTTTGGCGCAGGCGCCCAGACCGCGGCATGCTGCTGATGCATAGGGACGGTACATGAAATTCAGTGTAGCCAACTGGCTGGCGGCGCCGGACGGCCCGATCCATCTCGTGATGCGCCCGTACTGGCCGAAGACCGAGGCGCCGATCCTGCCCGCGGGTGAAGGGACGGGGAACCCGCCGGCGCCGGTCAAGGCGGACTGAGCGCCGTGCAGCCAGCCAGCGCCTGATTTTCGGCAAGCGCTTACCGGGAAAGGTCCTGGCCCTGTCTTCCTGGCTTGCCGGGCCGGCGTTGGCGGCCCGAAGCCGGAAACGCGCTGTTGGGTGCTTCCGCGTGATGAGCGCGTGCGCTGGCGACGTCGGGAAATTCCCTTCGACCGCGTTGCACGGCGAGGGGCAGATCCGGCCCAGCCTGAAGGCGAAGCTCGGGAAGCTACCTGGCCAGCATCGCGACACGACGCTAGGCGCCGTCGCCGCCGCGGGCGGCGCGAGAGACGGCGCAGGTGTCGGCCAAATCCGCGGGAAACCGCAACCGTCCCCCGCGGCCGGCACTGCCGGCCGTCAGCGCGGCGGGCCGGTGTGTTACGATCACCGGCGTCATGGATTCGCTTCTGGCTGGGGGGGGCGTGGGGCAGGCAGAACAGGATGCACGGCGCCGGATCGACGCGCTGCTCGTCGCCGCCGGTTGGCAGGTCTGCGACGCTTCCGCCGCCGACATTCGCGCGGCGCGCGGGGTGGCGATCCGCGAGTTCCCGCTGGCATCCGGCCACGGCTTCGCCGACTACCTGCTGTACCTCGACGGCAGGGCCGGCGGCGTGATTGAAGCCAAGAAGCAGTGCGCGACGCTCAGCGGCGTCGAGGCCCAATCGGCACGCTACGCACAGGGTCTGCCCGCGGCGCTGCCAGCATGGCGGCGGCCAATGCCTTTCCTCTACGAATCGACCGGGCTGGAAACGCACTTCACCAACGGCCTCGACCCGGAGCCGCGCGCCCGTGGCGTGTTCGCGTTCCACCGACCCGAGACGCTGGCCGAGTTCCTCGACGCTGCCCCGGCGGAAGGCGGCACCCCCAGCGGTGTTGCCGAAGCCCCGGCGGGCTACGACCTCGGCACCTTCCGCGCCCGCGTCCGCGCCATGCCCGAACTCGTCACCGAGTGGTCCGACTGCAAACTCTGGCCGGCGCAGATCACCGCCATCCGCAACCTGGAGAAGAGCCTCGCGCAGAACAAGCCGCGCGCGCTGATCCAGATGGCGACAGGCTCCGGCAAGACCTTCACCGCCATCAGCTTCATCTACCGGCTGATCAAGTTCGCGGGCGCGCGGCGCGTGCTGTTCCTGGTGGACCGCGGCAACCTTGGCCGGCAGACCAAGAAGGAGTTCGACCAGTACGTCTCGCCCGTCAACAACTACAAGTTCGGCGAGGAGTTCATCGTCCAGCACCTCACCAGCAACAACCTCGACAAGACCGCCCGTGTCTGCATCAGCACGATCCAGCGCATGTTCTCGATGCTCAAGGGCCGCGAGCTCCCGGAAGAAGCCGACGAGGAATCCACCGAGCGCGTGGAAAGCCTGTTCAAGGAACCGGAGCCCATCGACTACAACCCCGCGTTCCCGATCGAGACCTTCGACGTCATCGTCACCGACGAGGCGCACCGCTCCATCTACAACCTGTGGCGCCAGGTGCTGGAGTACTTCGACGCCTCGCTGATCGGCCTGACCGCCACGCCCAACAAGCAGACCTTCGGCTTCTTCAACCAGAACCTGGTCATGGAGTACGGCCACCCGCAGGCAGTGGCCGACGGCGTGAACGTCAACTACGACGTCTACCGCATCAGGACCGAGGTCACCGAGGCCGGCAGCAAGGTGGAGGCCGGCTACTGGCTGCAGGTGCTGGACAAGCCCACTCGCGCCCGGCGCGACTGGCAGCTGGACGACGACTTCGAGTACGCGCCCGAGGAGCTGGACCGCAGCGTGCAGACGCCCGACCAGATCCGCACCATCGCCCGCACGCTGCGCGACCGCTGGCAGACCGACCTTTTTCCGCAGCGGCAGGAACTGCCCAAGACGCTGGTCTTCGCCAGGGACGACAACCACGCCGAGGCCATCGTCGGCATCCTGCGCGAGGAGTGGGGCCGCGGCAACGAGTTCGCGCAGAAGATCACCTACCGCACCACCGGCGACACGCCCGAGAACCTGATCAAGGCCTTCCGCACCAGCTACTACCCGCGCATTGCCGTCACGGTGGACATGATCGCCACCGGTACCGACATCAAGCCGGTGGAGATCGTGGTCTTCATGCGCAGCGTGAAGAGCCGCAGCTTCTTCGAGCAGATGAAGGGCCGCGGCGTACGCGTCATCAGGGACGATGACCTGCGCGGCGTGAACCCCGGCGAGCACGTGCACAAGGACCACTTCGTCATCGTCGACTGCGTGGGCGTGTGCGAGCGCGACAAGACCGACAGCCGGCCGATGGACCAGAAGAAGAGCGTGCCGCTGGCGGCGCTGCTGCAGGCCGTGAGCCTGGGCAACGTGGAGCCCGAGGTGCTCTCCAGCGTGGCCGTGCGCCTGGCGCGGCTGGACGCGCAGCTCAGCGACGCCGAGCGCGCCAGGGTGGTGAGCGAAGCCGGCGGGCTGGGCCTGAAGGAACTCTCGCGCGGCATCGTGCAGGCGCTGGACCCGCGCGAGGACCGCTCGCCGCAGGAGACCGAGGCCGCGCTGCGTCATGCCGTCGAGTCGCTCTCCAACCCCGCGCTGCGCACGCTGATCCTGACGCTGAAGCAGCAGAAGGAGCTGGTGATCGACACCGTCACCCAGGACCGCGTGCTCGAAGCCGGCTTCTCCGAGGCCGCGCGCGAGCGCGCGCAGGGCATCGTGCAGAGCTTCGAAGCCTTCATTGAGCTTCATCGCGACGAGATCACCGCGCTGCAGATCCTCTACAAGCGCCCCACCAAGGCGCCGCTGAAGTTCGAAGACCTGCAGGCGCTGGCCGATACGCTGCAGGCCCCGCCGCACCTGTGGACCGAAAGCCAGCTCTGGCAGGCCTATGCCGCGCTGGACCAGAGCACGGGAGAGGGGAAAGTGCGGGGCGCGAGCCGCCGCCGCATCCTGACCGACCTCGTCTCACTGGTGCGCTACGCCATGCACCAGGAGAACGAGCTGGTGCCGTACCCGGAACGGGTGGCCGCCAACTTCAGGGCCTGGCTGGCGCAACAGCAAGCGGCGGGCAAAGCCTTCACCGACGAGCAGCGCTGGTGGCTGGAGAAGATGGCCGAGCACATCGCCGGCAACCTCGGCATCGAGGCCGAGGATTTCGGCTATGCGCCGTTCGACCAGCGTGGCGGGCTGGGGCGGGTGCATCAGCTCTTCGGGGCGAAGTTGCCGCGAGTGATCGATGAGTTGAATCGGGAGTGCGCCGCATGAGCTACCCGGCGAGGGGCTCCGGCTTGCCAGGGATCGACGGCAAACCGAATGCGAGCGAGCCCAGAGGGCTGGTGACGTACCCATGGCGCTGACCGTATCAGTGGACGAGATCGTCCACGGCAGCCGCAACTCGCTGCTGGGTGTTCGCCCGCACTGGAAGCGCATCCGCCTGCGCGAGATCGCTTCCGTGTTGAATGGCGGCGCCTTTAAGTCCACGCAATTCACCAAAGGCGACGGCGTGCCCTTGATCCGCATTCGCGACGTCGGCAGCGACGTGACCGATACGAACTACGTTGGTGAGTTTGACGAGCGATACATCGTCGAGCCAGGTGACCTGTTAATTGGCATGGACGGTGACTTCAACTGCGCCCGTTGGCGTGGTCCGCGAGGGTTGCTGAATCAGCGGGTCTGCAAGGTCACACTGCACGGCGACCAGTACCACCCGCGCTACCTGGATTTCGCGCTCCCGGGCTACTTGAAGGCGATCAACGACGCGACATCGTCGGTGACAGTCAAGCATCTCTCCTCGCGTACGGTCGAGGACATTCCGCTACCGTTCCCGTCGCTGCACGAGCAGGACGAGATCGTCGCCGAACTCGAAAAGCAGTTCTCCCGCCTCGATGAAGCCGTCGCCAACCTCAAGCGGGTCAAGGCCAACCTCAAGCGTCAAGCCGCCGCGATCCTTTCGGCTGCGATAGGCGGGGAACTACTCGAGCGCACCGTTCTCCCGGCCAACACGGAGCGACCGGAGTTCGCACCGGCCATCGACTTGCCCTCCGGTTGGTCGTGGGCGTCTACCGCGGAGGTTTGCGAAGTCGTTGCCAGTGGTTCCACGCCGAAGCCAGAAGAGATGGCGAGCGGAGCCGGCGAGGTTCCGTTCATCAAGGTCTACAACCTCGGTTTCGACGGGTCGCTGGACTTCACCTTGAAGCCCACGTTCATCCGCCGAGCGATCCATGACGGACAACTTGCCCGCTCACGTTGCCTGGCGGGCGATGTGCTGATGAACATCGTCGGCCCGCCGCTCGGGAAGGTGTCGCTCGTCCCCGATTCCTTCCCGGAATGGAACATCAATCAGGCCATAGTGACCTTCCGAGTCGGCCCACGCATCCTGAACCACCTGCTCGCGTACTGGCTGATGGCCCCGCCTGTCCAGCGCCGGATCGAGAGAACTTCCAAAGCAACGGCAGGCCAGTTCAATGTCCAGGTCTCAACCTGCCGCAAGCTTGTCTTGCCTCTTCCGCCACTCGGTGAACAGGCACGCATCGTTGCCGAAGTCGACCGCCGCCTCTCCATCGTCCGCGAGGTCGAGGCCGAGGTCGACGCGAACCTCAAGCGCGCGCAGGCGCTGCGGCAGGCGGTGCTGACGCGCGCGTTTTCGGGTGCGCCGCCGGATGGCAGTGGAACAACAGGCCCACGAGCGATGGCGACTGCGGGCGCCGCCTAGAATTACCAGAGGAAGCACCAGATGGCCGGCACCACGTTCCAGACCAACCCCTACGACCTGCACAAGCTGCTGGAGGACTGCCACCGCGGCGCGCTGCAGTTGCCCGACTTCCAGCGCAGCTGGGTGTGGGACGAAGACCGCATCAAGAGCCTGATCGCCTCGGTGTCGCGTGCGTTCCCGGTGGGCGCGCTGATGACGCTGGACAGCGGCGGCCAGGTGAACTTCAAGCCCCGGCCGGTCGAAGGGGCGCCGCCAGAGGCGCGGCAGGCCACGCCGCAGTCGCTGCTGCTGGACGGCCAGCAGCGCATGACCTCGCTCTACCAGGTCACGCTGCGGGGCAAGGTGGTCGAGACGGTCACGCCCAAGAACAAGAAAGTCAGGCGCTGGTTCTACATCGACATCCGCAAGGCGCTGGACGCCGCGGTCGACCGCGAGGAGTGCATCGTCGGCGTGCCCGAGGACCGTGTGATCCGCACGGACTTCGGCCGCGAGGTGGTGACCGACCTCTCGTCGCCCGAGAAGGAGTACGCCGAGCTGATGTACCCGGTGTCACAGGTGTTCGACTGGGACCGCTGGCAGGACGGTTTCGACAAGTACTGGCGCGGCGACGAGAACGAGGCAGTGCGCGAGACCTTCCGCAGCTTCAAGCGTCAGGTGCTGGAGAACTTCAAGTACTACCGCGTGCCGTTGATCTCGCTCGACCGCTCGACGTCCAAGGAGGCGGTGTGCGTGGTGTTCGAGAAGGTCAACACCGGCGGCAAGCCGCTCGACGCGTTCGAGTTGGTGACGGCCATGTACGCGGCCGACGGGCACGAACTGCGCAAGGACTGGTACGGCGACGAAACCGCCAAAGGGCGGCACCGCCGATTCGTGGACACGATGCGGCCCGCGGACTCCGAGGCCGGCATCATCGCCGGCGTCGGCAACACGGATTTCCTGCAGGCTATCTCGCTCTTCCATACGCGCGAACGGCGGCGCGAGGCAGAGCAGGCGGGCAAGCAGGGCAAGGAGCTGCCGGCCGTCACCGGTAACCGGCAGGCGCTGCTGAACCTGCCGCTGGCGGCCTACAAGCAGTACGAGAAGCAGGTGGAGCACGGCTTCGTGCAGGCGGCGAAGTTCCTGCACATGTTGCACATCTACCGCATCTTCGACGTGCCCTACCAGTCGCAGATCGTGCCGCTAGCGATTGTCATTGCCGACATCGGCGATGCCTGGGAACACGATGCGTACCGGGCCAAGCTCGTGCGCTGGTACTGGAACGGCGTGTTCGGCGAGCTTTACGGCGCAGCGGTGGAGTCGCGCATCGCGCGCGACTTCATGGAAGTGCCTGCGTGGTTGAAGGGCGGCCCCGAGCCCTCGACCGTGAGCGAGACCATCTTCCGCGCCGACCGGCTGAAGACGATGCGCATGCGCCTCTCAGCCGCCTATAAGGGCATCAACGCGCTGTTGATGAAGGAAGGGGCGCAGGACTTCCGATCCGGCCAGAAGTTCGACCACACGGTGTTTTTCGGCGAAAACGTCGACATTCACCACATCTTTCCGCAGGACTGGTGCAAGAAGGAAGGCATCAAGCCGGCGGTGTACGACTCGATCATCAACAAGACGCCGCTGTCGTTCCGCACGAACCGGATCATTGGTGGTGTGGCGCCGTCCCAGTACCTGGCGAAGCTGGAAAAGGGCGACAGCGCGACGCCGGCCATCGACCCCACGAGGCTGGACGGTTTTCTGCGCTCACATCTCATAGACCCGGCTACCGTGCGACGCAATCGCTTCGATGCCTTCATGGCCGATCGGCAGAAGCAGCTGCTGCGCCTGATCGAGCAGGCGACTGGCAAGCCCGCGTATGCCGGCGAGGTGGCCGAAGAAGGCGAGGACGTCCAGGGCGATGAGGAATCGGTCGAGGCCGAGATGACGATCGCCAGATGAGCAGCACTTTGCTCGTCCAGAAACTCTGGAACTACTGCAACGTCCTGCGCGACGACGGCATGAGCTACGGCGACTACGTCGAGCAGCTCACCTACCTGCTGTTCCTGAAGATGGCGGACGAGCGCAGCAGCCCGCCGTACCACCAGCCGAGCCCCATCCCCGCGGCTTACTCCTGGCCCGCGCTGCTCGCCAGGGACGGCGATGCGCTGTTTGACCACGACCGCCACACGCTGGAAGAGCTGGGCAGGCAGCCGGGCACGCTGGCGCTGATCTTCGGCAAGGCGCAGAACAAGCTCCAGGACCCGGCCAAGCTGCGGCGCGTGGGGCCGCCTGGGGCCGGTGCCTCGTATTTCGGGAGCCTGATCGGATGGTGACTCGGAAGGCTACTAGCAGCAAGTCCGCCAAGGCTGACTCGGTCGGCAATGCGCTGATCGCCGATATCCGCCGCCTCGTCGCCGATGCGCGATCGCATGTGGCCGCAACGGCCAATGCGACGCTGACGCTGCTCTACTGGCGCATCGGCCGCCGTATTCATGCCGATGTGCTGACCGGAGACCGCGCCGCCTACGGCGAGCACATTGTCGTATCGCTGTCGCGACAATTGGAGACTGAGTATGGCAGCAGCTTTGGCGAGAAGAACCTGCGCCGGATGATCCAGTTTGCGCAGGTCTTCCCAGACGAGAAGATGGTCGTATCGCTGATACGAGAATTGAGCTGGTCGCACTTCCTCGCGCTGCTGCCGCTGAAGGAGCCGCTGCAACGCGAGTTCTACGCCGAGATGTGCCGCGCCCAGCGCTGGAGCGTGCGCACGCTGCGCGACAAGATCGGCGGCATGCTCTACGAGCGCACGGCGCTGTCGCGCAAGCCAGCCGATCTGGCGCGCATGGAGCTGGCCGCGCTGCGCGACGAAGACCGTGTCTCCACCGATCTGGTGCTGCGCGATCCCTACCTGCTCGACTTCCTCGGCCTGAAGGACACCTACCAGGAGAAGGATCTCGAGGCCGCCATCCTGCGTGAGATGGAGCGCTTCATCCTGGAGCTGGGCAGCGGCTTCGCGTTTCTGGCTCGGCAGAAGCGCATCACGGTCGACGACGAGGACTTCTACCTCGACCTGCTGTTCTACCAGCGCGACCTTAGGCGGTTGGTGGTGGTGGAACTGAAGCTCGATCGCTTTCGCCCCGAACACAAGGGACAGATGGAGCTGTACCTGCGCTGGCTGGACAAGTACGAACGCAAGGCGGGCGAGGAGCCTCCCATCGGCATCATCCTGTGCACCGGGAAGGACCGCGGACGCATCGAGCTTCTGGAACTCGACAAGACCGGCATCCACGTTGCCGAATACCTGACCGTGCTGCCGCCCAAGGAGGTGCTGCAACGCAAGCTGCGGGAAGCCGCAGCGGTATCACGGGCGCACCTCGAGAACCAGCGCACCGAAGACGAATGAACACTTCCACCCTCGTCCAGAAGCTCTGGAACCACTGCAACGGCCCACGGCTCGGACAGAGCATCGCCGGTGCGACGGCACGCGAGCAAGCAGGTGCTCGCGAGCAATCCCGGCTCACCCTGCGCCGCGACGACAAATGAACTCCGCGACTCTGGTTCAGAAACTGTGGAACTACTGCAACGTCCTGCGCGACGACGGGATGAGCTATGGCGACTACGTCGAGCAGCTCACCTACCTGCTGTTCCTCAAGATGGCAGACGAGCGTAGCCGTTCGCCGTACCACCAGCCCAGCCCCATCCCCACGCCCTACGCCTGGCCCGCGCTGCTGGCCCGCGACGGCGATGCGTTGTTCGACCACTACCGCCACACGCTGGAAGAGCTAAGCAGGCAGCCGGGGACGCTGGCACTGATCTTCGGCAAGGCGCAGAACAAGTTCCAGGATCCGGCCAAGCTGCGGCGGGTGATCGTCGACCTGATCGACGCCGAGGACTGGTCGGCGATGGGGGCCGACGTGAAGGGCGACGCCTACGAGGGCCTGCTGGAGAAGAACGCGCAGGACACCAAGTCCGGCGCCGGCCAGTACTTCACGCCGCGCGCGCTGATCCAGGCGATGGTGGACTGCATCGCGCCCAGGCCCGGCGAGCTGATCTGCGACCCGGCCTGCGGCACCGGCGGCTTTCTGTTCACCGCGCACCAGTACCTCGCGCACCATTACCCCAACCTCACCCGCGACGAGAAGCGCCATCTCAAGGAAGGCGCCTTCCGCGGCTGGGAGCTGGTGCAGGCGACCGCGCGCGTGTGTGCGATGAACCTGATGCTGCACGGCATCGGCTCGGAGAAGAGTGTCCCCGTCAGGGTGGCCGACGCGCTGGCGGCCGACCCCGGCGAGCGCTTCGACGTGGTGCTGGCCAACCCACCCTTCGGCAAGAAGTCCAGCACGATGATCGTCGGCGAGGACGGCAGGACCTCCACCGAGAAGGACATCGTCGAGCGCGATGACTTCTGGGCCACCACCAGCAACAAGCAGCTCAACTTCGTGCAGCACATCAAGACGCTGCTCAAGCCCCACGGCCGCGCCGCCGTGGTGGTGCCCGACAACGTGCTGTTCGAAGGCGGCGCCGGCGAGACCATCCGCCGCAAGCTGATGCACGAGTGCGATGTGCACACCCTGCTGCGCCTGCCCACGGGCCTGTTCTACGCGCAGGGCGTGAAGGCCAACGTGATCTTCTTCGACAAGAAGCCGGCCAGCGAGACGCCGTGGACCCGAAAGCTCTGGATCTACGACCTGCGCACCAACAAGCACTTCACGCTGAAGACCAACCCGCTGAAGCGGGCGGATCTCGACGAGTTCGTGGCGCTCTACAACCCGGCCAACCGGCACCGGCGCCAGGCGACGTGGAGTGCCGAGAACCCGGCCGGGCGCTGGCGCGTGTACGAGCACGACGAGCTGGTGGCGCGCGACAAGGTGAGCCTCGACATCTTCTGGCTCAAGGACGAGAGCCTCGCCGACAGCGACAACCTGCCGCCGCCGGAGGTCATCGCGCAGGAGATCGTGGACGATCTGGAGGCTGCGCTGGAGCAGTTCCGGCTGATCGCCGCCGACCTGAACGGGGCTCGCCCGGAGGAGCAATGATCGGCTTCGAAGCCGGCTACTTCAGTCCACCGCTCACTTCCGCCGAAATGAAGCTAGCTTCGCGCGAGGGATGGATACTCGGGGTGCGCTGAGGGGGAACCTTGCTGGCCGATATGCGAGGATAGCGGTGCTGATGCCGGGGAACAACACAGAAAAATGAACATCCGCCTGCTTCTCTTGCCGCTCTTCGCCTGCCTCGTCCCGGCGGCCGGTGGCACGTGGGCGACCCCGGTGCCGGTGCCCGAAGCGCGCACGCCGCATGCCAGCGTGGCCCTCGTCGCCGAACAGGTGACGGCGGCCCGTGGCATGACGACTTGGGTGGGCCTGCGCTTCCGCCTGCAGCCGCGCTGGCACATCTACTGGCAAGACCCCGGCGATTCGGGATGCCCGCCGAGCATTGCCCGGGAACTCCCCGGTGGTGTTGGCGCCGGCGACATCCGCTGGCCGACCCCCAAGCGTCTGCCCGTCGGTCCGCTGACCAACTTCGGCCATACGGGCGAGGTGACGCTGGCGGTACCGATCAGCGTTCCCGCGGCCTTCGCGGCCGGCGAACTGCGGCTGCTGGCGCGCGCGCTGGCTGGTCTGCGAGGAAGTGTGCATTCTCGAATCGGCGACGCTCGCGCTCCCGCTGCCGGTGTCGGCCGTCCCCCGCCCCGACCCGGCGCGGGTCGCCGCCTCTTCGCCGAAGCGCGGGCGCGCTGGCCGGCGGTCGCAGCGCCCGCCGGCTGGCGGCTGTCGGCGGCGCGACACAACAGCGGCGTCAGCCTGCGCCTCGAGACGCCGTCGGCGGTCGTCATCGACGCGGCGAGCTTCTTTCCCTTCGACGAAGAACTGATGGATGCGGCAGCGGAGCAGACGCTGCAGCGGCAGGGCCAGGCGCAGGTGCTCGAGCTGCGCGCGGCCGCCGTGCCGGTCGCGCCCTGGACCCGCCTTGCGGGCGTGCTGGTCGTGCAGGCTGCGGGAGCAGGCAGCGGCGGGCCTGGCCAGTCGTTCGTCGTCGAGCTGCCGCTGGCCGCCGCGGTGACGGCCCGCTCATCTCCGGCCTTGTCGGCCGGTCAGGCGCCCGCCGGGGTTGAACGGGCTTCGCCAGCGGGCCGGTCGAAGCCGGGGTCGATACAAACCTGAAGCGCGCGCAGGCGCTGCGGCAGGGCGTTCTGGCCATGGCGTTCAGGGTCCCATGACGCCCGTGCCGCGGCTGGCCAGGGAACCGGCACGCGAATGCCCAATTCGGGTATGATCATGCCCATTATGGGTATGAGCAAGAAGGCGGCGACGCCCCCGGGAAATCTGCGCTCGACCAGCCTCGCCGACGCACTGTTCTCCGGCACGCAGCAGCGCGTGCTGGCGTGGCTGTTCGGCCAGCCCGAGCGCAGCTTCTACGCCACCGAGTTGATCGGCCTGGCGGGCGCCGGCTCCGGTGCCGTGCAGCGCGAGTTGGCACGTCTGGCGCAGAGCGGTCTCGTGACCGTGCGCACCGTGGGCAACCAGAAGCACTACCAGGCCAATTCCAAGGCGCCGATCTACGCCGAGTTGTGCGGCATCGTGAAGAAGACGGTGGGACTGGCCGGGCCCCTGGGCGATGCGCTGGCGCCGATCGCCGCGCGCATCCGGGCAGCCTTCGTGTACGGGTCGATCGCCAGGCGCGAAGACACGGCGTCCAGCGACATCGACCTGATGTTGGTCAGCGACGACCTTGCCTACTCCGACCTGTACGCGGAGTTGGAGGCCGTGGGTAGCCGGCTCGGCCGCACCGTCAACCCGACGATCTACACGCCGCAGGAACTGGCCAGGCGCGTCGAGCGCAAGGATGCGTTCGTGACGCGTGTGCTCGCGCAACCCAAGTTGTGGCTGATCGGAGGCGAAGATGCCCTCGGCCGTTGAAAGCCTCTGCGGTCCCGGCAAGCCGCTGAAGGCGGAGCCGCCCGACGCCAACGAGTTTGCCGGCCTCAAGCGCTCGGGTCTGGCGCGGCTGAGGGACGCGGGCATCCCCACGCTATCGCTCGAGAGCCGCTTCGACCTCGGCTACAACGCGGCGCATGCGTTGTGGTCGGCCGCGCTGCGCTGGCACGGCTATCGCTCCAGCAACCGTTACATCGTCTTCCAGTTGCTGCCACACGCGCTGGAGCTGGGCCCGGAGGTCTGGCGCGTGCTCTCCAAGTGCCACGAACTGCGCAACCTGGGCGAGTACGAAGGCGATCTCAACATCGACGAGCGCATCGTGACCGACCTGCTCGCCGCGTGCCGGATCGTGGCGGAGAAGGTCAAGGCCCTGTCGCCGATTGCCGCGCCATGAATGCGGCCATCCTCGCCCGCCAGCTCTGGAACGACTACCACGGCCCACGGCCCGGACGGCGCCTCGCCGGTTCGCCGGCACGCGAGCACGCAGGTGCCCGCGTCAAACGCCCGGCACCGGGAACCTGCTGACCGACCCGCTCGCCGATGGAACCACGGCGACGACCCGATGGTCGATCGGCAACGCTGCACCGAACAAGACAGGAAAATGACCCTCCGCCTGCTTCTCTTGCTGCTCTTCGCCTGTCTCGTCCCGCCGGCTGGCGGCGCGTGGGCGACCACGGCGCCGGCGGCCGAAGCGCGCACGCCGCATGCCAGCGTGGTCCTCGTCGCCGAACAGGCGACGGCGGCCCGTGGTGCGACGACATGGGTGGGCCTGCGTTTCCGCCTGCAGCCGAACTGGCACATCTATTGGCAAAACCCCGGCGATTCCGGGTACCCGCCGAGCATTGCCTGGGAACTGCCCCGCGGTGTCAGCGCCGGCGACATCCGCTGGCCGACCCCCGAGCGTCTGCCCGTCGGTCCGCTGACCAACTTCGGGCATACGGGTGAGGTGACGCTGGCCGTACCGATCAGCGTTCCCGCAGCCTACGCGGCCGGCGAGCTGCCGTTGCTGGCGCGCGTGCGCTGGCTGGTCTGCGAGGACGTGTGCATTCCCGAGTCGGCGACGCTCGCGCTCACGCTGCCGGTGTCGGCCGTCGCCCGCCCCGACCCGGCGCGGGTCGCCGCCTTCGCCGAAGCGCGGGCGCGCTGGCCGGCGGTCGCAGCGCCCGCCGGCTGGCGGCTGTCGGCGGCGCGACACGACAGCGGCGCCAGCCTGCGCCTCGAGACGCCGTCGGCGGTCGTCATCGACGCGGCGAGCTTCTTTCCCTTCGACGAAGGCCTGATGGACGCGGCAGCGGAACAGAAACTGCATCGGCAGGGGGAGGAGCAGGTGCTCGAGCTGCGCGCGGCGGCCGTGCCGGTCGCGCCCTGGAGTCGCCTTGCGGGCGTGCTGGTCGTGCAGGCTGCGGGAGCAGGCACCGGGCCCCGCCAGTCGTTCGTCGTCGACCTGCCGCTGGCCACGGCGGCGGCGTCCCGCTCATCTCCGGCCTCGGCGGCCGGGCGGGCGCCCGCCGGGGTTGGCACGGCCTCGGCAGCGGACGGGTCGCTGCCGTTTCTCGTCGTCGTCCTGCTGGCGCTTGCCGGCGGCGCTCTGCTCAACCTGATGCCGTGCGTCTTCCCGGTGCTGTCGATCAAGCTGCTGGCGCTGATGCAGCACGAGGACGAGCCGTTTCCGGCGCGCCAGCATGCGCTGCTGTACAGCGCGGGAGTCGTTGGCTCGTTCCTCGCGCTCGCCGCACTGCTGCTCGCGCTGCGTGCCGCCGGTGCGTCGCTGGGTTGGGGGTTCCAGTTGCAGTCGCCGGTCGTCATCGGCCTGCTGGCGATGCTGTTCTTCGCTCTTGGCCTGTCGCTGTCCGGAGCGCTGCCGATCGGCAGCATCGCGGCAGACGTTCCGGGCACCTGGCGCCGCCGCCATCCGAAGGTCGACGCCCTGGCCTCGGGCGGCCTGGCGGTGCTCGTCGCCTCGCCGTGTACCGGGCCGTTCATGGGCGCGGCGCTCGGCGCCGCACTGACGCTGCCGGCGGCGCAGACGCTGCTCGTCTTCGCCGCGCTCGGAATCGGCATGGCGCTGCCTTTCGCGCTGCTCGTCCGCCATCCGGCGCTGCGTCGCTGGCTGCCTCGACCCGGGCCGTGGATGGAGCGGCTGAAGGAGTTTCTCGCGCTGCCGCTCTACGCCACCGTCGTCTGGCTCGGCTGGGTGCTCGCCGAGCAGATCGGCACGACGGCCGTGCTCACCCTGGGTTGCGGGCTGCTCGCCGTCGGCTTGCTCGCCTGGTCGCTGCGGCTTGCCGGCTGGCGGCGCCGCGGCGTCGCGACGCTGGCGCTGCTGGCGGCGCTGGCCGCCGCCTTGTGGCCGGCATTGCCGGTTGGCGACGGCGTTGCGCCGGGCGCCCGCCAGACGCATACGGGCGACACCTGGCAGCCGTGGACGCCAGCGGCCCTGGCGACCGCGCGGGCCAGCCAGCGACCGGTGTTCGTCGATTTCACCGCCGCCTGGTGCGTCACCTGTCAGCTCAACAAGCGGCTCGTCCTCGAGCGCAGCGAGGTGCTCGCCGCCTTCGCCAGCGCCGATGCCGTGCTGCTGCGCGCCGACTGGACCCGTCAGGATCCGGCGATCACCGCCGAACTCGCCCGCCTGGAGCGAGGTGGCGTTCCCGTCTATGCCCTGTACCCGCCGTCGGGCGAGGTCACGCTGATGCCGGAGATCCTCTCACCGACAATGGTGATCGACGCCCTCCGACCGTATCGCCGACCAGCCGGCGACACCTGAGATGCGCGGAGAACTGGCGAGGAAGACGTGGCGGGTGGATGCGGATGCACGGCGCGGGCGGGCAAGGTGCAGAGCGGCCGCGCCGACGATATATCATGTGCAACCCCTGACCCTCTGGAGACCTCGATGAAAACACGCGCGTTTCTCCCCCTTCTCGGACTGGGCTTCGCGCTCGCCGCGCACGCCGTCGCTCCCGGCGACACGGCGCCCGGCTTCACGGTCGTCGAGCTTGGCGGCAAGACGCTGACGCTCGATTCGCTCAAGGGTCGCTGGGTCGTCCTCGAGTGGACCAACCCCGAGTGCCCGTTCGTCCAGAAGCACTACGGATCCGGCAACATGCAGGCGACCCAGAAGTTCGCCGCCGACAACCGGATCGTCTGGGTGCAGCTCAACTCGACCAGCCCGCGGCACAAGGATCACCATTCGCCAGCGCGGATGCGCGACTGGAACGTGGCGATGAAGGCGGTGCCCGCGAGCGCGGCGCTCGACGAGAGCGGTTCCGCCGGACAGGCCTACGGTGCGAAGACGACACCGCATCTGTACCTGATCGATCCGGCCGGCAAGGTGGTCTACAACGGCGCCATCGACGACCGGCGCTCGGCCGACCCGGCGGACATTCCCGGTGCACGCAACCACATCCGCATGGCGATGGCCGAGGTACTCGCCGGCAAACCGGTGTCGGTCGCCGCGACGACGCCGTACGGTTGTTCGATCAAGTACTGAGCGCCCCGCGGCATGCACTCGCGGTTCCCGGGATCAGCGCGAGACGCGATGGGCCGATTCGCATGCGGCTCCCCCTGTGGTCAGAACACGCTGTCGAAAAATCTTACACCGCGCCTGTTCGAGTCAATGCAAGCGATTGAAGCGTAAAGGAAACGATTTGTGGCATGAAATGTGCTTTTCGACAGTTACGAAACCAACCATCCGGAGCTTTTCATGAAACTGAACCGCATTTTGCTTGCCGCCATGCTGGCTCTCAGCGCCACGGCCACCCAGGCCAGCGTCCTCCTGTACTCGCAGAATTTCGAGAACCCGGACCTGGTCGCTTTCAATGCCAATACCGGGTTCGGCGGCAAGGATGCCAGCTTCTCCAGCGTCAACGACATTTACGCCAACCAGCCAGCCGGCTTCACCTTCGCGCAGCAGTGGACGGTGGAGACCCTGCGTGTCGGTGGCAGCCAGGCTTGGGGCGGCGCGGGCTTCCAGGATCCACAGAGCAGGGCAGGCAGCTACGTGATTGGCATGCTCTCGAGCGCCAACGATGATCGTCTGGGCCTGTCCTTCAACATCGGAGCTTACAAGTTCTTCAACTTCCAGCTCGACATTTCGTCGATCGACCTGGACTTCTGGGGTGGCCCTTTCGTGCCGACGGGTGGGCTGGCGCCTTCCTTCCGCCTGTCGCTGTATGACAATCCGACCGGCGTTGCCAATGTGGGCACCGCGACCCTGCTCGATTCCGTCGACATCACCGGCGTGCTGTCCTCGGCACCGAACGTGTTCAACTGGACCAACCACATCGTCGGCCTGAATACGACCGGCAACACCAACGGCAACGTCACCCTGGTCATCGACGAACTGGTTGGCGGCTACTCCGCGCTCGACAACTTCAGGATCGTCGCCTCCGATACGCAGGGCGATGTCGGGCAGGTGCCGGAACCGGCTGCTCTGGCGTTGCTCGGTATGGGTATGGCCGCTCTCGGGCTTTCCCGCCGCCGTCGCCACGCCTGACAAGCGCTCCCGTCCAACGACGACGGCGACCTTGGTCGCCGTCGTCGCTTCAGGACCTGGTTTCACGCGTGATCCGGATTGCCGGCAAGTGGCGGTGGCGAGACGGAGATCCAGCGCGCGAAGGAGCAGGAAGGTCTCGCTGAAACGCGCGAGGGTGAAGGCGGCGCCGGGCGCGACGATGTCACCCGCCGGGCGGGCGACCCGCGTCGGTGGCATTGGCCAGCGGGCCGTCAGGCGCTGGCCGACCTGTCGACTCAGGGATCGATGCGCGTTCCCAGCACCTGCACGACCATGAGGGTCTCCTTGGTTGGGGTGGCGCCGCTGTGATCGGGCGCTGCGGCGGGACCCGGCGCAGTCCGGCTGCGAGGCCCCGCGCGATCGATCGTTGCGGCCTGGCCAAGCATAAAGGATAGTCGCGAGGCGGTCGACGGCCCGACGACAATGTGCCGCTCATGCGCCGTGCAAGCCGGCGACTGCCGGCGATGTCGCCGCCTTGGTCATCGCCGGGACCTGCAGATGCTCGCTGCACGGTTCGCCAGGGAAACGCCTGCGGAACGGCACCAGACCGTCGTGATCGGGATGGATTCCGGTGGCGACATGGCGCACGGCAAGGGCATCGGTGCTCATGCGCGTCCGCTTCGACAGGCCAAGGCGGCCAATCACCTCGACGGATCGCCGTCGTTGCCGGCTGAATCGCGCCGGAAGTGGCGCGAGGCCATCCATGCCGGGCAAGCGGGAGTTGATCGGCAGCAGGTCCGACACGGCCGGCCCGGCGGAAGTTGCCGGCGCACGCCACCACATCCGCACGGCGATGACCGATGTGCCCGCCGGCAAACCGGTGTCAATCGCCGCGGCGACGCCGTACGGTTGCTCGCTCAAGTACTGGGTGTCGACGGCAGCACTACGCGGGTCCGGCGGCGGCAGAGCCCTGCGGACGGTAGAGCAGCACCCCGAGCGCCGCTACGGCGGCGAACGCGCCGCCGGCGCTGAAGGTTGCCGCGGCACCGAAGGTGCTCCACAGCCATCCGGCGACGACGCTCGCCAGCAGCAGTGCGCCGCCCGTCACCATATTGAAGATGCCGAACGCCGTTGCCCGCAGTGACTCGGGCGCCGCATCGGCGACGAGTTTGGCGAGCAGCCCCTGCGTCAGCGCCATGTGCAGTCCCCAGAGCGCCGCGCCGACGAAAACGGTGGCGGGCGATTCGGCGAGCGCCAGAACGACGTCGGCGGCCACCAGGACGCCGAGTCCCGGCACGAGCAGCGTGCGCGCCGGCAGCCGGTCGGCGATGTCGCCGGCCGGGTAGGCAAGCGCGGCGTAGACGGCGTTCATCGCGATCAGGATTGCCGGCACGTGGGCGGCGGCGAGACCGAGATCATGCGCGCGGAGAAGCAGGAAGGCCTCGCTGAAGCGCGCGAGGGTGAAGACCGCGCCGAGCGTGACGATCAGCCAGAAGTGCCGGGGCAGGCTCCTGCCGAGTTGCAGCCGCAGGCGGTCGCGGGGCGCGCTCGTGGCGGGTGGCGATCGTGGCTCGCGCAGCGCGAGCGCCAGCAGCACCGCGACGAACGCGGGTACGACCGCCATCCAGAGCACGCGACGGATGTCGCTTGCCAGCGAGAGCATGAAGACGATCGCGAGCAGCGGACCGAGAAAGGCACCGGCGGAGTCGAGGGCCTGGCGCAGGCCGTAGGCGGCGCCCCTTTGCCGTGCCGGCACGAGATCGGCGACGAGCGCGTCGCGCGGAGCGCCCCGGATTCCCTTGCCGATGCGATCGACGAAGCGCGCCGCGAAGACCAGGTCGATCGTCGAGGCGAGCGGGAACGCCGGTTTGCTGACGGCACCGAGGCCGTAGCCGAGCACGACGAGCAGCTTGCGCTTGCGGAAACGGTCACTGATGGCGCCCGAAAAGACCTTGGCGATTGCCGCCGTCGCTTCGGCGATGCCTTCGACGATGCCGATCGCCAGCATCGACGTGCCGAGGACGCCTGCCATGAAGATCGGCAGCAGACAATGGACCAGCTCGGACGAGATGTCCATGAACATCGAAACCATCCCGAGCAGCCAGATGCTCTTCGGCAACGAGCGATAGCGGCCGCCGGTGGCTGCAGCCGCCGCGGGCTTGCTGGCGTCCGGTCCGGTCATGACTCCGCTCCCTGCGGTTCGCCTGCCGGCAGCCCGGCGATCAATGCTTGCCGGGCGCAGCCGGCGGCTCTGCTGCGAGCGCCGGTTGCGGTCTCCTGACCGGAACCTCCAGCTGCTGCGTGCTGCCGTCGTCGAAGCGCAGCGTCAGCGGCACGTGTTCTCCCTCCCGCAGCGGCTGCCTGAGGCCGATCAGCATGACGTGCTGGCCGCCGGAGCGGAGCTCGGCGCGACCGCCGGCCGGGATGTCGATCGCCGCGATCTGCCGCATGCGCATGACGCCGTGGTCGTCGATGTGGGTGTGCAGCTCGACCGTCCGCGCCATCGGGCTTGCCGCCTGCAGCAGCCGGCGGTCACTGCCGCTGCGGTTGCTGATGCTCATGAAGGCCAGCGAGTTGGGTGTGCCCGGCGGCATCAGCCGGACGTGGGCGTCGCTGACGACGAGGCCGCTGTCGGCGGCAGTGGCGCCGACGGGCAACAGCAGCAGCGCGGCGAGGGCGAGGACTGCAGGGTGCGAAGGCATTTGCGGCATCTCCTGTCGATCGTGCGGGCGGTGCTGCCGACGGCGGCGGCCGATGGGGCGGTTTCAGCGGGCGTCGCCTGCCGACAGTTGCTGGCGGACGAAAGCGACGATCTGCGCCGGCGACGAGGCGTGCGGCAGGCTGCCGGCGAGCCGCCCCCGCTGGTCGACGACGTAGGTCGCCGACGAATGGTCGACGGCGTAGTTGCCCTCGGCGTGCGCCGGCTGCTTCTGGTAGCTCGAGCCGTAGGCGGTGGCGACGGCGGCGATCTGCTCGCGTGAGCCGCTGAGGCCGATCAGCGCCGGGTGGAAGAAGGGCGCGTATTCCTTGAGCCGCGCCGGCGTGTCGCGCTCCGGGTCAACCGAGATGAAGATCGCCTGCACGCGCTCGCGCTCGGCCGCTTCGAGATCGGCGAGCGCCTGCGCCAGCAACGACAGCGAGGTCGGGCAGACGTCGGGGCACCAGGTGTAGCCGAAGTAGATCAGCACCACCTTGCCGCGGTAGTCGGCGAGCGCCACCGGCCCCTGGGGCCCCTGCAGGACGAAATCGCCGCCCGTCGGTGCGATGGCGGGCGGCAGCTGCCCGTGCGGCACGATCTTCTCGACCGGGCGCTGCGGTACCGGCTCCCAGAACACGGCGAGATACAGCAGGGCGGCGGCGAGCAGCGCGATGAGGGCGATCAGGAATCCTCTGGTCCGCATGCCCGCTGCGACTCCTTCAGTTGCCGCTGACGAAGCGGAAGGGGACGGCGACCAGCGCCTTGCCGTCATCGACGAGGACGGTCGCCTCCCACTCCATGCTGCCGGTGATGCACACCGGCAGGCTGGCCTGGCCGGTGAAGCGGGCGCTGTTGCCAGCCTGCGCTGCGAGCAGCGGCCGGTTGTAGCCCATCTTCATCGCGGTACCCGCGAGATCGACCTCGACGCGGCGCACAGCGATGCCGCGGAAGCTCGCCTGCAGTTGCAGCGGCCGCAACGCCGGAATCGGCCGTGGCTCGATCGAGAACTCCATCTGGCCGCCGTCGGGCAGCGTCGCGACGCAGGGGTTGTGGTTGAGGTTGCAGCTCGACAGCGGCAGCACGATGTCGGTCTTCGGCTGCAGCAGTGGCGCCAGCTTGTAGGCGACGACGCCGAGAACGGCGAGGGCGAGCAGGATGGCGATGTCGAGCAGCAGGTTCTTGGTCATCAGCAGCGGGCAGGGTGGGGCATGCGGCCGGGTCGCGGGCGGGGCTGCATTATCGCTCACCGGCGGGCATCGGGGTGCGCAGTACGCGCTCGACGTTCGATGCTGCCACGCGGCAGGATGGTCGAAATTTAACCCAGCTCAAATTATCGGGCGGCGCCAGTGGCCACAATGTGCGACATATTGCCGCAGCGGCAGCCGGACGCACGACGGTCGATGTGGGCAAGAGTGGCACCCATCTGATCAAAGGGAGAGTGATAATGAAAATGCGTACCAGGCAAGTCGCGCCGATGCTGATCGCAGCGGGGCTCGGCTGTGCGGCGGTCGGCAGCCTGCAGGCGGCCGAGTCGCTGCAGGATGTGATGAAGCGTCGCAGCCTTTCGCAGCAGGACATCCTGGCTGCGGCCAAGACCTACGTACCCACCGGCAAGCGCGACGAGTTCGTCGCCTTCTCGTCCGGCGGCCAGTCCGGGCAGGTGATCGTCTATGGCATCCCCTCGATGCGCATTCTCAAGTACATCGGTGTGTTCACTCCCGAGCCCTGGCAGGGCTACGGCTTCGACGAAAGCTCGAAAGCCATCCTGGCGCAGGGCCGGATCGACGGCAAGGAAATCACCTGGGGCGACACGCACCACCCGGCGATCTCGGAGACGCAGGGCAAGTACGACGGCCAGTTCCTGTTCATCAACGACAAGGCGAACCCGCGGCTGGCGGTGATCGACCTGCGCGACTTCGAGACCAAGCAGATCGTCGTCAACCCGATCTTCAAGTCCGAACACGGTGGTGCCTTCGTCACGCCGAACACCGAGTACGTGATCGAGGCGGCGCAGTATGCGGCACCGCTGGAGAACAAGAAGTTCTTCCCGCTCGAGGAGTTCAACGAGAAGTACCGCGGCGGCGTCACCTACTGGAAGTTCGACCGCAAGGAGGGCCGCATCAATCCGAAGCAGTCGTTCTCGATCGAACTGCCGCCCTACAGCCAGGACCTGTCCGACGCCGGCAAGGGGCCGTCCGACGGCTGGTCGTTCACCAACTCGTTCTGCAGCGAGCGTTACGTCGGCGGCATCGAGAAGGGCCGGCCGCCCTATGAAGCCGGCTGCTCGGCGAAGGACACCGACTACCTGCATGTGATCAACTGGAAGAAGGCTGCCGAGCTGGTTGCCGCCGGCAGGGCGAAGAAGATCAACGGTCACGACGTGTTGATGATGGACACGGCGGTGAAGGAGGGCGTGCTCTTCCTGGTGCCCGAACCGAAGTCGCCGCACGGCGTCGATGTCACTCCCGACGGCAAGTTCATCACCGTTTCCGGCAAGCTCGACACGCACGTCTCGGTCTACTCGTTCGAGAAGATCCAGGCGGCGATCAAGGCCGGCAAGTTCGAATCGACGGATCCCTACGGCATCCCGGTGATCGGCATGAAGGATGCGCTGCACACGCAGGTACAGCTCGGCCTCGGCCCGCTGCACACGCAGTACGACGCGAAACCGTGCGTCGCCTACACTTCGCTCTACGTCGACTCGCAGGTCGTCAAGTGGAACTTCTGCGAAGGCAAGGTGCTCGACAAGATCAGCGTGCACTACAACATCGGCCACCTGATGACGATGGAGGGTGACTCGGTCGATCCCAAGGGCCGTTACCTGGTGGCGCTGAACAAGCTGGCGATCGACCGCTTCGTGCCGGTCGGCCCGCTGCATCCGCAGAACCACCAGCTGATCGACATCAGCGAAGACAAGATGCAACTCCTCTACGACATGCCGCTGCCGCTCGGCGAGCCGCACTACGTCGTCGCCATCGAAGCCAGCAAGCTGAAGCCCGGCGTTCGCTACAAGGTCGGTACCGACAGCCGTACCGACAAGCCGCACCCGGGTGCCGTCCGTGCCGGCGAGGAGAAGATCGTCAAGAAGGGCAACAGGGTCGAAGTCTTCGGTACGTTGATCCGCTCGCACATCACGCCGGAAACGATCGAGGTGGACGTCGGTGACGAGGTGATCATCAACCTCACCAACCTCGAACGGGCGCAGGACGAGACGCACGGCTTCACGGTATCGACCTACAACGTCCATGCCTCGGTCGAGCCGGGCAAGACCGTGCAGGTGAAGTTCAAGGCCGACAAGGAAGGCGTCTATCCGTACTACTGCACCGAGTTCTGCTCGGCGCTGCACCTCGAGATGCAGGGTTACCTGCTGGTCAAGCCGAAGGGCTGGAAGCCGACCAAGACCTCGACCGCGGCCGGCGCGAACTACACCGAGGCGGACTACAAGACGCAGTTGAAGAAGGTTGCCGACACGCAGGCGGTGATCGACTCGGTGGTCGGCTACATCACCAGCGTCAACTACAAGGACTTCCCGGACGTCGTCGCGATGATGGATGATGCGGTCGACCAACTCGGGAAGATCAAGGAAGCCAAGGCGAAGGCCGACGAGGCGGCGGCGAAGAAGGACTGGAACAACGCCGCGTTGTGGACCGAGCAGATCTGGCAGTACCAGGTCAAGGCGGCCGACCTCGGGCTGCGGGCGAAGACCTACCTCGAGCAGAACGGCGCCAAGAAGATCAAGTAGTCGGCCTCGTTGATCGGACTCAAGGCAACTCGACGGGGAGCAGGCTTGGGCTGTTCCCCGTTTTCACATCAGGAAGGAACCATCATGAAGAATGCGATGCCTCTGCTGCTGCTGGCCGTTCTGGCAACGCCGGCGATGGCGGCCGACGGCGCCAAGCTGTACACCGAGAAGACCTGCAACGCCTGCCACGGTCCGGCCGGCAACAAGCCGCTGATGCCCGACTACCCGAAGATCGCCGGGCAGAACGCGAAGTACGCCGAACGGCAGATGCTCGACATCAAGAGCGGTGCGCGCGCCAACGGCAATTCGGCGGCGATGAAGGGCGTCATGCATCTGGTCAACGACGAGGAGATCAAGGCGCTGGCCGAGTACATCTCGAAGCTGAAGCCCTGATCCGCGACGCCGGCCCGACTTGACAATTATCAACGCCAGGGCGCGGGCCGGTTGCTAGATTGGCGGCATCGTTTCGCAACCAACAGGGAGTTCGCAATGAAGAAGCTGATCCTGGCAGTGTCACTGGCGGTGGTCGCCACGGCTGCCGTGCATGCCGGCCCGCCGGCGCCGAAGACGCAGGGTATCGAGAGCAAGGACTACAAGTGGAACGCCCAGGAAGGCGAAAAGATCGAGGCGCTGAAGCTCAAGGGCGACCGCAAGCGTGGCGAGGAAGCCTACGAGGTCTGTGGTGCGTGCCATCTTCCTTCCGGTGCCGGTCGTCCGGACGGCACCTTCCCGCAACTCGCCGGCCAGCACACCACCGTGCTGATCAAGCAGATGGCGGACATCCGCGCCGGCCTGCGCGACAACCCGACGATGTATCCGTTCGCGGCGACGCTCACCGATCCACAGGAGCTGGCCGACGTCGCCGCCTACATCGAGCAGCTCTGCATTCCGCTCGAGCACGGCAAGTACGACGGCAAGGATCTCGACAAGCAGCTGGCGACCGGCAAGGAACTCTACGAGAAGGAGTGCAAGGAGTGCCACGGAGCCAATGGCGAGGGAGTCAAGGACAAGTTCTACCCGGTGATCGCCGGCCAGCATTACAAGTATCTGCTGCGCCAGATGACCGAGATCCGCGACGGGCACCGGCGCAACGCCAACCCGGACATGGTGCGGATCATCAAGAAGTACAGCAACGACCAGCTCGTCGCCATCTCGGCCTATCAGGCAAGCCTGGTGATGCCGGGCAACATGTGCAAGGCCAAGGCAGCGCCGGCGAAGAAGAAGTAGCCCTGGCGCCGGGCGCTTGTGGCGGACTTGCCCGCGCAAGCGACCCCCGGCCTGCCGACAGCACATGCGGCGGGCCGGGCTGCGACGGGCAGACCAGCAACGAATCACATGCTGCGGGCGGCCGGCTGGTGTCCGCCGGCCGCAGCCGGGACCGTGTCCCCGCACGAGGATGGAGAGCATGTCGGCAGTACCAGGCAGCAGGCAGAATCTGATCGTCGCGGCGCTGACGGCGCTGGCGACGGCGCTGATGATCGTCGCCTATTTCGCGCCGATCTGGTGGGTGTCGCTGACGGCACCAAACTATCCGCCGGATGCCTTTCCCGACGGCATCCGCATCCATTTCCACTTCAATGGCGTCTTCAACGGCTGCAAGGCGGCCGGCAGGGGGACGCGGATGGCGAGCGAGATCATCCAGAAGGATCTCTCGCACGAGGACGAGCGCTACAACCCGATCACCGACCAGGGGAAGGACATCGACAGGGGCGCGCAGGGTCTCGACTGCGTGCATGAGATGAACACCATCAACCACTATGTCGGCATGTTCCCGATCGCCACCGGCGCGCCGGTCGAGAAGCCGCTGGCGAAGTTCTTCTTCGCCTTCTTTGCCGTCATGCTGCTCGCCTTCATGCTGCCGCGGCGCAAGCCGCGGGTGATCGTGCTGGCGATCGGTTGCACCCTCGTCGCCGGCTGGATGCTGCTCGACCAGTACGTCTTCGGCGCCCTGGCGGCGCATGTCGCGAATTACGTCAGCGAGACGGCGACCTTCTTCAACGAACCGGAGAAGATCCAGGTCTGGGGCGACAACGTCACGCGCATCACGCACCTCGTGATCGCCGGCACGATCGTCGCCATGGTCGTCCTCGTCCTCGGCGTCGCCCGGCTGCGCATCTTCTCGCTGCTGCTGGCGCTGGTGCCGGCGCTGCTGCCGGTCTACTTCGTCATCACCTATGCCGGCTGGCTGTGGTTCTTCGGCCACAACCTGCATCCGTGGGGTGCCTTCACCGTCAAGCCCTTCATGCCGACGGTTTTTGGCGAAGGCAAGGTGGCGCAGTTCTCGACCTATTCCTACCCCTACTGGGGTTACGCGCTGCTGCTCGGCGTCATGCTCTGCCTCCTGCTGGCGCTGCTGATCCGCCGCAAGCAGGTGCGCGAAGGAACGGCGGAGTAGCGGATGTTCGGCCGCCTGCTCGCCGCCGGCCTGGCCTGCGGCCTGCTCCTGGTCGTCGTGCCGACGCCCGGTGGTGCCGAGGATGCGCTGACGGCGCTGCGGCGCAGCGGCGCCGGTCGCGCCGAGACGGGCGATGCCGGCGAGCGGCGCTTCGGCGACATGGCGGCGCCGGTGGCAGCCGGTTGGGGCAGCATCGACGAAAGGATCACGCTGCCGACCACCGGTCGCGTTGCCGGTCTGCAGTTCCTGCAGGAACTCGTCAATGCCGCGCCGGCCGGTTCGGTCCTGCGACCGCCTCCGGGCATCTACTCGGGGCCGCTGGTGGTCGACAAGCCGCTGACGATCGATGGCGGCGGCGCGGTGACGATCGACGGCGGCGGCAAGGGGACCGTCGCCATGCTGGCTGCCAGCGATTCCGTCCTGCGTGGCCTGCGGCTCGTCAATTCGGGTTCCTCGCACGATTCCGACGACGCCTGCCTGAACGTCCGCGGCGACCGCAACCGCATCGAGAACCTGCAGATCGACGACTGCCTGTTCGGCATCGATCTCAAGAAGGCCAACGACAACCTCGTGCGCGGCAACCGCATCCGCTCCAAGCCCTTCGATCTCGGCACGCGGGGCGACAGCCTGCGCCTCTGGTACAGCCACCGCAACCTGATCGCCGACAACCTGATCGAGGATGCGCGCGACATGGTCGCCTGGTACTCGAACGACAACCGCTACCTCGACAACGTGGCGCGGCGCAGCCGCTACTCGATCCACTTCATGTTCGCCAGCAACAACCTGGTCGAGGGCAACCGCTTCTACGACAACGCCGTCGGCGTCTACGTCATGTACTCGGGCGGCGGCGCCATCCGCAACAACCTCTTCTCGCGCGCCAACGGGCCGACCGGCATGGCGGTCGGCTTCAAGGAGGCCTCGGACGTGGTCGTCGAGGGCAACGAGATCATCTACTGCGCAATCGGCGTCGGCCTCGACATGTCACCTTTCGAACCCGACAGCACGATCAGCATCCGCGGCAACCGCATTGCCTACAACGGTGTCGGCATCAGCTTTCTTGCCGACAGGGAAGGCACCCTCGTCGACGGCAACATCTTTGAGGGCAACCTGTCGCAGGTGGCGATGGGTGATGCCGGCAGCGCACGCAACAACGTCTGGCGCGGCAACTACTGGGACGACTACCAGGGTTTCGACCGCGACGACGACGGGCAGGGCGACCGGCCGCACGAGCTGCATGCCTATGCCGACCAACTCTGGATGGCCGTCCCCTACGCGCGCTTCTTCCGCAATGCGCCGGTGATGGAGATGCTCGACTTCCTCGAGCGCCTGGCACCGTTCTCGGCCCCCGTCCTGCTGCTGCGTGACCAGCAGCCGGTTTTCGACAGGTCGCGGATGAACGAACGGAAGCCTGCTGCCTGAAGGCGAAGCCAGGCGCCTGCAGCGTCGCGCCGGCGCCAGAGCCGCCTGCGTCCGTTCTCAGGCAGCGCGAGACACCGCCCGCTGAAGTCGGCGTGGCGCGCACAGCCGTGCCAGAGCAAGCCCGACGAGGGGCAGCGAGGCGGGCGAGGGGATGCTTGCTGCCTGGCTGGACTTCGACGCGGGCGCTGCCTGGCGTCCCACTCGGTGGCTTCTTGATCAGCGAGGCCAGCAGGGTGATCGCGTAGGGAGGCAGTCCCAACTCGGGTTCATCGACCAGAATGACCGACGGTAGACAACTCTCCGGCTGCAGGAAGAGCGTCGCCAGGGCGATGAAGCGGAGGTGCCATCGGACAGCGAAGATGCATCGAAATACGCGTCCGATCCCTGGTGGCGCCACTCCAGGCGAATCTTGCCCGGGTTCAGTTCCTGAGGCGCCAACGGGAAATCGTCAAAGAACGTCGCCATCCGCTGCGCCGTCCGACGGATCAGGCTATGCGAGGCCTCATGCCTGTCGCGCAGGAAGTAGGGAAAGGCCTCCAGATTCGAAGCGTCGGGTCGCAGATAGCGATTGTCATTGACGTCCGCCGTCCTCTTCATGGGCGACGTGGAACTGGTGTCGTGGAAGTGATACAGACGCCAGCGTTCAAGGTGGTCGCGCACGTAACCCGCCACCTGGGTGCCTTTCGGCGCCCCGATGCCGGCCTCCTTGCCGGCCCGCTCGATCACCTCGTCATAGGGCTGCGAGTTTTCGACCTGTCCCAAAAGTAAACGACTTCCAGGCTGGGAACGAGTTCGTCGCCATCGGTCGGTTCAAGGTCGATGGCGTACTGGTTGCGCTCGTTCCGGAAGACGATCCCGATCTCTATCTTCCGAGCCTGCTTGGCGCCGAAATGCAGCACGCTGTCGGCGCCGCCCGCCTTGCGAGTTCAGGCATGGGTCGATTCCTGCTGGGCAACGCCGCTGGATCCAGCCACCCGGACGACCAGGCGCTCGTTGGCGACAGACAAGATGCCGCCGCTCCCGCAGGCCGGGTCGTAGATGAAATGTGCCTGACCGGGGCCGGGATGGCGAGCCCTTCGATCATCGGTCGGATCGCTTCGGCGCCAGCTCGGCCTTGCCGCTCCCGGGTGGCTTCGCCAGCACCGCGGCGCTCCCGGCCTGACGCCAGGCCACCAGCACACGTTCGTCCGGGAATGTACCGTAAAGGTCGGCGGATGCCAAACGAACCGGGGGCGCCCCCGGTATTTCACCAGGCTGCTGCAGCGGCAAGCATGTTGCCCCGCAGCACGATCACGGGAATTTAATCCAGCTCAAAACATCGTTCTGCGCATGTGCCGACAATGTGCGACGGGTTGCCGCAATGCTCCTCGGGAGCGAAGGCGTCGGCGTGGAACCCGGTTCAAGGAGATTCGGGACGAACGGATGGGGATGGTGTTGCAACTGCCGGGCTGTTGTCGCGCATCGCCGGTCGAACTGCGGGCGGCGGCGTCGGCGCTGAACCAGCGGCTTTGCGGCCTGCGGCCGCGTGCCGGCGGGTCGCGCGGCATCGCGGGCAGGGAGCCTGCCGGATGAGCGGGAAGACCGGCGAAGAACGCCCTGCGGCAACACCGCAGCCGCCGGCCGAGGCAGGCCTGCCTGCGGCCGCTGGCGGCCGGCCAAAGGCGCCGGTGCGCCGGCAGTCGAGCCGGCGCCGCTTCCTGCGCTCGGCGTTCCTCGTCGGCGGCGTGCTCGGCCTGGCGATGCTCGGCTACGTTCCCGTTGCCGGTGCCCGGCGCACCCGCCTGCGGCCGCCCGGTGCGCTCGAGGAGAACGATTTCCTCTCGTCGTGCATCAAGTGCGGGCAGTGCGTGCAGGTCTGCCCGGTGGCGGCGATCCGGCTCGACGACATCGACAGCGGCTTCGGCATCGGCGTCCCCTTGATCGACGCCCGCGCACAGGCCTGCGACTTTTCGTGCGATGCGGTGCAGTGCATCCTCGCCTGCCCGACGGGATCGCTGACCTACCGCAAGCCGGCCTCGCTGGCCACCCGCCCGGGGATGCCGTTGGCGCGGGCGCCGCTGCTCAAGGCGAAGGAGAAGGACGCCGAGCCGACGCTGAATCTCGCCGAGCGCATGGGGATTGCCCGCCTGGCGCGGCCCGACTCCTGTCTGGCGGTGCTCGGCAAGGGTTTTCGCGGCCAGGCGCGCGGCGCCGATTTCCGCGGCAGGCTGCGCTACGTCGAACGCGACCGCTGGCGCCCGGTCGCCGTTCGCGACCACCCCTACGAGCGCGATCTGTGCAACCTGTGCGTCACCGAGTGCCCGATCGGCGACGCCATCACCATGCAGGTCAGGGTGGCTGCCGACGGCAGCCGGCAGCACCGGCCGCAGGTACTCGAGCAGTGTGTCGGTTGCGGCGTCTGCGAGATGATCTGCCCGGTCGATCCGGCAGCGATCGTCATCGCGGCCCGCCAGCCGTGGGCGATCTGATGAGCGCCAGCGAACGCCTGCGCGTCATGTTCGGCGCCGCGCCGCTGAAACCGGAGCGGATCACGCCGGAAGCGCAGCAGGTGCACAGGCTGAAGCGGATGAGCAAGGCCGACTTCGCAGCCCTGAAGCAGCATGCGCGCGACCATCAACTGGTCAACCACAAGTGGCGCAACCGCCGCTGGGCGGTGCTGATCCTCGTCAACCTCCTGTTCACCTTCTCCTTCTGGCTCGACATCCAGATGCTCGAGGGGTCGCTGACCGCGTCGCGCTTCGTCGGCTTCCACCTGATCGACCTCAACTCGGCGCTGCAGGTGATGCTGGCGCACCGGCACGTGATCGTCAATCTGTTCATCGGCACGGCGACGGTCTTCGTCCTCTGGGTGGCGCTCGGCGGCCGCTCGTTCTGTTCCTGGGTCTGCCCCTATCACCTCGTCGCCGAATGGTTCGAGTGGCTGCACCTGCGGCTGGTGGCGAAGCGGCTGGTCAGCGATCACGAGTTCCATCGTGGCGCACGCAGCATCTTCTGGCTCACCTTTGCCCTGCTTGCCGTGCTCAGCGGCTACACCGTCTTCGAGACCATCTCGCCGACCGGCATCCTGTCGCGGGCGCTGATCTACGGCCCGTCGCTGGCGCTTGGATGGGTCCTGCTGCTGCTGCTCTTCGAGGTGCTCTACTCGCGCCGTGCGTGGTGCCGCTACGTCTGCCCGATCGGTCTGACCTATGGTATGGTGGGCGCCATTTCGCCGCTGCGCGTCGAGTACCGACTCGAGCACTGCTTCCACGAAGGCGATTGCCGCAAGGTCTGCATGGTGCCGCATGTCCTCGATGTCGTCATCAAGGGTCGCGCCGCCGACCTGAAAACGCCGATCGGACCGGACTGTACCCGCTGTGGGCTGTGTGTCGATGTCTGCCCGAGCGGTGCTCTGGTCTTCGACATCAAGGGCCTCGACAGGCTGCTCTGAACAGGGTTGCGAATGATCCGTTTCAGCGACGTCGGCAAGGACTTCCGGAAGCACCGCGTGCTCGACGCGGTCAACCTGGAGATCGTTCCCGGCGAGCGGCTCGCCCTGATCGGATCGAACGGTGCCGGCAAGACGACGCTGATCCGCTGCCTGCTCGGCGAATACACGCATCAGGGTGCGGTGACGATCGGCGGGCTGGCGCCGCGCAGCGCACGCACACAGGTGCTCGGCAAGGTCGGTTTCGTGCCGCAACTGCCGCCGCCGCTGAAGATGCCGGTCGGCCAGTTGCTCGCCTTCGCCGCTGCCGTCTGCAGCAGCGACGCCGAGCGCATGCACGCACTGTCGCGGCGTCTCGGCCTGGACGTCGGCAGCATCCTGGCGCGACCGTTCAATCGCCTCTCCGGCGGCATGAAGCAGAAACTGCTGATCGCCATCGCCCTCGGCCGCGATACCGAGCTGCTGGTGATGGACGAGCCGGCGGCGAATCTCGACCCCGAGGCGCGCCACATCTTCTTCAACCTGCTCGCCGAACGACTCGGCAGCACGACGATGATCATCTCCAGCCACCGCCTCGACGAAGTCGCGCCGCTGGTGAATCGGGTCGTCGAGATGGATACCGGGCGCATCGTCCTCGACGACCGCGTCGCCGAGGAGTCCCGCTTCTCCACCCTGTTCGAGGTGCATCTGACGCTCGCTCGCGCCGACGCGGCGATCGCCCGCACCCTCGGCAGCTGGCAGTTCGCCGACCGGCGGGCGGGCGTCGAATGGCACGGAACGGTGTCCGGAGCCGATCGTCTGCGTTTTCTCGGCATGGTCGCGCGCTACGTCGGCCTGCTGTCGCGCATCGAGATGCACGAAGTCGACGCCGCGGTCGTCCTGCAATGAGGCTGCCGGCGCGATGAAGCGACGCCGCTTCCTCGAGATCGCCCGGCTCGCCGTCGCCGGCGGCTGTTGCCGGGTGGCGCTCGGCGGCGGCCTGGCGGCAGCGCTCGGCGGCTGCATCGGCGAGTCGACCAGCGGCCCGGTCGACATCAGGTGGGACCGCGACGTCGACGCGCGCTGCGGCATGGTGATCAGCGACCGGCGCTTCGCAGCGCAGATCCGCGCGCCCGGCGGCAAGGTGGCGAAGTTCGACGACATCGGCTGCGCCATCTTCTGGCTGGCGCAGCAGGCGTTCACCGAGGAGACGCCGCAGCTCGAGTACTGGGTCGCCGACTACCGCGGCGGCGCCTGGATCGATGCGCGGCACGCGCACTACCTGGCGGGCAGGAAGAGTCCGATGGGCTATCATTTCGCGGCGCTCGCCGCCGCCGAGGACGGGACGATCGCCTACCCCGAGCTGAAGGCGCGCATCGTCGCGCGCGGCAAGTGACGGACCGGCGATGAAGCCGCTCCTCCTCACCGCCCGCCTCGACATCGTCGAGTCGCTGCGTGCGCGCTGGTTCCTGATCTACAGCCTGGTTTTCGGCGGCATCGTCGCGCTGCTCTTCGCCTTCGGGCTGACCGAATCGCGCGTCCTCGGCTTCATCGGCCTGTCGCGACTGCTGGTGACCTATATCCAGCTGACGATGGCGATCCTGCCGGTCTTCGTCCTCATCACCACCGTCCGATCGGTTGCCGGCGACCGCGAGGCCGGCGTCTTCGAATACCTGCTGTCGCTGCCGGTCTCGCTGTCGGCGTGGTTCTGGGGCAAGATCCTCGGACGCTACGTGACCATCTTCCTGCCGGTGTTCGTCGCCATGCTGGCCGCCGTCCTCTGGTCGCTGTTGCGCTCGATCGAGGTGCCGTGGTCGATGTTCTTCTACTACACCGGACTGCTGGCAGCGATGGCGTGGTGCTTCCTGGGGATCGGCATGCTCATCTCGACGCTGGCGCGCGGCACCGACGTCGCCCAGGGAGCGGCGTTCATGGTCTGGCTGACGATGCTGCTGTTCCTCGACCTGATCCTCCTCGGGGTGATGATCCAGGGGCGGGTGACGCCCGAGGTGGCGGTCGGCATCGCCCTGCTGAACCCGCTGCAGGTCTTCCGCACCGCGGCGCTGGCGATGTTCGACCCGCAACTGATCGTCCTCGGTCCTTCGGCCTACGTCATCCTCGATCTCTTCGGCAGCAGCGGTTACCGCGTCTATGCGCTGCTCTATCCGCTCGCCGTCGGCACGCTCGCTGCCGTTGCCGGGTACCTCAGCTTCCGTCGCAGTGACCTGCCGTAGCACCATCTTGCGCCCGCTGTTGCGCCTCCTCATCGCCGCCCTCGTCGTGCTGCCCCTGGCGGCGGCGAGCGCCGCCGAGCCGCCGTCGACGGCGGCGCTCTTCGCGCTGACGCTCGCCGACGCCGACGATCGGCCACTGTCACTGGAGTCGCTGCGCGGCCGGCCGCTGCTGGTCAATTTCTGGGCCCGCTGGTGCGCGCCGTGTCGCAAGGAGATTCCCGAACTGGCCGCGCTGCAGAGACGCCACGCCGGCCGCGGGCTGGTCGTCGTCGGCATTGCCGTCGAGGAGGCGGACAGGCGCGCGGCGCTGGCCGACTTCGCGCGTGCGCATGACCTGGACTATCGCTGGCTGGTCGGTGGCACCGAGCGCAGCATCGAACTGATGCGGGCACTCGGCAACGCGAAGTCCGGGCTGCCGTTCACCGTTTTCGTCGACCGTGACGGCCGCCTGCGGCAGGCGAAACTGGGAGCCATGAGCGGGGCCGAGATGGACGCCGCCGTGCGCGCGCTGTTCTGAGCGGCGGCCATGGCGACAACTGCCGCGAGGGGCTCCCGCGCTCGTTGCCAGAGGCTGCCCGCTCTGGCGATAATGGACGACCGCGGCCGTGGACCGGCGTTCCCGGGCGCGGCCGCGGCAGCACCCCGTGAAGGATGAAGATGAGAAGAATGCTGTTCCTGCTGTCGCTCCTGCTGCTCGCCGGCTGTGCGGCGCCGAACCTGCGCGGCACCGGCGACCTCGGTGTCGTCATCGAGCGCGGCAGCGGCCACGTGACCCTGGTCGATACCACGCGGCGGCAGCCTTATGCGCGCATCGGCGGCCTCGGCGACCTGTCGCACGCATCGGTGGTGTTCTCGCGCGACGGCCGTCATGCCTACGTCTTCGGCCGTGACGGCGGTCTGACGAAGATCGACCTGCTGCAGGCGACGATCGTCCGCCGCGTCCTGCAGTCGGGCAACGCCATCGGCGGTTCGATCTCGCAGGACGGACGCATCGTCGTCGCGCAGAACTACGCCCCGGGCGGCATCAAGGCCTTCGACGCCGGCACGCTCGAGCTGCTGTCGGAGGTTCCCGCCGAGTACGCACCGGGCAGCTTCTCGAAGGTTGTCGGCCTCGTCGACCTCAGCGGCAACCGCTTCGCGTATGCGCTGTTCGAGGGCGGCGAGATCTGGGTCAGCGATCTCTCCGACCCGCACAGGCCGCAGACGCAGCGCTTTCCCGCCGGCCTGCAGCCCTACGATGGGCTGGTGACGCCCGACGGCCGCTTCTACCTCGCCGGGCTGTTCGGCGAGGACGGCGTCGCGCTGCTCGATACCTGGCTGCCGGAGCAGGGCAGTCGCCGCATCCTGCAGGGCTACGGTCGCGGCCAGGAGAAGCTGCCGGTGTTCAAGATGCCGCACCTGCGCGGCTGGTCGATGGCGCAGGGTCGCGCCTACCTGCCGGCGATCGGCCGGCACGAGGTGCTGGTGGTCGATGGCAGCAACTGGCAGGAGGTCGGCCGCATCCCGGTCAAGGGGCAGCCGGTGTTCGTCATGGCACGCCCCGACGGGCGCCAGGTCTGGGTCAACTACGCCTTCCCCGACAATGGCTGGGTGGAGGTGATCGACACGCTGAGCGGCAAGGTGGTGCAGACCCTCGAGCCCGGCCGGGCGATCCTGCACATGGAGTTCACGCCGCGCGGTGAACATGTCTGGATCTCCGCGCGCGACGACGACAAGGTGGTGATCTACGATACCGCGCGCTTCGAGAAGATCGCCGAGTTCCCGGCGCAGGCGCCGAGCGGCATCTTCTTCACCAGCCGTGCCGCGCGCACCGGATTCTGACCGCGATGATCGACAGCGGCGCCCTCGACTTCCGCCTGCTCAACGAGTTCCAGCGCGATTTCCCGCTCTGTCCGGCACCCTTTGCCGAACTGGCGTCGCGTCTCGGCGTCGCCGAAGCGAAGGTGCTGCAGGGACTCGAAGCGCTGCGTCGCGAGGGCAAGGTCGCGCGCGTCGGCGCGGTCTTCGCTCCGAAGCGGATCGGTGCCAGCACGCTGGCGGCACTGGCGGTCCCGCCGGCGCAACTGGCGGCGGTGGCCGAGGCGGTGAATCGCTTTCCCGAGGTCAATCACAACTACGAGCGCGAGCACCGCTACAACCTCTGGTTCGTCGTCACCGCCGGTTCCGAAGGGCGGCTGCAGGCCACCCTGGGAGCGATCGAGCAACTGGCCGGAGTGCCGTTGCTGCGGCTGCCGATGCTGCAGGAGTACCACATCGACCTCGGCTTCGCGCTCGGCGGCGACGCCGCGGCGACGCGCCGGTGCGTGCCGGTGCGGCAAGCCCTGGTGCCGCCGCGGGCGCTCGACGAGCAGGAGCGGCGGCTGGTCATCGCCCTGCAGGAGGGCTTGCCACTCTTCATCCGGCCGTTCTGGATCCTCGCCAGCCGCATCGGCTGCGACGAGGGCGAAGTGCTCGAGCGGATCCGGCGCTGGTGCGCCGAAGGCATCATCAAGCGCTTCGGGGTCATTGTCCGGCACCACGAACTCGGCTATACCGCCAACGCGATGCTGGTGCACGACGTTCCCGACAGCGATGTCGACGAGGTCGGCGAACGGCTGGCGTGCGCCGACGGCGTCAATCTGTGCTATCGCCGGCCGCGGGTCCCGCCGCAGTGGCGCTACAACCTGTTCTGCATGATCCATGGCCAGGCCCGCAGCGAAGTGGCGGCGAGCATCGCCAGCCTGCGGCAGCGGCTCGGGCTCGCCGACTACGCGCACGAGGTCCTCTTCTCGCTGACCCGCTTCAAGCAGAGCGGTGCGCGCTATGCATGAGCCGGCAGTGATCGATGCCGTCGATCGGGCGCTGATCGACCGCCTGCAGGGCGGTTTTCCGATCTGCGAACGACCCTATGCCGAGGTCGCCGGCTGGCTGGGAATCGACGAGGCGGAACTGCTCGAGCGTCTCGGGCGCCTGCTCGCGACGCGCGTCCTGACCCGCTTCGGGCCGATGTTCCAGGTCGAGCAGATGGGTGGCGCCTTCGTCCTGGCGGCGATGGCGGTGCCCGAGGCCGACTGGCAGCGGGTGCGCGCGCTCGTCGATGCGCTGCCCGAAGTCGCCCACAACTACCGCCGCGAGAGCGACCGGCACTCGGCCTTCAACATGTGGTTCGTCCTCGCCACCGAGAGCGAGGCGGGAATCGCCGCCGCCATCCGCCGCATCGAGGAGGGCAGTGGCCTGCCGGTCTTCGCCTTCCCGAAGCTCAGGGAATACTTCGTCGAGATGAAGCTGGCGGTGCGCACATGAGCCTGCGGCTCGACGACATCGATCGGCGCCTGGTGCTGGCGACGCAGGACGGCCTGCCGCTGGTGCCGCGCCCGTATCACCAACTGGCGACACAGCTCGGCATCGGCCCGTCCGAGGTGATGGAGCGGCTTCTGCGGATGCTCGCACGCGGAGTCATCCGGCGCATCGGCGCCGTCCCCAACCACTACGCGATCGGCTACACTGCCAACGGCATGAGCGTCTGGGACGTACCGGACGAGGCGATCGACGAACTCGGCGTGCGCGTCGGCGAGCTCGAGTTCGTCACCCACTGCTACCACCGGCCGCGCCGGCTGCCGGAGTGGCCGTACAATCTGTTCGCCATGGTGCATGGGGGTTCGCGTGACGAGGTGCTGCACAAGGTGTCGGAGATTGCCCGCCTGCTCGGCCCTGCCTGCCGCGCGCACGACGTGCTCTTCTCGACCGAAATCCTGAAGAAGACCGGCTTGCGCATCGGCGGCTGAGGCGGCGCGCCCGCCGCCATCCGGCTGCTGCAGGCGATTGACCGCGCGGTGCGCCGGCGTTGGACTTGCCGCCGGCTGGTCGCTGGCGGCAGAGGAGGGAGGCATGACGTCGATAGAGACGCGCAGGCGCAGCATCATCCGTCATCCGGCGGACATCCCGGTCGATATCGCCGTCGGCGGTGTGAATCGCCGTGTGGCGCCGCGGACGAAGGAAGTCAGCGTGGGCGGTGTGGCCTGCCTTGGCCGACGGCCGCTGCGCGTCGGGGCGACGGTGGTGCTGTCGATTCCGCTCGTGCGGCCGCCGTTTCGCGCCGCCGGGGTGGTGGTCTGGTGCCAACGGCAGCGGACCGCCTACGAGATCGGCATCCGTTTCGCCGACGCCGCCGACCTCTTCGCCGCCCGCATGGTCGAGCAGATGTGGCAGATCGAGCATTACCGGCAGCGGGTCCGGCGCGAAGAGGGGAGGGTGCTCGACGCCGAGGCCGCCGCCCGCGAATGGATCGACCGGCACGCGGCGAGCTTCCCCGTCTTCGGCAACGGCAGTACCCACTGACGGACGGGTGGAGCGAATGGCGAGCAACCGCCTGCCCGTGTCGCCGGCGATCCGCTTCCTGCGCGCTGCCGGCGTCACCTTCTCCGATCATCCCTACCCCTGGGAGCAGCACGGCGGAACGGCCGCCAGCAGCCGCGAACTCGGGGTCGACGAACACGCGGTGATCAAGACGCTGATCATGGAGGACGAGCGCCGGCAGCCGCTGATCGTCCTCATGCACGGCGACCGCGAGGTGTCGACGCAGAAGCTCGCGCGCCGGCTGGGGGTGAAGTCAATCGTGCCCTGCCGGCCAGAGGTCGCCAACCGTCACTCTGGCTATCTCGTCGGCGGCACCAGTCCCTTCGCCACACGCCGGGCGATGCCCGTGTACCTCGAGCGCAGCGTTCTCGAGCTCGAACGAATCTTCATCAACGCCGGCAGGCGGGGTTACCTCGTCGGCATCGCGCCGTCGGTGCTCGTCGACCTGTTGCACCCCGAACTGGTCGAGGTTGCTGCCTGAGGCTGTCCGGTCGCAACCGGTACACAGGCGGCGCGGCCTGCGCTCAGAGGTTGTGAATAAATCTACTGCGCGACCGATCTGCGGCGTTGCCCACTCGCTCACTCCTCGCCTATCTATCTGATATGTCTCGTCGTTCGCTCGCTCGCGCCTTGCATCTCGGCCTGCTCGCGACGACTTCTTCACAACCTCTCAGGCCGCGCCGGGATTGCCGGGCGCTTCCCTCTGCGGCGCGATGCTGACGGCCAGCGGTCGCGAGGTATCGAGGTGCAGGTCCCGCTGCGGGAACGGGATGGCGATGCCGGCGGCTCCCAGTCGTTTCTCGATCGCGTAACGCAGGTCGCTGTCGACCCGGCGTCCCGGCGGCCGCTGTGCTCCGAGTTCGACCCAGAAGACGAGCACGAGCAGCAGCGCGCTGTCGGAGAAGTCCTCGAAGAAGACCTCCGGCGGTGGATCCCTGAGCACCTCGCCGTGATCCGCGGCGCAGCCGGCGATGATCTCGGCGGCACGGTGGATCGGCGAGCCGTAGGCGATGCCGATGCGGATCTCGCGCCGGATGCGCGGGTTCGAGTAGGTCCAGTTGACCACCTGGTTCTCGAGAAAACTGGAATTCGGAATCAGTGCCTCGACACCGTCGAAGCCGCGCACCGTCGACGCGCGCAGGTCGACGGCGACGACGTGGCCGGTCATGCCGCCGAGCTGGATGATGTCACCGACGCGGACCTTGCGCTCGAAGAGGACGATGATGCCGCTGATGACGTTCTTGATGATCGTCTGCGTGCCGAAACCGACACCGATCGCCAGCGCGCCGCCGAGAAAGGCGAAGACCGTCAGCGGGATGCGCGCCAGGTTGAGGATGAAGACCACCAGCAACACGCCGAGCGCGATCATCGCCCAGCGGCGGATGACGCTGGCGAGCTGCTGGTCGACGCCGAAACGCTGCACCATCACCCGCTGCAAGCGCCGCGACAGCGCCGCGAACAGCCAGTAACCGAGCAGGAACAGAAGGATTGCGCCGATGCTCTTGCCGACGGTGACGCCGTAGCTGACGGTGACGCTCTTGCCGTCGATCAACGTCGATTCGTCGACGGCGAACATCTCGAAGTTCCAGATCCCCTTCAGCGTTTCGGTCACCTGCGCGGTGGCGAACTTCCAGTCGCCGGAGCGAGCACCGCTGCCGCTGAAACCGAAGTCAGCCAGCCAGCGCTCGATCTGCCGCAGCAGTCCGGTCCCCATCCGCTCGACGCGCTCGAAGGCCTGGCTCCGCTCGCGCAGCGCAGCGAGCATCTCCGCCTGCTGCGCCGCCGTTGCGGCACCGGCAGTGCCTGCCGCGATGCGCGCTTCCTCCTCCCGGACCTCGGCGCGCGCTTCCTGCGCGAGCTGCTGCACGAGCTGGCGGCGGCTCGCGAGTTCGTCGCGGGTACGCGTCAGCCAGGCGACGACGCCCTGCCGGGTCGTCGCGTCCTGTGACTGGAAGCCGACGTAACGCTGCGCCCAGGCGTCGATGCTCGCCTGTGCCAGCGTCTGGGCCCAGTTCAGCGCCAGCAGGCGTACACGGTCGCTCTCCAGTCGCGCATCGAGCAGCTGCAGGCGCCCTGCCGACTGTGCGTTGCCACGGCCGGCCTCGGCATCGGCGAGAAGGCGTTCGCGCTCCGCCGCGCGGCGGCTGTTGTCGACGATCAGCCGCTCGGCTTCCGAGTTGAGCTGCTTCAGTTCCCGGCGCAGCAGCGCCTGCTGCTGCTCGAGTTCGTCCTTGCTCAGTTCCTGGGCCGGCAGGACCCGTGTCAGAAGCCGTTCCATCTCGGTGTCGCGCGCCTGCAGCGCCCTCGTCTCGGCGGCGATCCTCTCCTTCGCCAGGCTGATGTTGAAGAGCTGTGTTTCCGCCAGCTTCCGGCGCAGCAGGGTCGCGTCACGGTTGTCCCGTTCCCGCTCGGTCTCCTCCTTGCCGCGCGCGCGGCTCAGCCGGTCATCGGCGAGACGAACCGCCTCGCTCGCCTTGCGTTGCTCATCGAGCTGCCCAGTCTGCAGGGTGTCGAGGGCGCGGTCGGCGGCCGCCAGTCGCTGCATGAGGTTGCGCACGGCCTGCTGCGCGTCGCGCAGCGCATCGACGCGCAAGGCCGAGTACGGTCCGGGGCCGCCGAAGCCGGCGAGCAGCTCCTGCTGCTGCAGGTCGGGCGGGCGCGGCCGGTCGAGGTTCTCGAGGTCGTCGATGAGCTTGATCTGCTCGCCGTAGGCGACGACGAGGCGGTCCAGCAGCCGACGCCTCTCGCTGACCAGCGGATCCTCGGTTGGCCGCGCAACGCCTTCCTCGACCCTGAACGCCTCCTGCTGCCGGCGCGCCTCGGCGAGGTTGCGCGCCGCCTTTTCGCGCGGCTTCTCCGCCGGCTCGGCGCTCGCCGCGGGTGGCGCGCTCTTCTCCTTCGACCAGGGGAACTGCGCCGCTGCCGGCGTGCCGAGCAGCAGCAGGAGCAGGGCGAGCAACGCTCGCCAGGCGAGCGACCGGCTCCGCCGGGCAGCAACTGCGGCAGGCACGGGGAGGCGGCGGAGCCCGTTGCTACCGGACAGGGGGACAGGTCGGCGGTCTGCGAATGTTCTCATCATGGTGCGGCCGATGGTAGCGCAAAGCGGCCGCTCCGTGCTGGCACGCTGCGCTTGCCGGTGAGTCCTGCGGCTCATCGATCTGGGCCATGCCCAATGGCCGACGCCTCTCGGCTCTTGCCTGCATGGAGCACCGGCGTTGCTGCAGGAAACCGCAGCGATCGGCGCCGATCACTCGCCCGAGCGTCTGGCGAAGGAATGTCGCGATGGCTTGAATTGCCGACCATACGGATGCTTGAATTCTGCAATTCGTCGGATCACCTTGCCGGGAGGCAAGCATGCGAGGCACGCTCACCAAAGGTGCGCAGAGGGTGGTTGCGGCCGAGATTCACCGGCACCACCGCGAACGGTGCGAGGTTTCGGCGGTTGCATCTACCAGCGATTGCCCCGCACCGACTCGCGTATCGGAACGAGGGGAACCAAGTCGGCTGCCATGACTCCCGCCACGCCTGCGACGACGCACCTTTCCGGACGGATGGGCTTGCTTTTCCTCAGAATTATTGCTAAGGATGATGCGAACGACTGTATGATGCTTCCAGAAACAACAAGAAACAAGACGTTCGCAGTGTCCGATCCGCGGAGTGGAGCAACGATCCCAAAAAAAGCCGGCACCCGTCGCGGCGGAAGCCGGTGCAAGGATTGTCCTTCCGTATTGGCTCAACGATGTTGCCAAGAGAAAGAGTCATGATGCTTTCGTTCAGGAAGAAGATCGTTCTCTCGCTTCTCGTCACGTTCGTCGCCATGTTGGTGACGGCGGCCGCGCTGATTTACGTGACCCACGTCAGCCAGTTGCGGGAGGCGCTGGAGGCCCGCATGCGCGGTGACGAGCGGGTCTTTCTGACCCAGATTGCCAGTGACGCCGAGGGCCTGGGGCGCGCGTTGACGGCAACGATACGCATCGACGGTCTGCTCGACGCATTCGAACGTGGCAGTCGCGATGAGCTCCTCCAGCGTGCGAAGCCGCTGTTCGAGGAACTCAAGGCGCAGTCGAGAATCACCCATTTCTACTTCTTCTCGCCGGACGGGACGACCTTCCTGCGTGTCCACAAGCCGCAACAGCACGGCGACCGGAACACGCGCAACAGCTTCCGCATGGCGGCGAGCGCCGACAAACTGGCGACCAGCCTGGACATGGGCAAGAACTTCTTCTCCTTGCGCGCGGTGCGCCCGGTTTACCGTGATGGCAGGAGGATCGGTTACTGGGAGCTTGCCCAGGAGATCGACCACGTTCTGCCGGCGACGAAAGAGATCACCGGCGATGACGTCGCCGTGTTGCTGAACGACGAGTACATGCGCAAGAAGGGCACCGAGATCAAGGGCGAACAGTTCCGCGGACTGACTCTGCTCGACGCAACGAACCGCGAGGGCGTGCTCGACCGACTGCGCGAGTTCGGGGTCGGCGCCGACGCTGCCGATGCCGGTTTGCGCATGGGCAGCAGCCACGCGCTGATGATTTTCCCGTTCAAGGATGGTGCCGGCGAGAACGCCGGAGTGCTCGTGTTCACCCGCGACATCCGGTCGGAGCACCGCGCGGTGCATTCAGGCATGCTGCGCAGCCTGCTGTTCATCGGTGTGATCATGTTGCTTGGTGGGGCAGTCGTCGTTGCCGTGGTCGGCCGTGCGGTTGCGCAACTGGGTGGTGATCCGGCCTATGCCGTCGCCGTGACGAGGGAAATCGCCGCTGGCAACCTGGGCGTCGAGGTCCGTTGCGAAAGGTCGCACCACGACACGCTGCTGGCTGCCGTCAGGGAGATGCAGACGGCGCTACGCGAGATGGTCGGGGAGATTCAGCGCAGTGCGTCATTGCTCGCCGAGGATGCGTCGACCCTCGCCCGGTCGGTCGGCGAGGCAGCAGGCGCCCTGGTTGACGAAGCGGGCTCGGCTCGCGCGATCGCTTCGACGGTTGCCGCAGTGACCGACCGTATTGGCCAGTTGAGCAGCAGCGCGGGTGAGGCACGGGCGACGGCTCTGGAGTCGGGTGAACTTTCGCGGCAGGGCGGACAGGTCATCGACAGCTCTGTGGCCGAGGTGTCGCGGATCGCCGAAACGGTTCAGCGATCGGCCGCAATGATCGACGAACTCGTTCGTCAGTCGGACCGAATCTCTGCAGTGACTGCGGTGATCAAAGAGATCGCCGATCAGACCAACCTGTTGGCGCTGAATGCCGCGATCGAGGCGGCGCGGGCGGGCGAGGCCGGCCGTGGTTTCGCGGTCGTCGCCGACGAGGTGCGCAAACTCGCGGAGCGTACCGGCAAGTCGACCCAGGAGATCAGCAGCATCATCTCTCTGGTGCAGCAGAGCACGCAGTCGGCGCTCGAGTCGATGCACCGGGAGGTTGAACAGGTCGACCGGGGCGTTGCGCTGGCGCACCGGGCAAGCGCCTCGATCCGTCAGATCGAGACCGGGACGGCCCGGGTCGCCGAGGCCATCGCCAGCATTTCCGATCTCCTGCGTGAACAGGCCGCAGCCAGCGACGAGGTCGCTGCCGGCGTGCAGGAGGTGGCGGGGGTGAGCGAACGCAACGGTGAGTCCTTGCGCAAGGTCACGAGCGCTGCCGGCGAGGTCGCCGCCGTCGCCGGCCGGTTGCAGGAAGCGGTCCGGCGCTTCAGGACCTGATTGCCCGCGGGCCGTGGCCTGCGTGGCGGCGGGCGACGACGACAGCGTTCGGGTTACCCTGCCTACTGCCCCGGATTCTGCAGCCGATCGCCGAAGAGGCCGGCGATGCTCTCGTAGTGGCTGAGCACCGTCTTCTCGAAGAGTTCCGGCCGGACCCGGCATTCGTACTCGCTGGTCGCCGAGAAGCCGCCGGTGTAGCCGGTGTTGATCCCGCCGAGGCGCGCCGCCAGGCTGGCGACGTTGAGCGCGACGAGCGCGACGTTCTTCGCCGTGTCGGTCGCCTTGCTGCCGTCGCTGGTGGTATTGACCAGTTCGCCGATCTCGTCGGTGGCGACCGTCTCCTGCAGCGAGATGCGCGCCTTGTTGCCGTCCGGGGTGATGAAGGCGTAGCGGGTGACGGTGTCCACGAAGCTCGCCGCCGCCCGCGTGCTGACCTTGCCGCTGCTCCAGAAACTGTTGTCCGGCGTGAGCTGGCCGCCGAGAACCGTGAGGCGGACCTTGAGAATCGTCGCGCCGAGGCTGGTCGCGATCCGGTTCTCGATCTGCTGCGTCTGCGCGGCGGCAAAACCACCCGAGAAACGCGTGCCGAAGGTGAGGAAGTCGTCCTGCTTCTTCCTGCCGAAGGAGAAGCTCGGCATGAACTGCGTCTCGTCGATCAGGTGCAGCGGCAGTCCCTGCGCCGTGAAGAACAGTCCCTTGCCGGCTTTCGCATCCTGTTCGCTCGGCAGCGGCTTCAGCCCGGAGGCGGCGAGCTCGGCGAACTCGGGCAGCGCAGCGAGTTCGGCGTGCTCGACCACCTCGATCCCGCGCGCGCGCAACTGCGCGACCGTCTGCTCGTAGAAGGCTTCGGTCATCGCCTGGAACTGCTCGTTGCTGCTGCCGACGAGCCGGATCGAGACGTCCGAGTCGGCGCCGATCATCGCCTCGAGGCCGCTCAGCGACTTGCTGTAGCGCAGCTCGCTGACGAAATCGGCCATGAAGCTGGTGATCACGACACGCTTCACCGACGGCAGCACATCTGGATTCTCGACCCGGACGAGTTTCGCCGCCTGCGCCCTGAGCGCGGCCGCCTGGTCTGGCTCGGCCGCGCTGACGGGCGCCAGGGCGAGGAGGAGGGCGGTGGCAACGAACAGATGCTGGCGCAGGCTTTTCACGACGGGACTCCCGGCTGATGGTCAAGGGGCGGCATTCTAGCGTGTCTGCCGCCGCTGCGGCGACTGCCTGTGCCCGCTGCTCCAGTCTTCTAGCAACGCCTGCTGACCGATGGCAAGACCACGCTGGCCGCAGTCCCCGCCACCATGCGCAAAGTCGTCCCCGTCGCCCTCGGAGTCTTCGTTCCGGACAGGCGGTCGACCCCCTCCATCTCGAAAGATCGGCCGCCACAGCCTTCCTGCAGCCCTGGTTGCAACCCCTTCTGCCGACGTTCCTCCGGTAGGTGGCGGAAGCACTTCTCCTGCCACTGGCTGGTCCATTCCTCGCATGCTTCGGCAAGCATGGTGTCGATCTCCCGTAGTTCGCTCTCTTCGAGTATCTGCTGTCCGGGCATCAGGCGCTGCAGGACCACCCGATTGACCGAGACGACGAAGACGCGCCGGTCGCTGGCGCATTCGGTGCCCTGCCGGTGCGCCGCGAGGCGTGACACGGCACGCTGCTGGTTATGAGTTCGCCGTCGGCCAAGGATGGCGACCGTTGTGGAGCACGACCGGGAAGCCGGCCGGCAGGCTCTGGCCGGACCGGACCTCGCCGGTCTTGATCAGAGCCTGACACAGCAGGCCCGTGTTGACCAGAATGCGCAGCGCCGTTCCGGGGCTCGACCTGACTCTGGAATTCGAGCCGCAGGTGGGCGTAGAGCCACGCATCCTGGCGCCGGACCCATCAGATGAGGTCTTCCTTGCGGTCGCGCAGGCAGTCGATGACATGCCTGCCGCCGAACTTCTCGAGGGTGCTGTAGTCCAGGTCGTCGCCCCATTCTTCGCCGACGAAACCGCTCAGCAGGACCTCGACGACCTGGGCGTGCGAGAAGAGAAGCTTGTGGCCCGAGTAGTGGTTCGATGGAGCTTGCGGTGCGGCTTCGGTGATCATCGTCTGCTGGGTGGTCGCCGGCCACCCGAGGCGCGCGGCCCCGCGCTCAGCGAGCCGCCGGTGGTCACCGACCGTCCGCAGCCTGAACGATGACCAGCGGCGCGCTGCGAGCGGCGCCGCCTGGTTGCAGAGGATCGCTCTGCCTCTATACTTCGGTCATCGCCGCTGCAGCCCCGATGTGCCGACCGCCAGGGACGGAGAAGCGGTCGGCGAAGCCACCCCGGCGGGTGCGCCGCCCGCCGGACTTCGCGCCTGGCCGCCCAGATCGTCGAGGAGTCAACTTGATCGCCCTGATCTACGCCCATCCGCATCCGGCGCGCTCGCGCGCCAACCGCGTGCTGCTGGACGCGGCGCGCCGAGTGCCGTCGGTGACGGTTCGCTCGCTCTACGATACGTACCCGGATTTCGCCATCGACGTCGCCGCCGAACGCCAACTGCTGGTCGAGTCGCAGCTGATCGTCTGGCAACACCCGTTGATGTGGTATTCGTCACCGGCGCTGCAGAAGCTCTGGTTCGACACGGTGCTCGGCGACGGCTGGGCCACCGGCGAAGGCGGCACGGCGCTGGTCGGCAAGTCGTGTCTCTGGGTGACGACCACCGGCGCGCCGGCCGCCGGCTACACGCCGGAGGGCGCTCACAGGTTCCCGTTCGCGGCCTTCGTGCCGGTGATGGAGATGACCGCACGCTACTGCGGCATGATCTGGCTGCCGCCGCTGGTGCTGCACGGCGCGCATCAGGTCGATGACGACGTGCTGCACCGGCATGCGGCGGAGTACCGCCAGCGCTTGCTGGCGTTTGCGGCGGATGCGGAGGTGGTACGTGGCTGACCTGTTGGGCAATGCCCTGGTGTACCTCGCGGCCGCCGTGGTCTGCGTGCCGATCGCCAAGCGCAGCGGCCTCGGCTCGGTGTTGGGCTACCTGATTGCCGGTTGGCTGATCGGCCCGTGGGGCCTGAAGCTGGTCGGCGACGTCGAGTCGACGTTGCACTTCGCCGAGTTCGGCGTCGTGCTGATGCTGTTCCTGATCGGCCTCGAACTCGAGCTGAAGCGTCTGATCGAGATGCGTCGCGCCGTGTTCGGTGGCGGCAGCCTGCAGATGGCCGCATGCGGCGCGGTGCTCGCGCTCGGCCTCATCGCCCTCGGCCTGACGTGGCAGGCCGCCGTCGCCGCCGGACTGGCGCTGGCGCTCTCGTCGACGGCCATCGCCGTGCAGACGATGAACGAACGCAACCTGATGACGGCACCTGTCGGCCGCAGCAGCTTTGCGGTGCTGCTGTTCCAGGACATCGCGGCGATACCGTTGATTGCCCTGGTGCCGTTCCTCGGTGCCGCCGGCGGCGAAGCAGGCGACGGCTGGCTGGGTGCGGCAAAGGCGATTGGCGCGATCGTCGGCGTCGTGATCATCGGCCGCTTTCTCACGCGACCGCTGATGCGGCTGATCGCCAAGTCGGAAGTGCGGGAAATCTTCACCGCTTTCGCCCTGCTTCTGGTGATCGGCATCGCCCAATTGATGGCCGGGGCCGGCCTGTCGATGGCGCTGGGAGCCTTCCTGGCCGGCGTGCTGCTGGCCAGCTCGGAATACCGGCACGCGCTGGAAAGCGACATCGCGCCGTTCAAGGGGTTGCTGCTCGGGCTCTTCTTCATCGCCGTGGGCATGTCGATCGACTTCGGCCAGGTGATCGCGCGGCCCGGCCTGCTGGCGGCTCTGGTCATTGGCCTGCTGCTGGTCAAGGGGACGATGCTGGCGTTGATCGCGCCGCGCCTCGAGGTTCCGCGCGCCGAGCGCTGGCTGTTCGCGGCCCTGCTCGCGCAGGCCGGCGAGTTTGCCTTCGTCGTCTTCGGCGTGGCGCGTGCGGCGCAGGTCCTGCCGCGCGACTGGGAAGGCCTGCTGACGGCCGCCGTGGCGCTGTCGATGGCCGCGACGCCGCTGCTGCTGATCGCTTTCGATCGCCTGACGGCGAGCCGCGCCCGCACGCAGCGTGCGGCGGACGCGATCGACGACCAGAATGCGCCGGCGATCATCGCCGGCATGGGGCGTTACGGGCAGATAGTCGGCCGCGTGCTGTTGGCGCAGGGCATCCCGATCACCGTCCTCGATCACGACCCGGACCAGATCGATACGCTGCGCAAGTTCGGCTACCATGTGTTCTATGGTGACGCCACGCGCCTCGATCTGCTGACGGCGGCCGGCGCTGCGCAGGCCAGGCTGCTGGTCGTGGCGATCGACGACGTGGCCGACAGCCTCGCCGTCGTTGACCTGGCGAGAGCGAGCTTTCCGAAGCTCACGATCGTCGCGCGCGCCCGCAATGTGCGGCACTGGCTGGAACTTGCCGATCGCGGCGTGACGGCGATCGAGCGCGAGACCTTCGAGTCGTCGTTGAGGAGCGCCCGCACGGCATTGACCGTCCTGGGCATCGAGCCCTACGAGGCGCGTTCGATCGCCGAGGCCTTTCGCCGCCAGAACATGATCACGCTCAACGCGATGCTGCCGCATTTTCGCGACGAGGCGAAAACCGTGGCGATTGCCAAGAGCGGCCGTGAGGAACTGGAGGAAAACCTGCGCCGCGACCGCGAGGCGCGCGAGCAGGCCGGCGCCGGCGGCTGGCTTTGAGTGCCGCCTACCGGCCCCGCTCCCGCGCCCGTTGCCGCCCGCCCGCACGGCGACAAGCCGGGACGGCCGCCGCACGAAAGCCCGAAACCTCGCTCCGTCCCGCAGCAAGCGATTGAAAAATACAATAAATCAGTATCCTATTGTGCAATGTTCAGAACCGACTCAAAGTATAATGCATAATTCGGATTGATGAATGAGCTGCGCCCGTAGCCGGGAGCGATATCGAAAGCACATGATGTTCAGTGCGCAAGCAATTGTTGCAAAGTACATGCGGCCGTCACGCTTGCTGCCGGATCGGACCCTCGACAGGTTACTGCATAAACGATGCAAATGATGAAGGATGCAGCGCCTGCCGCGCCGCCCGGCCCGGTATCCGAAATCCGTCTGCCAATCAGTCAGTTGCTCGCGCTCGCAGCAATCGTGGCAGCCGCCGTTGCCGGCGCGGAGCGCGTGGCCGCGTCGCAGCGCGCTGCTTTATAAAAAGAATTGGGTTGCGATCGGCTGGCGCACCCAATAGAGTAGGTTCATCCGTTTCCGCATCCGCCGCGTGGACATGTGCCAGCCAGATGGTGGCGGTTGCCCTGCGTGGCAAGGTGGAATCGGCAATCGCTGCAGCGCATGGCCTGCTGTTGGTGGTGCAGGCGCAACGGCTGCTTTTCCGGAGGAGGCTGATGGCAAACGTGTTCGCGGTGCACGCAGTCGGCAGTTCGATCGTGACCTTCCTCCGCAACACCTATCCGACCGAGATCGGCGGCCGCCCCTTGCCCGAGTGCGACTTCGAGCTCGTGAGCGGCGGCCAGATGGCCAGCGAGGGCGAGGAACGCAACCGCATCACGCTGTTCCTCTATCGCCTGACGGTGAACGAACACTCGCGCCAGAGCGCCCACCTGCGCGGCTCCGCCAGCGGCGTCGGGCCACTCGGGCTCGACCTGCACTACCTGATGAGCAGTTGGGGAATGGCGGCACAGGATGAGCAGGTGGCGTTGACCTGGGCGCTGCGCCAACTGCACGAGTACCCGGTGCTCGACGCCTCGTCGCTGACTCCCGATGCCGGCTGGGCGAGCGACGAGGTGATCCAGATCATCCCGGCCGAGCTGGCGACCGAGGACGTGATGCGCATCTGGGATGCGCTGACGCCTTCGTACCGGCTGTCGGTCTCCTACGTCGCGCGACTCGTGCGCATCGATCCCGACAGCGACGCCGCGCAGTTCCGCCCGGTGGTCAGCGGGCGCTTCGCCTACGGCAGCGGGGCGGCGTGAGCAACCAGGAGCTGCACGAACTCGAACGTGTCGAATGGCGCGTCCTCGGCGCGCTGCGGCCGGTCGACGGCACCACCGGCATGGTCCTGCGCGGCCCGATCGAGGTCTCCGCCAGTGGTGCGCGCATCGTTCGCAATCGCAGCGGTCTCTACGTCATCCATGAATGGACGCGGCTCGCCAGCCATGCGGCCGCATTCGCGGCGCCGCCGGCGTTGCCGGCGCCCGGCAGCGAGCGGCTCGAGGTCGCCCTGCGCGACCCCGCGGGACGCTACCTGCCGCGGCTGGCGTCGATCGATCTGCCGCGTGATCCGCTGGCGGTGGGTGCCGATTCGCTCTTCGCCGCGGTCGATGTGCCACTCTACCCCAGCGCGATCGCCGGCCTGGGCACCAACTGGACCGAGCTGCGCGCGCGCGTCAGCGACAACGCCGACGGTGCCGCGCTCGGTGGCGCGTTGCTGCGCGTCGTCGCCGGCGGCACGGTGCTCGCGCGGGGCATGAGCGACTGGCGCGGCGAGGCGCTGGTGCCGGTCGTCGGTGTGCCGGTCACCACCTGGTCGGAGGACGAGAACGCGGTGGTGGTGAGCAGCATCGCTGCCACCGTCGAGGTCCATTTCGATCCGGCACTCGGCAGTCGCACGTCGTCTGCCGAGGTGCGTGTCGGCCGCCAGCCGGCGGTTCGGCGTCTGGTCGATCCGGCCGACATCGAAGCGCGTCGCGCGTCCCTGCCGACGACGCAGCAGAACGTCAGCCTCGCTGCGCGAGGCGCCCTGAATCTCAACCTGGGGCTCGATCTGCCATAGGCAGCGGGTCCGTCATCCGGGCAGTCCATCGCCCGGCACGCTCGATCGAAGGAGACCTGCCATGCCCGAGTACCTAGCTCCCGGCGTCTATGTCGAGGAAACCAGCTTCCGCGCCAAGTCAATCGAGGGCGTCGGTACCAGTACCACCGCGTTCGTCGGGCCGACCCGCAAGGGCCCGTTCCGCGCCACGACCGATGCCCAGGAAGTGCCCGAAATGCTCACCAGCTTCGGTGACTTCGAGCGCATCTACGGCGGCATCTCGGACCTGGCGCTGTCCGGCGCCTCGCCCGATACCAACTACCTGGCGCACGCCGTGCGCGCCTTCTTCAACGAGGGCGGCTCGCGACTCTACGTCTCGCGCGTCGTCGGCGCCGGCGCGGCGGCGGCAAGCGGCGCGATCACTCCCGCCGGTACCGCTGCGGCCGAGGCCGCGGCCTTCGTGGCGCGCTTCCCGGGCAGCCTTGGCAACGGGCTGGTGGTCGTGCGCGAGGTGCTGACGCCGGTCGCCGCGACGGCGATGGCCAACGCCCCGACCGGAACGCTGCTGGTCACCGGCGCCGGTGGCACGACCGCCTTCCACCTGAAGGTCGGCAACGACTGGCACCCTGCGACCGACCCGGCTGCCGCCGCCGAGGTGGCGGCGACGCTCGCCGCCGACACGCCGCGCATCGTCAGCCTGCTGGTGGTGGCGATCGACGCCGACGGCGAGGATCTGAGCTTCGAGGGGCTGGGCTTCGACCGCAGTCATCCGGCCTGGGTCGGTCACGTGATGTCGGCGACGCCGGCACGGCGCGCCGATCACCTGCAGAACATGTTCGCCATCACCATCGGCGGCAACGTCAGCGCACTCGAACTGCACACGGCGCTGTTCACCGGTGCCGTGACCAATGCAGCCGGCCAGCTCGAACGCGCCATCCCGCTTGCCGGCGGCGTCGACGGCGGCGAGCCGGCCGCGACGAACTACGCGCTGGCGCTCGGCGAGCTGTCGGGTCTCGAGGACATCTCGATCGTCGCCGCGCCGGGCTCGTCCGCCTACGCCGAGACGCAGGCGATCAACAACCTGCTGATCGCGCACGCCGAATCCCGTCGCGCCTACCGCATCGCCGTCCTCGACCTGCCGCGCGACCAGACGCCGGGCCAGGCGCGCACGCTGCGCGGCCTGATCGACTCGCGCTACGCTGCCGTGTACTACCCGTGGGTGGTGGTGCCGAACCCGCTGGCGCGGCCCGGTCGCGAGGACATCCCGCGCGAACTCGCGCTGCCGCCGTCGGGCTTCGTCACCGGCATCTACGCCCGCAACGACGTCGAGCGCGGCGTCTGGAAGGCGCCGGCGAACGAAGTGGTGCGCGGTGCGCTGCGCTTCGAACTCGACGTCAACTTCGCGCAGCAGGAGATGCTCAACCCGCTCGGCGTGAACTGCCTGCGCTATCTCTCCGGTCGCGGCTTCCGCGTCTGGGGAGCGCGCCTCGCTTCGTCCGACCCGGAGTGGAAGTACGTCAACGTGCGCCGCTACTTCAACTACCTCGAGTCGTCGATCGACCGCGGCACGCAGTGGGCGGTGTTCGAGCCCAACGGCGAGCGGCTGTGGGCGAACGTGCGGCAGACGATCTCCGACTTCCTCTACAACGAGTGGCGCAACGGCGCGCTCCTCGGCAGCAAGACCGAGGAAGCCTACTTCGTTCGCTGCGACCGCAGCACCATGACCCAGAACGACCTCGACAACGGTCGTCTGGTCTGTCTGATCGGCGTGGCGGTGATCAAGCCGGCCGAATTCGTCATCTTCCGCATCGGCCAGAAGACCGCCGATGCCCGTGCCTGATCGAGAGGGACTGAACCATGGCTGAGCGAATCACACCCTACGGCGCCTTCAACTTCGTCGTCAGTTTCGATGGCGGCGAGGAGTTCGGCGGCTTCTCCGACGTCTCGGGAATCGGCACCGAGGTCACCGTTGCCGAGTACCGTGCCGGCAACGACAAGGAAAACCACGTGCGCAAGGTGGCCGGGGTGCACAAGGTGAGCGACGTGACGCTGAAGCGGGGCATCGTCAACTTCGACAGCCTCTGGGCGTGGATCGACGAGACGCGCACCGCCGGCCCGGCGGCGCAGAAGACGGTCGCCATCGCGCTCCTCGACGAGGCGCACAACCCGGTGCGCACCTGGCTGCTGCGCGGCTGCATCCCGATGAAGTACACCGGGCCGACGCTGGCCGGCAAGGGCGGCGGCGACGTCGCCCTCGAGGAGGTCGTGCTGGCCGCCGAGGGCTTCGAGATCCAGGCCTGAGCCGGACCCGGCACAGACGATGAACGGGCTCTCCTTCGAACTCGCGCCGCCGGCGGTGGCCGCCGACCCGAACCGGGTCGACGTCGCCTGCTTCGTCGGCTACGTCGGGCGGCGGTCGACGCCGCTCCCGGCCAGCGTGCGCGCGGCGCTGGCCGCTGCCGGCTGGATCGGCGGGCCGTGGGCGCGGCCGGCGACGGAGATCGAAGCCTTGTTGCAGGTGCCGGTGGTGGTCGAGAGCTGGAACGCCTTCGCCGCGCTCTACGCTTGGGATATGCGGCCAGTCGGCAGCGGTACTCGCTCGTGCGCCAGCTATCTCGGCGCCGCCGTGCGCAGCTTCTTCGCCAACGGTGGGCGGCGGGCGGTGATCGTCCGCTGCGGCGATCCCTGGCCCTACCTCGAGGCGGCCGGCGTCCGTGCGGCCGGGCGGGCGGCACGGCTGGCGGCACTTCTGGCACCGGCGTCGACACCGCTCGACCCGGCGACCTGGCGCGGCATCGGCCATCTCGCCGGGGTGCCCGAGGTGACCTTCGTCTGCCTGCCGGACCTGGCCGACATCTGCGCAGCCGAGCCGGCGATCGTCGAGGTGGCGGTGGAGCCGCCGGACTCGCCCGAGGTCTTCGTCGAGTGCTCGCTCGATACGGCACCGGCAGTCGAGGAGGACGTCGGGCTGCGCGACCTGGCGCCGCCGCGCGCCGACGACGACGGTTTCAGCGCCTGGCGCGATGCCATCGGCAGCGCCCGCGAGCAACTGGCGCGCCGCCACCGCGAGATGCTGTTGCTGGCGGCGCTGCCGCTGCCGCTTGGCGACGCGCGCAACGCCGGCGCCTGGGCGCAGGCCGACTTCCTGGCCTATCTCGACGCGGCCGGCATCCTCGCCGCGCCCGACAGCAGCAACGGTGGCCGCGCGGTCGGCAGCGCCTTCGTCCAGCTCGTCTGGCCGTGGCTGCGAACCCGCTGCAGCGCCGACCTGCCGGGGACGCTCGAAGCGCCCGAGGGGCTGTTCGCCGGTCTGCTGGCGGCGAACGCGCTCGCCCGCGGCACCTTCCGCTCGGTCGCCGGCAGCCGCCTGGCGGCGGTTCGCGGCAGCGAGCCGGTCCTCTCCTGCAGCGGCCTGGCGGCGACGCCCTCCGACCGCCTGGCACAGCGGGTCTGCCTCGTCGCTCCGTCGCTCGATGGCTGGGTGCTGCATGCCGACGTCAGCGCCAGTAGCGACCCCGCCTGGCGCGCCGGCGGCGTCACCCGCCTGCTCGGCGCGCTGCTGCGCGCGGCGCGGCGGAGTGGCGAGGCGGCGCTCTTCGAGGGCAGCGGACCGCTGCTGTGGCGGCGCGTCGAGCAGAGCCTCGCGCAGTTGCTGACCGCCTTCTGGCGTGAAGGCGGCCTCGGCGGCGCGTCGCCGCAGGAGGCGTTCAGCGTCCGCTGCGATCGCAGCACGATGAGCCAGAACGATCTCGACAACGGCCGCCTGCGCGCCGAAGTCAGCATCCTGCCAGTGGCGGCGGTCGAGCGCATCACGGTGGTCCTCGATCTCACTGGCGGCGGCGTCGCCGCACCGCTGGCCGAGCCCCTGCCGGAGGTGGCGTGATGAACGACCAGCCGCTGCACGTCTTCCGCTTCCATGTCAGCTTCAGCCAGCAGTCGCTGGCCAATCCCAGCGGTGAGGCCGTGCCGCTCTGCCAGGGCGCGTTCTCGGAGTGCACGGGGCTGGAAGCGACGATGGAGCCGAAGGTGATCAAGGTCGGCGGCAGCAACTACGGCGCCGTACAGCGAGCCGGCCCGGTGAGTTTTGCCACCGTCGTCCTGAAGCGCGGCATCAGCGACACGCGCGACCTCTGGAACTGGTTTGCCAAGGTGGGGGCGGGTGCCTACGCCTATCGCCTGCAGGTCGAGATCGAGATGCGCAACAGCGCCGACGAGCCGGTGGTGCGCTGGGCACTGCGCCGCGCCATCCCGGTCAAGTTCAAGGCCGCCGACCTCAATGCCAAGGGCAGCGAGATCGGCATCGAGGAACTGCACCTGGCCCACGAGGGCCTGGTGCTCGTGAGCTGAGGCCAGCGATGCCCGAGTTCCCGAACGACCTCAGCGACACCCCCGCCAGCTTCGAGACGATGACCGGACCGAAGGTTACGGTGCCGGTTCATTTCAACCCGGCGAGCCTGCAGCACACGGTGTCGAACACGCTCAAGGAAGAAGGCCAGGGGGCGAAGAAGAAGCAGTACGTCAGCCAGACGACCGCCAAGCTGACGATGGACGTCGTTTTCGACACCACCGACACCGGCGAGGACGTGCGCATCACGACCAACAAGATGGCGCAGTTGCTGCAGCCCGTGCCCGAAGGACAGAGCAAGAAGGTGCCGCCGCTGGTGAAGTTCAGTTGGGGCGCCTACTCCTTCACCGGCATGGTCGAGCAGTTCAAGGAGACGATCGATTTCTTCGCCGCCGGCGGTCTGCCGCTGCGTTCGTCGATCAACCTGACTCTGTCGAGCCAGGATGTCTCGTTCGAGGGTGGAACGAGCAGCGATCAGGCTTCGGTCGACGGCGACCTCGCCGCCGAGCCGGTCGTCGTGCCGGACGACGAGGGTCCGCTCGGTGGGCCGCAGGGTGCGGCGAACCAGGCCGGTGACCCGCGTGCGGCGCGCGGCATCGCTGCTGCCAACGGCGCCACGAGTCTGCGCTTCGGCGGTGGCGGCGGGCTCGCCATCGGCGCTTCGGCCAGCGTCGGCTTCGCTGCCGGGGCGTCGGTCGGGGTGGGGTTCTCGGCCGGCATCGGCGCATCGGCGGGCGCTGGCTTCTCGGCCGCGGCGACCGCCGGGGCCGGCGGTGGCGTCAGCCTGCTGCCGGCGGCAGCCTTCGCCGCTGGCGGCGGCGCCGGACTCGGTGTCGGTGGCGGCGCCGGTTTGAGCGTCGGCGGCGGTGTCGGACTGGGTGTCGGCGGCGGTGTCGGGCTAGGCGTCGGAGTCGCCGCCGGCGGCGGCCTGGGAATCGGTGCCGGAGCCGGGGTCGGCGTCGGCATCGGCGGTGGCGTCGCCGCCGGCGGCGCTGCGGCCGGCGGTTCCTTTGCCGGGCTGCGGGTCGAGAGCAAACCGACGACGCGGGCGCTGTCGCCGAGCAGGCTGCTGCAGGATTCGGCGAGCATTTCGAGCGCCGGCAAAGTGGCGGTCGGCGGACGTCTGCTCGACGGCGGCGGCAGCGGTCTGAAGGCTGATGTCAGCGGCGACGCCGAGTTCGTCATCGGCGCGCGCCCGTAACGGAGAGCGAAGCGATGCCCATCAGGATCGACGAGATGCAGGCCGAGGTCCAGCCGGAGCGGCAGGAAGCGCCGGCGGACAGCGGCGCGCCGACGGCCGACGCGGCCCGCGAGCGCGCCGTGCTGCCGGGCGTGTTGCGCGAACTGGCGCTGCGCGACGAGCGCCGGCAACGCTGGCTGGCGGATTAGGGGGCCGATCGCGATGCCGGTCGAGACCTCGGTCAGTCGCGCTGCCGTCTATCGTGCCCGGCCGACCCTGCGGCTGGCCGGGCAGGAGGATCTGCGCGTTTCCGAACTGCTGATCGGCATGCGCATCGAGGAGTCCGAGGGTGGCATGACGCGGGCCGAACTGCGTTTCTCGAACTGGGCGAGCACGACCGGTGGCAATGCCGAGCACGCCTTCGAGGACGGCTCGCGGCTGACGCTCGGGACGGCGATCGAGGTCTACAGCGGCGACGAAAGCCAGCCGCGCGAACTCTTCCGCGGTGTCGTCAGCGGCCTCGAAGCGGAGTTCGCGCAGGGTGCCCCGCCGGAACTGGTGGTGCTCGCCGAAGACGCGCTCGGGCGGGCGCGCATGGCGCGCCGCAGCAAGGTTTACAGCGACATGTCGCCGGCTGACGTCGTCAATGCGGTCGCCAGCGAACTGGGGCTGCGGCCGTCGGTGCAGGGACTGGGCACTCCGATCGGTACCTGGGCGCAGCTCAACGAGAGTGATCTCGCCTTCCTGCGACGCCTGCTCGGCCGTTTCGACGGCGATCTGCAGATCGTCGGCGACGAGTTGCAGGTGGCGGCGCGCGGCGACGTCCGTCGCGGCGAACTGAACCTCGAACTGCACGGCCAGCTGGCGCGCGCGCGCGTGGTGGCCGATCTGGCGCAGCAGGTGACGAGCGTCAGCACCGCCGGCTGGGATCCGGTCGGCGGCAGCGCGGTGAGCGGCGCGGCCAGCAGTCTGGCGCATGGCGGGCCGGGCCGTGGCAGCAGCGGCGCCGACTGGCTCGGACGTGCGCTGGAGCCGCGCCACGAGCACATCGCCAACCTGGCGCTGGCGACCGCTGCCGAGGCGCAGGCGGTGGCCGAGGCGGCATTCGATCAGCGGGCGCGGCGCTTCGTCCGTCTCGACGGCGTTGCCGAGGGCAACGCGCAGTTGCGGGTCGGCACGACGGTCACCGTCAGCGGCCTCTCTGGTCGCTGGGACAACAGCTACTACGTCGTCGAGGCGCGCCACCTCTACGACGTGCACGCCGGCTATCGTACCGAGTTCGTCGGCGAGTGCGCCTGGCTCGGAGACGGCTGATGGACCGCGCCTGCCATTTCCAGCCTGCCGCTGGCTGGCTCAACGGGGCGCAGCTGGCGCGCGTCGTCGATCTCTCCGACCCCGAGCGGCGCAACCGGGTGCAGGTCCGACTGCTCGCCTTCGACGGCGTCGAGGGGCAGGACGCGCCGCTCTGGGCGCGGGTCGTCTGTCCCTTTGCCGGCGCCGACCGCGGTGCCTTCCTCATGCCGGACGTCGATGACGAGGTGCTGGTGGTCTTCGTGCAGGGCGACGCGCGCCATCCGCTGGTGCTCGGCGGGCTGTGGAACGGCAGCAGCGCGCCGCCGGCGGATCTCGGCGACGAGGGCAATCGCTACAAGCGCATCCGCTCGAAGAATGGCGTCACGATCACCCTCGACGACCAGCAGGGTCAGGAAAAGCTGCAACTCGAGACGCCCGGTGGGCAGAAATTCACCCTCTCGGACGGGCCCGGCAAGATCACGCTCGAGGACTCGAACGGCAACAAGGTGGTGATGGAGGCGGCGCGGATCAGCATCACCGCCAGCGCCGAGGTCAAGGTCGACGCGCCGCAGGTCAAGGTCAGCGCCGGCATGGTGACGGTCGATGCCGCGCTCGCCAAGTTCTCCGGCATCGTCAAGTGCGAGGTGCTGCAGGCGACCTCGGTCATTTCCACCAGCTACACACCCGGAGCGGGGAACATATGGTGAAGCATCACGAGGTGATCCTGTCGGCGCCGCGAGACCTCGCCGACGGCGGCGCGCCGGCCATCCTGCAGCGCAGCGACGATGACTTCATCGCAGCGGTACTGGCTGGCCTGCGCGATGCCGGCGGGCGCGTCGCACTGCGCGCCAGCCTGGCGCGCGCCGCCAGCGTCGCCAGCGGCATCGACTCGCGGCCGTCCGGCAGGCTGACGAGCGGTCGCGAACTGTTCAACCGGCTGCGCCGTGCGAGCGCCAAGCTGGGGCTCGCCGGTGGCCGGGTCGCGCCCGTGCCGGCAGGCGGTAGCCAGCCGCCTGCGCAGACGCTGCTCGCAGGCGTCCGCAGCGCGGCGACGGGCGAGCCGGTGCTGAAGCTGTTCCAGCCGATCCAGCGCCAGTTCCACCTGGCGGTGATGGAAGCGCGCTGCGACACGCCGGGTCAGCCGCGCATCGATCCGCAACGCGTCGATGGTGCCGGCCTGGTGATCCGTCGCCTGCTGCGCGACGCCGCCGGGCGCGAGCTGAAGCAGGGCTGGATGCGTGCCGGCGACAGCCTCAAGGGCTGGGCGCGCATCGCCGCCACGGCCGACGGCGCAGCCAGCGGCAACCGGCACGACCCCGACGCGCTGCGTCGCCTGAGCCGGCCGACCACCGGCCAGCCGGTGCTCGACGATGAGGTGCGCCTGCTGCTCGCAGCGCAGGCGGATGCGCTGCTCGACGAGGCGGTGGTGCCGATGTTCCTCGCTCCGCCCGACGTCTGCGAGGCTGCCGGCGCGACGCTGTTCTACGGCCTGGTGCCGACCACCAGCAGCGAGAGGGCCGAGGGCGGTGCACCGCTGTTCGACGAGCAGGCCTTCGGGCCGGCCAGCGCCGACTTCAAGGCGCATCTGGTCGGCCCGCTGCGCGGTCTCGCCGACAGCCTGCCGCGCCCCGGGCACTCGCTGACGCCGGACCTGGCGGCGATCGCCGGCAATCCGTCGGACAGCGACCAGAGCAGCATGAAACGCCTGCTGCTGCTGCTGCGCCAGTTGGCGGTGGAATTCGACGCGTTTGGCGACAATGCCGAGGCCGACGCGCTGCTGGCGCTGCTGAACGGCATCGGCCTGCCGCTCGCCGACGCCGACGGCAAGCCGGCCCCGGGCAGCACGCCGGCGGGGGATTTTCTCGCGGCGGCGAGCCGCATCCTGCTCGACGGCGAGTCGATCTCGCCGGCGCCGACGGTTCCGGCCGCCTGGCCGGCACTCGACAACCCGACCAGCGCGGCGCTGGCGACTGCACTGTCGGCCTGCCTGCAGCGGCGCTTCGATGCCGTGTCGGGAGTCGCCGGCCGCTTCGACGACCCGGAAGCCCGCTACGTCCTGCGCGCCTTCGTTCGCCTGAAGCCCGAAGGGCATTGCCCGGAACGCACGGTCTGGAGCGACTACAGCCCGGCGTTCGTCATCGCGCCGTGGTACGAGGGCGGTGGCGCACCGCCGGTACAGGTGCCGCTGCCCGACCCGAGCGACCGCGAGATGTTGAAGAAGCTCGTGCCCAACATCGCATTCACCGTGCCGGCTTCGCTGCAGAGCCTGCTCGCGGGCGATCCGCTCGATCTCATGGAGGGCAAGAAGCCGGCCGACAGCGGCCTCAAACTGGGCTGGATCTGCAGCTTCAACATTCCGATCATCACCATCTGCGCCTTCATCGTGCTGAACATCTTCCTCTCGCTGTTCGACCTCTTCTTCCGCTGGATGATGTTCATCAAGATTTGCATTCCGTTCCCGAAAAAGGGAGGAGGTGAGTGATGGACAGCAACCGGATGCCGCGTCCGCTGCTCGGCTGGCCGCTGTTCCCGCTGCCGGACGAGCATGGACGCCTCGACTGGCCCGATCTGGAAGCCAGCGTGCGCCAGTCGATCCGCGTCATTCTGAGTACCCGACCGGGCGAGCAGCTGATGCGCCCGGAATTCGGTGCCGGGCTCGACCGCCTGCTGCACGCACCGAACAACCTGGCGACGCGGCGCCAGATCCGCGACTGGGTGATGGACTCGCTCGGTCGCTGGGAGCGCCGCATCCTGCTCGATCGGGTCGAGGTCTTCGAAGTACCCCTGCAGCCCGCCGACCTGCGGCTGGAGATCGCCTATCGACTGGCACGCTCCGGCACGCCCGGGGCGCTGGCCGTCACCGTTCGCCTGGAGGAGGGCTGATGCCGATCCTGCCACCCCGTCTCGACGACCGCAGCTTCGACGATCTGCTCGAGGATCTGCTGGCACGCATCCCGGCGCACACGCCGGAGTGGACCAACCCGCGCCTCGGCGATCCCGGCCGCACGCTGCTCGAGCTGTTCGCCTGGCTCGGCGATGCGCTGCTGTATCGCGTCAACCTCATTCCCGAGCGGCAGCGGCTGGTGTTCCTCAAGCTCCTCGGCCAGGGTCTGCGGCCGGCGCGGCCGGCCGCAACGATCGTCAGCCTGGCGTTCGCGCAGCCGAGCGAACTGAGCGCGCTGACCCTCGCTGCAGGCGCCCGCATCAAGGCGCCGCTGCCTTTCGAGACGCTGGCCGAGACGACCCTGCTGCCGGTGGTCGCCGAGGCCTGGTACAAGCAGCCGCTGGCAGACGGCGAGGCGGCGCGCCTGGAGGCGGTGATCGCCGGCCTGCAGAAGGTGCACCGCATCGACACCGTCGCCAAGGGTTACTTGGCGACGCCGCTCTTCGTCGGCGGCCAGGCGGCAAGCGGCGACGGCGTCGATGTCTTTGCCGCGAGCGTCGACCGCGCCCTGTGGCTGGCGCTGCTGGCGCCGGTCGCGCAGCGTCCGGAGCAGCAGGCGGCGACCAACACCGCCGCCCGGGCGGCGCTCGGCGGCGGCGACAGCGGTGCGACGGCGCTGTTGTCGATCGGCGTCGTGCCGGCCATCGCCGCGCCGGCGCTGTTCGAGGAAGTCGGGCCGCGTGCCCGCGTGCCGGTGCTGTGGGAGGTGGTGACGCGCGCTGCCGACGGCATCAACGCCGATTACCTGAGCGTCGAGCCGCTGTCCGGCGAGGCCGGCGACACGACCGCGGGACTGACGCGGCCGGGGGTGCTGCGCCTGCCGATGCCCGACGAGTCGCTGATCTGGGCACCCGCCAACGACGTCGGCGAGAACCCGCGCGCCGGTGTCGGCGACAATCCGCCGCGCATCGACGATCCCGAGAAGGCGGCACGTCTCGTCGGCTGGCTGCGCCTGCGGCCGCAGCCCGGCAGCGGCGTCGCCAGCCTCAGGCTTGCCTGGGTCGGCGTCAATGCCGTCGCCGTCGATCAGCGGAGCACGATCGACGGCCGCGTGCTCGGTGTGTCCACGGGTGCCGCCGACCAGGTCTTCCGGCTGCCGACCGGGTCGGTCGATGTCGACACGCTGCAGATCCAGGTCGAGGAGCCGGGCCGCGGCTACCAGCCGTGGCAGCGCGTCGATGATCTCGCCGCGATCGCTGCTGACCCGGTGGTGGCGCGCGAGGCGACCGTGTTCGAAGTCGATGCGGAAGCCGGCAGCCTGCGTTTTGGCGACGGCGTGCGCGGCCGCGTCCCCGAACGGCAGATGCGGGTCCGTCTCGCGCATGGCCGCTTCGGTGGCGGCCGCGCCGGCAACCTGCCGCCGGCGAGCCTGAGCGAGGTGACGACGGCGCGCCTCGTCGGCACGCAGCGGTCGCTGCCGGCGATCAAGGTCCTGCAGCCGCTCGCCAGCGAGGGCGGCGAAGACGCCGAAACGCTGGCACGGGCCGAACAGCGCATCCCGTCGCTGTTGCGCCATGGCGAGCGGGCGGTCACCGCCGACGACTACCGCCGCCTGGCGCAGGAGGTGCCGGGGACCGACGTCGCGCGCGTCGAGGTGATGCCGCGCTTCAAGCCGCGCGAACGGCGCTTCGGCGTCGCCGGCGTCGTCAGCGTCATGGTCCTGCCGGCGCGGCCCTTCGGCAAGGCGCCGAACCCGCGCCCCGACCGCCCGTTCATCGAGCGCGTGCATGCCCACCTGTCGCTGCGCACGCCGCTCGCCACCGAACTCTACGTCATCGGTTGCGAATACGTGCCGCTGGGTGTCGCGGTCGGGGTGACGATCCGCGACGGCTTCGGTCGTGAGGAGGTGCTGTTCGAAGTGCGCGAGGCCCTGCGCCGACTGCTGTGGCCGCTGCCACCGTATGGCGCTGGCGGCAGCGGCTGGCCGCTCGGGCGCATGGTGCGCGAGCGCGAGCTCGAGGTCGAGGTGTCGCGCGTCGCCGGTGTCGCCGAAGTCGGCGGCATCAACCTCTTCGAACGGGCCGAGATCGATGGTCGCGGCGAATGGCGGCTGCTCAACCGCAACACCGCCGACGGCAGCCAGGCGCTGCCGTTGACGGCGTGGCAGTTGCCCGAGTTGCTGAGCGTCGTCGCGGTCGACAACGCGGCGGCTGGCGGCGGCGCGCCCGCCAACCTGTCGGCGACGGCGAATCCCTTCGCCGACGAGAGCGCCGTGGCGGTGCCGGTCGTTCCCGAGGTGTGCTGATGGACGCCAACGGACAGCGCTTCTGGTTGCTGGCCGACCACCGGCACTGGCCGGGGCGCAGTCACGTCGATTATCGCCTCGGCTGCCGTGCGTTGCGGCTGGCGAGCGAGCGCAGCCTGGGCGCAGGCGTCACCGATGCGGCAACGATCGCCGCCGCAGCGCTCGAACGTCTGCCGCGCGCAGTCGACCGGCACGGCGCCAGCGCGCACTGGGACGAGACGGCGATGGCGATCGTCGCGCGCAGCCACCTGCCGGATGCGGCGACCATGCTGGTGCTCGGCGAGCGGCCGCAGGACTTCGCCGCCGGTGCCGACGATGTGCTCTACGTCGCGCTCGGCGAGCGCCTGCTGCTGCACGACCTGCGCGGCCGCTGGCGCGACGTCGTACTGCCGACGCCCGGCTTCCAGCCTTGGCGGATCGCCGCTGCGGCGGGCGGCGGCGTCTGGCTGCTCGAGCGCGCGAGCGGCCGCATCGGCCGGCTCACCGGCTGCGTGCAGCCGGAGCGACCGGCGGCGGACTATGCGACGACGACCTTTCGGCCGCAACCGGAGAACCCGGCGCCGCCAGCCCTGACCCTGCTCGACGGCGTGGCGTGGCCGGTCGGCGAGCGGCCGCAGGCCTTCGCCGCCGCTGTCGACGGCACGCTCGTCATCCTTTCCTGGGTCGGCGACGGCGAGAGCCGCCTGCGCCTGCTCGACCCGCGGCTTGGCACCCTCGGTGCGGCGCAGACGCTGGCCGGGGCGGCGTTCGCCTATGCCATCGACTGGCTCGCCGACGGCCGCGTGGCGGTGCGGCTGCCGGGCCGGCGCGACGTGCCGGTGTGGGTGCCGGAGCCGACACCGGTCGCCGGCAGCGTCCTCAACCCGACTGGCGACATCTATCCGCTGGCCGCCGATGCCGACGAGGCCGCTTTTGCCCACCGCCTCGACGACCCGCCACGCTACCCGCTGCAGGGTGGCGGTGTCGAGCCGCTGCACCGGTTGTCGGTCGCGAATCTGGCGCGGCGCGGCGAGGCGGCGAACTTCTCCGCCGTCGACCTGCACCTGCTCGACAGCGGCGATCAACAGACCGTCTGGCACCGGCTGTTCGCCGAGGTGCGACTGCCGGCGGGTTGCGGCCTCGTCGTCTGGCTGGCGGCAACCGCCGAACCGAGCCCGACGACGGCGGTCGATTGGCATCCGCACGTCTTCGGCGAGGTGGCGGCAGAGGCGCTGCCCGGCGGGCCGCTGCCGCACGCCGCGTGGGAGCGGCAGCCATCCGAATTGCCCGGTCATCCGGGACTCGGCGCCTGGGGCGCCCCGCAGGCCGGGCGCGCCGGACTGTGGACGGTGCTCGTCCAGTGTGCGCAGCGGCGGGTGCGGGCGCTGTCCGGCCGCTACCTGTGGCTGCGGGTCGAACTGCATGGCGATGGACGCGACTCGCCGGAACTGGCGGCACTGCGCGCCTACGCTTCGCGCTTCTCGTACCGCGACCATTACCTGCCGCGGCTCTACCGCGAAACCGAGTACGGCACGGCAGCCGAGCTTCCCGGGCTGCAGGTGGCGAGCTTCGACACGCTGCTCGCCGCCGACCTCGATGCGGCGGCGCTTCCCGCCGCCCTGCGCGCTGCGCTGGCGCTGGGCGAGGCGGCGCGCGTGGAGGTCGTCGCCGCCGCCAGCCTCTGGCAGCTGCGCGATGGTCCGGCGAGCTGGACGCTGCGCCGCGAGGCGGCGGCGATCGTCGCCTACCGGCCGCAGGCGACGCCGGCGGACTTTCTCGAGCGTCTGCTGGGCAATGTCGAGGGTGTCCTGACGGCACTCGAGGACCGTGTCGCGGCCGCACACCTGTGCAGCGATCCGGCGGTGGTGCCGGAGGGCTCGCTCGAGTGGCTCGCCGGCTGGATGGGTTTGGCCTTCGATGCGGCGCTGCCGCCAGCGCGGCGGCGTGAATGGCTGGCGCGGGCGAGCGAGCTGGCGCGTCATCACGGCACCCGCCGCGGCTTGCGGCTGGCGCTCGACATCGCCAGTGACGGCGGTGTGCGCGGCGGCGAGATCGTTGTCCTCGAGGGCTTTCGCATGCGCCGCCTGATGAGCACGTTGCTCGGCGTGAACCTCGAGGTCGCCGATGATCCGCTGCTGCCCGGGTTGGTCATCAGCGGCAATTCGGTGGTCGGCGACACGCTGGTCCTTGGCGAGGCGGAGCGCGTCGAGCTGCTGTCGCTGTTCCGCGCCGAGGTCGGCTCGCTGGCCGAGCAGGAAGCGGTTCTCGCCTTTTACGACCAGCTTGCGTACCGTGTCCTGGTGCTGGTCCACCAGACGGTCGAGGCACAGGATCTCGGCCTGATCCGCCGCATCGTCGAGCTCGAGTCGCCGGCGCACGTCGAGGTGCAGGTGGCATCGGCCACCTGGCCGCTGCTGCTCGGCATCGCCAGCCTGGTCGGCGTCGACACCTACCTTGGCCCGCCGCCGCAGCGTGTGCCGGCACGGGCCGGGATCAGCAGCCTCGGCAACGGCGATCGCGTTCTCGGTGTCGGCAGCCTCGATCCGCGGCTGTCCGGTGCCACCGGCGAGCTTGCCGGACCCGCTGCCGCGCGACCGGTGGCCGCCGCCGGACCGGACATGACTGTCCCGCACGGCAGTTCCTTCGTTCTCGACGGCGGTGGCTCGACGGCGGCGCCCGGCCGACGGATCACAGAGTATCGCTGGCGCCTCACCGAGTAGGCACCCGGATCGCCGTACCTCAACCTCACCCCAGGAGCCCGACATGGCCGATTTCATCATCAACACAGAAGTCAAGACCGACACCCCGACGGTCGAGGTCACGATTTCACCGAGCAACCCGCTGCCGCTTGGTCGCCACAGCTTTCGCCTGGTGGTGGTCGATGACTCGGGCAACAGCTCGATACCGGACGAGGTCGTCGTCATCGTCGCCGATTCGCAGAATCCGACCGCCGTCCTCTCGGCGCCGCGCAGCGTCGGTTTCGGCAGCAGCTTCAACCTCGACGGCACGCGTTCCTTCGACGCCGGCGGCGGTCGCGTGGTCAGCTACCTGTGGACCTACCTCGGGCAGCCGTGAGTTCCGCTCCGGAGTCGATGCCATGACGACCTTCGTCCGCGGCCGCACGCTCCGGACCAGCGACGCGACCGTGGTCGTCGACGCCGGTCTGGCCGTCGGCACCCACCGCTTCCAGCTCGAAGTCATGACCAGCGACGGGCGCCGCAGCGTGCCGGACATCGTGGACATCGCCATCGCGCGGGTACCCGTCGGTCCCGTTCGGCCGTCGCTGACGGGCGTTGCCGGTGGACTCGTGACGCCGGTCGTCACCCCTGCCGTCACGCCGATCCGTGTGCCCGGTCGACCACGCGCCAGCAAGCCGCGCAAGTCGGCCAAAGACAGGAGCGAAACATGAACAGCCCTCTGCGCCCGCCATCAGACGATGCGCTCTACGCGCTGCCCGACGCGACGCGTCCGCACTACGCCACCGGCATGCTGCTCGACGCGGTCGATTTCGCCGACGAGCAGACCTATCACCGAAACCGCCTGGCGCGGGCGCTGGCCTTTGCCAGCGGCGCAGGGGCGCGGCGGCTGCCACCGGGCGTGGACCCGGCGACCGCCGGCGCCAGCGGCCTCTTCGCCGGCGGTACCCTGGCGGGGCTGCGCGTGCGGCAGGCGCCGGCAACGGCGACGACCGTCGAGGAGATCCGCATTGCCCCGGGTCTCGCGGTGGATCGCCTCGGGCGTCTGGTGGAAGTGCCGCGCGCGGTGTGCCTGCGCGTCGACCGCTGGTTCGCTGGCGAACTGGCGCGCGACGGCGGCGACGCGTTGCGCCTGGCGGCGCTCGACGACCCGGGACGTTTCGCCAGCGCGCGGCTGCTCGCCGACGGACCGGCACTGGCGGCGCGGGCGGTGATCGCCGACGTCTTCGTCCGTTTCGTCACCTGCCGGCAGGCGCTGACGCCGGCCTTCGCCGCCGGCCCCTTCGATGCGCTCGACGCCGTGCAGACGGCGCGCCTGCGCGATGCCTACGAAGTCCATCTCGTGCTGCGCGGCGACGGCCTCGACGACGGCTTCAACGGCCTGCCGCAACAGGACCGTGACCTCTCGGCGCTTGATGCCGCAGCACGTCGTGATGCCCTGCACGACGCAGTCCTCGACGCCTGGCCCGAACTCGGCGGCGGCAGCGCGGTGGCGGGCGAGCTGGCACCACCGCCTGGCCATCCGCCGCGCCTCGATCCGACCGCCGTCTTTCTGGCACGGGTCTTTCTCGCGGTCGCGGCCGGTGATCCGCCGGCGCGCAATGGCGATGCCGTGGTCGACAACGGCGGCCGACGCGTGCTGCCGCACCTCGGCATGCTCGCCGGCGCACTCGGGCTGGGCGGATGAACAGCAATCACACTGGCGCGGCAAGTGGCGCCCTGGAGGACGAGTCATGAACCTGAGCACTGGCGAAAGCCGCGTAAATCTGGCACCCGACCAGGTGGCGTCACTGAGGACTGCCGGCGTGCTGATCGAGGACCCGCGCCGCGAACGGCCACGCTACTTCGACGGCCGCTTCCTGGCGGCACGCGATCTCACCCGCGACCAGGAGTACATCCTCACGCGCGAGGCTGATCTCGGCCAGGCGGCGGGCAGCGGCGTCGCCCGCGGCCTCGATGTCGACCGCGGCAGCGCCGGTGACCGGCTGACCATCGCCGCTGGCCACGGGGTCACGCCGGCTGGCGAGCTGGTCCTGCTGCCGCGCCCGCTCGAGGTGCGCCTGGCCGATGTGCCGCGCGCGCAGCAACTGACGGCGCGCTTCGGTCTCGGCAGGCGGCCGCAGCCGCCGTTGCGCAACCGCACCGGGCTGTTCGTGCTGGCGCTGCGGCCGGTCGAGTTCACCGACAATCCGATCGGTGCCTACCCGACGTCGATCACCGGCCAGCGCACCGTCGAGGATGGCGATGTCGTCGAAGCCACCGCCATCGTCCTCGTTCCGTGGCAGGACGATGGCGCCGCCGATGCCCTGCCGGCCCGTCGCGGGCGGGCAGCAGCGGCGATCTTCGCCGGCGACGGCGTCCGCGGCGTGTCGGCCAACGTCCTGCCGCTGGCCATGCTGGCGCTGATGAACAACGTCCTCGTCTGGGTCGACGAGGCGATGGTGCGACGCGAACTCGGTGCCGACCGTGCCGACCTGCCGGGCCTCGGCTATGCGCCGCGGGCGCTGCGGCTGGCACATCTGGTGCAGCATCAGGTGCACCTGGCAGACATCCTGGCGGCAAGCGGCGGTCGCGGCTTCGCCGCGCGCGAGAACTTCCCGCTGCTGCCGCCGGCGGGACCGATCCCGGCCGGCATGATCGACAGCCGCGATTTCACGCAGCGCTACTTTCCGCCCGAAATGGCGGTCGATTTCTCGATCATTCCGGAAGACGAGCTGCCGGCACTGGTCGAGGAGTCGCTGAGCCTGCCGCCGATCGACCTCGAGGCCTCTGCGGCGACACTCGAATCGACCTCGGTGCTGATCCTGGCGCCGGTTGCGCGGAATGAATGGCGCGCCGTCACGAACCGGCTGAGCAGCCGCATCCTGGCGCTGCGACCGGCAGCGATCAATCTCGTCGCGACGCGCAAGCCGCTCGAGATCCTGCAGCAACTGCGCATTCCGCGGCTGCCGCCGGTGATCTCGCCGGTCGACCCGGCGCAGGCCGAATGGGCGCGGCTGGCGGCGTTGCCGAACCTCTGGTTCGTGCGCCGGCGCAATCTCGCCTATCGCGACGACCTGGCCGGCGAAGCCATCCGTGTCGCCGGTCGCGACACGCTCGACCGGGCAGCGCCGCGGCTCGCGGCGCTGGGGCTCGAGACGGCGCTCGGGCGGCTGCTCGAACGGGCGACGCCGCGCGCCGCGCTGGAGATCGAGAGCCTCCTGGCGAGTCCGCGCTTCGTCGAATCGCCGACTCTGACCGCGGCTGCGCTCGGCGAACTCGGTCAGGCGCAGGCACTCGACCAGGCCGCCGTGCTGCGGGTGGCGGCCGATCTTTCAGCGCCCGGCGTCGGCGATGGCCTCAGTCGCCTCGAGCGTGCGCGGCCGGACACCTTGCCGAGCAAGGCGGCGCTGAAGGAGCTGGCGGAGGGCGGCGACTGGCGCACCGCCGATGCCGATGGCGCGCGGGCGCGCGGCTCGCAACTGGCTGCCATGGCGCGCAGCGTGCTGCGGCCGCAACCGGTACGCGGCGCCGAAGGCGAAGCGCCGGCAGCAGCGCCGGCGGCCGCTCGCCGGCGGCCGCCCGAAGCCGCCACCACGGCGGCCGGCGAGAAGGCCGCAACTACGCCGTCCGGCAAGCGCCGCCAGGCGGCCGCTGCTGCCGGCACGAGCGAGTCGACCGGCAAGACCGATGGCGGCGGGCAATGACTGAAGGAGGTGGACCGTGAGCATCACACCGATTGCCAGGCCCCTGTCGGGCGAGCACCTCGTCGGCCTCGCGCCGGAGGATGGCGCCGACGCCAGCCGCTGGTGGCTGCGCCGGCCGAACCTGTTTGCCGGCCGCACCCTCACCGCTCCGACGCTGTCCGGTCGCCAGGACTGGGCGGCGCGCCACATCGCGCTGCGCGGGCAGGCCTTCACTCCCGGGGTCGTGCGCGGGCTGGAGAGCGCATTGTTCAACACTGCCGGCGGTCTGGCGGGTACCCGCCTGGCGCTGATGCAGGGGCAGGGGCTGGCGGTCGACGGCGAGGATGTGCGCGTGCCGCAGGCGCTCGAGGTGGCGCTCGCCGATCTGCCGGTGGTCGCCGATCCGTCGGTCTTCGCCGGCATGGGCGGGGCGGGCGGCGGCGCGGGCAGCGTCGCCAGCAAGGCCGTTGGTCCGGCGCTCGGTGCAGTCGTCAGTGCGGCGCCGGCGGCGCTGCCGCGGGTCGGCATCCTCATTCTGCAGCCGGTGTCGGCGGACCGCATCGGCGAGTTCGATGCCACCGATCCCTGCGCCCTCGACGGCTGCGGCAACGACAGCGTCGTTGCCTTCGAGGACTGGCGGATCGGCGACGCGGCGCGGCTGCTGTGGTACGCCTGGCCGGAAGAATTCGTCAGCCTGCCGGCGATGCCGGCGGGCATGCCCGGGCGCTGGCGCAACGACCTCGCCTGGCGCGTGTTCGATGCCGAGGCGGCGCTCGCAGCCGACGCGTCGCTGCCGTGGGAGCTTTTCGGGGTGCCGCTCGGGCTGGTCGCCTGCGCTGACGACTGGACGCCACTGTTCCTCGACCGGGCCAGCGTCGTGCGCAGCGGCGGGCACGCGCGCTATGGGCGGATCGCTGGCGCCGCTGGCGGTCTGGCGATCCACTGGCGGTTGCCGGCATTGTGGCAGGCTCGCCTCGAGCAGCTCGCCGAGCAGATTGCCGCCGCGGGTGAGACGGCAGCGGATGCGGCGACGCTGGCGGCGGATTATGCGCGTTTGCCTCCCTTTGGCCTGTTGCCGGCGAACGTGGTCGATCTCAGCACCTTGTCGAGCGGCTTCTTTCCGGGCAGTTTCATCCTCGATGCGGCACCGTTGCCGAGCGAGCAACTCGACGCCGCACTGGCGGAAGCCGCCTCTCTGGCGCCTCTCGACCTCGGGCTCGGCGAGCGCGTCCGCCTGCTGGTACCGGTGCCGCAGTCGGTATTCGAGCCGCGCCTGCTGATCCGCGAAGTGATCGATCCCGAGTTCGCCGCCACCCTCGCCGAGTTCGTCCTGCGGCGCGCGCGTGCGCTCGGCGGCAGGCAGGGGCTGCGCACGCGCGCTTCGGTACTGGCGCGGGCGATCAGCGGCAACGCTCTCGTCGTGCCGGCGATCGGCGAAGATGCCGAAGCCCTCGAGGCCGAGTCGCTGGCGCCGTGGGGGCCGCCGCCGGCCGGCGGCGGCCATCGCTCGTCGCTGCGCGGCGGCACGCACCAGCATTTCTTCGAGGCGGCGACCGAGACCCTGGCGGTGGCAACCGGCGACCGGCTCTTCGCCTGGGTCCATCTCGACCCGGAGAACCCGCCGCGGACGCTGATGCTGCAGTGGCATGCCGGCAACTGGGAGCATCGTGCCTACTGGGGCGAGAACCTGATCGCCTGGGGTGCCGATGGCAGCGCCGGGCGCATGCGCGCCGGTGACCTGCCGACCGCGGGCGAGTGGGTGCAGCTCGCGCTGCCGGCGTCGCTGGTCGCCCTCGAGGGGCAGGTCGTTGACGGCATGGCATTCACCCTGCAGGACGGCCGTGCCGCGTTTGCGATGAGTGGTGCCGTTGCCGCCAGCGGCGCGGTGAAGAAATGGTTCTGCAGCGTCCTGCCGGCGGGGGCGATCCAGAATGGCGACGAGCGCTGGGAGTTCATGACCCACAACGACCTCTGGGCGCCGTTCGAAGTCTCGACAACGGTGCTGCCGGTCGACGGCAGCGGTGCGCCCGCAGGCGGTGGACATGTCGAGCCGCCGATGCCGGGGCTGCACCAGCACTTCTTCGAGAATGCCGGCGCTGCGTTCACCGCTGCGGCCGGTGAGCGGCTCTACGTCTGGGTCTACGTGGACCCGAACAACCCGCCGACACAACTGATGCTGCAGTGGCGCAGCGGCACGAGCTGGGAGCACCGCGCCTACTGGGGTCTCGACCGCATTGCCTGGGGCAGTGCAGGAACGCCGTCACGGCGGCGAATCGGTACGCTGCCACGCCCGGGCCGCTGGGGGAGGCTGGAGGTGCCGGTCGATGCAGGCAGTGGTGTCGACGTCGCAGGCGTTGCCCTCAACGGCATGGCGTTCACCTTCTTCGATGGCACCGCAGCCTTCGGCGCGGCGGGTGCGCTGAGTACGGCCGGAGTCGAACGACCCTGGTTCTCGGGCTCGCTGCCGGCCGGCGCCGCGGCGCGCGGCGTCTGGCGCTTCCTGCAGCCGCGCGACCTGCGCGCGCCGACGACGGCGGGGGTGAACGGGCAGGTTGCGGCAGCGCTCGCACTCTACGACGATCCGGCGCTCGGCCACCTGTCGGCGCAGGAGCGCTACCAGATCTTTGCGCGCGGCCTCGAGGGCTTCATCGCCTACCTCAAGAGTCGCGCGGACCGCGCCGACGATCTCGTCGACTACAGCTTCGTCAAGGTGCAGACCGATATCTACCGCGTCCGCCAGTTGGTGCTCGGCACCACCGCGGCGACCCGGCTGGCGATCTCGCCGGCTCTTGCCAGCATCTCGCGCGCCGAGACGGCAGTCGCCTCGAGCGAGCGCATCGCCGGCTTCTTCGAGGAGCTGAAGGGCGCTTCGCTGCAGCCCCGGGGGGAGATCGCCGGTGCCGGTGGCGGACCGGCGCCGACGGCCGCGTTTGGCGGTGCCGGCGCGTTCGGTTCGACCGGCAGCATCTCGACCGCGACCGCGCCGGGCGGCGACGCCAGGCGACTGGGCGGTCAAGGCTTCAGCCTCGCCGCCGGTGAGGCACAGGAACTGCGTCTCGGTGGTGGCCGCCAGGACATCCTGCTTGGCGGTGGCGGCAGCGAGAACCTGCAACTGGGCGAATCGGCGAACCTGCGCCTGGCCGAGACGACGCAACTGGACAACAACACGATCGCGCGCAAGACGACGCAGGCCGAGCTGTTCTCGAGCGGCAGCAGTTTCATGCCCTACGACATCACGCATGCCGCGCCGCTGGTTGGCAAGGCCGAGGTGCGCACGCTGAGCATCGCCGAACGGCTCGAGGCACCGAAGGCGAACGAGGCCAAGGACTACACGACGTCCACGCGGTACGAGGCGGTGCGCAGCCTGATCGCGCTGGCCGACACGCTCGAGGGCGAGGACGGCGGCGACAGCGCGGGGCTCTTCGACGGCATCCAGTTCAATGGCGTCCGCGGTGACCCGGCGCTGTTCTTCGAAGCGGAAAGCGAGCTGAGTGGCCCGAACGCCCGCCCGCTGCCCATCGTCGACAGCGACGATGCGCAGGAGCAGGCGACGATCAACGGCCTGCGTCGCAGCCTGCCGCTCGCCACCGTCCTGCGCCAGCGCTGGCGGCTGCCGCTGATGCTGCAGGCGCCGCGGCGCAGCAAGATCGACGAATCGGCGTATTTCGCCGACGGCGCCGATCTCTCCGACAACACGGTCGCGCTGATGCGGCAGCTCGAAGGACGCATCAAGCTCTACCGCGACGCCATCGGCCGCAGCCAGGCAGTCCTTGACGGCCTGCGGCTGCAGGCGGTGGCGCTGGAGCAGCGGTTGCAGGCGGTCGGCGAGACGCTTGCCGAGGCGCGCCACGACGTTTCGGTGACGCGGGCGCTGATGGCCGAGGAAGAGGCACGCCTGGCGGCGATCAACGATCGCCGGGCGCAGGTCCTGCGCGAGCACGTCCACTTCATCGCGTACCAGCGGCCGCGTGAGGCCGAGCTGATCGTCCAGGCACCGCTGCGGCAGCTCGACCCCGGCCTGCTCGAAGCGCCCGTGCCGGCCTGCCTCAAGGCGCACCAGGAGGCGCCGGACGAACTCGCCGACCTGCTGGCGCTGGTGCGCGAGGCACCGGCGCGCTGGTTCGTCGCGCTGCCGGCGCTGCTCGACCGGCTCGATCGCGTCGACCTGTTGCTGAAGACCATGCAGTCGGCGCAGTTGCGCAGCCAGATCATGGGACTGCGCGTCGCCGCGCAGCCGCTTGCCGCCACCACGGCGCGCGGCGTCGCCGCCGCGATCGGTGCGCTGCAACGGCGGCAGCTCGCCTCGGTGCAGCAACTGCGGGCGGCGGCAACGCGCATCGACCCGGTGCTGATCGGCCGCATGGGTTGGCAGGGGGCGCGTGCCGAGGCCGAAAAGGTGGTGTCGCTCGGCGACCTGATCGACGGCGAACATGGCAGCGGCGCGGTGGCGAGCCAGGCAGCGACGCTCTTCGAGCAGATTTCGCGCATTGCCGCCTGCCTGCACGAGGCCTTCTCGGAGGTGCTGCCGTCGATCCGTCTCGACTGGGCCGAGCGCCTGTCGCAGTTCGACGCCGCGCCGCGGTTGCGCAACCTCGCCGGCCTGCCGCGCTGGGGCGAACTCGAGTACGAGACGCGGCGGCAACTGCAGGGTTACGCCGACTGGCTCTTCGGTCAGATGAAGCTGGGTGAGCAGGATGGAGAGGGGCTGATCAACGACCTCGTGCACATGTGCCTGCTGCTCGCCAGTCACGCGCCGGTAAACCGCATCATTGCCGGCCGCCTGCCGGCGCCGGTGACGGCCGCGCCCGGGGTGCGGCTGCCGGTGCGCGTCAGCGATGGCCTCAAGCTCCGCGTCGGCATGCAGGCGCTGCTCTACCAGGCCGACCGGGTGGTGGCGCGGGCGCGGGTAGACGACCTCGGCAGCGGCGAGGTGCAGACCACCGTCCTGCAGGTCGATGGCAACCGGCTCGAGCTGGCGGCCGAGACACGGGTGCAGTTCGTCGCCGCCGACAGCCCGGTGGCGATGAGTACGGCGCGCCTCGCCAGTGTCAAGATGAGGTAGGTCGATGCTCGCCGAGCGCAGCGTCCGTCGCCTGTCGATCCGTGCGCCCGACGCTGCGCTGGCACGGCGCGGCGCCTTCCTCATCGAGGACGCGCTGCGCACTGCCAGCCTGCCCGGTGAAGGCGGCGAGCTGGTGCTGCTGCGGCGGCTGCGGCTGCCGCCCTTTGCCGGCACGGCATCACCGCAGCAGGTGGCGGGGCAACTCGCGGCTGCCTGCCGGACGGCGGTGGCGATCGATGGCGCGCTGCTCGGAGATGCCCGTCTGGCGGCGGCAGAGGCCGTTCGTTTTGCCGATGCGCTGACGGCGCATCTGCTGCTGACCCGACTGATCCTGACGCGGGCCGCGCGTGCGGCCTGGTGCTGGCCGCTGCTGGTCAGCGGCTACCGTCCGGCGCTGGACGGTGCTCAGGCCTTGCGGGCAGTGGCGCTGTCGCTGGCGGCGCTGCCCGAAGCCCCGGCTGCCTTGCCGCGCTGGCTGGCGCTGCTGTTGACGCACGACGACGGCGCCTGCGCGCGCCTGCTGCTCGCACTCTCGCCCGGCGACGTCGCGATTCTCGACGCGGCCTGCGGCGAGGCCGTGGCGCCGGCAAGCGACGCGTCGCCGCAGGCCTGGCAGGCGGCGCTCGATTGGTCGCTGCGGCAGCTCGGCAGCGACGATCAACGCCACCTCTGGCTGGCACGATTGGCACGGCGCTGCGGCAGCCCGTCGGCGTCGCGGCCGGCGACGGACGCGCTGCCGGATGCCGGGCAGCGAGCAGCGGCTCCGGGTGTCGCCGCAGCGATCGAGGGCGCCGCGGCACGCCGGGACGCAGATGACGCCGTTGCCGCCACCGTGTGCGGTCTGCCCACCGGCACGAGGAGCGAGACGACCGCCAGCAGCACCGCCGGTGACACCATCGCCGGTAGCGGCGATGATCGCCGGGATGACGGCGACGGCGACGGCGGTGCGGTCGCCCGTCGCGAGCGGCCGCGATCGCCACGCCGGCCGGCAGCAATCGGCGGCGCCGACAGTGGGACTGCGGCTACCGGTGGCGGGCCGGAACGCGCTCGGACCGATCGCGTGCAGCCGCCGCTGGCGGACGCGCCCGGCTTCACCGCGCGTCCGACGAGCGCGGCCGCAATCTCCGCCACGAGCCGGACGCCGGCCGCCAGCCGGCCGGTAGCGTCGCCGCCGGCAGCAGGGCCGTTGGCTCCCGCGGCTGCCGCCTTGATTGCGGGCGGTGAAGGAATCGCCCGCCGACAACCCACTGCCGCCGGTGGCCTGCTGTTCCTGGTGCCCGTGCTGCGCGGTCTCGGTTTCGCCGGCTGGCTGGCGGAGGACGCCGCACGACGCGACATGCCGCAACGGATCTTCGTCCTGCTGCTGCGGCGGCTGTCGGTCGACGGCGACGACCCGATCTGGCTGTTGTTCGGGCAAGCGCTCGATCCGGACGTTGCGGCGGATGGCGAGGCCGCGCGCTGGCTGTGCAATTGCCGCGGGCATCTGCGCCGGCGCGTCGGCATCGGCCTCTGCAGTCTCGTCTGCCGGCCGGCGCGGCTGTCGCTGACGCCGACGCACGCCGATGTCTGGCAGGATCTGGATGCGGTCGACCTGCGCCTGCGGCGCGCCGGTCTCGACCTCGACCCGGGCTGGGTGCCGTGGCTGGGACGCGTGCTCCGCTTCCATTACGGGCGGGACGCCTGGTGAACCGGCCGCCGACAGTGGACAGCGACACGCAGCGGTCACCGACGCTGGCGGAAATCGCCTTCGCGCTGCTCGCCGACGGCGGTGGCGGCGAGGACTCACCGGAGGCCGTCTGGCTGGCGGGCCACGCCGCTGCGCTGGCGATGCGGCAGGGTGTTGGCGAGCCGCGGGCGGCGGTGTCGGCGTGGAACGGCGCGCCGCCCGCCGTGGACCGCCGGCTGCATGCGCTGGCGGTGCAGCAGCGACTGGGCCTTGCCGAGACCCTGGCGCTGGCGCTGGCACGCGAGTCGGAACTGCTGCCGATGGCGGCGCGGGCGCTGATCTGGTTGCAGCATCCGGTTGGCGAGGCGCGTCCGACGGTCGGACTGATCGCCAGCCTGTGCCAGCGAGTCGGCGTGCCGGACGCGCTGTCGGCGCTGGCCGACGGGCCGGCACGCAGGCATGGGTTGCTGCAGTTGCAGCCCGACGAGCGTCCGCTGTGCGAACGCAGCGTGCGCGTCGCGCTGCCGCTGCTGTTTGCGATCGACGGTCGGGACGGACATTTCGACGGCGTCGATACCGATACCGCGGCGCTGCCGCCGTTGCCGCCGTCAGCCGTCGCCGAGGCGCGGCGACACGCGGCCGGACTGATCCGCGACGGGGTGCGGACGCTGTTGATCCGCAGCGGGCAGCCACTCGAGGCGCGCGCTGCGGCGGCGCAGGTGGTCGGCGCGATGGGCGCCCGCGTCGCGTTCTTCGAGGGCGAGGCGGCGCCGGGTTTCGCTGCCTGGCTGTGGCTCGGTGGCCGCCTGCCGGTGTGGTGCGTGTCGCTGGCGCCGGGCGAGCGGCGGCGGGCGCCGCGCATTCCCGGGCACGACGGGCCGCTGCTCGTCGCCTGTGGCGCGGACGGCAGCGTCGAGGCGGGCGCGGCCGTCGCACAGTGGCGACTGCCGGTGCCGGCGGCGGCCGAGCGCAGCCAGCTCTGGCGTGCCGCGCTCGGCACGGGACCGGCAGTGGAGACGATCGCCGCACTCGCCGCGCACCACCGCCACGCTGCCGGGCGCATCGCCGAGCTGGGGCAGGCGGCCCGCTCGGCAGCGGCGCGCCTCGACGAAGAGGTGGCGATCAGCCATGTCACGCAGGTGGCGCGCAGCGGTGTCGGCGCCGACCTCGGCGCACTGGCCGAACTCCTCGCCGACGACATTCCGGACGAGGCGTTGATCCTGACGCCGCTGCTGCGCAACTCGCTCGACGCCCTGCTGGCCCGTTGCCGGCAGCGCGACACGCTTGCCGAAGGTCTCGGCGCGGCGGCACGGACGCGTTACCGGCCTGGGGTGCGGGCGCTGCTGGTCGGACCGTCGGGGACCGGCAAGACGCTCGCCGCGAGCTGGGTGGCGACCCGCCTCGGACTGCCGCTCTACCGCGTCGATCTTGCCTCGGTGACAAGCAAGTACATCGGCGAGACCGAGAAGAACCTGTCCGAACTGTTCGCCCGCGCCGAGCACGCCGAGGTCGTCCTGCTCTTCGACGAAGCGGATTCGCTGTTCGGCAAGCGCACCGACGTCAAGGACGCCAACGACCGCTTCGCCAACCAGCAGACCAACTACCTGCTGCAGCGGATCGAGAGCTTCGAGGGAATCGTCCTGCTGACCAGCAACAGCCGCGCGCGCTTTGACTCGGCATTCACGCGACGGCTCGACGCGATCATCGAGTTCCCCGCGCCCGGTCCCGAGGAGCGGCGCGCGCTGTGGCTGGCGCATCTCGGTGAACAGCACGGGCTCGACGCCGCCACGCTGAATCGTCTCGCCGCCGCCTGTGACCTTGCCGGCGGCCACATCCGCAATGTCGTTCTCGCCGCCGCCGCGCTGGCGCGCCAGCGCGGCACGGCGCTGGATGAGGTGGCATTGCTGGTGGCAGTGGCGGCGGAGTATCGCAAGCTCGGCAAGTCGCTGCCGAGCGCGATGTCGGTGGCAGGATGAACGGCCTGCAGACGGTGCTGCGCAAGGCCGGCAGCGAGTCCGCCGGCGTACTGCCCGGCAGCGGCCGCGAACGCTCGCCTGAGCAGCGCGAGCAGGCGGGAATGCCGCGATTTCTTGCGCATCCCGCGCTGCAGGCGAAACTCGAGGTCGGGCCCGAAGATGATCCGCTCGAGCGCGAGGCGGATGCGGTCGCCGAGTCCGTCCTGCACGACGCGTCGGCGCTGCCCCGTTTTCTCTCGTCGGCGCCAGCGAACACCGGCGCGGCTGCGCAGCCGCTCGGCCAGCCGGCCGTGCGGCGCAAGAGCCTGCGCGCCGACCCGCCGGACGATCGGCCGGGGGAGGCGAGTGCCGACCGGGGCGATAGCGTGCAGCCCCTGCTGCCGTCACTGCAGACCCGCATCGAGGCAACGCTCGGTACGGACCTGGGTGAGGTCCGCGTCCATCAGGGGACGACGGCGGCCGACGCCAGTGCACGGCTCGGCGCCCGTGCCTTCACCCACGGCCGTGACGTCTGGCTGGGGGAGCGGCAGCGCCCGGACGACATCTCCCTGATGGCGCACGAGGCGGCGCACGTCGTGCAGCAGCGGCGAGGCGATACGGCGATACGCCGCGCCCCGGACCAGACCGCCGGTGCCGGCGCGACGCCGGCGCACGCGGCAGGGCAGTCCTTCGCCTTCTCCGAGGACGAGATGGCGTCGCGACTGGCGGCAACGCCGGCGGCAGGTGCCGATGCGGCGGCAACGACCGTCGAGTTGAACCCGGGGACCCGCTCGACGCTGACCGAGGTTGCCGACGCTGGGCAGCGCGACGAGGGCGAACCGGTGCCGGAGGAAGCGGCAGAGGCGGATACGGCCGACGCCGGCGATGGCGACGGGGGCGCAACCGGTAGCGGCGGTGAAGACGCGGGCGCTGCGGGAGACGGCGACGGGGCGCTGCGCGCGGGCGCCGCGATGGCGGACGCCGCGCCGCGCCGGCCTGTCGAGCGGCCCGGTCCGGCGGCCGAGTTCGAGAGCCTCGTCGGCGAAGAGGTCGCCGCCTATCTCGAGGGAAATCTCTCCGACGAGCGCATTGCCGCGCTCGACCCGCAGACGCGCGCGCTGCTCGATGCGACCGACGCGCTCGGCGACCGCCAGCTCACCGACCCCGAGGCAAGTGCCCTGCAGGGACTTGCCGGCGAGGGGCTGCAGGCGGGTCCACCGCGCACGGGCTACGAGGCCGAGCCGTTGTGGTTGCGCACGCTGGCGACGATCCGCGACGTCACCGGCCAGCTTGGCGGCATCGTCGGCATCATCGGGCTGGTCGCCACCGTCAGCGGTTTCATCCTCAGCCTGCTGCTGCCGCCGGTCGGCGCCTTCCTGCTCACCGTCGGCCGCTTCTGCGACGTGGCGGCACTGATTCTCGACGGCATCAGCCTCGTCCTCGGCATCATCCTGACCGGCTACAACTACTATCGGCTGAAGAACGAGACCGATCCCGAGGAGCGCCGGCGCCTCCTCGGGATGGTCCGCCAGGATGCGATGGGGACGGTGATGAGTGCCGTCGCCGTCGCCACCGCAGTGGCACCCGGAGCGGCACGGCTGCTTGGCCGCAGCCGCGTCGGGCGGCTCGTCGGCCGCGCCGCGCGCGGCGCGGGCAGCCGCGTCGCCGGCGCCGCCGGTCGCCTGGCGGCGCAACCCGGCCGCATCGGGCGGGCGGCAGCGGCGGTGGGTCGCGCCGGCAGCGGCGCCGCGGGCGCGGCGCGCCGTGCCGGTGCCGGTGTCTCCGGGCGTTTCCACACCTTCATGGGGCGGACGCGCGATTTCGGGCTGCGCACCGCGCTGTCCACGACCGCCGCCGGGCGGGCGGCGCGGGCAATCGGCCGCACCGGTTTCGGCCGCGTCGCCGGGGGCGCTCTGGGCGCGGTCGGCGCGCGCGCACGGGCACTCCTCGGCAGCGCGCCTGGCCGCCTGCTGGGCGGGGCCGCGACCGCCACTGCCGGCGGGCTGCGTCGTTTCGGTCGCGGCGTCGCCGGTTCCGCCGTCGGACGCTGGGTCGCCGGTTCGCGACTGGGGCGCCACGCCGGTCGCGTTTACGGTGAGAACCTCGATCTGGCACGGCTGTTGTTCGCCCGTTCGGAGCGCGCACACCACGGCTTCGTCGGCGGGCGGCTGCGCGCCGAGCTGGCCGGGGCGCAGAGCACCGGCGCGCTGACCGAGGCCGCCGCCCGCGCCCGTCTCCAGTCGAGCATGCCGGCTGCCGACTTTCCGGAGATCAACTTCAACGATCTGGTGTTGCGTACCGACCCGGCGACCAACCGCCTGCTCTTCGGACGGCCGGGTGACCGCCTGCAGCGCTTCCTCGATGGTCTGCGCCGCAACGAGGCGAGCACGATCAACAACGCGATGGCAGCCAATCCGTCGCTGAGCGACGCCGACCTCGCGCGACAGCTGAATGCGCGACCGAACGCGCCGGCGCAATGGACCGAGGCCGAGATCGCGGCCTTCCGCCAGCAGGCGACACGCAGCACGGTATACAAGACGCCGCATCACACCATCTCGGTCCTCGACGCGCCGCATGTCGCCTACGATCCGCGCTACATCCAGCTCGCCAATGCACCGCTCGTGACGCCGCGCGGTACGACACGGGCGACTTCGCCGTGGACGGAGTTCGGAACACGCTCGGCACGCCGGCCGCCCGGCGGCAGCGGTGCGCCGCTCGACGTTCCGTTCATCCGCACCACCGCCGAGGCCGAGGCGCTCGCCCGCGGCGGCCCGGCTTTCGGTGCCGGCGGCCCGGCGCCGGCACCGCTGACCGGAACTTTCGACCCCGACTATTTCCGCAGCGAGGCCTTCTTCGAAGCGCTGCGCCGCGAAGGCAATACCGGTATCTGGGTGAACCCGAACGATCCCTCGCAGCGTCTCCTGTTCGACGCCCATTTCGTCGCTGGCCATCGCTGGCAGACCGGCGAGGCGGGTGCGCGTGCCGTCTTTGGTCCGACGGTCGACTTCGCCGACCGTTTTGCCGGTGCCGTGCCGCGCACGCTGCTCGACCGCTCGGTCGCCGGCATCGGCAGGCTCGCCGTTCGCGGCTCGGAGGACGTACAGACGCAGAGTCTGGCGGTCGGCGACTGGATGCTGGCGCAACTCGGCTTGCCATCGGCGCCCGGCGCAGCCGGTGAAGAGGCGGCGGCGCGCAGCGCCACCGATTCCGGATCCGCGGGCCGTGAGGAAGCTGCTGCGGCGATCCCCAGTGCCGCCGCCGACGAGGCTCCGGCGGCAGGCAGCGGCGACGGGTCGCCGGTGCTCGACGACTCGCTCGTCGCTGCGGACGGCAGCGGCGGCACCGGGGCGCCCGGCGCAGCGTCAGCATCACCCGCACAACCGCCGGCGCCGGTACCCTGGAGTCCGTCGGCACTGGTGTCGATCCGCGAGCAGCGAACCGACATCGCCAGTGCGATGGAAGCGGTGAACGACTACGTCGCCGAGACCGTTGCCGCCGAGCAGCACAATGTCGCGGCGCGCGCCGCTGCCGCAACGCTGCAGGAGCGCAATGCCGGGCAGGCGGGCTTTGCCGGTGCCGAGCGCGAGACGGTGGCGACGGAGCAGGGCAAGCTCGAGCAGGCTTCGGCCTCGCAGCAGGAGATGTCGGCGCAGGGCGCCGAAGCCTCGGGAGATGCGGCACGCGGCCAGCAGCAGGCGGATGCGGTCCAGTCCGAGGGGCAGGGGGTCAGTGTCGAGGCCAAGCCCGAGGAGCCGCGTTCGCGCAGCTGGCTCGAGCGCGCCTGGGATGCGACCGCCGGTGCGCTCTGGGATGGCCTCGTGGCGCCGGCAGTGCGGGCAGTGCGACGCAAGGTCAATCAGGTGATGCAGTCGATCAACGAGTTCATCATGGGCATGATCAATCAGGCACTCGGCCTGGATGAGATCGAGGCGGAACTCGACGGCGGCGGGCAGGATATCGCTGCGCGGAGCGGCAGCCTCGACGAAACCGATGCCGGTCTGCAGGCGGTCGGCGAGCAGGCGAGCGAGGAACAGGAACGCAATCGCCAGTCGATGGAGCAGGCGGAGGCGAACATCGACGATTCGCGCGCGACGCGCGCCGATGCGCTTGCCCTGCAGGACGATCTGGCCGCCCACGATGGCGTGCTGGAGGCCGAGGAAATGGCGGGACAGGGCTACATCGTCGACTTCGCGGCGACCTACCGGCCGTACTTCGTCGCGACCGGCGAAGGCGTCACGGCGTTGCCGCCGGGCGAAGGGTCGGCCAGCGAGTCCGGTGGCGCAGGCGTGGCCGATGAAGGTGAGCGCGATGAAACAGCCCTCGTCGCCTGATCTCGAGCAGTCGACCGCTCGCCTGCTGGGCGATCGCCTGCTGGACGTGCCGATCACGCGCGCCCGTGGCTCGGCCCGACTCCGCCTGGCGGCCCTGCTGCGAGCGGCATGCGCGCACCCGGTGTTCGCGGGCTGGCCGACGCCGGTCGACGACTGGCTCGACGAGGCCGCGCTGCTGGCGGATGAGGTGGCCGACGCCGATGCCCGCGGCCGCGTCCTGCTGCGCCGCGCGGTCGTCCGCATGCGCCGGCTCGATCTCGATGCCGCGCTCGACCTGGTGCAGCAGGCGAGCGACGCCAGCGACGCGCCTGCCGGCGAACTCGCCGCCTGCTGCGCGATCAGCCGCGTGCGCGTCCTGCTCCGCCAGCAGCGGCTGGACGACGCCTGCCAGGCGCTGCAGGCCATCCCGCTGGCACCGCCGGGTGACGCGTCCGGTGCGCTCAGGCAACTGGCACTGGGCGAGTACCACATCGAGGCAAACGAGGTGGCCGCCGCGCGCGCGCCGCTGACGCAGGCGCTGTCGCGCCTGCCGCCGGAACTCGTCGAAGAGCGCATCCAGGCGAGCCAGTCGCTTGCCTTCGTCTTCATCAGCCTGGTCGATCTGCCGCGTGCCTTGCGGCGCCTGCAAGAGGCGCGGGCGATGCTCAGGGGCGCCGCAGCCTGGCGCGAGGTGATCCAGATGGATGTGACGCTGGCCAGCCTGCTGGCGGCGCGCGGTGAGCACGCCGCCGCGCAGGCGCTGTTCACCGAGGCCGCCGAGCTGTGCCGGGTGCATCCGCAGCCCGAACTCGCCATCCTGATCGATCTCGGCAGGGCGCGATCGAGCGCCGCGCAGCAGCAGGGCGACGAGGCGGTCGCCGCCTGCCTGCGGGCGGCGAGAGGCTATGCCGAACAGGGGAACCTCCTCGGACTGGTGAGCATGGTGCTCTTCATGGCCGGCATCCAGACTGCGGGCCAGGCCTTCCCCGAAGCCTACCGGACGCTGGCGACCGGTCTCGCGATCGCCCGGCACCGCCGCTGGCCGGCGGCCGAGGCGGTGTTCCGTGCGCACATCGATCGCCTGCGCGATGAACTCCTCGGGCCGCAGCGTTTCGACGAGATGGTGGCACGCATGGTGCGCGCGATGAGGGAGCGATAGATGACCAGGACTTACCGCCGCAGCGGTGGCGAGGCGGTCCGGCGGAGCGCGTCCACCGCGGCACCGCCGGCTGTCGTTGCGCCTGCGCGGCAGCCGATGGTGCCGGCGGCGCACGAGGGCGTCCCGCGATTTCTTGCCGCGCGCGGGGTTCCCGTCTCGCAGCCCGGCGACGCGGGCGAGCGGCGGGCCGAGGCACTCGCCGCGGCGGTGATGGCGCCGGCAGGATGTGCCGGCTGTGCGCCGCTCGCGCCTTGCGCCAGTTGCGCCGCGGGCGTGCAGCGCTCGGCCGAGGGCAGCGGCCCGCAGTCGGCGTCGTTGCCCGGCCTGGATGCGGGGCGGCCGCTCGATGGCGCCACGCGCGACTTCTTCGAACCGCGTTTCGGCCGCGATCTCGGCGCGGTGCGCGTACACAGCGGTGCGCCGGCGGCGACGGCGGCACGCGCGCTGTCGGCGCGTGCCTTCAGCTTCGGCAACGATATCGGTTTTGCCGCCGGTCGTTACGAACCCGGGTCGGATTCGGGGCGGCGGCTGCTTGCGCACGAGCTGGCGCATGTGGTGAGTGGCGATGCCACCCGGACCGTTGCCCGTACTCCGGACGCCGGCGCCGCCGCTGCAGCTGCCGCATCCATTCCGGATGCGGCAGCTGCAGCGGCCACGGGCGGACCGACCGATGCCGGCGTGCCGCTGCCGGGCGGCGTACCGGCAGCGCCGACGCCGCTCTTCGATCGCCTGTTCGGCTCCTGCCTGACGCCCGAGGAGGGCGCTCGCCGCGATGCCTTCGCGCTGCGCCGCATGCACCTCGAGCGCTACATTCCCTCGACCACCTTCGGCATGTTCGACGCCGATTACTTCCCGCTGTTCGGACTGATGCCGGTGACGGTGAAGATGAAGTTCAATTTCGTCGCCGCCGACAATGCGCCGGGGGTGTTCGACGTCCTGCGGCGGGCGCTGGCCGGCGAAGACATGAGCCGCTTCTTCTGGAGCGACAGCGAGAAGGCCGATTTCAAGCGCGATTACATCGGCCGCGTCAGCGCGCGCTGGAGCGCGCAGCATGTCCTCTGGTCGAGCAAGCCGTGCTGGGATTTCCGGGCGATCCCGCTGGTGACACCGGTGGAAGTCGATGACGACGCGGCGGCGCACTACGTGACGACGGTGCACAAGAGCCCGGGGCCGGGGATCGACTACAAGTCGGCCACCAGCGACCCCGACCCGGCGCATCCGGAACGGCCGGCGACCGCCGACCTCTACCAGTCCGACGTCCGCGAGGAGCCGGACTTCAACAGCGGCAGCGTCGCCACCACCGAGCGGCAGCGGCTGGAGACGGCGCTGGCGGCAGCGGCAGCGTCGCCGGTGCTCTTCGCCAACGATTCGGACGTCATCGAACCGGCAGTACGCCCGGCGCTGACCGCCTTCGCCAATGCGGCGCGGCAGAAGAACCCGTCGGACCCGCTGATTCCGCTCAAGGTCGACGGCTTCGCCAGTCGCGACGGAGAAGCGACGCACAACCAGGGCCTCTCGGACCGGCGTGCCGCCGCGGTCCGCAGTTTCCTCGCCGGCCTCGGCGTGCCGCAGCCGATCGGTGTTCTTGGCCACGGCGCCGTCGGTAGCGCCGGCGATGCCGGCAACCGTCGTGCGGACATCTCGGTCGACCACAGCTTCGAGACGACCTATGCCGCCAACCGCTACTCGGTCGGCGAGCACGAGTTCGGCCACATGCTCGGCCTGCCCGACGAGTACCAGAACAACACCAGCGGCACGCTCGGCACGCAGCAGACCCTCTATTCCGGCCTGGTCACGGCGGCCGGGGTACCGGGGCCGGCGGTCTGGGGGGTGAGGACCTCGAGCCAGATGTCGAACGGCATCGATGTGCTGCCGCGCCACTACGTCACCCTCTGGGAAGCGCTCGGTCGCATGACGGCGCCCGACATCGCGCAGTCCGAGTGGCGCATCGGATGAACACGACCGCTGTTGACGGCCCGCCGCTGCGTCTCGAGTTCCGGCGCATCCAGGCGATCTCGAGCCGCGGCAACCAGCGCATCCGGGTGACTCCCGCCGGCGAGCTGTTCGCCTATCTGGAGCAGCGCGACTGTCCGTGCGGCGAGGACTGGAGCGCTCCCTGGCCGGACGAACCGCTGCGGCGGCTGTCGCCGGCCGAGCGGCGGCAACTCGCCAGCACGCTCATCGGCAGCGGCTTCCTCGAGTTGCCGCGGCAGATCGTCGCCGCCGGCCGCGACGGCTTTCGCGACGAGATCGATGCCGCTCTCGGCGCGCGGCGCCATTCGGTGAGCATCGAGCGCGCGCCAGCGCCCGCCGCCTTCGCCTGCCTGCGTGCCGCCCTGCTGGCGCTCGCCGGACCGCCCTTCAGCGCCTGAGGGGAGGATAATGGATCATCGCGTCGGGGCCGCGCGGCAGGGTTCGAGGCAGAGAGCGATCGCAACCCCGGCACGGCGGTCGGCGACGCGAGACGAGATTCCATTCCACCCGCAGACTGGAGCATGATCATGAAGACCAAACCTTGTCGCAGGCGTGTCGGCGCCATCCTGATCGCCGCCCTGTTGCCCTTCCAGGTTGCCCAGGCGCAGCTTGGCGATCTCCTCAAACAGGGGCAGGGGAGCGGCCTGCCCGCCGGCGTCGGCAGTGTCGGCGGGATGGGCGGCGTGCTGCCGGGGCAGTCGCTCACTTCGGGCAGCCTCGGCAACGTCGCCGGGCTGCTCGAGTTCTGCATCCGCAACAACTACCTCGGTGGCAAGACGGCGGCGTCCGTCAAGGACTCGCTCACCGGCAGGCTTCCGGGCGGGTCGCCGAAGGCCGACCCGGGTTACGACAGCGGCAGCCGGGGAATCCTCCACAGCAGTGATGGCGGCCAACTCGATCTCGCCGGCGGCGGCTTGAAGAAGCAGGTGACGAAACAGATCTGCGACCAGGTCCTCGCGCAGGGCAAGTCGCTGCTGTGAGCGGCGGTGTCCGGCGTGCCTGTGTATAAGTTGGGGACAGCCGCAGGCTCTCCCCAGCAGTTGCTGACAACCCTGTGGGCAAGGGCTGCACAGCCTGTGGAAAACCGCCGCGCAGCCCCTTCCGGCAAGGAGCTTCGCCGGCTGCTGAAAATCCGGGCGGTTGCCGTGCTCAGCCGGGCTGCGCCGCCAGCCGCCGATCGTGGAACCAGGCCGGTCTGACCCGGAACGGCGACTGCTGCTGTCGGCCGACTGGCGGCGATGTCGCCACATCGTGGACAAGGAGGCGTCATGACTTTCAAATCGCGAGCCAGGGGTCTGACGGGCGTCAAGCCTGTCAGCAGCGATGCGGGCGGTGGCGCGGCACGCAGCGGCATGCCGCGTTTCCTCGCGCGGCAGCGAGGCGCCGAGCGCGGCGTCGCTGCCCCGCAGTCGGTGGCACGGACCGCGATGGGCGGCGTCCCCGCCTGCGTGCCGCGGGCACTGCCCGTGGCGACCGTGCCGCTTGCTGTGCCGGGCGATGATCACGAGCTCGAGGCAGACCGGGCGGCGCAGCAGGTCGCGACGGCGACGACGAGCGCGCCGGTGTCGGCCGCGGGCACGCCGTCGCACCGCGGCGTGGCGCCCGCGCACGGGCCGGCCGCGCTGCTCGGCAACCAGGGGCGGGCGCTCGACGGCGCGACCCGCAGCTTCATGGAGCAGCGCTTCGGCGCCGACTTCGGGCATGTGCGGGTGCATACCGACTGGCAGGCGGCACAACTGAATCGCGACCTGCGGGCCAATGCCTTCACCCAGGGCAGCGACATCTTCTATGGCGCGGGCCGTGGACCGGGACGTGACCAGTTGACCGCGCACGAACTGGCACACGTTGTCCAGCAGTCGGGCGGTTCACGCGCCGGCAGCGCCATTCCGCTGACGGCGCGCACTGGTCCGGCGCCGATCCAGTGCAGCTTCGCCGGCACCTACATGATTCCCGGCAGCAGCAGCCTCTTCGAGATCGATCTGCAGACACGCGAGGGCGCACTGGCTGCCTCGCCGACGAAGAGCGGACTAGACGGCTACCTGCGCTTCGTCCCCGGAATCGGCGAGCCCAACTCGAGCGTGATCGGCATCTGGCAGGTCAACAGCACGATCGACGCCAGTGGCGCCGACGTCAATGCGGCGTCGATGCCGGCGGCGCAGGCGCCGCGCGGCGCGCTCGGCGATCCGGGATTGCGCACCGAGGAGGATCCGCTGCGTGGCATCGAGGGCGGTTTCAAGACCGATGTGCTGCACCGGCCGAACGCAGCCAGTCCGGGGGTGCCGGCGGGATCGGCGCTGTCGCCCCGCTATGCCTGGGGCGCGGCTGCCCCCGGGACGGTCGGCTTCGGCGGCACGACGCAGCAGCCGGCGTCGCGCGGCGGCGGCATCGGCGCGAATCCGCTCGGGCAGGTGCCGGGCTACAAGCGCTCGGACGATCCGGCCGACATCCGCACGGCGTCGCTGTACGATTTTCCGGGCACCAGCAGTCCGACCGACGTCATCACCTGGACCTTCGAGAGCGCTGCGATCGGTGAGGACACGATGGTCACCTACGGCGCGGTGAACTGGGGCTTCACGGTCGATGCCGGGCACGTGACGAACGAGCACCTGCACGTCGATGCCGGGACCTCGGCAACGTTCGACGAGGCGCTCGAGCGCCATCGCGACTTCTACGTCCATGAACCGGTGACCTTCTACTTCGACTTCAACGACGATGTCCTGAACGCGACCGAGCAAGCCAAGATCGACGGCTTCCTGCCCTACCTGACACGCAATCCGGACGTCGAGCTGGCTCTCGAAGGCTTCGCCGACCAGGTCGGCGGCGCCAGCCAGTACAACCGCGACCTGTCGCTGCGGCGCGCGCACGCGGTCGAGGCGGCGCTGCTGGCGAAGGGGATCGCCGCGGCGCGGATCAACGGCATCATCATCGGTCACGGCGCGTCGACGGCCGCCACCGCCGATGCCGGCACCGGCGACGAGGGCGGCGACGCCGCGGTGGGTGCCGACCAGAGCCGCGAGGCCAACCGCTGGGCCAACCGGCGCGTCATCGTGACATTCAGTCATGTCGCCGCGGCCCCCTGACGGGCGCAATGCGCGGGAACTGATCGCCGCCCTGTCGGCGAGCCATTTCAACGACCGGGCGCTGGCGCTGGCCGAACTGGTGCGCCGTGGCCCGGCGAGTACCGCGGCGCTGGTCGACGCGCTGCCGACCGCGGGCGGCGAGCTGCGCGCCCGGATCGCCCAGGGGCTGGCGGAGATCGGCGACCCCGCCAGCGCCGAGGTGTTCGCGGCGATGCTCGGCGACGCCGACGAGCAGGTACGGGCGCGGGGTGCGCAGGGTCTCGCGCGCATCGGCGACGCGCGCGCCGTCGATGCCCTCTTGCAAACCATCGACGCCTATCCGGACATCCTGCGCGAGCCCGACACGCTGTCCACCGACGGCCTGACCGACTTCGGGCCGGCGGTCCTGCCGCGCGTCGTGCCGCTGCTCAAGGCGCCGGGACTGATGACCAGGGCGCGGGCATTCCTCGTCCTGCGGCGGATCTTCCCCCGGCTGGCTGGTGGCGGCGACTGGCAGTCGCTGTGGGTCGAATTCGGGCGCTATCTGCCTGCCGCCGAACAGCCGCAGCGGGATGCGGCGGCCGATCGGTGGATCGCCTGGGTCGAGCGGCAGGCCCTTTGAGCGGCGAGGCAACCCGGCGACGACGCTGCGGGTGCTGGCCAGACTGCGGCCGCTGCTGCGGTGCAGCGCCGGGGTTGCGGCAGGCTGAACTGAAGCGCGGTGAAGGCCGCGGCGGCCCGGCGGTCGCCGCGGCACGTGCCGGCCCCGGCTTTGACCGGGGGCCGGCAGAGTTTCCCCGCGATCCGCTGGAAAGACTGTGGACAAGCGCTGTACAGGCGGTGGACAAGCCCCGCCGAGCGGCTTCCGGCAAGGGACGTGCTACAGTGCCGAACATTTGGGCGGCAGGGTCTGTTGCCGGTGGCGATGCGGCGCGCGGCAACGACTTCGCGGCACGACCGGCACCCGCCGCTGCCGCGATTGCCGTGGAGACTGCCTGATGGATACCGAACTGCTCTTTCGTGACGACGCCTACCTGCAAACGGCCAGCGCGCGGGTCACTGCGGTGCACGCGCAGGGGATCGAGCTCGAGCGGACGATCTTCTACCCACTGGGTGGCGGGCAGGTGGGGGACACCGGTTTCCTGGTGCGCGGCAGTGGCGAGCGCGTCGCCATCGTCGATACCCGCCGCGATGCCGCGCTCGATGCCGTCCTTCACCGGACGGCCGCCGGGGCGCCGTCGCCGGAAGTGGGCGAGCTGCTGACGCTGGCGATCGACTGGCCGCGCCGGCATCGGCTGATGCGCCTGCACACGGCGCTGCACCTGATGTCGTGCGTCGTCGTCGCGCCGGTCACCGGCGGCAACATCGCCCCCGATCGTGCCCGCCTCGACTTCGACATCGACATGAACCTGCTCGACGCGCAGCGCATCGAGCGCGAGATGAACGCGCTGATCGGCCGCGGCATCGATACCGAGACGGTCTGGATCAGCGACGACGAACTCGCTGCGCGGCCCGATCTCGTCAAGACGATGAGCGTGCAGCCGCCACGCGGCAGCGGACGGGTCCGGCTGCTGCGCATTGCCGGCATCGACCTGCAGCCCTGCGGCGGCACGCACGTGCGCAACATCGCCGAGATCGGCGGCATCCGCGTCCTGCGCATCCGCAACGAGGGCCGACGCAACCGGCGCGTCGAGATCGCACTCGCCGACTGAAGGAACCGGCGGGGCAGGGCGGCGTCGGCTGCGGCTGCACCGGACCGCCCGGATCTGCTATCGTCGCACCGATGCAGACCATCATCTCGGTTTCCGGACTGGCCAAGACCTATGCGACGGGGTTCCAGGCGCTGAAGAGCGTCAGCCTGGACATCCGTCGCGGCGAGATCTTCGCCCTGCTGGGCCCCAACGGCGCCGGCAAGACGACGCTGATCAGCATCATCTGCGGCATCGTCAAGGCCAGCGCGGGCAGCGTGCGGGTCGGCGGGCACGACATCGTCGCCGATTACCGCGCCGCCCGCTCGCTGATCGGGCTGGTGCCGCAGGAGCTCACCACCGACGCCTTCGAATCGGTCTGGGCGACGGTATCGTTCAGCCGCGGCCTGTTCGGCAAGCGGGCCAACCCGCAGTACCTCGAGAAGGTGCTGCGCGATCTCTCGCTCTGGGAGCGCCGGGACAGCCGCATCCTCACCCTCTCCGGCGGCATGAAGCGCCGCCTGCTGATCGCCAAGGCGCTGTCGCACGAGCCGCAGGTACTCTTCCTCGACGAGCCGACCGCCGGCGTCGACGTGAACCTGCGGCGTGACATGTGGCAGCTGGTGCGCGGGCTGCAGGCCACCGGCGTCACGATCATCCTCACCACGCACTACATCGACGAGGCCGAGGAAATGGCGGACCGCATCGGCGTCATCAGCAAGGGCGAACTGATCGTCGTCGAGGAGAAGGCCGAGCTGATGCGCCAGCTCGGCAGGAAGCGGCTGACGCTGCAACTGCAGCAGCCGCTGCAGGAGATTCCGGCGGCGCTGGCTGCGCACCGGCTCGACCTGTCGCGCGACGGCAGCGAGCTGACCTATACCTATGACACCCGCGGGGAGGGCAGCGGCATCCTCGCGCTGCTCGAGGATGTGAGCGCTGCCGGCATCGCCTTCCGGGATTTGCAGACGACGCAGAGTTCGCTCGAGGAGATCTTCGTCAGCCTGGTGAAGGACGGACCATGAACCTGCCGGCAATGCGGGCGATCTACCTCTTCGAGATGGCGCGGACCCGCCGCACGCTGCTGCAGAGCATCGTCTCGCCGGTGATCTCGACCTCGCTCTACTTCGTCGTCTTCGGCGCCGCCATCGGCTCGCGCATCGACGAGATCGATGGCGTCAGTTATGGTGCCTTCATCGTTCCCGGGCTGATCATGCTGTCGATCCTGACGCAGAGCGTCGCCAACGCCTCCTTCGGGATTTTCTTCCCGCGTTTCACGGGAACCATCTACGAGTTGCTCTCGGCACCGCTCTCCTATCTCGAGATCGCTGCCAGCTACGTCGGCGCGGCGGCAACGAAGTCGATCTTTCTCGGCCTGATCATCCTCGCGACCGCCGCGCTGTTCGTGCCGCTGCGCATCGAGCATCCATTCTGGATGCTGCTCTTCCTGCTGCTGACGGCGTTGAGCTTCAGCCTGCTCGGCTTCATCATCGGCATCTGGGCGGACAATTTCGAGAAGCTGCAGCTCGTACCGATGCTGATCATCACGCCGCTGACCTTCCTTGGTGGCAGCTTCTACTCGATCGGCATGCTGCCGCCACTGTGGCAGACGATCAGCCTGTTCAACCCCGTCGTCTACCTGGTCAGTGGTTTCCGCTGGAGCTTCCACGGCGTTGCCGACGTCAGTGTCGCGGTCAGCCTGGCGATGACGATCGCCTTCCTGGCGATCTTCCTTGTCATCGTCGCCTGGATCTTCAGGACCGGCTATCGGCTGAAAAGCTAGTCGAGAAAAAAGACTGTACAGATATACAGTCATGCGCTATTCTTCGTTCCGCTGTCGCAGGTTGTGATCGATTCATCCCGACGAAGGAGTGCGCGAACATGAATACCATCCAGAAGTGGTTCGAACAGGTTGCCGGCGTGACACGCAGCGAGCGTGCCCGCTGGGTTCTTGCGCAGCAGGTCTATGGCACGCGTGGGCTCGATGTCGCCGCCCTGCAGAAGCCCGCATGCTGGCGGCGCAAGGCGATCGCCTGCCGGCTGCAGGGTCAGTGAGGGCCAGAGCCGATCGCGCATGGCTCGATCATCGCGTCGCTCGCGGCTCGAGGCTGCTGTCGATGACAGCCTGTGATGGCGCCAGCAACTCTGTGGGCGGGGAGTCCGCCGGGTATCGCCCGCGCCACGGGAGCACCCCTCTGGCGTGGCGATTCGTGGTGCGCGCGATGATCGATCCTGGTGTATGGACGGCGGGGCGTGAGCTGTCATCGTGGTCACCGCCGCGGGCACCAGGGAACTGCCTTCCTGATGTCCGAGACCCAGGCGCAATTCGCCCTGGCCGGTTCGAACTGCCGGTTGAGCAGGTTGTCGGCGATCGGCAGGGCATGGCGGCCATCGGTGGTGTGCACGAACCTGTGCTTCCAGACCGGCCGTAGGCCATTGATTCGCATCAGCGATCGGACAAGACTGGCGGTCGGCGCCGCGCCCACGGCAGCCGTGCAGGGTGCAGCCCGGGCTGACGGCGGTCAGCGGCAGACCGCGCCGACGAAGTCGCAGACTGCGTCAACGGCTTTGCACCAGTTCTCCGCCTGCGTGCGTCCGGATGCGACGCGCGGCGTGAAACCGTGGTCGCCATCCGGCAGCCAGCGCAGTCGGACTTGCGGCGACAGTGGGTAGCCGCCCACTTCGTGCACGCTGCCGAAGGGATCGCGCTCGCCCTGCACGATGAGCGTCGGCGTCCGCATGACCCGCAGGTGGTCGATTCGCAACACATCGGGCTTGCCGACCGGGTGGAACGGGTAGCCCAGGCAGACCAGCCCGGCGACGTCCAACTCGTCGGCAACCAGGCTGGCGACGCGGCCGCCGAGCGACTTGCCGCCGATGAACGGTCTTGCCGCCGCCGTCAACGCCAGCACGTCGAGCCAGGCTTGGCGCAGGACCGCAGGGCGGTCAGGGGGACGGCGCATGCCGCTGCGGCGACTTGCCGCCATGTACGGAAACTCGAAGCGGATGACCCGCAGACCACGCGCCGCGATCCCGAGAGCGACGGCCTGCATGAACGGCGAGTCCATGCCGGCGCCGGCACCGTGCGCGAGGATGAGCGTCGTCGCTGCCTCGTCTGGTCCGTCGATCAGCCGCTGACTGCCTTGTCCGGCTGCGGGGCGAAGCGTGTCCTCGTTCATCGCCTGTCTGGTGTCATCTTCTGGTCCCGCAGCGGCGGGGAGCGGCGCCCGCTCCGCCCTCGGTCGGCCGAGCCGTGGCGCGTGGCGGCACGGTCGCATCCGCCGACCGGTTCCGGACCGTCGCTGCGCACATCACTGCGGACGGGTCAGGTGCGCGGGGACGACGCACCTGATCGTCCACTGGTCGGCGTCGCGGACCAGTCCGACGAGGCAGGCGTAGCGAAAGCCGATCAGCGACCGTTCACTGTCGCCGCTGAGGAGCAGGGCTGCCAGACGCGCGAGGAAGGGCAGGTGGCCGACCAGCATCAGCGAGCCGGCCTCACCGGCCAACGTCTTCGCCACTGGCCGGACGTCGTCGTTGGGCGCCATGCCGCTCTGCGCGACAACGCCGCGCGGGGGCTGCAGCCGGGCGGCGAGGATGCTGGCGGTCTGTTCGGCGCGCAGCTTGCCGCTGTGGCGGACCTGGTCCACGGCCAAGCCGTGCCGGGCTGCCCAGGTGGCAACCTGATCGACGGTGGCGCGGCCCGCTTCGCTCAGCGGCCGCCGGGCATCGACCGACTCGGCGACGGCCTCGCCGTGCTGGACGAGATAGAGGGTGTTCTGGCTGTGGTGATCGGACATGGGCGCACCTCCTGCGTGCTCGATGATGGTCGCTCCGGCTCTGGCGCCAGTTGGCGCGGGCCCGCCATTCCGCCGCGCCCGTTGCGCTGCCGGTGATCGCCGTTGGCCATGGGTTCCGGGCCGGGTGAGCGGCGATCATAGCACCCGGCAGCGCGCCGCCGGATCCACCTTCGTCCCGGCTGGGCCGGACCGGGGCTGGCGGCAGCAGTCCGACTTCAGCCAGGATTCGACAGTTCGTCGGCTTGGCCTGCAAGACGATGCCGGGGTCGGTGGATCGCGGACCGCCAACTCCCGGCTGGGTTGGCCCTGCGCCGTCCCGGCGACGCGTTGATCCGGTGGCTGGGCGGCGGCAGATCCCGGGATCGCTGCGACCCGGAATCACCAGCCGCTGAGTTCGGGGCAGCGGCGATACGGCGGCGCCGGCTGCTGCGTCGGGCTGCACGGCAGCTGGCGCCCATCGTGCCATGGCTCGCTGCGCGGCGGGCGGGACCACGGGTCCTGCCATTCCAGGCGCTGCGAATGGCCGGCGGCGAACGGCAATACGAGCTGCGGCTGCAGGTAGCTGCGCAGCCACCGCTGCTCGCTGCGCGCCCGCTCTCGCTGCGCAAACAGCTCGAGGACCTCGTGCGTCGGTACGCTGCGCGTGGCCGGCTCCGCTGCCACGGCGACGATCGCTTGCAGGAGCATGGCGAAGAGCACTTTGCTGTCGTTGCGGGGCGTTCGCATGGGCGTTGCCGGTGTGGCGGCTACTCGTGCCGAAAGTACTTCCTCGGCGTGCTGCTGGTGATGTATTCGCTGGCCTTTTGCACACAGTCGCGGATCGCGGCTTCCATCGGTGTGTTGCGAAAGCCGCCGAGGCTGACCGGGATGGCGGTGCCGCGGCGCGACAGCGTGCCGCCGATGCTGGTCTGCGAGGCGCTCGCCTTGCCCTCGATCCTCTTCGCACCGAGCACCCGGCCGGTCGCGATGTCGATGACGCGGACATCGATCGCCAGGTGGGCATTGCGGGACTGATGACCGAAGGTGAGCGGGATCTTCGGTACGCCGAGCTCGAGCCCGGAACCTGAGGCTTCGAGCTCGAACTCGGTGACCGCCGCGGAGACCATGATCTCCGCGACATCCATCTGCCGTTCGGCAATCACCGCGTCCGGGCGCGCCAGCGGCGATCGCGAGAGCGCCTGTTCGGCGGCAAGACCCTGCAGATCGAGTCGTTCGACGACGATGAAGCGGCCATTCTCGTGCATCGTGGTCATCATCATTTCACGCAGGCCGTCGCCGACGAACTGCCCCGCGCCCGCTGCCTTCACCATGAATTCGCCGATGGCGATCATCGCCTTCCTGCCCGCCGGCACGGCTTCGGCGGCGGCAGGGCTGTTGGCCTGGACGGCCGGGCGCGCTGCCGGCCCGACCTCGTCCGCCTCGGGCGCTGCCGCCAACCGTGCCGCCGCGGTGCCGGGCCGTGGCGCAGCCGGGTCCGCTGTCGTCGGGCTGATGGGAGCGGCCTCGCCCTGCCGCTGCCGGGCCGCATCGAGCATCTGGCGGTGGCCGCCATTGCCGGGATCACGCTCGAGAGCCAGGCGGTAATATTTCTCGGCCTCGCTCCAGTCCTGGCGTGTGAAGTGGACGCGGGCAAGACCGGCGTAGGGCAGCGGCCACTCCGGGGCAGTCTCGATGGCCTTGAGATAGGCGTCGCGCGCTTGCGCCAGCGCTCCGAGTTCGAAGTACGCGAGGGCCAGATTGTTGAGAGTCTCGGCACGTGGCCCGCCGAGATCGAGAGCCCTTCGGCAGGCACGTACGGCATCCGCATGACGCTGCTGCATCAGCAGGGTGTGACCCAGCCGGGCCCAGCTCTGCACTTCACTGGGGACGCGCGCAAGCGCCTGCCGATAGTAGCGTTCGGCTTCCTGCCATTGGCCACTCTCGTAGCGGGCGTCGGCCACCTCGAGGTCGGCCTTGTAGGTCCGGTAGCTGGCGTCGTCCATCGCCAGCAGTTCGGCGCGCGCCTGCGCCGACACCGGCGGATCGGTGACCGGCACGCCCGCTGCCACGTCTGCCGGCGCCTTGTTCGTTGTGGCGGCGGCAGCCGGCAGCGCAGCCCCTGCCAGTCGATCGGCATCGCTCCACTCGGCGGCGGTGAGCCCGGCCGCCATCGGGCCGGCGCGGAGCAGTACCTCCTTCTCCCAGCCGTCGCGGGTGACGACGAGACGCAAAGGGCGATTGGCAGTGGCGGCCTCCTGGAGTTGACGGACAAGCTGGCTTGCGCCTTCGGGGGACTGTCCGTCGACGCGCGTCACGATGTCGCCCGTCTGCAGGCCGGCGTGGGCGGCCGCCGTGTTGGCGAGGACGGCGGCGATCGCGACGCTGCCGGCGGGGTGGCCAGCTGCAGGCGCATCGCCGAGGCGGAGACCGAATCTCGGCGCTGGCGCGAGTTGCGCCGCGGTCGCCGGCAGCAGGACGTCGCGCTCCCAGCCCTGGCGCGCGATGCGCAGCGTCACGGGTCTGTCGGCAGGCAGTCTGCGGGAAACGAGGGAAAACTGGGCGGCACCGGTGATCGACGTCTGGTCCAGACGGAGGACGATGTCGCCGGGCTGGACGCCGGCTGTCGCGGCGCTGCTGCCATCGGCCACCGCCGAGACCACGGCGCCGCGCGCGTCACCGGCGTCGCGCAGCTGGAGACCGAAATCGGCTGCCGCGGCGAGGGTCGCCGCCGACAGCAGCAGTGCCAGCAAGAGGCCGAGGCAGCGCACCAGGTACGTGCCATGGGCGTCGGTGCCTTGCCTGCCGGTGGTTGCTGTCGCCAGGGGGGGCGGGCACGGCGGAGCCCCCCGACGAGTGGTCGGCGCGTGTGCAGCGGTGTGCATCGTGGTCCTTTCCGGTCGTCGGCTGTCTGCCTTCAGATTGCGTGCGTGATCGCTCGCTCAGCGGCACTCGCAGCGGTGGCGGGCACCGCCGAGGACCGCCACGCCCTTGCGGCCGTCCTCGGTGCAGCGCGCCTGGCATGTCTGCTGCACCCAGGCGTCCCGGCCCTCGTCGAGCTTGCGTTGCGCCCTGCGCTGACATTCGCCGCCCCGTTCGCGTCGTCCGGGTTTGCCGTCACCCAGAAACTGCGTGATGCAGGTGCCGATCTCGTCCACGAAGCTCGTCAGGCCGGCCGTTACCCTGGCTTGGTAGCTGGGGTGCAGGGTGCACCAGGCGATGTAGTTGCCGAAGTAACCGCCGCAGCCCGGACAATCGAGGGCACAGCCGGAGTAGCCACCGCCCGAACAGTTGCGGCGGTTGCAGTCCTCGGACGTCTGACGACAACGCGCTTCCATCTGCTGCCCGACCTGCAGGCAGGGCTGGCCGGTTCCCTTGGGTTCGTAGATTCCGGCCGGTGTGGCCGCCGGCAGACTGCCGCTCGCAGCCGGCTTGATGGCCGCTGTGGGAGACGCTGCGGTGGTCGCGCCGGGGGCCGGACTCGAGACGCTGCCCGATCGGCCGGTGGCGTTGCCAGGCGTCGCGCCGCCCTGCTGCTGACCGTCGCTTGCCGTCGCCGGCAGACAGTGGCCAGCTTCGCAGCGATAACCGGCGGCGCACGCGGAGTCGCTGGAACAGTGGCCCTCCACGGAGTCGGTGCGACCATCGCCGTCGCGCACCGCCGGTTGTGCTTGCGGGTCACGCGCCATCTGCTGCCGCAGCGTGTCCGACGAGAAGCGTCCACCAGGACCCCAGTATGGTCCAAGGTTGCCCGTGCCGGCTCCCTGGCGCGAACTCTCGCGCTGTCCGTAAAGCTCGAGCACGGTGCCCGCCGGCACCTCGACGGGCTGCTGTTGAGCGGCCAGGGCAGCAGCCTGGTTGCCGGGCAGGCAGCGACCATTCCGGTCGCAGCGCTCGCCTGGGCAATTCCTGGCAATCCAGTTGCGGGCGTCGCCGTCGCTCAGCAGATGCTCGACCCAGACCCAGCTGTCGACCAGGTTCGGGTATTCGGTGAAACCGACGCCACCGTGTTGCCGGCTGCAGACGACTGCCCAGCGACCGCCGGTACGAATCGCGCCGGCGCGGCTGCAGGCTCCGCCGGACGTGCAGGTCCACGATGGGCAGTTCTGTTCGATCCACCAGCGGGCACCGGTCTCGCCAACCAGTGCCGGCGACATCAGGGCGTGCCCGGGCAGGCTGCTGGACCGGCCGATGACGACACGCCCGGTCGGATCGCAAAGGGCATGGTAGGTGTTGTCGCCACCGGTCGCCGCCACGGGCGGCTCGCGGGCGCAAAGGCCGCGTGTCCCTTCGATCGTGCACACGGTTCGCGGACAGTTCTCCCGGATCCACTGTTCGGCTCGCCGCGGGCCCATGAACGGGCCATCGATGATGCCGAACAGCGCCGGGCTGGTGTCTTCGCCGTACACGACGCGGCCACTCCGGTCGCAGAGGACATACCACGTCGGACGCCAGGGTTCAGTTCCCGGCTGGCCCGGTCGGCGATCGTCGGCGTGGCTCAGTGGTGGCGTCCACGCGGGTGCCTGCAGGTCGACGGTGGCCTTCCCCTCGCAGTGGTCCCAGCGTGCGGTGACGATGACGCGCTCGTTGAATCGCACCTCGAGCGGCGCGGAGTAGGTGTTCGCCGGCCCCGGCTGCCAGCTCGCCAGGCGCGTCACATCGGTCTCGGAACCGTCGCTGAAGACGGCAATGGCGCTGAAGCCGAGCTGACGGCCCGGGCCGATCTGGACCGCGTCCGGACTCAGCCGCAGGTGGCGGCAGTCCTTGTGATCGGCAGGCTGCGCCGCGTCCGGGCGATTGCTTTCACTCGTTCCGCCCGCTGCCGTGCCCGGCCGGGAACCTCCGGCAAGCGCCTGCCCGGGAGCCGCCGGCGCTGCTCGCTGCAGGTTCACGGTCACCGTTGCAGGGCGGACGATCTGGGCACCACCGGACGGATTGGCCAGCGTGACGGTGAAGCTCGCCGCCGCTCCGACGCCGGACCCGGCAACGATCGGAACGTCGATGCTGCGGATGGCCGTGTCGCTCTCGGCCCAGGTGAGCTTGCCGGCGACCGATGTATAGTCGATCCCCGGTCGCGCGCTGCCAGCCTGCGACTGATACTCGACCGTCACTTCTCCCTTGCTGAAGCCGTCGCGGGTGACGATGAGCCGGACCTGGCGGTCGCCCGGGGCGGCGTTGACCACGTCCTCGACGAAGCTGATCTCGCCGCCCATCTGGTCGCGGTCGCGCCTGGCAGGCGCACGGTTGATCACGAGGGTAGTCTCCGGCCAGCGATCCGGGCGGGCATTGCCGCTCCTGACGGCAACACCGAGCATGAGTCCGAGGTCGCCGGGTTCGGCGTCGCTGTTCAGGATCTCGACTTCGACCGACCGTGTGCCCAGTTCGCCGTCGGCCCAGTTGAGCGTGTCGCTGGCGAGCCGGTAGCTGACACCGGCCGATGCCGTCCCGAAAGGCGGCAAGCCGCCGCGGGAAACGATCTGCACGCTGACGGCACCCTTGCCGCTGCCTGCCCTGCGAACGGCGAGGCTCACCTGCCCGACGTCCTTGGTGACCTGGCCCCAGGACTCGACGAACCCGACCGTGTCGGGCTCGCGCTTGCGCCAGATCTCGATCTGGTCTTCGCGGTAGTTCCGGTGCTCCTTCAGGATGCGTTCGACGGTCCAACCCTTGAGAAAGGTCTTCTGATAGTCGAGGTCGCTTGGATCGACCACCTCGCTCTTGCGTGGCAGGCTGTTGCCGACGAAGCTCTGGAAGTAGTGATCGATCGTTCCCGCCGTGTTGACGAAGCCGGAATGACCGTCGCCGAAGAGGAGCACGTCGCCCGGGCGATAGCGCTGCTTCTCGTCGACCCGGCCGACGGCGGCCGACGCACTGTACCTGTACCGCGTGTAACCCCGCGCGGCGAGGCGGCTGCGCAGTTCGCCGGCACTCAGCATGTTGCCGTCCTCGCCGGTCAGCGCGTAGTAGGTGTAGTCGTGGCAGTTCTGGATGGCGCTCGCGACGCCGGGCCAGGCCATGGCCAGCAGCGACAGGACGAACAGCGCGAGGATGGCGAAAGCGCGCTGTCGCATTTCGTGCCCGCAACGATCCGGTGGCAACCGTTGTCGCGCCAGCGAATTCATGGCAATCCTGTCCCGTCACCTCGTTGGCGAGCGTCGCAGCCGGCTGCGTAGCGCTGACGGCAGGGGGGTAGACGCCCTGCAGCCGATCCGGACGCGACACACCCTGATCCCGCCAGCACTCGCTGCGACGGCTGCCGGCCAGCAGCGGCGCCGCGACCTGAAGGCGCGGGCGGGACCGATCCATGGACAGTATAGGTGAGCGCATGGCGAAAAGTGGCAATAGTTGCCGCTGGGCAACCTGCCTTCGAACAGCCGGTGCACGAGGGCCCAGTCCGGCCGAACGGCGGCGCGGCCGTTGCCGGCCTGGCGCGGACACGGACAATCGTTGCCGGCAGCCGGGCATCCGCCCTCGCTGCGCGCGAGGCCCTGTGGGCGCTGTGCACCGCCCCTGTGGCGGGTTTCCTGGTCGGCCGGCCGCCTGCTGACGCTGCACGCAGGCAACCTGCTCACTGGCTGCTGGCCAGTACCTGCGCCAGCGGCAGCCGCGTCGCCTGGCTCGCGGCCTGCCGGCTGGCGAGGACGGCTGCGGCCAGCGTGCCCGCGGCGCCGGCGAGAAGTGCCAGCCAGGGCAGGTCGAGCGGCATCCGCCAGTGGAAAGCCTGCGGATTGACGACGTGCGTCAGGATGGCGCCGATGGCGATGCCGCAGGCGAGGCCGAGCAGCAGGCCGACGCTGGCGATCAGAGCGCCTTCAAGCATCAGCGCGTGGCGCAGCATGCGCTGGTCGAAGCCAAGCGCCGCCAGGGTTGCCAGCTCGCGCGCCCGCAGCCAGACGCTGGCGGTGAGCGTGACGGCGAGTCCGAAGACGCCGATGACCATCGCCGCCGCCTCGAGGGCGTAGGTGACGGCGAAGCTCTTGTCGAAGATCGACAGGCTCAAACGGCGGATGCTGGCGCTTTCGGCGACTTCCAGCGCGTAGGCGGCGACGTGCGGTGCCAGCCATTGGCCGGCGGCGGCTTCGGCGCCCGGGCGCGGCCAAAGCGCGAGGTCGCTCGGGCGGAATTCGCCACCGAGACGCTGGTAGTCGTCGCGGCTGATCACCAGGGCGCCGAACTGCCGTGCGTAGTCGCGCCAGACGCCGCCGACGAAGGCGTCGACGTCACCGCCGAGCAAGGGCAGGCGCAGTGACTGCCCGGGCACGATGCGGTAGATCTCCTGCATCGCTTCGCTGATCCAGACCACCGGCATCTCCGCCGGCGGGACCAGCACCGCTCCCGTGAAAGGCAGGCGGGCAGCCGGGTCGCGGCGATCGATCTCGCGCACCAGCAAGGCCACTGGCGGTCGCCGCGGGTCGAGCGTCAGGCTGGCGTAGGCGCTCCGCTCGACTCGCAGGAAGGGCGTATCGGCGCGTTCCAGGGAATTCAGCAACTCCTGCGGCAGTGGGCTGGCCTTGCTGCGCAGGTAGAGCGGTGCCGGCAGGACATGGTCGAGCCAGTGGTCCACCGCGACGCGAAAGCTCGACACCATGATCACCATGCTGGCGGTCAGCGCGAAGCTGACGATCAGGCCGCTGGCCGCCACCTGCGCCATCAGCGGTGCCTGCGCGACGTTCTGCAGGGCGATCCGCTGCGTCGCCGGCAGCCGCAGGCGGGCGGCGCGGCCGAAGATCTCCTGCGTCAGCAGCGGCGCGCTGGTGACGCCAATCAGCAGGACGAGGGCGATCGCAGCGTAAGCGGCCAGCGGCAAGCCGGACAGCGGTGGCAACTGCAACAGCCCGCCCGCCAGAAGTGCCAGCGATGCCGGCAGCAGGAGCTGCCGGTGCCGGTTGCGCACGACTTGCGGGCGGGCGGTGAAACCGTTGTTGAGTGCTTCGACCAGGGGCTGCCGCAGGTTGAGACAGGCCGGGTAGGCGGCACCGGCCAGACTGGCGGCGCAGCCGAGGAACAGGAAGCCGGATGCCGGCAGGAACTGCGGCACGATCAGCGGTACCTTGCCGGAGAAGTAGCCGCCACCGAGGTCGCCGCCGAGGAACTGGGTGAAGGCGAGCGCCAGCGCGTAGCCGAGGACGAGGCCAAGCAGCGCTCCCGGCAGCCCGATCGCCAGCCCTTCGAGCAGCACCTGCAGCAGGCGCATGCGCGGCGGCAGGCCGAGAACGCCGAGCAGCGCAAACTGCGTCGAGCGCTGCGCGACGGCGGTCAGCTGCGTCGCGAAGACCAGGAAGGCGCCGGTCAGCAGGGCGACCAGGGCCAGCACGTTGAGGTTTACGCGGTAGGCGCGGGAGAGGTTGGCGGCGCGCTCGCTGTCGTCCTCCGCCACGCGCAGCAGCAGCGCCGGCGGCAGACGCGCCGCGACGCCTGCCCGCCAGCCTGCCGGATCGCTGTCGGGAGCAAGCCGGACGCGGATCTCGCTGACCGCGCCGGCTGGCCCGAAGTGCTCCTGCACCCAGCCAATGTCGGCCACCAGCAGAAGATCGTCGGCTCCGGCGGCGGGCAGGTCACCGCCGATCGTCGCCGACCAGCGCTGGTCGCCGCGCAGCAGCGTCAGCGTCGCGCCGGCCTGCCGGCCGAGTTCGGCGAGCAAGGCTGGCGAGGCGTACAGCGCGCCATCGAGGATGCCTCCCGTCGCCGCTCGCTCGGCGTCGCGCGGCAGCAGTCCGGGCATCATCGCCGCCGCCGTGAACACGTCGATGCCGATCAGGCGAACCGGCGTGCGCAGGTCGCCAATGCGCACGCGGGTTTCGATCACCGCTGCGGCGACGAGGACTGCCGGGTCGCCCGCGATCTCGTCGACCAGTGGCAGCGGCACGCTGCCGGCACTGTCGCGGGCGGCGATGACGGCGTCCGGCTCGCCCTGGACGGTTTTCATCGCCCGCGAGAAGTCGGCGAGCGCCGCGTCGTTGATCAGATGGACCGAGTAGCCCAGCGCCACGCCGAGGGCGATCGCCAGCATCGACAGCAGCGTTGCCGCCCGCCGGCTACGGAACTGGGCACGGATCAGCCAGGCGGCGAGGGTCCTCATTCGAGTCCCTGCGGCGTCAGCGTCAGGATGCGGTCGCACGACTCGGCAACGTGCCGCGAATGGGTGACGATCAGCGCGCTCGCCCGTTGTTCACGGACCCGCTCGAGCAACAGTGTCAGCACCTGGCCGGCGGTTCGCGGGTCGAGGTTGCCGGTCGGCTCATCGGCGAGGATCAGCAGTGGGCGGTGCACCAGCGCGCGCGCGATCGCCACCCGCTGCAGCTCGCCGCCCGACAGCGACGCCGGCCAGCGGTCGCCGAAACCCGGCAGGCCGACGCCGGTCAGCAGCGCCTGCGTGCGCGACGCGTGTTCGGCCGGCGGCACGCCGGCGAGCAGCAGCGGCACGCCGATGTTCTGGGCGACCGTCAGCGTCGGCAGGACGTGAAAGGCCTGGAAGACGAAGCCGATGCTGCGTGCCCGCAGCGCGGCCCGCGCCGCTTCGCCGAGGCGGACGATGTCCACCGCCGGCGAGCCGATCTCGATCGCGCCACCGTCCGGCGTGTCGAGGCCGGCGATGCAGTTGAGCAGGGTGCTCTTGCCGATCCCCGATTCACCGACCAGCGCGACGATCTCGCCGGCCGCGACGGTGAAGGCGAGACCGCTGAACAGGGCCCGGCTGGCCTCGCGGTGTCGCTTGGCCAGGCCGGTGACCGTCAGCATCGTCGCTCTGCCAGGTGCGACCAGCTGATCTTGCGTCGCGGCAGAAGATAGTCGAGTTCCTCCAGGCTTCGTTCCTGCAGACGCAAGGCACGCTCGACGCCAAGGTCGTCGGTCTGTGCCAGATCGAGGATGATCGACTGCTGGCGAGGAACCTCCGGGGCGTACACCATGACCGTCGGCAGGAGCGGCCTGTCGGCCGCTGCCGCGGCGACCACCGCGGCGATCCGGCCATCCGTGAGCCGGACGATCGAGCCTGGTGGGTAGACGCCCATGCCGCGTATGAAGAGCTCAAGCAGTTGCTGGTCGCAGGCCGTGCGCTCGCGGGTCCACAGGACCGACAATGCCTCCGAGGGCGACAGCGCGCGCCGGGGGTCGAGCGGATTGACGAGGTTGTCGAAGCGGTTGGCGATGGCGACGATGCGTGCCGTGAGCGGAATCGCGCTGCCGCTGAGTCGATCCGGGAAGCCGCGCCCGTCGAAGCGCTCGTGGTGGTGCCGAATCGCCTCGAGCACGGGTGGCGAAAGGGTACCGGCGCGCCTTGCGGCAGCGTAGCCGCTCTGGCAGTGTGACTGGTAGAGCGCTTCCTCGTGCCGGTTGCGCTCGCTGCTGCGCAGGATCGACGGACTGATCTGCAGCTTGCCGATGTCGTGCAGCAGAGCGCCGCTGGCGATCGCCGGCAGTGCTGCTGGAGGTAGCTGCGCCTGCTTGCCGATCAGCAGCGCCAGCGTCATCACCGCCAGCGAGTGCGCGGCGAGCCCTTCGTCTTGCGCTTTTTCGGCGATCAGGACGAGCACGCTGTCGGCGTCGCCGAGCACCGCTGCCGTTGACTCTGCGCCGACCCGGAGCACCTCCGCGACCGACGCCTGCGGGCGTGCCGAAAAATTCCGCAGCGCACCCGACATTGCCGTCGCCGCCCCGGCGTAAAGCCTGTGCGCCTTGTGGAGCCCCTCCCGGAGCCGCTGCATGGCGCGGCTCCGTTCCTGCTTCTCGGCCAGGCGTGCCGCCGTCAGGGCGGCAAGGCGGGCCTGCTCGGCATCGCTGTCAACAGTTGTCGCCGGGTCGACTGCGAGATCGGGTCGTCGCGGCAGCGGGGCGACCCGACAGCGCCGCGGATCGCAGAACAGTTCCGGCAGCCGCATGGCGGCAATCAGTCGAACCTGCTCCTCGTCGGCAATCACAAAGGAACTGAACAGGAACTGGTGCTCCATCCAGGGGATCGGCAGGCGCACGTGGACGCCGGGGCGCAACTGTGCCGCCACGATGGCGATCTCGCCCTCCTGAATGTGGCTGTCGCCACGCGCTGGATCGGTCGCCATGTGTCGGCTGTCAGCCGGCAGCCGCGGCGATCGGCGCCCGCGGTGGCCCGGCAGCCATGGCGCTACGGCTCATCGGTTGCCAGTGCCGGAAGGAAGCGCCGCATCCGGTCCGGAAGCCGCCGGCGAACGCAGCGCGCGCAACAGTTTCTGCCCGGCACCACCATCCGCAGGCATGCCGAGGCGCTTCTGCTCGGCCTGGATGGCCTGCCGGGAATTGGCACCGATCATGCCGTCGATCTCGCCGATCGGGTGGCCGCGGGCGGCGAGCAGCGTCTGCAGCTCGCGCCGCTCGCGGCGCGAGAGTCCGGGGTCGTCGGTCGGCCAGGGCGTGACGAAGGGTTTGCCGCCGTTGATGCGGTCGGCAAGGTGGGCGATCGCCAGGGCGTAGCTCTCGGCGGCGTTGTAACCGTAGATGATGTCGAAGTTGCGCAGGACGAGGAAGGCCGGGCCGCGCGGGCCGGCCGGCAGCAGCAGTCCGGCCGGGGTGGCCGCTGCCGTCAGCGGCTGCCCGTCGGCACGGCGCAGCCCGCGCTCGCTCCAGTAGGACAGCGGCCGCTTGTTGGTCCTGCCGGCGACGCCGGCATCGAAGCCGGCTGGCAGGAGGACCTCGTAGCCCCAGGGCTCGCCCTGGCGCCAGCCGGCCTTGTTGAGGAAGTTGGCGGTCGAGGCGAGGGCATCGGGGACGCTGTCGATCAGATCCCGCCTGCCGTCGCCGTCACCATCGACGGCCAGCCGCAGGAAGGTCGAGGGCATGAACTGGGTGTGGCCGAAGGCGCCGGCCCACGAACCGACCAGACGCTCGGGCGCGATGTCGCCGGCGTCGAGGATCTTCAGCGTACTGATGAACTCGCCGCGGAAGAACGCCTGCCGCCTTCCGTAGCAGGAGAGGGTGGCGAGCGAGGTGAGCAACGGCCGCTTGCCGAAGTTGCGTCCGAAGTTGCTCTCGACGCCCCAGACGGCGATCACCGTGTCGGCATCGACGCGGTAGCGCTCGGCCGCCGCGGCGAGCGGCGCCGCCCACTGCTGCCGCATCGCAAGGGCGTCGGCGACCCGCTCATCGTCGACCAGGCCGGCGAGGTAGTCCCAGATCGGTGTCCGGAACTCGGGTTGGTAATCGAGCAGTTCGAGCACGCTCATGTCGGGTGTAAGCCCCTTCGTCAGGCTATCGAAGCTTGCCGTCGGCACGCCTTTCGTCGCTGCGTCGGCGCGCAGTCCCGCGAGGCAGGGGGCGAAGCGGTCGCCGGCAGGGACGGTTTCGGCGGCGATCTGGCCAGCGACGAGGCTGAGGCTGGCGAGGAGGGCAAGGCGAGCAGTCATCATGGCCGGACGGTGGAGCACGAGAGAGGTTGGGGGGAAGGGCAGGGCCGCGGGTGGTCAGCGCGCCCGCTCGCCGCCTGCGCCGTCGCCGGGGCGGTCGTCATCGGGTGCTGGCAGGCGTCCGTCTGCGGGCGTCGCGGCGGGCGGAACGGGACGAGCGTCGTAGTCGGCGCCGCCGAGCACTTCCCCCTCGATCACCCGCCCGTCGCGTTGCTCGCGCTGCCGCATCGCCTCCTGCATCCGCTCTTCGACATGCCGGCGCAGGTGGCGGGTCTTCCAGCGCAGATAGGCATAGACGAGCACACCGCCGAGCACGAGGACGCCGAGCGCGACGAGCGAGAACATGAAGGCGGCGATCAACAGCACGGCGCCGGCGATCATGGTCAGGATGCGGCCGAGCAGCCCGCCACCGGGTGTCGTCTGGGGGGAGCCTGTGGGACTGGGATTCATCGATGTCCTTGTGGTGGTGTCACGACAGTGACCCTGAGCCGGCATTGTAGACGATCCCTGCCGGGCGTCGGGCGGCCAGCACCGGCACCTGGCTTCGTTCCCAGTCCGCCTAGTATCGGACAAGCGTCACCACTTTCCTGGCTCGCGTCATGGCCACGTACTGAAGACGCTGAAGATCATCCGGACGCGCTTTCAGGCCGCGGCAATCCCGGGGGCTCAACAAGACCACTTCATCGAATTCAAGACCCTTGGCACGATGCATCGTCGAAATGCGCACTGACCTCGAATCTGGGTTGTCACGCTCGTCCGGACCCAGGAGCGTTGTCGGTAACTCTGCAGCCCTCAAGGCCCCCTGGACCGCCACGGCATCGTGCCGGGTAGGCACAATCACACAAACGGAACGTGCTTCGGCCAGGCCTGCCTGAACCATCGGGAGCAAGCTGGAGAGCGCGTCTTCCAGATGCTGGAAAGCAAGCGTCCTCGGGATCGGCCCGTGGGAAAGCGACTTGTAGCGCCTGACCTCATCGGAGCCTTCGTCGAGATCATCGACCCCACAACCTTCCAGCGTGGCAACCGCCAGACGACGGATTTCCTCCGTGGTCCGATAGTTGAGGTACAGCTTGCGCGACCGGCCTCGGATATTGATGCCTGAGGCACTCATTGAAGCGCGATTCCGGGGGTAGATGCGCTGATGGCCATCGCCGACAAACAGGAGATCGTTGGGCGCTGCCGGCACCATCGCACGTAGCAGCCGCAGCGCCTGCGGTCCGAAATCCTGCGTTTCATCAGCGATGACCGCAGAGTACGCTGGTGGTTTGTCCCTTAGCAGGGCCGCTGCATCGCGATAGGCGTCATCGACCTCCTTCAGCTTGCGACTGGCCAGTTGCGCCCGGTATTCTTCAAAGACGGGCCAGATCGCATCACGCTTGCCACGCGTCAGCACCACACCTCGCCCCGTCCTCCTGGCCTGGCGATAGTCATCACGCGAGTTGATCCCCTGCGCGAGAACGACGCGCTCAAGCTCATCCTCGTAAAAGTCTGGCGGCAAGGCAAGGCTGGTGTCCTGGAGCGCCAGCGCGCGTTGCCAGGCTTCCGCCGCTTCCCCTTGCTTGCGGTTGTAGATGATTTGATGATCGTACTTGTAGCGTCGAAGAAAGCCATGCACCCAGGCATCGAGATTCTTCACCTCGATCTTCTGCATCACACCAGGACTGCAGAAGGTCTTCAGGTTTTCCTCGATGTCTGCCGCCAGATTGCGCGTGAAGGTCGTGAAGAAGACCTTCTTCTCGGCCGTGGCCCGATTCTCGGCCAGCCATTTCGCCCGATGCATCGCCAGAACCGTCTTGCCGGTCCCCGCGCCGCCCAGTACCCGCATGGGGCCGCCACGATCGCCTTGCGCCAGCTTGCGTTGGGTCGGATGCAGGAAAACCCGCCACTGCGCAAGCGGCGAATTCAACATGGCCGCCATCGTCTCCTCATCCGCGACCACCACGAAGCGGGATTGCGATTCGGCTGTCTCGATGGCCGTTGCGAAGTCCTCCGTATCGATTGGGCGGTCGACACGAGTTTCCCGCGAAATCAGCACATCGGACACGCTATCGCCAGCCGCAATCAGGAACAAACCCTCATAGGCCTCAACCGGCAGCAAGTCTTGCACGGCATCCAGCTCGAACTCGGTGCGAATCGATCTGACTTGCCCGAGGAGTTCCTCCGGAGTGCCGATGCTCAGCAGGTCCGCGTCCGACAGAGCTGCAAACATCGGCGTCTGCGCTTGTTCCAACGGCTGCGCTTGCAGCTCAACGCCCGGTCTGGGCGCCGCTGTCAGACGTGCCTGCTCCAACGCGGGCTCGACCAGGCTTTCGACCGCAAACACCTGCAGCGCACCGGTCGTCGGGTTCACCGCGACGCGTCGTCCCTCCGCCCACCGGTACGCATCGTCATGGTGATCCACGTACATCAGCACGTAAACGTCCCCGGCTGGGGGTTTGAAGACAATGCCGCGCCAGTCCTGGTCGATACGGACAGACTTCAGGTTCCTGTCACGGGCACCGTTGATGGGCTCGTAGTTGATGCCACTGGCCGTGGGATCACTCTGAAAACGCAAGGCCCATTTCAGCACCTTCCCCTGCACGGCGGCGGCCAGCGTGGCCAGATTGGCCAGAAAATCCTGCGCCAGCGCCACCTTTGGTTTGAAAGTCATTCCTGGCTCTCCTGCTGTGTGTCTTCCTGCACGCCATGTTGACCGAGTACATCAGCCAACTGCTGAGGCCACTGACCATCGGCCATCCATGTCTGCCATCCGTTGGCCTGCCAGACGGCTGCACTGTCCGCCTGGGCTGGCATCAAGAGTACCCGCTTCTGCGCAACCCAGGCCAGTTCGGCTTCGGCGACCACATCGCCAGCTTGTTCCAGTTCGTAACCCACCTCGTCAGGGGGTGACAAACCGGCATCCATCAAGACCAGCAATCCCTCGGCCAGCGAACTCATGGCCTGTTCGATGACCGCAGCCCAGGCGGCCGCGTGCGCTGCCCCCTGCGCGCTGGACGCAGGAGAGGCACTCGTGGCAAAGCCGAGCACGCGATGATCAGCGGCGTCCAGCCCCGCCTGTGTGGCGAGCAGAAAACCCGGCAGCGTCTGGAAGATATTGAACAACCACAACCAGCGCCGCCAGACCAGATGCCGCTCCGGCTCATCTTGGAGACGCGAGTCGTCGAAGATGACGAACCCGGGGCTGACCGGAATGGCAACCGACAGGTTCGCCAGCTCACCCGGCCACCAGTAGCGCAGTTTCAAGGAAACATCACTCACATTGCCACAGGGAACACTCCGGGCGGGATGCTCACAGGGCAGGTTATCCAGCCCGTTCCAGAAGTTCAGTAACTGGTTTCGCGCTTCTTCGAGAAGAGCGTCCTGTGGGTGGGGGACCATGCGGAAGGCAGTGGCGCCCGCATGCCGGGCCAATCTGCCGACCTGTTGATCCCCTCCCTCTCCAGCTGGCTTGCCCAACCACTGCATCAGGACAGCCACGGCGTGCCGCGTCCAGAGGTCGTCGTCGAGCAGTGAACGCAGTGGGGGCGGAAGGGCTCCCTTTTCGTTGAAGCACATCGCCTCCAGGCAGTCCGCCAGGCTCGTATCCAGCGTCCCGTCAATCGCGGCCTGGACATCCTCCCAGGTCAGCGACCAGACCCAGAATCTGCCGCTCGCGACCAGGGCACTGCGCTTGTGGGCATCTTCTCGGGTCGAGGCCTGATGGTGGGCCCAGCCGTCACAAAAAACGGCGATCGGGCGCCTCGGCGATTTGCTCTGCGTCGGCCAGAGCACGAAGTCGGGCCGACAGGCCGCCTTGATCCCCTCGTTGGCCCCCAGATCAACCTGCGGCTCGACCCAATAGCGCTGCTCGCCGACCTCGAGCAAATAGCCCGACTTGCCCTGAACAATATCCTGCACCAGCTTCACGAACGGCAGCCCACCCACCCCGCTCAGGCGGCGCAGGCTCTCGATGAAACGCGCCTCGAGTTCCGAGTCAAAGTTGGGATTGATGTAGATGTCGGCAACCGAGGCAACGCGCTCAAGCTGCCCGAGTCTTTCGACCAACTCCTCGAGCAGCAATCGCGCGCGATCGCGCGAGACCAGCGCCATCGCACGCCCCAGCCGGTACTGATACACGCATCGGTAGCAGCCATCCTTCTCGGCATCGGCATTGCAGGAACACGCGGCGAGGTGGGCCAGCGCCAGGCGCAGCAACTCGACCAACGTTTGTGCCTCATTGGCCAGCAATTCGTGCAGGTAGCCCGTTCCGCCCGGCACCGAGTCGTAAAGCAGCACGTACTGCCGATTCGCGGCGCCTTCCTGACCCTTCTCCTCCTGCGTCAACATCCGCAGGTGATCGACCTTGCCGCCAAATCGCTTCCTGAGACCAATCCGCAGGGCTGCCATGAAGGACTGAACGGAGGCTTCATCGACCCCCGAACGGGTGTAGGGTACGAGAATCCGCAACGCTTCCGACGAGAACTCACGGTACAGGTAGAGGCAGTCGATGAGGTTGTCGGGGTCATCGCTACCCCGTTTCTCGCAGTCAAAGGCATGGAACTGAGCCAGCTCGCGTTCGCGGGCATTGCGCGGCGCCCTCTGGATCTGCCCACAATGCTTGCAGAGCTTGAACCCCGGGCGCGGCCTCTGTTGTCCGGCGACGGCGTAAGACTCGCCGGGTTTGGTGGGCTCGCCAAAATTCACATCCCGGAAGACCACCCGCTCGATGAACTCGAAACCGAAAGGCAGGTCCGGCGCAGCCAGCCGATACGCCTCCCTGATATCCCTGATCTCGAAATCGGCCAGCATCTGGCGTACGTAGAACTTCGGCTCACGATCTTCAGCGCTGTCGTCGATCCGCACTTCGGTATCGTTGCTGTTGGCAATCGCCTGCCTGAACCGAAGCAACTGACGTTGCTGGGAAACATTCGCCCACATCGGGTCGCCGCAGCGCGGACACGAGGCATGGCTGTCGGCATGGATCTCCAGATTCTCCATGTGCTGGCAGGTTGGGCACATACGCCACGTCTCGAGCGACGAAAGACCGACGTTGATCTGGTCGATCTCGACCCGGCGCTGGTTGGCATAGAAGACGTTCTCCGGTGCAAATTCCGAGAGTGCCGATTGTGCCGGTCGTTCATAGCGTTCGGCCGGCAATGAAATGTACGTCGTCGAGCCTTCCGGATCGTCGCTTCCCTTCTTCCGCCAAAGTAGCGACTTCAACTCGACCCCTGCCTCGGGGAAAGCGTAGTTCGGGATCAGTCCCGCATCGGTGAGGGTGTTCAGCAAGTCACGCTGATTGATCTCCTTGACCAGTTCCAGGGCTTTCTGCCGCTCGCGCTCGAGATGGGCGATCTCATCCCGGCTGGCCTCATCCTGCGGACGTGCCTTGAGTGACTTGATCTGCTTCCTGATCGACACCCCGCGATCACGGTGCGTCTTGCGTTCCCTGGCCAGCTCCTCGAGCAGCTTGCTCAGGCGAAGACGCAGGGCATCGTCTTCGTCGTTGCCCTGCAGGAAGCCGCGCAGGCGAACCGCGACGCGATCATCGAGGTCTGCCCCGAGCAGCGCCATGAAACCGCTCAGCAGGCGCTCTTCGTGCGCAAGGATGTACTCCAGAAAGGTGTAGGGAAAACGCGTCTGGTCGAGGCTGTCGCGCGCATTGAGCGCGTCCCGGGTCTTGTCTGGCAGCGCGCTATCGGCAATGCCGGAGCCGACCCAGTCATCGAGACAAAAGGCAAACATCTGCCGGCGCAGCACTTCGGCAGCCTTCAGGAAAATACCCGGCGGAGCCACCTCGCCCTGCAACATCTCGTCGGTGTCGGCAAAGAAATACAGGTCGTGCGGACTCGCGCCATCGGCCAGGGTAGCCGTGAAGGCATTGCCATCGCGCCGCCCGGCGCGGCCGATGCGCTGCAGGTAGCTGGCCTGGTTCGGCGGGACGGAACAGAGCAACACCGACGACAGATCGCCGATATCGACCCCCATCTCGAGCGTGGGCGTTGCCGACAACAGGTTTTCGTACCAGGGGAGCGGATGCCTGGCCTTGAACCGGCGTTCCAGGTCCTCGCGTTGCCCCCCTGGCAGCAGGCCGGTATGTTCGGCTGAAAACACCCGGCGCAGGTCACCGCGGCTGAAGTGCCGGGCCAGCCAGCCGCCGGCGTCGAGGCGTTCGGCATAGGTCTCCTGCGCTGCATCCAGGCAGGGCATGCCCAGAAGAGCCGCCGCAGCATCGTCGGGAACGGTCAGCGCACGCTTTCCCTGCGCCGAAACCAGCCGCGCCAGCCGGGTTTCGATCACCAGTGCCGCCGGATTCAGGGCCACCACATCGACGGGTTGTGCCACGATGCGCAGCACGACGCCTTCCTGAACCAGTGCATCGATCGCCCGAGCGTAGATGGCCTCGTCCGCTTTGCCTGGCAGCAACCCGTCCGCCCCCAGGGTGGCCAACAGCCAGGTCTGAAAGAAGGTCGGCGCCTGCGGATTCACCAGGTGGTCAAATCCGCGCTCCCGCCCCAGCGACAGGAAAACCGGGCGCGGCGTACGCTCGCCCATGCCCGGCAGCCACTCGCCACGTCCCTGCGTGCGCGTGAAGGCGAATAGATTGCCGTCGCGTGCATAGGCCATCAATTCCGGCATGGCCACCGCGCCACGCTGTCGCAAGTGACAGACAAAGCCCCAAAGCCACTGCACGACGGTCCGCCGGACGGCATGGCGAATGCCAAAGACTTCCTGCAGAACCGGCAACAGCGCATCGGCTGCCCGATCGATATCGTCGAGACGGGGAGCCAGCGTCGCCTTGCCAATCGCGTCCAGATTGCGTCCCCGCCGACTGAGGTAGGTGAATTCGGCAAACGCCTGCCAGCGCAAACGCTTCCTGACCCGCTCTGGCAAGTGGCTGTCCTTTGGCAAATGGTCATGCGCCTGCATCGATACCGCCCAATCGCGCTGCCACATCATGTTCGGACCGATGAACTCCGCGACGAATCGCTCCACAGGCATCGCCAGTGGTGAGTCCGTCTCCTGCCACAGGCTGGCCGCCCGGTCGAGAAACGTATTCCAGGAACACTGCGGCGTGGCAAGCTGGTCGATGACCTGCGCCAGACCCGTTCGCACCGTGTTGAGGTAGGTGCGCGCAGTGAAGAAGCCCGCCCGATGCGCGGCATCCTGCACCGAATCAGAGAACGCGATCAGCTTCTTGTCGTCATTGAACGGGCTGGCCCAGGTCTGCTCGATCGTCACCGCACCCAGCGTCGCGTTGCGCGCGCCGAGCAGGAGTTGCCGGAACTTGCTGCCACAGGCCGGACACGCCGGATCGTGCCAGGTGTGCGAGACACCCGCCTTCGTCGTCGTCGTCCGACTTGCCGTCACCCGGAAGACCTCCACCAGATCACCGTGGCCGCAGGCAGCGCATTCCCCGGGGCCACCCTGCAGATGGCCGCACTGCGTACAAACGCGCTGCACGATGCCGTCGCACAGGGGCCGGCGCAGGCCCGCAGCGCAATACAGGCGCAAGGCCTCTGGCTGCCCGGAGAACCAGGTGTTGTAAATCTCGTCAAGATCGGTCGACAGCCTGGACTGGCCGTTTGGCAGACGGCTCAACCAGCCGGTGGTGTGGCAATCGGCACATTGCAGCAGTGGCAGATAGAGCTTGCCGGGCTCGCGTCTGACGTCGCTTTCGGCGCGCAGCTCGATCTTGTTCGGGTCACTGCGAAGCTGCGTGACCATGCGCCGCAGTTCGCGCATCCACAGTTGCACGCGCAATGTGACCAGCGGCTGGCCGTCCGGATGGCGGGCCCAGGCGACGAGCACCAGCAGGGCATCGAGCACCCTGCCAATGTGCGGTCGTGCCACCTCGGGCAGGGGACCCTGCATCTGCGCCTGAAGCTCGCTCAGCGAGACGATGCGGCCTCTGATCAGCTTCAGCAGGTTGATGAACAACAGGTGCTTCTTGAGTGCAGCGCCGAGTGCGCTGCGCCAGGCGAGGTCGTTGACGTCGACCGGCGGCGTCACGCCGGGGAAGAACAGGCGGAACCAGGCGTCGACCGCCGCCGCTTGCGATCGATAGCGATCGGCATCGAGCAGCGCAGCAAAGTCGGGGCGGGGATGGAGCACATGCTCGATGACGCTGTTTCCCAGGAACTCGATCTCGTCCAGGCGATTTTCCGTCACCACCGACTCGGGCGGAAAATCCACCCCGAAAATCTGCCGGGCGTACTCGCGCAAGGGCGCGGTATCGGAGTTGCCGCCCAGGGTCGCCGAAGTCCCGGCACAGATCAGATGCCCGGCGGGGGTCTTCAGGCGGGCGCGCAGGCGGCGCAGCAGCAAGGCCAGGTCGGTCCCCTGGGCACCGTCGAAGGTGTGCAGCTCATCGACCACCACATAGCGCAGGGTCTCGGCCGTGTTCCTGGCCCACAGCAGCCGATCCCTGGGCCGAATCAACAGGTAGTCGAGCATCTTGTAGTTGGTCAGCAGGATGTCGGGCGGATCCTGGCGCAGCGTTTCCCGGTCGGTGATGACGCTGGTCGCGGTCATGGCCGGCAGGCCCTGCCCGTCCTTGCCCGGCCGCCCGCCGATGAACAGGCCCACCCGCAGCCCCTTGAATGCCGGTGTGCGGGCAATCACCTGCGCAAAACGCCGCGCCTGGTCAGTCGCCAGCGCGTTCATCGGGTAGATCACCAGTGCCTTGATACCCGCAGCGCCGTCACTGCAGGCACGCGCGCAGTGATCAAGCAACGGGTACAGGAAACACTCGGTCTTGCCGCTGCCGGTGCCGGTGGCGATGAGCGTCCCGGCCGCGTCGAGCCGACTCGCCAGTCGTTGCCACGCCGCTTCCTGATGGACGTGGCCGGGATGCTCCGTCTCGAAACTCCCGAAAAAGCTCCTGCCCCGAGTGCCGGTTCGGAACGGCAGCCCGATCTGGATATAGGGGCCTTTCAGCCAGCGGCTCTCGTCGTCGGTGAATCGCTGCATGATGCCGGCGAAGAGGCGGTCGGAAGGTTCGAACCCTGTCGTCAGGAAGTGCTTCAGGCCATTCTGGATCTCGCGCGCGAGCAGTGAGGGCAACATGGGGGTGACTATCTCTGGCTGGCGGCAAGCACGTTTTCAAGATGGCTGATCAGCGCATCCAGCCGTTCTGATCGGGCGGCGTTCCTGCAGCGGTTGTAGTGATACGACAACTCACCAATGACCTCGGACACCACCAATGGGTTGAAGCGGATCCATTTCTTCCGGGGGTTCCTGAGATCCGCCAGGCTCGTTTCGTCCGTCACCCAAAAACAGGCCAGATCGAGGATGAGCTTCTTCTCGTCGGCGTGCAAATCGATTTCGATGAATTCGGTCTTGACGTTCATGGACATTGCTTCGCTGTATTCGGGAACCCCCCATGCGTGGCGTCAACGCCGGCTGTTACCCCCACTATTGCCCCTACCAGGGAGTAGTTACCCTTTCTTTCACCTGTTACCGAGCCTGAACACGGGTCGGTCACCGCCTGTCCCGCTCGCGCGTTTCGCCCACGGTCGCCCCGATCAGTCGCGCGACGGTGCCGAGCAACTGCTGCACCTCGTCGATCACGGCCCTCCGGTCGATCGGCGCCTCGGTCTCCATCAGGCCAGCTTCGTAGCGGGCCTGCACGGCGAAGACCGTGTACTGAACGAGTGGCCAGAACGTACTGACGTCGCTCCCGTTCTCTTCCAGCAGGCCGAGCAGGCGCGACAGGTCATGGGTCAGCGGGAACGACACCGACCGGGCGGCCAACCACGCCTTGAGCGACTTCTCGATCGCCTGCTGCGCGTGAAAGCCGAAAATCTCGTCGGCGAACAGCGGATGGTCGAGCATGCCGCGCAGGGCATCGAAATCCTTGCGCGCCATGCGCAGCAAGTCCTGCGCGTGATCAGCCGCGTGCATGCAGGACCTTTCCTTCACGTTGGGCACGGCCGACGATGTGGTGCGGAGAATCCTTGAGTCGCTCGAACTCGTCGCGGCTATAGAGCAGCAAGTCCTTGGCGATCGCCAGCCTGCGCACGGCCAGGTACAGGCGCGCCGTTTCCCGGCGGCGACTGCGCTGTGGGCTGAAGGGCTCACGCTCGACGATCAGGAGATCGACGTCGGAACCCGGTCGGGCGTCCCCACGTGCTCGCGAACCAAACAGGATCACGGCATCGGGATCGGCTTCGCGAACGATCGTATCGACCATCTCGCGGATCAGCCTATCCTCTTCGCTTGGCATGCCAAATACCTCCTTCATCCAGCACCGAACCGGTCTGTCCCCGCAGCGCCCCGGGGGATCAGCGAAGACTCGCGCTGACACGATCAGGCCGCGATTCATTGGCGGCTATTGTGCTCGAAAAATGCCCACGCGATGCGGTAATCGGCTTCGCGGCTGGCGAGGGCGAAGGGGGCGGTGTAGCTGCGGGCTCGGGTTTGCGGGCCGCCGGGCTGTGTGTCGTCGAGAAGGCTGGTCGTGACGGTGCTGCCGGCGGGCAGGGTACCGGCTTGCTGCAGGGCGTGGATATCGTCCCAGCCATACTTGCCGGTCTGGCTGCGGCCATCGGGGGTGGTGAATGTGACGTCGGCGGTAGCTCGACCGCCCTTGCGCGGCAGGCCGACGCCGACCAGGCCCTTGCTGTTGGTGAACACGATGCGGCCGGCCAGGTCGTACCAGGTGTCGCGCTCGTAGCCCTGCATCACCGGGAACTGGACGCGGTAGATCAGCAGCAGTTCGTCGAGGGTGAGGCCAAGGGCCTGGGCGACCAGTACGTCGATTTCGACCAGCGCCATGCGGCGGGCGTAGTCGGTACGCAGGGCGCACTGGCGTTGCCATTCGGGTGTGAGCCTGGTGAAGAAATCCTGCGGCAGGCGCGGGTTGTCGGGTTGGCTCCAGCGCTGGGTGCTGAAGGCGGGGGTGAAGACTTCGGCCCAGAGCGGGGCGTAGTGGGTGGTGAGGCAGTTGAGGGCGAGGGCACGAACTTTGATCGAATCAACTTCAAGAAACGGCAACCGATCTAAGGTGGTAGACCACAAATCTGGCAAGCCTGTTGATTTGACGAAAAAATCGAACACGCAACTGGCGGTGAGACCAGCAAGGGTTACCAAGCGCCCAGGATCGCGAAAGGCCAGGGAAATAACAGTATTGATATGTCCAGCATCTGGCGGAATTAGCGTCGAACTGAGCGTTCGCTCCGATGAAGGGCCAATTCGACGCCGATGCATATACCGAAAATACTCCGTCACCCGCTTCTGCCGCCAGCGTTGCACGGCAACCGGTTGGCCTTGCTCGCTGGCGTGTTGGGCTTGTTCTTCCGCAGTGAGTTGATCCCACGGCAAGGTCAGCTTTTCGGCTTCGCTCCAGCTTACGCGAGGAGTGCGGCAGGCGTACTCGGCGCGGTCGGCCATCGGCCGGTAGTTGCTGCGCGGCAGGTAGTCGTCGGGCAGGGTTTCGAGGTCGAGCGGATCGTAGTGGCCGTTGGCGCTGCAAACGGCGCGCGGCGTCTTGTTGAACGGGTTGGCGAGGAAGAAATGTGGACCGGAGAGCACCCATTCTTCTGGCGTCGCGGCAAAGGGTGCGCTGCGGTCGGCATTGCGGATGATGGTGCCGTCGTTCTGCTGCATGGTTTCGTGCCACATTTCAGTCGAGAAATACTCGTCGCCCAAGTCAGCCAAGCGGCGTGGATAGGCCGCAAGCTTGGCGAGCACGCTGGAAAGCTGGCCCGCATGCAGCGCCGGCAATCGCGCGCGGCGCGGCAATGTGCCGGGTTCGTCGTACAGCCGGGCGAAAACCGCCAGTTGCTCGTCGGCGACGCGGACGATGCGATCGGCGTGGCCGGCAGTATTCCATTTGCCCTCTTCGTTCTTGTAGCCACCGACCGCACCGACGCCATCGTGCGCGTAACAGGCATCCACCGTGGCAGGGGAGAACAGATTGGCGAGCTGGTCAAAACGCGGCTGCGCTTGCGGCGGACCATAGACGTTGATGCTGTACTTCGTGTGGTGATCAACTTCAGCGAAAAGCTGCAATTCGTTGGTAAACTGCAAATGCGCCCGCAACCGCGCATACACGGCTTCCCTTAGCGCCCCACCCCGCGGATCGTCATACGGCCCCTCTGGATGCAGGTAGCCCACCACGCCGCGCTGCCCGGCGAGCATCCAGCCAACGGGCAGGAAGCACTTGTAGAGATTGGTCTGCACGCCCTTGAGCAGCGGATAGTTCTGCTGCGCGTTGAGGTAGTTCTGCGTTGCTTCGGCCTCCTCGAGTTCGGCCGTCCACTCCGCCTGCAGGCCGGGAAACTCGTCGAAGGCGGCGCTGCGCTGCTGCGCCAGTTCGGTGGCGCTCAGCTTGCGGATCGCGACCAGCGGGTTGCGCTCGCCGAGTATCCCCGCTTCGTTCCATTCGACCTTGAGCCACGGCGGATTGCCGACGACCAGGTCGAAGCCGCCACGCTTGGCGAAGACATCGGCAAACGTCAGTTCCCAATGCAGAAAGCGCCTTTGCCGGGCAACGGCCTCGACCGTCGCCACCCGCGAAAAATGGGTTCGCAGCCTGCTGATCCGCAGTTGGCCAAATTTGTCGTGCAGTTGAGGCTGCGGCGGCGCGGTTGCCAGCATCGGCTGCACCGCGCCAAACAGCGTCGCCTGGACTTCCGGCAGGAATGGTTTCGCCTCCGGCGCGGCGCTGAAGTCCATCGGGATCTGCGGCGACAGGTCGACGATGTTGCCTTCGAGGATGGCGCCGACCTCCAGCCACCACTGCTCGCGGCTCGGCAGCTCGGCGCTGCGGGTGATCGGCCAGAACCACAGCGCGCACCAGTAATCCATCACCAGCTTGAGGCGGCGGTACGGCGTGGCGTGGTCGTCGTCACGATTGAGCAGGCCTTTGCTGCGAATGGCTTCCTTTTGCGCGCGTGAGGTGAAGGTGCGTTTGCCCTCGCCCCAGCCCTCTCCCGGAGGCTGAGGGCGCGAATCGTGCGGCCAGAGCGCCAGCGGGTCTTCGGTGCGCGCGCGATCCGCCTCGACGAGCTTGACGTGCTCCGACCACAACTGGTCGATGGCTTCGGAAAGCTGCAGCAGGCGCCGGATCTCGTGCGCTTCGAGCGGCTTGTTCATCGCCGTGCGCCAGGTCTTGAGTCGCGCGAAGTCCGCCGGGTAGAGCTGCCTGGCCACCTTGTCGGTGTAACTCGCCATGCCGGGGTCGGGCAGCAGGAAGTGGTAGACCTCGTCGGGGCGGCGAACTTCGCCCTCTCCCCCGGCCCCTCTCCCGCTGGCGGGAGAGGGGAGAAAGGCGCAGCGGCGCGGCGGGGTGTCGTGCCAGGCGGGTTTGCTCCCCTTTTGCAGGAGGGCCGCGGCGAAGACCTCGCGCCTTGCGCCGATCAGGCTGTTGCCGGAAAAGAGCTGGTAGCCGAACCACGGGACGCGGGCGGCCCTGGGCGGCTGGCCGGGCTCGGCCGGTTCGCCGTAGATGGCATTGAGCCAGAGGCTGACTTCGGCGAGTTCGGTGGCGATGGGGTTCAGGTCGACGCCATGGACATTGCGGTCGGCCAGGTACATTCGCGTCTTCTGCAGCTCGACGGTGTATTGCTCGTGCGGGATGCGGCGCTTGAGCTCGGCCTGCTTGCGCTCGAGGTACGCTTCCGCCAACTGATTGACCGCTTCGTTGAGGAACGCGGCGCTGCCCATCGCCGGTTCGACGACGGTGAGGGCAAGGATGTCGTCGGCGGTCTTGTCCTTGAGCAGTTCCTTGAGCGCGTACTTCACCAGGCAACGGGTAAGCGCCTGCGGCGTGTAGTAGCTGGCGCTCTTCTGCCGGTCCCGCCCGGCCAGGCGATAGATGAAGGTGTCGCGCGGGTAGACGCGCAGCTTCCTGTGCCCCCGCTCGTCGAGGTCATGGACGCGTTCGCCGGGTTTGTACTGGTCGATGCGGCTGGCCGGTACGAACCAGGCGCTGTCCATCAGGTCGGTGCTGCCGCCGCCCTGCTGTTCACCCTCACGGTCGCCCTCTTCGTCGTCCTCGTCGCTGGTGCTGGCTGACGCCTTCTTGGGTTCCGGCTGAACCTCGTAGAGGTCTTCCGGGGCAAAGAAGCCGCGATAGGAGAGCAGCGCTTCATAGACGGCGCCCAACTGGTTGATCGACAGCAGTTGATAGCTGACCCGGCCGCTCTTGTGCCCCTTGCCCTTGCCGCTCGACAGCGACATCAGGCGAATGACGCGTTGCCAGACGTGGTTGGGGAAACGCACCTGGTTGAGCAGCGGCGTTGCCTCGGGATCAAACAGCTTGCTGTCGAGCGGCGCCAGCGCAAAGGCTTCCTTGGCGCTGCCGGCGAGGACGCTCTGCTGGGCGACTGCGCCACAGCCCTGGCCGATCAGCGAGAACAGGCGGCGCAGCGTGGCGTCGAAAAAGAGGCCGTCGCGGGCAGCGGCGGTATTGAGCGGCGTCAGTTCGAGATCGCGCAGGGACTCGAGGCTGTAGCCCCGGGCGTAGATCTCGCTCTTCTGGATCGGCACATAGCCGAGGTCGGGACGCGCTTCGATGTAGAACAGGAACAGCAGGCGATACACCAGGCGCAGGCATTCGAGGCTCAGCTCGCCGGCGTCGACGGCGTCCTTTCCTGTGTAGAAGCCTTGCTTGCCGGCCTGCGCCTTTTCGCGCAGTTGTCGCACCGCTTCATTGCCGAGCGCCTCGATCGCTTCGCGCAGCGCGTACTTGAGGTCCTCGCTGACGCCGAAGGCGTGCTTGTGGGCGTTTTCATCGAGGCCATCGAGCAGGCTGGCGCCCTGATTCGGCGCGAGGCTGTCGTGGTGCAGCAGGGCGGCAGCCGCCTGCAGGGTGTGGTTTTCCTTACGGTCGAGGATTTCGCTCCAGTCGAAGCGCAGCAGGCGATTGTTCGGCCACTTGTAGCGGTCGAGCAGCAGCCATTCCCTGAAGCCGACCAGAATGACGTAGCGCGGCGGCTGGTCGGTGCCGAACAGCGCTTCGGTGAGGATCTCCAGCCAGGAGAGTCTGCTGAACGCCGGCGGGATTTCCTGCCCGCCATAGTGGGCCGCAGTCAGACGATGATCGAGCGGGTCTTCGTCTTCGCGACCCGGCTGGTAGGCCGGCACGATCAGCAACTGCGGCGCCTGATGCGCTTCGCCGAAGGCGGCCCAGATGGGCACCGGCATGCCTGCCTGCAACTCGATCTGCCGGGGGTTGAGCGGGTAAGCGAGGGCCTCGATCAAGGGGGCGTGCAGTTGCTGGTGGGCCTGCAGCCGGTCGCGGTCTTCGCGCAGGCGTGCCTGAGTGGCGAGCGCGGCAAACCACTTGCCGCCGAGACCGGCGAGGCGTTTGTGCGGCGCCCGGCTGTCGGCACGAACCTCCGCAGCGGCTTCGCCGGCGGCGGGCGATTGGGCGGCGGCTTCCTCGGCGGCCTGCCAGCTCTCGATCCGGGCGCGGATGTCGCCCTTGAAGACTTCGGCCAGGTAGTGGTGGCCATAGAACTCGTTCTCGTTGGCGATGCCGGCGAAGCTCTGGACGGTCTGGGCGACGGACATGTGGCAATCTCGGCAGGGGTTCAGTCAAACGGCGCGGCTAACTCGCCTCTCCGGCACTCGGGAGAGGAGTTGGGGGAGAGGGCCGCCCTTCATTGCACGGCGGCCGCCAGCACCTGGATGAAGGGCTGTGGCTCGGTGGTCATGCTGTCCTGCACCCACTGCCGGTATTCATCGAAGACCTTGCGGATGTGCTGCGTGCGCTGCTCGCGTCGGGTCTTCTTGAACTGCTCGGCCTGCTGGTTGGCGGCCAGGCGCAATTCAAGCTGCTCGATCTGCCTGGCTTGCAGTCGTTGCAGATCGGCCAGTGTTCCCGACAGGCGGGCGGTCATGTCCGCAGCAAAGCGGCGCTGCAGGGCGACCATGTGATGCCTCATCGCGGCGACCGCACCCGGCAGGTTGGCCTGCAGCGCGCCGGTGTCAAGCCCCCGGTTGCGGTTGGCCAGGGTACCGGCCTTGAGCCGTGTGCGGGCGACGAAATCGGGGAAGGCCTGCAATGTCCAGGCGCCAGCGTTGCATACCGCGACCTGCCACTCGATCAGCAAGGGCTGGCCCTTGCGGTTGGGGATCAGGCCCATGAGCACGAAGGCCTGTTCGCCTTCGATCATTTGCGGACACTGGATGACCGGGGCGCGATGTCGGCCGAAGGCGGTGAGCACCCGGTCCGACAGCCAGTCCATGATCGGATGCTGTTGCCAGAGGTAGTGCAGCGCTGGCCAGCTCTCCTCATCCGCCCTGGCCTGACGGGCCTGCTCGATGGCCTGGGCCATGCGTGTCTTGTGGGCGCACAGGGCATAGCGATGGTGCTCGTCGCGGACTTCCAGCGGCAGGGTGACGCGCAGGCGTTCCTGCAGGTCACGCGGCGCATTCAGCGTGATCGTCTGGCTGGCGTCGTCGTGGCTGAAGGAGGCAATCGGTGTCGGAATGCAGAGTTGCTCCAGCGCCGTCCTGGCAAAGGCGTAGTCGCTGCTGAGTTCGCCATCGCCGAACAGGGAAATGCCCTCACGGATGAAATCGGTGCTGGGCCTGGGCGTGGCCGCCGCCTCGCCTGTTGGTTCGGCCTGGGCGAACAGCTTGAGCAGCCAGTCGCCATTGGCGTCGGCATCATCATCCGCGGCGGCCCGTCCGGTTGACGCCTGCGCCGCATCGATCGCTGCTTCAAATTGCTGCGGACTGGTGCCCGCGGCCATGATCTCTGCGACCTTGGCGGCTTCCCTTTCGGGATCGAACACATGCAGGAACGACGCCGGGTCGCCGAGGTTCCGGTTGGCCTGCTCATCCTTGGTTTGCAGGATTTCGAGAATGCGCAGGTCGCCCTTGATGCGGTCGACGCCGGTTTCCGTGAACAGGTAGACGATGCGCGGTTGCCTCGCCTGGCCGTAACGATCGACCCGGCCATTGCGCTGCTGGAATACCATCAGCGACCACGGCAGATCGAAATGCACCAGTCGATGGCAGAAGTAATGCAGGTTGAGACCTTCCGAGGCGACATCGGAGCACAGCAGGACCCGCACGGAGTCGTCCCGGCGACCGAAGCGATCGACCAGTTCCTGCTGTTCGGTGTCGGTCATGCCGCCGTGCAGGATTTCGAAGTGGGCAGGCTTCAGGCCAGCCACCCCGGTCAGGTTCTCCCGCAACCAGTGCAGCGTTTCGATCCGCTCCGAGAAAATGACCAGACGGTCTGACGGGTCGGCCGCTTGCCAGGTGAACGAGGGGTCCTGGAGACGCTGTACCAGGCGCTGAAACTTGCTGAAACTCGCGGCATCGATCTGGCGCAGGGCGGCGGCAAACTCCTCCAGAGCGGCGACCTCGGCTCGTTCATCGTCGCTGATGGCTGGCTTGTCCCGCAGCAGAGCGATTCGCCGCCCGGTGGAATCGAGCGCGGCGAATGGGCTGGAGAACATGGCTTTCTGCATGCCGACCCGTTGCAACTCCTGCTGCTTTCCGGCATGGTGCTCGCCCTTCTGGGTAAACGGGATCGCCAGCAGAGCTCGGTAGGCCGCTTCTTCCTGCGGGCTGGCAGGCTGTTTCAACTGCTCGGTGATACGTTCCTGGAAATCGGCGCTGACTTGATCGCGAATGTCTTTCTTGAAGCGGCGGACGACCAGCCCCTTGCTGCGAAAATCCTCCGGCGTGTAGTCATCCGGGTCGCTGATGGCTGTGGGGTCGAGCAGGCTCATCAGCGAAGCGAAGCTGCGCGCCGATCCATCGTGTGGGGTGGCCGACAGCAGCATCATGGTATCCGAACGACCGGCGAGCAGGCGGGCCAGCCGGGCACGCCGCGATAGCCCATCCTCGTTGCCGCGCGCCGCGACGTTGTGGCACTCGTCGATGATGATGATGTCCCACCAGGCGTTTTCCAGGAAATTGCGGTACTCGAGATTGTTCTTGAGCGTATCGATCGAGATGATCGTGCGGTCGTAGTAGTTGAACGGGTTGTGATTGCTGGGAATGTTGTTGCGCACCCGCTGCAATCCAACCGAATCCAGGCGCACCAGAGGAATCGAGAAGCGGCTCCAGAACTCCTTCTGGAACTGGGTCAGCATGCTCTTCAGCGTGATGACGAGGATACGCTGCCCGCGCCCGCGCTGGATCAACTCGGATGTGAGAATGCCCGCCTCGAGCGTTTTCCCCAGGCCGACGGCATCGGCAATCAGGATCCGCTGACGCGGCTGTCTGAGGGCCTGCAGCGCGGGATCGAGCTGATAGGGCACGAGATTCATGACCGCGCGATGACCCAGATGGATCTGCTGATCGTTGGGCGTGCTGCGGCGTAGCTGCGCTTCGAGATACAGGAAGGTGCTGTCGAAATGGGAACTCGTATCCGCCACGAGCTCGGTGCGGGCCGGGTCCAGAACCAGGATTTCATCCTCCAGTTGCGTCAGAAACTGGGCAGAACGGCCGCGCACCAGTTCGGATACGCCATCGCAACTGAGCAGGTGTCCGCCATCGCTCGATGGATCGACGCGGCGAACCAGCCACTCTTCATCGCGAACGACGACGCGCGCGCCAGGAGCGTAAGGAAGCATTGATGTCTTTCTCTTGTTGTTCGGGCGCTCCCGGATGAAGCAGACAGCTCCCACTTGCCTGAATCTCCTCAGCCTTGCCAAATCGGGGCTACATGGCATGTGCGCCCTTCCCGCGGGATGGCCACTGCGCCGAAGGTGCTGCAGCAATGCCGTCGAATGGTAACGCAGACGACCGAGGGATTGGCGAGGAATCACCACCCTGCGAATCGAATGCTGCGTTACGCTGGCCCAGCCGACTGCAGCGACGGCGCGATGGACGGAGAGCGGGCCTCGGAATTTCGGACAGCCGGAGAAGTGGTCGCCTTGCCGCATCGAACGGCTGCGGAGGCCGCCCCAACAGGGGCGGAAGCGTGATGAGAAGGGCGAGGCAGAAACACAGGCCGGCATCCAGGAAGCATGACCGGACGCCAATTCCAAACACGTGATTTGATGGGGCGATGTACGGGATTCGAACCCGTGACCACTGGAATCACAATCCAGTGCTCTACCAACTGAGCTAACACCGCCGTCATTCTGGCGCGCCCGGCGAGACTCGAACTCACGACCCCCGGCTTAGAAGGCCGGTGCTCTATCCGGTTGAGCTACGGGCGCGAGAGTGCGAGACCTGCTTGTTGCCTGCATTTTCGCCGGGTACCGCATCCTGCTGCTACTGGCAATTGCTGCCTGTCCAACTGGTCGGGGCGGTGGGATTCGAACTCACGACCCTCTGCTCCCAAAGCAGATGCGCTACCAGGCTGCGCTACGCCCCGAGAAAGGCGGCATTCTACAAGCTGGCCCGAGCACGGTCAATGCGCAGCGGGAGCTTTTCCCCGGTGGGTCCTGGCGCATGCCGCTGTCCGCCTCCTTGCTGCCGCCGGACTGGCATGCCCGGTCGAGGATACGGTCGAGGATACGGGTTGACCGCGGGCGCGGCAGGCGGCATGCTGGCAGTCGACTCGGGAGTCGAGCCCAGCGCCCGGCTGCTGCCGGCGGCAGCCGCGGTCCCGTGATCATCACTTGCGCTGCAGAGGAGAATCAGATGGCGGAAGATCCCCGAAATGAAGAAGTGGCTGTCGCTGGTGACGGCGCAGCCGGTCTGCGTTATTGCTGCCAGCCGATCGTCGAGCCGCGCCAGTTCGATCCGGCGGTGGCGCCGGAGCGGGTGCGGGCGATCGTCGCCGGCGGCAAGAAGTGGGTCAACGGCACGCAGCTGAGCTATCACTGCTTTCAGGCTGGCGACGATGTGGTCGATGGCTGGAAGGGCACGGCCAGTGACATCGAAGCCGTCCGCCAGGCCTTTGCCAACTGGTTCGGGTTGGGGATCGGCATCAGCTTCCGCGAGGTCGCGCAGCTGGCCGACGCCAGCCTGCGGATCGGCTTCGATCAGGCTGGCGGATCGTGGTCCTACGTCGGCCGTGACAATCTGACGATTCGCGATCCGCGGCAGCGGACGATGAACTTCGGCTGGCCGCTCGATACGCCCTACGGCCGCGACACGGCAATGCACGAGATTGGCCATGCGCTCGGCCTCGAGCATGAGCACCAGAACCCGTTTGCCGGCATCACCTGGGATATCGATGCGGTGCGGCGCTACTTCCGGGGTCCGCCAAACAGGTGGGACGACAAGTACATCGACTTCAACATCCTGCGCAAGATCAGCCCGGCGGAGGTCAAGGGAAGCACCTGGGATCCCGATTCGGTGATGGAGTATGCCTTCGGCGCCGGCCTGATCATCGAGCCGGCCGCCTATCGCGCCGGACTGCAGCCGAAGGGAGGGCTGTCTGCGGCCGACCGGGACTGGATCCGGCAGACCTATCCCGGCTCGGCTGCGCAGCCGGCGGCGCCGGCCCTGACGGTCGGGGTGGCGCAGAACCTGGCGCTGGGAAGTGGCGAAACACGCGTCTTCGAGTTCCGGCCGCCGGTGACGCGCAGTTACCGCTTGCAGACCAGCGGCAGCTCGGACACGGTCATGGTGCTGTTCGAGGTGATCGCAGCCGGCAACGTGCAGATCGCCGCCGACGACGACAGCGGTACCGACGTCAACGCGCGCATCGACCGGGTGTTGCAGACCGGGCGCCTCTACCGGGTCGGCGTTCGCCTCTATTACGCCGCTGCCAGCGCGCAGACGTCGCTGATGATCATCTGAGCCGTCGCGGCCGGTCCGGGTTGCCGGCAACTCCTGCCGGCGGGGGCCGAGGTGAAGGCTCAGTTGAGGTCGATCGCGTGCCGCTTGAGGTCGTCGAGGCCGACGATCAGCAGGCAGGCCTCGTTGGTCGCGTTGAGGACGACGCGCGGTGCCTTGCCAGCCTGCAGCGCTTCACGCCAGCGGGCGGCACAGAGGCACCAGCGGTCACCGGCCTTGAGGCCGGGGAAGGCGAACTCGGGCCTTGGTGTCGACAGATCGTTGCCGCGCCGTTTCGAGAACTCGAGGAAGTCGGCGGTCAGCACGACGCAGACGGTGTGGCTGCCGAGGTCCTCGTCACTGGTATTGCAGCAGCCGTCGCGGAAGAAACCCGTCAGCGGCTCTTCGCTGCATGAGCCCAGCGGACCGCCGAGGACGTTGCGCTGGCTGCCGCCGAAGTCGTCCGGTTTCATGCCAGCTCGTCGATCCAGGCCTGCTGGATCGCCTCGAGGATCTTCTCGCCACAGTGGCGCGAGTCGTCCTCGAAGCCGGGCAGGGCGAGCACCCAGTTCATCAGGTCGACGAAGTTGATCCGCAGCGGGTCGACTCCGGGATGTGCTTCGGCCAGTTCGACGGCCACTTCATTGATGTCGGTCCATTTCATCGCTTGCCCTCCTTGACCATGTTGATCGAGTAACGCGGGATCTCGATGACCAGCGGCGTCCGACCGACGATCGCCTGGCACGAGAGGCGCGAGTTGGGTTCGAGTCCCCAGGCCTTGTCGAGGAGGTCGTCCTCCACCTCGTCGGAGGGTTCGAGCGACGCGAAACCTTCGCGAACGATGACGTGGCAGGTCGTGCAGGCGCACGACATCTCGCAGGCGTGCTCGATGGCGATGCCGTTCTCGAGCAGATTCTGGCAGATCGACTCGCCGGCCCGGGCATCGAAAAGCGCCCCGTCGGGACAGAGTTCGACATGCGGCAGGACGATGATCTGGGTCATTGCATGTCCCCACTGTGCGCCGGCAAGGCGGCCTCGATGTCACTGATGTTGCGCCCGGCAAAGGCCTGCCGGATCGACTTGTCCATGCGCCGCGCGGCGAACTCCTTGGTGTCGGCCTCGAGGTCGTCCATCGCCAGCATGATCTGCCGCCGGTTGTCGCCGCCGGCGGCATCCTCGAGCCGAAGAATGTCCGCCTCGACGCGCGCGCGCTCGCCTTCGGACAGCAGTTCGCCGTCGCTCGCCAGCGCCGTTCGCACGGCTTCGAGCAGGCGCTGCGCATCGACCTGCGATTCCTTCAGCGCCCGCACGGCAGCATCTTCGCGCACATGCAGCAGCGAGTCCTTGAGCATCAGGGCGATCTCGTCGTCGGACAGGCCGTACGAGGGCTTGACGACGATGCTCGCTTCAGCGCCCGCGGTCTGCTCGCGCGCGCTGACCGCCAGCAGCCCGTCGGCGTCGACCTGGAAGCTGACGCGAATGCGCGCTGCGCCGGCAACCAGCGGCGGAATTCCATGCAGCTCGAAGCGCGCCAGCGAACGGCAGTCGCTGACCAGTTCGCGCTCGCCCTGGACGACGTGCACGGCGAGTGCGGTCTGGCCGTCGCGAAAGGTCGTGAACTCCTGTGCCCGGGCCGTCGGGATCGTCGAGTTGCGGGGAATGATCTTCTCGACCAGCCCGCCCATCGTCTCGATCCCGAGCGACAGCGGAATCACGTCGAGCAGCAGCCAGTCGTCGCCGGCGCGGCCGTTGCCGGCCAGCAGGTTGGCCTGCATGGCTGCACCGATCGCCACCACCTTGTCCGGGTCGAGGTTGTTCAGCGGCTCCTGACGGAAGAAGTCGCCGACCGCCCGTTGCACCTGCGGCATGCGTGTCGCGCCGCCGACCATCACGACCCCCTTGACATCGCTGATCGACAGGCCGGCGTCGCGCAGCGCCTTCTTGACCGGCTGCATCGTCTTGGCGAGCAGCGTGCGCGTGATCTCGGCAAAGGTTTCGGTGCTGAGCGTCAGATCGACCACCTCGCCGCTGTTCAGGCGGGCGCTGATCGGCGCCATGCCATGGAAGCTCAGATACTCCTTGGCTTCGCGCGCCCGCGTCAGCAGCATGCGCGCATCCTCGACCGAAAGCGGCCGCAGTCCGGCGGTTTCGAGAATCCAGCAGAAGATGCGGTGGTCGAAGTCATCGCCGCCCAGCGCCGAGTCGCCGCCGGTGGCGAGAACCTCGAAGACGCCGCGCGTCAGCCTGAGGATGGAGATGTCGAAGGTGCCGCCGCCCAGGTCATAGACCGCGTAGATGCCTTCGGCGGCGTTGTCGAGTCCGTAGGCGATCGCCGCTGCGGTCGGCTCGTTGAGCAGCCGGATCAGTGGCAGCCCGGCCAGCCGGGCCGCGTCCTTCGTTGCCTGCCGCTGTGCATCGTCGAAGTAGGCAGGCACCGTGATCACCGCAGCGACCAGCGGTCCGGCGAGCGATGTCTCGGCACGTTGCCGCAGGACGCGCAGGATGTCGGCAGAGACCTCGACCGGGCTCTTGCTTCCGGCCACCGTGTGCACACGGAGCATGCCGGGGCGGTCGTCGAAGACGTAGGGCAGGACTTCATGATTGGCGATGTCGCGCAGCCCGCGGCCCATGAAACGCTTGACCGAGACGATCGTGTTGCGCGGATCATCGGCCTGTCTCGCCTGCGCCTCGTAGCCGACCTCGGCGCGTCCGTCGGCCAGGTAGCGGACGACCGAGGGCAGCAGTGGTCGACCCAGTTCATCGCTGAGGACGACCGCCAGGCCGCTGCGGACGGTCGCGACCAGTGAGTTGGTGGTGCCGAGGTCGATGCCGACGGCTAGCCGGTGCTGGTGCGGCAGAGTCGACTCGCCGGGTTCCGCTATCTGTAGCAGTGCCATGAAGAGGGAAGGTCCTGAGGCTGGTTGCGGTTGCCGGCGGCTGCCGACGCGGCTGCGGTCATTCTTCGCCGGCGGCGATCGCGTCGTCGATCTCCGACAGCAGTTTTTCCTGGAACATCAGGCGCCGTACGCGATCCGCCGCCTGTTCGAGGTCGTGCTGGTCGTCGAGCAGCGCGGCGATCTCCTCCTGGCGTGCTGCCAGTTCGCGCTGCAGGCGATGATGCAGATGTTCGAGCTCGTGGTGGTTGCCGGCAGCCCGTGCTTCGGCAACGGCTTCGCGCCATTCCATCTGATCGACGAGAAAATCGGCCGGCATCGCGGTATTGTTCTCGCTGCCGATGTCGTGCTGCGCGAGGTGGAGCAGGTACCTGGCTCGCGGCAGTGGCCTGCGTAGTGTCTGGTAGGCCTCATTGACCCTTGTCGCCCATTGCTGCGACAGACGTCGCGCTGCCTCGCCGGCAGTGGCAAAGCGATCGGGATGAACCTGCGACAGCAACTCGAGATAGCGCCGGTCGAGCAGCGCCGAATCGATCCGGAAGGCAGCCGGCAGGTCGAAGAGCGAAAAATGATCGCCGGCGAAGTCCATCCGTCTGCTCGTCAGGCGTGCCGGAGATCAGCCCTGGCAGCGCCCGCCGGGTATCTCCCGGACGAGCGTGCCGCGGCGGCGCCAGACAACCGGCGTCATACGTTGAAGCTCTCGCCGCAGCCGCAGGCATCCTTGACGTTCGGGTTGTTGAAACGGAATCCTTCGTTGAGCCCCTCACGCGCATAGTCGAGTTCGGTGCCGTCGAGGTAGGGCAGGCTCTTCGGGTCGATCAGGACCTTCACGCCGTGCGATTCGAACTCGATGTCGTCGGGCCGGGCGACATCGGCGAACTCGAGTTTGTAGGCCATCCCCGAGCAACCACTGGTGCGTACGCCGAGGCGCAGCCCGATTCCCTTGCCGCGCTTCACCATGTAGCTCGCGACGTGCGTCGCCGCCCGCTCAGAAAGCGTCACTGCCATGAAAGCCATCTCCTTTCGTAGCTGTCCCAGAACTGTCAGGCCTGCTCGCCGTGCTTCTTCCGGTAATCGGCCACCGCCGCCTTGATCGCATCCTCGGCAAGGATCGAGCAATGAATCTTCACTGGCGGCAGCGCCAGTTCTTCGGCGATCTGTGTATTGCGGATGTCCATCGCCTGGTCGATCGTCCTGCCCTTGACCCATTCGGTGACCAGCGACGACGATGCGATCGCCGAGCCACAGCCATAGGTCTTGAACTTCGCGTCCTCGATGATGCCGCCCTTGCCGACCTTGATCTGCAGCTTCATCACGTCGCCACAGGCGGGAGCTCCGACCATTCCCGTTGCCACGCCTTCCTCGTCCTTGGCGAAGGACCCGACGTTGCGCGGATTCTCGTAGTGATCCAGAACCTTGACACTGTATGCCATCGCGTTGCTCCTTCAGTATTCAATCAATGAGCGGCCCACTGGACCGTACTCAGGTCAACCCCTTCCTGAACCATCTCCCAGAGCGGTGAGAGTTCGCGCAGGCGGCTGATCTTGTCGTGCAGCAGGCGGATTGCGTAGTCCACCTCCTCTTCGGTCGTGAAGCGGCCGAGGGTGAAGCGGATCGAGCTGTGCGCCAGTTCATCGTTGCGACCAAGCGCACGCAGAACATACGAGGGCTCGAGCGAGGCCGAGGTGCAGGCCGATCCCGACGACACCGCCAGTTCCTTGATCGCCATCAGCAGCGACTCGCCTTCGACATAGGCGAAGCTGAGGTTGAGGTTGTGCGGCACGCGGTGATCCATGTCGCCGTTGACGTAGACTTCCTCGATGTCTTCAAGGCCTCGCAGCAGGCGATCGCGCAGCATGCGGATGCGTTCCTTCTCGGCGCCCATTTCCAGCCGCGCGAGGCGAAACGCCTCGCCCATGCCGACGATCTGATGCGTCGGCAGCGTACCGGAGCGAAAACCACGCTCATGCCCGCCGCCATGCATCTGCGCGTTCAGGCGGACGCGCGGCTTGCGCCGCACGTAGAGGGCGCCGACGCCCTTCGGACCATAGGTCTTGTGGGCGGAAAAGCTCATCAGGTCGACTTTCAGCGTCTCCAGATCGATGGCCACCTTGCCGGTGGCCTGCGCCGCGTCGACGTGCAGCAGGATGCCGCGGCTGCGGCAGATCTCGCCAATTTCGGCGATCGGCTGGATGACGCCGATCTCGTTGTTGACGAACATCACCGAGGCGAGGATCGTGTCGGGGCGCAAGGCCGCGGTGAAGGCTTCGAGGTCCAGCAGGCCGTTCTCCTGCACATCGAGGTAGGTGACGGCGAAACCCTGTCGCTCGAGTTCGCGACAGGTGTCGAGGATCGCCTTGTGCTCGGTCTTGACGGTGACCAGGTGCCTGCCCTTGCCGGAGTAGAACTGCGCCGCGCCTTTCAGCGCCAGGTTGTTCGACTCGGTGGCGCCGGAGGTCCAGACGATCTCCTTCGGGTCGGCATGGACCAGTTTCGCCACTTCCTCGCGCGCCTCCTCGACCGCCGCCTCGGCCTCCCAGCCGAATGAATGCGAGCGCGAGGCCGGGTTGCCGAACTTCTCGACCAGATAGGGAATCATCTTTTCCGCCACTCGCGGATCCACCGGTGTGGTGGCCGAGTAGTCGAGGTAGATGGGCAGCTTCAACATTGCTCTTGCTCCGGGTTGTGGAAATCAGCTTGGGGCTTGCAGCCGCTGCAGTCGTCGCTCGGCAGGCTGCGGCAGCCTCACTCGCCGCTCAGACAGCCATCGCCGTCAATCGTTGCAGCCGGTCGACGGTCATTTTCAGGGCGGCGAGAAAGCCTGCGACCTGTTCTTCGGTGTTTCCGCGGCCAAGGCTGACGCGTACCGCGCCGCGCGCCAGTTCGTCGTCAACGCCCATCGCCCGCAGCACATGTGACGGTTCCGGACTGGCGCTCGAGCAGGCGGCGCCGCTTGCCACAGCGTAGCCGGCGCGGTCGAGGTGGCCGACGAGTGTTTCGCCGTCGACGCCGGCGAAGGCGAAGTAAACCGTGTTCGGCAACCGTTCCACCTGCTTCCCGAACAGCGTCGCGCCGAGCGCGAGCAATCCCTGTTCGAGCTGCGTCCGCAGCCGGGTGAGCAGCGCTGCAAGCGCCGCGCGTCGCTCGACCGCCAACTGGCAGGCGACACCGAAGCCGACGATGGCCGCGACGTTCTCGGTTCCCGAGCGCAGGCCGCGCTCGTGGCCGCCACCGGCGATCAGCGGCTCGAGTTCGAGCCGCTTGTCGACGACCAGCGCCGCGGCTCCCTTGGGCCCGCCCATCTTGTGCGCCGACAGCGTCAGCGCGTGCACGCCGGCGCCGTTGAGTCGCCGAAAGTCGACCGGCAGCTTGCCGAAAGCCTGTACCGCATCACTGTGAAACCAGGCACCGGCAGCCCGCGCGCGCTCGGCCAGGGGCTCGATGTCCTCGATGACGCCGGTCTCGTTGTTGGCGAGCAGCAGCGAAACGATCTTTGGCTTGCGCGCCATCACGGCTTCGTACCGCTCGCGAACGATCCGTCCGTCGCCGTCCATCGGCAGTTTCTCGAGTGTCCAGCCGCGCCGCGCAAGCTGTTCGGCCGGTTTGAGGACGCACGGGTGCTCGGCTGCACCGATCGCCAGCAGGCCCGGCCTGAGGCAGGCAGCGCCGCCCTTGAGCAGCAGGTTGTTGGCTTCCGATCCACCGCTGGTGAACACCACTTCCGTGGCATGCGCGCCGACCGCCGCCGCCACTTGGGCGCGCGCATCATCGATTGCCCGTCGCGCCGCACGCCCGTACTCGTGACGGCTCGAGGCATTGCCGAACTGTGTCGAGAAGTAGGGCAGCATCGCCTCGAGCACCGCCGGGTCTGCCGGAGTCGTGGCGTTGTGGTCGAGATAGACGGGCGCGAACATGGTGTTGCGAGCCTTCAGCCGCCCACAGCCATAGCCTTGACGTTGCGGGGCTTGTTCCGGCTGCGCCGGACGTCCTGCAGGATCGCGACGTGGCCGCTCTTGCGGATCTGCTGTTCGACGAGTTCGGCCAGGTTGACCGAGCTGAGATACTCGTACATCTTGTCATTGAGCGTGGACCACAGTTCATGCGTCATGCAGCGCTCATCGTCATGGCAGTTCTCGCGGCCACCGCACTGCGTCGCATCGAGCGGTTCATCGACGGCACGGATGATGTCGGTGACCGTCATCTGGCTGGTGGGGCGAGCGAGGCAGTAGCCGCCGCCCGGGCCGCGCACGCTCTCGACCAGGCCGTGGCGGCGCAGCTTGCCGAAAAGCTGCTCGAGATAGGAGAGCGAGATCTTCTGCCGGTCGCTGATTCCAGCCAGGGAAACCGGGCCTTCGCTGCAGCGCAGCGCGAGATCAATCATCGCGGTGACCGCGAAACGTCCTTTTGTTGTCAGTCGCATGGCTCCTCCTTGGAGAGTGGTTGTTAGGACAGTTGAATCATAGGGGCTGCTTGCCAATTAGTCAACTATTTTACTCAGGTATTGTGGGTCGAACGGGTCGCTGCGCAGCAGTTCGCCATCGATGGCGACCCCCGCTGCCTCGATCCGCTTCAGCAACAGGGCAAAACGGCGGTCCACCTCGACCGCATGGTCGAGCAGACCGTGAATCGCCTTCGCCAGCGGGTCGTCCTGATCGGCGGCGAGGGCATAGGCTGAAAAACCGAGTTGCCCGGCCATCTCCTCGCGCTTCTGCGCCTGCGCCGGGTCGATGATGCGGGCCGGGTTGCCGACTGCAGTGGCGCCCGGGGGAACGCTCTTGACGACCACGGCATTCGAACCCACCTTCGCCGAGGCACCGACCGTGATCGGTCCGAGGACCTTCGCACCGGCGCCAATGACGACGCCACTCTCGAGTGTCGGATGCCGTCTGCCCTTGTTCCACGAGGTCCCGCCGAGGGTCACTCCGTGGTAGAGGGTGACGTCGTCGCCGATCACTGCCGTCTCGCCGATGACGACACCCATGCCGTGATCGATGAACAGGCGGCGCCCGATCACCGCTCCGGGGTGAATCTCGATACCGGTGACGAAGCGTCCGAAATGCGAGACCAGGCGGCCGAGCCAGCGCAGACGATGCACCCACAGCCAGTGCGCCAGACGATGCGAGGCCATGGCATGGACGCCGGGGTAACAGGTCAGCACCTCCCAGAAGGTCCGGGCAGCAGGATCGCGGTCGAATACCGACTGGATGTCTTCGCGCAGGTGGCTGAACATGAGGTGAACGTCCTTGGGCTGGGGGGGGCGGGCGGGAAGACCCAGTGTCATTCTACAATGGTTGACTGATTCAGTCGCCTACGGTTTCGCTGCGGTGGTCGATCTGCCGTCCGGCGCTCTGCCGCTCGATCGCATCGAGCAGGCCGCGCAGGATGTTGATCTCGTCATGCTCCAGTCCGGCGCGCCCGAACAGGCGCCGCAGCTTGGGCAGCAGCCGGCGCGGGCGCTGCGGGTCGAGGAAGCCGCTGCCGATCATCACCCGTTCGAGGTGCTGGTAGAAACGCTCGATATCCTGGTGATTTGCCGGCGGCGAAGCGAAGGCGATGGTCTTGCTGTACAGCGGCGGCTGGCTGTCGAAGGCGGCGAGGCGCAACTCATAGGCCACGATCTGCACCGCCGCCGCGAGGTTGAGCGAACCATAGCCGGGATTCGCCGGGATGAACACCGTCCGCTGGCAGCGTTGCACCTCGGCATTCGACAGGCCCGCGCTCTCGTTGCCAAAAAGCAGCGCCACCTCGCCGTCGCCGGTCCTGGCCAGGATCTCTGCCGCCGCCGCGCGCGCCGCCAGCGGCGGTGGTCCGAGATTCCTCTGTCGCGCCGTGACGGCACAGGCGAACCGTGTATCCGCCAGGGCCTCGTCGACGCTGGAGCATACCCGCGCGTCGGCGAGCAGATCATCGGCGCCGGCCGAGCGGGCGACTGCTTCGTCGTCGGGAAAGCGCTTCGGGTTGACCAGCAGCAGGCGCGTCAGACCCATCGTCTTCATCGCGCGGGCGGCGGCGCCGATGTTGCCCGGATGGCTGGTGTGGGAGAGGACGAAGCGGACGCGGTCGAGCGGCAGGCGCGAACGATCGGCCCCGGCAGCGCGGTTCATATTAGAATCGGGGCTCCTCCACACCAATCGGGCGGCCAAAGCCGCCCGTCAGGTTCGCCAACAAACATGCATCCAGCTCTGAACATCATCGTCAAGGCGGCGCGGCGCGCCAGCCAGATCATCAATCGTGCGTCCCTGGACATCGAGCACCTGCAGGTGACCAGCAAGCGCCAGAACGACTTCGTCACGGAAGTGGACAAGGCGGCCGAGGCAGCGATCATCGACGTCCTGCGCGAGGCCTATCCGGAGTACGGGATTCTAGCAGAAGAGTCGGGTCAGGTCGCCGGCAGCGCTGCCGGCAGCGAGTACCAGTGGATCATCGATCCGCTTGACGGCACGACCAACTTCATCCACGGCTTCCCGCAGTACGCCATTTCGATCGCGCTGGCGCATCGCGGGCAGGTGACGCAGGCGGTCGTCTATGACACGGTGCGCAACGAGATGTTCAGCGCCAGCAGGGGGGGCGGCGCCTTCCTCAACGATCGCCGCATCCGGGTCAGCAAGTGTCTGCGCCTGGAGGACGCCCTGATCGGCACCGGTTTCCCCTATCGGGTGTATGAGCACATCGACGCCTATCTCGCCATCTTCAAGGACCTGGCGCGCAGGTCGGCGGGGATCCGGCGGCCGGGCGCCGCGTCGCTCGATCTCGCGTACGTCGCCTGCGGGCGCTTCGACGGCTTCTGGGAATTCGGGCTGTCGCCCTGGGACATCGCCGGCGGGGCGCTGCTGATCACCGAAGCGGGGGGCCTGATCGGCGATCTGGTCGGCAACGAGACCTACCTGCAGACGGGCAATCTGGTCGCCGGCACGCCGAAGGTCTTCGCCCAGTTGCTGCAGGTGATCGACGCCCATCGGACGCCGGGCCTGCCGGCCTGAGTACTTTGACGCAGGCGTCGCGCGCAGCATGCTGCGCGCTCCAACGTGCCCCGTACGACGCGTCGGTCAGCCCCCGTAACCACCCCAGGTTCCCGGGAACGGTGGCGGGGACCCCGGTTGCTGCGGCGGCGTCATCGGCGGGCGGACATCGGCGGGACGACGGTAATCGTAGGAACGGCGCTGGTCCTCGTATTGCCGCCGCTCGTCCCGCGCCTCGCGCTGCCGGCGCTCCTCCTTGGCGGCGCGCTTGCTTTCGCGCTCCGCTTCCTGTCGGCCACGCTCGTAACCGCGCTCGTACTCATGCCCGCCGTAGCGGTTGTAGCCCTGCTGCCTTTGCGCGTCGCGGTAACCGCGTTCGTAGGCGTCATTGCGATCGTACGACGGCTGTCCGTACGATGGCTGGCGACCGTAGGAGGAACCGTCGTAGGGTCGATCGTATTGATCGTAATGGGAATTGGAGTCGCAGCCGGCGACCAGGAACAGGCTGCCGACCGCGGCGGCCAGTGACAGGCGTCTGAGGCAGGTGTACATGCTGGAGTTCCTCCGGGATCGCGGATCAGTTTTGGGCATTCGGCGCGAGGGAAGGTTCGCCATCGTCGACTCCCGGTGGCCAGTCACGTTCTGCGGCCAACTCGCCAGCAGCAGGCATGGAGCCATGTCGCATGGCTGCAAGCATAAACCATCTGCCGCTTGCGGTGGGGGCGCGGGGAGATGGCAGCCAGCTGCGGCCGGGAATGTTTCGGCGTCGGCGGCGAGCGCTCAGGCGCTGCGCAGCCGGCACAGGCGCGTCAGCCAGATGGCGGCGAACGGCAGCACCAGCCCGAGGACGATCGCAGTCAGGAAAAGGCTGCCGAGCTGGCCATAGTCGGCCGCCACCTTGATGGCGTTGCTCGCCGGGTCGCGTACCTCGCGGCTGACGTGGTACATCTGGTTCAGGTATTTGGTGCCGAGCTGCGAGGCCGACAGCGCGAGGTTGGTGAACGAGGCCATCACCGCGAAGTAGGTCGCCTTGAGTCCGGCCGGCGCCGAATTGGCAATCCATGCCAGCATCGGCACCATCGCGATCTGCCCGAGAGGGGACTCGAGTGCGGTATCGATCAGTGCGATGAAGCGCGCGTCGACGATACCGCCGGTGTGCGCGGCCGTCCATTCGTGCAGTCCATGGTACATTCCGAGCGTCGGCAGGCTGAGCAGCGTCCCGGCGACGGTGAGGAAGGCGACGATGTGGGCGATCGATCGTTCGCCCATGAAGCGGCGGAAAAGGAAGAGCCCGAACAGCGTCAGCACGCTGGAGAGAAGCGACAGCCTGGCGAGGAACGACTGGTCGAAACCAAGAACGTCGATCATCCACCAGGTCGATCCGGCACCGGGACCGGGAATGGCGCGGAAGACGAAGATGATGATCGCCGTCCCGAGCAGCGTCCGTCGCGACTCCTCGTCGAGTTCGCGTAGCAGCCTTGCCATCAGGAAGCTGATGATGGCGAAGGAGCCGACGAAGATGATCTCCTGGCCGAACTCGATCTGCGCCAGCCCGACGCTCAGGCTGAAGGCGACGAAGAGCGCACTGCCACCGAGGATCCACCAGTTCGGTCGCAACGGCAGCAGCGGCGGTTCGAGCAACTCCCGCAACTGCGCTTCAGCGAAGCCGCGTGCGCGCAGCCGTCGCTCCTCACGCCGTCGCAGCAGCGAGGCAAGCAGCACGCCGGCCACCGAGACCAGCGGGATCAGCAGGGCCATGCCATAGACCTGGGCATAGACCGCGACCTTCGCCGCTTGCGGCAGCGTTTCGACGCCCTGGAACATGCCGACGTTGACCACCGACACGAGCACGCCGCCGCCTATGATCGCCACTCGGCCGAGCGTCTGCAGCGTCGTGTTCATCAGCCGCCGCGTCTCGGCGGGCAGCGCCTGTCCGTGCTCGTCGACGCGCGGCACCGCCTCGACGGTCATGGCATCGGCGACCACGTCCTGGATGACATAGCCGACCGGCGACAGCAGTGCCGAGAGGACGAACCATGCTTCGAGCGATATCACGCTGCCCATGCGCAGCGGCTCGCTCACCAGCCCGTACATGATCAGCAGGCTGGCGGCGATCAGCGCCGCGCCGAGCCAGACCAGCGCCGCCTTGCGGCGCCAGGTCAGGTCTACCAGATGGCCGATCGGCATCTTCAGTGCCCATGGGATTCCCGCCCAGAAGCCCAGTGCTGCGAGGAAGGCAGCCGACAGTCCGAGGTGCTCCTTGACGAAGAAGGTGCCGACGATGCCGGTCAGCCCGGACACGCCAGCCGCCAGGTAGACCATCAGCGGCGGCAGGAAGGAAAGCCGCATCTCGCGGCCAAGTTCGAGGATGTTGCGATCGAGCCAGTGGCGGATGGAAGTGAGCAAGGCTGGACTCCGGATAGTCTCGCGCGTCGGGCGACGCAGCAGGCGGCGCTGGGTGGCGGCCCCGCAACGGCGGCGTCCGGCCACCGGGCAGCGCCATTGTGCCCCAAGCCGGCGCCGCGCGGCGCGCGATGCGAACCGCCGGCGGATGGCAGCCGTGTCGCGTCGCCATCCGCCGGCGCCCGGGAGCGGCCTCGATGCTGTGCTTCACCTGCGGTTCGATTGGCCCTAGACTAGGGTGCGCGCGCAGTGCCGACCCCGTCCTGATGCCTGGCGGGGCCGGCTGGACGGCACGAAGCCGGCGCGCAACGGGTGCGGAGGCGCAGATGTGGTTTCTCGGGGCAGTACTCGGTGCGTTGCTGGTCGGCGAGCTTCACTCCGGACTGTGGGTGGCTGGTGCGCTCCTCGGCGGCATCCTCGGGTGGTCCGTCGGCAGTCGCGCGCGACAGCGTCAGGAAGACCGTTACCGCCTGTTCGACGAGCGCCTGCGGCGGCTCGAAGGCGCGCTCGAACGCCTGCAGCAGTCGTCATCGACGCTGCCGCAGGCAGAGCCGCCGCCAGCGGCGGTTCTGCCCGTCCCGGCGGCAGCGCGGCCCGCGGCCGCAGCGACGCGGCTCGCCGGCACCGTCGGCGCGGCCGCGGACGAGCCACCGGCCGTTGCCGCAGCGGAGGTCCCGGCCGCTGCGGACGCGTCGTTGCCGGCAGCGGCGGCAGCACCGTTCGCCGTTGCGCGACCGGCCACAAGCCAGGCAGCGGCGGCGTCGCCACCACCGTCAGGCCCGGCCGGCATGGCATTGCCCGACGGCCAGCCGGCGCCGCCGCGCGGTCGGGCAGCGGCGGTCCTTGACTGGCTGCTGCGCGGCAACCTGATGGCCCGCGCCGGCGTCATCGTCCTCTTCCTCGGCGTTGCCTTCCTGCTCAAGTACAGCTACCAGCACCTGCAGGTGCCGCTCGAGCTGCGCCTGATGGGCGTGGCGCTGGCGGCGGTGGTCCTGCTGCTGCTCGGCTGGCGGCTGCGAATGACCCGCGAGGCCTATGCGCTGGCGCTGCAGGGGTGTGGCATCGGCCTCCTCTACCTGACGATCTTCGGGGCGCTGCGGCTGTTCGGACTGCTCGACGCGGCGCCGGCCTTCGTCATGCTGCTGGCGGTGGCGGCGCTGGCGGCGATCCTGGCGGTGCTGCAGGATGCACTGGTCCTGGCGGTGCTCGGCGCCGCTGGCGGCTTCCTGGCGCCGATCATCGCCGCGACCGGTGCCGGCAGTCACGTGACGCTGTTCGGCTATTACAGCGTCCTCAACTTCGGCATCCTGGCGATCGCCTTCTTCAAGGCCTGGCGGCTGCTCAACCTGGTGGGTTTCGTCTTCACCTTCGCCATCGCGACCTTCTGGGGTGCGCTGCGCTACCGGCCGGAACATTTCGCGTCGACCGAGCCTTTCCTGATCCTCTTCTTCCTCATCTACGCCGCGATGCCAGTGCTGTTCGCGCTGCGCGCTGCCGGACCGCGCGCCAGCCGCCTCGACACGACGCTGGTCTTCGCCCTGCCATTGGTCGCCTTCGGACTGCAGGTCGGGCTGGTGCGCGACTTCGCCTACGGTGCCGCGTGGAGTGCCCTGGCGCTCGGCGCCTTCTACCTGCTGCTGGCGCGTGCCCTGTGGGCGCGTCGCGGCGAGGGGCAGCGGTTGCTGGTGGAAGCCTTCCTCGCTCTCGGCGTCGGCTTCACGACGCTGGCCATCCCGCTTGCCTTCGACGGGCGCTGGACCGCCGCCGCCTGGGCGATCGAGGGGGCGGCATTGGTCTGGGTCGGCGTCCGCCAGCAGCGGCTGCCTGCACGGCTGTTCGGCATCCTGCTGCAGCTGCTCGCCGGCCTGTTCCAGCTCGGCGAGTCGTCGGCCCGGGCGGGCGCCTGGCCGCTGCTCAACAGCGTCTTCCTCGGCGGCCTGCTGCTGACGCTGGCCGGGCTGTTCTGCGCCTGGCTGCTGCAGCGCGAGTGGCGACAGGAGCCGCGGCGACTGCGCTCCGCCGAGCGCCTCCTGGCGCCGCTGCTCTTCGTCTGGGGCGCCGTCTGGTGGACCGGCAGCGGCCTGCACGAGATCGACCGCCACCTGCCGCCGTCGCTGCACGTCAACGCCGCCATCGTCTTCTTCACCGCCTCCTGTCTTCTCTTCTCGTGGCTCGAGCGGCGCCTCGCCTGGCCGGCGGCGCGCCACGCGGCGCTCGCCCTGCTGCCGCTGCTGCTGCTGTCCGGCTTGCTGAGCGTCGGGCGCGTGGCGCATCCCTTCGCCGACCTGGGTTACCTGGCTTGGCCAGCCGCCTTCGCCGCGCACTTCTTCCTCCTGCAGCGGCACGAGGTGGACCGGCCGTGGCAGGGCGACTGGCTGCATGCTGCCGGGCTGTGGCTGCTGGCGGCGATCGGCGCGTGGGAGCTGGCGTGGAGCATCGACCGCTGGGTCGCCGGGCGGGCCGCCTGGCCGCTGCTCGGCTGGGCGCTGTGGCCGGGGGCACTGCTGGCCGTGCTGGCGCTGCGCGGCGAGCGCCTGCGCTGGCCGGTGGCGGCGCACCGTGAGGCGTATTTCGTGCTCGGGGCGACGCCGCTGGCGGTCTTCCTCGCCCTCTGGTTCGCCGCCGGCAACGTCCTTTCCGACGGCAACCCGTGGCCCTTGCCCTATCTGCCGCTGCTCAACCCGCTCGACCTGGCACAGGCCGGCGTCCTCCTGCTGCTCGCCACCTGGTTCAGCGAAGTGCGCCGCCTGCGCCTGCCGCCGTACGCGACGGCGCCGCTGCCGCCGGCCTGGACAATCCTCGGTGCCGCCGCCTTCGTCTGGGCCAACGCCGTCCTCCTGCGTGCGTTGCATCACTGGGCCGGCGTGCCGCTGCAACTGGCGGTGATGCTGCGGTCGGAACTCGTGCAGGCCTCGCTGTCGCTGTTCTGGACGCTGCTGGCGCTGGCGGCGATGGTCGTCGCCACGCGTCGCCGCTGGCGGTCGTTGTGGCTGGCGGGAGCCGGCCTGATGGCGGTCGTCGTCGGCAAGCTGCTGCTGATCGATCTGTCGAACGCCGGCACCATCGAAAGGATCGTCTCGTTCCTCGGCGTCGGCCTGCTGATGCTGGTGATCGGCTATCTCGCGCCGGCGCCACCAAAGGAGGAAGCGTCATGAAGAAGAGCCTCGCCGGCTGGCTGTGGCTGCTGTGGTCCCTTCTGGCGCTGGCCGAGTCGCCGGGCGACTTCGCCTTCGGCATGCTGTTGCGGCCGGACGGGCCGCAGCCGCTTCTTCGTGTCGATCTGCCGGCGGCCGTCCATGCCGGCGTCAGCCGCGCCGATCTCGGCGACCTGCGGGTGTTCAACGCCGCCGGGGAAGCGGTGCCGCATGCCTGGCTGCCGCCGCCGTCGGCGCCCCGTGCCAGGCCGGCGCTTCTGCCGCTGCGGTATTTCGCTTTGCGTGGCGAGGCCGCCGCCGGCGTCGATGGTGTCGAGGTCCGCATCGAAAGGCAGGGCGGCAGGGCGGTGCTGCGGATGAACGATCGGGCAGGGGTGCCGGCGATGCTGCTCGGTTACCTCGTCGACGCCAGCACCGTCGAGCAGCCGTTGCAGGCCTTCGCGCTCGAGTTGCCGGCGACTGCCGATGACCTCGTCGCGCGCGTGCGGGTCGAGGCGAGTGACGATCTCGTCCGCTGGACGACGCTCGTCAGCGAGGCGCCGGTGCTGCGGCTGGCGGCGGGCGGGCAGCGGCTCGAGCGCCTGCGGATCGAGTTCGCCCCGCGGCGGGCGAAATACTTCCGCCTGAGCTGGGCGGCCGGCAGCCCGGCGCTGCAACTGGCAGCGGTCGGCGGCGAGCCGGCAGCGACGCTGCTCGAGGTGCCGCGGCAATGGCAGCAGGTGGCCGGCAGCGCCGAGCGCGACGCGGCCGGCAGCTACCGCTTCGACCTCGGTGGCCAGTTCCCGGCCGACCGCCTGCGTCTCCTGTTGCCGCAGGCCAATAGCGTCGCCGTCGTCGAACTGCTGTCGCGAGCGAACGACAGGGATGCCTGGCGGCGGGTGACGACGGCGACCGTCTACCGGCTCGGCGCTGCCGGGCAGGAAGTCGTCAGTCCGGAGATCGCCATCGTGCCGAACGGCGACCGCTACTGGCTGCTGCGCGTCGACCAGCGCGGCGGTGGTCTCGGCGCCGGCGTTCCCGAACTGGCCGCCGGCTGGCTGACACGCAGCCTCGTCTTTGCCGCGCGCGGGCCGACACCGTTCCAGCTCGCCTTCGGCAGCAGCAGCGCGCAGCCGACTGCCTACCCCATCACGACCCTGGTACCCGGCCATCGCATCGCCGACGACGGGCAGCCGGTTGCCGGCGCGGCGGCCGCCGCCAGCGTGGAGATCGGCCGGGCGACGACCGCTGCCGTGCACACGCTGGCCGGCGAGGGCGCCCGTCGCGCCGGCATCGACTGGCAGCGCTGGGGGCTTTGGGCGAGCCTGCTGCTCGGCGTCGCGTTGCTCGCCTGGATGGCGTGGCGGCTTGCGCGGCAGCTCGCGCGCCCGTCGCAGGACGACGGGCCCGGCGCCTGAGAACCCGCGACAGCGGCAGTCGGCGAGCCGCCGGCAGCCGCTGCCGCGGGCCGGGAACGATCCGCGGCCGCGCCCTGTCGACACCCTGCGTGTGGCGACGATTCGCAAGCGCGGCGGCGATGGCGCATGTGCATGGCACTGACTGGAGGAGAGATGAAAAGGATCATCGTACCGCTGCTGTGCATCGCGGCGCTGCTCGGCAGCGGGAGCGTGCTGGGCAATGCCGACGTCGACCGGGCGGTGCAGGCGCTTGGCGGCCGCGACGCGCTGGCTGCCGTCCGGAGCGTGCAGATCCGTGGCACGGTGAAGCACTGGGAGCCCGACCAGTCGGTGGTGCCGGGTGGCGAGAAACGCTTTGCCGGTGAGTCGGGCTTCACCCTGACACGCGACTTCACCAGCGGCGCCGTACGCATCGACTGGCAGCGGCGGCTGGCATACCCGGCGGCGCGCGAGTATCGCTTCAGCGAAGTGATGGTCGGCGACGCGGGCTACGTCTCCGGCATCGACAGCAGCGCCCGCACGAGCCAGAGCCGGGCTGCCGACCCGCCCCGCCATGCGATGTCGGGCGTGCGGCTGCGGGCGGCGATGCGCGAACTCGAGCGCAGCTCGCTGCTGCTGGCGCTCGACCTGCAGCGCCACGCGACGCAGACCCGGGCGCTGCCGCCGGTCAGGGTCGGCGGGCGGAGCCTGCCGGCGGTCCGCTACGCCGCTGCCGGGCGCGACTTCATCGTCCTCTTCGACCCCGAGAGCGGCCTGCCGGCCCGCGTGCGCAGCCTCGATTACGATTTCGTCCGCGGCGACCTCGATTTCGACCTGGTCCTCTCCGACTGGCGTCCGGTCGGCGGCATCAAGGTCGCGCACCGGCAGGTCTACGAACTGGCGGGAGAGGTCGTCGCCGATACCGCTGTCGCCGCGGTGACGATCGACCCGCCGCCGGTCGCCGGGCAGTTCGACCTGCCGCCCGGCCTGCGGCCGGCAATGTTCGCCGGCGTGCCGGGCATGCCCGCCTACCAGTGGGTGCTGCGCCGGCAGTACATCGGCGTCTTCCTCGATTCCGACATGCTCGCCTGGGACGCCGGCGCTTCCCGTGGCCTGGCGCTGCAGGAGATCGCTCCCGGGGTCCTGCTCGTCCAGGGGGGCTCGCACAACAGCATGGTCGTCGAGCTGCCGGGCTCGCTCGTCGTCTTCGACGCGCCGATCAGCGATGCGCAGGCACAATGGACGCTCGACGCGCTGCGGCAGAAGTTCCCGCACAAGCGCGTTCGCCATCTGGTGCTGACGCACCACCACATGGACCACATCGCCGGCGCGCGCAGCTTCATTGCCGCCGGTGCGACGCTGGTCGTCGGTGCCGGTGCGGGCGATCACTACCGGCGGATGGCGCTGGCGCCGCACCGCCGCAACCCGCTGCTCCCGGGGGCCGTTGGCGAGCCGCGCATCATCGAGGTGCCTGACCGCCTGCTGATCAGCGATGGCGCGCGCGAGGTGCAGGTCCTCGACGCCGAGAACCCGCACGCCACGGCGACGCTCATCGGCTATGTTGCCGATGCCCGGCTGGGCTTCGTCACCGACCTCTGGAGCCCGGGTCGCGAACCGCTCGGCAGCCGGATCGGCGCCGGCCAGGCAGCGGTGGTGGCGGCGGTGGCGCGGCACGGCATCGACCCCGAGCGCTTCGCCGGCGGTCACGGCAGTGTCGCGCCGTATGCGCCGCTGGCGCAACTGGCAGGCAACTGAGCGGTCGTGCGACCGTTGCCCGCCGGCGACGGTCGCTCAGCAGCCGTCCGGCTGTGGCGTTGCTGGCGTGCCGCCGGACCCGGGCAGGCGGAGCGCGTTGCGCAGCTCACCGGCCGCCGGCGCCTGCCGGGCAGCGCTGGAGCGCAGGCGGCGGATCTGCAGGTGGCCGTCGACATGGGCGGCGCTCAGGGCGAAGTCGAAGCGGTCGGCCTGCGCGCATAGCTGGAGATCGCGCGCAGGCAGGTTGGGGTTGTCATCGGCAAGGAACCGGCGGCCGAAATCGGAGTCCCGAACGCGCGCCGCGTAGTGCTCGGGATCCGGCTGCTCGCCTTGCAGCAGGGCATCGATGTAGTCGGCGCAGGCGATGTCCTCGTCGCCGTCCCGGTCCACCCACTCGCCGGTGATGACGAAGCAGACCTCCGCCGGTTGCAGCTCGAGCAGTGCCGTCGCCGTCGCCCGTGCCACCACCAGGCTGCCGGCGAAGAGCGCCCGCGCGTGGCGGAAGCGGGTCAGCCCGCGCACGCCGGCGGCCGTGGTCTGGATCAGTGGCCGGCCCGCCAGGTGGACGTGCTGCAGTTCGGCAGGCGAGTTGCCGAAATCGAAGCCCGGTATCGGGTCGCCGCCGCCGACGGCGCCGGTCGTCACGGCATCGGGCAGTTGCCGCTGCAGGCGGAAGGCACCGGCGATCGTCTCCACCGGGTAGATCGTTCCGGCGCCGGCCACGAAGGCGTAAGCGGCGGTGGTGAAGGAGCGCAGGACGTCGATCACCACCACCGCGTCCACCGGTTCGCGGATCGGATCGAGGCGATTCAGGAAGACGCGGCGGGTACGCATGGCGGCGTGCAATTTCTCTGCTGATTGCGGGTGGGAGCTGGCGCGCGGAGTATCACCGATGTCCGGCGAGCGGTCAAACGTCGCAACGCGGCCACGCCACGGGCGCCACTCAGGGGCTGCGGAGCTCGTTCTCCAACCACCAGCGGAGTTGGGAAACCTTGCCGCTGTCCTGCAGGATCGACTCGATCGCCGTCGCCAGCCGCTCGACCGTCGGCGCGTTCGGCAGCTTGCGGAACCACTTGCGGACGTATGGCTTCGCCGGCTCGATGAAGCACAGGAAACCGTTCTCGTACGCTTCGTAGTTGCCGCAGCCGACCCACAACGGGTAGGCCGGATTCTGCAGGCCGATGCGGACACCCCATTGCTCGACCGTCACCGACTCCACCGGAAAACCGTGCGCCGGCAGCTCCTGCGCCAGCAACTCGGCGAGGCGGATGCCGTAGCGCCCGGGGTTGAGGTCGTGTTCCTCGCCGGGGTAGGGCGGAAAGTCGGCGGAAACGAACTCCACCTGCGTGCGCATCGACAATCGATCGACTCCTTCGGCAACGTTCATGAAAAGCGGCGTCCGGCACGGCGCGCCGGCAGACCGGTCGTCGTCGCGACTCGCCATGCCCGGGCCGGCGGGCAGCAGTCAGTCATGCTGCGCCCGCGCCCTGCCGGCGGGCGGCGGCGCAGCGCCTTCGCTGCCGCTACCCGCCGCCCGCCTGGGCGCCAGCCGCAGCCAGAGTTGCGCATCGTAAGGCAGTGCGCGCCCGCTGTCAGCAGGCGCCGGCGCGATGCCCGCAGGCGGGCCGAGCAGCACCTTCTCGACGGTGATGCCCTCGACCCGGTAGGCGGTGCCCGCGAAGGGCGCATCGAGGCGCGGCAGAAAGTCCGGCGCGGCGAGTACCTGGGCGACGAAGCGGTTGTGTGCGGCGGTCGTTGCGCGCGCCAGGCGCGGCGTCCATTCACTGCTCCGGGCGGCCGCCGCCAGCAGGTGGCGTGCGATCCACGGGTGGTCCATGGCACGGCCGAGGGCGAGCGACGAGAGCGCGGCGGCCGCGTCGTCACGGCTCGCCAGCCACTCGCCGACGACCCGTCGGTAGTCTGCCTCGCCGAGCGTACAGCGCGTCAGGGCCGAGCGGTCGACGCGCAGTGCGGCACGCGCCGGATCGCGCAATTGCTCGACATGCGGTTCGCAGGCCGCTGCCGGCTGCGTCGCGGCGAGCAGCAGCGCCAGCATCCGGCCGCAGCGCCAACTGGACAGCCGACGGCGCTGCGCTTGCCGGCTGGCGGCGAGCCCTTGCCCTTCGCGGGCGAGCTGCCCGATCGGTGCCGGCGCGGCAGCCAGCACCGGCGAGCTGCAGATTCCGCCGATGAGCTGCCGCCGCGCCACGCCGCGCGGACTGCCGCCGGCGCTCCTGGGCCGCGTCGCGCTGCCGTCGGTGACGAGGTGTTGCCCAATCTTCACGCTGACCTTCCGTCTCGCGATTCCGTGTCGCAGGATCCGGTGCTGCTTCCGGACGGGGGGAAGGGCCCTTCTCCGACGGCCCTCGCTGATCGGGATGCCTGCCGCCGGCCCGTTGTCGTCACGGCGAATCGGCTCGCCGCAGCGCGGGCGATGGGCAGGGATTATCGACGGCGCCCTGCAGGCTGTCAAAGCGCTCGCCACGCACCGCGAGCAAACGCCCAGGGGCAGCCGCATCGGCGCCACCTGTCGATGTCGAGCGGCAACGCCGCACGTGCTAACATTGCCGGCGTCACTCTTCCTTCAGGGGCAAAAGATGCAGCGAGCAAAGGTTATTCATGCGGCGGGCCGCCGCCGCATCATCGGGGCGATCACTCTTGCCGGTTGCGCACTCCTTGCGGGTTGCGCCAGCGACGGCAACCTGCTGGGCGGAGGTACGACGGTCGTCGCCTCGGATACGGCGCGGCTGACGCGCAGCGGCTTTCTCTCGGACTACGCGCGTTTGCGGCCGACCGCTTGGGGGCATGGGATCGAGTGCTGGCGCGATCCGAGTCTCGATGCCTCGCGCTACGGCGCGATCCTGGTGTCGCGGATCGACGTCTCGCTCCGGCCCCGCGACGGCGGGCAGCAGACCTTCGATCCGAAGGACCTGGCGACGCTCACCGACTACTTCCACCACGCCCTGGTCAAGGCGCTGCAGCCGCAGATGCAGATCGCCAAACAGCCGGGAGCGGGGGTCATCGTGCTGCGCGTCGCACTCACCGATCTGGTGCCGACGAAGGTCACCGACAGCTTGGCGGGGACGCTGATTCCCTACGCCTTCGTCGCCGAGGCTGGCTCCGGTGTCGCCACCGGCCGGCCGGCCGGGTCGACCCCGTACATGGGCGAGACCGGCATGGAGATGCAGTTCCGCGATGGCGCCACGGGCAGGATCCTCGGCGAGTGCCGCGATACCGAAATCGGCCGCAAGTACGCGGTCGACACCAATTCGTCGGCGGCCGGAGCGGCGCAGACCTGGGCGAACGGCTACCTCAGTTCGTTCGAGGCGTGGACCTATGCCCGCGATGCCTTCGACAAGTGGTCGCTGCTGGTGGCACAACGCATCGCGAAGCTGCGCGCCGGGCAGCCCTAGCGTTCATTCGCGCCGCGGGCGTGTGACGCCGGCTTGGCTCCGGTCGCTGGCGTCGTCGCCAGGCGGCGTCCGCGGTCGGTGACCGCGCAAGCAAGGCGTTGCTTCAGGAGACCATGCCGAAGCCGATCGAGCGGACCCTTTCGCGGAACTTGGCGAGCTGGTTGGTGCGAACCACCAGCGTCCTGGGTCCGGCGCGCAGACACAGCGAGGACGTTTCCGGCCGGGCGGCAATCTGCGCCGCGGTTTCCGCGTCGCGGCGCTCGATCAGCAGGGCGCTGCACAGCGTCTTCAGCGCCTTGCCGTTGTGCTCGCAGAGCGCGATGAACGATTCGATCGGCTCGGGCAGCGGCGAGCCACCGGTGCTTTCGAGAAAGCCCTTCAGTTCGGCGATGTCGTGGCCTCTTTCGATAGCGGCCAGCGAATTCTCGCCTCGTCAACACGGCTGAATTCGTCGAACAGGGTCGTCTTCAGCCACTTCTGCCAAAGCCCGCGCAGCACTTGTGCCGGCGGCATGCCGAGAGCCTTGAGCTGGCGGTGCAGGGGGCGGCACGAACGCCTGCAGGTGGGGCCGCAGGTCGGTCGGCACGTGGCGCCCCTCATCCGGCGCGTACTGGATGAACAGGCACCAGGCAGTCCTCTTGCCTGCCGAATAGCTGTACGATTTCGCCGCGGCGACCTGAAAGGCCGGTGCGCGCTGATACTTGGCGCGAAACCTCCAATCGGAATACTCGCCGAGCGGGTGGTGCGCCGCTTCGGCGACGGCAGCCTGCTGCGTCTCGTCGAGCAGCGTCCAGGCTGTCTCCAGGTCAGATCCGAGCATGGCGACGAGGATTCGCTCGATCCGGTCGTCCTTGCGTGCGCTGCTTGCGCCGCCCCGCAGGTAGCCCACCAGATCCTTCAACTCGGGTACGGTGAGGCATCCCGGCGTTTCTTTCAGAGTCATCGACATGCTCAGTTCTCTGGTAACGGAGACGAGATCCTTGGCTGAGTCACAACCGCGCTGCGGACGAGGCGCGGTGCGCGCGAAGTCGGTAGGTGCCCGGCTGTTGCACAGCCAGGTGTCTCGGCATGAACCGCCGCTTCAGCCGCGGAGGGGCGGAAGCCCCGCGTGGCGTCGGCGCGACGGCACGGCTCGCCAGCCATTCGCCGACGACACGACTCGTCGGAAGTTTGACGCGTTGAGCGTACAACGCGCAAGGGCCGAGCGGTTGGTGCGCAACGCCGCATGCGCCGGATCGCGCAAGTACTCGACACGCGCTTCGCCAGCGGGCGCCGGCTGTGCACGGTCCGCGCAGCTGCGAGCATGGCGCGGACCGTGCCGACCGTCAACGCAGCCGGCATCGGCGGTCGGCTGCGGCTGTGGTGCCGGCGCCTGGCCATTGAACCAAGGGCGGTGGTCAGCGAAGGGCACGCTGCGACCTGTCGGCAGAATTTACAGTTGCCATCAGCGGCAGCCGATTGGACAGCGCCCGACTGCTGAATTGAAAAGCTTTATTCGCATGTGGCACAGTTCTTGCTTTGACGACGGCACGAGCGGGCAAGCGACAAGGAAGGATTGCCCCGGAGTTGCTGTGGCGGACGCTCGCCTTTTTCATTCATCAGGAGGTAGGGAAAATGAAACATTGTCTGCGCAACATGGCGGCAGCCGTTGCCCTGAGCGTTGCCGCTGCCGGCGCGGCGCACGCGGCGAGCGTGAGCGTCCAGTTTCCGACGAGTTCGGCCACTGTCGTGGGGTCGGTTGGCTTTATCAACCCGACGCAGATCGGCTACTTCTGGTCGGTTTCCCGGGGTGACCTCGTCTCGCAGGCGTACTTCGGCACGGGATTGTTCAACCCCAGTTCGCTGTCGATGGATCTCGACGTGGCCTCCAACAACCTGGCGCCGGGGCGGTCTGTGGACTGGGACGTACTGGTGAATAACGTCGATGTCGGTGACTGGAGCTGGTCGTCGACCGACGGCACGGGTCTGACCAATATCGCGCTCGCCTTCGCGCCGATCGCCGGCGAGTTCAGCTCGCTCGCGCTGGTCGTCAAGAATCAGGTTCCCGGCGGCGACGGCTCGATCTCGCTGCGGCTCGGCACGACAACGACCGTGTCGAACGAAGCTCCCGAACCCGGCACGCTGCTGCTGCTGGGCCTGACGCTGGCCGGCCTCGCCAGCACGCGTCGTCGGTAGGGTAGTCTTCGCCAAACGCAGGAAGCGCGCAGGAAGAGGGCGGGTCGCTTGCGGCCCGCCCTCTGCGTTGTGCGCCCAGCATGGGCGCGATCTTGGAGGTGGAAGTCCTCCCGTAAGTTGGCCACAGCAAACGAAGCGAAGCGCAACTGCATGAGGGCGACCGAGTGTGGGGAGGAAGCGTGGAGCGAAACCGCGAGCCGATGGACAAGAACCAGATATGAGGCGTAGCCGAGCAGGGCGAGCGGGCAACGTTCCGCGAAGCTCTTGTGGCCAAGGCTCAGGCGGCGTAAATCTGGCGGCTGTGCGGGGAAGGATCGTGTTCTTACCTGGGGAGACCTCGCCTCATGGCTGAAAGGTCGACGCGGAAACGCGGAGCGAGGAGTCAGCAGAGGCCATAGTAGCTGCCTGCGTGGAGTGAAGGGCCGAACGAGAAGGAGAGCCGACAACCATGTCTCTTGGACGTGCAGTGCATCAGCAGCCTGGGCAACCGGGGCGAACCGAAAGAGGGCTGGGTGAAGCCTTGCCGGGAATCGGACGCGATGAAGCACGGCTGGCGGGACAGGGAAGCGAAGGCTTGGGGCGAAGCGACCTGCTGACGCAGGCGCTCGCGAGAGGGAATATGGTTCTGGCGTGGAAGCGCGTCAGGGCCAATCGCGGCAGTGCTGGGGTAGATGGACTGACGATCGAAGCCACCTCGGAGTACCTCAAGACGCACTGGCTCCGGATCAGGGAAGACCTGCAAACGGGACGCTACCGGCCGCGGCCGGTACGCCGGGTGCAGATACCCAAATCCGGAGGCGGGGTGCGGGAACTGGGGATACCCACCGTGATCGACCGGCTGATCCAGCAAGCCCTGCTGCAAGTTCTGCAACCAGTGATCGATCCGACGTTTTCCGATCACAGCTACGGCTTTCGACCGGGCCGACGTGCGCATGATGCGGTGCGGCAAGCGCAGAGCCATGTGCAAGCAGGCTGGAAGGTGGTGGTAGATGTTGATTTGGAGAAGTTCTTTGATCGGGTCAGTCACGACGTACTCATGGATCGGCTCGCCAAGCGGATCGACGACAAAGCTGTTCTTCGGCTGATTCGGCGCTACCTTGCGGCGGGCATCATGGACGGCGGCGTGGTCATGGAGCGATACGAGGGCACCCCGCAAGGCGGACCGCTATCGCCGCTTCTGGCCAACGTGTTGCTGGACGAAGTGGATCGGGAACTGGTGCGACGTGGCCATCGGTTCGTGCGCTATGCTGACGACTGCAATGTCTATGTGCGCAGTCGGAAAGCGGGCGAGCGAGTGCTGGACGGGCTGCGAAAACTCTATGACCGACTTCACCTGAAGGTGAATGAAGCCAAGACTGCCGTTGCTCGCGCGACGGGCCGCAAGTTCCTCGGATATGCTCTGTGGCGTGCCGCAGGGGGTGAGGTCAAGCGGTCAGTGGCAGCCAAGGCCATCGACACCTTCAAGCAGCGCATCCGGCAAATCACTCGCCGGACGTGCGGACGCAGCCTCGACGAAGTCGCGCAAGAACTGCGGCGTTACCTGCCCGGTTGGAAAGCGTATTTCCAATTGGCGCAGACGCCCGGGGTCTTTCGTGGCCTGGACGAATGGCTGCGACACCGCCTGCGTGCTTTGCAGCTCAAGCATTGGCGACGGGGAACGACGATCTATCGGGAATTGCGGGTATTGGGTGCCAGTTCAGACCAAGCGGCGAGGGTGGCGGGCAATGCCACTCGCTGGTGGCACAACAGCCGGCTTGAGTTGAACAGGCTCATGCCCATCGCCTACTTCGACCGACTCGGCGTACCCCGACTCTCATGACCTCAACTACTCGAACCGCCCGGTGCGGACCCGCATGCCGGGTGGTGTGGGAGGGGTCGGTCAGGAAAACCGACCGCCCCTATCCCGATTACAGTCGTGTGGTGCGCGCCGGCCCCTTCGCCCTGACGCTGCCATGGCGCAGCGTCAGGGCGAAGGGGCGGCAGCGGAACTCAGTCGCCGGCGCCGGCGCGCACGTCGAACTCGACCTTCCAGCGCTGCGCCCCGTCGTGCGGCAGCGCCTCGAGTTCGAGGGTGCCCGCTTCGGTGACGCGCGCGTGCAGGCGGACGCGCACGACTTCGCCGGCGACGCGGCCGTCGGCTGGCAGTGTCGTCTGGATTTCGTCGAGTTCCTGCATTTCGTCGGGCTCCCATTCCTCGAGCAGCGTTCCGACCTGGTCCTGACGGCGCACCGACGAGCCGAAGAAGCGGAAGCGCACCTGCTCGCCGACGACCAGCCCGAACTCCATTGCCGGCAGCGCCGCCTCGCTCCCTTCCTCCATGCCGAATGGCGCCAGGCAGAGTGCCTGCACCGGCGGTTCCATGCCGGGAACGGCGGGCATCACCGATTCGACGGCGACATAGTAGGCGCGTGCCGTGCCGCCGCGGATGCGGACTCCCTGGCCGCGCCGGACGTAGCCGTAGTAGGCGGCGCCGCGGGCGACGGCAAGGTCGAGGTCCGCGCCGGCAAGCAGGCGTGCCGCTGCTGCGCCCTCGGCGGCGAGCCAGGAGTTGATGGTCGCCAGGGTGCGTTCGGCGAGCAGCGCCGACTTGAAGACGCCGCCGTTGAAGAGGACGGCGGTCGGATGCAGGAAGCTGGCATCGGCCGGCAAGCGGCTGCTGAAGCCCTCGAGTTCGGCGGTTGCCGCCACCTGCCGGGCGAGGAAGGCGGCGAGGTGGCGGGTGACGGCGGCATCCTGCGCGTACGGCAGGCCAAGCTGCGTCAGGCCGCCACGGCCGCGACCCTGCGGCCGGTCGCCGATCGCCGCCGGCGGGAAGAAGCCGTCGATCAGGGTGGCCGTCAGCTCGTCCCGCGTCAGCTCGCTGCGCAGCGAACCGCCGATCAGCCGTGCGCCACGGCTGGCGATGACCAGCGGCACCGACGCCAGTTCGGGATCGCCGAGCAGCGCTTCCTTGGCTGCGCGGCAGGCGTGCGTCAGGGCGCGCAACTGCCAGGCGTCGAGCTTGCTGCCCTGTGCCGCCAGCTTGCCGGCAACGGCGTAGGCGAGCGCCAGGTCCATGTTGTCGCCGCCGAGCAGGATGTGTTCGCCGACCGCAACCCGGTGCAGCTCGAGGTTGCCCGCACGCTCGAGGACGGCGATCAGCGAGAAGTCGCTGGTGCCGCCGCCGACATCGACGACGAGGATGATGTCGCCGGGCTGCACCTGCTTGCGCCAGTTGCCGCCGCTCTTCTCGATCCAGCTGTAGAGCGCCGCCTGCGGTTCCTCGAGCAGGATCATCCGCTCGCAGCCGGCGGCGCGGGCCGCTTCGGCAGTCAGCTCGCGGGCTGCGGGATCGAACGAGGCAGGGATGGTGACGACGATCTCCTGCTCGACGAAGGGCGCTTGCGGCTGTGCCGTGTCCCACGCGGCGCGCAGGTGCGAGAGATAGCGCAGAGAGGCTTCGAGCGGCGACAGCCGGGCGACCTCGGGTGGCGCATCGTGCGGCAGGATGGCGGCGCGGCGGTCGACGCCGGCGTGGCACAACCAGCTCTTGGCGCTGGCAACGAGGCGGATCGGCGTCGCCGCGCCGCGGCTGCGCGCCATCTCGCCGACGGCGTAGTCCTGTTCGGTCGTCCACGGCAGGCTGAGATCACCGCTGGCGAGTTCGCTCGCGTGCGGCAGGTAGATGAAGGAGGGCAGCAGTCCGAGTGACTCCACCGAGCCGGGCGCGGTGAGTTGCGGGATCGGCAGCACGTGCTGGCTGACCTGCTCGCCGTCACAGCCTGCGAGGTCCACATAGGACAGGGCGCAGTGGGTGGTGCCGAGGTCGATGCCGATCGAGAAGGCGGGTTCGTTCACAGTTCCACCTCCGCCGCAGCAACGATGTGCAGGTCGTGGCCGCTCGCCAGGCGCGGCAGGCGGGTTTCCCGCACCCGCCAGCCCCGATGCGTCAGGCTGCCGGTGAACGGCGGTTCACCGACGACGTTGCCGGTGACGCGGATCGCCGCGGCGTCGAATCCCGCCGGCAGCGTCAGACGGCTGCCTTCGGGCTCGTCGCGCACCGGCTCGATGCTGAAATTCTCGCGCAGTACCTTGCGGCAGCCTTCATGGACGACGCGTGCGGCGGCGCCGATGTCGGCGTCACCGTAGGCGGCGACATCCTCCTGGATGAAGTCGATGAAGCGCGCTTCGCGCTGCAGCAGTCCGAGGAGTTGCAGCGCACCGTCGGGCGCCGCCGCGAGCAGCGGCGGCGGCGTCGGCCCGGTCGCAGGGGCAGGCGGGGCCGTCGGCGCTGCAGGTTCGCGGCGCTCGTCGCCGTTGCGCAAGGCCTGGATGCGTGCCGCGAGGTCGCCGTCGGCAAGGATGGCGAAGAAGGTGCCGAAGGCAATCGAGATTCTGCTCAACAGGGATGGGTTGGCTGCTTTCATGGATGGTTCCTGGTGTCTGCCGCGCTGGCGGGTGTTCTCGGGTCCGGTCACGGCCTTGCCGTGGCTGCCGGGCGGCTCCGGCGCCGCCCGGCTGACGACGGGGCGGGGTCAGGAGGCCGCAGGCGCGCGCATGGTAGCGATGGCCGGGGTGAGACGCAACGCCGGCCGGCGGGCGGCTGCAAGCCTGGTGGCAAGCCGCCGGTGCTGCGACGGGCGCGTCTGTTGCGGCGCAATATAAACCATTTTGCCGGTTTCCGGTAGCGCGGCAGCGCTCCGGATGGCTGCCGCGCGCACGACGTTGCCGGCACGGTGCGAGCCCGGTAGCGGTGCGTGCGAGTTGGAGCCAAGGGTGTGCGAGTTCGAGCCAGGGGCGTACGGACCGTAGCCAGATGCGCGCGTGTTGCAGCCAGCGGCATGCACGTTGCCGTGAGGGCGTGCCCGCCGGGTCCTGGAGCGCTTCGCCGTGCGACTGGCGGGTATGCGCGAAACCCTGTGCCTTGCGGCCAGCGAGCCAGCACCGAAGTGCCTGGTGCTGTTCCAGGCGCACACCTTGTCGGGGTTGCCGGCGTCCTTGTTGTCCTTGGAAAAGGCAAGCGCGCGTCAAATTGCGAAATGCCATGGCGGTGATGTCCAACCGGAGCATGTCGAGCAGTGTTCCGGTCCCCTTGAGAGCCCCGGACTGCAACCCTCCCGGATCCAGTCGTGCAATTCCGGCAAATGCAGGGATACCTCAGGAAATGCCTATCCGGACAAGGGGAACGGCCGCTACATCCGATGGGGCGGAGAGCTCTGTAGAATGCAGGGTGCAACAATTTTGCATTGGCGCCACATTCGACGCGGACTTCAACGCAAAGGCCGCGCGCTGCGGGTCAATCCGTCGGGTATCAGGTCGGATCCGCCACAGGGGGTGGAAGCTGCCAATTTCCCGAAGGCGCCCATGATGAACGACGACGCTGGCGGTTGGTTCGCATGGGTCGAGGCATCGATTGGGGGGCGATTGACGAAGCCATCAGTGGGGGAGGTCTTTTGGCGCGACGAGCCTCTGGCGAGAGCCCGACGTCAGGCCGCGTTGAGGAAATGGTTGAAGTCGGGATCGTAGGATCTGCCGGGAGAGGAGTCGAGATGGCGGTCGCACTGAGTGACGTGTTTGTCGAAGTGCCTGGTGGCCGAATCTTCGTTCGCCACTGGCAGCCCGATGGCGCCACGAATGCGCCGATCGTCCTGTTGCACGACTCCCTGGGTTCTGTGGAACAGTGGCGCAGCTTCCCGCAGACTCTGGCCATCCGGACCGGTCGCCCCGTCATGGCCTATGACCGTCTCGGATTTGGCCAGTCCAGCAGGCGGACGGCACCTGCAGAGCCGGGGTTCATCGACGACGAGGCACTGGTCTATTGGCCCGCCATCGCCGGCGTTCTTGGGCTCGGCCAGTACGTGCTGTTTGGGCACAGTGTGGGTGGCGGAATGGCGTTGGCCGCTGCCGCCGTCGCCGGAGATCGCTGTCTGGCGGTGATTGCCGAGTCCGCCCAGGCATTCGTCGAGGATCGAACCCTGTCCGGTATCCGGGAGGCGAGGAATTCCTTCGTCGACGGCGCCCAGTTTTCCAGGATCGCCAGGTGGCACGGTGAGCGAGCCAAGTGGGTATTGGATGCCTGGACCGAGGTCTGGCTGTCTGCCCGGTTTCGCGAGTGGTCGCTGGATCCCTACCTAGGGCAGGTGCATTGCCCGGTTCTCGCGATGCACGGGGACTCGGATGAATTCGGATCCTGTGCGTTCCCTCGCCGCATCGTGGAAGGTGTCGCCGGGCCGGCAAGAATGGAGATTCTCGCTGCGTGTGGTCACGTTCCCCACCGCGAGAGGGAAGGCGAGGTACTCAAGCTCGTCGGCTCGTTCCTTGCCGAAAGCGGCGTTCCGTAGGGCGGATGAACGCGCCTCTTCAAGGAGAAGTTCGATGCCAGGGTGGGGTCGAAAGCTCGCGGTTCATAGCTCAGGACTGGATGACGCTGGGTACTCACGAGTCCGGAATCCAAATGCGGCCTTGTTCTTCCTCGCCGTCGTTCCGCAGTTCATCGAACCCTCCGCTCCAGACAAACCGCTCGCTTTCATGTTCCGTGGCACGATCTTCAGGTTCGACGGAACGCTCTGGTGCCTCATCCCGGCGTTGCTGTCGGCGCGCCTCGGGTCACTGGGCATTGGCACGCGGGCTGGGAAGCGGATTGGCCGTCTGGTTGGATCACTGGTGGCCGTCCCGGGAGTCCGTCTTGCCTGTGCGATGGAGGACTGGCTATGATGTGGCTGAAGTGCCGCGACCGTTGCCGTCTTGACGAACATCGAAGTCACGGCGCCGGCCGTCACGTCGGCACTGCCTTCAGGGGAGGAGGAGCATGCGGTTGAATCGTCGCATCCCGTCGTGGGTGCTGCTGTGGGCGGCCATGGCGGTCGCCGGTCTGCCGCCGGTACAGGCGCAGGAGTATCGCCGTGATGGCTCGGTGCGTCCGGACCGGGTGCTGTCGCCCGATGAAAGCGTCGGCGAGCCGGCGCTCTCGCCGGGGGCAGTCCGTCCGGACACGGCATTGGCACCCGATCAGACCGATGCCGGCCCGGTGTGGTCGCCGGGCGCGGTGCGGCCCGACAGGGCGCTCGCGCCCGACGAGACCGACGCATCACCGGTGCTCTCTCCCGACGCGGTGCCGCCGGATCCGGCGTTGCCGCCCGACTAGCCGGCCGCCGGCGTCACGGCCGCGGTTGCCTGGCTGGCGGCCGGCAGGCGGTCGATGAACCAGCGCGCGGTGGCGCGCGCGACCAGCTCGAAAGCCGCTGCCGAAGTGGGCGAGTCGGTTTGGGCGGCCAGGGTTCGCAGCTCGTGCGGGCAGTCCAGTTCGCGCAGCGCGCGGCGGTTGCTCGTCGTGCCGAGTTCGTCGTCTTCATCGACGAGGACCAGCAGCGGTGAGGCCAGCGAGCGCAGATAGAGGACGCCGGCGAGATCGATCAGCCCGCCGCGGCAGACGACTGCGTAGATGTCTTGGTCGCGCAGCGCGGCAACGCGCAACACCACCGGCGAGCAGTCGCCGCCGGCACTGAGGCCGATCGGCAGCGTCGGCAGTTCGCCCAGAAGCATCCGTTGCTTGAGCAGCGCGAGGCCGTCGAGCAGACGATGGGCGAGCAGCGAGACGTTGTGCTGCAGATCCGCGAAGCGCTCCTCCGCCGGCGTCAGCAGATCCAGCGTCAGCGTGCCGATGCCGGCGTGCTGCAGGATCACGGCGAGGGCGTCGTCGCGCGCTGCCGGAGCCGGCCCGGCGTGCGTCAGGACGACCAGCGCCGCCAGCCGCTCCGGCAGCGTCAGCAATCCCTGCAGCGATCCGTGACCGGCGGCAAGCGCAATCGGCGTCTGCCTCGGGAAGGCGAGGGCGCCGGTCAAGGACGCTGCAGCCTGACCGGCACCCGGCGTGGCCCGAACGGCTTGCCGAAGCGGGCAAAGCGACCGGCGATCTGTGTGCCGCAGTGCGGGCAGCGGCCATCGGCGGGCAGATCGTGGTGGCGGATGTGGTACCAGTCGCGCTCGATCAGCGCCGCCTGGCAGCCAGGACAGAAGGTGGTGCCGCCTTCGCTGTCATGGACGTTGCCGGTGTAGACGTAATGCAGGCCGGCATCAATGGCGATCCGCCGCGCCCGCATCAGCGTCGATGCGGGGGTCGGCGGCAGATCGTCCATCTTCCAATCGGGATGGAAGGCGGTGAAATGCAGGGGCACCTGTGGTCCGAGTTCGCGCGCCACCCAGTCGGCGAGGGCCTTGATCTCGGCCGGCGAATCGTTCCTGCCGGGGATCAGCAGCGTCGTGATCTCGAGCCAGCAACTGGTCTCGTGGTGGATGTAGGCGAGGATGTCGAGCACCGGCTGCAGGTGGCCGCCGCAGAGACGGAAATAGAAGTCGTCGGTGAAAGCCTTCAGGTCGACGTTGGCGCCGTCCATGACGGCGAAGAACTCGCGTGCCGGCTCGGCGTGGATGTAGCCGGCGGTGACGGCGACGGTGCGGATGCCGCGCTCGTGGCAGGCGACGGCGGTGTCGATCGCGTACTCGGCAAAGATCACCGGGTCGTTGTAGGTGAACGCGACCGACTGCGCGCCGTAGGCCACCGCCGCGTTGGCAATGCCCTGCGGGCTGGCGGCGTCGAGCAGCCGGTCCATGTCCTTCGACTTCGAGATGTCCCAGTTCTGGCAGAACTTGCACGCCAGGTTGCAACCTGCGGTGCCGAACGAGAGAATCGCCGATCCGGGATGGAAGTGGTTGAGCGGCTTCTTCTCGATCGGGTCGATGCAGAAGCCGGATGAACGGCCGTAGGTCGTCAGGATCATCCGGCCGTCGACGTTCTGGCGGACGAAGCAGGCGCCGCGCTGGCCGGCGTGCAGCCTGCAGTCACGCGGACAGAGGTCGCACTGGATGCGACCGTCTTCGATGGCGTGCCACCAGCGACCGGGGTGAGCCGATTCGGGTACCTTCGGCGAGTGCGTCAGGTCTCTTTCCATTTGCGTACTCCGTAGCGGGCAAGGCGGATGTCCGGATGCCAGAAGTCGGCCGGCAGCCCCGCCTTGAGCTTCAGTTGGGCGAGGAACTGGCGCGGGTCGGGGAGTGACTCCCAGACCTGCGGCAGGAAGGTGGCGCGCCGCTGCCGATAGGCCAGGACGAGGCCATCGACCGCTGGCTGCAGGCGGGCGATCGCGTCAACCTCGTCGACCACCGGGAAGGCTTCGGCGGCCGTCAGCAGCGAGACCTCGACCCGTGTCGTGGCAAACTCGTCGGCGGTCAACGGCGCAAAGCGGTGGTCGCGGAAGGCAGCGGCGAGGGCGTTCTCGCCGACATCGACCAGGAGCGGCCGGTGCGCTTCAAGGCTGCCGATGCAACCGCGCAACTGGCCACTGCGGGTGAGCGTGACGAAGGTGGCGCCCGGTTCGCCGAGTTCGGGCAGTACGCCGAGCGGCCGTGTCGGCAGGCCGAAGTGCTGCGCGATGGCGTTGCGGGCGGCGACCAGCAGCGCCATGCCGAGGCGGTCGCCGACATCACCGGGCACTGGCGTCCTCCTCGCTGAAGCTGAAGGCGCCGTAACCGACGACCCGCGAGCGATCACCGGCGGTGTCGCCGGAGTTGCGCAGGTCGATCAGTTGTGCCTGCAGTCCGTGCCGCCGGGCTGCCAGCAGCAGGCCGTTTACCGGTGTCGCACCACACGCCTGCTGATGGTCGATATGCGCGTCGAGGGCGACGATGTGGCCGGCGGTCTCGCCATCGGTCGCCCGCGCGGCGTCGTAGGGCAGGTAGTGCGACAGATCCGAGCTGATCACGAAGAGCGTCTCGTCGCCGCCCCAGAGGCATTCGAGCACCTCCGCCACCTGAGCCGGTGAGGCGCGGCCGACGGCGAGCGGCAGCAGGCCAAAGTCGCCGAGAACCGTCTGCAGGAACGGCAGTTGCACTTCCAGCGAGTGCTCGGCCGCGTGCGCGGCGTCGCTGACGACGACCTGCGGCAGGTGGGCGATCGCCGCCACCGCCTGCTGGTCGACGGCAACGACGCCGAGTGGGGTGGCAAAGGCGCCGGCGGCCGGCAGTGCCAGACCGTTGACCGCCACCCGGTGCGTCGGCCCGAGCAGGATGACGCGCCGGATGCCCGCGCCCACTTTCGCCAGCGGCGCGTAGACGCTGGCAGCGATCGGCCCGGAGTAGATGTAACCGGCATGGGGGGCGATGATCGCCTTCACGCGCTGGCCGCGGGTCGTCGCCGGCGGTGCGCTGGCGGCCAGCATCTGCCGGATGTCGCGGGCGAGGGCGGTCGCCGAGCCAGGATAGAACATGCCGGCGACCGCTGCCGGGCGGGTATGCGCTGTCGCGTGCATCACGTTGATCCTCCTGCGCGGGTGTCTGGCTGCGCCGGGCCGGCGCGATAGCTTAAAATTAGCCCATGTCAGCTCACTACGCAATCGTTCCCGCCGCCGGCAGCGGTTCCCGCCTCGGCGGCGAGGCGCCAAAACAGTATCAGCTGCTCGCCGGGCTGCCGCTGCTCCATCACAGTCTCGCGACACTCTGCCGCTGTCGCTCGATCGAGCGGGTCTGGGTCGTCCTCGCGCCAGATGACGGCTGGTGGCGCCAGTACGACTGGACGAGTCTCGGCCACAAGCTGGAGACCGTCTTCTGTGGCGGCGCGACGCGTGCCGAGAGCGTCGCCAACGGGCTGCGCGCAGCGGCCACCGTCGCACACGATGACGACTGGGTGCTGGTGCACGACGCTGCGCGGCCGTGCCTGTCGCCGGCGATGCTTACCGCGCTGTGCGACGAACTGGCCGACGATGCCATCGGCGGCCTGCTGGCGGTGCCGGTGGCCGACACGCTGAAGCGTGCCGACGGCGACCAGCGCGTCGCCCGCAGCGAGTGTCGCGACGGCCTCTGGCAGGCGCAGACGCCGCAGATGTTCCGCTACGGTCTGCTGGTCCGGGTCCTCGCCGAACACCCGGGCGGCACCGACGAGGCGTCGGCGGTCGAGGCCGCCGGCCTGCGGCCGCGGCTGGTGCGCGGCGACGCCAGCAACCTCAAGGTGACCTTCGCCGGTGACCTGCGGCTGGCGGAAATGATCCTGCAGGCGCAGGCGAGGTGGGGCGAATGATCCGCGTTGGCCAGGGTTGCGACATCCACGCGCTGGTGCCCGGCCGCCGGTTGCTGCTGGGTGGCGTCGAGATTGCCCATCATTCCGGGCTGCTCGGTCACTCCGACGCCGATGTGCTGCTGCACGCGATCACCGATGCCCTGCTCGGCGCCGCCGCGCTCGGCGACATCGGCCGCCACTTCCCGGACAGCGACGAGCGTCATCGCGGCGCCGACAGCCGGCAACTGCTGCGCGCCACGGCAGCGCTGCTGGCGCAGGCCGGCTGGCGCGTCGGCAACGTCGACGCGACGATCATCGCCCAGCAGCCGCGGCTGGCGCCGTATCTGCCGCAGATGGTCGGCAACATCGCCGCCGATCTGCAGTTGCCGCCCGACTGCGTCAACGTCAAGGCGAAGACGGCCGAGCGTCTCGGTTTCGTCGGTCGCGGCGAGGGCATTGCCGGCGAAGCGGTGGTGCTGATCAGCCGCGAGAGCTGAGACGGTGCCGCGTCGGCCGCCGGACGGCGAACGCGACAGCCGCACTGGCGCGGCCTGCAGGCTGTTCAACCCGAGCTGGCGGTCGACGGGCAATGCGAACGAACCGCGCCGCCCGCTGTGCGAGCGGTCGACCAAGCGGTTCCACGCCGGGTGTGAACATGAGCGTCACGGCGTCTGCGATCTCGTGTTCGAGCCGGTCGGAGCCACGTTGCTCGGGTGATCCCGGGCGCCGCGGACAGACTGTCGGAATTCCTTACAGTTAAAGCCCTGAAGGCCGCCGACGCCCCAATCCATGAATCACCAATGAGCTGAATTCATGCTGTATTTCAGACGTTGTCGATGCCTGGCATCAATTTTGCTTTTTTGTCTTGGGGAGTGAGTCAAGCGTGCACTCGTTCGCCAGTCATCGATCCAGACAGGAGAGTCACATGAAAATCAAGATGCGTTTCGTGGCAGCGTTAGGTGCCGCGGCGACCTGTGCCATCGCACAGGCCGCACCGATCAATCAAGTCGCCTACGCTTCCCTGACCGGGACGCAAGTCGTCACCTTCGACGACGTTGCCGGCGGCGCGGCGCCCGGAACCAATTACAACGGCGTCTTCGTTTCGAGCGGCGCGAGCTTTGCCGAGCGCTTCGCCGGACAGACGAATACGCCGTCAGGCGGCTTCGATGTTCTCAGCGGGGCTCCGACTGCATCGCTGTCACTCGCCGTCGGCGCCCCGAATCAGAACCTGAACGTCTTCATCAACGCTGGAAGTCAAGTCCTCACCGGACTGGGTCCGTCGGGTTTCCCGGACTTCAACGCGATCGGTGAGGGGTCGTTCGCCGTCCTGTTCTCGACCGATCAATCGGAGTTCGGCTTTCAGCTGGTCGGCGGAAACGCTGGGTCGGCCACCATCGACTTCTTCCGCCGCGACGGATCGCTTATCGACCGCATCGTCGTGGGCGGACTGGCTGACGCGTTTTACGGTTTCAGCCGCGATGGCGGCACTTTCGATATCGCCGGCATTTCGATTTTCAACGATGACGGCGCCGGCATTGGCTTCGACAACCTGAAGCACGACGTGAAATCCGATGGAACCGTCCCCGAGCCGGGTACGCTGTTGCTGGTTGGCGCTGCGCTTGCTTCGCTCGCCGGTCGCCGGCGCTTCTTCCCGAGCTGAACTCCATCGGGCGGTCTGCCGTTCTGGCGACCGCACAAGACATCGCGACGCGATTTGCGCGTCGCGATGTTTTTTTTTTCGATGGTTCGCGGCGCAGAGCGTCGCCGGACGCCTGGCGTTTGCAGTTGCCAACCGACTGCGACAACGTCAAGGCGAAAACGCTCGAGCGTCTCGGCTTCGTCGGTCGCGGCGAGGGCATTGCCGGCGCAGCGGTGGTGCTGATCAGCCGCGAGAGCTGAGACGGCGCCGCGTCAGCCGCCCGCCGGCGAACGCGACAGCCGCACTGGCCGCGCGGCCTGCAGGCTGTTCAACCAGAGCTGGCAGTCGAGGAAGGCACCATCGGCGGCGAGCGTGCAACGCAGGTTGCCGCTGTCGATCAGCGTTTCGCCCGGGCTGCTGACCACTTCCAGGGCGATGCCGAACATCGTGCTGCCGTCGGCGCCACGGTGACCGCTGCCGCGGCCGCGGTAGGCGATGGCGTCGAGCGCAGTCGGCGACTGCTCGCGCCAGAACTTGCGATAGTCTTCCCAGTCCGGCCGTCGACGGATGTCGACCGGCGCGCTGGCGAGCGCGACCTCGTTGCCCGACTGGCGCAGCGACAGCGGCAGGCGCTCGCCCGGCACCAGCTCGCCGAGCCAGCTGCCGTCGAGGGCCGGTGCAGCGGGTTCCACGGCGCCGGGCCCCGCGGCGGCGGTCGCGGGCGCCGGCCGACGGGTGGCGTACCAGCCGGCGGCAACGCTCAGCAGCAGGCAGGCGGCGAGCAGCGTCGCGATGGCCAGCGGGCCCCGCTGTCGCCTGCGGCCGCCGGTCGCCGGTGTGGACGTGTTCGCGACGGGCGCTCCTGTCGTCGCCGCGGTGACGCCCAGCGCACGCAGATCGGCGACCAGGCGCTGCAGGTCGTTCTTCCAGTCGTAGGCCCGCAACTGCCGCCAGCTGAACTCGCCGAGGCGGTCGAACGGTGGCGGCAGGTGGCTGCAGTCGGGGGGTACCGGCAGATCGTCGCAGAGCAGGGGAACGATCTGCGCGCCGACCGCCAGTGCGCTCTCGACTTCCTGCCGCACCGGGTCGTCGCTGTCGCCGACGCGCAAGGCACCGTTTTCGTCCGTGGCCGCCAGCAGTTGCGGGGTCAGCAACAGCAGGAGTACCGGCCGCTCGGCGATCGCCGCGCTGATGGCCTCGCGCCAGCGCACACCTCCGCGCAGATCCTCCTTGTCGAGGAACACCTGCGCATCACCGAACAACTCGCCGAGGTCGCGCGCCAGCGCCGTCGCCTTGTCGCGCCCGTCCGCCGCGCGGTAGCTGATGAACAGTCGTGCCACGGCGCGCTAACCCGGCCGCTGCCGGTACCGGGCCGCGACGCTGCGGGCAGCGTCAGGCATCCTTCGCTCGGCGGTGTTTCTTTGCCTGCCGTGCCTTCTTCTCCGCAGGCGCCTCGGTCACTGACCGGGTTGATCGGCTGCTTGCCGGCTCGCCTGTGGTCGCCGCCAACGGGCTGGCCGGGGCCGATCGGGAAGCGGTCAGCGGGGCGATGAAGGAGTTGCTCACCCAGCCCTCGACCTCGGCGTTGCTCACCACCTCGACCAGGCTCCAGCGGTCCCGCGCCTCGAGCAGGAAGACTTCGGTGCCTTTCCTGAGCGCCGCCGCCACCGGCTCGAAGCTGGCGTCCGGCCCCTTGCGGATGTTGAGGTTGCTGGCGGTGACGACGTAACGCGGTGGCGAATCCTCCTCGCGGCCGAGGACGCGGCTCTTCAGCGCGGCGAGCGGGAAGGCGGGACCGGGGTCGCTCTTGCGGCCGGGAGCGATGTCCTCGTGCCCGAGAACGTCCTTCAGTCCGTAGTGCTCGACCAGCAGGTCGGCGAGTTCAATCGCGCGCTCGATCTGCACTTCGCTGTAGCTGTGCCAGGGCGAAACGGGGCCACCATTGCGATGCGCGGCCAGCAGGACTTCATCCTCGGGGTAGGCCTTGCCGAACCAGGCCTGATACTGGCTGCCGACCCGCTTCAGCAAGCCGGCGTTGTCCATCTCGACGCCGATCGAGTGGCTGTTGAGACCGACCAGTCCGGCCCACTGGCTGACGCCGGCGTGCCAGGTGACGATGTTGAAGGGCGCGAGCTGGACGATGCGCCCGTCACGGCCGAGGACGAGGTGCGCCGAAGCGTTGCCCTGCGGCTTCCGGGTGCACAGCGATTCGACCGAGCTTTCGAGCGAGCGGCCGGCGGTGTAGTGCAGTACCAGATAGCTGGGGGTCATGACGCCACCCCGGTTCGGGGTGTCGCGATGGCTGACCTGGTCGCCGACCAGTTTGTGGTTTTCGATTCTCAGGGTCATGGGTGTCTCCTCGGCGGTTTCGATGGGCCGCGATGCCGGGCATCGCGGGGACGCCCGCGGGACGCCAGGCGGGCAGCGGCCAATGCTAGCACCAATGCCGTCGCCGGCCAGCATTCGCGTCGCCCTGGATCTGCTCCGACAGACTGTGGAAGCGCTGCGGGTTGCCCTCCGCACGGACCAGGAAGAGATCGCCGACAGCACGCCCGATGCGGCCGTTGCCATCATCGAACGGCCCGGCGCGAAATCCCGCCGAGTTTCCGTCGCCTTCGGCGATAATGCGCGCGCCGCCGGCTTCGCGGGCAAGGCCGCAACCGCCGGGCGTCGGCGGCACGTCGTGACCGGGCACGGGCGGCAGCCGATTCCTCCGCCACTGGAGCTGCTATGGACCCATTGACGCACGCCCTGCTCGGCGCGACGGCCGCGCAGGCGATACTCGGCCGCCGCCTCGGTCGCCAGGCGTGGCTGCCCGGCGCCGTCGGAGGCCTCCTGCCCGACGCCGACATCCTCATCCGCAGCACCGCCGATCCGCTGCTGGCGATCGAGTATCACCGCCATTTCACGCACGCCTTCGCCTTCATCCCCGTCGGCGGCGTCGTCGCCGCGTCACCCTGGCTCGTGCAGCGGCGCCATCGTTCCGACTGGCGACCGCTGCTGGCCGCAGCGACCATCGGTTGCGCGACGCACGGGCTGCTCGACGCCTGCACGAACTACGGGACGCACCTGCTCTGGCCATTCTCGCCGCTGCGCGTCGCCTGGCACTGGCTGACGACGATCGGGCCCTTGCTGACGCTGGCGCTGCTCGCCGGGCTGTTCGTCGCCGTGCGTCGGCAATCGCGCCTGCCGGCGGTACTGTCGTTGCTGTTCGCTCTCGCCTATGTCGGCGTCGCGGCCTGGCAGCGCGAGCGTGCGTTCGATCTGCAGGCGCTGATCGCTGCCGCGCGCGGCCACCCGGTGACGCGCGCCGAGATGTTTCCCACTGTCGGCAATCCGTTTGTCTGGCGGTCTGTCTATCAGTCGGGGACGACCCTGCACAGCGACCGGCTGCGCGTTCTCGGCAGCGCGGGCAGCCTGTGGAAACCCGGCGGCAAGCTGCAACTGCTGCTCGCCGCCGACCTGCCAGCGGCGGCAGCGGCCGATGCGCGCGTGCGGCGTGACTTCGCCCGCTTCAGCCATTTTTCCGACGGCTGGACCGCACCTTCCGACAGCGATGCGAGCGTGATCGGTGACGCTCGCTACTCGCTCTCGCGCGATTCCTTCGAGCCGATCTGGGGAATCCGTTTCCACCCAGGCACGGCGGCACCGACCGAGTGGGTCGACCAGACGGTGCGCAATCGTGTGCCGGTCGGCGAACTCTGGCGGGAGATCAGCGGCACCGCTGCGGGTTATCGCCGCCTGCCGACGGCGGCGGCGTTGTGACTGCGCAGCAGGACCCGGAGCGCCGGCAGCTGCAGCGTTGGTGGCAGTCCGCAGGGCACGGCGAGGGCCACCGGCACCAGTGGCGGCACCTCTCCTGTCTTCATGGCCCGCCGCGGCGCGTGCGCCATTCGCGCCAGGCGACGATGCCCAGCGTCACCGCCGTCAGCGGCAGGGCGAAGCCAAGCATGACGCTGCCGTAGGTGGCGGTTGCCGCGTGCTGCTGCGCCGCGAGCAACAGCCAGGTGGTGTAGGCGACGTAATAGGCGAGGAAGAGCGCGCCTTCCCAGCGGGCGATCAGGTGGCCGCTGAAGAAGATCGGCAGGCAGGCGAGGGCGACGGCGATCATCACCGGCAGGTCGAAGGCAATCATTGCCGGACCCACCGGCAGCCCCGCCGGCGCCAGCAGGCCCGAAAGTCCGAGGACGCCGAGGAGGTTGAAGGTGTTGCTGCCGATGACGTTGCCGACCGCGATGTCCCGCTCGCCGCGCAGGGTGGCGACGAGCGACGTCGCGACTTCGGGCAACGACGTGCCGGCGGCGACGATGGTCAGGCCGATGACCATTTCGCTCAGACCGAGGATGCGGGCAAAGCTCACCGCGGCATCGACGAGCCAGCCGGCACCCACGACCAGCAGCGCCAGCCCGCCGGCGATCAGCAGCAGTTGCACGCTCCAGTGCCGGTCCCAGTCGGACGCGTCGCCGGCAACCGTCTGCTCGCCGTAGCCCGCCTGCGTCTCGCGACTCTCGCGGCGACTCTGCCGCACCAGGAACACCGTGTACCCCAGCAGCAGGCCGAAGAGCAACCCGCCATCGAGGCGCCCGACCTGGCCGTCGAGCGCCAGCGCCAGGACCAGCAGCGAGGCGCCGATCATGATCGGCACTTCCTGCCGGATCAGTTGCGGCGCAACCACCAGCGGCGTCATCAGCGCCGACACGCCGAGGATGAAGAGGACATTGAAGATGTTGCTGCCGACGACGTTGCCGAGCGCGATGTCCACCTGGCCGGCCAAGGACGAGCGCAGCGATACGGCCAGCTCCGGGGCACTGGTACCGAAGGCGACGACCGTGAGGCCGACGACGAGCGGCGAGATACCGAACGACAGCGCCAGCTTCGAGGCGCCACGGACCAGGAACTGGGCGCCGGCGATCAGCGCCGCAAGGCCGAGGACGAAGAACAGAAGCATCATGTGCGGATTTCCATATTGTTGCGGGTCTGTCGTCGGCCACATGGCCGCGGGCTTCGGTGGCGCTCGCGTCTGCCGCCCAGGTGACGCCGCGAGGCTGCTCGCCGACGAGCGGATGGTACGCACACTGACGGCCTCCGTGAAGCAAGGTTCCGTCTTTCGCGGCCGATCCGCGACCCGCCCCGGCAACGTCGAGTCTGGCGATCAGCCGCTGCGCGCGCAGCATCCGGTACGATCCGGAAGCCGGTCGGGCCGACCCTTTCCGCAATGAATCAGGCCGCGCATTGTAGACTGTGCGCGGGATGGGGTGTCCGGCGCCGATACCAGGGGGCGGCTGCGGCCGTCCGCCGCGACACAACGATCGATGAATCGATATCGGGCTGTGACTTAGCGCACGGCCTTGCAAAGGGGAACCATGGAAGATATGCGGCATTGGATCTACAGGCAGCACCTTTTTGCGAGGGCTTGCCAAGGCCTGATTCCCGGCAGCGTGGACAGGGTGGCGAGCAATCGGTACCGGTCCGGGGAACGTGAGCCCGGCCGCAATCTCGAGAGCCTCTCGCGGAACAGGTGGCATGCATTGATGATGATTTCTTGTGGAAAGCTTCTGACCATGGTTTCCTGCTGCGCCCTGATCCAGCCGTCACTGTCGTGGGCGGATGCGGGCGATGTGTTCAATCTGAGTGCGGGTGTCTCCGTGTTGTCGGATGACAACCTCTTCCGCGTGCCATCGTCGGCCGACCCGAAGTCGGAGACGATCACGACGACGACCGTTGGCCTCAACCTAGACAAGTCGATCGGTCTGCAGCGCGTGCTTGCCAACGTCAAGATGATCGATTATCGCTACAGCCGCAACGATTACCTCGACTTTCTCGCCTTCAACTACGACGCCAAATGGCTGTGGGCCGCGGGCACCCGGTGGACGGGCGAGTTCGCATTCCAGCGCAGCCAGTTGCCGAACGATTACGCCAACGACCGCACGCTGGGCCGGAGAAACGTGCAGACCTACCAGCTCAACCGCTTCGAGGCCAATTACTGGTTCCATTCGAGCTGGGCGGCTCTCGCCGGCGTCTTGCGGACCAGCCTCGACAATCAGGTCCCCACGGGCGTCGACGGGGACTACGAGGCGGATGGCTACAATTTCGGCCTGCGCTATCTGGGCGCCTCCGGCAACTCGCTGACCGCGCGTGCCATCCATCTCGAGGGCAATTACTTGAAGCGGCCTTTCGACAGTTTCTTCCAGTTCGACAACGGTTTCACACAGGACAATTACCAGCTCGATCTTTCGTGGCGTGTCAGCGGCCTCAGCCAGATTCGCGGGCGCATCGAGTATCTCGACCGTGAGTATCAGCATTTTTCGCAACGCGATTACTCAGGAGTGGCGGCCAACCTGCAGTACGCCTATGCGATCAGTGGCAAGACCACCCTGACGCTGGCCTATATCCGGGCTCTCGAGGCTTATCAGCAGCTCACCACCAGCTATTACGTCCTTGACGATGTGGCGTTGTCGGCGCAGTGGCTGGCGACGAACAAGATCACCGTCAATGGTCTGCTCGGTTATGGGCGCCAGGATTATCGTGGTGCGATCATCCCGCTGCCGGCCGGTGTCCCGCAGCGCGAAGACAACACCGCACGACTCGCTGTCGATGTCGCGTACCAGGCAGCGCGCTGGCTCCAGTTCAAGGCCGGTGTGACCCTGCAGAAGCGCGACTCGAATTACGACATCTATGAGTACAGGGACCGCACCGCTTTCGTGTCCGCCACGCTGCAGTATTGAAGCCAGTCGACACCTTCCATCATCAGTTCAGAAAGGATGCACGTGAACGCCCCGAAAACGATCCTCACCCTGCTTGTCTCGGCGCTCGCCATCACTGCCTGCGGCGACGGTTCATCGGAAAAGAAAGCCGCCACCCAGGTCGCGGCCAAGGTCAATGGCGGCGAGGTTTCCGTGCACCAGATCAACTTCGTCCTGCAGCACACGCCGTCGATTCCGGCGGACCAGGTTGACAGCGCCAGACGACAGGTTCTGGAAGGGCTGATCGACCAGGAACTGGCGGTGCAGCAGGCGGTCGAGGCGAAGCTCGATCGCACGCCGAACGTCATGCAGATGCTCGAGGCATCGCGGCGCGAGGTCTTGGCGCGCGCCTATCTCGAGCAGGCTGGCGGGGGTGGGGTCAAGCCTGCGGCAGCGGAAATCCGGGCCTACTACAACGACCATCCCGATCTCTTCGCCAAGCGCAAGGTCTATCGCCTGGAGGAGATCAACTTCGCCGGCACGCCGGAACTCGTCGGCAGGGTGAAGGAACAGCTGGCCAGGGGCAAGACCTCGGCCGAGGTGCTCGCCGCTCTGCGGGCCGACAACGTCGTCGTCAGCGGCGGCGTCGCGGTCAAGGCGGCCGAGCAGATATCCCTGGACGCGCTGCCACGGCTGGCAACGGCGAAGGAGGGGCAGCCGCAGCTCTTCGAGGACGCTGGCAAGGCGGCGATCGTCACGGTGCTGGCGACGAAACCGGAGCCGATGGACGAAACGAAGGCATCGTCCTACATCGAAAGCTACCTCATCAACAAGCAGAAGTCCGAACGTGCAACCGAGGCCATGAAGCAGTTGCGCGCCAAGGCGAAGATCGAGTACGCCGGTGACTTCGCCGGCAGCAAGCCGGCGGCGCCGGTTGCCGAGAAAGCCGCGCCGACCGCCAGCGAAGCGGTCATCAACAAGGGCGTTGCCGGCCTCAAGTGAGAAGTGAGACGACCATGAACCATTGCAAGAAACTGCTGCTGGGAATTCTCTTCACGCTGAACCTGATCATCGCGGTCCAGGCACAGGCGCAGGACAGAGGGGCCGATTATCGCCTGGGCGCTGGCGACGCGATCAAGATCAGCGTCTTCCAGAACCCGGACCTGACCGTCGAGACACGGGTTGCCGACAGCGGCATCATCACCTATCCGCTGATCGGCGCTGTCCAGCTCGGCGGCAACACCATTCCGGAAGCGGAGAAGGCGATCGCCGACAAGCTGCGCGAAGGCGGTTTCGTCCAGAAGCCGCAAGTCAACATCCTGCTGATCCAGGTCCGTGGCAACCAGGTGTCGGTGTTGGGACTGGTGAGCCGCCCCGGACGCTACCCGATCGAGACCGGCAACACGCGTCTGTCCGACATGCTGGCGACCGCCGGCGGGGCGGTGCCGGGTGGTTCCGACGTCGTCATCCTGTCGGGCATCCGCGAAGGCAGGCCGTTTCGCCGCGAGATCGATGTCCCCGCGCTGTTCGGCCCCGACCGGAGCAATGAGGATGTCCTCGTCGCCGGTGGCGACGTCATCTACGTCCATCGTGCACCGGTGTTCTACATCTACGGCGAGGTGCAGCGCCCCGGTCCCTACCGCATCGAGCGCGACATGACGGTGCTGCAGGCGCTGGTCCAGGGCGGTGGCCTGACGGTGCGCGGCACCGAGCGCAGCATGCGCATCCATCGCCGCGGAGCGGACGGCAGGGTGAGCGAGATCACTCCCGAGAAATCCGACCTGGTGCGCGCCGATGACGTCATCCAGGTGCAGGAAAGCCTCTTCTGATCAAATCGGCGACAGAAAGATTACCATGACGCTGCATCAACTCCTCCTGATTCTCTGGGCGCGACGCAAGCCGGCGCTGGCCATTCTGGGTCTGACGGTCCTGGCGACGCTGGTCGTCAGCCTGTTGCTGCCGAAGCAATACAAGGCCTCGACGGCGGTGGTCGTCGATGTCAAGTCGCCGGATCCGATCGCCGGCATGGTGCTGCCGGGAATGATGGCGCCGGGCTACATGGCGACGCAGGTCGACATCGTCAACAGCGACCGGACTGCACAGCGGGTGGTGAAGCTGCTACGCATGGATGAGAGCCCGCTGATCCGGGAGCAGTGGCTGCAGGCGACGGAGGGCAGGGGGGAGATCACCCACTGGCTGGCGGAGCTGCTGCAGAAGAAGCTCAGCGTCCAGCCGTCGCGCGAAAGCAACGTCATCAACATCGCTTTCACCGGTCAGGAGCCGGCCTTCACGGCGGCGGTTGCCAATGCCTTCGCACAGGCGTACATCGACACGACGATCGAGCTGCGTGTCGAACCGGCAAGGCAGTACGCAACTTGGTTCGACAGCCAGGTGAAGGCGCAACGCGAGCGTCTCGAGGCTGCGCAGAAGGCGCTGTCCGATTTTCAGCAGGAAAGCGGCATCATCGCCACCGATGAGCGGCTGGACTACGAAATGCAGAAGTACAACGAGCTTTCGTCACAGCTCACGCAGGCCGAGTCGCAGGGGGCCGATTCCGCCAGCAAGCAGAAGTTCGGCAGCTCGGACACGCTGCAGGAGGTCATGACCAACCCGCTGATCAACCAGCTCAAGGCCGATGTCGCGCGTCTCGAGTCACGTCTCAAGGAGCTTTCGGGCAACCTCGGCGAGAACCATCCGCAGTACCAGCGCACGCTGGCGGAGGTCAACGAACTCAAGGCGCGGCTGAAGAGCGAGACGGTGAAGGTCACCAGCTCCATCGGTACCGCCGGCCGCGTCAGCCAGGCCAAGGAGGTCGAACTCCAGGCGGCCATCGAGGCACAGCGGAAGAAGGTGCTCGACCTGAAGAGACAGCGCGACGAGATCAGCGTGCTGGCACGCGAGGTGGAGACGGCGCAACGCGGTTTCGACGCGATCGGCCAGCGGATGACGCAGAGCACGCTCGAAGCGCAGTCGCTGCAGACCAACGTCTCGGTCTTGACGCCGGCTTTCGAGCCACTCAGTCCGTCCGGCCCGAAGGTCTTCCTCAACGTGCTCGTCGCCTTTGCCGCTGGCCTGGTGCTGGCCGTGGCGGTGGCGCTGGGCATCGAGCTGGCGCAGCCGCGAATCCGTTCGGCTGCTGATCTGGCGCTGGCGATGTCCGTTCCCGTCCTCGCCACACTCGACCCCGCGACCACGCCACAGGCCGACGACAAGTGGCGTCTCTGGCGTCGTCTCCGGGCCCGGCGCAACGGACGGGGTGTGCAACTGAAGGTTTCCGAGGCTTGATGCGCAATGAACGCCATGACCGAAAAACTCCACACCGGTGCCGGGCCGTCGATCGGTGCCATCCTGATCGACAGTGGCCGGCTGACGATCGACGCGGCCGAGCGGATCGTGCGCCTGCAGCAGGAACAGGGCATCCGCTTCGGTGACGCGGCGCTGCAGCTCGGGCTGCTCGGCGAAGACGACATCCAGCAGGTGCTTTCCCGCCAGTATGACTACACCTACCTGATGCCGGACGACGACAGCGTCAGCAAGGAGGTCGTGGCGGCCTTCAAGCCGTTCAGTCCGGTCGTCGAGCAACTGCGCATTCTGCGCAGCCAGTTGCTGCTGCGCTGGTTCGACGTCGACGCCGGCGGCCGCGCGTTGGCGGTACTCAGTCCCGACGCGGGCGAGGGCCGCAGCTTTGTCGCCGCCAACCTGGCGGTGGTCTTCTCCCAGCTCGGCCAGCGCACGCTGCTGGTCGACGCCGATCTGCGCCGTCCCTGCCAGCACCGGCTGTTCCGGACTCCCGACAAGCTCGGCCTCTCGAGCATACTCGCCGGCCGTGCCGAACTGCCCGAGTGCATCAGCCGCATCCCCCGCCTGAACGAGCTTTCGGTCCTGCCGGCCGGCGCCGTGCCGCCCAATCCACAGGAGCTGTTGAGCCGACCGCAGTTCGGCGCGCTGATCGGCATCCTGTGCGGGCGTTACGATGTGGTCATCGTAGACACACCACCGGCCGCCAAGAGCGCTGATCACCAGCCCATCGCCAGCCGGACCCGCGGGGCGATCGTCGTTGCCCGCAAGCATCTCAGCTCGGCGCAGCGCCTGCAGGCACTCCTCCGTTCATTGCAGGACGGCGGCACGGTGGTCGTCGGCTCGGTCCTCAACCAGGGATAGATCAAATGTCTGCCTGGAAATTCCTGCCCAACGGCAGCGACAAGCTTGCACCAGTGCCCACCCGGCTGCGTTGCAGCGGGCTGCGGCCGCAGGCGTACGGGGAGTAGCGCCGGCATGGCCCTTGGCACGCGGGCGATCGCGCCGACGACAGTCCCCTCGACCGGGCAGTGGCTGGCGTGGCTGCCGATCATCGCCGGCCTGCTGGTGCTCTACGTGCCCAGCCTGCTGGACCTGTCTCGCACGACCTGGGCGAGCGACGAGCAGAGGCATGGCCCGATCGTGTTGTCGATCGCCTGCTGGCTCGCCTGGCGGAAATGGCCGGGAATGTGGCAGGCGAGTGAAGGCGCCAGTCCCAGTTCGTGGGGCTGGGGTACCCTGAGTGTTGGCCTGCTGCTCTACATCGTCGGCCGCTCGCAGGACATCGTGCTCTTCGAGATCGCCTCGATCATCTGGCTGCTGGCTGCCATCCTGTTGCTCACGCGTGGGGCGCCAGCTCTCAGGGCACAGTGGTTTCCGCTGTTCTTCATGCTGTTCATGATTCCCCTGCCCGGTTCGATCGTCGAGACGCTGACGATGCCGATGAAGGCGGCTGTTTCCTACGTCGCCGAGCACATTCTCTTCTGGGCCGGCTATCCCATCTCGCGCATGGGCGTGATCCTGCAGATCGGCCAGTACAAGCTGCTCGTGGCTGACGCATGTGCCGGCCTGCACACGCTGTTTACGCTTGAGGCGCTCGGCTTGCTCTATCTCAACATCGTCCGTCGCGACTCGCTGTTGCGCAACGTGACACTGGCCGTGCTGATCGTACCGATCTCCTTTACCGCCAACGTCATTCGCGTCATGGTGCTGACGCTGATCACCTACCATTTCGGTGACGAGGCGGGACAGGGGTTCCTGCACAGCTTCGCCGGCATGGTGTTGTTCCTCTCGGCGCTGCTGCTGATCATTGGCGTCGATTCGCTGATTCACTGGGTTGTGCGCCGAATCGAAGGTGCCGCGGTGCCTACGCCTGGGGTGACGCCATGAAGCCTTGCCTGCGCCATGTCGTTCTGCTGCTGCTCATGCTCGCCGCGTCCGGGCTGGCCATCGCGCTCAAGCCGACACAGCGGATTGCCGACCATGGGCCGCGGATCGATCTCGAAAAGGCGATTCCGCAACGCTTTGGTGACTGGAAGATCGACCCCCTGCTCGTTCCGGTATCGGTAAGCCCTGACGTCCAGCAAAGGTTGGACGCCATCTACGACCAGACCCTGGGGCGGACCTACGTCAACAGCCGCGGGCAGCGCGTCATGCTCTCGATTGCTTATGGGGGAGACCAGGGGAGCGACAAGACGCAGGTTCACCGTCCGGAGTTCTGTTACACCGCGCAGGGTTTTCATCTCTCGAAGAGTTTCGAGAGTGAATTGGCGATGTCCACCGGCGTCCTTCCCGTCCGCCGACTCGTCGCCGCGCAGGGAAGGAGAACCGAGCCGATCACCTACTGGATAACGGTTGGCGACCAGGTCGCCCTGCCGGGGCTCAGCCGCAAGCTGCTGCAACTGCGCTACGGCATCACGGGCAAGGTTCCGGACGGAATGCTCGTGCGCGTGTCGTCGATCAGTGAGCAGGACGCCGGTGCCTACGCACTTCACGACGAGTTCATCAGCGACATGCTCGCGGCAACCACGGCCGAGGACCGGATCCGGCTGGCTGGGCGCACGACACGCTAGCGCTGCCGATCGACCATGAGCATCAGCGCATCCCGAGCAACGATCGCCGGCCAGGGCACTGTCGGCCGGCAGCGGTTGCCTCCCCGGGACGCCGATGGCGCGCAGGACGGGGAGCGGATCTCCGGTCTGCCGCCGGCAACATTCAGCAAAGCCATTGACGCGAGTGATCCATGCCACTGCAGTTCATAACCTATCACCGTACCGAAGCGGTAACCACTGGCAAGGATGTCTACGTGCTGACGCACGACGAATTCGGCCATCAGGTCGACCTCATCGTCCAGTCCGGGCTAGGCGTCCTGCGTTCGCACAGGCTGGATTTCGCCGACGACGGGTACCGGATCGGCATCAGCTTCGACGACGGTTACAGGAGTGACCTCATCAACGCGGAGTGCCTGGCCAGGAAGGGTTTCACCGGCTGGTTCTTCATCTCCACGGCCAACATCGGCAGCACGGGCTATCTCGATCGGCATGAGGTTCGTGAACTCGAGCGCCTCGGGATGAAGGTGGGTTCGCATTCGCACGATCACGTCAAACTGGACATCCTGAGCAGCGACGAATCGCGTCGGCAGATCTTCCGCAGCAAGGAGATTCTCGAAGACATCCTCGGGCATCGCGTCGATGCACTCGCCTTTCCCGGCGGCGGCTATCACCATGAGGTGGTGCGCGCAGCACTTGATGCCCGCTTTGAATACCTGCTGACGACCGACTGGGGCGTCAACCGCCCGCCCTTCCAGGCCTCAAAACTGCTCCGACGCAACAACATTTTGCGTGGAACGTCCGACAAGGATTTTCTTCGGCTGATCCGATCGGATTACGCGCGCCAGATCAAGTTCACCAGGAACCAAGTCGCCAGGGCACTTCTTCCGGAAGCGGCCTACCGCGGCCTCCGGCAATGGCTTCGCTGATGGTGGAGAGAGCATTTGATGAGATACGGGGCGAAAGGGAAGACGTTGAAGGAGAACCAGGAATGAGTACTGCAGTCGCTGCCGATCTTGATCAGGCAGGAAGCGTATCGCCCAGACCAAGCCGCCTTGACGCCGTCCGCAAGCAGATGTTCATCGAGTTCTGTGCTGCACTGGAATCGCATGACATTCCGTACGTGATCCTCGCCGGCCATCGGGATTATCCGGAAAGGATCGCTTCCGATATCGACTTCATGGTCTGCGAGCGTGATTTCGCCAGACTCCCGGCGATCCTCAGCGCGCCGGAGTGCGTCAGCGGTGCGCAGATCGTCCAGATTCTCGAACATGAAATATCGGCACGTTACTTCGTCCTCGCACGCCAGGAGGGCGGGCGGATTGCCTACCTGCACCCGGATTCGGCGGCCAGCTATCGCTTCGACGCCCGGTTGTGGTTGCGCAGCGAGTCTGTTCTCGCGACGCGACGGCGCTCACCCGGGGGTTTCTGGATCCCGGCAGCGGCAGTCGAGTTTGAATACTATCTCTTCAAGCGGGTGGAAAAGAAGTGCGTGGAACTGCGTCACCTGCAGCAGCTTGGCAACCTGTTGAACGAGGATGCCAGCGGTTGCCGCGAGTCGCTGCGGCGAATGTTTCCCGCCGAACTCGTGCAGGAGGTCGCCAGCGCGGTTGCGAGAACGGATGTCGACTGGTTCCGCACGCGGCAGGATGCGCTCGCCAGATGGCTGCGCGCGGGGGTACCGAGGGAGTCGATGCCGTGCCGGATGCGCAGCAGGGCTCAGGAGTGCCTGCGGATCTTCCGGCGCGTTACCAATCCCACCGGCTTCATCGTTGCCATCCTGGGACCCGACGGCAGTGGCAAGACGACGGTGATCGAGCACATCGAGAAGGAGTTTGCATGCGCTTTCCGTGGCGTCAGGCGCTTCCACCTGCGCCCGCACTTCGGGCGAACGGCAGGCGGAACGACGGTCAGCGATCCGCACGCGCAGGAGCCTCGCGGCCGACTCGCCAGTTGCCTGAAGATCGGCATGTTTGTCGCGGATTACTGGTCGAGCTGGCTGCGCCAAGTGATGCCGTCGAAGATCCGCTCAACGCTGATCGTCTTCGACCGCTACTACCATGACCTGCTCGTCGATCGGCGGCGTTACCGGTTGCCCGAACGCTTTGCCCTGCCGCGGTGGATATCGCCTCTGATACCGCAACCGGACCTGTGGCTGGTGCTGGACGCTCCGGCGGAGAAGCTCGTCGCACGCAAGGGCGAGATATCGCTGGAGTCGGCCCGTTCCCTGACCGCGGCCTACGCAGCGCTGGCGCATCGACTGCCGAACGCCGTGATCATCGATTCGGGCACCTCGGTCGAGCAGACCATGCAAGCGGCCGTCTGTGCCGTGCGCGAGCGACTCGGGGTCCGTGCGCAGAGCACCTTGCGGCGGTTGCTCTGATGTGGCATGGGAGCGACCTGCCGCTACGCGAGCCAGCCATGACGCTGCGGCAGCGCCCGGGTGCAGCGACACCGGCACACAGCGGCACCAGGATGTGGCCATGAGCGGCTGGCTGCAGCGACTGCTGCCGCGGACAAGGCATGTGCACTGGGTGCTCGCCGACCAGATCCTGGTCAGCGGCTGCAACTTCGTTCTCGCCATCATCTATGCCCGCACCCTCGGGCCAACGGCTTTCGGCATTTATGCTCTGATCACCGTTGCGCAGCAGTACTTCGTCAGTGTCAGCGTATCGCTGGTCGCCAACCCAATGGTGACCCGGGCACCGCATGTCGAGGACCACGAAGAGAGAGCACGGCTGATCGCGGGCAGCCTGTCGGCCCAGTTCGTAATCAGTGGCGCCCTGGCGCTGGTCGCGGCCGGGGGCCTGTCGCTCTGCTTGGCAAGCGGTGCTGCCGGCATCTCTGGATGGGCCGTACTCGGCTTGGCGGCTTCGTCCTTCGCGCTCCCCCTGCTGGGGTGGTGCCGGCAGCTCTGCTTTCTCAACCGGGACGGCGCGGCCCTGCTCACGTTCGACGCGCTGACCTATCTGCCGATCCTGATCGTGGCCTTCCTGCTGGCGAATTCGGGGTTGATGACGCTCGACCTGGGCGTCCTGCTCTGGGGCGCGGCAAGCGTCCCGGTTGCAATTGGTGCTGCCGTGCGCCTGCGGATGCCCTGCGTGTTCTCCGCTGCGCGTTCGTTCATGACCCAGAACTGGCGACTCGCGCGGGACTTCATTGTGCCATTCCAGGCGCAATGGCTCGGTTCGCAGGGCATGGTCTATCTGGCCGTGCCGGTGGTCGGGGCGGCCGGCGTCGGGGCGTATCGCTCGATCGCCGGCCTGCTCGGTTTCACCAACGCCATCGGCACAACGCTCGACAACATGATGCCGATCCGTTTCGCCGAGGTCTATCGAACGGGGGGCAGCGCCGCGTTGCGCCAGTACGCCGCCCGTCTCTCTGCCGCGGTGCTCGGCATACCGGCCCTGGTGCTGCCGCCGCTGGCCTACTTCGCCGAACCGATCGTTCGCCTCCTGCTGGGAGATGCCTACAGCGCCTACGCAGAGATCCTCTGGGGACAGGCACTCTACGTCTTCGTCCTCTACGCCAGCAGAGTCGCCAACTACCATGAGCGTGCGCGTTTGCAGACAAAGCGCATCGCCGTCTCGGCATTGCTCGGAACCGCTGTCTCGACGCTCCTGGTGATCGTCATGGCGAGCGAGTTCGGGGCCATCGGGCTGGTCTGGAGCACCGTCCTCGGAGCGCTGACCGCGTTGCTCTACCTGGTCTTCGGCATGATTGACGACGTTCGGCGAGGCTGAAATGAAGAACCTTTCCAACATGATCATCAAGCGCCGCGCCTACTTCGGGAGCGGAACGCACGTCAAGCTTGGCCACGGCTCGCAACTTGGGCATGGGTGCCGCATCGACCATGATGTCGAGATTGGTGACGACGTGATGATGGGGCCGGATGTGGTCGTCATGTCGAACTCGCACGAGGTCAGCCGCCTGGACCTTCCGATGATTGCCCAGGGAGCGGCGCCGTGCCGGCCGGTGCGCATCGGCAACGACGTATGGATCGGTACCCGTGCCATCATCCTGCCCGGTGTTCACATCGATGACGGGGCGATCATTGCTGCCGGCAGCGTCGTCACTCGCAGCGTCCCGCAGTACGCCGTGGTCGCCGGTGTTCCGGCGCGCGTCGTCAAGTTTCGCAATGGCCAGCAGGACGATGAACACGGGCCGCGACCCACTTGCCAATGACCTGTCGCATGGAGCACTGATGACCCAGATGTCCTCTTTTCCGACGCGAACTGCTGTTGCGGCAGTGCGCAGGCCGTCGATCGACTTCACCGATGGCTTGTTGGTCTTCGCCATCGCCCTGCAGGTGCTGTGGGCGGTCGATCCCTTCGCCATCGAACTCTGGCGACGCGCGCTCACCCGTCATTTGCCGACCACCCTGGCGATCGCAGCGACGCTTCTGTGCGTTGCGGGTCGCCTGCTGTTCCGGCCCGACCTGCGTCCAGAACTCGGCGCCGTCGTGCGCACCTACCGCGGCTTGCTCCTCTTCGCCGTCTTCGTGACCGGCGGCAGCATGTATGCCAGGTTCGCCCTCGCGATCGACAGTTCCTTCCTCCTCATGGGGATGTCCCTGATTCTCGGCGGCCCGGTCAACCTGTGGCTGATCAGGACATCGCGCGCGCCGGCGATTCTCGTGCGCAACGTCACGATTGCCCTGATCGGTGTTTCATTGCTTGGTGTGCTCATGAACACGATCCATTTTGGCGCCATCATCTATCACGCGATGGAGCATGTGGTCCTGGTCGCCGTTGCCATGCCACTCATTGCTGGCCGCAAGCCTCTTGTCCGCCTGGCCGGTGCACTGTTGTGCATACTGGCAGCGGTGGCGCCAAACAAGATCACTGGATACATCGTCCTGGTGATGGTCTTCGCCTGGGTATTCGTCGACGAACTGATGATCCGGACTGCCAGGGACCCAGACCGCGTTCGCGCCGGCTTGCGGCGGATCCTGGGTGCTCTGCTCGGCATGTGCTGCATACTGGGAGTGGTATTCCTGTATCAGGCGACGAAATCGCACCTGCCCGACGGCAACACGGTCTACCGCCTGCACACTTACCAGATGGCAATCGACCGTTTTCTGGATTCATGGTTATGGGGACGCGCCTTTGCCGCGTCGGCGGTCGACCATTTCGATCTGTTCGTCGTCAATTCAAGTACCCAGTCATTGCCGACGCACTCCGATCCACTGGACATACTGGCCAACGGCGGTTTGCTGGCCGCCATTCCTTTCGTTCTCGGATTGCTTTCGATCCTCCTTGCGGCCTGGAAGGTGCTGGCAAGGAACTGGGTTTCCGGCGAGCAGGAGCCAAGCTTCGCCCGAGCACAGCTGGCCATGTACTTTCTGATCATCACCAGCGGCCTGACGGTCATGGCATTCAATCCCGTCTTGAACAGTGCGAGCAGCAGTTACGTTTACTGGCTCTGTTCCGCATTGATGTGCGCGCTGGTGTGCCCGGAGAAGGAATCTGCAGGGTCGTCCCAGGCGACGGGTTCGCAACTGGTGGGACGAAGCGATGCACGGGCCGACGTCGGCATCGCCTAGTCCGGCTGCGGACGTGGTAGTCAACGAGTACGGCACGGGCGGATTGCCCGCCGCTCCCGGCAGCCCGCCGACATGGAGCATGACCGCGGCGACGGCATGTGCGGGACGAGGAAATGGCATGGGAAAAGAGAAGATCTACATTGATTCGCCACCGGCTTTCATGTCTCGCCCATCTGCGGCAACCTGGCTGCCAGCAGAGCGCCATCTGGTGAGCTTTCACTCGGGTCATCCCTTTTCGCTGGCCGCCGAACGTCTCGGTCGCCAGGCTCGGGCGACGGGCTGGTTCGATACCGTCACCATCCTGCACCCGGCCGCCGATCATCCGGCGATGTCGGCCTTTGCCAGCCAGCAGGCGGAATTTGCGCGCAGCCATCCTCGGGGCTACGGCTACTGGCGATGGAAACCCCTGCTGGTGCAGGCCATGCTCTCTGCACTTCCGGAGGGCGCACACCTTTACTACCTGGATGCCGGCTGCGAACTGTCCAGCATCGGTGCCGAGCGGTTCGCCGCACTGGACCGCGAACTGAGCGCGCGCGGCGTCCTGTGTTTCGAGATTGATTTTCCCGAACTCGGATGGTGCAAGCGCGAGGCCGCCGAGGCGATAATCGGGCATTGGCAGGACCCGGTGATGGCGTCGCGGCAGATCCAGGCCACTTGGTTCGGCCTGCGCAACTCGGCATCCGTGCGTGAGCAAATCGCCGAATGGGCATCGTGGGCAACCGAGGGCGAGTTGATCACTGACGCGCATGTGCCGGAACGGCAGCATGCGCTCTTTCGTGGTCACCGTCACGACCAGGCGTTGTGGAGTCTGGTCCTGAAGAAGCGGGGGATCGTACCCATGCCACAGGAAGACTGCTTCGAACGCTGGCTCTACGTTCCCAACTCGTGGGTCCTGCTGGCTCCGGTGCACGGCCTGCGGTCGCGCGGAAGCCGCTCGAGGATCGATGCGATTGCTGCAACATCGAGCAGGGAAAGCTGCGTGGCCAATCTCGAATCGCCCTCGGTTCAGTTCACGAGTAGACTGGCCGCTTCACGGCTGCAAGCGCGAACCGTCGGCTGGTTGAGCAGGATCCGTTCGCGACTGTATGCCGCATGGCGCTGAGGCGGTGCTCTCCCATTTCGCCCGCGCTGCCATCCGCAGACCTCGCGCCCGCGTCTGCAGCCGATGCCGGACCGGTGGTGCAGCGACGCCCCTTGCACCGGATGCTGCGGGCTGTCGTGTGGAGAGTGATGCTGGGATTGGGTGTTCCTGCCATCTTCCCCAACTCGGGCCTGGCTGCGACTCTGGTGGTCAACCCGCGGCACCCTGATGCTTCCGATGTCGGCGCTGCCAGCAGGTCGCAACCGCTGATGACGATTGCCGAAGCGATGAGGCGCCTGCAACCCGGTGACCATGTCTTCATCGCCGCCGGTGTCTATCGGGAGCCGATGCTCTTTCCGGCCCGGTCATGGGCAGGAAACCCGCGCACAGTGATTGAGGGAGACTCGCAAGGGCGAACCCTGATCAAGGGATCGATCGTCGTGGGCCTTTGGCAGCCAGCGGGTCCGGGTCGCTTCATCGCCCCGATAGGCCACGAACCTGCACAGGTGTTCGTCGATGACCAGCCGCTGCAGCAGATCGGAGGCAGCGTGTTCGACGGCTATCCCGGCCGCCCGGACCACCCGTTGGCGGCCCTGCACGCGAGCAATGGCGGCATCTGGCCCGGGCGCGTCGACGGCAACCGCGCGAGCATGCCCATGAACAGCTTCCACTACGACAGGGCGCTGGGCAACGTGATGATCCGCGTGGCGGTCGACAGCCTCGCCGGTCGTACCGTCGAGGTGGCCTCCCTGCAACGGCTTGTTCTTGCGACGGGTGTCGAGCGCCTATCTTTGAAGAACCTCAGCTTCGAGCATTCGAATACCACCGCCATCACCCGTGGCGGTGCCGTTCAACTTGAAGGCAGGAGCATCCGCATCGAGAACGTTCGCATTCGTCGCGCCGACGGCACCTGCATGGGACTCAATGGAGCCGATCACGAAATCGTCGCCAGCACCTTCAGCGAATGCGGCCAGACCGGACTGGGTGGCAGAGGTTCGGGCTGGAAGATTGTCGACGTGACCGTCAGTCACAACAATACCCGCGGCTTCAACAAATGGTGGGAAGCCGGTGGTGCCAAGTTTGTCGGTGACGGTGGTCTGAACAACTCGATGATCACACGCTTCAAGGCAACGGACAATCAGGGCGATGGTCTCTGGTTTGACTGGAAGAACCGCAACAACCGGGTCACCGACTCGTTGTTGGCGTTCAACTCCGGTTTCGGGTTGCACCTGGAGATGTGCCAGGGCTTCCTGGTGGACAACAACGTGGTCGTTGGCAATCGCCAGCGGGGAATCTACCTGCGCCAGACCTCACTCAGTACCCTGGCGTTCAACCTGGTCGCCAGCAACGGGCTCGACGGCATAGCGATAGTCGATGAGGGACAGCGTGATCCGCGCGGCGAGATGGATTTCTCGGTTAGGAACAACTGGGTGACGGGCAACGTGATCGCGGGGAATGCGATCGCCCTGACGATGCCGGCGCCACTGGCGGACAACCGGAGCGATGGCAACTTGTTCGCCGGCGACGGCGAGGCAAACGCCTTGCGCATCGGCTGGAACCGCAAGCTGGGCACGGCCGAGTGGATCGAGACCGGTCTCGATGCCCACAGCGAATGGCTCGCGCTGCCCACGGGGAAACGTCGCGAGGCCGATGCCCGCCTGCCGCTGGCAGACCAACTCGCATGGTACAGCGCGCTGCGTGGCAGGATGGGCGCTGTCGCAGCGCGCCCGCTGGCTGCACTGGCGCAGCGGGTGCCAGCGTTGAACGTGGGTGCTGGCGCGCGCCCAGGGCCCGCCGCGAGCACCTGGCTGTCGCGATGAACGCCGCCGAGTCGCCGCACTCCTCTACCGCGTTTGGCGGGCAACGGCGCTAGCCGCTGCCGCAAACGCCGGCGACCTGTGACTTAGCACACGCGCCGGGAGAGAAAAAGGATGGATGATCCGTTCGATTGAAACGACCGCCAGGTTTGGCCCGCGATGACCGGCCCCTGGCCTCTCCTCGCAGGTGTCAGCTTGAAGCCCCAACCAATACTGCGCTTCCTGTCCTGCTGCTCCCGGCGCAGCCGGACGCCGTTGCCGGCAGCCCGGCGGACCGCCTTGGTGAACTCAGGCGGCAAGGGGGGGACCGTTGCTCGCTCTCGCAACGTCTCTGACGCGGTCACGCCGTGCATCGATGAGTCGGGTGAGATCAGGAGACGGACTGCACCCAGGACCCGCACGGCGGACGCGACCGGCAGGCAGGGGCGTGGCCCTGGCCCACGAACGCTGCCGCACTGGCCATGAGGATGACCAATGAGGCCATACGACCGGGGCTCCTGGCGCTGGCGGACCAGGTGGTCGTTTCCGGCTGCAATTTCCTGACGGCGTTGTTCCTGGCACGCACGCTGGACAGCGACTCGTTCGGCCACTACAGCCTGGCATTTCTGGTGTGCCTTTTCCTGTCGGGCCTGCATCGAGCGGTGTTCACGCAGCCGATGGCGGTGCTGCAGGATCGGGACAGGCCTTGGCTGCAGCTGGCACGCGCCCGCGCGCTTCTCGAGGCACACTGGGTGGCGATTCCGGTGGCCGGTTCGCTGGTGGCCGTCTGCGGCCTCTTTCTCGATGCCGATGTCTGCCTGGTCGCCTCGGCGATCATCTTCCTGGCCTGCATGTTCCTGCAGGAAACGGCGCGCCGCTTCTTCTATGCGTCCGGTGCCCACGAACTGGCGCTCTGGAATGACATCATCAGCTATATCGGACAACTGGTTGTGCTGCTGCCACTCGGGGTTCTCGGTTACCTGAGCCCGGCGAGCGCATTCCTGGCCATGGCCGCATCGTCGCTGCTTGCCTTCCTGCTGGCGTTGCGCTGGATCGAGCGGACGCACCCGGAGCCGGCAGCCGATTTGTCCGTCACGGAAGTGATCGAGGAGCAGTGGCCGCTGTCCAAATGGCTGCTGGCGACTGTGCTCGCCATCTGGGGAGCCGGGCAGCTGTACCCGTTCCTACTCGTCCCGCTTGGCCCCGTGGCCGTCGCCAGTTTCTCGGTCTGCCTCAACCTGCTGAACCTGTTGGGCCTGATCACCCAGAGCGTGGCGAACTGTGTACCCGGCAATGCGGCGACCATCCTGCAACGGGATGGCAGCGCCGCCTTTCGCCGTGACCTCCTGCGCACGAGCCTGCTTGCCGGATGCGCCGGCGGCCTCTTTGTCGTCGCGGTTCGCTGGTTCGCCGAGCCCGTGCTGCATTTCCTCTACGGCGGTCGCTATGACTCGGCCGCCGACATTCTCGGCACGCTTTCGATCGGCGCTGCGTGTTCGCTCATGGGAACCGTATTCGGGGCCTATGCGCTGGCACTCCACGACTCGCGATCCGGTCTGTTCAGCAATCTGGGGGCGACCGTGATGACGTTCACCGTCGGTCTGTGGCTGATCGGCAACCATGCAATGCAGGGCGCAGCGCTGGGAACATCGCTCAGCCTGGCGACGGCGATGACGCTGCAGGCAATGTTCGTCCTGCATCGACTGCGGAGGATGAACGCATGATGGATGTCAGCGGCTCGCTGGCCGCCAACCGGGTGAGCCAGACCATGCGCGCGGCGGCGCGCATCCTGTTTCCGGAACCCGATGGCCGTCACGGTGGCGGTCGGGGACCCTTTGCGGCGCTGGATGTCCAGTTCAGGCCGATCACTCTTCTGGTCGCAAGTCCATGACTATTTCCATCTCGATCGTCACCTGTTCCTATCAGCAGGGCGCGTACCTCGACGCGACACTGCGCTCGGTCCTCGATCAGCGTTACCCCGGACTCGAATACATCGTCATCGACGGTGGTTCGACCGATGGCAGCGTAGCCGTGATCGAGCGGCATCAGCAGTCGCTCGCCCACTGGGTCAGCGAACGCGACCACGGCCAGACCGACGCGCTGATCAAGGGATTCGCGCACGCACGCGGCGAAGTGCAGGGTTGGTTGTGTTCGGACGATCTGTTGTTGCCCGGCGCCCTGCACCGCGTCGGAGCGTTCTTTGCCACCCATCCGGGCGTGCAGGCGGTGTACGGCGATTCGCTGTGGATTGATGCGAACGGCCACTTCCTGCGGCCGAAGAAGGAGGGCGCCTTTTTCCGCCACGCCTTCCTCTTCGATCACAACTTCATTCCACAACCTTCGATGTTCTGGCGGCGGAGCCTCTACGAGCAGGTGGGCGGCCTCGATCCGCGCTTCAATCTGGCGATGGACAGTGATCTCTGGGAGCGATTCTCACGCCATACGCGGATCGCGCATATACCGCAGTACCTCTCCTGCATGCGCTTCTATCCGCAGCAGAAGACGCGTTCGCTGCGACCGCAGGGACGCCTGGAGGACGAAGAGATTCGCAGCCGCTGCCGATTGGCCGCGTGGCCGGGACTGCAGCCGCTGAACCGACTGACCGGAACGGCACTGCGGGTCGGCGCGAAGCTCGTCGCCGGCGGCTATGGTGCGGTCGTCGATGAATCCGTCGTCGCCGCGCTCAAACCCTACCACCTGGCGTCGGCAGCAGAATGAGCGATGCACGCGAATGGCGCGACTGGCTCGCGCTCTCGCTCCAGCAGCAGCCTGCAGGCCCGCCGGATGGGATGGGCTGGCAGCCGCTGTTGCCCGTCAGTGCCCGGCAGCTCTATTGCCGGGGTGATCTGGAGCATTTGCCCGAGCTGGCTTATCTGCTGCGCTCTCGAGCGCGGCGATGGCTGGCGCGGACCGCCTGGCACGCCGCTCGCTTTGGTCTGGCGTGGCCGCATGGCGCGGTCCTCATGGCTCGCGGAGAGGCCGACCTGCTGCAGCAGGTTCTACCGGCAGACAGCGGCGCATCGCCGGTGCTGATCCAGTTTGGCTCGCCCGGGCCCTTCCAGAAGGTCGTCGTACTCAGCGTCTCGCCGGCGGGCCGGGCCTGGGTGAGCAAGGTCGCGTTCCGTCCGGGGGCGGATGAACTGCTGGCCGGTGAAGCATCGTGGCTGGCCCGCCTCGGGCAGATCGCCGAGTTGAAGGCTTACGTCCCTGAACTTGCACGCGCCGGTTGCCTCACCAGCGGGCGACGCTTCCTGACGATGCCCGCTGCCAGCGTGCTGCCATCGCCAGCTCAACTGGGACCCCGGCATCGCCGATTTCTCGAGCACTTGTGCCGGGCCAGCAGCAGCGAGTGGTTGTGGGATGAGGCGCCGTTGCGCCAGCGCCTGCATGGTCGCTTTCTCCGCCTTTCCGAAAGCGTTGCCTCGCCGCTACTGGCAGGCCCGCTCGAGGCTTGGCAGCGGATCGACTCGGAGTTGCGCGGGCGGGTGATTCCGACCTGCATTGGCCATGGCGACTTCGCACCCTGGAACATCAACCGGGACGCAGGGGCGATCACCGTCTTCGACTGGGAGTACGCGCAGGACAGTGCGACGCCGCTGCACGACTTCTTCCACTTCCACTGCATCCAGCGCGTCCTGGTGCGGCGATCCAGGCTGCGGCCGCGGCCCCTCATGGCCCTGCTGCAGGCTGGGCGCTCCCACCTGCAGGCGGTCCTGCCCGCGGTCGATGCGTCTCTCGCCCAAGTCGCCCAGATGTTCCGGCTCTATCTTCTGGACACCTTGAGCATGTACGTCGAGGCCAGCGGCGGGGTCGACGCCCGCGACCAGGTCGTGGCGGACTGCGCCGACTGCCTGGGCACGCTTCGTCTGCTGCACGAGCCCCTGGCGGAGCGGGCGGCAGGAGTCATCCGGGACAACGGCCGCTGGCCGCTGCGCCGTGCCGCAAACGGCGACGCCACGGTATCGATCAGGCCGCGCTGACATGCCTTCCCCTTCACCCGACAACCATGGTTCCGAGATGCGCATACTGATTGTCCACAACGCCTACCAGCAACGAGGCGGTGAAGATAGCGTGGTCGAGGCGGAAACCGAGTTGCTGCGTGCGTACGGGCACGCGGTCGAGCTTTATCAGAAGGACAACCGCGACATTGCCGGCATCTCGCGCCTGCGCCTGCTGACCGGGACCATCTGGTCGCAGCAGACGATTTCCGAGATGGGCGGGATCCTGGCGCACGCCCGCCCGGATGTCATCCACGTCCACAATACGTTCCCGCTGATTTCCCCGTCGCTCTATTGGGCGGCGGAAAGGGCCGGGATCCCGGTGGTGCAGACGTTGCACAACTTCCGCCTGTTCTGCCCACAGGCCATGTTCCTGCGCCATGAGAGCGTCTGTGAGGACTGTCTCGGGCATGTGCCGTGGCGCGGCGTCACCAGGGCCTGTTATCGCGGGTCCATGGGGCAGAGTGCCGTCCTGGCGGGAATGCTGACGACGCACCGGGCGCTCGGTACGTGGCGCAACAAGGTGGCACGATACATCGCCTTGAACGAGTTCTGCCGCCGGAAGTTTGTCGAAGGTGGTTTGCCAGCCGAGCGGGTTCTGGTCAAACCGAATTTCGTTGACTTCGCACCGCCGCCAGCCGGCGAGCGCAGCGGGTTCCTCTTCGTCGGCCGTCTGTCGGCCGAGAAGGGGATCCGGACCCTCGTCGATGCCGCGTCGAAAGTTCCCGATGCACGCATCGCGGTCGCCGGTTCCGGCCCGGAGGCGAGCCTGCTGACTTCTGTGGCCAACATTGACGGGCTCGGCGCCCTGCAGTCGGCGGCGGTTCGGGAACGGATGGTTGCTGCCAGCGCGCTCGTCCTGCCCAGTATCTGGTACGAGAATTTCCCGCGCACTCTGGTCGAAGCATTCGGCTGCGGATTGCCGGTGATCGCGAGCCGTATCGGAGCACTGGCCGAACTCATCGACGACGGAGTGACCGGCTTCCTTTTCGAACCGCGCGATGCGGATGACCTGGCCAGCAAGCTGCGCTGGGCGAATGCGCACCCGGCAGAAATGGCGCGCATGGGTCGCGCCGCGCGTTCGCATTACGAAGCGCACTTCACTGCAGACGGCAATTACCACCAGTTGATGGCCATCTACAAGGAAGCCATTGCGCAGGCGAAAGGGGACGTCACATGAAAGCAGCAGTTGCGCGCAGGACCGGGCGGGTCCTTGCGGCGACGGTCGACGCCGTCGACTGGGATGAGGCGATCAATCGCATCCAGACTTGGGCTGACGCCAGGGAGAGCCGCTATGTCTGCATAACCAACGTTCACTCGGTGGTCATGACGACCCAGTCGCCGGACTTCGAACGGGTCGTCAGTGGTGCCGACATGGCGACGCCCGATGGCGCGCCAGTGGCGTGGATGTTGCGCCAGACCGGTCATCGCGGCCAGGCACGCATCAACGGGCCGGACCTGATGTGGAAGTATTGCCAGCAGGCAGCACAGCGTGATGAAGCCATCTTCCTCTACGGCGGTACCAACCAAACCCTCGATGCACTGGAGGGGCGCCTGCTCGCCACCTTTCCCGGACTGCGCATTGCGGGCGCGTTCTCGCCCCCGTTCCGGACGCTGTCTGCGACCGAAGACTCGGCGATAGTCGACATGATCAATGCTGCCGGGGCCGGTACCGTATGGGTCAGTCTCGGCTGCCCGAAGCAGGAGCGGTGGATGGCCGCGCACCGCGGCAAGATCAATGCCGTGATGATCGGCGTCGGTGCCGCCTTCGACTACCACGCCGGAACGACCAGGCGCGCACCGCTCTGGATGCAGCGATCGGGTCTCGAGTGGCTGCATCGGCTGCTCTCGGAACCGCGCCGACTGTGGCGGCGTTATCTGGTGACCAATTCGGTCTTCCTCGTGCGTGCATTCTGGCAACTCGCCTGCCACCGCTGACGATCTGCTGCAGCCTGCGGAATTGCTCACGGTCGCCAGCCGGCAGCCGGCCTAAGATGTTCCTATGACGGTCGCAGACGGTGTGGAGGGGAACCTGGTGGTGCAGCACAGATCGGTACAGTCGGGCGCAAGCGCATGAGGTACGCGGCGTGAAGGTCCTCCTTTCCGCTTACGCCTGTGAGCCTGCCAAGGGTTCCGAGCCGGGAGTCGGCTGGAACTGGGCCCTCGCCCTCGTCCGACGCGGGCACGAGGTATGGGTGCTGACGCGGAGCAACAACCGCGCGGCGATCCGCGAAGCGCTTGGCCACGTTGGCGAGCCTTACCTCTCGCGGCTTCACTTTCTCTACTACGATCTGCCGCGCTGGGCGGCGTGGTGGAAACGCGGGGGGCGCGGCGTTCATCTGTACTACGCCTTGTGGCAACGCGGCGTCGTCGGGGTCGCTCGTGCCGCCCATCTGCGGCAACGCTTTGACGTTGCACATCACCTGACCTTCGGCGTCTGGAGACAGCCAACCTTGCTCCATCGCCTGGGCATTCCGTTTATTTTCGGTCCTGTCGGAGGCGGTGAGACGGCTCCCTGGCCGCTGGTTCTCGGAATGCCGAACCTGTGGTCGCGCGTCAGCGAGTTCCTGCGCTACGCGGTGAATCTCGCGTCACTCTGGAATCCGGCGTTGCGCCGCTGTCTCAGGGAGTCGCCCTGGGTCATTGCCAAGACGCGCGAGACGGCCGCCTGGGTCGCCAGGGCTGGCGGCAGCGCGACCGTCTCGCTCGAGATCGGCATCGGTCGCGAGCGCATCGCGAAAGGCTCGCGGCCGCCGGTGTCGGGCCAGCTCAGCTGCCTCTACGCTGGTCGGCTGATCGGTCTGAAAGGGGTTCACCTGGCACTCGCAGCAGTGGCCAGAGCCGCGGCTGCCGGCGTCGACATCCACTTTGCGATCGTTGGCAGCGGGCCGCTTCTCGGGAAGCTGGAGACGATGGCGGCGACGCTCGGCATTGCCTCGCGGGTCACCTTCTGCGGGCAGTTGAGGCAGGCGGAGCTTCTTGCACGGTATCGCGAGCACGACCTGCTCCTCTTTCCCAGCCTGCATGACTCGAGTGGCAACGTCGTTCTCGAGGCCTTTGCCAGCGGTCTGCCGGTGCTGTGCCTGGACCTTGGCGGTCCCGCCGAGATGGTGGATGGGAGTTGTGGTCGGGCGATCGCGGCGCGGGGTGTCGATCAGCAAGGTGTGGTCGAGAAACTTGCCGCCTCCCTGGTCGACTTCTCCAGGTCCCCGGAGTTGCTGGCCCGCTTGCGCGAAGGGGCACGCGACAGGGCGCTTGCGGCCTCGTGGGACGACAGGGTGGAAACCGTGTACGCGCCAGTCGAGGCGCGCATTGGGCGAACAGTGGCGATGAGCCGAGCAGTGTCCCAGGAGCAGGCTCTTTCGTTGGGCAAGTTATCCGGCATGGCGCGTCGCGAGCTTCGCGGAGCGGGTGCCTGCGGACGAACAGTCAGAGGAGATGAATGATGGAGGTCGAAAACCCGGCTGCGGCCAAACTGCTCATCTGGGCCACCAGGGGAAAGAGGAGTCGCCCACGATTGCACCGGCTGGTGTGCGTCTTCCTCAACAGCGACGTTTACTGCGATCTTCCCGACGGCATCATGTTTCCGCATCCGTACGGGATCATGATCCACAGTCAGGCGGTCATCGGCGAGAACACCACCGTCATGCAGCAGGTCACCATCGGCGGCAAGAGCCTGACCGAGCCGGACGGGGCCCCGACTCTCGGGCGGGGCTGCTATGTCGGTGCGGGTGCCAGGATTCTCGGGCCGGTCAGGATAGGCGACAACGTCACGATCGGTGCCAACGCGGTCGTCACCCGCGATGCGCCGGACGGCTGCGTGGTCGTTGGAGCGAACCAGATCCTGATCCGCTGATGATCGCTGCCGTGGCCCACCGCCGGCGTCCCGGCCCAGCTCCTGGCCACGGACATTACGCCAGAAGCGACGGAGTGCAGCCGCTGCAGCACCCCGTCAAGTCATCCGCGCCGGACGGGCGCTGGCCCGGTGCCGTGCATCCTCGCGCGGATTCCGGCGTTGCTCAAGGCCGACGCCGACACTAGCGCTGTCGGCGTCCGTTGAACCCCATCCAGTTGGCCGTCCAGTTGTTGTCCGTTGCCTTTACCTCAGGCGCCTGCTGATCTCCCCGCCCCAGCGCAGTGCCGGCACCTCGACGGCCCGATGGAGGATCGAGGCGAGCAGTAGCGTTGCCGCCCAGACGACGACCAACAGCAACGGCTGGCGCACGATCCAGTCGCGTATCGAGCCCACTCCCAGCAGGGAGTTGATCACGAAGCCGTGCGTCAGGTAGAGCGAATAGGAGATGTCCCCGATCCACGTCAACCCGCCTTGCCACGGAAGCCGCAGGCGGTCATGGCGCTCGAGCCCGATGAGCCCGAGGATCGCCACGGCGGCGGGCAGGCCGAAGCAGTAGACCGCCTGTTCGAGGACAGCGTTGCCCCGCAACTCGGCCACGTCGTGCGCGCTGAGTCCGATCTGGCCAATGAGCGACTGGCTGATCCGGGTTCCCAGCACGGCCGCGACGCCGAAGGCGGCCACGCCGGCTACGGCCAACGTGGCGCTGACAGCCGCCGAGGGAGGACCGAAGCGTCGCAACAGGCCATACACCAGGACGCCGAACGCGAACTCCAGGAGGTGGTTGTTGAACAGGAAACGCGCCGCCTGCTGCAGCGCCGGGCTATCGGCCGGCCCTGCCAGCGACAGCATTGGCAGCACGAGCAGGGCGAGAAGGGGGAGCGCCGCGCAGCGGCGCCACGGCAGCAGAATGCAGCCGAAGAACAGCGTGTAGAAGAGCAGTTCGTACGACAGGGTCCAGGCGACGGTGATGTAGGGCCGTGGCACCGGCACCAGAAGGACGGCGCCCAGGAGCGTAACGAGCGGCACGGTGGCGCCATCCTTGAGCACCTTCATCGCCACCACCAGCCAGTAGACCGGCAGGAGCCGGAAGCTGCGCCGGGCGGCGAAACGAAGCGCACGCTGCGGCCTGCCGATGTCCTGGGCGTGGGCGCAGCAGATCACCACCCCACTGAGCACGAAGAAGACGTCGACGCCGGCGAACCCAGCCCGGAAGGCGTTCTGCCACAGCACTTGGCCGGTATGTACGGCGTAGAGTGTCCCCGTGTGGTAGAGCACCACCAGCAGCGCAGCGATCCCGCGCAGGGCCTGCAGGCTCTGCAGGCGCGCGTACTCCGGAAGCTGGGCAGTCGTGGGAGAAGGAATCAAGTAAGCCGCCCAAGATATTGCTAAATATGATTCTTCATGAATATGCTCAGAATCATCTTTACAGCATAGCGCGCCCACGGGCTGCAATCCGAGAATTATTTGGCAGTTCGCTCATCCATTGGGACTAGTCCGATCGGGCCATTGTCGGGGGAGGAGTGCGCCGGTAGATTGGGAACCGTGGAATAGGGACTGAAGAACCAGTTTCCTGATCACAAGCCATGATTTTATGAATAAATAAGGAAAGGAAACCAACCATGGAACTGAAAAAAATCGCCAGGGGTATTGCCGCCCTGGGCCTGGCAGCCTCGTTTGCTGCTCCAGCCGCCGCGTCAACGGTCTTTATGACTGGTTACACCAATGGCGGACCATCCAGTGTCAGCGTCGTTTCGCCGAGTTATAGCGGTGGAGCCGGACAGTTCTCGGGCACCCTCGACGGCAACGCCTTCACCACCTTCTGCGCCGAACTGACGCAGAGCTTCAGCTTCAATACGAGCTACACGTATTCGATCGTTTCTGGTACCACGGCCTGGACCAACCCCGTTTATCTGGGGCTGAGCCGGCTGCTTACTTGGCTCGCCGCCAACCCCACCTTCAACAACTCGGCAGACAAATCGGCAGCCATGCAATCGGCGGTGTGGGAAGTAATTTACGAGACGGGCGGTACGTACAATCTCGCGAGCGGTACGTTCAAGGCCACCAGTGGAAATGCCGGCACGCAAACCGCCATCAACAACCTGAATGCGCAATGGGGCAACATCAATTCGACCTTGCCGACCCTCTTCGCCGACAAGCTGACCAACGCGAATCATCAGGACTTCCTGCTGACGACTCAGGTTCCGGAGCCCGAGGCCTTTGCGATGATGCTCGCTGGACTTGGTCTGGTGGGAGCGATCGCCCGTCGCCGCAGCCGCTCTGGCGTCTGAGCCGCTGACTGAGTGGTGTTCCGCGTCATCATGCGAGGCGACTCGCAAACATAATGACGCGGATCCGGGCGTTGGATCCGGGCCTTCCTTGCGGTACCGCCTGCGAGCTGGATCAGGATCATTTGGTTCCGACTGGGTCGCTGACTGAACCGGGATCAGGTAGGTACGACTTGATGGCAGAAAGCTTCCTGTGCCGACCACGGAACAGGAAGCTTTTCCGTTGACCCGTGTGGTTTGCGTGCGCGGACGGTGGCGAATTCAGACCTTATTCACCTGCCGCCTTGCCGCTCGCGATGGCGGTTTCTTGTTTCTTGCGTCGGATCGCGAAGGCCGCAATGTCACGCCCCGGCCTCTCAAATCTGGAACCAGCGTCGCCTGACGACTGCAGGCGGCGCGACAGCGCTTCCGGCCCTATGTGGCTGCCACGAGGGATGGTGGCGGAGCGCTGAGCGGTATGCTTGCCTGTGCGGCCGACGACCGTTCAGCCGGTGACGAGGGAGCGGCTGCTGGAAGTGTTCAGCGCTTCAAGCTTGCCCACCGCTTGCGCCCGGTTGCTGACATTGATCTTCTGGAAGATGCTCTTCAGGTGGTTCTTGACCGTGAAGCCACTGATGCCGAGGATCATGCCGATCTCGACATTGGTCTTGCCGCGGCGGACCCATTCCAGGATCTCGCGCTCACGGTTGCTGAGGCTGCTGACACCGAGCGAGTCGAGCACGCTCGTATAGCCGGGACGGCTCCTTGCCAGGACCGGAAGGGCTTCGATCTTGCTGAACGCGGCGTCGACGTGCGGCAACAGCAGCTCGAACAGGCGCCGTTCCTGGCTGCTGAATCCCTCTCGCTGCCGCAGCAGGATGTACAGGTGATCGACCCTGACACGCGTATCCGGGATGGCGTGGCAGAGGGCGTGTTTCATCGTCGCCAGGGCGGCGTGCGGTTCTGCATCCGCAAGGTAGCGTGCGAAGTCACGGGAGAGCGCGGCCGGACCGGCATTGTTCGCGGCCGCAGCCCAGTCCTCGTGAATCCGCTCGGCGAATATCTGCACCGTGCGCGGAGGCACCAGCGAGGTGCGCAGTCCCGGAATCGCCGAAACAATATCGTAGTGATAGGCTTCACTACCGAGCGACCCGTTGCAGGAGACAAGCACGTCGTGCGGAATCATGCGGCGGACGTCCCCCTGCAACCACAGCAGAAGGCTCAGGTGACTTTCCACCGCCAGCGAGGCGCGCATCGTCCTCACCAGCAGGGCGCTGTCGAAGTCGTTTGCCGATGAAGTCAGGATCATCTGGTTTCTCTGTTGGTGAAACTCGCCTGCCTGTCGGTAGCCGCGATCACCGATTATCGTTATCGGCCGCCCTGCGGACGCCCCGGCAGGCCCTCTCGTGCTGCCAAGTGCTCTGCCGCCTTGGCTTGCCAGCAGCTTGTTTCGTCCGCGAGCGCCATCGTCCGATGCGGATGTCTGACCGCGATCGACAGCCTGATGTTGCCTGGCGCCGATTACGTCTTTTCCGCATTTCCGACGCTGCGAAGCTTGCCATGCGGTCGATTTCCCCGGTGAGAACTACGTCACGGTGGCGGCGCTTTCAGTCTATAGAATGGCCGTGTGATGACAGACTCATCGACCCGGCCGGCTGGCGCGGGGCGAAACGCGTCTGGGAGATTAAACAGACGTGCATTTTCTTGCGGGAAGCGATTGCGATGGCCAGAAACAGACCATTTTTCGGCGTCAATAGGGTAGGCGGATCATTGTTCCAGTTCGTCGAGTCGCTGGTTGACCCAGCGGCGCAGATCGTTGCTCTTGTCCTGCTGATGTACTGGTCCGGTGATGATGCCTACAACCATTATCTGGTATTCGGCGTTCTTCTCTTTGCCGTCGGTTTCCCGGGAAAAAGCCTGATTCAGCTGCGGCTGCGGCACGTTGTCCGTGAAGTGTTCCTCAATTGGCTGGCAAACGCTTCGTTGCTCGTTTTCTTCGGCTGGGCGACCAGTCTCTACAAGGTTTTCCCACCGGAAGTCCTGCTTGGCCTGCTGTGGCTGACGCCGCTGTTGCAGCTGAGTGGTCATCTGTTCCTGCGGCAGGTGATGCCCCTGCTGCTGCGCGCCAGCGGGCCGGCGCGGCGGGGAGTCATCGTCGGCTGCAACGGGTTGGGCAAACACCTGGCGGCGCAGATTGCGGCGCATCCGATGTTGGGGATCAAACTGGACGGCTATTTTGATGATCGCGAAGTCGAGCGCCTCGGCATTGCCGCCGATCAGCTCAAGGGGCGCCTTGCCGACGTCGCCGATTACGCGAAGAAGCAGGCCGTCGATGCGATTTACCTGGCGCTGCCGATGGCGACGCAGCCACGCATCCTGTCGTTGCTCGACGCGCTGCGCGACACGACCGCTTCGGTCTACTTCGTTCCCGATGTCTTCGTTACCGACCTCATCCAGGCGCGCATGGACGCGGTCGGGCGCGTACCGGTGATGGTTGTGCGCGACACTCCTTTCGCCGGGCTCAACGGGATCGTCAAGCGGTGCAGCGACATCGTCATCTCGCTGCTGATCCTCGTCCTCATCTCGCCGATCCTTCTCCTGGTGGCGCTGCTGGTGAAGCTCGACTCACCCGGCTCGGTGATCTTCAAGCAGCGCCGCTACGGGCTCGACGGCAAGGAGATCATCGTCTACAAATTCCGCTCGATGTCGGTCTGCGAGGACGGGCCGCTGGTGGCACAGGCGTGCCGCGGCGATCCCCGCGTGACGCGAGCGGGAGCCATCCTGCGCAAGACATCGCTCGACGAGTTGCCGCAGTTCTTCAACGTCCTGCAGGGCAGGATGAGCATCGTCGGCCCACGGCCGCACGCGGTTGCGCACAACGAGACCTACCGCAAGCTGATCAAGGGTTACATGGTGCGGCACAAGGTGAAGCCGGGAATCACCGGCTGGGCGCAGGTCAACGGCTATCGCGGCGAGACGCAGACGCTCGACAAGATGGAAGGGCGAGTCGCCTATGACCTCGAGTACCTGCGCAACTGGTCGCTGAAGCTCGACCTGTACATCATCTTCCGCACCGTCGCCCTCGTCTTCAAGGATGCCGGTGCGTATTGACGGTCGGCGCCTGCGGCTGCGCGCACTCTGGTCGGCGGCGCTGCTGCTCGCGGCGCCGCCGCTGCCGGCTGCGCCGTCAGCTGCCGAGTTGCGACCCCCGGTTCCGTCGGCCAGGGTGGCGAGCGAACCTGGCCCCTTCCGCTTGAGCATCCAGCGCTCGGAGTACGTGCTGCAGGGCACCGCGGGCCGGCCCGTCGGCAGCGGCAGTGGCAGTGGCGCAGCGCAGCGGCTGCGGGTGACGAACCCGTTCTCGCCGCTGATCGAACGGCAGGCGCGCGCCAGGGGCGTCGATCCGGGGCTGGTCCATGCGGTGATCCGCGCCGAGTCGGGCTATCGGCCGGACGCCGTCTCGCCCAAGGGCGCAGTCGGCCTGATGCAACTGATGCCCGCCACCGCCAGTCGCTTCGGCGTCGCCGACCGCGAGCACCCGGAGAGCAATGTCAGTGCCGGTACGGCCTACCTGCGGCTGCTGCTCGACCGCTTCAACAGCGTGCCGCTGGCGCTGGCGGCGTACAACGCCGGCGAAGGGGCCGTCATGCGCCACGGCAACCAGATTCCGCCCTATGCCGAGACCCGCGGCTACGTGGCGCGGGTTCTCCGCGACTACGGCGACGCAGCGATCGCGCCGGCTCCGCTGCCGCCTGTCTATGGCGCGGGGCTGCGGCTGGCCGATAGCGATCTGTCGCCCTATCGGCTCATCTCCGCTGCACCGCCGCATCGCCACGACTTCCGACAGCCTGCACGCTCGATTCCTCGATCTTTCATGGGATTGATGCACGTGCCCTGACTACCTGCGAATGTGCCGTTGGATCTCCCATCCTTCTTGAACCTTTCTAGTGAGCGCAGTGATGACACAGCATCTCCCGAAAAGCCCGCTGAGCGACCGCCCGCCCCAGCGGGTTCGCGACCTGCCCGAGGTCCTTCTTCGGAAGTCTCTCGAGGAGTATTTTCAAGAACCACCGCCTGCGACAGCTGTGGAGTGTGACTACTCGCTTTGGCGCTGTGTCGAAACAGACTTTGAATTTGCCTGGCCGCCAAGGGCGGGTTCGGAGGTGTTCTACCAGTGGATCGGCGGGTTCCCGTTCTATTACCCGGGGACGCGCTGGGAGTATCGCGAGGTGGCGGATCGCTTGCGTGCTGAATCCGCAGGCCGAACCGACGGGTTCACGGTGTTGGATGTGGGGTGCGGATCGGGACGGTTCCTGTCCTCCTTGAACTTTCTTCCCATCAAGGCCCGCCACGCCCTGGATTTCAGCCCATTGGCCATTCGCGAATGCGAGGCGAAGGGGCTGCCCAGCCATTGCGGCAGCATCGAGTCCGCCCTGGGCGCGGGATTCGTGGCTATGCAGTCCTTGGACGCCGTGACCTCTTTCCACTGCTTGGAACATGTCGAGCAGCCGGTGGAGTTCGTGGAGCAGATGCTCTCGCTCTTGAAGCCCGGAGGATCGCTATGGGTCAGCACGCCCAACTCCCCGATGTCGTTCGAGTCGGAGTGGTTCGATGTGCTGAACCATCCACCGCACCACTTGGGCCGGTGGAATCCGACAGCCTACCGCGCGCTGGCCAGGAGGTTGGACTGTGAATGTGATCTGTTTTCGCCCCCGGCCTCGCCGCTGCGCTTTGCCATGGGCGCCTTCAAGCTGGTGTCTTATGGCCCAAGCCGCCGCGTGGGCAGGGTGAAACGCCTCGCGGATCTGGTGGCGGGCGTGGGGCGCTTCGCGGGGATCTGGCGGCGGCAGCGTCGGCGCGTTGCGGCGGCCGGCGTGCTGGCCGGGGACGCGATCCTGGTCCGGCTGACCAAGTGACTGGCTGGTGGTCATCGCCCAGCTCACGACTGGCAGGCGCGAACATTTCTCATGGCAGAGAGCCACGTCGTTGCGGCCCTGATCACCAAACGCGCGGAACTGACGGGGCTGATCGAGCATCACCGGAAGGAAATGGGACGTCTGGCCGATGACTTGGCCCACCTCGACGCGACCCTCAGGCTGTCTTCCCCGGAAATCGACCTGCGGACGATCTGGATCAAGGCCCGTCGGGTGCGAAACCGCTTGTTCCGGCCGGGTGAATGCCGGCGCATGGTCCTCGAGATTTTCGGCGAGGCGCAAGATGCGGCGCTGAGCAGCCGCCAGATCGGCGATGCGCTGACGGCCCGCCGGGGACTGGAGGCGACCACCGTCATGATCAAGCAGATGCGGAACAACGCCATTGACGTGCTGCGTGGCCTGCAGCGTAGCGGGACCTTGGTCCCGGCCGGCCGTGACGGACATGTACGCCCCGTCGACGTGAACCTCACCCGACAGTGCGCATTCGTCCCGGCGCACCAGCAGGCTCTCGCGAATCTTGTGCAGCAGAACGTAATCGGTCTTGTACGATACGCCCAAGTCGCGGCCCACGTGCAGGACAGAAATGCCCTTGACGGGGTTGGTGAACAGGATCGCCGCCGCCAGGTACAGCCGCAGGGACAGCTTGTGGAAGGCGAAGATCGTTCCGGAGTGACCGAGAAATCATCCTGGCAGCCCGCACAGCGCCAGATCTTGCGGGTCGGCCGGAAGTAGTGCCGGTGCGCCATGCCGTAGTGCGGGCAGACCACCTACTCCCCTTTGCCCCAGCGCAGCTGGCGGATCAGGGCCTCATCGTCACTCACGGCCAGAACCCGGACCACGAACAGGCTACGGGCTTCGGCTTTCAGCAGGAAATGCAAACTCGCCGCACAGGCTCATGATGCTGCGTCATGGAGATCAGTGTTGGGCTCTACGGGCTCACAGAATGCGCCCGACAAGAAGGAAAAGTCGTCGCCGGCGCGGCGCCCGGCAGAGGCGTGGGGTGGTTGCTCCACAATGCCGGTCGGCCGTTTGTCGAAGGTCCCGCCTGCAAAGCACGGCAGAAAAAGAAACGGCCCGCCAGGGGGGGACTGAGCGGGCCGGGTGAAGCAGTCGCCGGACCACTTTGGGGGAGGGGGAGGGGAGGGGTGTGCCCCGGCGACAGAACGAATGCTACAGACTTGAACCCGCGGGATCTGTGAAGTAGTTGGCCTTTTGTGTCACAACGTGTAGCGGACGATCAGACGAAGGGATCGGCGACCGCGGCGAACAGCCGCGCGAGCAGCGCACGCTCCTTGCCGTCGATCGATTCGAGGAACTCGTCGGCCCGGCCCATGCAGCGAAAGGCGTTGAAGCCGCGGTCGAGAAAGTCGTGCAGCTCGCCGAGTCCGGCGAGCTGCGCCGGGCCGCGCATCAGCCGCAACATGGTGCTGAGCAGCGGCTTGCGGGCGAGGCGGTCAAGGGCTTCGCCGGTCTGCCGGATCAGCGTCACCTGCCGTTCCCGCTCCGCGCGACAGCCGACGGCGCGGTAGGCGGCGGCATAGGCGTCCTCGTCGATGTGCTCGAGCATCCCGGCACGCTCGAGTTCCGCCACCATCGCCGAGTCCAGCTCCTCGGACAGCGCGTCGACCTCGACCGCCAGGGCGACGGTCCGCAGCGCCGAGACCGGCAGCATGCGGATCAGCAGCGGCAGGATGCGCTCGACCTCTTCGTCGCGGCTGCTGAAATCCTTCGGGCCGTAGAGATCGGAGAGAAAGAATTGCGCCGCGACGCCGAAACGGGGGCTCGCCAGCAGATCGGCATGGGTGCGCGCGAGACGTCCGGCCTGCCACTCGCGCAGGCGCAGGCGCTTCGCCGCGGCTGCCGGCTCGCTGTTCGCCTGCAGTCGCAGCCGCTTGGCCGTCTGCAGGTGCTGCCGGAGCGCTGCTGCGCACTCCTGCTTCTCGGTCGAGACTGTTGCATCGTCCATGGGGGCGGATTATGCGCCGCCCGCTCCGCCCTGTTTAGAGGCCGTCGCCTAACCGGGGGCAGCGGCAGCGTCTACACTGGCTGCTGACCGAACCTCTGCCAGGAGCAGCGCATGCCTCATCCCGAGTCGTTGGCCAACCGCTTTGCCCGCCTGCAGGCGGCGGCACGCAGCGAGCCGAACCCGCCGCGCGCGCTGCGCGAGCGTCGCCTGCAGGCACTCGGCCGCCTGCTGCTCGACAACGAGGCGGCGATCGCCGACGCCCTGCGGCAGGATTTCGGTCACCGCTCGCCGGCCGAGACGCGGCTGCTCGAGATCTTCCCGAGCCACGAGGCCGTTCGCCACGCCCGCCGCCACCTGCGGCGCTGGCTGCGGCCGCGGGCGCGGCCGGTGTCGCTGTGGTTCCAGCCCGGCAGGGCGGAAGTGCGTTACCAGCCGCTCGGCGCGGTCGGCATCATCGTCCCCTGGAACTACCCGATCTTCCTCGCCGCGGCGCCGCTGGCGGCGGCTCTGGCGGCCGGCAACCGGGCGCTGGTGAAGATGTCGGAGATCACGCCGGCAACCGCAGCGCTCTTCGCCACGCTCGTCGGCCGTTACTTCGCCGACGACGAGCTGTCGGTCGTCGAGGGTGACGTGACGGTGGCGCGCGAGTTCGCTGCGCTGCCCTTCGACCACCTGCTGTTCACCGGCTCGACGCCGGTCGGGAGGCAGGTGATGCATGCGGCGGCCGACAACCTGACGCCGGTCACCCTCGAACTCGGCGGCAAGTCGCCGGCGATCATCGGTCCGACGCTGGCCGGCAGCCCCGCCTTCGTGCACGCCGTCGAAAGGATCGTCATCGGCAAGTGCCTGAATGCCGGCCAGACCTGCATAGCGCCCGACTACGTGTTGCTGCCGGCCGGGCTGGAGCACTCCTTCGTGCACCACGCGCGCCAGATTCTCGCCCGCTGCTACCCGGACATCGATCACAACGGCGACTACTCGGCGATCGTCGATCAGCGCCAGTACGCGCGCCTCGTCGGCTACGTCGACGAAGCGCGCGCCGCCGGCGCGAAGGTCGTCGACCTCGTGCCGGGCGCGACCGCCGATCCGCTGCGACGCCACCTGCCGCCGCTGGCGCTGCTCGACCTCGACGACGGATTGCGCGTCATGCATGAGGAGATCTTCGGGCCGCTGCTGCCGGTCATCCCCTACCGCGACCTCGGCCAGGCGATCCGCCGCGTCAACGAGCGGCCGCGGCCACTGGCGCTGTACTACTTCGACAGCGACCAGGGCAACATCGAACGGGTCCTCGACGAAACCGTCTCCGGCGGCGTCACGGTCAATGACACGATCCTGCACATCGCGCAGGAGGAACTGCCCTTCGGTGGTGTCGGTCCGAGCGGCATGGGCTGCTACCACGGCTTCGCCGGCTTCGAGACCTTCTCCGTCCGCAAGGCGGTCTTCCGGCAGTCGCGGCTGTCGGCGATCGGTCTCTTCAAGCCGCCCTACGGTGTGCTCTTCGACCGCCTGACGCGGATCCTGCTGCGATGATCGTCAGCCGCCGCCAGTTCATCCGGACCGGCGTCGCCGGCGGCCTGCTGCTTGCCTTCTCCGGCTGGCTCAACGCCGCCGGCGGACGGCAGCTCAGCGTGGGCGAGCGCGAGATGCTGGCGGCGCTGTGCGGCGCGCTGCTCGACGGCGCGCTGCCGCCCGCCGGCGAGGAAAGGCGCCGGCTGATCGCGCTGACCGTCGATGGGATCGCGACGACGATCGCCGGCCTGTCGCTCGCCAGCCAGCGCGAGATCGGCGAACTGTTCGGGCTGCTGGTCCTTGCGCCCGGGCGGCTGGTCCTCGCCGGCGTCAGCAAGCCGTGGCGCGAGGCGACGCTCGGCGAGGTCAGCGACTTCCTGCAGTCCTGGCGGACGAGCCGCCTCGCCCTGCTGCAGGGGGCCTACGGAGCACTGCACGACCTGACCTTCGGCGCCTGGTACGCGCGTCCCGATACCTGGGAGGCGATTGCCTACCCCGGCCCTCCGCGAGGCTACTTCTGATGCAGGATCCGATCCGCGCCGGTCTCGCTGCCGGCTGGAAGCACATCGACGCTTCGACCCTCGGCAAGGGCCAGACGGTCGAGGCCGATGTCGTCATCGTCGGCAGCGGCGCCGGCGGCGGCGTCACCGCCGACATCCTCAGCGACGCCGGCCTGCGCGTCATCCTCGTCGAGGAAGGCCCGCTGCGCTCGTCGACCGACTTCCGCATGCGCGAGTCCGACGCCTACCCGGAGCTGTACCAGGATTCGGCGGCGCGCAAGACCACCGACAAGGCGATCAACATCCTGCAGGGGCGCTGCGTCGGTGGCTCGACGACCGTCAACTGGACCAGCAGCTTCCGCACGCCGCCGGAGGTCTTCGCCTTCTGGCAGCGTCACTTCGGTCTGCGTCAGCTGAGTGTCGAATCGATGAGTTCGTGGTTCGCGGTGATGGAGCACAAGCTGTGGGTGCGGCCCTGGGAGACGCCGCCGAACCAGAACAACAAGGTTCTCGCCGCCGGCGCGGAAAAGCTCGGCATCCCGATCGGCGCCATCAAGCGCAACGTCAAGGGCTGCTGGAACCTCGGCTATTGCGGCATGGGCTGCCCGACCAATGCCAAGCAGTCGATGTTGCTGACGACCATCCCGGCGGCGCTGAACCGTGGCGCGACGCTGTACACGCGGCTGCGGGCCGAGCGCCTGCGCTTCAGTGGCGGCCGCATCAGCGCCCTCGACTGCCAGGCGCTGCGACCCGACGGCATCCATCCATCGGGCAAGCGCGTGCAACTGCGCGCGCGGCATTTCGTCGTCGCCGCCGGCGCCATCGGCAGCCCGGCGCTGCTGCTGCGCAGCGGCGTTCCCGACCCGCATCGGCTGCTCGGCACGCGCACCTTCCTGCATCCGGTGGTGATCTCTTCGGCCTTGATGCCGGAGCGCGTCGACGCCTATGCCGGCGCGCCGCAGACGCTGTACTCGGACTTCTTCCTGCAGCAGGCGGCGATCGACGGTCCGCTCGGCTTCAAGCTGGAAACGCCGCCGCTGCACCCGGTTCTCTACGCGACGACCCTGCAGGGTTTCGGCGCTGCCCATGTCGCGCTGATGCGCGAGTTCACCCGCGTCAATGTGATCCTGGCGCTGCTGCGCGACGGCTTTCATCCCGACAGCCAGGGCGGCCAGGTGCGTCTCGGTGGCGATGGCCTGCCGCTGCTCGACTACCCGCTCGGCGAGGTGATCTGGGAGGCCGCGCGGCGGGCGCTGCTGGCGATGGCCGAGATCCAGTTCGCTGCCGGCGCGCGCGCGGTGACGCCGGTGCACGAGACCGCCCCGCTCTATTCGAGTTGGGCACAGGCGAAGAAGGGGATCGCCGAACTGCCGCTGAAGCCGCTGCTCTGCCGCATCGTCAGCGCGCACGTGATGGGTGGTTGCGGCATGGCCGACACGCCACAGCGCGGCGTCGTCGATCACCGCGGCCGGCACTTCTGGCTCGGCAACCTGTCGGTGCACGACGGATCGCTGTTTCCGACCAGTCTCGGCGCCAATCCGCAGCTGTCGATCTACGGCCTCGTTGCCCGCAACGCCGCCCTGCTCGCCGCCGAGCTGTCGGGCCGGCCGCCACCGCTGATTCCCTGACCGGGAGTGCCTGCCGTGCTGGCGCGTGCCCTCTGCCTGTCGCTGCTGCTCGAAGCCGCGCTCTATGTCGCCGTCGCGACGCTGGCCTTCGACGCGTCGCCGGCGCGCGCCGCCGCGGCGGCACTGGTGGGCGTCCTCGGGCTGCGCGCCGTGCTCGTCGCGACCAGCTACGCCTGCGCGTTCGCCTGGCGCTCGCCGGCGCCGCGGCTGCGCGCGACGCAGGCGCTGCGCATGGTCCTTGCCGAATACGCCGCCTTCGTCGTCAGCTTCGTCATCATCTTTCCCGTCGAACGCTGCTGGATGGGTGCCGACCGCCTGCCGCGGGTCGCCGGCGGCGCTGCCCGGCGGCGCCTGCCGGTCCTGCTGGTGCACGGCTACGGCTGCTCGCGCGGCGCCTGGTGGTGGCTGCGGCGGCGGCTCGAGGCCGCCGGCTGGACGGTGGCGACGATCAGCCTCGAACCGGTCTGCGCGAGCATCGACGACTACGTCGAACCGCTCGCGCGGCGGATCGACGCCGTGCTGGCGCAAACCGGCGCCGACCGCTTGCTGCTCGTCGGCCACAGCATGGGCGGGCTGGCGGCGCGCCGCTACCTGCAGCGCTGCGGCAGTGCCCGGGTGGCCAGGCTGGTGACGCTCGGCACGCCGCATCAGGGCAGCCGGCTCGCGCACATCGGCGCCGGCGAGAACGCGCGCCAGATGCGGCCGCACAGCGACTGGCTGCGGGCTCTTGCCAACCCGGCGCCGCTGCTCGATACTGTGGTCATCTACAGCCCGCATGACAATTTCGTGATGCCGCAAGCCAACCTCGAGCTGCCCGGAGCCACCGCGCGGGCGATTGACGGTCTCGGTCACCTCGCCATGCTCTTCTCGCCACGCGTCGCCATCGCGCTCCTGGCCGCGCTCGCCGCCGCCGACGGGGCCGCGGACAGCCGGCGATGAAGGCAAGGCTGCTGCTCGCCGGCTGCTGTCTGCTGCTCGCGGCGCCGGCAGCGCTGCCGGCCGACGAGGTCTTCGTGACCCGTGGCGCCGGTGGCCCGGTGTTCTCCGACAAGCCACAGCCGGGCTCGAAGCCGGTGCAGTTGCCGCCGCCCAACGTCATGGACCCGGTACCGGTCGGCCGGCCGCCGACGCCGGCGGGCGGCACGCCCGGCGACGCCGCCGGCCGGGGCGAAGCGGCGGCGGCAAGCTACCGCCGCCTGGCGATCCTCTTCCCCGAGGATGGCGGCGCCGTCGTCGCCAACACCGCGCTGTTCGAGGTCCGCCTGGCGGTCGATCCGCCGCTGCGGCTCGGCGAGGGCCACGCCTTCGTCGTCGCCATCAACGGCCGGCCGGTCGAACAGCGCTTCACCGCCAGCGAGTTCATGATCCCGCCGGAATTCTGGGGCGACACGCTGCCGCCTCCCAACCAGTTCCACCAGCTCGACGCGGCGATCGTCGACGGCGCCGACCGGGTTCTGCTGCGCGCCCGGCCGGTGACCTTCCAGATGCGCCATGCGTTCATCGAGCGGCGCCGGCCCTGGCATCGGCCACCCGCCGCAGTGCCGCCACGGCCACCGGCGGGGCTGCAGCCGTCGCCCGCCGTGCCGTCGCCGGTGGTGCATCCCGGCCTGCCGCAGCCGATGCCGTCAGCGCCGCCGCTCGGTGCCACGCCGGCGCCACCACCGCCAGCGCCGCTGCTGCATCCCGGCCTGCCGCTACCGCTGCCGCAGGCCGGCTCGCAATCGCGATGACCAGCACTGACCAAGCAGCGCGCGACGACTGCGCGCGGGCCGTCAGGGCGGCACTCGCCGGCGACTGGCAGCAGGCGCACGCCATCGTCCAGGAACTCGACGACCCGCTGGCGAGCTGGATCCACGCCATCCTGCACAAGGTCGAGGGCGACCCCTGGAACAGCCGCTACTGGTACCGGCGCAGCGCCGGCCGCCACTACGAGGACTACGCCGACAGCGACGGCGAACTGCTCGCCGCCCTTGCCGAAACCGAGAGGAAATAGCCAGCCGATGGGACCACAGACGCGCTTCATCACTTCCGAGATCTGCCAGGTCGGCGGACCGGGGCAGACCGACCAGAGCGACGCGGCGATCTATCTCGTCCACTTCGCCGATGCCGCCGTGCTCATCGACGCCGGCAGCGGCCGCGCCAGCGACCGCGTGCTGATGAACATCGAAGCCGCCGGCGTGCTGCCGCAACAGATCGAGCACCTGCTGCTGACGCACTGCCACTACGACCACAGCGGTGGCGCGGCAAGCTTCCGGCAGCGCTTCGGCTGGCGGGTGGCGATCCACGAACGCGAGGCCGCCTGGCTGGAAGCCGGCGACAGCCAGGTCAGCGCCGCCTGCTGGTACGGCGACCACCTGAACCCGTGTCCGGTCGACCGGCGCCTCGCCGGTGGCGACCGCATCCCGCTCGCCGGCCGCGAACTGGAGGTGGTCCACATCCCCGGCCACTCGCCCGGATCGGTCGCCTTCGTCGTCGACTCCGACGATCGCCGCGTCGTCTTCGCGCAGGACGTGCACGGTCCGATCCATGCCGCGCTGCGCTCGAACGTCCGCGACTACCGGGCCTCGCTGCGCAAGCTGCTGGCACTCGAGGCCGACATCCTCTGCGAAGGGCATTACGGCATCTTCGTCGGCAAGGCGAGAGTCGCCGCCTTCATCGAACGCTTCATCGATGACTGACCGAGCGTGACGCAGAACCGCCAGATCCTGCTGATCGGGCCGCAGAGCGGCGAGACGATCGTCGTCTCCGCCGCCAGCGGCGCCGTCGGCAGCGTCGTCGGCCAGCTCGCCCGGATGCGCGGTTGCCGCGTCGTCGGCATCGCCGGCGGGCCGGAGAAATGCCGCGCCGTCGTCGAGGAGTTCGGCTTCGACGCCTGCATCGACCACCGGCAGCACGGCGACACCCGCGCGCTCGCCGCTGCCATCGCCGACGCCTGCCCGGATGGCGTCGATGGCCACTTCGAGAACGTCGGCGGCAGAATCCTCGACGCCGTCATGCGGCGCTGCAATGCCTTTGCCCGCATCGCCATCTGCGGCCTGATCGCCGGCTACGACGGCGCGGCGATCCCGCTCCACGAAACGCCGTCGATCCTGCTGCGGCGACTGAAGCTGCAGGGCTTCATCGTCAGCGAGCACATGGAATTCTGGCCGCCGGCGCTGCGCGAACTCGGCGGCCTCGTCGCCAGCGGCCGCCTGCGCTATCGCGAGAGCATCGCGCAGGGACTCGAGAACGCGCCGGCGGCATTCATCGGCCTGCTGCACGGGCAGAATTTCGCCAAGCAACTCGTCCGCCTGGTCTGAGCGCCGCTCGCTGCGGCAGACGCCGTGGCTGGCGCTTCACTGCGCACCTTGGCCCGAGCCGAAGCTGCGGGACGAGCATGGCCGGCAGCAGGAGGACACCGCGGTGACCGGTGCCGTGGATGATCACGAGTGTGGCAAGCCGCGCAACCGCCGCCAGGCGCGCGCGCCATGTTGGCGATCGGACCGCGCCAGCGAAGACACGCAGGTCGACCTTCCCGCAGGCTGGAGTCTGTCGAAAAACTTTACAGGGTGATGCCGAACGGTCGCTCGCTCGCGCCCCGCAGACCGGCGCACAATCCAATTGCAGCAAGCACTTGAAGCTGCTCTGCAGCTACTGGCACGGAAACTGCTTTGGGTCTTGCGCCGCGATCCGGACGCGATCGCCCACTCAACCACCAAGGAGAAGAAAATGATGTCCTTCCGCAAGACCATCCTGGCTGCAGCGCTGCTCACCGTCGCCGGAGCGGCGACCGCGGCGAGTGTAACCGTCCAGTTCCCGACGAGTTCGGCTACGGTCGTGGGCTCGGTTGGCTCCATCAGTGCGACGGAGATCGGCTACTTCTGGTCGGTTGCACGCGGCGACCTCGTCTCGGAGAACTACTTCGCTACGGGCCTGTTCAACCCCAGTTCGCTGTCGATGAATCTCAACGTGACCCAGAATGTGCTGTCGCCGGGTCAGTCGGTAGACTGGGACGTACTGGTGAACAACGTCGACGTCGGTGACTGGAGCTGGTCGTCTGCCGACGGCACGGGCCTGACCAACATCGCACTGGCCTTTGCTCCGATCGCCGGCGAGTTCAGCTCGCTCGCGCTGGTCGTCAAGAACGAGGTTCCCGGCGGCCTGGGATCGATCGCACTCGGCCTCGACACGAGGACGACCGTATCGGGCGAACTCCCCGAGCCCGGCACCATGCTCCTGCTGGGCCTGACGATGGCCGGTCTTGCCGCCACCCGTCGTCGCCAGTAAACGTCCTTCTGCGCCGCGATTGAGCAGGCCGGGTCGGCTTCCGACCCGGCCGCTTTCGTCTTGGGGCGTCCACCGCGAATGGCCGTCGCCGAGGCGGCAGCGCCAGAGCCAGCAATGAGCAATGGGCACGAAGCTGCGCCGGACGCCCGGCCCGCGCCGGCGTCAGCGCGGAAGAATGCCCGTAGCGCGGCCGGTCCGACTGCGCGAGACCGCGCCGCGCAGCCGGCAGCCCGGCGCCGACGAGGATGCCGATGTCGGTCAGCAGGCTGCGCTGGTCGGCGAAATGGCTGTGCCCGAGCCCGGGGACGCTCGTATCGACCGCCGTCGCGTCGATGGTCTCGAGGCCGTCGGTGGTGAAGGGTATGCCGTCGATGGCGCCGACGCGCTCGGCCCGGTGCAGCAGCGCGGAGAAGAAGAGCGCCCGGTCGCGTTGCGAAGCGTAGGAGGCGTCGTTCGCGCCGGCGTCGCGGATGCGCGGAAACTGCTGCCGGAAGAGATCGACCTGGACGTCGGCGGCGACCAAGAGGACCTGTGCCAGCTTGCGGTTCGGCCAGGCGCCGCCGGCCAGCCCGTGCAGCAGGACGCGGTTGCCCCTGCTGTGCGCCAGCAGGTGCACCTGGCTCCAGGGGCCGCCGGCGAGCGACTCGATGAAGCCGCGGAAGGAGACCCGGAACCTCGCCGCCGCCCCTCTGTATCAGACCAGTTGTCGCCTCGGCAGGATCTGAGACGAGGGGGCGAAAGGGAGAAGATACGGATGGCGAGATACGGACAGGCGATGAAGGATCGTGTGTTGGGGAGGCTGCTGCCACCGGAGGGCGCGGCGATCGAAGAGGTGTCGCGAGAGGTTGGCATTTCGGTGGACACGCTCGAGCGTTGGCGAGCAGAGGCGCTGTCCAGGCACGCTCGCGAGCGGGCCTGGACAGCGGCGGCGCGGCTGCAGGTGGTGATTGCGACAGCGGCGATGGACGAGGCGCAGTGCAGCGCCTGGTGCCGGGAGCACGGGTTGTATCCGAGCGAGCTGGCGCGCTGGCGGGATGAGGCGACGCAGGCACTGGCCGATCCGGGAGAGTCGCGCGCACGGCCGGCCGAGACGCGCGCCGACAAGGAGCGCATCAAGGAACTGGAACGGGAACTGAAGCGCAAGGAGAAGGCTCTGGCGGAAACGGCCGCCTTGCTGGTCCTCTGAAAAAAGCTCTCGGCGATCTTCCACGGGGCCGCGGACGAATGATCCGCCAGCAGGATCGCCAGACGCTGATGGCCCAGGTCGAAGCGGTTCTGCAGGCGGGAGCGCGCAAGGCGCCGGCCTGCGTGCTGGCGGGTATCGATGCGCGCAACTACCGGCGCTGGCAGGCCGACGCCGATGGCCGCGGTGACGGCCGACCGCTCGCCGGGCGGCCGAAGCCGGCGCATGCGCTCAGCGAGGTCGAGCACGCCGGGATCCTCGCCGTGGCCAATGAACCGCGCCTTGCCGAACTGCCCCCGGCCCGCATCGTTCCGGCCCTGGCCGACGAGGGCCGATACATTGCCAGCGAATCAGGCTTCTACCGCGTTCTGCGCGCGCATCACCGGCTCCGCCATCGCGGTCGCGCGCTTGCCCCGACGGCAGCGCCAAAGCCCCCGACAACGCAGCAGGCGACGCGACCGCGCCAGGTCTGGTGCTGGGACATGACCCATCTGCCCGCTGCGGTCCCCGGACAATGGTTCCTTCTCCACCTGATCCTCGACATCCACAGCCGCGAGATCGTCGGCTTCACCGTCGAGGCGACCGACCACTCCGACCACGCCGCCGATCTGCTCCGCCGCAGCGCGCTCGCCGAAGGCACCGATGCCCTGGCCAACAAGCCCGTGCTTGATGGCGACAACGGCGCCACCCTGAAAGCCACCCCCGGCACAGCGCCACGATGGCCAGGATCACGCCATTCTCGCTGCGCGCCGACAGCTCTGCCACGCGGCGCGCAACGCCAATCCTGCTCGCTGGAGCGGACACTCTTGCAGCTGGGCCCCCGCCGGCTCTGTCACCCCCAACCCCGACCGGAATCCAGCCAACCCGGATGCCTCCACCTGCACCAAGAGCATGCCGATGGCCGCATGAGTTCACGCGGCAACTGGCTTGACATTCACCGCGGTCTTCAGGGCGGCCGGCTGGGGCGCCGGTGTGGTGACCCGAGCCCGGCGGACAGGTCAAGGCGCTGTTGGTGTGCCCTCCGGCGATTTGCGGAGCGCGACTTCCGCCCAAAGGGCTTTGCCAAACGCCTTCCAGGCTGGACCTCCGTGGCATTCGAATCCCACACCAGCACATTCCTCCATCGTCTTGAGCATGATGCCGGCAAGACCGAAGAGATCAACCTTGGCCATGAGCTTGCGGTCGATCGGGCTGGTAGAGGCAAGTCTGATCTCGGCAGCGGACTGGTCAAGCGCTTCCCTTGCCAGAGCACGCACCTGGACGTCATCCGTCCAGTCGATGCCGAGAATGATTCCCTTCCGTTCAATCTCGAGCTCAATCTCCCTGGTCTGTGCAGTGTAATTCTCGAAACCGGCCATCGTATCCTCCTTCGCTCGTGGTACTCGACTCTACCAGGATAGAGGATAGCCGCAACGAAGGCAGTCGGGCGGGAAGGATGGCATGGACGTCAGCCGGAAGAATGGTTTGATTCGATGATCGGCATCGTGGAGCTGGCGAGCTTGATCTGTGGTCTGTCGAGCCAGGGCGCTGGGTCTTCAACTGGATCGAGAAGAACCGGGATGCCGCGATCGATGAGGTGGCGAAGGAAGTCAAGGAGGTGCTGTGAAGGAGGCGTGACACGGGTGCCGTGGGCCACGACCGTGCCCCGTGCCGAAACCTTTCTGGTTGCTGTCGGTCGGACTGCTGAAGCCTGGGCGGGAGCGCTGCAGGTCCTTCGCCAGGAATCGTGGTTTGACGGCGATTGCCAGGCACGAGGCACTTCCGAAAGTGCCATCGAAGTTCTTGCTGTCATTCTTCAATCTCTTCCGCATGCCGTGGCGGACGTGCCAACGGCGGCGGAGCCCCGACAAGGAGAGCCAGGCATGAGCACAGTGGCGCTGACCATCGACTACAGCAACGGAGCTCACAAGCATTTCTCGAGCATTCCCTGGAAAGAGGGCTTGACGATCCTTGGAGCCATACAGGCGAGCGAGGAAATTGTCCCGGGAGTCAAAATCAGTTTCGGATCCGACCGGGTCGGGCACGTCCTCAAGCTCGTCATCGACGGATCTCCCCGGGAGGACGGACCGGCATCCGAATGGGTGGTCTGGGTCAACGCGAAGCCCTTCCAGGGTCGTCTCGGCACGGAAACGAGCTTCGGCTTCAAGCCCGATGAGCGCGAGGACAACCTGCTCAAACCGGGAGATCACGTCCTGATCAAACAGGTCTTGGTGCCCTGAGACTCGGTGCAAGGCGAAACGGGTGTGCCTGGGCGCTGCTGGTGGCTCGGATCGACGAGGCTCTTCCGCTCGCCTGACCACGGTGCCGCAGCGAGATGCGAATCATCGCCATCACCGCCTTCACTGAAATGTACGTCCATGTTCAGAGGAATGGTCGAGGGGCCCAGCATCTACCATGATCCCCACCGCAATTCGCTGACATTGTCGCCATCTTGCGGTTCGTCGTCCACACGCCCCCCTTGTGGTCGCCAGCGGGCCGTGCGTGCACGCGGCTTCGATCGTCAGAGCAGCGCGTGCCGGAAGTCATCGACCGGCAGACCGCGACCGAGCGACAGCGCGTCGCGCTGGTCTGCCGACGCCAGCACGTAGAGAGCGACGCGGTCGCTGCTGGCGTCGATCGCCGCCGCCAGCCGGGCGCGCAGCGCGCGGCGCTCGCCGCGGTCGAGCCAGCCTTCGAAGACACTCTCCTGCGCGCGGCTGGCGAAGGCTTCGAGAACGCGCACGACACGCCGCCGCCGGCGTGCGTCGGCGATGTCGAAGCAGACGACGGTGAAGCCGGGCGGAGCGTCGTCCATCAGCCGATCCAGTACGCCGCCGGCCGCGGCGCAGGCGGCTGATCGCCGAGCGTCTCGCGCCGCGAACGATCGCGCAGCGCCAGCGGATACGCGCGTACGGCGTCGGCCGCCGGCTCGATGACCGCCGCCACCTCGGCGAGCAGCGCGTGCAGCTCGGCGCCGCTCAGCCAGGCCTCGAAGACGCTCTCCTGCACGCGCTCGGCGCGCCGTCCGAGAACCCCCGCCAGCCGCCGCCGGCGGCGGTCGTCGGCGACGTCGTAGACGAGCACCCAGAGGCGCATCGTCAGCGCGCCATGAACGGGCGATAGGCCGGCGCCTCGCCGCGCAGCACCTCGATCCAGTGCGCCACCTGCGCCCGCATCGCCCGCCGGTAGTCGCCGTCGGGGCCGCCGAGGGGATGCCCGACGGCGCTCTGCAGCTTGGCTTCCAGCGCAGCGATGAAGGCCTTGCGCAGCGGCAGCCCGATGCGGCAACCGGCGTCCACGCCGATGAGAAGACGTCCCACATGCTGCCGGAGGTGCCGACGAGGATCAGCCGCTGCGGATTGAGGTGTTCGGCGAGGGCGAGACCGAACCAGGCGACGCTGCGCGCGAAGTCGGCGCTGAAGCGGTAGGTGGTCTCCTGGTAGCCGGTCCGCTGGGCGTCGAGTCGGCCTTTGCCGAGGAAGCTTATGAGGGTGGTCATGGGGATTCTCCGGTGGTTGCCTCAGTCTTCGGCGTGGGCGCCGGCGGCGTCGATCTCGCCGTAGCCCACCGCCGACGGTGGTAGGGTGAGGCAGTAGCGGGGCGGCCGCTTGCTGCCGTTGCTGATCCGGTAAGGTGCTGCGGCGGGGCCAAGCTGGCGGTTGAGAGTCTCGTTCAACTTCGAGAGCCGGCTCGAGAAATAGCGGCCGTCCATGCCGTCGCGCAGGGCTTTTTCGGTGCGCTCGCTTTCGCCGAGGAGGCCGTTGATCCAGTGCAGCTCGACGCGATAGCGCTTGCGCCATTCGGCGTCGGGAACTTCCTTCGGCGGCGCCGGCAGCGGCGGCTCGCCGCGCAGCGCCCGCCGGGCGAAGACGCTGAGCAGCGCGAGTTCTGCCGGCGGCAGCGCGAAGACCTTGCCGGCGGCGCGGATGCGGCGCCCGGCGAGGTCGATCGTCAGTTGTGGCGGTGCCAGCGCCAGGCGCGCGGCGGCAACCGCCTCGCTGTAGCTGGCGCGGCCGGTCAGCAGCGCTTCCGGCAGCCCGTGGCGCAGGCTGACGATCGGCAGGTCGGCGAGGGTGATCTGCGCGCTGGCGGCGTCGGCGAGGCGGCCGCCGGCGAGTTCGATGACCTGGCTGGCCGGCGTCGGGTAGTAGAAGGCGCTGCTCGACTCGAATGGCTCGGCGACGAGGACGTGTGACAGCCTGTCCTGCGGCCGCCCGTAGAGCGACAGCGCGTAGCCGAGGAAGAAGCCCATCGTCTTGCGGCCACCGGCTATCGAGACGTGCAGCGCGCAGTCGGGATCGGCGGTGAAGTCGCGCACGAGTTCGGTGATGCCGTCGGCGGCGCAGCGGTTGTCGTCGGGCGAGCGGATGTCTTCGAGCGGATCGCCGGCGGCGTCCGTCAGGACGTGGATGTGCCCGGCCGCGAAGTCGATCGGCGGCAGCGCGTAGTCGCGGCAGAGGCGGTGGAACCAGCCCGGCTCGTCCGAGAGCAGCGCCAGGCGCGCCTTCTCGGCGCCGCTGCGGGTGGTGATGAGGTGGATTTCGCTGGGGACGAAGGCGCTGGCGCCCTGCGCGGGGGCGATGGCGAGCGCATACAGGGTCTCGGTGACGATCTGCGGCGACAGGCCGGTGACGGCGACGAGGATTCGTCGCGGGTAGGCGTTGGGGTTGTCGCGGGCGTAGGGCATTTCTTGACGGTGCGGTGACGGGGTGAGCCGCATTGTCGCCGTTTTCTGGCGTCAGCAGGGTCTTTGGCAAGCTTGCGATGCATGCCCTGCAGCCCATCGGCACGCGCCGCTGCGTGCTGCTGCGCGCGGCGATCGATAGGCCCGATTCTTCTCCTCCCCGTGGCGATGACGGCGCCGCCTCCGGACGGCTGCGCCGGACGCCCGGCCGGCGCAGCCGTCAGCGCGGAGAAGAACAGCGCCCGGTCGCGTTGCGAAGCGTAGGAGGTGTAGTTCGCGCCGGCGTCGCGGATGCGCGGAGACTGCTGCCGGAAGAGATCGACCTGGACGTCGGCGGCGACGAAGAGGACCTGTGCCAGCTTGCGGTTCGGCCAGGCGCCGCCGGCCAGCCCGTGCAGCAGGACGCGGTTGCCCATGCTGTGCGCCAGCAGGTGCACCTGGCTCCAGGGGCCGCCGGCGAGCGACTCGAGGAAGCCGCGGAAGGTGTGCGCCGAGAGCAGCGCGCGCTCCTCGTCGGCGCCGTAGCCGAGCAGCGAGCCGCACGATGGCCAACTGAAGAGCACCACGCGGCCGCGAAAGTTGAGATCGAAAGCCAGTTGCGCGGCCCGCCGCGCGGCTTCCTCGAAGCTGACGTTGTAGCCGTGCGTGAACACCGGCATGTGCACGCTGTCCCAGTTGCCGATCAGTGCGTCGCGCAACGCCAGTTGCTGCAGGTCGTCAGCCATTTCTCATTCCCTTCCGTTGAGCGCGCGGTACGCCGCGGCAGCAGCCGGCGGGTCGACCTCTTCCGACAGCGAAGCGTAGCGGCTGCGAAACGCCGCCCAGCGGCGCGGCTCCGCCGCCCGGTCGAGCAGCTGCTCCCCCCCGGCCAGCAACCCGCGCGCCCGCTCCGCGTCGCGCTGCTTGCCGAGCGCCGCCAGCTCGGCAAGCAGCGACTGCAGCCGCCGCTACATCATCCATTCTCTGCCCGCCCCGACAAACAGCGACCCGACACGGCAGGTTCAGCAGGCGCGCATGAATGCTGCGTTTCGGCGCGACCGGAGGAGGCTCACCCTCGAGCGGCAAGAGGAACTGCGGCAAATCCATGCCGGTCGGGTTGCAGCTCTCGCGCCCCTTCTCCGAGGCGCTCATTGTTTACAACATAAGTATCTTAAATTTACAATGAAACTCTCTTGGGTTTACGACCGAGGCAATGGCAAAGCCCTCAAGATTCGCAGATCTGCTCTGGACCGTCACCACGGACGTTGCCGAGCACCCGCGCGACCTCACCCGGCACTACGCCGATCGCCTGGGCGTATCGCGAGTCGCCGCAAACAAGTACATCCAGCGTCTCGAGCGCGAGGGGTGGATCGCTCGCAGCGGGCCGTCGACTCATCCTGTCTTCAGCCCCGGATACAAGCGAAAAGTCGCGCGTAGATACCTGCTCTCGGGTCTCGAGGAACATGTCGTCTGGGAGAAGGATTTCAGACCCCACTTCAGCCTGGCCCGAAACATCCAGAGCATCGCGAGCCACGGGTTCACTGAAATGGTCAACAACGCCATTGATCACTCGGCCGGGAAGTCGGTCTTCATCGGGACCAGCCAGGATGAAAGCACGCTTCGCGTGATCATTTCTGACGATGGCGTCGGAATCTTCGCGAAGATTGCCGCGGCACTGGGTCTGCCTGACATGAGACAGGCGCTCTTCGAGCTGGCGAAGGGGAAGCTGACGACGGATCCAGGCAAACACACCGGCGAAGGGGTCTTCTTCACCTCGCGCATGTTTGACTCGTTCGAGATCAGTGCGAACGGTCTGCAGTTCAATCACGACGCAAGCTCGCGTCACGATTGGCTGCAGGAAGCGCCGGGCGTCTTCGCGAATGGGACGGCGGTTTTCATGCGGATTGCACTCGACTCCAGTCGAACCACCGCGGAAGTCTATTCCCAGTTCACCGCTGCTCCTGAAGACTACGACTTCTCGAAGACCATCGTTCCAATGAGGCTTGCAAGATTCGGTGACGAACAACTGGTGTCACGTTCTCAAGCGAAGCGACTGATCGCCAGATTTGATCGCTTCCGGACGGTGATTCTTGACTTCGCGGATGTCCAGGAGATTGGCCAGGCTTTCGCCGACGAACTGTTCAGAGTCTATGGGGACAGCCATCGAGAAGTTGAGTTGCTGCCACGGAACATGACGGAACAAGTCGAGAAGATGTGGCTTCGTGCTGTTGCACCGCGGAGCAGCTAGCGACGAGGTCCAATGTACAAGGATGGATCGTGCGAAGCCGACGCGTCGGCACGGCACCACGGCTCACCATGCCGTCGCGGATGGCCTCGACAAGTCCGATCTGCTCATCGATGTCGAGCGCGCGCGGCTGCTGCAAGACTTGTGTCTTCATGATCCGGGCCCCATTCGGGACCGGTGCGTTGATTCCAGCGCCAGCGAGTCAAGGCGTCCCCAGGAACAGGTAGAGGTTCTGGTAGCCGCCGACATCGCCGGAACTGGAATAGCCATAGCCGAGGAAGACCGGTCCGAGCGGCGTCTCGCCGCCGAAGTAGATCGCCGTCGAGTTGAGCCAGCCGTTGAGCCGCGTTTCGGTGTACGGCGTGCCGATGCGCGCGGTCTCGAGCAGCAGGCCCATGCGCAGGTCGCCGCGCAGGCCGAGCGGCAGGCGCCCGACGATGCGTTCGGCGCGCAGGTTGCCGTAGGTGATGTCGTCGCCCCTGAGCTGACCGATGCCGAAAGCGGTCATGTTGAACATGCCGCCGAGCGAGCCGGCGTCGTAGATCGGCAGTTGGCCGACGGGCGATCCCTGGTAGGTCGCGCGGCCGCCGAGGACCCAGTCGCCGATGCTGTGATAGATGCCGGCACGGGCGTCGAGGCGGCTGTAGTTCTCGGCCGGCGAGTCGAAGTAGCGCGCGCCGGAATACCAGCCGCTCGTCGGGAAGTAGAGGCGGTCGGTCTGGTCGAGGTCGATCTGGCCGAACCAGCCGCCGTAGATCTTGGATTCCTGCGGCAGGAACGGCGAGCCGATGCTGAGCTTCGGATCCCAGAGGTTGTGTTCCCAACCCGCGCGCATCTGCCCGACGGTACCGAGATTGATGCCGCCGACGAGCTTCGCGTTGCCGCGCATGACGCGGTACTGGGCGATCTGGTTGTTGTCCTGGTAGAGCGTGGTCAACTGGCTGCCGTAGCGCAGGTTGGTCTCGACGAAATAGCGCTGCGCGGGGTCGAGCGGCTGGTAGTAGTCGAAGTCGAGGTAGTTCGCCGAACCGATTTCCGCGCCGAACACGAGTTCGCCGCCAAGCTTGTTGATCAGCGTCTTCTGGTAGGCGGCGCGCAGCGTGTATGTCGAATCGCTCCTGAAGTTGGTGTCGAGGTTGATGCCGTAGCGCAGGTAGTCGGGCCCCCAGCTCTTCTCTTGCGGCGTCAGGCGCAGGATGTTGCGCTCGCGCAGCGTGGTGATCAGCGAGTAATCGACGTTCTCGTAGTAGCCGTCGCCGTAGGCCTTGTTCAGCGAGTCGTTGAGCCTGGCCGTGTCGAGGACCTCGCCTGGCCCGAGGCGCATGTGCTTCTCGAGCATCACCGGGTTGACGCGCTGCAGGCCGACGATCTCGATTTCGTCGACGCGCGGCAGCGGGCCGGGCGCGACCCGCTTCTGCGCCACCCAGGCGGCGTAATCGGCTTCGCTGACCGACAGCCGGCGGAGCTGTGCGGCGACGGCTTCGCCGGCGGCAACGCCGCGATCGGCGGTCTCGGATGTGCGCTTGAAATCGCCGGCGCTGATGCCTTCGAGGTCGGGCTTGATGTAGACGTCGGTGGGCTTCAGTGTCGCCAGCGAGCGGACGACGTTCTGCTCGGTGAGGATGTTGACCATCTGCGCCGCGACGCTGAGCAGGCTGCCGATCTCTTCCGCCTTGAGCAGCGGCGAGCCGACGTTGACGGCGATGACGACATCGGCCTGGCAGCGATCGCGCACTTCGTCGATCGGCACGTTGTCGACGAGGCCGCCATCGACCAGCTTCTGGCCGTCGATGTCGACCGGCGACATCAGCCCGGGGACCGACATGCTGGCGCGCATCGCCGATGACAGCGAGCCGCTGCGGAAGACCACCCGCTTGCCATGCACGATGTCGGTGGCGATGATCGACAGCGGCAGCGAGAGGTGCTCGATGCGTCGCAGGCCACGATCGTCGCCGACGAGCTGATTGAAGAAGAGCTTGATCTTCTGGCCGGTGACGATTCCGGTCTGGTAGCGCAGGCCGCCGGCGCCGACGCCGGTCTCGGATGCCGGCAGGAAGCGTTTGTCCTGCACCTTGTTGCGGAAGTTGCGGTCGGCGAACGGTGGGTCGTCCTGGAAGAGGTCGTCCCAGTCGGCGCGCGCCAGCTCGGCGCGCATCTCTGCCGGCGCCATGCCGCTGGCGTAGACGCCGGCGACGAGTGCGCCCATGCTGGTGCCGGCGACGCAGTCGACGGGCACGCGCAGTCTGTCGAGCACCTCGAGGACGCCGATGTGCGCTGCGCCGCGCGCGCCGCCGCCGCCGAGGACGAGGCCGACGCGCGGCCGCGTCGGCGGCTCGCCGGCGAGGGTGGCGCCGCTGACGGCGAGCAGCACGAGCAGGAACAGTCGTTGCCCGAGCGATCGTTTCATGGTCTGGGTCTTTCTGTCAGCAAGAGGGTGGGCGCACCGCCGCTGGTCACCGGCGCGCGCGGCCGCCCCTCGCGGCGCGCGCGGCCACGCCGCTACGCGCGCGGTCTTCCCCTCAACCGGTGGTCGGTGAGGGCAGCGAGGTGAGGATGGTCAGTGCGGCCTGCACATGCTCGACGGCGTCGCGGCCGAGGCTGGTCAGATAGCCACCATCGACCTGCGTCACCAGGCCCTTGGCATGCAGCCGCCTGGTGGCGGCGATGATCGCCGGATCGGCCGTGCTGTGGATCTTGATTCCCTGCTGGGTGCTGTCGAGGTCGAAATGGATCAGCGTGTTGAGTTCGGCGACGAGGTCGGCGGTGAAGGGCATGGCGGGTCCTTGGCGGCAGGCAACCGTGGTGGGCGACGGCCGCCATTCTAGCGCGCCTGGCGCTGCCGTCACCTTCAGGAGCTGCACGACAGCATCGAACAGCCGGCACGGTGGCGCGCCCAGTCCGGTCGTCTGGCGCTGAAGGCTGCGCACCCGGGTTGCTCGTCGTACGGCCGGCGCAGGACCTCGAGCAGTTGATGGATCATCTGCATGTCGCCCTGCTCGGCGCGGTCGATCGCCTGCTGCGCGAGGTAGTTGCGCAGGACGAAGCGCGGGTTGGCGGCGTTCATGGCGGCGAGGCGCCGTTCGGGCGGCTGGCCGTCGAGTCGCAGGCGGGCGGCATAGCGCTGCAGCCAGCGTTCGAGCCGGGCGGCGTGCCGCTGCCGCAGGTCGGCGCGGTAGAAGGCGTCGTCGAGCGCTTGCGGCTGCGGGCGCTCGCTGTCGAGCAGCGCGAGGGCGCGGAAGAACCCGGTCATGTCGATCTCGGCCGCGTGCATCAGTGCGAAGAGGTCCTCGAGCAGTTCGGCATCGTCGTGCCGCCACTCGCGCAGGCCGAGCTTGGCGGCGTAGGCGGTACAGAAGTCGGCGGCATAGGTCTCGTCGTAGCGTTCGAGGCCGTCGGCCAGCTCGGCGGGTCGCGGCAGCAGCGGCGCCAGGGCATCGGCGAGCCGTTCGAGGTTCCAGCGCGCGATGGCGGGCTGGCGGGCAAAGCAGTAGCGGCGGCTGGAAGCGTCGGTGGTGTTCGGCGTCCAGCCGGGGTCGAAGTTGTCCACCCAACCGTAGGGGCCGTAGTCGATCGTCAGGCCGAGGATCGACATGTTGTCGGTGTTCATCACGCCGTGCACGAAGCCGACGCGCATCCAGTGGGCGATCAGCCGCCCGGTCCGCTCGCAGACCTCGGTGAACCAGGGGACGAGCGTCGCGGCCAGGTCGCCGGCGAAGCCGGGGAAGTCGCGGTCGATGGTGAAGGCGACGAGTTGCCGCAGCAGTCCGAGATCGTTGCGCGCGGCCGGCAGCTCGAAGTGGCCGAAGCGGATGAACGAGGGGGCGACGCGGCAGACGACGGCGCCCGGCTCGGCGACCGGATGGCCGTCGTAGAACATGTCGCGGACGACGGTCTCGCCGGTGCCGACGAGGCTGAGCGCGCGCGTCGTCGGTACGCCGAGGTGGTGCATCGCCTCGCTGCAGAGGAACTCGCGGATCGACGAGCGCAGGACGGCGCGGCCGTCGGCGCGGCGCGCATACGGCGTCGGCCCGGCGCCCTTGAGCTGCAGCTCGTAACGCTCGCCGCGGTGGTTGATCGCCTCGCCAAGCAGGATCGCCCGACCATCGCCGAGCTGCCCGGCCCACTGGCCGAACTGATGCCCGCCATAGCAACTGGCGTAGCCGGCCATCCCCGGCAGAAGGCGGTTGCCGGCGAGGGCTGCGAGCAGCGCCGGCGATGCCATCGCCTCGTCGTCGAGGTCGAGCGCCGCCGCCACCTCGCGCGAATGGGCGAGCAGGCGCGGTGCCGCCACCGGCGTCGGGTCGACCGGCGACCAGAGGGCACCGAAGACCTGCCGCGGCAGCGGGCTGCGCAGCGGCTCGCCGGGCAGTTCGCGGAGGTAGCGGTTGTCGAAGTTCAGCATCGGTCGCGCCGGCAGGCGGGGGGACGCCGGGGCGGGCCGCCGCTGCTGGCGGGGGAACGGGCGATCGGGCTCAGCCGCGCCGCACCAGGTCGACGATCTGCGCCGTGTCGAGGGTTCTCGCCCGCGCCTGGATCTCCGGCAGGTAACGGGTCTGCAGCCCTTTTGCCTCGCCGAGGACGCGGTCGAAGCTGTCGCGCAGCATCTGCGCCGAGAAGCTGCGGCCACCGGCATAGTAGCGCCTGGCGACGTGGCCGAGGGCATAGGTGCTGGCGAAGCTCATTCCCGAGCTGACCGCCTGCTTGCCGATGCTGCCGAGCAGCTTGCCGCCAGCCTTGCCGAGCAGCCCGCCGAGCAGCTTGCGGCCGGCCTGCTCGAGATACTGCGAGGTCAGCCCGACGCCGAGCGTGGCGAGAAAATCCTTGATGTGCGTGCGATCGAGTTCGAAGCCGTAGGACTTGCCGATGCGGTAGACGAGCTTCATCTGCAGCGGGATGATCGCCATCGTCGATAGCGACTCGGGGAGCAGCTCGAGTGCGCCGTTGAGGATCGCCGCGTTGAGGATCGCCCTGTCGATCTCGTCTTCGCTCATCGTCGAGGCGTAGCCGGCAGCGGCCGCCGCCGGCGTTGCCGCCGTGGGCGCTGCCGGCGGCGGGCTCGCCGCTTCGCTGTCGGCGCTGCGGCCCCAGGCCACCGGCAGCGCGGCAATCGCCTCGGCCTGCTGCGAATACGCGACCGACTGCTGCACGTCGAGCGCCAGCGCGTCGCGCAGGTCGGCGAGGAACTGCTTCTCGGGTGGCGACTGGACGCCGTCGGCGTCGCAGACGCAGACCGCCATCTCGAAGGCGAGCTGGCGGGCTTCGGGGCTCGTCAGCATGGCGACGGCCGCGGCCATCGAGACGCGCTTGAGCAGCACGTCCTGGTACAGTGCCGCGAGGTTGATCGATCCTTCGCCGGCCAGCGCGTCGGCGATCCGCCTCACTTCCGCCCGTTCGGATTCGTCCTTGCTGCCATCGGCGAAGGCAGCCATCAGGCTGAGGGTGAGGATGCCCTTCTGTTCCTGCTCATTCATGCTGTACGTCTCCTGTCGTCTGGACCGCCCTTGGTCCGCTGCCGCCGGCGGCAAGTTCCGCAGGATACAGGGCCGCGGGCGACGGGCATAGGACCTCGCACGGCATCTCCGCATGGCCGGCATCGATGCCGCTGCCGCAGGCGGGGCAGGGTCCTCCTGTCGACGGCCGTTGCTGAAATCGCGGGCATCGCAGCATCGGCGCAGCGACGGCCGCTGCCGGCACCCGGAGCCGTGTCCCGCCCAGGGAAGCGGCGGAACCTGCGGATCGCCGGTGCGACGCCCGCATCATGCGGCCGGCAGCCTGACGACGACCAGCAGCCCGCCGCCGGTCGCCTCTTCGAGTCGCAGCTCGCCGCCGCAGCCGGCAGCGATGCGGCGGACGATCGCCAGTCCGAGGCCGCAACTGCCATCGGTGGCGCGCGCCGCCTCGAGCTGTGCGAAGGGTTCGAGCGCGCGCTGGCGGTCGGCTTCGGCGATTCCGGGACCGTGATCGCGCACGCTGAGGATCGCCGCGCCGCCGTCGGTGATCGCCAGTCCCACTTCGACCGGCGGTGCGCCATGCTGCAGTGCGTTGTCGATCAGGTTGTCGAACAGTCGCCGCAGGTTGCCGCTGCTGACCGCGACCTGACAGCGCTCGGCGGCGTCGCTGATCGCCAGCGCCACCGGCCGGCCGAGTTCGCGCTGATGGCCGACCTCCTCGCGCAGCAGGGCAGCCAGGCCGACCGGTAGGCCCGCCGCTTCGCTGTGCTCGCTGCGCAGGAAGGCCAGGCACTGGCCGACGATGCGCTCCATGTCGTCGACGTCGCGCGCGAGTCCGGCACGCTCGCCATCGCTGGCGAGCAGTTCGAGACGCAGGCGCAGGCGGGTCAGCGGTGCGCGCAGGTCGTGCGTCAGGCCGGCGATCATCTCGCGCCGTTCGGCGGCGGCGCTGGCGAGCTGGGCGAGCATCGCGTTGTGGCGCTCGGCCAGCCGCCGCACTTCGCGCGGTCCCTGCGGCGTCACCGTGCGAGCCGTACCGTCGCCGGTCGCGGTGACTGCCTCGCCGAGGCGCGCCAATGGGCCGACGATGTTGCGCACGAAGAGTCCGGCGATGAGCAGGACGGCGGCGAGCGTCGCCGCCAGGAACGGCCAGAGGTCGGTCGGCAGCTCCTGCGGTTCGAAACGCGGCGGTGGCAACACCAGCCACCAGCGTTCGCCGGCGGCGATGAAGCCGACCCAGAGGCCGCTGCGCTGCCCCGGTCCACCGTGGCGCAGCAGTACCGGCTCGGCCAGGCGCTGCGCCAGCTCGACGGCGAGGCGGCGGGCGAAGGGAAAGCGCGGCTCGTGCCGCGGCACGCCGGCACCGTCGGCGCGCAACTGCAGTTCGCCGGCATCGCCCGCCCCGAGCGCTGCGCGGGCGTCGGCGTCGAGTGCCGGCAGGACGACCTGCATCAGACGCACCTGGCCGGCGAGCAGATGCACCGTCTGGTTGACGTGCGCGCCGCGGCGGAAGTGTGCGAGGAGCGAGAAGGTGGCGATCTCGGCAACGGCGATGACGGCGATCACCAGCAGCACGGTCCTGCCGGCGAGCGATGCCGGGAAGAGGCGCAGCTTCATCCGGCCGCTTCGCCAGCCGCTGCGCCGTTCGCGTCGGGAACGAAGACGTAGCCGACACCCCAGACCGTCTGCAGATAACGCGGGTGCGCGGGGTCGACCTCGAGCAGGCGGCGCAGGCGGTGGATCTGGACATCGATCGCGCGGTCGAACGCTTCACTGTTGTCGCCGCGCGTCAGTTCGAGCAGCCGCTCGCGTTTCATCGGCCGGTTGGCGTTCGCCACCAGCGTGTTGAGCAGCGCGAACTCGCCGCTGGTCAGCGGCACCGGCTCGGCTCCCTTCGACAGCTGCCGCGCAGCGCGGTCGAACAGCCAGTCGCCGAAGCGGACGACGCCGCCTTCCGGGTCGGGCGCCGCCGGCGGCCGGACGGCGCGGCGCAGCACCGCCTCGATGCGGGCGACCAGCTCGCGCGGGTCGAACGGCTTGCCGAGGTAATCGTCGGCGCCCATCTCGAGTCCGATGACGCGGTCGACCGGCTCGTCGCGCGCCGTCAGCATGATCACCGGTCGCGCCTCGCCGCGGGCGCGCAGGCGCCGACAGGCGGCCAGCCCGTCCTCACCCGGCAACATCAGGTCGAGGATCAGCAGTTGCGGCTGGAAGCGTTCGATGAAGGCGTCGAGCTGGCGGGTGTCCGGCAGCAGCAGCGTGTCGAAGCCGTGGCGGCCGAGATAGGTGGCGAGCAACTGGCGCAGTTCGGCGTCGTCGTCGATCAGCAGGATCTTCTTCATGGGCGTGGCCGTGGTGGCGATGACAGGCATTCTATGCCAGCGTCGCCGGGCGGCCGTCGGGCGGCAACATTTTGCAACCAACCACCACTGCCGGCGCAATTCTTTGCAACCGGTCGCGCGGCAGAATGGCTCCATCGCCAGCGGGCCGCAGCAGCGTATCCCGCATCCCGGCGATCGATCATCAACCCGAGGAAGAAGGAGTACCGACATGAAATCGAGATTCACACCCCCTCTCATCGTTGCCGCGCTGGTTCTCTCGCTCGGTGCCGCCGGCACCGCGCTGGCGGTCAAGCCCGAGTTCTGCGGCGCCGGCGCCGGCCGCATGGAGCAGCGGATGGGCCAGCACCTGCAGGACATGTCGCGGTTGCACGGTGAACTCAAGCTCGACGCCCGGCAGGAGGCGCTCTGGCAGGAGGCGGAACAGTTCACCCGCAGCAGCATGCGCGAGATGGGCGAGCAGATGCGCCGGCAGCGCGCCGAGATGCTGGCGGCGGTCAGCAAGCCAGGGGCCGATCTGCGCGCGCTGCTGACGCAGATGGACGATCTGCGGGAGGGAGCCCGCAAGCAGCGTGAGGCAGGCCGCGAGCGCTGGTTGACGCTGTACGACAGTCTCGACGCGAGCCAGAAGGAGAAAGCGCGGCTGTTCATCCAGAGCCGGCTCGAGCGGATGGGACCGGGCGGTCGCTTCGGTCCGGGCGGCCCGGGCGGCCCGGGCGGCCCGGGCGGACGCGGCGGGCCGGCTGCCGGCTAGCCTGCCGCGGGTCTTGGCGCCGCTGTGGCCGGCGGCAGCGGCCTGCAGCAGCCGTTGCCGGGCGGTCCGGATGCGTCTTGACCACAATCTCGCCGGACGTGGCACACTGGCGGCCTGGTCAGGGGCCGGACAGGCCGTCCCGGGACGGCGCGCGGCGAAACAGGAAGCCGGCAGCCGGACGGCGGACCGTGCCGCGACCGGCGTCGGCGCGGTCCGCGCGGGCGTGGGCCAGGTGGCCGCCTGGCGCAAACCTGGAGACAATGCCGCTGCGGCGGCGCCTTGCCGACAACACCGCGATGACCGTCCGCAACCTCGAATACCTTTTCCGCCCGGCGTCGGTGGCGGTCGTCGCCGAGCCCGACGAGGCCAGCCGTTACGCCGAAGTGGTGCTGGCCAACCTCGCCGCCGGCGGCTTCAGTGGCCCGGTGATGTCGGTCGTTGCCCGGCAGCGCAGGCTGTTCCTGCTGAGCACCGGGGTGCACCTCGGCAAGCTGGAGGCGGTCCCCGACCTCGCCGTCATCTGTGCGTCGCTCGACAAGGTGCCGTCGATCATCGAACAGCTCGGCAGCCTCGGCACGCGCGCGGTGGTGGTCGGACCGTGGCTGTGGCACCGCATGCGCCACGGCGAGATCGCCGCGGCGCAGCGCGGGATCCTGTTCGCCGCGCGCCCCTTCCTGATGCGCGTTCTCGGACCGGGAAGTGGCGGTCTCGTCGTGCCGGCGCACGGTCTCAATGCCAGTGCCGCGCCGGTGTCGGTGGCGGCGGGCAAGATCGCGCTGGTGACGCACTCGACCGCGGTCACGGCGGCCGTACTCGATCGCGCCTGCAGCAAGGAGATCGGCTTCTCCACCGTCCTGCATCTCGGCTCCGGGCTCGACGTCGATCTCGCCGATGTCCTCGACTGGCTCGCCGGCGACGACGAGACGAAGTCGATCCTGGTGCAGTTCGACACCGTGCCGGCCGGGCGCAAGTTCATGTCGGCGGCGCGCGCGGCCGCGCGCCACAAGCCGGTGGTCGCCATCCGCGGGCGACCGCCGGCTGATGGCGGCGGCGCCGTGTCGTTCTCCGCCGACGAGGTCTATGCGGCGGCGCTGCAGCGCGCCGGCTGGGTGAGCGTCGATACCCTCGGCGGCGTTTTCGAGGCGGTCGAAGGCATGGCCCGCATGCGTCCGCTGCGCGGTGAGCGCCTGACGATCCTCGCCAACGGCCATGGCCTCGGGCGGATCGCCGGCGAGACGCTGCAGCGCGCGGGTGGCAAGCTCGGCAAACTGTCTCTGGAGACGACCAGGCGGCTCGAGGGGCTGTTGCAGACGCGCTCGAGTCTTGCCAATCCGATCGCCCTGCCGGCCGACGTGACGGTGCGGCAATGGGCCGCGGCACTGGCCTGCGTGCTGGCCGACAGTGGCACGCAGAACGTGTTGACCGTCTGTTCGCCGTCGCCCTTTGCGCCGGGTCCGCAGGTGGCCGAGGCGATCTGCGACGTGTCGCGCGAGAGTGGCCGCAACGTGTTCACCTGCTGGGTCGGCGGCAGCTCGATGCTCGAGGCGCAGCGGGTGGCTGCCGGCAAGGGCGTGATCAGCCACGAGTCGCCGGAACGGGCGATCGCGGTCTTTCTCGGAGTGCTGAGCTATCTCCACAACCGCCGCCTGTTGCTGCAGTTGCCACCGTCGCGGGCCGAGAACTTCACGCCCGATCTCGCCGCTGCCCGCAGCGTCATCGCTGCGGCGGTCGCCGCCCGGGCCGACAGCCTGCCGGCAGCGCAGGCAGGCCGGCTGCTCGCCGCCTACGGGATGGCGCTCGCCGCGCACCCGGTGAGCGGCAGCATCGATGCGGCGATCATCGCTGCCGACGCGGTCGGCTACCCGGTTGACCTCAGCCTCGTCACCGCCAGCGGCAGCGACTGCGCCGGGCCGTCCCGGAACCTGCGTTCGCCGGCCGACATCCGGCTCGCCGCGCGTGTGCTGCGCGGCACGCTGCGAACGCAGTCGGCGACCGTGCGCGTCAGCGGTTACCGGGTGCGGCCAAGCGCCGCGCGCAGTGGGGCGCCACCGCTGCGCCTCGGCGTCGCCAGCGATACCGTCTTCGGGCCGCTGATCGTGCTCGGGCCGGCACGTGGCGGCGGCCGCGTCGTCGTCGCGTTGCCGCCGCTCAACCTGGTGCTGGCGCGAGATCTGGTGGCGCGCAGCGGCGTCCTCGCGACACTGGCGGAGGAGTCGCGCGGCGAACTGCAGACGGTGGCGAGCGAAGCGCTGGTCCGGCTGTCGCAACTGCTCACCGACCTCGACGAGGTGGTGGCCGTCGAACTCGATCCGCTGCACGTCGAAACGACGGGCGTCGTCGCCATCGATGCGCAGATCGCCATCGGGTCGCCGGAGTCCAGGGGTGTCGGACACCGCTTTGCCATACGTCCGTACCCCAAGGAACTCGAGCAGCCGCTCGCGTGGCAGGGCCGCCAGCTGCTGCTGCGGCCGATCCGACCGGAGGACGAGACGCTGCTCGGCGAACTGCTCAACTCGCTGGCGCCCGAGGATTCGCGCATGCGCTTCTTCGACTCGATCCGGAACCTGCCGCGAGTGCGCCTGGCGCGCTTCGCGCAGATCGATTACGACCGCGAGATGGCACTGGTGGCGATCGAGACGGACGACGGCGGCGAACGCGTACTGGGCGAGGTGCGTGCCGTCAGCGAGCCGGGCAACGCCTCCGCCGACTTTGCCATCGTCGTTGCCTCCGAGATCAAGGGCATGGGCCTCGGCGCCGCGCTGCTGCAGAGCCTCATTCGCTACTGTCGCAACGAGGGCATCGGCGAATTGCGCGGCGAGACGCTGGATGGCAACCTGCGCATGCAGGGTCTGGCGCGCAAGCTCGGATTCGTCCTCAGCAGCGGCGCCGATCGCGGCACGGTGGATCTCCGACTGGCTCTGGGCAGCCGTGCCGGCGGCTGAGCGGCGGCAGGAGATCGAGTTCGCCCTGTTGCGGGCGTTGCCGGGTGTCGGCCGGGTCGGCAGTGGTCAGCGTGCTGACGCGCACGCCGAGGAGCCGCAGCCGGTCCTCGAGCGCCACGCGACGCAGGCACTCGCGGCTGGCGCGCAGGATGTCGGCTTCCTCGGCGATCGCCTGGGCGATCGTCAGGTCGCGCGTGACGACGCGGAAGTCGGCAAAGCGCAGCTTGACGCCGATCGTCCGGCCGCGGCAGCCCTTGCGCTGCAGATCCTCGGCCAGCCTGCGGCAGAGCCCGACGAGGACGCCGCTGAGCGTCTCACGGTCGTCGCGCGGATGCAGGTCGCGCTCGAAGGTCGTCTCGCGGCTGATCGACTTCGCAGCCGCGGCGGTGACCAGCGGGCGCTCGTCGATGCCGTGTGCGGCGGCGAGCAGCCAGGTGCCGTAGCCGTGTCCGAAGTGCTGCCGCAGCAGCGCGCCATCGGCCCGTGCCAGCTCGCCGATGCTGTGGATGCCGAGCAGCGCCAGTCGCTCGCCCGCCTTCGGGCCGATGCCGTTGATCTTGCGTACCGGCAGCGGCCAGATGCGGATTCGCAGATCGTCGCTGGAGAGGAGCGTCAGCCCGTCCGGCTTGTCGAGGTCGGAGGCGATCTTGGCCAGCAGCTTGTTGGGTGCGACGCCGATCGAACACGACAGACCGGTCGCCTGTCGCACCGCGTCCTTGATGCGTTGCGCGAGCGACCGGGAGTCCTCGGCAAGGCCGCTCAGGTCGAGGTAGATTTCGTCGATGCCGCGGTCTTCGCACTCGGGTGCGATGCGCGCGACGGCGGCCTTGAAGAGCCGCGAGTGATGACGATAGGCGGGGAAATCGACCGGCAGCAGGATCGCGTCAGGCGCCAGGCGAGCCGCCTTCATCAGGCCCATCGCCGACGCAACGCCCAGCGCACGTGCTTCGTAGGTGGCGGTGGTGATGACGCCGCGGCCGACGTAGTCGCGCAGGCGTGCGAACTGCCGGCTGCCGTCGGCCAGCAGCAACGGTTGCTGCGCACTGCTGCCACCGATCACCAGCGGCTGGCCACGCAGTTCCGGGTAGCGCAGAAGATCGACCGAAGCGTAGAAGGCGTCCATGTCGAGATGTGCGATGCGGCGCGGCGGCGTGCCCAAGGTTCTCTCCGTGTCGCGGTTTTCCAGGCGGAATGCCTGCTGGCGGCGATCCGCCAGGATCGGCGGGATTATGAACCATTCTGCCGGCTGGCTTCCTGAGGTAGCATGCGGCAGATCACGTCGTCGCAGGTCGCGCCCTGTTCCGGCGCCGGAATGGAACCGCCATGACCAGTCGCTTGCTCCAGCATGTTGCGCCGGACGGCCACTTCGCCGACTGCCTGCCGCCGGCGCGCCCCGACGTTGCCGCCGGCAGCGCCGCCCGGGGCGGCCGATGACGATGCGTGCGGCCGCCTGGGTCGGGCGTTGCCGGCGACTCGCTGGCTGCCGCGTCGGCGAGGGCAGGGCACTGTTCTGGTCGTTCTGCGGCTTCTTCCTCCTGCTGGCGGGATACTACGTGCTGCGCCCGGTGCGCGAGGAGATGGGGGTGGTGATCGGCCCGGAGAAACTGCAATGGGCCTTCAGCCTGACCTTGGGCGGCATGCTGGCGATCGTCCCGCTGTATGGCTGGGCGGCTGCCCGCCTGTCACGCCACGGGCTGCTGTTGACGGTCTTCGGCTGCACGACGATGGTACTGGCCGCTTTCCAGGCGTGGATCGCCGGCACCGTCTCGTTGCCCGCGGCACTGGCGCTGTTCGTCTGGATCAGCGTTTTCAACCTGGTCGTCGTCTCGCTCTTCTGGACGGTCATGGCCGACAGCTTCGAGCATGGGCAGGCGCGCCGGCTGTTCGGCATGATCGCCGCCGGCGGCAGCACCGGTGCCCTGATCGGGCCGACGATCACCGCCCTTTCCGTCCACGCGGTCGGCGTTCACGGGCTGCTGCTCGTCGCCGCGGCACTGATCCTGTCGTCGCTGCTGTGCGTCCTGCGGGTCAGCGACCCGAAAGCGCACGGCAGCACCGGCCAGCCGGTCGGCGGCAGCGTCCTCGCCGGTCTCGCCGAGGTGGTCGGCTCGCCCTACCTGGCGATGATCGCGCTGCTGGCCATCGTGCAGAGCGTCGTCGGCACCTTCGTCTATTTCGAACAGGCGCGCCTCGTCAAGGCAGCCGCGCTGACGGCCGAGTCGCGCACGCAACTCTTCGCGATGCTCGACCTGGGAGTGAATCTGCTCGCACTCGCGCTGCAGGCGCTGGTCGCCGGCCGGCTGATGCAACGGCTGGGGCTCGGCATCACGCTGGCGGTGGTGCCTCTGCTGCTGACGCTGCCGCTGGCGGCACTGACGGCACTGCCGGCACTGGCCACCGTGCTCTGCATCCAGGTCATCGCCCGGGCGGGTGGCCATGGTCTGCTGCGGCCGGCACGCGAGGCGCTGTTCACGGCGGTCGACCGCGAGCCGCGGTACAAGGCGAAGAACGTCATCGACACGCTGCTCTCGCGCGCCGGCGACGCGCTCGGCGGCTGGCTGTACGCGATCGCCGGCCTTGCCACCACGGGTGTCGCCCTGGCGGCCATTCCCGGCGTCCTGACACTGGCCTGGCTGGGGCTGCAACTGGGCAGTCGCTACCGACGGCTGGTGTCGGCTCCGATTGGCGACGGCGGCACGGGGAGACCGGCGGGCGATTCACCGACCGCGGGTTGAAGGGCCACCAGTCATGCTGTGCGACCCGGACGGGTGGGGCGCGGCAGGACCGGCGAAAGCCCGAGCGAGCCCGTACAATGGGTCAGCGTGGCAACGCGCCGTCCGGACGCAGGCCGGCGGCGCAGCCAACTCGTTGCCGCAGCTTCCGGAAGGAGGAAGTGATGCGTCTGGAACCGACAGAGGTGCCGTGCGATGGCCGGCGCATGGCCTTGAAGATCATTGCCGCGACCGGGCTTGCCCTGGCTGGCGGCGCGCCGCCCACCGCCGCCGACGGCAACGTCCTCAGGAGACGCATCCCGGCGTCGGGCGAGCGGATTGCCGCCATCGGACTCGGCACCTACGAGACCTTCGATGTCGCGGACGCAGCGCTGCCGGCACTGCAGCAGGTGCTGGCACGCTTCGTCGCGCTCGGCGGGCAGGTCGTAGACAGTTCGCCGATGTACGGCCGTGCCGAATCCGTGCTCGGCCATCTCGCCGACACGCTCGGCACGCGCGACAGACTGTTCCTCGCGACCAAGGTGTGGACCAGCGGCGCCGCCGAGGGGATCCGCCAGATGGAGACCTCGTTCATCCGGCTGCGCACCCGGCAACTGGATCTGATGCAGGTGCACAATCTCGTCGACTGGCAGGTCCATCTGGCGACGATGCGTGATTGGCAACGGGAGGGACGGATTCGTTATCTCGGCGTCACGCATTACCATGCCAGCGCCCATCGCCAGGTCGAAACGGTTCTGCGTTCGGCACGGCCGGACTTCGTACAGATCAACTACAGCATGGCCGAACGCGACGCCGAAAGCCGGCTGCTGCCGCTGGCGCAGGATCTGGGGATCGCCGTCGTCATCAACCGACCATTCGCACAGGGGGCCTTGTTCACGCGCGTACGCGGCCGGCCGCTGCCGGCATGGACGGCCGAGTTCGACTGCACCAGCTGGGCGCAGTTCTTCCTCAAGTTCATTCTCGCGCAGCCGACAGTGACCTGCGTCATTCCGGCGACGAACAAGGTGCAGCATCTGGAAGACAATCTCGCCGCGGCGCGGGGCCGCTTGCCGGATGGACGGCAGCGGACGAGGATGGCCGAGCATCTGCGCGATTCATGAGGCGGACGGTCACGCGATGACGACAGCGAGCGCGGCTGCGGCTGCTGATCGCCAGCCATTCAATTGCGTGGCTGTCATCGCGGACTGTCGGAAAATTTTACATTTCGGGTGGACGAAGGCGCACCGGGAAGGAAAGAAAATCACTAAATCGGTGAGATGGGCAACCAGGCACGATTCTTGCTTGTGCTCTGTCGAGCAATGCTCAGGTAGTGGGGGTGGTCGTTCATCGATTTTCGCGAGGAGGAGGTTCCCATGCGCGCTCTGCCGTTGCTTGCGTTTCTGTTGTCCGTTTCCGCACCCGCGTTGGCGGTCGCCAACACCGTTCCCGAGCCGGAGTCGTTGAGCCTGCTCGCGCTGGCGGCTGCCGCCATGTGGCTGGCCCGGGGTCGCAAGCCCTGACCTGTGGTGCGGGAGGTCGGGTGGGCGAAGCCCTGTGGCTCCGCCCACCCGGTCTGCGCTGCGCGTCGGCAAGGTACGGGTCCTGCCGGCGAGGACGGTGCCGGTTCGCTTTGTGACCGTCGTCAGCGCTGCAGCGACCGCTGATCAGCCGCGCGGGCTGCCTGCTCCCGCGCGGCCCGTCAGTCTGCCGTCGCCCAGTCGCGACTGCGCTCGACCGCGCGTCGCCACCCCTTGAGCAGCATCGTGCGCTGGTCGGCGGACATGCCGGGCTCGAAACGCCGGTCGGCCTGCCACAACGCAGCCAGCTCAGCCTCGTCGTGCCAGAACTCGACCGCCAGTCCGGCGAGGTAGGCAGCGCCGAGGGCCGTGGTTTCGATGATGCGTGGGCGGACCACGGGTACGCCGAGCAGGTCGGACTGGAACTGCAGCAACAGGTCGTTGGCAGCCGCCCCACCGTCGACCCGCAGTTCACGCAGCCGTCGACCGCAATCGAGTTCCATCGCGCCGAGGACCTCGGCGCTCTGGAAGGCGATCGCTTCGAGTGCCGCGCGCGCGACATGGGCGCGGCTGGTGCCGCGAGTCATGCCAAGCAGCGCACCGCGCGCGTACGGATCCCAGTACGGCGCACCGAGACCGGTGTGTGCCGGGACGAGGTAGATGCCACCACTGTCGGGGACCGACGACGCCAGCGCTTCGATCTCGTCGGCGCGGGCAATCATCCCGAGACCATCGCGCAGCCACTGCACGACGGCACCGCCCATGAACACGCTGCCTTCGAGGAGATAGGTCGTCTGGTCGCGCAGCCGCCAGCCGACTGTCGCCAGCATGCGGTGGCGCGAGTTCATCGCCTCGCCGCCGGTGTTCAGCAGCAGGAAGCAGCCCGTGCCATAGGTATTCTTTGCCATGCCGTGGGCGAGGCAGGCCTGGCCGAAGGTCGCCGCCTGCTGGTCGCCGGCGATGCCGGCAAGTGGTACCTCGGCGCCGAGAAGGTCGCCGGCGATCATCGTCATGACGCCACTGCTGTCCACCACCTGCGGCAGGACTGCCGGCGGGATGTCGAGCAGGGCGAGAAGCTCGTCATCCCAGCAGCCGCGGCGAATGTCGAAGAGGAGGGTACGCGAGGCGTTCGATGGATCGGTGACGTGCACCCGGCCGGCGGACAGCTTCCACGCCAGCCAGCAGTCGATCGTGCCAAAGGCAAGCTCGCCACGCTCGGCACGCGCGCGGGCACCGGGGATGTGGTCGAGCAGCCATTTCAGCTTGGTGCCGGAAAAATAGGCATCGACCACCAGCCCAGTCCGCTCGCGAAAGGTCTCGGCATGGCCGGCCGCACGCAGCGAATCGCACAGCCCGGCGGTCCGCCGGTCCTGCCAGACGATCGCCCGGTACAGCGGTTCGCCGCTCGCGCGGTCCCAGAGGACGGTCGTCTCGCGCTGGTTGGTGATGCCGACGGCGGCGAGCCGGCTGGCGGCGACGCCGTGCTCGCGCAGGACGCTGCGGGCGACGGCGAGCTGCGTCCGCCAGATGTCGTTGGCGTCGTGCTCGACCCAGCCGGGCTGCGGGTAGTGCTGCGGGTACTCCTGCTGCGCGACGCCGTGGATCGTCGCGTCACGCGCGAAGAGGATCGCGCGTGAGCTGGTCGTTCCCTGGTCGAGCGCGAGGATCAACTGCTGGGTGTTTCTGGCTTGCGGCATCGGGCAACCTCGGGCAACGAAGAATGGCAGGCGGTGTTGTCAGGTGGCGGCGCCAGGCTGTTCCTGCCGCTGGCGAACGATCAGCTCGGCGATCCAGCGCTTGAACTCGGCGATTCGCGGATCATAGTTCTCACAGGCCATCAGGCTCTGCCCGAAAACGTAGGCGTAGAGGAGCAGGCTGCGGCTCTTGGCGACCTCCTCCGACGATCCGAGGGCGACAAAAAGCTTGCGCGTCGCCTCGAGGCGCCAGGTGTCGACCTCGGCGACGATCGCCGCCGCCTGCGCGTCGCGCCGTGCCCATTCACGCACCGCCAGTTCGATCGACATGCCCTTGCGGTTGCGGGTGGCAGAGTAGATCTCGATCAGATGCAGCAGTTGCTGCTCCTCGGCACCCGGAGTGGCGATCGTCTGCTTCTCGATGTCCTGGATGCGGCCATCACGCCAGGCTTGCAGAACGGCCTCGACGAGGTCGTTGCGATCCTTGAAATGCCAGTAGAAACTGCCCTTGGTGACACCAAAGGTCTTCGCCAGGACTTCGACCCGCATGCCGTTGACGCCCTGCTCGGCAAGCTTGTCGATCGCCGCCTGAATCCACTCGTCGCGGCCAAGAGCAGCACGCGGTCGGATGTTCCGGTGCTTCATCGTCATCTGGTCCTTTCCTCAAACGCGCGCCTCAGGCAATATTATCAGCCTGAGCCCCAAGCTGCCGGCCGCAGTCTTGACAGCCTGCCGCCCATACGGTACCGTACGCTCTCCATACGATGCGGTATGGCGCATTGTCTGGTCAGAATTCGGGAATGTCAAATGCCGCCTGCGGGATGACGTCTGACATTGCATTGCATTGCGTGTAGTGATCAAGGAGAAGAAAGTGAAGATCCTCGTTCCAGTCAAACGGGTGGTGGATTACAACGTCAAGGTTCGAGTCAAGCCGGATGGGAGCGACGTCGATCTGGCCAACGTCAAGATGTCCATGAATCCCTTCGACGAGATCGCCGTCGAAGAGGCGGTCCGTCTCAAGGAGGCAGGCATCGCAACCGAAGTCGTGGTGGTTTCGGCAGGCGTTGCCAACTGTCAGGAAACCTTGCGCACGGCGATGGCGATTGGCGCCGATCGCGGCATCCTGATCCAGACGGATGTCGAACTGCAGCCGCTGGCTGTCGCCAAGCTGCTGCAGGCGGTGTGCGCCAAGGAGCAGCCACAGATCGTCCTCTGCGGCAAGCAGGCGATCGACGACGACGCCAACCAGACCGGCCAGATGCTCGCGGGTCTGCTGGGCTGGCCACAGGCGACCTTCGCATCGAAAATCGTCGTCTCCGGCCAGACGGCCACGGTGACGCGGGAAATCGACGGTGGCCTGGAAACCGTCGAGGTCGGCCTGCCGGCTGTCGTCACCAGCGATCTGCGCCTCAACGAACCGCGTTACGCGACCCTGCCGAACATCATGAAGGCCAAGAAGAAGCCGCTCGAGACGACCAACCCGGCAGCGCTGGGGGTCGACGTCGCGCCGCGACTGAAGACCCTCAAGGCGGCGGAGCCGCCCAAGCGGTCCGCCGGCATCAAGGTGGCGGATGCCGCCGATCTGGTACTAAAACTCAAGACTGAAGCAAAGGTGATCTGACCATGGCCATTCTCGTTATTGCTGAGCACGACAATAGCTCGATCAAGGCGGCAACCCTCAATGCCGTGACCGCGGCGACGAAGCTGGGTGGCGAGATCCACCTGCTGGTGGCCGGCAGCAACTGCGCCGATGCGGCCGCGGCAGCGGCGCGGATCAGCGGCGTCGGCAAGGTGCTGGTGGTAGACGCGCCGCATTACGCGACCCAGTCGCCGGAGAACGTCGCGGCACTGGTGGTCGGCATGGCCGCTGCCTACTCGCATCTCCTGGCGGCCGCGACGACGATTGGCAAGAACTGCATGCCGCGCGTCGCGGCATTGCTCGACGTCGCGCAGATCTCGGAGATCTCGGGAATCGAATCGGCTGACACCTTCGTTCGCCCGATCTACGCCGGCAACGTCGTCGCCACCGTGCAGTCGGCCGATCCGGTGAAGGTCGTCACGGTGCGCGCGACGGCTTTCGAGGCGGCAGGCGAGGGCGGCAGCGCGGCCATCGAGACGGTGCCTGCCGGCGCCGATCTCGGTCTCAGCCGGCTCCTGGGGCGCGAATTGACCAAGTCCGAGCGACCCGAACTGACGGCTGCGAAAGTGATCGTATCGGGTGGCCGCGGCATGGGCAACGGCGAGAATTTCCACCGCCTGCTCGAACCGCTGGCGGACAGGCTCGGGGCAGCGCTCGGCGCTTCGCGGGCTGCGGTCGACGCCGGTTTCGTGCCGAACGATTATCAGGTCGGCCAGACGGGCAAGATCGTCGCGCCACAGCTCTACATTGCCGTCGGCATTTCGGGCGCCATCCAGCATCTCGCCGGAATGAAGGACAGCAAGATAATCGTCGCCATCAACAAGGATGCCGAAGCGCCGATCTTCCAGGTTGCCGATTATGGCCTGGTGGCCGATCTCTTCGAAGTCGTGCCGGCACTGCAGGCGGAACTCGGCTGAATGCCGGCAACCAGGGCAGGCAGCATGAACTTGCCGGACGGTCTGCTGGGCACGGCCTGGACGGTCCTCGCCTGGTTCGTCTACGCCGCTGCGGTGGTGCTGGCTGCCCGGCGGGCACCGTGGCGCCTGCTGGCGGACAGTGGGCGTCTGAATGCCTTCCTGGCGATGATCGTCGCGCTCATCCTGCTCTGGCAGCTGCAGGCCGGGGTGAAGCCTGGCCTGTCGCTGCACCTGCTCGGGGCGACGGTGTTCACCCTCTGCTTTGGCTGGCCGCTGGCTTTCTTGGGTCTGAGCGCGGTTCTGCTCGGTGTCACGCTGAACGGTGCAGCCGGCTGGCAGGTTTTCGCGGTCAATGCCCTCCTCATGGCGGGCGTCGGTGTCGCCGTCAGTCACGCTGCCCACCGCCTGGTCGACCGCCTGCTGCCGGGCCACCTTTTCGTCTTCATTTTCTGCAAGGGTTTCTTCACCGCCGCGCTGGCGGTGATCGCCGTCGGCCTGGCATCCAGCCTGCTGTTCGCGCTGGCGGGCTCCTACGCCGGCCACTACCTGGCGGACGAGTACCTGCCGTACTTCCTCCTGCTCGGCTTCTCCGAGGCCTGGCTGTCGGGAATGCTGAGCACCCTCCTGGCTGTCTATCGACCGCACTTGCTTGTGGACAGCGGCGAAGCCCTGTTTCCTGGACGCAAATGAGCCCACCGAACGACGCGTCTCAGTGCCGGTGCGAGCCTTCCTGATGCATGCCGGCATGCGGCGCTTCGCGCCGATTCTCTTCCTGCTGCTGCTTTCCCTCGGTATTCCCGGGGCACGTGCGGTCGTCCTCGGGGAACTGCGCAGTTCGGCGCGCGTTGGCCAGGTGCTGCAGGCCGAGATCGAAGTCAGCGAGCATCCGGCCGAGCGTTTCGACCCCGCGTGCCTGAAGCTCTTCCGGCCGCAAGCTGCGAGCGACGGCCTGCCGTGGATCACAGAGGCGCGCCTGAGTTATCGGCGCGAGGGAGGCCACGGTCGGTTGACCGTTGTCTCCCGGGCAGCGATCGCCGACCCGGCAGTGCATCTGGGTGTTCGTTCCGAATGTGCCGCTGGTGCCAGCAGACAATACACGATCCTGCTTGCCGACCCGGCGGCCGTGGTCGCGTCGCCGCGCGGACCCGGCGCGGCTTCGGCGGCGGCCTTGGACAAGACCGACAGCAGGCCGGCAGCGACCGATGCGCCGCGGCCGCCGGTGGCGGCCGTTCCACCGCCGCAGCGGGCGCCGGCTGCCCTCGCCGAGAGCGTACGCGGCGGCCGCGCGGCAGCGGCGAAGGGAGAAGCCGCGCCGCTGAGCACGAGCGACGAGTTGTCGGAGCCGGCAACGACGAGCGGGCTGGGGCGTGAATTGCTGCGTCTCGAACAAAGGGCGCTCGGGATGCTCAACGACCCGGCCGACGATCAGGAAGCGATGAGCAACAAGCTGGCCTGGCTGGAAGCCAACGTCGCCGAACTCAAGCGAGCGACGGAAAGACTGCAGGGTGGGGCAGCGGCCCTGCCTGGCGGCAATCCGGCCGGCGAGTCGCGGCTGCCGGCAGCAGCCGGCGCGGCGAGTACGCCAGCGGCCGCGGCCGCCCAGGGTGGTGCGCCACTGGCCGTGGCCAACGTGCCGTCGCCGGCGCTGCCGGTGAGCAGCGAGCCGCCTCCCAGCGTGCGCTCGCAGCCGGCAACCCCGGCCGCGGCTGGCGAATCCGGTTCCTGGCTGATTTACGGGGCGGGGGCGGCGGCCCTGCTTCTGCTGCTGTCGCTGTTGCTCGTTCGTCGCCGTCGCGCTGCAGCAGCCATCGAGCCGCTGCAGCCGGCGACGGCGCAAGCGCCTGCGCGGACAGCGTTCGGCGACTCGCAGTTTTCGCTGACGCCGGATGCGGCGGCGGCAGTTCCGATCGAGCAGATGCGACCCCGTGCCAGCGCGTCCTCCATCGTATCCTCCGGCACACCCTCGGGCACACCCGCAGCCGCTGTGCCGTCAGCCGCGGCAGCACGCGAATCGACGCCTTCGGCAGCGGCGGCAACGCCGGCGCCGGTCGATTACGGCGTGGGAGGCGCCGCGCCGGCGATGGAGTTGGCGGAGATCATGCTCTCCTTCGGACGGGTCACCGGTGCAGCGAGAACGCTCGAGGAGTACATCGCGGCCCTGCCGCAGGAATCGGCCAGGCCATGGATCAGACTGCTTCATCTCTACAGGCGCAATGGCATGCGCAAGGAGTTCGAGGCGCTGACAGTGAAGCTCAACCGCAATTTCAACGTCGAGATCCTGGCCTGGGAGACCGGGAAGGCAAGCGGCGAGCTGGAACTGGTACCGCTATCGGGCGCCGCGACCAAAGCCGAAACGCTCGAGGATATCCCGCGCCTGCGCGACGAGATCGTCGCCCTGTGGGGAAAACCCGAGTGCCAGGACTATCTCGAGAAGCTTCTGCGCGACAACCGGCAGGGCAAGCGCAAGGGTTTTCCGTTGGCGATTGCCGAGGAAGTCCTGTTCCTGATCGACCTCGCCGCGGCCCGCGACGCCGCGCGCTGAATACCTCAAACCGCCACGACAGATACCCCAGAAACAGCCATGAAAGGAGAAGCACATGAGTGAATACATTGCCCCGATACGCGACATGCAGTTCGTCCTCAGGGAACTCGCCGGACTCGAACAGGTGGCGCAGCTACCCGGATGTGAGGAAGCGACTCCAGACCTTGTCGACGCGGTCCTCGAGGAAGCAGCGCGTTTTGCCGAGGAGGTTCTGTCGCCGCTGAACTGGTCCGGAGACCAGGAAGGCGCACGCTGGCACGACAAGACGGTGACGATGCCGGCCGGCTTCAAGGAGGCCTACAAACTGTTCGCCGAGAGCGGCTGGACGGCACTTGGCAGCGAGCCCGAGTGGGGAGGGCAGGGGCTGCCCAAGGTCGTCGCCGCCGCCGTCGGCGAGATGTGGAAATCGGCCAATCACTCCTTTTCCCTGTGTCCGTTGCTGACCAGCGGGGCGATCGAGGCTCTGGTCCTTTCCGGCAGCGACGAACTGAAGCAAACCTACGTCGAGAAGATGGTCAGCGGCGTCTGGACCGGGACGATGAACCTGACCGAGCCCAATGCCGGTTCCGACCTCGCTGCCGTCCGCACGCGAGCCGAACCGCAGGCCGACGGCAGCTACCGCATCTTCGGGCAGAAGATCTTCATCACCTACGGCGAGCACGACATGGCGGAGAACATCATCCATCTCGTACTGGCGCGGACACCGACCGCTCCGGAAGGGGTGAAGGGGATATCGCTGTTCGTCGTGCCGAAGTTCATGGTCAACGAGGACGGCAGCCTGGGCGGGCGCAACGATGCGTATTGCGTATCGATCGAGCACAAGCTCGGGATCCATGCCAGCCCGACGGCGATCATGGCCTTTGGCGACCATGCGGGCGCCGTGGGCCATCTGGTCGGGGAGGAGAATCGCGGTCTCGAGTACATGTTCATCATGATGAATGCCGCACGCTTCGGCGTCGGCCTCGAAGGTGTTGCCGCTTGCGAACGAGCCTACCAGCGTGCACGCGATTACGCTCGCGATCGCATCCAGTGCACCGACATCGGTGTCCGTGGCGGAGCGAAAGTGCCGATCATCCGGCATCCTGATGTCCGCCGCATGTTGATGACCATGAAATCGCGTGCCGAGGCGACGCGCGCACTTGCCTATGTGGTGGCGGCAGCGCACGACGCCGCCGTACACCATCCGGATGCCGGTGAGCGCAAGCGCAACCAGGCTTTCGTCGACCTGATGATCCCGGTTGTAAAGGGCTGGAGTACCGAATCCGGGGTCAGCATGGCTTCGATCGGCATCCAGGTACACGGTGGCATGGGCTATGTCGAGGAGACCGGCGCCGCGCAGCACCTGCGCGACGCGCAGATTTCGACGATCTACGAGGGCACTACCGGCATCCAGGCGAACGACCTCATTGGCCGCAAGATGGCGCGTGAGGGCGGTGCGACGCTGCAAGCGGTCATCGGGCTGATGCGTGGCGTTGCCGGCGAACTCGGCGGACGCTCGGGTGACGACTTCGTTGCGCTGCAGCGGCGTTTGTCGGAGGCGATCGATGCCCTCGCCAACGCGGGCGAATGGCTCGTCGCCAACTTCGGCAACGATGTCCGCGCCGCGTCTGCCGGTGCGGTGCCTTTCCTGATGCTGTTTGGTGTCGTTGCCGGGGGCTGGCAGATGGCGCGTGCCGCGCTGGTCGCGCAAGCGAAGATCGACGCCGGTGATGCCGATCCGTTCTACCCGGCGAAAATCGGCACCGCCCGCTTCTATGCCGACCACGTTCTGTCGCAGGCCGCCGCTCTGGCCAGCAGCATTACTGATGGTGCCGCCGGCGTGCTGACGCTGCCGGAAGACATGTTCTGACAGGTTGCGCAGCACGGGGGCGCAGCCAGTCGCCTAGCCGGTGAGCGGCCAGCCACCGGCCAGGCCATCGGAACCCTGGAGAACCAATGATGCAGAGTCAGAGAAAGCTCGTCCAGACGTGCCTGATCCCCATCCGGTGGGGCGACATGGATGCCTACGGGCACGTCAACAACACGATCTATTTTCGCTACATGGAGCAGGCCCGCGTCGAGTTCCTCGAGCGGCTTGGCTTCCGGGTCATGCCGCAGGGCTCGGCACCCGTGATCATCAACGCCGGTTGCACCTTCCTGGTGCCGCTGAACTATCCCGGCGTGGTCGAGGTGAGGATGTACTGCGGGCATCCGGGTCGCAGCAGCGTGCCAACGCACTACGAGATCAGCCTGCAGGGATCGTCGACCATCTACGCCACCGGTGATTCGAAGATCGTCTGGATGGATGTCGCGAGCGGCAAATCGGTACCAATTCCCGAGACCCTGCGGGCCGAGCTGCCGGGCTGAAGGGAGAGGAGGGGGCATGACGGGGGAGACGCCACTCTGGCAGCCGGGCGCCGAGCGGATCGCCAGCGCACGGCTCGCCTCCTTCACCACCGCGGTGCGGCGGCGCTGGCAGGTGGACTGCGGCGACTACGCCAGCCTCTGGCGGTGGTCGGTCGAGCAGCCCGAGGCGTTCTGGACTTCGGTCTGGGAGGAGTGCGGGGTGCTCGGTGAAGCTGGTCCAACGGTCGTCGAAGACAGGGACCGCATGCCCGGAGCACGCTGGTTTCCGCAGGCCCGGCTGAACTACGCGGAAAACCTGCTGCGACGCCGTGACGACGGTGACGCGCTCGTGTTCTGGGGTGAGAACCGGCTTCGTCGCCGCCTCTCGCATGGCGAGCTCTACGCCCAGGTTTCGCGCTGCGCGCAAGCCTTGCGCGCGGCAGGCGTCGGACCCGGTGACCGGGTCGCCGGCTACCTGCCGAACATGCCGGAAGCGCTGATCGCCATGCTCGCCACCGCTTCGCTCGGGGCCGTCTGGTCGTCGGCTTCGCCGGACTTTGGCGTGCAGGGAGTGCTCGACCGCTTCGGACAGATCGAGCCAAAGGTCCTGTTCTGTGTCGACGGCTACTGGTACAACGGCAAGCCGGCAGGCTGCATGACGCGCAACGTCGAGGTCGCGGCGCGCATGCCGAGCCTCGCACAGGCCGTCATAGTCCCCTACGTCGACGCGGAGCCGCGAGCAGACCTGATCCACAACGGCGTCCGCTATGCCGACTTCGTGGCCCCGTTCGTTGCCGGCGAGATCGCCTTTCGACCGCTGCCATTCGATCACCCGTTGTTCATCATGTTTTCGTCCGGCACCACCGGTGTACCGAAGTGCATTGTCCATTGTCACGGCGGCGCCTTGCTGCAGCACCTGAAGGAACACCAGTTGCACGGTGACTTGCGGCCTGACGACCGCATCTTCTACTTCACGACCTGCGGCTGGATGATGTGGAACTGGCTGGTCTCCGCTCTGGCGTCGGGCGCGACGCTGCTGCTGTACGACGGGTCGCCCTTTGCCCGCAATGGCGCCGGCGCGGCCGGGGAGATTCTCTTCGACTATGCCGACGCCGAACGCATGACGCACTTCGGTACATCGGCCAAGTTCATCGACGCGATTGCCAAGGCCGGCCTGCAACCGCGGGCGACGCACTCGCTGCGGGCGCTGCGGACGATGTTCTCGACGGGCAGCCCACTGGCACCGGAAAGCTTCGACTACGTCTACCGCGAGATCAAGCAGGATCTGCTTCTCGCGTCGATTTCGGGTGGCACGGACATCCTCTCGTGCTTTGCCCTTGGCAATCCGCTGCTACCGGTTTACCGTGGCGAGCTGCAATGTCGAGGCCTGGGAATGGCGGTCAGTGTCTTCGACGACGACGGGCGGCCCCTTGCTGCGGGGAGCGGCGAACGCGGCGAGCTGGTGTGTACGGCGCCGTTTCCAGCGATGCCCACCGGCTTTTGGAACGACCCCGACGGCGTCAGGTATCATGCGGCGTACTTCGACCGCTTTCCGAATGTGTGGTGCCACGGAGACTACGTCGAGCTGACGGCACACAACGGCCTGATCATCTACGGCCGTTCGGATGCCGTGCTCAACCCGGGCGGCGTCCGCATCGGTACCGCCGAGATCTACCGCGAGGTGGAGAAGCTGCCGGAGATCGTCGAATCGCTCGTCATCGCGCAGGACTGGCGCGGCGACGTGCGGATCGTGCTCTTTGTCCGGTTGCGCGACGGCCTCGTCCTCGACGGAGCGTTGGTCGACCGTGTCAAGCAGCAGATTCGCGACAACACCACGGCTCGCCATGTCCCCGCCAAGGTGCTGCAGGTGGCCGACATTCCTCGCACCAAGAGCGGCAAGATCGTCGAGCTCGCCGTGCGCCATGTCGTCCACGGCCGGCCGGTCAGGAACATCGAGGCGCTTGCCAATCCGGAAGCACTCGAGTACTTTCGCGACCGGCCGGAACTTCAGCCCTGAGACCAACTGCAGCTTGCCACGGTGGGACGCCCAACGGCAGTCGGGCGTCCGGCAGGAAGGCGCACCGCGGACACAAGGCGGCCACAACGACACCCGGCGCCAAGTAAGTTGGACAACGGTGGAGCAGCCGGCCCAAACGCAGCAAGTAGCGAGATCCGCCGCCAGTGCCCTGATGGATGGAGTTGACATAATACAAATTATACGCAATCACTGACAGCTTCGCATTCGCTGGCGGGTTCGCCGGTTGCGTCGCGTTCCTTGCGCAGTCGGCAGCGACTCGTGCGACACCGTCGTCCCGTGGTCAGCCGGCACTTGCTGCTGCGTCGCCGGCCGTCCGGTTCGCTTCCGTTCGAATCAGTGGTAGATTCGCCTTCCATCGACTTTCTTGCCAGACCCGCTTGCGGGGACTCTTGCCATGCCCACAGTGACTGCCAACAAGCTGCAGATCGAGTACGAATCCTTCGGCAGCGATGCCGCCCCGGTGATCCTGCTGATCATGGGACTGGGTGCCCAACTCAACCGCTGGAACATCGAACTCTGTGATGCACTGGTTGACCGCGGTTTTCGCGTGCTCCGTTTCGACAACCGCGACTGCGGCCTTTCGAGCAAGCTTGACGAGGCAGGAGTTCCGGACATTGGCCGAGCGTTGCGCAGCGGCGTGCCACCGGACGCGCCCTATTCGCTCGAGGACATGGCGGCAGACTGCATCGGCCTGCTCGACGCCCTGGGAATCAAGGCAGCGCACGTGGTCGGCGCGTCGATGGGTGGTGCGATCGCGCAGATCGTCGCGGCCCGCTACCCGGAGCGCAGCCTGTCGCTGACCAGCATCATGTCGACCAGCAGCCATCCGGACCTGCCACCGCCCAGTTCAGGGGCTGCGCAGGCACTCCTCGCACCACTGCCTGCGACGCGTGACAGGGAAAGCCTGATCGAGGATGCGATCAGGCGCCAACTGGCGGTTGCCAGCCCGGAGTATCCGACTTGCCCCAATCGCCTGCGCAATCAGTTTGTCGAAGAGCACGAGCGCAGCTTTCATCCGCGCGGCGTCACCCGGCAGCTGGCGGCCTTTCTTGCCAGCGGCGACCGCCGCGCGCTTCTGGCGACGATCACGATCCCGGCGCTCGTCCTGCACGGTGCTGACGACCCGCTGATCCCGCTTGCCTGCGGTGAGGACGTGGCAGCACACATTCCTGGTGCCGAGTTGCGCGTCATCGAGGGAATGGCGCACGATTTCCCGCTCGCCCTGACCGATGTCTTCGCCGACGCCATTGCCGCGGTCGCCTGCCGCAGCCAGCGCTGAGTGGCCCCTTTGATCCCGGCCGACAACTCCTGTCTTCTCGCGACGGAGCCAATGGTTTTCGTCGATCTCGAGACGAGCGGCGCAAATTTCGCCAACGATAGAATCATCGAGGTCGGCCTGGTCGAGGTCGATTCGAATGGTGTTCGCGAGTGGAGCGTCCTGGTCAATCCGGAGATGCCGCTGTCCCCGTTCATCACCAGCCTTACCGGCATCAATGAAGCCATGTTGCGCCCGGCGCCAACCTTTCGCCAGATCGCCCAGGAACTGCTCGATCGCCTGCGCGGGAAACTCTTCGTCGCGCACAACGCCCGCTTCGATTATGGTTTCCTGAAGGGCGAGTTTGGCCGGCTCGGGGTCGACTTTCGTCTGCCCAGCCTGTGCACCGTCAAGCTGTCGCGCAAGCTGTACCCCGAGCATCACCGGCACAACCTCGATGCCCTCGTCGCGCGGCATGGTTTGACTGCCGCCGACGGGCGTCATCGGGCGCTGGCCGATGCCCGCCTGCTCTGGCGCCTCTGGCAGTGCTGGCACCTTCACCTGCCGGCGGCGACGATACGCGACGCAGTCGGAGCGATCCTCGGCCGTCCGGAACTGCCGCCGCAACTGGACCCGGCCGCGCTCGACGAACTGCCCGAGGAAGCGGGCGCCTACGCATTCTATGCCGAGGACGGCGGCCTCCTGCTCACGCGTCGCAGCGGCAACCTGCGGCGCGAGGTGCTCGGTCACTTCGCTGCCGGCAGCCGGGACAAGGCGCTTCGCCGCGAGACTTGGCGAATAGAATGGCGCGAAGCGGCCGGCGAACTGGGCGCCCGTTTGCACGAACTGCGCTTCAAGCGCTCGGCGCCACCGTCGGCGTCGGCGAAAGGGGCGACACCGGGGCGCCTGCCGGTCGATGAGCTCTGTTCCTGGCAACTGCAGCCGCACGCGCCCGGCGACTACAGACCGCGGCTGGTTTTTGCCGAGGATCTGGACTTCGCCGTCGCCGACGATCTCTTCGGGATATACAGGAACCGCCGCGAGGCGCAGCGCTCGCTGCGCGTTCTGGCCGACGCGCACCAGCTCTGTCACAAGCACCTGGGCATCGAGCAGGCGGTCGCTGCGTGCAGTGCCTACCGGCAGAAGAACTGTCGCGGCGCCTGCATCGGCAAGGAGTTGGCAATGCAGCATGGCGCGCGCCTGTTGAGCGCGCTCGCCCGCGTGAGAATAAGGAGCTGGCCCTACCGGGGCACGGTTGCGGTGATCGAACGCGACGATTTCGGCATGCGCCAGGACATCCACCTGATCGACCGCTGGCGGCTTCTCGGCACGGTGCAGAACGAAGAGAACCTGCACGAGCTGCTTGCTGCCGGACCCAGCCCGGAGGACTTCGATCCCGAGGTTTATCGGATCGTCAGCCGTTTCCTGAACGCGGGCAAGGTGGTCGTCCGCCCCCTGAACGCTTTTTCACTTTGAAGCTGCGTCTGCCGACGGCGTGCCGGCGCGGCCGCCAGCCTTGCGCAGCAGATCGGCGATGTCGGTGTTGTCGGACTTCAGCGCCCAGTCGATTGGCGTTGCCCCGCGGTCATTGGCCAAGTTTGCATCGGCCTTGTTGCGCAGCAGGAGTTCAACGACTTCGAGGTGTCCGAAGCGCGCGGCGAACAACAGCGCCGTTGAGCCGTTCGGGGTCGTCGCGTTGACTTCAGCGCCCTTGGTCAGAAGGTATTCGACGACTGCCGTACGGCCGCCGAACGCCGCGTAGACCAGTGGCGACCAGCCGTAGAGGTTGACATCGGCACCCGCCTCGACGAGACGCTTGACGAAAGGCAGCAGGCCCTTGTATGCGGCCAGGCTGAGGGCGGTCTCACCATTGCGGTTGCGCGTGTTCAGCCGTGCCCTCTTTTGCACGAGATAGTCGAGGAAGTTCAAGTTCTCGCGCTGGACGCACTGCATCAGCAGCGTGTTGCCGGCGGCATCGACCGAATTCACGTCCATGCCGCGGTTGATCAACTGGATGGCCCAAGCCGTATTGCCGGAAATCAGGGCCTCCTCCATGTCTTCGTAGGCACCGGCCGCGGCCATCGTCGGGATCCACAAGGCGAACAACAGGGCAAGGATTTTCATTGGGCAACCTTCGTGCGGGCTTCAGGAAAGAGATTGAAGAAATTGGCCGTCGTGGCGTCGGCGACCTGCTGGTAGCTGAGGCCGCGCAGGCGCGCGACCTCTTCTGCGACATGGCGGACGTAGGCAGGCTGATTGATCCTGCCACGGTAAGGTACCGGCGCCAGATAGGGTGAGTCGGTCTCGATCAGCAAACGATCCAGCGGCACGCGCCCGGCGACCTCCCTGACCGTCAGCGCCTTCTTGAACGTGACGATGCCGGAGAGCGAAATATGGAAGCCGAGGTCGAGTGCCGACTTGGCAACCGGCCAGCTTTCGGTGAAACAGTGCATGACTCCGCCAACTTCCGCGGCACCCTCCTCCACCATCAGCCGCAGCGTGTCGGCGGCCGCCTCGCGGCTGTGGATCACCAGTGGCCTGCGCGTTGCACGGGCAGCCCGGATGTGCGTACGAAAACGCTCACGCTGCCACTCCGGAGAATCCTTGTGCCAGTAATAGTCGAGTCCGGTCTCGCCGATCGCCACCACTCGCGGGTGTGCGGCGAGGTCCACCAGGTCCTCGACCGTTGGCTCGCGAACCCCCGTTTCCTCCGGATGCACGCCGACCGTTGCCAGCAGCATCGGCCAGGTTTCGGCGAGTTGCAGAACCCCGGGCAGGCCTTCCAGGGTGACTCCGATACACAGCGCGCAGCCGACGTCATTGGTCCGCATCAGGGCGATGATCTGCCCGATACCGTCGGCAAGCTGCGGAAAATCGAGATGGCAATGCGAGTCAACCAGCATCAGGCCGCCATCAGATGGTATGCGTTGGACGGCCGGATTGCATGACGCCACCGAGCAGACTCTCGATGCGCCGGCGCGCTTCGGCGCCGCTCTCGTCATTCTTGAACTGCACGCCGATTCCCTGCGCCTTGCTGTTCTGGGCACCTGCCGGAGTGATCCAAACCACCGTACCGGCTATCGGCAGCTTGGCGGGATCATCCATCAGCGACAACAGCATGAAGACATCGTCGCCGATCGAGTAGTTGCGGGTGGTCGGAATCAAGATTCCGCCGTGGCGCAGCAGTGGCATGTACGCAGCATAAAGGGCCGATTTCGAGTTTATGTTCAGCGACAGCACGCTCGGGCGCGGTGGCGCCGCCGGCGCTGGCTTGCCGATGTCTGTCTCTGCCATCTTCAATCGGAACCGATCGATCGCCCAATTGAGCGAAGGCCGTTGCTCACTCGCTGATACCTCACTCGTTCATCACCCAAAATGGGAAGTCACGCCGCCGTACCAGCGACAACCGGTAGCCGGGGCAGTGTGCACGCCCTGCCGCCGCGCACCTCCCCTGCCCTCAGGTGCTCCGGAAAACCCGCGCGTAGCCGAGGAAGAAGTCCTCCAGAAACAAACGGCTGTTCAAGGGCTGCTCACACTGGGCCTTGTATTGTAGCGCCATTCGGCTGAATGCCAAGATCCTGCGGCTGTCGGTCCCTTTCGCGAGTTCCCGCAGCAGCAACGCCTGGCGAAGGAAGTAGCGCGGTGGGAGAGCCTCCGCCGCCAGATGCAGGTCGAACAGCCACTTCTGTGCCCACTCGAGCAGTCTCTTCAGAGGTGCCGGCCGCTTCTCGGCCTTGACGACCCGCTCGAGAGCGGCTGCGGATGCAAGCGGATCAACGCCACCGCCACCGCTCACCTCGGCCAGGAGCGCTTCGAGCAAGGTCCGCTCGCCACTGCTGCTCAGGGCGAGCGCCAGAAGCGGCGCACCAGCAGCCAGGGCCAACCAGTCGTCAGGCTCGGCGACGCCCGCGTCGTGCAGCCAGGTGGTGGCGATTGCTCGCGGCGGCAGCGGCACGCTGACCGTCTGGCAGCGACTCCGAATCGTCGGCAGCAAGCGATGTGGATCACTTGAAACCAATAGGAACAATGTACCTACGATTGGCTCTTCAAGTGACTTGAGAAGAGCGTTCGCCGTTGCGCGATTCATCGCCTCGGCCGGGTTGAGGAGGACGACGCGCGCGCCGTGACGGTGGGTGCCGACGCGCAGGAAGTCGTCGAGTGCCCGTACCTGGTCGATGGTGACCTGCTGGCTCGGCTTTTTCGTTCCTGCCGGGTCGTCTCCATCGCCGGCATCACCGGCCGTGGAGGCGAGAGACTGCGGTTGCAGCAGGCGCAGGTCGGGGTGGTTCCCTTGCCTCAGCCAGCCACAGGCGATGCACTGACCGCAAGCCTCGCCCGCATCCCGGGGCATCTCGCAAAGCAGGGAAGCGGCAAAGGCGAGCGCTAGGTCGAACTTCCCGATCCCCTGCTGGCCACACAGCAGGAGCGCGTGTGGCAGCCGTGTGCGCTGCGCCAGGAGTTGCTGCCAGACCGTGTCGTGCAGCTCAATAGTCTTCATGAACAGAGCCTTGCAACGGCTTCTTGGAGCTGTCTGGAAACTGTCTCCGGGGATTGATCGGCGTCGATGACCGTGATTCGCTGCGGCGCCGACCGCGCCCGCTCGAGGTAGGCGCGTCGGACCCGCTCGTGAAAATCGAGGCGCTCCTGCTCGAAGCGATCGCGCGCGCGCGCCTGGCCAGCAATGCGCCCGGCAGCCACCGCGGCCGGCAGATCGAAGAGCAGGCTCAGGTCGGGTTGCAGCAGGGGGTGCACCCAGCTCTCGAGTTGCGCGAACTTTGCCGGGTCGAGGCCGCGGCCACCGCTCTGGTAGGCGTAGGTTGCGTCGCTGAAGCGGTCGCAGACCACCCAGTCGCCGCGCGCCAGTGCGGGCTCGATGACACGTGCGATGTGCTCGCGGCGGGCAGCGAACATCAGCAGCGCCTCGGTCTCAAGATGCATGGCTTCGTTCAGGAGCAACGTACGCAGCTTCTCACCGAGCGGTGTGCCCCCCGGTTCCCGGGTGCTGACGACAGCCAGTCCGCGTCGGCGCAGAAACTCGCCAATGCCCGCGATGTGGCTGCTCTTGCCAGCGCCGTCGATGCCCTCGCAGGTGATGAAACGGCCGCGCCACCGGGCCTGTTCGTGGTTCAAGGTCGGCCACCTCTCTGGAAACGCAGCACCGCCTGATTGTGTTCCGCCAGCGTGCGCGAGAAGTGGCTGCTGCCGTCGCCGCGAGATACGAAGTAGAGCGCGTCGCTTGCCGCCGGGTGCAGCGCCGCCTGCAGCGATGCGAGCCCGGGCATGGCAATCGGGGTGGGTGGCAGGCCGCGACGCGTATAGGTGTTGTATGGCGTGTCGGCGAGCAGGTCGCGCTTGCGCAGGTTGCCGTCGAACCCGTCACCAAGGCCGTAGATCACAGTGGGATCGGTCTGCAAGGGCATCCCGAGCCGCAGGCGGTTGATGAACACTGCGGCCACTTGCGAGCGGTCCTGATCACGCCCGGTCTCCTTCTCGATGATCGAAGCCAGGATCAGCGCCTGTTGCGCGTCGCGCAACGGCAGACCATCCGCCCTCGCCTGCCATTGCTGCTGCAGGTGTCGCTGCATCGCACGGTGGGCGCGCGCCAGCAGTTCGAGATCGCTGCTGCGCTTGGCAAAGAGATAGGTGTCGGGAAAGAAGGCTCCTTCGGCAGCGACTTCCGGAGAACCGAGCAGGCGCATGATCTCGCCATCCGGCAAAGCGCTCGTCTCGTGACGCAGATCCGGATGGGCATCGATTCGCTGGCGCATCTGGCGGAAGGTCCAGCCTTCGATGAAAGCCAGTTCGGCCTGCGTGAAGTCGCCGCGCGTCAGTTTGCGCAGCAGTTCGAGGGGCGTCGTGCCGCGGCTGATCTGATAGCTTCCGGCCTTGATGGAAGCCTCGACGCCCATCAGTCTCGCCAGAGCGATCAGAACCCACGGCTCGACCCCGACCTCGCTGGCGGCGATCTCGTGAGCCGATGCGCGCAGGCTGCTGCCGGGCGTGAGCGTGAACTCGACCTGCTCGCGCGGCAGGCTGATCGGCACCAGCGCGACGTAGGCTGCGGCAACTGCGACCACAATCAGCGTCAGGAAGGCGAGAGCGAGGAGCAGGCGAAATGTCTTGCGCATTGGGCCTGGGCAGCCGGCGGGCTGCTGGGCGGGCGGTGGATTGGCTGGCAGGTCGGGCGTCGAGTCGTCCTATAATAGCCGAAACTCGCTCCGCCGAGCGGGACCACGAATGCATGGCGCGCCGGCAGCCGCTGCCGACCGTGCTCCGCGGCGAATCGACCGCCGGCCAACCAGATGAGAAGACGATGAACGCGAACTGGCAGGAATTCCTGCGTGCCTCGGGTGCACGAATCGACCAGGATCAGGTCACTGACTTTGGCGACGCCGCGGGCGAACTGGCCGCCGCACGCGACGCGACGATCGTTGCACCGCTGAGCCATCTCGGCCTGCTCGAACTGAACGGGCCCGATGCGGCGAGCTTCCTGCACAATCAACTGACGAGCGATGTCAGGCACCTTGCCGAAGGAAGCGCGCAGCATTCGGCCTGGTGCTCGGCCAAGGGCCGGATGCTGGCGAGCTTCCTGCTCCTTCATTGCGGCCCCGACTACGTCCTGCAGTTGTCTGGCGACCTGTTGCCGTTCATTCACAAGCGCCTGTCGATGTTCGTCCTGCGCAGCAGGCTGAGCATCAACGACCGCTCGGGCGAGCACCAGGTGATCGGTGTCGCGGGTCCGCAGGCCGAAAGCGCGCTGCGCACGGCCGGTCTGCCGGTACCTGCAGCCCCGCTGACCATCGCTGCCACTGGAACCGGCTTGGTCGTTCGCCTCGACGACCGTCGCTTCGAGCTCATCGCCAGCCTTGATGCCACGCCGGATTGGTGGCGGCAGTTGCAGGGGCAGGCGCGTCCGGCCGGAACGGCAGCCTGGCAGTGGCTCGACATCCAGGCCGGCGTGCCACTGATCACCGAGCAGACGAAGGAAGAGTTTGTCCCGCAAATGGCAGGCCTCGAGCAACTCGGGGCAGTCAGTTTCCGCAAGGGCTGCTATCCCGGTCAGGAGATCGTCGCCCGTACCCAATACCTTGGCAAGGTGAAGCGCCATCTCTACCGCGCCCACTGTGCCAGCCCGATGACGGCCGGCCAGACGATCCACTCGGCCGGCAGTCCGCAGCAGCCCTGCGGCATGGTCGCCAACGCGGCGCCCGCACCGGCCGGCGGCCATGATGCCCTGGCCATCATCCAGGAGAGTTTCGCTGCGGCCGGCGGCCTGCGCCTGGGCAACCCGGGTGGCGCAGCGATCGACGTCGAGCCGGTCGTGGCGCCGGCGGCGACCCTCTGACCACGGGCGCCGATGTGCCTGATCCTGCTCGCTTGGCAGGCGCACCCGGACTACCCGCTGATCGTCGCCGCCAACCGTGACGAGTTCTTCACGCGCCCGTCCGCAGCCGCAGCGTTCTGGCCGGATGCACCACAAGTGCTCGCCGGCCGCGATCTGGAAGCGGGCGGCACCTGGCTCGGGGTCAGTCGCGAGCAGCGTTTTGCCGCCTTGACCAACTATCGGGAGGGTGCCGGGCAGCGCCCGGGCGCACGCTCGCGCGGCGCACTGGTGGCCGACTTCCTCGTCGGCCGCGAGACGCCGGAAGCCTACCTGGAGGACGTCGCGGTCCTGGCCAGCGAGTACAACGGCTTCAACCTCTTCGTCGGCGACGCCGACCACCTTGGTTACTGCAGCAACCGTGACCCAGGCGGGATGCGCTGGCTGCAGCCCGGCATCTACGGTCTGTCGAATCACCTGCTCGACACGCCCTGGCCGAAGCTGGCAAGCGCCAGAGCCGCCTTTGCCGCGGCACTGCAGACTCTGCCGCAAGCTGCACCGTTTTTCGACCTGCTTGCCGACCGGGAAGTCGTTCCGGATTCCCACTTGCCGGAGACGGGTGTTCCGCTCGAGTGGGAACGTATCCTCTCGGCCGTCTTCGTCAGCTCCGAGCACTACGGGACGCGTGCCTCGACGCTGCTGGCGCGACGGGGCGACGGCCTGATCACCCTCCACGAACGCAGCTACGGCGCTGGCGCAAAGCCCATCGGCGAGGTTTGCGCGAGTTTTCAGTCCTCGCAGATGTTGACCGGCGTATAAGGGGGCACGAGGTCGAAGAGCTCGATGATGTCCGCATTGTGCATGCGAATGCAGCCGATCGATCCGGGCCGACCCATCGGCGCCGCATCGGGACTGCCGTGGATGTAGATGTAACGACGCATCGTATCGACTTCGCCCAGCCGGTTGTGGCCCGGCTCGCAGCCCGACAACCAGAGGATTCGCGTCAGGATCCAGTCGCGCTGCGGAAAGCGTTCGGCGAGTTCAGGCGAATAGACTTCACCACTCGGCCGGCGGCCGATGAACACCGTGTTCGGTGGCTGCTGCGAACCGATCTTGGCGCGGATCAGATGCCTGCCGCGCGGCGTGCAGAAACTCCCTTTCCGCTCACCCACGCCGCGTGTCGCAGTCGACACCGAATAGCTGCGAACGGTCATCCCCGCATCGTCGAGGAGACTCAGCGTCTGCCTAGCGATCGAGATCTCGATGCGCACGTCCACCCTCCCCAGCAACTGCGCTGCGGCCACGTCGTTCGGCAAAGAAGGCCGACAGCAGTTGTCCGCACTCTGCAGCCAGCACGCCGCCGACCACTTCGGTGTGATGATTCAGCCGCTCGACGGCAAACAGGTCGACGACGCTGCCATGCACGCCGGTCTTCGGATCGCGCGCGCCGTACACCAGGCGGGCAAGACGTGCCTGCAGAACCGCACCTGCACACATCGCACAGGGTTCGAGCGTGACGAACAGTGCGCACCCGGGCAGCCGATAGTTGCGCAGGTTGCGCGCTGCGTCACGCAAGGCCGCGATCTCCGCATGCGCCGTCGGATCATGGTCGCCGATCGGCGAATTGAAGCCGCGCCCAACGATGCTACCCGCCTGCACGACGATCGCGCCGACCGGCACCTCGCCCAGACACTCGGCAGCCAGAGCGAGCGAGATCGCCTCGCGCATGAAAAATTCATCGTTCATCGGCCGCGATTGTACTGCAAGGAGGCCGCCGGCCGGGCCCCGGAACCTGCTGCGTCGTGACCGCCGGACAGCGGCCGGGGCTGCGGAAGAAGCCGCGCGCGAATGGGCACCCGCCCGACGATGATTGCCGCGAACGCACCGGCGAATGTTCTCTTGGCGGTTGAGCGCCTGACGCCAGGCCAATACGGTAACATTCGCACCCCACACGTTTGACTCCCAGGCCCATTGGCGACCAGCAATGCGAATCCTCTTCGTCCACCAGAATTTTCCAGGCCAGTACCGCCACCTGGCGCCTGCCCTCGCCGATTCACCGGCGAACGAGGTCCTCGCCATCGGCGAGGAAGCCAACATCCGGCGCATGCAGGGCTTTCATCCGCGTGTGCGCCTGCTTGGCTACCCGCAGCCGCAGGGTGCCTCGCCGCAAACACACCACTACCTTCGCAGCAGCGAGGCGGCCGTCCGTCGCGGCCAATCGGTCGCGCGGCTGGCACTCGAACTGCGCCGCCAGGGCTTTCTCCCGGACGTGATCTGTGCCCATCCCGCCTGGGGCGAAGCCCTTTTCCTCAAGGACGTCTTCCCCGTCGCACGCCTGTTGCTCTATCTCGAATTCTTCTATCGCGGCAGCGGCTCGGACGTCGGCTTTGACCCCGAGTTCCCCAGTTCCTTCGACGACCGCTGCCGCGTACGCGCCCGGAACACGACACAACTGATCAGCCTCGAAGCGTGCGAGGCGGGCGTCAGCCCGACGCACTGGCAGCGCGAGCAGTACCCGGACGCTTATCGGCAGAGCATCCAGGTGATTCACGACGGCATCCGCAGCGACCTCGCCTGCCCGGGAGAAGTGGCAGGATTCGTCCTTCCCGAGGGCCGCGGCACCTTGCGCTCGGGCGACGAGGTGTTGACCTACGTCGCCCGCAACCTCGAGCCTTATCGTGGCTTTCACACCTTCATGCGGGCGCTGCCGACAGTCCTCGCTGCCAGACCCGGACTGCAGGTGCTGATCGTCGGCGGTGACGAGGTCAGCTACGGGCGCCCGTTGCCCGACGGCGGCACCTACCGCGAGCATTACCTGCGCGAGGTTGGTGGCGGCATCGATGGCGGCCGTGTCCATTTTCTCGGCAGGGTCCCGTACCCACGCTTCATCGATGTCCTGCGCCTGTCGACTGCGCACGTGTACCTCACCTACCCTTTCGTTCTCTCCTGGTCCCTGCTCGAGGCAATGTCCTGCGGCTGTGCGCTGATCGCCTCCGACACCGCGCCGGTGCGCGAAGTGCTGCAGGACGGGCACAACGGACTGCTGGTCGATTTCTTCTCACCCGCCGCACTCGCGGCGACGATCATCGGCGTACTGAGCGACCCGGGGTCGGCGCAGCCCCTGCGCGCGCAGGCACGGCGTGACATCCTCGACCGATTCGATCTCGCCACCCGCAGCCTGCCGCGGCTGGTGACACTGGTCAGCGACCTCGCGGCACAGGGTCCGGACGGCCTCTGACTTCCGAAATGACCGTCGTGGCGTGCCGCTGCCGGCACGCGCTGGCCTCTTCCTTGCCGGCCGGGCGGCGCCCGTGCAAGCGACCCCTGCGGCGTAACTCTTCTGTTCCGCGGTCGGTGGCTGCAAAATACGCTTCCGACTCTTGGCGACGGAGAAAGCAATGGAAACGGTCGGATTCCTGCAGGATCAGCCGCTGTTCGGCGGCGTCAGCGACGCTGCGATGCAGGCGATCATGCGATTGATGCGACCGCAGGAGTTCGCGGCCGGCGCGGTGATCGTGCGCGAGGATGAGGACGGCGACTCGCTCTTTGTCATTTGCAACGGCACGGTCGAAGTGCTCAAGGCGTGCCCGACGACGGCCGATCCCCTCGGCCAGCGAATCGCAATCCTGCACGTCGGGGACGTCTTCGGAGAAATGGAGCTGATCGACATGCAGCGCCGCTCGGCCAGCATCCGCGCGCTCGAACCGGTGCGCGTACTGGCACTCGACAACGGCAGCCTCTTCCACCTGTACGAGTCGGACCTGGCGACCTTCACGCTGATCGTCATGAATCTCGCCCGGGAGTTGAGCCGTCGCCTGCGCTGTATCGATGATGTGGCAGTGCGCTCACCGGGTGTCCCCGCACGCGACACTGCCGCTTGAAGCATGGAAGCGGGGCGCCCATCGCAGCCTGCACGAGGCGAAGTCGCTCGTCGCGCTGTGGTCGCTGCCCGACTGCCGCCGCGTGGACGGCGCCCGGTGTGCGCCAGGTCCGGCTTCAGCCATCACGCTGCAGTGGGAGCTACGCGTCGCGGACCATGTCCTGCAGCAGACACGCCTGCCACGCCCGCATGGCAAGCGCCAGCCGCCCGGACAGCGTCACGTACTCGCCATAGAGCAGGGTGTAGGCCCCCGCAGCCCCACCGGCGGCAGCCCGTTCGACGACATCGGCAGCGAGTTGATGAAATTCCGCATGCAGACGGCGGACTTCCTCGTAACTGTTGGTTGCACGGTCCTCGTCCGACAGGCGCGGGCCATACAACCACTGCCCGAATTCACAGCGGTCATCGGCCCGGATCGCTTCCACGTCCACGCCGGCGCGCGCGTCGAGAATGGCCTGCCGGAGCTCCGACATCCAGCGCGCGTGGGCGCCAATTGCTTCCTCGATGTCCCGCACCCTGTCCATACGACCACCCCCAAGCATCCGCACTGCCGTCGAGCAGCAAATTCTACCTGAACGGCTTTCGTCGTGCCGGCTGCCGACCCACTGCCAATGCCGGGACACGGCATGCAACCCGGCCCGTTTGCCGGCCCGCAACGTACGCGAACCCGCCTTGTTCGGCCATCACCTACGGAATGAACGGCCACTCGATCCGGTCGCTCCGCTCGACGCCAGCGGTCAGCGAGCGGCACAGGCCAACAAACTCGCGCATGCCCGCAGTCTGGAACTTGCGCCGTTGCCAGAGGAAGTGGAAGTGGCGTCGCAGATCGAGTTCCGGGGTGGCGATCGGCACCAGGCTGCCACGGCGGAACGCCTCGAGCAATGCCAGGCGCGAAATGCAGCCGATGCCAAGGCCGAACTCGACCGCGCGCTTGATGGCTTCGGTGTGCTCGAGCTCGAGCCGGATCTGCAGCTTTGAGCAATCGTCGCGCAGCGCACGGTCCAGCGTTTCGCGGGTACCCGACCCGCTTTCGCGCAGGATCCACGGCTGTTGCATCAACTCGGCGATCGTCGCGCTGCCCTGGGCCGCAAGAGGGTGTGCGGGCGAACAGAAGACCACCAGCTCGTCGGCCACCCATGGCTCGACGACCAGGTCGGGATGGCGGCAACTCCCCTCGATCAGTCCGACGTCGAGTTCGTGTTGTGCCAATTGATCGATGATCGTCGCCGTGTTGTGCACCTTCAGTTGCACGCTGCTTTCTGGGTGTCTGCGGAGAAACTCGGTGACGATCAGCGTCGCGAGGTAGTTGCCGATGGTCAGCGTCGCGCCAATCCGCAGCCTGCCGTACCCAGCCCTGCCCTCGAGAACGCTGTCGATCGCCGCCGCCCGCTCGAGCAACTCGACTGACAGGGGCAGCAGCGCCTGCCCGCGTTCGTTGAGCCGCAGGCTCCTGCCGAACCTGTCGAAAAGTTGCGTGTCATAGAGACGTTCGAGCTCGGCGAGCGCCGTACTGGTGGCTGACTGTGACAGGGACACGTCGCTGGCCGCACGCGAAACATTCTCATGCCGGGCCACGGCGACGAAGACCGCAATCTGCCGCAAGGTGAAACGCATATCTATTCAATCGATAACACTTATACAAACAATCTGTTTTACAAATATACCATGACGGAGCACGATGGCTTCGTCACGAACACACGATGGGCAACATGATGAGCACCTACTCCGCACAGCGCGTCCTCTCCGTTCACCACTGGACCGATCGCCTGTTCAGCTTCCGCACCACGCGCGATCCGGCCCTGCGCTTCCTCAACGGTCAGTTCGTCATGCTCGGGCTGCCGCAGGAGGGGCGCCCGCTGACTCGTGCCTACAGCATCGCCAGTGCGAACCACGACGAGTTCCTCGAGTTTTTCAGCATCAAGGTGCCGGACGGGCCGCTGACTTCCAGGCTGCAGCATCTGGCCGTCGGCGACGAGGTCGTCGTCAGCCGCAAGCCGACCGGTACGCTGGTGCTGCGCGACCTGCGTCCGGGCCAGCACCTCTACCTGCTGGCGACTGGCACAGGGCTGGCACCCTTCATCAGCCTGATCCAGGATCCGGAGACCTACGAGCGCTTCGAAAAGGTCGTGCTGATCCATGGCGTGCGCTGGATCGACGACCTCGCCTACAACCAGTTCATCAGCGAGGATCTGCCGCAGCACGAGTTGTTCGGCGAGATGCTGCGCGACAAGCTGATCTATTACCCTGCCGTCACCCGCGAAGCCTTCCACCATCAGGGCCGGATCACGCAGCTGATCGACAGCGGCCGCCTCTTCGCCGACATCGGCCTGCCGCCGCTCGATCCGGCGCGCGACCGCGCGATGGTCTGCGGCAGCCCGGCGATGATCAGGGATTGCTGCGCGCTGCTCGACGCGCGTGGCTTCCGTGTTTCGCCACATATCGGCGCGCAGGGCGACTATGTGATCGAGCGCGCTTTCGTCGACAAGTAGCGCTGCCCGGCTCATTGCCGCAAGCACGGTGCCGGCGGCCGCTCAGGCGCCGCCGGCAGCCGACTGCGCGGCCTCGAGGACACGCAGCAGCGAGGCCGTGTCGCATCGCCCCCAGCCCATCGCCATGAGCGCGTTGAGTTGCTGGCAGACCTGCGTCGAGACCGGCAGCGGCAGGCCCAGACGATGCGCTTCGGCGATCAGCACCGCGTAGTCCTTGTGATGCAGGCGCGCCTCGACGCCGGCAGCGAAATCGCGCGCGACCATCCGGCCGCCCATCAACTGCAGCACGCGACTGCCGGCCGAACCACCGGCCAGAGCCGCGCTCACCCTTGCCGGATCGACACCGGCGGCGCGGCTCAGATGCAGCGCCTCGGCAACCGCCTGGATCGTCGCCACCATCAGCAGCTGGTTGCAGGCCTTGGCAACCTGCCCGGCACCATGATCGCCGACGTGCACGATCGTGCTGCCAAGGAGCCCGAGCAGTGGCCGCACGCGATCCAGGACCGCCGCTTTGCCTCCGACCATTATCGACAGGCTGGCTGCGGTCGCACCCTGCCCGCCACCGGAAACCGGCGCGTCGAGCATCTCCACGCCCAGCGCCGCCAGCCGGCCGGCGATCGAGCGGGCCGTCTGCGGTGCGATGGTGCTCATGTCGACCAGGATCGAGCCGGCAGCGAATCCTTCGCTCAGCCCCCCGGCAGCGAAGGCTATCTGCTCGACATCGGCGTCGGCAGTGACGATTGTGAACACCACATCGGCCGCGGATGCCACTGCCGCCGGGCTGGCGCAGGCCACCGCGCCGGCCGCCAGCAGCGGCTGCGCGGCCTCCTGCCGGCGCGCCCACACGGCGAGCCGGTGACCACCGCGCAGCAGGTGCAGCGCCATCGGTCGCCCCATCACGCCGCAGCCGATGAAGCCGAGCCGCATCAGCCCTCGCCCCCCGACAGGCGTTCCAGCAGTTTGAGAATGGCGATCGAATCCTCCTCGCCAAGCCCCGAGCCGACCATGGCATTGAACATCTGCGCCGTCGCTGCCGATACCGGCAGACACAGGCCCAGTTCGTGCGCACTCTGCATGACGATGTTCATGTCCTTCTGGTGCATCCACGACTTGAAGCCGGGTTTGAAGTTGCGGTCGAGCATCCGCTGTCCGTGGTTCTCGAGGATCTTCGAGTAGGCGAAGCCACCGAGCAGTGCCTCGCGCACACGCGCCGGATCGACACCACTCCGGGCAGCGAAGTTCAGTGCCTCGGCAACGGTCAGGACGCCAACCCCGGTGACGATCTGGTTGGCCGCCTTGGCCACTTGACCGGCACCCGAATCGCCGACATGGACGATGTTGCTTCCCATGCACGCGAAGGCCGGCTGCGCCGTGCCGAACGCGGCGCGGCTGCCGCCGACCATGATCGACAGCGTGCCGGCAACCGCACCGACCTCGCCGCCGGAAACCGGCGCGTCGAGAAAGTCGATTCCGCTTGTCAGCAAGCGGCTGGCGATCGCGCGGGCTGCAGCCGGCCGGATCGTGCTCATGTCGACGGCTACCAGTCCCGTCCGACCGCTGCCTGCGACGCCGTTTTCGCCCAGCATCACCTGCTCGACATCAGGCGCATCGGCCACCATCGAGATCACCAGCTCGGCCTGCGCCGCCAGTGCCGCCGGATTGGCTGCGCCGCTGGCACCGGCATCGAGCAGGGGCTGCATCGATTCCGCCCGGCGCGCCCAGACTGTCAGCTGATGCCCGCCGCGCAGCAGGTTGAGCGCCATCGGACGCCCCATGATGCCGAGGCCGATGAATCCAATTCTCATTGACTTCCCTTCCATGTGTTGGCGGTCTCTGCAGCGACCGGCAGAGCGTCCTCTTCCGCGGGTGGGGCGGGCGCCGGCCGTAGGGGGCAAACGTTGCTGGGGACCGCCGCTTGCCCGTTCCACGCACCACGCCGCCTGACCGCGAACCACCGCGGCGCCGAGTCTAGCAAGAATCCGGCAGCCCTGCTGCCGCCGCTCTCAACATGTCCTCGTCAGCCGACGATGGTGACGACGACCCGCCGTCGATGGGCGATCGTCCGGTGCTCCCAGAAGTAGATTCCCTGCCAGGTTCCCAGGCGCAGTGTGCCGTTGCTCACCGGCACCGTCACCGATACGCCGGCGACGATGCTGCGCCCGTGTGCGGCCATGTCGTCGTCACCCTCGCAATCGTGCTGATACGCCGGATCGGCGTCGGGTGCCCAGCGCGCAGCCAGGGTTTCGAGGTCACGGCGCACCGAGGGATCGGCGTTCTCCGTCAGCACCAGCGAGCAACTCGTGTGCAGCACGAAAACGTGCGCGACGCCGGTCGCCACTGCTGCAGCGCGGGCGATACGCCCCACATCCGCGGTGATCTCGATCGTGCCGCGACCGCGGCTGTGGATGTCGAAGCTGTCCTGATAAGCCATTGACTCTCTCCTGCAGCCGCCTAGAACGAAGACCCGGGTGTCCGGAGGAAATCGATCTCGGCCGCCGTGGACTGTCGACCGAGGATCGCGTTGCGATGCGGATAGCGGCCGAAGCGCTCGATGATGGCCTGATGCCGCAGTTCGAAGTCGAGGTTTGCCTGCATTCCGGGCGCGGCGAACAAGCTGACCGCAAGCGAATGGATCAGCGCTGACTCGCTGTGCATGTAGGGCATGTAGAGAAAGGCGCGCCGAACGGGCTCGAGCTGCTGGTCAATGCCTGCTGCGACCGCCTCCTGGGCCAGGACCAGCGCCATCGCATCGGCGGCAAAGGCCTGCGGGCGATCGCGAAAGATGTTGCGCGAGAACTGGTCGAGGACGATGATCTCCGCCAGCCGTCCGCCGGGTCCGTTGCGCCACCCGTAGAGTTCGCCGCGCACCGCCGCCGCGTGCAGTTGAGCGAAACGCGCTGCGATGTGGCGATCGAAATCGGCCGACTTGGCCCACCATTGCGCCGGCTGCGTCTCTTCAAACCAGAAGTGCAGAATCTCGGCCGCGGTCATCGATGCCTCCACTACCGCTCATCGCTGACCGGCGCGCGCAGCAGCTTCACGAGACCGCGTTGCCGCTTGCTGTCGAGTCGCCGCTTCTGCGAACTCCGAGTGGGCCGCGTGGGCCGCCGCGGCGGCGCAACGGACGCTGCGCGGGCTATCAGCTCGCGCAGACGGCACAGCGCATCCTGCCGATTGCGCTCCAGGCTGCGGTGCTCCTGCGCCTTGATGATCACCACGCCGTCGCCGCTGATCCGCTGGTCGCACCAGAGTCGCAAGCGCTGCTTCAGGTCGTCGGGCAGCGACGAGGCAGCGATGTCGAAACGCAAATGGACCGCATTCGACACCTTGTTCACGTTCTGGCCGCCGGCGCCCTGCGCCCGCACGGCGATGATCTCGACCTCCTCCTCGCGCAGTTCGACGCGTGCCGGCAGCTCGCGCATCGCCCTGTTACTCCTTCACCACCGGCGCGACTGCAGTCTGGAGTGCCCGCCAGCCGTCGTTCCCAAGCTGCCGCAGCGTCCGCAGGTTGCGTTCATAGATCGTCGCCGCGTCGGGGAAAGCCGCCACCGCGCGGTCGAGGCTGGCCTCGCGCAGCAGGTGCAGCGTCGGAAACGGCGAGCGATTGGTGCAGTTGGTGATGTCGTCGGCCGCGCTGTCGGCGAACACGTAGTTGGGGTGGAAGCTGGCTACCTGCAGCACCCCTTGCAGGCGATGCGTTTGCAGGACGACTTCGGCGAGATCGAGAAAGCGCAGGAAGTCGGCGAAATCGGTCAAGGCCCAGGGGTGGATCAGCAACGTCGTATCGACCTGCTCGGCCGGAGTCGAGCGCAACGTCAGCAGTTCGCGCTGCAGATCGTCGAGCAGCGACTCATCGTCGTGCGCCGGACTCACCACGTAGCGGACCTGCCCCTTGGCATGAACCCCCTTGGCAAAAGGGCAGAGGTTGAGCCCGATCACCGCGCGCTCGAGCCAGTGCCGGGTCCTGGCGATGACCTGGTCGTGGCTGGGGCTGGTTTGACCTTGCATGTCTGACGATCCAACGAGGGCGGTTGCAACGCGGATGAGATGATGACCGCCAGTGTAACGAGTGGTGACGAAGGAGGCAAAGCCCCTGTCCGCCCGGGATCTGCCGAAGCCAGCCTGCCAGTGGCGTATAGAATGCGTCTTTTGCCGGCGGGGTGAACATGGAACGGATTGGCGCAGCGGTGATCGGCGCTGGGGTCATCGGCCTCGCCTGCGCCCGGGAGCTGGCGCGGCGAGGAATCGAAACGCTGATTCTCGAACGGAACGAAAACTTCGGATGCGAGATCAGCTCGCGCAACAGCGAGGTGATTCACGCCGGGCTCTACTATCCCGCTGGCTCGCTGAAGGCGACGCTCTGCGTCGCGGGGCGCCACCAGCTTCATGACTTCTGCCGTTCGCACGCCATCCGTCACCGCCGCTGCGGCAAGCTGATCGTCGCCACTGCGAGCGCCGACGAGGAACGGCTGGCAGCGCTGCAGGCGCAGGGCGAGGCGAACGGCGTCGACGACCTGTGCTGGCTCAGCGCCGCGCAGGCCCGCGCTCTCGAGCCCGAACTGGCCTGTACCGCCGCCCTGCTGTCGCCGTCCACCGGCATCATCGACAGTCATGGCCTGATGCTCGCCCTCCTCGGCGATGCCGAGCGCGCCGGTGCCGTTATGGCCCGCCGCAGCCCGCTGCGTGGCGGCGTCATCGCGCCGGGAGGTATCGTCCTCGAATGCGGCGGTGACAACAGCCTGCTCCTGAACTGCGACCTGGTGATCAACGCTGCCGGCCCCTGGGCTGCCGATGTCGCCGCGTCGCTCACCGGCTTTCCGCCGGCGGCGTTGCCGGCGATGCACTACGCCAAAGGCAACTACTGCGCCCTCACGGGCCGCGTTCCGTTCTTGCGGCTGGTCTACCCGCTGCCGGAGGTTGGCGGCCTCGGCATCCATCTGACCCTCGACCTGGCTGGACAGGCACGCTTCGGCCCCGACGTCGAGTGGCTGCCAGACCCGCTGCCCGGAGTGCGGCTCGGCGCCTTCGACTACCGCGTCAGCAACGGGCTGGCGAACGCCTTTGCGAAGGAGATTCGCCGCTACTGGCCTGGGCTGACGGCCGCAAGCCTGCAGCCCGCCTACGCCGGCGTGCGGCCGAAGCTCGCTGGCCCGGCCGAGCCCGCCGCCGATTTCCTCATCCAGGGTCCGGCACAGCACGGCATCCCCGGACTGGTCAACCTGTTCGGTATCGAGTCCCCGGGCCTGACCGCCTGCCTGGCGATTGCCGACCGCGTCGCCAGCGAACTGCAGGTGGATTGAGGCGTGCGGGCAGTCCTCGACACCAACATCGTCCTCGACCTCCTGCACTTCCGGGATCCGCTCCTGCGCCGCCTGCAGCAAGCGATCGACGGCAGCCGGCTGCAGTGCTTCACCGATCGCGACTGCCTGGCGGAACTGCAGCGGGTAACCGCCTATCCTCATTTTCGCCTGACGGCAGCGGCGCAGTCGGCGCTGCTCGACTGCTATCGGCGTTTCGTCGTCGCCTGCGAGATGGAAGGCGGAGTCGACGGCAGCGCGGATGACCCGCCGCTGCCACAATGCCGTGATGCCGATGACCAGAAGTTCCTGCTGCTTGCCCGGCGCTGTCGCGCGGATCTGCTGTTGACGCGCGACCGCCGCCTGTTGCAGCTCGGCCGTCGCTGCGCACGGCACCTGCCGTGCCCGATCCTGACCGGCAGTGCCGCCGCCATTCTGCTTGCCAGCGGGCCACCGCAAGCGGACAACGGCGGTGGCGACGAATACGGGCAGCTCCTTGCGCGCCGACGCTAGGCGCTGGCAGACAGCGCGTGCAACTGCGGTTGCCCATGGGCCAACGGCAGGCGATCCATCAGGTAGCACAGGCAATCCTGGCGAACCACCTTTTCGTCGAGGGTCAACATCGCCGGGGTCGCCGCCCGCAGCAGGGTGATGCGACCGTCGTCACAGGCGAAGAAGTCGTTGGCGACATCGCTGCCGCTTTCGTCGACGACGCCGATCGGCATCGCCAGGCTGGTCTGACCGAAGACGGTCCCGGGTTCGAGCGAGCGGAAGTTCATGTGGTCCAGGTGCGGATCGAAGTCGATGTCTGCCAACGAATTACCGAAGCCGAACGAGACCGAGGTCGGCACGCGGACGGTGGCCAGTGTGTGATAGAGGTCGATGTCGTGCTCGTGCACGCCGTGCGACGGAAACTGCGACAGATGCAGGCAGGCCTCGACGAAGCGTGCCGCGTGTTCGGCATTGGCCTCACTGCCCGGCTTGCCGCATTCCACCGTCAGCGCCGGACAGAGTGACGAAAACGAGGTGGTCTGCGTGCCGGCCAGCCCGCGAAACCAGACTACGGTGCGCGAGAACAGCAGGGCGAGATGCAGGACCGCCTGGTCCAACCGATTGACAACACAATAGTGCGGGTTCAGCCCGGTGTTGTTGTGGATGTCGATGCTGGCGAAGACGCCTCGTTCCTGCATCACGCGATGCACCTCGCCCATGGCTGCGGCTTCCGGCGAATGGCCGTGTCCCTGCCCTCCGGGCCAGACGCGGTTGTAGTCGGGTTGCCCGTCGAGCCGCCGCAATCCGTCGCGCGCCGCAGTGACATTGCCGACGAGGATCGACAGCGCACGCGGCAGCGTTCGCTTGCCATTGCGGCGCAGCAGCCGCTGCAGGGCGACGACGCCACTGTCTTCGTTGCCGTGCAGCAGGACGGAGACGAACACTGCCGGCTGCCGGCGTCCCGAGAGGTGGATCAGTGTCGGGCCGGAAAAGATCTGATGCAGTTCGCGGGCTGGGGTATCGAGGAAGCGTTCGGGCAGGGTTTCGAGAACGGTCAGCATCAGCTTTGCAGCTCAAATCGGCCACTCATGCACCGGCATGAGTTGGCGCTGGTAATCAAGATAGTCGGCGGTCAGCCGGGCGAAGTCGCGGTGTCGGGCATGGTGTGCCAACTGCCAGGCGGCACCGTTGCGCCGGCTGCGCAGCCGGCGGGCGATCACCTCCATGTAACGCGCGACATCGGCAGTGGACAGATCGAGTTGCTCGAGTCCGGCGCGTGCCAGCGGCAGCAACTGCTGCTCGAGCAGTTCGCCCGCCGACACGCGCTGTCCGCCGAACCACCGCAACTGCGCCTCGAGCCCGTAGCGGGCGGCAAGGTAGAAGTTCTCGCGCGCCTGGGCAAAGGAGAGCTGCGCCTCGGGTGCCAGCGTCTGCCTCGTCAGCATGCAGACGCTACCGTAGTAGAAGGCGGCGTTGGCAATCATGTCGATGATGCTCGGGCCGGCGGGCATCACCCGCTGCTCGACGCGCAGGTGCGGCCGAGCACCGTCATCGAAGCCGATGAGCATGCGGTTCCAGCGCCAGATGGTGCCGTTGTGCAGGCGCAGGTGTGCGTAGGATTCGATCGGACCGGGGATCTCGAAGGGCAACAGCACGGCATAGTTGGCGAGATTCTCGGCGAAACAGGCGGTCGGGTCGCCGCTCAGGTAACCGGAGCCGAAGGTGACCCGCATGTGCTGAGGGCAGCCCGGGTCGCAGCAGTCGACGGCCTGTTCGAAGAGCGGCACGCGCGTTTCGTGCCACAGCGCACGCCCGAACAGGAAAGGTGAGTTGGCAGACAGGGCAACCAATGGCGCGGCGAGGATCTGCGAGGCGTTGTAGGCACGCGCGGCCTCGCCTGCAGGCACCTGCAGATGAACCTGGAAGGAGGTCGTCGCCGCTTCCAGCATGACGTCGCTGTGGGTCGTGGAAAGGGTTTCGATGCCGGCGATGTTCAGGCTCAGCGCGCTCCCGCCACGCAGCCGGAAGATCTGCTCGTTGAGCACCGCGTAGCGCCGCGAGGGCGACATGTTGCTCAGCGAAAGATCATCCTCGCGCAGCGTCGGCAGGGTGCCGATGGCAATCAGCGCGCTATCGTCGGCGGCGGCGACGCGCTGGCAACGCTGCCAGGTTGCGGTGAGTTCGCTCTCGAGTCGAGAAAGCGCAGTCCCATGCAGCGGTTGCGGCGTACCATTCAGTTCGACGTTGAAGCGCGACAGTTCGGGCACCACCAGAGGGCTGTCCAGACGCGCCAGGAACGAAACATTGCGCGGCACCGGCAGAAGGTCGCCGCCGAGGAGCCAGGCCTCGAGTTCGAAGCCCGCAACCAGCGCGTCGTTGGCGAAGGCGCCGCGAAAGTATGCTGCCTGCGCGTGCCGGGTCTCCTCTTCCAGCAGCCGCAGAAAACGCTCGAAGTCATCGGCCGTGCAACCGCTGCCTGCCACTTCCTTTCCCATTGGCATCTCCCCCGGAACAGTCAGTCGATCAAATCCGGACAACGTTCGGAGCCCGTGCCGGGCGGCACCCGCCTAGCCGTCGCCGTAGCACTGCGTCGGGCTGACGACCACCGGCACGTAATGACTGCACAGGCGCTGACCTGGCCGCCAGTCGTGCAGCAGAAAAGCACCGGGTTCGAGCGTGTAGGCCAGTTGCCCATCCTGTAGCGCAATCTGGTGCGCCGGCGACGGCGCGACGATCGCCGGCCGGCCGGCGAAAGTGGTGCTGACGAAACGGTGTACGTGCCCGAACAGCAGGGCCTCCACCTGTTCGTGCCGTGCCAGCCAGGCCGCCAGCGGCGCATCGCCGCGGCAGCGAATCCGGTCCATTCCGGCAATGCCGACGCAGAATGGCGGATGGTGCAATGCCAGCAGCACCGGCCGGCGGTGCGGGCACGCGCTCTCGAGCCAGTCGATCTGGCGCGCCGCCACTTCACCCCACTCCTCGCCGGGAACGATGCAGTCGAGCAGCAGCAGCGTGCCCTCGGCGAGGTCTATCCGCTGGCAGCACAGCGGCGGCGGCGCCCACGCCTGCTCGGGAAACGCTGTGCGCAGGTTGTCACGATCGTCATGATTGCCGGGCAGCAGCGCGCACGGCACCGACAACCCGGCGAGCAGCGAGCGCAGCAAGGCGTACTCGTCGCGTCGGCCCGCGCTCGTCAGGTCGCCGCTGAGCAGCAGCAGATCCGGTGCAGGAAGCGTCGCCAGACGCTGCAGCGCCAGCTCGAGCGCGGCCAGCGTATCGACCACCCCGTACAGCGGCTGGCTGCTCAAATGGAGATCCGAGAGCTGGACGATGCGCATCTTGGAAGCTTACCAAAAAACGGGCCGCTCAAACGTTCAGGCTGCCTGCTTCCAGAACCGCATCGGCGGCAGCGCCGACAACCGGGACCCATCGCGAATCAGTTGCCCCTCGCGCATCGCCACGATGACGTTGCGGCATCCGGTCGCTGCCTCCGCCAGCTGGTGATCCGCAGGGTGATCGTCGCCTGGCTCGCTGTAGGCGATGTCGAGTCCGATCGCGGCCGGCCCGGTCCGCACAGAGCAGTCGCAGCAACCGGGTGTGCCGATCTCGCGGCCCCAGCCAACGACTGAACTGATCGAGCCTGTCCTCGTCGATGGCTGCCCGCTCGGGTGCAACACCTGCGCTGCCACGAGCGGCGTTCACACCGGCGCTGCGGAGATTCGGCTTCGGCGGAGCGCCGGGCTCGCCCTGATTTCGCGCTGGCCGCTCTGCAGGCGCAGCCGTGAATCGACCATCAGCCCACCAGCAGGGACGCTGCGAACGTCGAGAACGAGTTGCGAGTTCGCCGAAAGAAGGATCCTGCCAGGCAATCCTCATGACGCAGCCTCCCTAGCTGCATCGCGCGCCGGCGGCCGCCGGGCGCACGCCCGCTGTTCGCCCGCTTGGCGACGCGGGCGACGTCAGTTGCGCCGACTCGCACGCTGGACGTAGAAACGCACCGGCGCAGCGACCAGCAGCGCGTTCCCCGCCCGATCGACGACCGCCACCTCGACCGAATGCTCGACCTGGTCGCGTGCCGCCATCTGCCACTCATCGGCCGTGACATCGAACTGCAGCGTCGTCCGCCTTTGCGCCAGGACGGTCCCGTCGAGGCGGACAGCCACGGCATCACCCCGTTCGAGCTGCAGTGGCGGCTCGAGGACCAGTGCAATGGAAAACTGACCGGTATTCGAATGGACCGTGCCACCGTCTTCGGGCTGCATGATCTGCAGTCTGGCGTAGGCTGACGCTGCTGCCGCCGGCGGCCCGGACGGCGCCGGCGGCAGCGCCGGTGTTCGATCCATCACGTCGACCGGCGGCAAATGCATCTCCCGGGCGCCCGGGCTCGGCGTGTCGGAGAAGACCGGACCGTCCCGGTCACGGCTTTCGTAGACCGGCTGGGCTGCGGCCAGGGTCGCGATCAGCATGATGCCGGGAAGGAAGTGACGTCTGTGCATGATCCGCTTCGCCAGGCTCCAGCCCGTCCGCTTCAGCCCTCGCCACCTGCAGAAGTCTGCGCGTTGTCGAGAACGGCCTGCAGCTTGGTTTCCTCCTCGTGCGTCAGCGAGGTCTTGATGACCTTGCCACCGGTGCCCTGCAATTCTTCGAGGACCTTGTCGGGAGTTGCCTTGCGGACGAGGACGAAGAGCACCGAACTGCCATTCTTGAAGGTGGCAGCCAGATCCTTCATGAAGTCATCGTTGATGCCGACGTCGGCCAAGGCACCGCTGACGGCGCCGGCGCCGGCGCCGACGGCCAGACCCAGCAGCGGATTCATGAAGATGAGACCGACCAGCGTTCCCCAGAAACCACCGCTCAGAGCGCCGCTCGCAGTCAGGTTGTACATCTGGTGCAGCTTGACCTTTCCATTCCCGTCCTTGACCGCCACCACGGCGTCCTCGAGGTCGATCAGGTAGTCCTGCTGCAGCCTGCGCAGCTTCGTGCGGACTTCCTCTGCCTGGAACTGGTCATCATAAGCGACTACGATCAGGTTGCTCATCAGCGTTCTCTCCTGTTTGAGTGTGGTATGAAAATCCTCGGCGGCGCTCGACCCGGTGCCGCAGCGCCGTTGTCTGCGCCGGCAGCGGTGGCTAACCCCCGTGATGCTTGTGACCGTTATGCCCGTGCCCGCCGTGCTCTGCGTGCCCGTCATGTCCCTCGTCGCTGCCGCGGCGGTGATGCTCGGCCGAGGTGTCGTGCGGCGCTTCGAGGGCCAGCATTTCCGCCACGTCGGGCTCGTCCTCGGCAAGGTCGGCGAGCAGTCCTTCGTCCGAGAGATCGAGCGGCCGCGAGTTGTGCCAGTCCCGATCGACCACCTCCCTGAGCCGCTTGACGACCGCCTCGTCGTGCACATCGATGGCCAGTTCGCGGCGGCTGTCGAAGCTGCCGGGAGCCAGGTTGATCGAGCCGATGATCGCCCGCTTGCCATCGGCGAGCATCATCTTCGCATGCAGCTTGAGTCCCTTGAGGCGGTGCACCTTGGCCCCGAGGTCCTCGAGGATGCGCAATCCCTCGACCCCCTCGACCAGTTTGCCGGCCTTCAGAAAATGCATCGGTCGCGCCAGAACATGCAGCTTGACGCCGCGGCGGGTGGCGCGCACCAGCCGCTCGATGATCACCTCGTCCTGATAGCGCTCGTTCTGCAGGAAGAGCGACTCGCTGGCGGCGTCGATGAAACGCGCGATGCGGTTGCGACCGTTGGTGTTGCACCAGATCAGGTGCGACTCCTCGCCCGGATCGAATTTTTCGCGCGCCCAGTCGGCATCGAAGCACTGGGCGATCTCATCCACCTCGTGCCGGTGCGAAGTCACGACGGCGTAGTCGCGCGTCACTGTGAGGTTTTTCGTTTCCCAGTTGAGTGAGTGCACGAAGGCCGTCTCGTCGTCGACGACCAGCGACTTCTCGTGCGTGATGTCGAAGGCGGGATTGCTGTCGGCCACCTCGACGCCAGCGTCCTCGAGCATCTTGCGGCTCGCCTTGTTTTCCGCTTCGCCGCTGCGGCGTGCCGGGTTCAGCATCACCCGTACCCTGACGCCACGCTGCTGCGCAGCGACCACCGCCGCCAGCAGCGACGGGTCTGAAAAGAGGAACATCTTGATTCGAATCGACTGCCGGGCCGCGTCGATGGCGTCAACGATCGGTTGGCCCGTGTCATCCGGCAGAACGATGAGGGCACGATGCATTTGCACTGGGCTCCAGAGGTTGGGCGCCACCGCGGCGGCGCGGGTTGATTGCTGGTTCCGAGAGGACGCAGTTTAGCGACATGCGGCACGATCGCCAAGCGCTGCAGCACCGCACGACGGCCAACAGCGCCAGCAACTCGGGCCCTGCCAGCGGCGAAACCTCCGGGCGGCAAGCCAGCGCACCCGGGTCGTGCGGAGCACGCGCCACCAGCACCCGCCCGCATCGCGGACGGTTTCCCGGCCGGGCTTTGACTGCACCCTCGACACCGTTCGTCGGTCGTCCGCCAGTTGCATCCGCGATTGCTCGCGACGACCGCTGCACCAGTGCTTCAGGCGCCGTGATGGGCAGGAAGTCGCAGCGCGAAAGTCGTCACCCCGTTTTCGGAGGAGACGCCGACGTCTCCCTGGTGTGCCCGCGCGATCGAGCGCGTGATCGCCAGCCCGAGACCGGCGCCTTCCCCCCCATGCTGGCGGGAGCTGTCGACTCGCCAGAAGCGGTCGAACAGACGCGGCAACTGTTCGGCGGCAATCGTCTCGCCGCCATTGACGACGCTGACAACGGCCTCGCCCGCGGCCGCATCTTCGAGACGGACCGTGACCCGCCCACCCGGCGGTGTGTGGCGAACGGCATTGGACAGCAGGTTGCCGATGGCGCGCCGGAGCATCAGCCGGTCGCCACAGACGACGGCCGATCCGGAGACCTGCAGATGCAGCCCCTTGTCCTCCGCCAGAGCCTCATAGAAGTCGAACAGGCTCGCCACTTCGTCAGCGAGATCGATCATTTCGCGATGCGGCACCAACAGATCGTTGTCCGCCCTGGCGAGAAACAGCATGTCGGCGACGGTCCGCGCCAGTCGCTCGAGCTCCTCGGCATTCGACGCCAGGACATCCTGGTACTCGTCTGCCGAGCGCTCCCTCGCCAACGTCACCTGCGTCTGCGTCAGCAGGTTCGAGACCGGTGTGCGCAGTTCGTGTGCGAGGTCTGAAGAGAAGTTGGCAAGGCGGCGAAACGACTCCTCCAGGCGTGCCAGCATCTCGTTGAGCGTCTGCACCACTTCCGCCAGCTCCTGCGGAATCGCCGCCGCCGTCAGCCGCTGATCCAGCCGGTTGGCCGTGATGCCGGCGGCAACGCTGCAGATGTCGCGCAGCGGTGCCAGCCCGCGCCGTGCCACCATCCAGCCGAGGAAGCCGGACAGCAGCGCCGCCAGAGCGACCATCGTCCACAGCGCCCGGCGGAACGAGCGCATGAAGTGTTCATGGTGGCTGAGGTCGATCGCCACCGCCACCGTCGCGCCTGCGTCACCGGCCATCGCCGGCGCAACGACTCCGCTGATGCCCCGATAGCGGCGGCCGTCGGCCGCTTGCCAGCCGAGCGCCTCGGCGCCGTCAGCGCGTGGCGCCAGCAGGAGTGGCGGCACGGCAGCGTCACCCGAGGAATAGAGGAGCGTCCCGTCGCCGCGCCGGACCTCGACGGCCAGATCATGGTGCCCCACCAGCGCGGCGTCGAGGCGCTGGCCGAGGTCGCCGCCGGCAAGCGGCGCAGGCGCGTGCGCGAACGCATGGCGGACCAGTTCGAGTTTGCCCTGCAGCAGCACCAGATCCATCTCGACGAAGTGACGCTCGACGAGGATGCCGACCAGCAGGCCAAGCAGCAGCAGGACCACCGTCGAAACGCTGGCGAACAGCAGCGTCAGCCGGGTGGTCAGGGATCTGCCGGCGAGCTGGATCATGGCGGCGCCTCCAGAACGTAACCCATGCCACGCGCCGTGCGGATCAGCTTCGGCTCGAAACCGTCATCAACCTTCGCCCGCAGACGGCGAATAGCCACCTCGATGACGTTGCTGTCGCTGTCGAAGTTCATGTCCCAGACCTGCGAGGCGATCAGCGACCGGGGAAGCACCTCCCCCTGGCGGCGCAGCAGCAGTTCGAGCAGGGCGAATTCCTTCGCCGTCAGGTCGATCCGCTGACCAGCCCGCGTCACACGGCGGCGCAGCAGGTCAAGTTCGAGGTCGGCGGCACGCAGCGTTTCGGCCTCCTTCGCCTTGCCACCGCGGCGCAACAGGGTACGCACGCGGGCCAGCAGCTCGGCGAAGGCAAAGGGTTTGACGAGATAGTCGTCCGCCCCGAGTTCGAGCCCCTTGACCCGGTCATCCACCGAGTCGCGGGCGCTCAGAAACAGCACCGGCATTTCCATGCCGGCGCGGCGAATTCCCTGCAGTACCTGCCAGCCGTCGATGCCGGGCAGCATGACGTCTATGATGGCCAGATCGTAGTCTTCACTCAGCGCCAAATGCAGCCCATCCACCCCGTCGCGCGCCAGATCGACGACGAAGCCCGCCTCGGTCAGCCCCTGCCGCTGGTAGTTGCCGGTCTTGACCTCGTCCTCGACGATCAGGATCTTCATGGCGCTGCTCAGGGAAACGCGCAGCTGCCATCCCTGGCGACGAAATGGAAGTCGGCGAAGCCGGCGCGCGCGGACTCGCCAGTATTGTCTGTATCACTGGCGATCGCCAGCCCGGTCAGTCTCGCTGGCAGGTCACCGAAGGCGCGACGGAAATCGTCGGCGACGTCGCGCCTTTCGCTGACCCAGCGACCGGCGTGCGCGGCACCGCTTTCGAGCACCAGGATCCGTGCGCGCTCCGTATAGGCGTTGGCTCGCAGCGTGCCGACAGGGTGCTTGTTGTCCCACACATAATTGATCGCGGCATCGGGCACCGAGGCACCCCAGAGCCCGCGCGCGATCGCCAGCTTGCTGCGCGTTGCCAGATCGAGTGCCGCCGGTGGCACGCTGAAGCTGAGGTAGACGCGCGCCGCGTAATCGTCACCTGCCTTGCTGCCGAGATCGGCGGTGAGCAGCGGTGCGTCGATACGCCAGCGCCAGCAGAGGACCGGCGTGCTCTCGAGTTCGACCGTCAGTTGGCGCACGAGCAGGGCCATGCTCTTCACCGCCGTCGTCTCGACCGCGGCAACGCCATCCCACAACCGCTGGCGATACTCGGTCGGCGGCACCCGCGGATTCAGGTGCTCGATCGTCCAGCCGGCGGGCAGGCCTCCGGCACCGCCATCGAAGCGGCCGACCCACAACGGTGTCGCGGCGACGGCAGCACCGGCGAGCAGCAGCAAGGGGAGCATCGCTGGCAGCAACCACCACCGGACAGGTGCCGCCGCCCGAGGCCGCACCGAGCCGCGGTGCCGCGGCAGCTGGTGCCCCGCCAGGCGATTGCCAGCGGGCGCTGGCGGCGTTTTCAGACGCTCCGCCCGGCATGGCAGCTCCGAGGGTGGCAGCTGGCAGCCATCTGCGGCGGCAGCGGCGCGCAGTGGCGCAGTCTCCCGAATGGCGCCGGCGAGGCCGACGGCTTGCCGGTGGCTTCGGCTGGTGGCCACTTCTCAGTCGGCCCCGTCGCCTGCCAGCGGCAGGGTCGCTGCGCGCCAACTGCCGTCGAGGTCGTCGCTGACGACGGCGACGAGATCGCCGTCGAGGACGCCCTGGCGAACGAAGTCGTCTAGGAAACGCGGGATCTCTTCGGCCTGCTGCCGGCCCCGGTACGGGCGCTCCTGCGCCAGCGCCTGAAACACGTCGGCAACCGCAACGATCCGCGCCTCGGTGGACAACCTCCCGGCGTCGCGCCGGAAGGGGTAGCCGTGGCCATTCAACGCCTCGTGGTGAAAGGCCGCCCATTCGGCGACCTGCTCGAGGCCGGGGATATGCCTCAGGATCTGGTAGGTCTCGAAGGCGTGCCTTTCCATGACCGAGAACTCGAGTGGCGTCAGGCTCGTCGGCTTGTCGACGATCTCGTCCGGCACGCAGAGTTTGCCGACATCGTGCATCAGGCCGGCAACCTCGATCTTCGCGAGGACGTCGCCGTCGAAGCCGACCCGCTCGCCGAGGTGGCGTGCGAGTTGCGCGACGCCGACCGAGTGGGCAGCGGTGAACGGACTCTTGGCATCGACGATGCTCGAGATCAACCGCGCAACGTGGCCGAACTGCGGAAAGTCGATGGTCATGTGCCATTCGCTGAGCGCCAGGTCGCCGAGATAGCGCAGGACATGACGTGGCGCCAGCGCGATCCAGAACGCCTCGCGCGCGGCTGCCACGGCGAAGGCCCGCACCACCTCCGGCGACAGGACACTGCCCGCAAGCGCGCTGATCGCATCGATGATGCCAACATTGTTGAACAATGGATTGTCGAGGCCACGCCGCAACAGCATGCCGTCCACCCGGTCGGCGAGCTGGATCAGGTTGCTGTCGAGCGCATCCGACTCAGCGAGTTCGGCCGGCAGTTCGCACCACGGCGTGTGATGGTGGCGCACGGCGTTGGCGAGCCGCGACAGGTGGGCAAAGGGGCGCAGCAGGCGGTAGCCGGTTTCGCAATGCGCGTTGCGATCGTCCCAGTCGGTCTGGCGCAGCAGGCGCCGATGAACGGCCGTCGAAGAGACGCCGAGATCGTGCAGCAGGCCGGCGCAGACGATGCGGTCGAGTCGCTGCTCGGGCAGGCCCAGCACGAGCGCCGTTTCGCGTGCGATCATTGCCACCCGCTTGCCATGCTGGAAATCGTTGACGCCAACCAGGTCGAGTGCGTCGGAAAGCGCCAGGATGGCGCCCTTGAGATCGAACGTCAGCGTCATGGCGGGCAACCCCCGTGGAGGTGGAACGAAATTCCCGACGACAACATCGGAACCGGCCCCAGTGCCAGCCGACCCGGATCAATCCGCATCCAGTGCCGCCACAGCAGCGCGCGGGCCGCGGCGAGAGCCGTTCCAGGCGCCGCTGGTTGCGGCCGCTCGATGGGCGCCACGCCGGCTCGTGGCGTTCCGCTGCCGCCTCGGCGCGGCTGTCGCGAAAAGAGGACGCCCCGCGAGGCGCCACGGCTGCAGACACGCAGCCTGGCGTCGCGCGGGGCGTCCGCTCCGGTCATTTCCGGCCCCCCGGTCAGAGACGGGGGCTCGTGGGGCTCAGGCGCCGCGTTCGCGCATCCAGCTGGCGACCTTGGGTGCCAGGACCTTCTGCGCCAGACCACCGGTGTAGATGCCGATGTGGCCGGTGTTGATGGCGAACTCGGTGTAATCCTCGCTGCCGACATGTTTGCCGAGGGCGACGGTACACGGCGGCGGAACGATGTGGTCCTTCTCGGCGAAGATGTTGAGGATCGGCATCGTCAGCTGCTTGAGGTCCACCTTGCGACCGCCGACCTCCAGCGTTCCCTTGACGAGCTTGTTGCCTTTCAGGAAGTCGCGGATGAACTCCTTGAAGGTCTGGCCGACGGCGTCGGGACCACCGAACAGCCACTTCTCCATGCGCAGGAAGTTCTGCAAGGCCGCCCGGTCGTCGAGGATGTCGATCACGTCGGCATACTTGCCATAGTTCAGGATGAACGGCGAAGCCATCATGAACGATTCGTTCAGCACCGATGCCGGCACGTTGCCATGCACGGCAACCATCTTCTCGACGTCGGCGTCGGCACCCATGGTGAACATCAGGCCCTCGTGCGGCTTGTGGTTGGCCTTGTAGGCGTCGAAGTCGATCGGCGATACGGTCAGCGTGAGGTGGCTGATCTTGTCAGGATTGAGCGCCGAGTAGGTGGTTGACATCGTCCCACCCTGGCAGATGCCGAAGAGGGCGATCTTGTCGACGCCGTGGCGCTTGCGGATGAACTCGACCGTGTCGTCAAGGTAGCCATTGATGTAATCGTCGACCGTGCGGTACTTGTCGACCTGACGCGGGTAGCCCCAGTCGTTGAGGTAGACGTCGAGGCCCTGGTTCAACAGGTTGCGCACCACTGATCGGTCGGGCTGCAGGTCGGCGACCTCGTAGCCGTTGATCAACGGCGGGACGATCAACAACGGCGTCTTCATGATCGTCGACTCATCGACGAGCGGATGATAGTGATAGACCTTGATTCCGTCCTGCGCGAAGGCGACATCCTTCGGCGTGCTGCCGATGTCGATATCGTCGTCGGTCAGGTTGGTGAGATTGCTGATGCCCTTGGCGAGCTTCGCGTTCAAGGCTGCGGCTTCCTCCGCCACGTCGGCGGGGAGAATCTGGATCGGGAATGAAAACATCGGTAGCACCCTCCTAAAGGTCTATTGGCTTATCAGCCGGCAAACAGCTTCGGGCTGCCGGCTCATTCGCTCTTGGCACGCGCTGCCGCAGCCTTGCGCGGCGCAGTGCTGGCCTTGGCCGCTGCCGCCGGTGCTGCTGGAAGCAGTGCCTTCTTGAGAGCCCGGATCTCCATCTTGAGTTCGTGGATGACCTGATAGGCTTCATCGAGCTCGCTGCGGGTCGGCATGTCGAGGCCGCGGAAGATGTCCTCGACGACTGAGCGCTGAGCAAGCTTGAACTGCTGCTGCGACCTCGTGAAGGCGTTCTGCTTGTCGAGGAACTCCTGCGTGTTGAACGTCACCAGCAGCGACTTGTCGGCCGTGCGATACCAGAGGCCCATCACCTGCCGCACCGAACTGATCTTCTCGCCCTTGGCAGCCACCTTGGCGAGTTCCTCGACGGTCGCTTCGACGGCCCTCGCCAGCGCTTCGGCAAAAGCGGTGTGGAAGCTGAGGCTGTCCTTGCGCAGATCAACGACCGCGTCGACCAGACGCAACAGCTTGGCGTTCTTCTCGCGTGACGCGCCAAAAAGCGGAATCTCGCCAACGCCGGCCAGTGCGCTGGTATCGCCTTCCATCGACAGCAGGCGATTGAGCCCGGCGGTGCCGCCGAGCATCGCTTCGCCGACGTGACCGGACGAAGCGGCCTGCATCAGGAAAGACAGCCAGGGCCCAAAGGCCTCCGGCAGATCCTTGCCCAGCGTTCCGCTCAGGGTACCGATGTGCGAACCGAGGCCAAAGCTGCGCTCGAGCATGGCCGTCGACTCCTTGGCCCACTGTTCTGCAAAGCCCTTGAGGTCCGGACGCCAGTCCTTGCCGGCATCCATGTTGGGCGCAACGACCTTCATCGACTTGAAGAAGAAATCCATGACGCGGTTCATCGCCGTCTGGCTGCTGTTCATGCGATCCATCAGCATGCGGGCGGCTTCGTTCGTGCCCTTGGTCGCGGCCGCGACGCCTTTCTTGACCGCTTCGGCTGGGCCGCCCTCGGCGCCCGGGAGATTCTGCAGCAGCGAGGCCCAGTCGCCCCACATCCGCTTCTGCATGTCGGCCCAAGCGTTGACGACGCCGCCCAGTTGGTCATTCGGATTGTTGTTTTCCACTCCTGTGATCTCCTTTCAGTGTGTCGGACACGCCTGCCGGCACGGCAGGCGGATGCCCGGCGGTAGACTGAGTGCACTCTACAACCAAACTGCGGCCGTCTGACGACGGCCGCGATCATGCAGCTTCGCCCGCCCGTGATGTATCAGGCGAGCGCCACCACTGCATCTGCCTTGTGCTTCGCCTCGCCCTGCTCATTGGCGCAGGTCAACTCGAGGCGCACACATTTCTCACCCGCCTGCTCCAGCTTTTCCACCACCTTGCCGGTGCACACGAGACGCTCGCCGACCTGTGTGATGGCAGTGAAACGGACGCCGAAGCTGCGAATCGCCGCCTGCGGCATCCACTGCGTCAGCAGCCGGCCGAGGTAGGCCATGCCGAGCATGCCATGCGCGAAGACGTCAGGGATTCCCTTCGAACGGACATAGTCCTGGTCGAGATGCAGCGGGTGGTGATCACCCGAGCCCGTGGCATACAGCGCGAGGGTCAGCCGCGACACCGGCTCGGTGGTGAACGACGGGATCGCATCGCCAACGTTCAGCGCATCATAATTCGGTTTTGTCATCGACCTTCCCCTATGCCCGAATGACCATCACTGAGTGCACGTCGCACACCAGTTCGCCCTGGCGCAGCACCTTGACATCCTTGACGACGAACTGCAGGGCGCCGTTCTTCTTGTCGTAGATGTCGGTGATCACGCCTTCGAAGTCCAGCTTCTCTCCCGAATGGACCGGCTTGTGGTAGACGAACGATTGCTCGCCGTGCAGCATCTTGCCGAGATCGCAGCCCATCGTCTCGAGGTAGTCGAAAGGATGGTCCTTGTCCATGTCCATGCAGAAGAAGAAGGTCGGTGGTACGAGCACGCCAGGCAGTCCCGCCTGCGCCGCTGCCGCCTCATCGAAGTAGATCGGGTTGGTCTCCCCGGTCGCCTTCGCGAACCACTTGAGTTGCCACGCCGTCGGGGTTACCGAGTGTGGCGGCACTTTCATGCCGATATGTTTCTTGTCGATCAACATCGGATTCACTCCTGGCCCACCCCGGCGCGCGGGGTGGGAGCATGGGTTGGCGACTGGATCAGAGGACTTCGATGGCGATGGCGGTTGCCTCGCCACCGCCGGCGCACAGCCCAGCGATGCCGCGCTTGAGTCCGCGCGCCTGCAGCGCGTAGAGCAGCGTCACCAGAATCCGCGAACCCGTGGCACCGATCGGATGGCCGAGCGCACAGGCGCCGCCATTGACGTTCACCTTGTCGTGCGGCAGACCGAGGTCACGCATCGAGGCCATCGTCACTGCAGCGAACGCCTCGTTGATCTCCCAGAGATCGACGTCGGTGGTCTGCCAGCCGACCTTCTTCAGCAGGTTCTGAAAGGCGAAGACGGGCGCGGTGGTAAACCATGCCGGATCGTGGGCAAAGGTCGCGTGCCCGACGATCCGCGCCAGCGGCGTGATGCCCCGGCTGCGGGCGTCGGATTCGCGCATCAGCACGAAAGCCGCCGCGCCGTCGGAAATCGACGACGAATTGGCCGGCGTCACGGCGCCATCCTTCTTGAAGGCCGGCTTCAGCTTGCTGATCTTCGACGCGTCGCACTTCATCGGTGTCTCGTCGAGCGCGATCACTTCCTCGCCCTTGCGCGTCGTGAGCGTGACCGGGGCGATCTCCGCACTGAAGACGCCCGCGGTGACCGCCTTCTGCGCCCGCGTCACCGATTCGACGGCGAAGGCATCCATCTCCTCACGCGAGAAGCTGTACTTGTCGACACACAGCTCGGCAAAGGCGCCCATCAGCTTGCCCTGCTCGTAGGCATCCTCGAGGCCGTCGAGGAACATGTGGTCGTGCAGGACACCATTGCCCAGCCGGTAACCCGAACGGGCGGTGGTCAATACGTGCGGTGCGTTGGTCATCGACTCCATGCCGCCGGCTACGGCGACGTTGACCGAGCCCGCCAGCAGCTCGTCATGGGCGATCATGACCGACTTCTGCGCCGAGCTGCACATCTTGGTCAACGTGGTGCAGGGTACCGACTTCGGCAGACCGGCCCCGAGCACCGCCTGCCGTGCCGGCGCCTGGCGAACGCCGGCCATCAGGCAGCAGCCCATCAGGGCCTCATCGATATCCTCACCCTTGACACCGGACTGCTCGACGGCGGCCTTGATCGCGACGGCGGCGAGTTGCGGCGCGGTCAGGGCGGCGAACTGGCCCTGAAAGGATCCCACCGGCGTGCGTTTCGCACCAACAATGACAACTGACTCACTCATCAGATACTCCTTGGAAACGGCGGGTCATACCCGCCTGGTTCATCTTGTGCCTGTCCCTGTTACTTCGGCGCCATCCGGATCGAGCCGTCGAGGCGGATGACTTCGCCATTCAGATAGCCGTTCTCGCAGATGTGACGTACCAGCGCCGCGTATTCGGCCGGCTTGCCCAGCCGTGACGGGAACGGCACCATCTTGCCCAGAGAATCCTGTGCCGCCTGCGGCAGGCCCTTGAGCATCGGTGTCTCGAAGATGCCGGGGGCGATGGTGACGACGCGGATGCCATGTGCCGCCAGTTCACGTGCAACCGGCAGCGTCAGACCCACCACGCCAGCCTTCGACGAGGCATAGGCGGCCTGGCCGATCTGGCCATCGTAAGCGGCAACCGATGCCGTGTTGACGATCACGCCGCGCTCACCCCCTTCGTTGGGCTCGTTGCGTGACATCGCCTCGGCAGCCAGGCGAATCATGTTGAACGTACCGACGAGGTTGATGCTGACCACGCGTGCGAAGGTCGCCAGGTCGTGCGGACCTTCCCGGCCAAGCACCTTCTTGGGCGGCGCGACACCGGCGCAGTTGACCAGGCCGTGCAACCCGCCGAATTCGCTGACGGCAAGGTCGATGGCGGCGCGTGCGCTCGCCTCGTCGGTGACGTCGGTCTTGGCGAAGCGCGCGTTCGCACCCAGCGCGGCGGCCTGCGCCTCACCGGCGCCGGCGTCAACGTCGACGATCACCACCTTTCCACCAGCGCTGACCAGGCCGTTCGCCGTTTCCGCTCCGAGACCCGAGCCTGCTCCCGTTACCACAAACACACTGCCATTGATTTGCATGTTAACCCCCAAAAAAATATCGCGACATCACGCGATGCCGCGCTCCTGGCCTGTGCCGACAACGACTCCGAGGAGCCTGGAAGCTGCCTGTCGTCACAGGAAATTGCGTGCCTCGTCTGCTTGCCTGATTTGCCTGCCCCGCCATCCTTCGCGGGGTGCGGCGTCGTGGCGACGGAAAGCCGCGTGGACATGCTGCCCCGCAACAGCGAGCCCGACGTCGCGCGCCCCGGACCTGCCATCGGCCCTACCCCTGGCGGACGTTGCTGCTGCCAATTGGAGCAATTTCGGCATTGTCGAACGTTGAGTACCGTCGAGTCAAGCCTCGGGCGCACTGCAACACGGTTGCCGGGCAGAGCAGTCGATCGCCGACCGGCCAGCCGCCCCGACAACGTGCCGGCAACCCGCCACCAGACGTCCGGCGGCGAAGGGAAGCGACTGCGGCAGCAGCAGTTGACCTGGATCAGCACGGCTCGCCATCGATGGCTTAGGATAGCCTGTCACGCGCGCACCGGCGCACGATCGACGTTTGTTACAGCGCACAACGGAGAGTCCCCATGGTCCAGACTGTTGAACAACTTCCGTCCGGCAACGCCGCAGAGGCAGAGCCCGGCACATCAGGCGCCGCGCCGGCGAAGCGGCGCAGCCGCTCGACTGCGGCCAGCCGCAAGAAGCCCGCTGCCCCGCCGGCGAACGCGACCACCACTCCGATACTGGCGGCAGCACCCGTGGCGCCTGCCCCGGGCACGCCACCCGCGCCGACTGCCGCCGCGCCGCGGCCGGCCGCGGGCGAGCTCTCCCGGCGACTGGGGGACCGCCACCTGCTCGACTCCGACGCGCTCGAGAACATCGATCGCATGACGAACATCGCCCTCGGCCAGATGAGCGGCGGCATCTCGCCGGCGTCGCTGGCAATGGCCTATCTGGACTGGACGGTGCACCTCGCATCGTCGCCCGGCAAGCAGTTCCAGCTCGGCGCCAAGGCGTTGCGCAAGGCGATGCGCCTCGGTGCCTATGCCCTGTCGTCGGCGGTCACCGGCAATGCCGAACGGTGCATCAAGCCCCTCCCTGGTGACCACCGCTTCGATCATCCGGGCTGGGAGCGCTATCCCTACAACGTCGTCTCGCAGGGCTTCCTGCTCAACCAGCAATGGTGGCACAACGCCACCACCGGCATCCGCGGCGTCTCCAAGCATGCCGAGGCAGCGGTCTGGTTCACCGCCAAGCAGATTCTCGACATGACGGCCCCCTGCAACATCCCGTTCCTCAATCCGGAGATCGCCGAGGCAACCATCCAGGAGCGCGGTGCCAATCTCGCGCGCGGCGCCGAGTTCTATCGGGAAGACATGCGCCGCTCGCTGCGTGACGAGAAGCCGGCCGGCATCGAGGACTTCCACGTCGGCGAGAACCTCGCCGTCACTCCCGGCAAGGTCGTCTACCGCAACCTGCTGATGGAACTGATCCAGTATTCGCCGACCACCGACACCGTGCAGCGCGAACCGGTCCTGATGCAGTCGGCGTGGATGATGAAGTACTACATCCTCGACCTGTCGCCGCACAACTCACTGGTCAAGTACCTGGTCGACCGCGGCCACACGGTGTTCATGATCTCGTGGATGAACCCGCGCGCCGAGCACCGCAACCTCGGCATGGAGGACTACCGCAAGCTGGGTACGATGGCCGCCATCGACGCCATCTCGGAGATCCTTCCCGGACGGAAGATTCACACCGTCGGCTATTGCCTCGGTGGCATCCTCCTCACCATCGCCGCTGCCGCGATGGCGCGCGAGGGCGACGACCGCCTGGCCAGCATCACGCTGTTCACCACCATGACCGACTTCACCGATGTCGGCGAGATCAACGTCTTCATGGACGCCAGTGAGGTCACCCTGCTCGAGGACATGATGTGGGAGAAGGGCTATCTCGGTCACAAGCAGGTCTCCGGCGGCTTCCAGCTCCTCAAGTCGGCCGACCTGATCTGGTCGAAGATGGTGCGCGAGTATTACCTCGGGCACCGCGAGCCGATGTTCGATCTCATGGCGTGGAACGCCGACGGCACGCGCATGCCGTATCGCCAGCATTCGGAGGTCCTGCGTCGCCTGTACGTGGACAACGAACTGTTCGAGGGCAAGTACATGGTCGGCGGCCGCGCCATCTCGATCAGCAGCATCCACGTGCCGATGTTTGCCGTCGCCGCAGTTGCCGATCATGTCGCACCCTGGCACTCGGTCTATAAGATGCACCTGCAAAGCGACGCCACCGAACTGACCTTCGTCCTCACCAGCGGTGGCCACAACGTCGGCATCGTCAACGAACCCGGACGCCCGCGCCGCTCCTACCAGCTCAGCGTCTGCCGTGAAGGCGAACGCTTCCTCGACGCAACGACCTGGAAGGAGAAGACGCCGAGCTATCAGGGGTCGTGGTGGCCGGCATGGCAGCAGTGGCTCGTCGACCACTCGACCGGGAGCGAACCGGCACCGGCAATGGGTGCCCCGGAGAAAGGCTACGAGCCACTCTGCGACGCGCCCGGAACCTACGTCCTGCAGCAGTAGCAGGCAAGCCCTGCAGCGCACCGTCTCGCCCTGGCGCGAGACGGTGCCAGCGGCCCGCTGCAGCGTGCAGCGGTCCTTGTCGGCCGACCGCGGGTGCCTTTGCAGGCAGTGCCGGCAGCCCCCCCTCTGGACGCCGGAACCAGTCGATTCCCCGGCTGGCTGAATGGCGCGGGGAAGAAGCCTGCCTCGACGGGTGGCGATGACGCTGGTGGGCAAGGCTGCGACGACGCCACTTCGCCCCTGCCGCCCGCTCCCGGCGGCGCGTTAGAATGCGGACTCACCGTGCCCGGAGCCCCACCTCATGAACGTCTCCCTGGTCCTTACCGTCATCGGCGATGATCGCCCTGGTCTCGTCGAGCAGCTTGCCACCGCCATCAGCCGGCACCACGGCAACTGGCTGGAATCATCGATGTCGAACCTGTCCGGCAAGTTCGCCGGCATCGTCTGCGTCAGCGTCGCCGAGGAGCACCTGACAGCGCTCGAAGCCGCCCTCGCCGCGCTGCCCGGTTTGCGCGTCAGCGCCGAGGTTTCGCGGCCACCGGCAGCGCCCGCTGCCACCCGGCGGCTCAAGCTGTCGCTGGTCGGTCACGACCGCATCGGCATCGTCCGTGAAGTGTCGCAGGTGCTCGCGCGGCACGCGATCAACGTCGAGGATCTCAGCACCTACACCGCCAGCGCGCCGATGTCGGCCGGCATCCTCTTTCACGCGACTGCCGAACTGACCGCTGCGCCGACGCTCGACGTCCGGCAACTGACCGGCGATCTCGAGCATCTGTCGAACGACCTGATGGTCGACATCACGCTCGACGAGGCGATCCGGGCCTGAGGGCACGCGCGTTCCCGACAGCCGTGGCCGCCGGCCGCGCTGCGCCACCGCGGCGGGGCCCGGCGCCGCTACAATCCCGCCCATCGACAGAAGCACCCGTTTCAATCCACGGAGGTCAGCATGCAGGTCACCCTCGTCCATGTCCGCGTCAGGCCGGAGTCGGTCGACGCCTTCATCGCCGCCACGCGGGCGAATCACGAAGCCTCGGTCGCCGAGCCGGGCAACCGGCGTTTCGACGTCCTGCAGGCGCCCGAAGACGCGACGCGCTTCATCCTCTACGAAGCCTACGCCTCGGCCGCCGACGCCGCCGCGCACAAGCAGACGGCGCACTACCTCGCCTGGCGGGACGCCGTCGCCGCGATGATGGCCGAGCCGCGTCGCGGTGAGCCGATGCAAGGACTGTTTCCCGCGTGAGCGACTCCTTCCTGCCCTTCTCGATCTCCCGCCTGCCGCGCATCGAGTTCGGCAGCGGCGCCGTGGACCGGCTGCCCGCGATTGCCGCCGGCTATGGGCAGCGTGTGCTGCTGGTCAGCGGCCAGCGTTCGTTCGTTGCATCGGCTGCCGCCAGCCGTGTCTTCGCGCAGTTCCGCCAACGCGGCCTGTACTGGGAGCAGTTGCGGGTGTCGGGCGAGCCGTCGCCGGAATTCGTCGACGGCAGCGTCGCCGCACTGCGCGACACCGCCTGGGATTGCGTCGTCGGCATCGGCGGCGGCAGTGCCCTCGACGCGGCGAAGGCGATCGCAGGGCTGCTGCGGCCGGGCAATTCGGTCCTCGACCACCTCGAAGGCGTCGGGCCCGAACTGCCCTATTGCGGACCGGCAACGCCATTCATCGCCGTCCCGACGACCGCCGGCACCGGCTCGGAGGCAACGCGCAACGCCGTCCTGACGGCGCCCGGCGGCTTCAAGAAGTCGTTCCGCGACGAGCGGCTGGTGGCGGAATGGGCGATCGTCGATCCCGACCTGCTGGCCACCTGCCCGCCGCCGCTGATCGCCGCCGATGGCCTCGATGCCTTCACCCAGCTCCTCGAGGCCTTCGTCGCGACGCGCGCCAACCCGCTGACCGACGCCCTCGCCCGTTCCGGGATCATGGCCGCACGCGATTCGCTGCTCGCGCTCCATCGCGAGCAGTCGGCGAGCGCCCGCGCGCAGATGGCCTATGCCTCGCTGTGCTCGGGGATCTGCCTCGCGCAGACCGGGCTCGGCGCCGTGCATGGCCTCGCCTCGCCGCTCGGCGCCTTCTTCCCGATCCCGCACGGCGTCGTCTGCGGCACGCTGGTGGCGAGCGCGACGGCCTGCAACATCGCCGCGCTCGAAGCGCGCGAGCCGAACAGCCCGGCGCTGCCGAAATACGCCGAGATCGGCCGCCGCTTTGCCATGCAGAAGGGCCTCAACGGCCCTGACGCCCGCCGCTTCCTCGTCGACACGCTGCGGCGCTGGGAAGTCGAACTCGAGCTGCCGCGCCTTGCCGCCTACGGCATCGGCGAGGACGATCTGCCACGCATCATCGCCGCCAGCCGGGGTGGCAGCATGAAGACCAATCCGCTCGTCCTCAGCGACGGCGAACTGCGGCAGATCCTCGTCGCGCGGCTCTGAGCGCGGCTGCGCGGACCGCCTTGGCCAATCGACAGTGGCCGCGGGTGCAGGCAGGCGCTGCCGCCCGGCTGCACCCGCGCCCCCGGCTTGCATTGCCCATAACACTGTTAAATAATGGAGCGAAAGGAAGCGCCAGCACCCGCGAGCGCGCCCGTCGCAGCGGTCCGGGCAACGTGGAGCAGGAGTCCGACATCGCCTGCCGGCGACCCCTTGTCAGGAGCGGATCAACGATGAGCTACGACGCTTTCCTGAGCTACAGCAGGGAGGACGAGGACGAGGTGACGCGGATCGCCGAGCGCCTGCGCGACGAGGCCAACCTGCAGGTGTGGTTCGACCGCTGGGAACTCGTTCCCGGCGACCCGTGGCAGGAGAAGCTCGAGGAGGCGCTGCGCCAGCTCAACACCAGCGTCGTCTTCATCGGCCGCAAGGGGCTCGGCAACTGGCAGGCGCCGGAGGTGCGGGCGGCGCTGAACCGCAATGCCGAACGCAGGATGCGCGTCGTCCCCGTTGCGTTGCCCGGCGTCGACGTCAAGGACGAGCGCATCCCGCTGTTCCTCAAGAACCTCGACTTCTGCCTCCTGCGCTCGCTCGACGACCAGCCGAACTTCGAGCGCCTGGTCGCCGGCATCACCGGCGTGCATCCACGCTTCGCCCGCGCGGCACCGGCGGCGCGTCCGGCCGCTGCGGCTCCCCAGCCGATGGACCCGAACCACGAGGCGATCGGCTATCTGCAGGGACACCTCGAGAACGATGCCATCTCGTTCTTCGTCGGTCGTGGACTGATGTCGGCGCTCACCCCCTGCGACATCACCGAAAAGCTGTTGCGATCGCTCGAGCTGATCGGAGCGGATCCACCAGCGTTGCTCCCCTCGCTCGATCTCGCAGCCAACTACTACGCCGTCAAGAGCGACGACAACCGGCTGCAGGCCGATGTCGCGAGCATCCTGCGCCAGGGTCACCTGCAGATTCCCGAAGCCTATGGCGAACTCGCGCTGCTGCTCAGGGACCTCTGCGCCCGCCCCGCCGGCCGCGGCCGCCGGCGCTACCGCCACCTCGTCATCACCTCGGTACTCGATACGACGATCGAACAGGCCTTCCTGCGCGCCGGCGTGGGTTTCACGCGTTTCGTCCAGTCGGCCTCCGGCAAGCGGCTCGACATCAACCTCTACGACCAGGTCGAGCTGGGCGACAGCGGCTTCATCCGCGTCACCGAGCGCAGCGGCTACCACCACTCGTTCCCGCTCGACAGCGGTGACGACATGGACCGCGTCATCGAAGAGTGCGACGCGCGCAGCCTCAACCTCGGCCAGGCCGCCGGCTCGCCCGATGCCACGCAACTGGCAACCATCTTCAGCGAGTTGCGCGAACCGATCCTCTACAAGCTGCACGGTTCGCTCGACGTGCGCGACAGCTTCACGCTGTCGACCGAGCAGTACTACGAAGCCGTGTCGCGCTCGCCGTCGCACAAGGCGGTGCCGGAACAGATCGCGCAGATCCTCTCCAACACGCCGATCGTCTGCCTTGGCAGCCGCATCCTCGACCCGGATTTTCGCCTCAGCTACTATCTGCTGCGCGAGTGCCTCGACGTCCGCCGCGGGCAGATCCGGCGCTTTGCCGTGCACCCACGCGATCTCGGCGACCAGCGCGACTGCAGCCACCAGATGGGGCTGCGTGCCTGGAGCCGTCTCGCCAACTGGGCGACGACCCGCTACGGAGTCGAGATGCTCGACATGCGCAGCGAGCTGTTCCTCAGGCAACTCCGCGGAGGTTCACGGTGACGACGCCGACGCTCGACCAGTACAAACCCTACAAGGGCCCGGAGAGCTACCAGGTCGAGGACGCGGCATTCTTTTTCGGCCGCCGCGAAGCGGCCGACGAAGTCGTCGCGCATGTCCTCTCGGCCCACATGAGCCTGCTGCACGCCCAGTCGGGCGCCGGCAAGACCTCGCTGCTGAACGCGCTGGTGATCCCGCAACTAGAGGAGCGCGGCTGGACGCCGGTGCGCATCCTGCCGCAGAACGACCCCGTCCGCGCGACGCGAATCGCCTGCCTGCAGTATGTCGTGCCGCCACCGGAAGCCGAGGCACTGGCCCTGCGCCGCGCGCTCGACGGCCTCTTCAGCGCCGCCGACGATCCCACTCTCGACGAGCTGCTGGCGCGTTACGACGACCCTGGCATCCTGCCGGCACGCGACCCGCGCAAGCGCTGCCTGATCTCGCCGGTGCTGCTCGATGAACTCGCTGCCCGTTACCCGGGGCTCGACGGCGGCAAGGTGACGCCCTACGTCTGCCGCCTGCTGCGCTCCAGTCTCGACCTGGCAAGCTTCGCCGACCATCTGGCGGCAATCGGCACCGCCTGCGGTACCGGCAGCGAATCCTGGCAGCCGGTCCGCGGCGACACGCGCGTGCGGCAGCTGCTGCAGACGCTGGAGGGCCGCGCCTGTCGTGCGGCCTACACGGCGACGCTCGACTACCTCGACCTGCCGGTGCGCGAACTGCGACCCTTCATCGAGAACCTGCTGCGCATCTATGGCTCGGTGCGACCCGGTTTCTGCCTCGTCCTCCTCTTCGACCAGTTCGAGGAGTTGTTCACCCGCTTCGTCGATCCCGGATCGCTGCACGCGCCGGGCAGTCACGAGATGCCCGACTGGCGGCTGCGCGTCGAGTTCATCGACGAACTGCGTACCCTGTGTCGCGAGCCGCCGGCGGAAGGCGGGCGACGTCGTGGCAGCCGCCGGTCGGTGCTGCCGGTGCGCTACCTGATCTCGATGCGCAGCGAATACATCGCCCAGTTGCGGCCCATCCGCGAGTTCGTTCCCGAGATCGACCGCTCGGTCTGCCAGCTCGAACTGCTGACCCAGGCGAGCGCGCGGCGGGCGATCGAGGAGCCGGCGGTGCTCTATGGCTACACCTACGAAGAGGAGTGCTTCAACCAGATCCTCGCCGACCTCCTCAAGGAAGAGCGCTACATCGAACCCGCCCACCTGTCGCTGGTCTGCGAGAAACTCTGGCTCGAGTCCGGTCGCGACCTCGTCCGCCAGCATCCCCCGGCTGCTGCCGGCGAGCTGCCGACGGTGCCACTCGCCACCTACGCCGAACGCCTGCACGGCGCGAAAGGGATCCTGCGCGACTTCCTGCAGGATTTCCTTGTCGCTCTGGCCGACGACGACGAGAGGCGCGAAGCGCTCGAGCTGATCGAACCGCTGATCACCGGCAGCGGCACGCGCAACATCGTCGAACGTCGGCAACTGATACACGTCCCCTTCCGCGACGCGACACGGCGAACGGCGCTGCTCGACAAGTTGGTCAACCGTACGCTGGTGCGCATCGAGCCGCGCCTCGGCGGCCAGTTCATCGAGATCACGCACGAGTTCCTGATCCAGGCGGTGCAGGAAGCCTTGCAGAAGTATCTCTACGGCAACGTCGAGTATCAGCAGTTTCGCGTCGCGCTGCGCGCCCTCGCCGAGAGCCAGCGCGATCCCGCCGCTTCCGCCACCGACTCGGTGATCAACCGCGCCGAGTTCGGCATCCTCGACCGCAACCGGCAGCGCGTGCAATGGAACGGCTGGGCGGTCGAGCAGATGCTGCGTGCCTGGCTCTGCCACGGTACCGGCAGCGAGCAGCGGGCGACCCTGCGCTACTGGCTGGATGCCGCCAGCGGCTTGGCCGCGGTCGCCGACCTCGGCACCATCCGCGAGCGCCTCGCCGGCTGCGGCGCCGGCCAGGGCTTCCTGTCGCGACCCGAACTGCAGCAGATCAACGCCAACCGTGACCGACAACCATTCACCCCCACCGAGCGACGGGCGATCCTGCGCAGCGAACTCCTGCGCGCCACCGCCGAAGAGCACGCCGACGTCCGCTACTGGACCCAGCAGGTGACGCCATGAGCCATCCCGCCTTTCAGATCATCGACGAGTTCCTGCAAGCCACAGACAGCAGCGCGCAGGCGCGGCGCAACGCCGCCGTCGCGCTCGCCACCATTGCCGACGACGAAGCGCTGCCGCGATTGCTGCGGATCGCCATCAGCGACGGCGATGCCAGCGTGCGCGCCACCGCCGAAGCCGAACTGCAGACCCTCTGCGGGCAATCGCCGGCGGCGCTCGGACCGGCGATCGCGACGATGCTCGCCGGCAGCGAGCAGGCACCGGCAGCCTATGCACTGATCGGGCGCCTGCAGGCGCAGGGCGCCACCCTGCCGCCGCTGCCCGCATCGCTGCCGTGGCTGCGCCTCGCGCTGTCGCTCTTCCGCGACGCGCGCGGTGCCACGGGGTGGTGGTCGCGGGCGGTGCGCGCGATGGTGCCGGGACTCTTCACAGCCCTCGTCGGTGTCCTGGCTGCGCACGCCTACATGCAGTTTCTTGCCGAAATCAGCATGCGCAGCGAGCACGACGTCGTCGGCCCGCTGGCCGCCAGCCTGCTGTTCATCGCCGGCCCGCTGATCGCCTTCGGTACGTGGCGAACGACGCCATACCGCCTGCATCCGCGCCGCGGCAGCGGGGCGCTGGCCGAAATCGCCTGGGCCTGCCTGCATACGGCCGCACCGGGAGTCGTCTGCGTCGCCGCGATCCTCCTCGACGATTCCCGGGGCGCCCTCGCCGACGCGGAAGACTGGGTCATCGCCGGCATGCTGCTCCTGCTGCCGCCGATCGTTGCCGGCGCCATCCGCGCCGGCACAGTCGCCGCCGACGGCGCCCTCGGCAACGTCCGGCGTCTCGTCGGTGGCGGCTTCGCCAGCATCGTCGGCGCCGCCGCCGGACTGGTCTGCGTCACCCTCGCCACCGGCCTCTTCCATGGCGTCAGCGCCAGCGTCTGTTCGCAGGTGTGGATCTGGTGGCTGCCGATCTGCGTCGGACTCGCCGGAGCCTATGCCTGGATCGACGCCCGCGTCCCCTGCGCTGTGGGTGCAACAGCGGACAGCCAGCGGTTGACGATCTGCGCCGTCGTCCTCGGCGTCTTCTTTCTCGGCGCGGCGATGCCGATCCTGCGCGCCAGCGGCAGCACCCTCGGACTCGGCACGCCGATCGCGAGCGTCGATGTCGCTGCGCTCGAGACCAGACCGACGAACATCCCGCTTGGCTCGCTGCCGGCGCGAATCGACCTCACCCTCAGGAGCAGCGGCCGCTGGAACCTCATCATCGACATCGAACCGCCACCGCCGACGGGCGAATCCGGTGCCTATCTCTGGCGCTCCAGCGCGCGGCTACGGCTGCAGGAACTGACTCCCGGGGCCATCCACGAAATCGATGGCCAGGGCAGCTCGACCCTCCTCTTCTTCGACCGCAATCTCGATCACCTGCTGCGCGACTCGCATGCCCTCGGCGCCTTCCTCGACGCCTGGTGGGGCCGCCAGCACGTGCCCCCGTCTGCGCCCGGTGCCGAGGCCAGAGAAACGCCGCCGGAGCCGCGTGTCGTCAAGCTGTCGGCCTTCCCGGTGGCCCCGACGATCCGCTTCGGCGTCCAGCAATAGCCAAGCAAGAAGGAAACGGCGGTTGCGCAGGCGCCGACCGAGTGCACCGGGAGAACCACCAGCCGTACCGCGACGATGCAGGCGATCGCCAGGCGACGATGAGGTACGTGTACGGCAACCGGGGCAGGCACCCGGCGCGCCCGGCGCCATCGTTGCGGCGTGTTCCGCGGTTCCGGGATCAGCGCCATCGAAGCGGCATGCTGCCGGCCTGCGCCACCCTATTGCTTCGGCAACTCGGTCAATTTCACCATCAACCGCGTTGCCGGGTTGATCAGCGCAGCGCCCATCGGGTCCTTGGCCAGCGTTGCAAAATCGCCGTAGCCGAAATGCAACCCACTCGGCGTGAGCATGTTCAGGCGCACGTTGCCGTTGCTCGGCACATCGGGGCGCTCCTTGTCCCACGGACCGATCAGCTTCGCCACCTCCCGCCCGGCAGCCAGCAAGGCCTCGATCTCGGCGTCCAGCGAATCGTCGGCTCGTTCCCAGAACACGCCAGCGCCGCTGAAGTTCAAATAGCGCGCGCTGCCATCGCCATACGCGGCAACGATATCCGCGCCGTTCTCCATGCCGACCTCCACCACCACGCCATGAACGATCTTCGCCTGGTCGGCAGGTGGGTTGACGCCCAGGCCGCGCAGAAAGTGCCACGCCTGCACGTAATGCCGCGATTCAAGCCCCGGCATGTCGGTGATCTGCCGCAAGGTCTTGATTGCCGCTGCGGTCTCCCGGGCTTCGAGACTCTTGCGCGCCTGCACGAAAGACGACCATGGTTCCAGGTGCGCATTCTCCTCCTTCGCCCATTCTTCGATGGGCAGATCGCCAAAGCACATGTCGCGAAGCGTGACCCGCCTTGCGGGCTTCCCTTTCTTCAACCAGTTGAACATGAGGACTCCTGATCAATTGAACCCCGGCAGCGCTCTGGCGCTGCCGGCCGTAGCGCAGCTTGCCGGGCAGGAATCGTCCGCAACGGAGCCCTCCCGGTCGCAGAAAGCACACGCAGTGTCGACCTTATCCATATGATTCCATAAAAGCCACCAATGGTTTTCCGCCATCGCCCCTGGGGGCGTCCGAAGACCTGGTGAAAACGCCGCGCTACGCGTCCGTCGGCAGCACCGGCAGAAACGCGCCGCCGCATTCAGGGCAGGAGACGCTGAGTCGCGACGGATCGCTGACATCGACGTTCGTCGTGGCGAAGTGCAGCAGGTCGAGAAACAGGTAGGCGCCCAACGGCAGTTGGTCGATCTCCTGCGGCGTCGCCTGCCGGCCATCGGCCCAGGACAGACCCTGGCTCAGGCGCAGGATCGCGCGGAAGCCGGTGTTGCGCCGCGTCCAGTGCCAGTGGTCGTCGTCGCGCTCGATCGCCGCCAATGCCCGCCAAGCCGACGCCGCCGCCGCCAGGCTCTGTGGTCCGACGAGTGGCCGCAGGCGGCCGCATAGCGTCGGTTCCGCCGGATAGCGGAAACGGATCAGCCGCGCCAGTGGCCGGCCCGCCGGGCGGCTGCCGCCGGGCAAGGGATCGGCGAGCGCCGGGTGCCCCATGAGGACACCCTGGTCGAACAGCCGGTAGGGGGGCAGGCGCAGCGTCAGCCAGTAGAACAGCAGATCGAGTTCCACCTCGCCCGCCGGGCAATGCGGACAGTCCGCGAGGGCCCGGCCGCTGGCGATCAGGGCGTCGTAGAAGGCGTTGCGCGCCTGGCAGACCGCCGCCAGGGCGGGCGGCGAGGCGACGATGGCCTGCGCCTGCTCTTCCGTCGGCACCTCGCCGTCGATGCTGTCGATCAGCGCCGCCATTTCCAGCGCCAGGCGCCCCTCGACGACCGCCGGAAAGCGCTGCTCCGGGTCGAGGACCAGGGGCAGGATCTCGGCGGTCTCGGCCTCGCGCAGCACCAGCTCGCGGAGGCAGCCCGCCAGCTCGATGCGCAGCCGGGGTCTTGGCACCACGTGCATCAGGGAACCGCCGCGGCGGGCGCTGACCCCACTGGCGGCGACGGCACGGCGGCCGCCGTCACCGCAGGCGCGGCGAGATCGCGCAGGCGGACCGGTCTCAGGCTGTAGTCCGGAAGACTGCGGATGCCCGCGCCACCCAGTCGATCGACCGCCGCCGCGTTCAAGGGCACGACCCGCACCATGTCGAAATGCCCCCTGGGGGAGACGGCTTCCATCGATCCTCCTGCCCGACCGACGAGCACGTTTTCGTCTTCCCTGATCGTCGTCAGCGGAATCTCCGTGATCAGCAACGGTAGCGATTCGATCGTGCCGACGACGCGGAAGACGCCGCCGATGGTCTCGTCTTCCGACGTCGGGATGCGCAGGCCCTGGACTTGATCCAGCCGGTTGCTGACGGTAGTGATGCCCGCCGCCCGCTCCTCCAGGCTGCCGCCGGACAATGCCGCAAGTTCCTCGGCGGTCAGCGGCCGGGTCCCCGCTGCCTCGCCCAGACGTGGCGCGAGGCGGCGGGTCTCGGTGGCGCGGACCCGCGCCGCCACGGGATCGATCTCATCCAGGAACAGCAGCCCGTCGCGATCCCGGCGTTCGCTCACCGCTGCGCGCACCCGCAGCGCGAGATCCCGCGCCGTGCCGGCCGACGCACCCGCCGGCTCGCCGCCGCTCCCGCTCAGCGCCCGCTCGGCAAGCCGCAGCAAGGACGCCTCCACGGTCTGCAACCGTTGCAGGTAGCTGGCGTAGTCGCCGTGCTCGGCAACGAAGCGGCGGTAGGTCACCGCGACCGCCTCGGACTCGCGATGCAACAGGGCCGCGTCCGGATGCGTCGGCGCGCGTGCCAGTAGCGCCCGGTAGGCGCGCAGGGCGTCCTCCACCGCGCTCAGGGTGACATCGGCGCTCGGCGTCGGCGCCGCACCCGGCGGCCGCGACGGCATGGTCATCGTCGCCGGTGGCCGGCCCACCGACGCCGACAGCGCCGCACGCGGCGACTCGGCGATCAGGGCCAGCTCGTCGCGGTTGAGCCTCGCCTCGGCAGTGGCCAGCAGGCGGTCGTAAGTGGACCGTCCGGGGGCCGCGGCCGCCATCAACGGCGCGGCGCGCAGGCCGAAGGCGGCGGGATCGACCCGGTAGCGCGCGTTGCGCAGCATCTGCTGCACCTCGACGTGCTTTTCACGCACATCCTCCCAATCGATCTCCGCGGCGCGCAGCAGGCTTTCCAGCTCATCGAAGCCCTCGTCGAGGTGCGACCACTGCGGCATCTCGCGTACCTGCTCCTCGCTCATCGTCGCGGTCGCCTGGCCGAGCTGGCGGTCGATCTCGTCGAACCGGCGGGTGACCCTGGCGGCCGCTTCCTCGCCGCCCTCCTCGCCGCGATGGACCTGCTCGCGCAACTGGAGGAACTGCGCCCGCAGCGTATCGAGTTCGAACAGCCCGGCGTACTCGGTGCGGGCACGCCCGTAGGCGCGCTCGAACGCCGCCAGCAGTTCGCTCTCCTTCGCGCGCGCGGACGCGCGGTTGCTGTTGATATCCATCGCCGCGCTGCGGCGCAGCGCCTCCGGGTCGCTGACGCCGACCGCGCGCAGTTGTGCGTCGCTGCGCTGGCCAAGCTCGATGGCGCCGACGATGGCGCGGTACTCGGTCATCAGATCCCGGAGTTCCTGGTTGGCTGCGGTGACCTCGGAGGGCAGGAAGGCGGATGCCCGCTCGATGGCGTCGAACAGTCCGAGGTAGTCGAGGAAGGAGACGATGGGGCCGCCGAGGAGCATGATGGCGAAACCGGCGGCGACGACATAGGGGTTCCCCGAGCGCATCATCGCCTGGCTCAGGACCATCAGGAAGAGGTTGATGCCCTCCGTGATCGCGACGCGGCTGATTGCGACGGCGGCCTCCTCGCGGCTGGCATAGTCGGCGGAGACCGCCTGCGTGAAGCTGAGCGCCGACATGACGACGAACTCGCCGGGGTGCACGTGGATGCCGGACATCATCCGCAGACCGATCGTCAGCCCCTGGAAATTGCGCGTCGTTCCCGCCACGCCCTCGACGACGGTGGTGCGGCCGCTGCGGGCCCGTTCCTCCAGCTCGTGCTGCTCGCGGATGGTCTGGATCACCATCACCGCCCCGAGGACGCGCCCGGCCCGCTCGGCGCCGGTGCGGACGCGGTCGGCGGCCGTCCGCTCGGCCGCCGGCTCGTAGACCACGCGGTTCTCGATCAGCCGTCCGGTGCCCGGTTCGCGACTGAACAGCACCTGCCCTTCCTCGGAGCGAACCAGCGACTCCAACTCGCGCTGCGTATGCACCAGTTCCTCGGCGAGCACCGTGCGGCTCGCCTCGGGGCTCGTCGCCAGTTGCTCGCTGATGGCGGCGCGCAGTTCGTTGAGTGCCGCCGTCAGCTCGACGCGCGTCTCCGCCGGCCGCTCACCGGCGTGCAGGCGCTGGCGCAGGATGTCGGCGCGCTGGTTCGCCTCCATCACCCGGCGCGCCGCGGGGTCGAGCGGCGCCTCGCCGCTGCGCCGCAGCAGGACCAGGGCGGTATCGCTGATCACCGGTACCCTGCCCGGCTCGGGCGCCGTGAAATCGCCCAGCTCCGGCGCGCGCAGGGCGTTGCGCAAGGCCTGCTCGGCGCTCGCCATCGTCGCCGGCATCGGCCGCGACGCGTCGGGAGCCACGGCCGGCCGGCCGGATTCGTGCGCGCCACGCCAGATCTCTTCGCTCACCGTGCGGACATAGGCCTCGCGCGCGCTGCGGACGGCGTCCCGGGCACGGGTCAAAGCCTCTTCGCGCGCCCGCGAATCCGCCGCCAGAGCGTCGTACTCGGCGCGCGTCCGACCGCGCCGCGCCGACCGCGAACGGCGCCCCTGCTGCGTCTCGATCTGCGCTTCGAGATGGCGCAACGCCGCCTCGGACTGGCTCAGCAGCGGGTCGGCCGGGCGCAGCCCTTCGGCCGGCAGCCCGGCGACGCCTTCGACGCGAGTGCCCGCCGCGGTGGTCGCCTCGATCAGCCGCACGTCGCGCCCGGAGGCGGCGAGGAAGACCTCGAAGCCGCAGGCGCGCAGGAACCATACCATGGCCGGGTTCACCAGGCTGCGTCCGAGCGCTTCGTGCTGCGCCGAGACCACCACCATGTCCGCCGGCGCCGCCGTCCCCGGCGGCCGCGCCGCCGCCTGCGCCTGCCGGATGTCGTGCAGCAGCGAGACGAATCCGTCGAGCTGGCTGGCACGCACCAGATTCGGCTGGCCACCCTCGACCCACCCCGACTGCATGTGGTGCGTCATGTTCCAGACCTGGAAGCGCGCCGGGCTGCCGAGGCGTCCCAGCTCCGCTTCGAGGTTGGCGCGGCTGGCGCCGCTGCGGTCGGTCGCCGGCCGCGTCAGGTCGGTGGTGCGCACGTCCGGGACGACGATCAACCGGTTGCCCGCCGGCAGGTCGATGATGTAACTGGTCGAGGTGGTATCGACGAGCGTGTCCGGGATCGGCGCCCGCGGGTCGACGGCAGCGCGCGCCCGCCTGGCCGCCAGGTGCTCGCCGGTGGCGGGATCGACCAGCGCCGTGTCGGCGATGTCGCCAGGCACGCCGGCACGGCGTATGCCCTCGACCACCGGGTCGGAGGTCGCGGTGCTGAGGTCGCGCAGGGAGCCCAGGGGCGCCGCGGCGGCGACCAGGCGACCACCCTCGGGCACCAGCAGTTCGACCTGCGTCGGTGTGTCGGCGAGCCGCCGCAGGGCCTCGCTGACATGCTGCGCGCGCGCGCGGCGGAAGGCCTCCTCGCGCATGGCCGCGTCGCCGACACGGCTGCCTTCGCTCGCCTCCCAGGCACTGCGCCGCGCGTCGAACTCGGCCTCGGCGCGATTCCGCACCCCCCGCGTCTGCGCCTCGGCGATGTCGCGCAGGAGATCCTGGAAGCGCGGGTCGGCGAACTGCAGCGCGTTCACCCGCAGGCGGCCGATGGGGAAGCGCTCGGCCAGCGCGGGCAGCAGATTGGTGTGGTCGGCGTGCAGATGGGTGATCATCACCTCCAGGATGGGCCGCCCGCGCAAGCTGCGACCGACCCGATCGACCATCGCCGCGGCCAGTTCGGCGCGCCCGTCGGTGCCCACCCCGGCGTCGATCAGGCGCACGCCCTGGGCGGTCTCGAGCACGGTCAGCGCGCCGGCGCCGACCGCGAGGTGGTGATACTCGCTGACGATGACGTAGGCGTCGGTGACCCGTTCAACGGCCAGGGTCCGACCGCCGGCGCTGACCGACGAGGGCGTGACCGGCGGTACGCCGGGGAAGGGGAAGGTGCCCGGAACGATTCCCGGCGAGCGCTCGCCCTCGGCCGGTGGCGCGGCCTCACAGCTCGCCGCCTCCGCCCCGCCGAGGCTGGTGAGCGCGATCGGGATCGCATAGAGGACGATCGGGACCGCGGCATCGAAGGGCTCGAAGACCTCCACCGTCTCGCTCACGGCCGGCGCCCCGCCAACCCCCGGCAGTGCGACGCTCACCCGGCTCGGCGCCGGCGCCGCGGCGTCCGGCGCGGCCTCGGGGCCAATGAAATCGTAAGGCCCACCGCCACCACAGCGCGGCGCCACTCCGCCCGCCCCGCCGTGGCGGCGCAGTGCCTCGGCGCGCAACACCCGCTGGTTCGCCTCGGCGGTCTGGCGCTCTGTCGATCCGGCGATGAGCCCGGGCATTTCCCGGCGCAGGATGTCCAACTGTTCGTCGAGTTCCGTGTCGTTCAGCGCCTCCGCCCAGGCGGGGCTGATCGACATGCTGCGCACGTCTCCGTCCACCCGGCGCGCCAGCCGCCGTTCGCCGGCGCCGTGCTGCAGCACGTGGGCCAGTTCGTGCGCCAGGAGTCGCCGGCCTTCGGGTGCCTCAGGCGCGAACTCGCCCGCGCCGAACACCACGTCTCTGCCGCTGGTGTAGGCCCGCGCCCGCACGGAGCGGGCCGCGGCGGCCGCCTGCGGGCCGACATGCAGCCGTACCTGTCCGAGATCGGCGCCGAAGCGCGGTTCGAAGTAGCCCCGCTCGCCGTCCGAAAGCGGCCGGCCAGCGCCGGGAACGCCGCGCTCCGCCGCCGTCGGAGCCGGACGCGTCGCCGCCTTGCGCCAGGTCTTGCCGGGTGAATCGTCGGCACCCGCGGGCGGCGATGCGGCACCGGCGGGCGGTGGCGCACTCGCAGGCGGCGCGCCTGCCGCGGCGGCCGGCGCCGCCGACAGGGCCCGCTCGGCCACCCGGTCCGCCTCCAGTTCCTGCGGATCGCCGGGCTGGCTCAGCCGCGCGTCGTCAGCGAGCGGTCCGGCCGACGCACTCGCGCGGCGCAGGTAACGCGGCAACTTCGGCGCCGGATGGCTGGCGGGCACCGACGGCGCCGGCTGGTTGCCGGGCGCGGGCCGCTCCGGGCCGATGGCATCGTGGCTGCCGCCGCGCCGGGCGAATTGCATCGCCATCGCTCACAGCCCCGCGCGCACTTGCCGCCGTGGCGAGCGGTGGCCGCCGCTGGAGGCCACGCGCGGCGCGAAACGATCGCTGGCGCCGCCACGGCCGCCGGCGACGAGCTTCCTGCCGCTACCCGATCGCGCGCAGAGGAGCGCGCGCTCGCCGCGCCGAACGCGGTCGCGACTGGCCCGCCCCGGTTCCACGCCGAGTCGCTCGCGGGTCCGGCAAGGATGGGAGATCGAACGCATGCCCAGAGTCTAGGAGGCTCGACGAACGGCTGTCAATGCGGCAACCGATTCCGGCAGCCGATTGCCGCGTCCGGCCATGAACAGCTGCCGACGCGTACGTTCGAACCGGCGGCGGATCAGATCGAGCCGGACGCGTCGAAAACCACCGATACGCGCCAGGTGTCGTGTGCCATCAGCTAGAATTGACGGCATCGGATTCGCAGCAGGGAGGCGTGCCAGCCCTGCGCGGGACGGCGGACCCTGGTCGCTTGCCGGCCATCAGCCCTCGCCTCGCCGGCTCGGCCCGCGATCACGTTCAGGAGGCCTCAATCATGTCGGCGCATGCCTATCTCTCGCAGTTGCAACTCGCGCCCGTCGCCGTGCGCGCCAGGACGGACGATTCGACGACGGATGCGCTGCGTTCCGTTGCGGTCACTGCCAAGACCGCAGCAGACACGGTCGGGATACCGCTCGCCGATGTGCGTGCCGCCGTCGATGTCGGCAGCGTGGTGAGCTTCGTCGACGGACTCGACGCGCAGAGCAAGGACGACGTGCTCGATTCCCTGCAGCTCGCCCAGCGTGCCGCAAACGCCGCCGCCGACCGCTTTGCCGATGTGCGCAACTGGTACCACCAGTACCTCGACGTACTCAGCCAGATTGGCTGGGTGACCGGGCAGTTCGCCTTCCTCGAACGTGAGCAGAGCGAAGGCGACCTGCGCATGGACCAAGCCGCGCTGTCCGTCCTGATGGCGATCGCGACGCAGAACCAGTTGGCCATCCTGAAGGAGGCGGTGGCCGCGCTCGGCTCGCTGGCCAGCAGCGACGGCACCATCAGCCTGTTTGCGCAGATGAGCGCCCACGAGGGGCTCGGCAACTTCCAGATGGGCGCCGCGCAGCGTGCCGGCAACGGCGTGGTCGAGCTGGCGATGGGCGCCTACCACTTCCGGGCTGTGGACAGCACCGACCGGATCGTCTTCCTCAAGCGCACCACCCGGGCGCTGCGGCTGTGGACGGCTGCCCAGCGGATGACGCTGAACACGGCGAGCTATGCGGAAAACCGGGCGCAAATCCGGCAGATGCTCGGCGAGGAGCGCCAGCGCGCGATCGCGGCGATCCGGCTCAAGCCGCTCTGATCGGCCCGGCGGGGGCATCGGTTGCCGCCGCGCCGCCGGCGTGGTGCGCGGCCGATCTGGTTGACGACGCAGTCGCCGCCGCCGCGCCGCGTGGTTCCGACAGACCGTAGCACCAGACATCGATCAACACCGACAGGAGACGCACCGCCATGGCGACTGCAACCGCTCAAGCCCTCGTCATCGCCAGCGCTGATGGCTTGCGTGCCCGCGTGGAAGGCGCGGCCGGCGCGGGCGCCGATTGGACCGCCAGCAACGACAAGGCTGCGCGACGGCTGCGCGGCTGGGCCGAACGCCATGAGCGGCTGGCCCGCTCGGACGACGCGGACAGCGAGCTGCTCGAGATCGGCCGCGAAATGGCGCACTGGCTCGATGATTCCGGCTGGCTGAGCGGCTGGCTGCGCCGTCCCGGAGCGCGCCGGCTGATCGTGCAATCGCCCGCGGTCGAGCACGACCTCGGGCGCCTGTTGCACGACGCCCCGTGGGAACTGCTGGCCGGGCCGGACGCCGGGTCCGGCCACTTGGCGGGCGACCCGCTGCGGCCTCTCGAGGTGGCACGCCGCCTCGGTGCCCCGGAGGACCCGCAGCAGCCCGTGCACGGCGATCTCTGCCTGCTGTTCATGGCGGCCGCGCCGCAGGGTGAAACGGTGCTCGACTTCGAGGCCGAGGAATCCAGCATCCTCGATGCCACCAGGAGCCTGCATCAACTGCTGCTGACCGTCGAGGAAAGCGGCTCGCTCGCCGGTCTGCAGCAGCGCCTGGGCGCCAGCGAAGGCGTCGCGCCGGACATCGTCCACCTCAGCTGCCACGGCGGCGTGGACGATGGGTTGCCCGTGGTGTACCTCGAAGACGAACGCGGCCAGCGGCAACCGGTGCCCGCGGCAGAACTCGCCGCGGCCTTGTCCGCGTCCGCCAGCGCGCAGTTGCGGCTGGTCGTTCTCTCCGCCTGTGGCACGGCGGCGCAGACCAGCGACGGCGAAGGGCGACGCAGCACGCTGGTGACCGACCTGATCTGCAGCGGCGTCGATCAGGTGCTCGGCTGGGACGGATCGGTGGCCGACCGCGACGCGACGCAGTTCGCCGCCGGGTTCTACAAGGCGCTGACCGCGCGGCACGATGTCGTGTCTGCCGCGGCCAAGGCACGGCTGCGGCTGCACCGCGAACATGCACAGGAACCACGCTGCGGCCGGCACTGGCACATGGCACGGGTCTACCTCGGGCCGCGTGGCGGGCAGCCGCTGCTCGCTCAGGGCGGGCAGCGGCGGGCGCTGCGCAGCGCCGTTGGCGAAGAGCATTTTCTCGACAAGGCACGCGCCGCGGTGCCGGTGGCGACGCGCAGCCACTTCGTCGGCCGGCGGCGCGCGATCCAGCAGGTGCTCGGCGCCTTCCAGGACGGCCGGGCGGTGCTGGTGCACGGCATGGGAAACCTCGGCAAGTCGAGCCTGGCCGCGCGCATCGCCCACGACCGCCTGCCGCAGCTCGCCTGTGTGGTGGTGTTCGGCCGCTACGACGCGCTGGAAGTCTGGGACCGCCTGCTGGACGCCTGCACGCCCGCCGAGCGGCCGCCATTCAGGGACCGCTGGCGCAGCCGGATCGCGGCCGACGAGCGAGAACTGGCCGACGCGCTCGACGACCTCCTCGCCGGCCCACTGGCCGCGCAGCCGGTGCTGCTGATCATCGATGACCTCGAGCGCGTGCTCGAGGAACCGCGGCCCGACCAGCCGAGCGTCCGGGTCCAGTCCGAGCGGCGGCCGATGCTCGCCGCGGTGCTCAGGGCCTTCGGTCGGCAGCAACGCAGCAAGCTGCTGCTGACCGGCCGCTACACCTTCAGCCTGCCCGACTCGAGTGGGCGCGATCTCGCTGCCGACCTAGTCCTCGTGCCGCTGCGCGCCATGGACGAGAGCGACCGCCGCAAGCAGCAGCGTGCGTTGCTGCGCGACTTGCCGGCGCGGCAGGTCGCGCGTCTCGACCCCGCCCTGCTGCAGCGCGCCGGCGAGCTGGCCGACGGCAACCCCGGACTGCAGGCGCTGCTCAGCCAGCCGGTGCTCGCCGGCGAGGCGCAGGCCGCCAAGCAGGCGTTTGCCATCATCGAGCACTACCAGCAGCGCGGCGTGCCGCCGACGGCGATCCAGAACGAACTGGCATCCGGCCACGCTGCCGACGAGCGAAACGCCGTGCTCGCCTTCTTCCGGCGGATGGCCTTCGACACCTACCGCAACGCGCTGAGCAGCCAACAGCTGCGCGCGCTGCAGGCCGGCTGCCTGTTCGCCAGCGGCTTGCCGCTGCCGCTGCCCGCGCTGCAAGCCGCTGCCGACGCCGCTGGCGTCCGCGATCCCGCCGCGGCCGTGCAGCGCCTGCTCGGGCTCGGCCTGCTCGACGACCACGGGCAACTGGCCGACATCGCGCACGCCGCCGTCAACCCGCTCGCCCGCCCGCTGGTCGATGCCATCCCGGACGACGACGCCCGGCACTGGGCGGCTGCCGCGCTGCCCACGCTCGCAGACGCGTGGATCGACGGCGACACCTTCCGCTGGCCGGTCGCCTTTGCCGCCGAGGCCTGGCGCCTGATCGAGCTGGCAGGGTCGCCGGCGCCGGCCCGGCTGATCGACGCCGCCACTGCCGTGCTCACCCGCCATCGCCACGAGCGGGGCGACCGGGCCCAGGCCATCCTCGATCAACTGGTCCTGCCGGCGCGGCAGGCGCTCGCTGCGCAAGGCCACGCCCCGTCCCGCCACTTCTGGTCTGCCGTCCATGACGTGGCGGAGCGCGCCGGCGACACCGGGTTGCGCATGGCGAGCGTCGCGGGACTCAAGAACCACGCCACCTCGCCCTTCGAGCGTGGTTCGGCGCTGCTGCGAGAAGCATGGGCCGCCCAGTCCAGCGGTGATCCCGACGGCGCCGATGGCTGCTTTGCGGAGGCGGCGGCGCTTTTCCGTTCCGCAGGTGCAGACCGGGATGTCGCGATTGCGCGCGGGGGCCAGGCCGACATCCTGCAGGCGCGCGGGCAGCTCGACGAGGCGCTGCGCATCCGGCTGGAAGAAGAGCTGCCGGTCTATGAAAAGCTCGGCGATGTGCGCTCGAAGGCGGTGACGCAGGGCCAGATTGCCGACATCCTGCAGGCGCGCGGGCAGCTCGACGAGGCGCTGCGCATCCGGCTGGAAGAAGAGCTGCCGGTCTATGAAAAGCTCGGCGATGTGCGCTCGAAGGCGGTGACGCAGGGCAAGATTGCCGACATCCTGCAGGCGCGCGGGCAGCTCGACGAGGCGCTGCGCATCCGGCTGGAAGAAGAGCTGCCGGTCTATGAAAAGCTCGGCGATGTGCGCTCGAAGGCGGTGACGCAGGGCCAGATTGCCGACATCCTGCAGGCGCGCGGGCAGCTCGACGAGGCGCTGCGCATCCGGCTGGAAGAACAGCTGCCGGTCTATGAAAAGCTCGGCGATGTGCGCTCGAAGGCGGTGACGCAGGGCCAGATTGCCGACATCCTGCAGGCGCGCGGGCAGCTCGACGAGGCGCTGCGCATCCGGCTGGAAGAACAGCTGCCGGTCTATGAAAAGCTCGGCGATGTGCGCTCGAAGGCGGTGACGCAGGGCCAGATTGCCGACATCCTGCAGGCGCGCGGGCAGCTCGACGAGGCGCTGCGCATCCGGCTGGAAGAACAGCTGCCGGTCTATGAAAAGCTCGGCGATGTGCGCTCGAAGGCGGTGACGCAGGGCCAGATTGCCGACATCCTGCAGGCGCGCGGGCAGCTCGACGAGGCGCTGCGCATCCGGCTGGAAGAAGAGCTGCCGGTCTATGAAAAGCTCGGCGATGTGCGCTCGAAGGCGGTGACGCAGGGCTACATTGCCGACATCCTGCAGGCGCGCGGGCAGCTCGACGAGGCGCTGCGCATCCGGCTGGAAGAAGAGCTGCCGGTCTATGAAAAGCTCGGCGATGTGCGCGAGAAGGCGGTGACGCAGGGCCAGATTGCCGACATCCTGCAGGCGCGCGGGCAGCTCGACGAGGCGCTGCGCATCCGGCTGGAAGAACAGCTGCCGGTCTATGAAAAGCTCGGCGATGTGCGCGAGAAGGCGGTGACGCAGGGCCAGATTGCCGACATCCTGCAGGCGCGCGGGCAGCTCGACGAGGCGCTGCGCATCCGGCTGGAAGAACAGCTGCCGGTCTATGAAAAGCTCGGCGATGTGCGCGAGAAGGCGGTGACGCAGGGCCAGATTGCCGACATCCTGCAGGCGCGCGGGCAGCTCGACGAGGCGCTGCGCATCCGGCTGGAAGAACAGCTGCCGGTCTATGAAAAGCTCGGCGATGTGCGCTCGAAGGCGGTGACGCAGGGCAAGATTGCCGACATCCTGCAGGCGCGCGGGCAGCTCGACGAGGCGCTGCGCATCCGGCTGGAAGAACAGCTGCCGGTCTATGAAAAGCTCGGCGATGTGCGCGAGAAGGCGGTGACGCAGGGCAGGATTGCCGACATCCTGCAGGCGCGCGGGCAGCTCGACGAGGCGCTGCGCATCCGGCTGGAAGAAGAGCTGCCGGTCTATGAAAAGCTCGGCGATGTGCGCGGGAAGGCGGTGACGCAGGGCCAGATTGCCGACATCCTGCAGGCGCGCGGGCAGCTCGACGAGGCGCTGCGCATCCGGCTGGAAGAAGAGCTGCCGGTCTATGAAAAGCTCGGCGATGTGCGCGGGAAATCGGTAGCGCAGTTCCAGATCGCTTCATTGCGTCTGGAGAGGAACGAGCAGCAGACGGAGGAAGGTTTCCTCGCCATTTTCGAGAGCCTCCGCCAAGCCTACGACATCGCTGCGCAGATGCGCATTGCCGACGGGATCTCGGCCGTCGGGCCGCTCTATGCGCAGTTTCTGGCAGCGGCGCGGGCTTTCACGCCGGCGCTCGAGGTGCTGGCGGCGGTGGACGAAGCCTGTGCGGTGCTCGGCGACGAGGCCGGGCGGCAGCAGGCGGCTGATCTGCGGCAGCAGATCGAGGCGATGTTGGGCGGGCAGACCTGACGACCGCGAAGCGCGTTTGGCACGGGCGGGAACATCATGTCAGAACCTGCCCAGGGCAGCGCGCGAAGCACTGCCATCTGCCCTGCACGACAGGCCCTGACACCACTCCGCCGACCGACCCGGCAGCCAGCCCTCGCGCCGCACCTCAAGGCGAGTTCGTCACTTCCCCCCAGGCAGCCGGCGGCGAAGGACGGCGCGCCGCGGAATCGAGGTCAGCCGGCGGCCGATCGCGGCGATCCGGCTCAAGCCGCTCTGATCGGCGCGGCACGGGCATCGATTGCCGCCGTGCCGCCGGCGTGGTGCGCGGCCGAGCTGGTTGGTCATCGCCTCCAGCCGGCCGCGATCGAGGTCGCGTGCCAGGTGTTGCCAGGCATCCGCCCGCACCGGCAGCGGCGCCTTGATACTGTCGATGCCATAGAGCGTCACGCCGCAAGAAACGGGACGTTGACATCTCCCGGCCGCGGGGCACCGCACGGTGAGCGTGCTGCGTGCTCGCTCCGCCTTGTGCCCATGCACTGGCGACAGCAGCGGGATCAGCCGCCTTGGCCAGCCCCAGAAACCCGTACTATCATTGGCCCCCTGCAAGGGCGCTGCCGCGCCCCAGGGGAGATTCTTCGTGAAGGAGCAGCCTGTCGCCCCCAGTTTCGCCCGCGCTCCCGCTCTGCGCGGGCGGGCGGAATGGCACAGCCCGAATGCGGCACCGGCATCCCTGCGCTCCAGCCACAGCGACGACATCGACTTCATTGACGAGTCCGAGACCGACGAACAACACCCGCAGCTTGCCGCGGCGCGCCGCGTCACTCTCGTCGCCGACAGCCACATGACGAAGTCCCGAGCACCGCGCTGCGCGCTGATCGACGCCATCGCCGATCTCCTCGTCCCCCCCCCGGTCGCACTGATGGCGCTGGAGGCTGCGGGAATCGACCGCCTGTTCGCCATCGGCCTGCGCGCGGGACGACCCGGGTGGACAGCATGACACCTGACGCGGGCGCAGCCGCGGTCCGCATCCGGCTTGCCGCGCGCCAACTGGCGCGGATGAGCGTGGCCGGCATGCGCGTCCTGAACGGCATCCGCATGCTCGGCTTGGCAGCGCTCCTGGCGACCTTCCTGATCGCGACCGACGATGTCCAGGCTGCTCCCGATCGCCAGGCGGTTCTCGTACTGAGCTCGTACCACCTGGGTTTTGCGTGGACCGACGCCCAGGTCGAGGGAATCACGTCGGTACTCAAGGAGAGCCACCTGCATCCGGAGATCTTCCTGGAGTACATGGATGTCCTGCGACTGCCGGATCCCTACGACGAGCGCGGCTTCGCAGACCACCTCGGGCGCCGCTACTCCTCACAGCGCTTCGACCTGATCATCGCCACCGATGACGCGGCCGTTTCCTTCCTCACCAGGAACCAGCCGTCGCTGTTCGCCGGCACGCCGGTCGTTTTCAGCGATGCCGCGGCCTTCGACGCGACAGTCTTTCCGCCGGAGATCGCGATCACGGGAGTGATCGAACGGATCGACATCGCGTCCACCCTGCAGGCGGCACAGCGCGTGCGACCCAAGGCCGCGCAAGTCGTGGTGTATGCGAACCGGGCCGACTCCGGTACGGGCTTCGACCATGCCCGTGACGTCCTCGGCACGCTGAAGACGAACGTGCCGATCCGGATCAAGCGCGATCTCAAGCTCGAGGAGATCGTCGCCAGCGCCGCCGCGCTGTCGGCGGAGGACATCGTCTTCGCCCTGGCCTCCGCCCATGACGCGGCGGGCAAGTGGCACAGTCCGGCGGAAGTCATCGGCCGGGTAAGCGCCGTGTCTCCGGCGCCGCTGTTCGACATCACAAGCCATCGTGTTCGCGGCGGCCTGACCCTCGGCGGCAAGGTCGAGGACGGCACCGACATCGGCCGGCTCGCCGCACGGATGGCGCTGCGCATCCTCGCGGGCGAGGACGCGCGCAGCATTCCGGTGCAACAGGCGCCGCTCGCCTACGTCTTCAATCATGACCAGATGCAGCGCCACGGCATCCACGAGTCTGAACTTCCCGAAGGAAGCGTCGTCGTCGGCAAGCCGCCGACGCTGTACGATCAGCATCGCGGCACCGTCTGGGTGGTGGCGACCGTGCTCCTCGCCCTGAGCCTGGCCGTGCTCCTGCTCATCAACAGCATCCGGCGGCGCAAGGGCGCGGAGAGCTCCTTGCGCACCTCCAACACCCTGATCAACGCCGTCAGCCAGACGCAGGCTCTGTACATCGCTGGCGCAGATACCCGCGAGGTCTTCGAGCGCATGTTGGCCTCACTGCTGGAGATGACCGAAAGCGAGTACGGCTTCATCGGCGAGGTATGCCGCAACGAAGACGGATCGCCCTTCCTGCGCACGCAGGCGATCACCAACATCGCCTGGAACGACGAAACGCGGGCGTTCTACGCGACACATGCGCCACGGGGCCTGGAGTTCCGCAACCTGGACACGCTCTTCGGCGCCGTGATGACCACCGCAAGGCCGGTGATCGCCAACGATCCCGACAACGATCCGCGCCGACACGGCTGTCCGTCCGGCCATCCCCCGCTGAACGCGTTCATGGGACTGCCCTTCTTCCGGGGCGCCGAGCTGGTGGGAATGGTCGGCGTCGCCAACCGCAGGGGGGTTACGGCGAGCAACTGGCGACGCAGCTCGCACCCCTCCTCAACAACTGCGCGAGTCTCACCGAGGCCGTGCGCGAAAACCGCAGACGTCGCGACGCCGAAACGGCACTCCGGAACAACGAGGAGCGACTGCGCCTTGCCCTGGTCGCGGGGAACCTCGGCTTCTACGATCTCGACCTCGGCACCGGCGAGGCGCTGATCAGCGCCGAGTATGCCGGCATGCTCGGTTACGCAGCCGGCGAACTGGAATTGTATGCGGCGAACTGGCTCGAGCGCGTGCACCCGGACGACCGCGACGTCGCCGGGCGGACATTGCACGAGTGCATCGCCGGCACGCGCACCGAATATGAGCTGGAGTACCGGCTGCAGACCAGGTCGGGCGAATGGCGATGGATTCAATCGGTCGGCAGGGTGGTCGCCTGCGACGGGCAGGGGCGGCCGCTCAGGCTGCTCGGCACGCATGCCGACATCAGCGCCCGCAAGCAGTCGGAGGAGATGCTGGAGCTGACCAGCCTCTCGGTGGAGCACGCGTCGGACGCCATCTTCTGGCTGGACCGGGACGGCGGTTTCGTCCATGCCAACGACCAGGCGTGCCGCTCGCTCGGCTACACGCGCGAACAGCTGTTGCGGCTGCACCTCTGGGATGTCGATCCGGACACCAGCGAAGCCGGCTGGCGCGAATCGGCGCAAGGCTCCGAACTGGCCGGCTCGCTGCGCAACGGAACGCGCCACCGGCGCAAGGACGGCAGCATCTTCCCGGTCGAGGCATCGTCGCGATCCATCGCTTTCGGCGGCCGGGTCTACGGGTTCGCCTTCGTCCGCGACGTCTCCGAGCGCAGGCGCGCCGAAGAAGCGGTGCAACAGAGCGAGGAGCGCCTGCGGCAGGCGATCCGCGTCTCGGGGATCGGCATCTTCGACCACGATCACCGGGCCGACACGATCTACTGGTCGCCCGAGTTGCGCGCGATGTTCGGCTGGGGGGCCGACGAGCCCCGAAGCATCGATTCGTTCATCGAGCTCATTCATCCCGACGACCGCGAGGCGGTCCTGGCTGCCATCCAGCGGACCCACGGCGCGAACGGCGACGGTCAGTACGAGGCCGAATACCGCATCGCTGACCCCTCCGGCGTCGTCCGCTGGGTGCTGGCGATGGGGCAGACGTCCTTCGCCGGCGAGGGTGGCTCGCGTCAGCCACTGCGCACGGTCGGGGCCACACTCGAGATCACGGCCCGCAAGCAGGCCGAGGAGGCCCTTCGGCGCGCAAACGAGGAACTCGACGAGCGCGTCAGGCTGCGCACCGAAGAACTCGCCACCTCCAACGCGCAGTTGCGGGAAACGCTGGACACCTTGCGTCGCGCCCAGGAAGAGCTCATCCGCAGCGAGAAGCTGGCCTCGCTGGGTTCGCTGGTAGCCGGCGTGGCGCACGAGATGGGAACGCCGTTGGGCAACAGCCTGATGGTGGCCACCACCCTGTCCGACAGGACCCGCAAGTTCTCGCAACTGGCGGAGGGGGCGAGCCTGTCGCGCACGGCGCTGCGGGACTATGTCGCCGTGGCGATGCAGGCCAGCACCTTCTCGAGCGCAACCTCCTGCAGGCGAACGACCTGATCGGACACTTCAAGCAGGTCGCCGTCGACCAGACCAGCGCGCAGCGCCGGCAGTTCGACCTCGCGGCGACGATCGGCGAGATCGTCGCCACACTGCAACCGCAGTACCGGAAGACCCCGCATCGCCTCCGCGTCGACGTCCCGGACGGCATCGTCATGGACAGCTTCCCCTGCCCCTTGGGCCAGGTCATCACCAACCTGGCAACCAACGCGCTCGTGCATGGCTTTGCACAGTCCGAAGCAGGCCTCCTCGAGATCGAGGTGAGCCAGCCCCGCAACGGACGCCTCACCATGCGGGTCAGCGACAACGGTTGCGGCATTGCCGCCGAACACCTGCCGCGCATCTTCGGTCCGTTCTTCACGACCCGCCTCGGCCAGGGCGGCAGCGGCCTCGGCCTGCACATCGTCTACAGCATCGCCACCCGGGTGCTCGGCGGCCGCATCGAGGCGCGCAGCACACCCGGCACGGGAACCACCTTCGTCCTCGAGCTGCCACTGCAGGCCCCAGACGCGCAGCCCGCCGCAGCCACCTGGGGCGCCGTGCCGCGTTGAGATGGCGCTTGCCCGACGCCTGTTGCCGGTACGCGGACCGCCGCAGCCGCAGATTCCGGTCGACTGCCACATCGCAAGCGATTGATTCGGCGATCGGCTTGACGGGGGTCGACAAGCGTGGGCCGACATCGTCCAGGTCATTCGCCGTCGTGCAGCCGAGCAGGTAGCGGCAGTCAAGGACAAACGGCCCACCCTGTCGCCGTCGATCGAGGCTGTCGTCAGCACCTTTGACGGCACATCCGTCGCACGACGGCTCCTGACACCAATCCGCCGCCGAACGCTGCAGCCAGCCCGCGCGCCACAGCTCAAGGCGAGTTCCTCATCTCCCCCCGGCAGGCGGCGGCGAAGAACGGCGCGCCGCGGGAACGAGGTCAGCCGGCGGCTGCTCGAGGCGATAGAAGCGGACTCGTCCGGCAGGCGGCAGATCGGCGGACTCCGGCTCGCCAATGAAACGCAGGCCGGGGCTTCCTTCCCACGGGGCGAGCGGACCGCGCGCCTGTGCCGATCGCGGATAGTAGAAATTGACCACCAGCGAAAGGCCGTGGCGCCGCTCCCACGCTGTGTCGAGCAGTGGATTGTCGTGTCCGCGCAGCGCCATGCCAGCGGCTTCGACGGCGAGCCGCCACGCCGCCGCGTCCTGCGGACAGAGGAAGTCGGCGGCGAAGGGAGAACGTCGCGATACCGCCGGGTTGAACTGCTGCGGCTGGAAGACCACCCCGGCGACCCCGCTGCCGTATCGCCGGCGCGCGCTTGCCGACACCTCGGCCAGACGCACCCGGTTCATCGCGCCCCAGGCTATGGCGCGCGCCACCCGCGGATCGTCGGCGAAGCCGGTCGACCGCGCCTCGGCGTACACCAGCCGGGCAAGCAGTTCCTCGTCGCTCGGCCGGACGGCGAGAAGCACGTCCCGCGGCGCCTGCTCCGCCGCGCGTCGCAGACACGCCGGCAGATCGCCAGCGACGGCTGCGCGCGCCGCCAGCAAGCCGCAGGCCAGCGCCGCGAAGGCGGCGACTTGCAGCGCTCCGGCAGCGGCCAGCGTCCCTCGTGTCGAGCTGCCCGGCCGTTGCCAGCCCGCGTGCTCCGTGCCGGCGCCGCGTCGGCAACTCGCCGCGAACGCCAGGGCAACGACGGCCAGGACGACGATGAGCATGATGATCGGCACAGTGTGGTCCACCATTCATTCCTTCCTTCTGAAGCGCAAGGCGAGCCACGGTGCCGACGCGGCAGGCGGCGGCAAGCCTGCCACACCACGCCATTCCTCGAGCGGTGTGCGGGCTGCGCTGGCCACGGCTCTGTTCCGAGACGGCAATCTTTCGCTCGGCCGCGCCGCGCGGTTGGCGGAGATGAGCCTGCCGGCATTCCCGCAGCATCTTTCCCGCTTGGGGATCCCCGCCATCGGCGGGTCGGCCGAGGAAGCCAACCGCGACATGGAAACCCTCGCCGCAGGGCTCGGCCCGTCCTCGCCGACGCCAGCCCGCTGATCGCCTTGGCGCACCTGGGAGGGCTCCGCAGGCTCCCGGTGCTTTTCGGCACGCTCGTTCTGCCGGAATCCGTGCGCGCCGAGATTCTCGACCAGGGCACGAAGTGATTCAGGCGATGCTGCAGCGGGTCGGCGGGATCGGTCAAGCCTGAACCTGCTCGGCACCATCATCCCATTCGTCTGCATCGAGCTTGCCGGGCGTCGGCCGGATGCAGAGCGGCACGCCGGCAGCCGCGGGGCGGCAGCAGCCCCGCCGTCCCCTGCCCCACCCACAAACTAGCGATTCACATCGACCACCACCCGCCCGCGCACCTTGCCCGCCAGCAGGTCTCCGGCCACCGCCACCGCCTCGCCGAGGCCGATCTCGCTGGTCATCGCTTCCAGCCGGCCGGGATCGAGGTCACGTGCCAGGCGCTGCCAGGCTTCCGCCCGCACCGGCAACGGCGCCATGACGCTGTCGATGCCGTAGAGCGTCACGCCGCGCAGGATGAACGGCGCCACCGTCGCCGGAAAATCCATCCCGCCGGCGAGGCCGCAGGCAGCGACCGCACCGCGATAGCGCGTCGTCGCGCAGGCGTTGGCGAGCGTGTGGCTGCCGACGGTATCGACCACCCCGGCCCAGCGTTCCCTGCCGATCGGCTTGCCGGGCGCCGACAGCTCGGCGCGATCGATCACCGCCGTCGCGCCGAGCGCCCGCAGGTGGTCGGCGTCGCCGAGGCGACCGGTCGAGGCGACCACCTGGTGACCGAGTCCGGCGAGCAGCGCGATCGCCACGCTGCCGACGCCGCCGTTGGCGCCGGTCACCAGGATCTCGCCGTCGCCCGGCTGCAGCCCGTGCTTCTCGAGCGCCAGCACGCAGAGCATCGCCGTGTAGCCGGCGGTGCCGATCGCCATCGCCTGCCGCGGCGTGAACTCCGGCGGCAGCGGCAGCAGCCACTCGCCGCGCAGGCGCGCCTTCTCCGCCAGGCCGCCGCAATGCGTCTCGCCGACGCCCCAGCCGTTCAGCAGCACCTGGTCGCCGACCTGCCAGCGCGGATCCGCACTCTCGGTGACGCTGCCGGCGAGATCGATCCCCGGCACCATCGGAAAGCGGCGGACGACCGGCGCCTTGCCGGTGATCGCCAGGCCATCCTTGTAATTGAGCGTCGACCAGGCGACGCGCACCGTGACATCGCCGGCCGGCAGGACGGCATCGTCGATCTCCTGCAGGCGCGCCTGGTAGCCCGCCTCGTCCTTGTTGATGAGGATTCCCCTGAACATGCTGACTCCCTCCTGGCTGAAAAAAGAAACCTGTCGATGGCGGCCGCTTGCCGCCGTCCGGCCCTGCCGGCTGGCGCAGCGGCTGCCGCGGCCGCGTGCGCTAGTCGCCGCCGGCCGGCCCGGCGTCCGGATCGGGCCCGATTGCCCGCTGATAAAGATCGACCGCCAACTCCGCGAGCTGTTGCGGACTGGCCTGCGCGCCCTGCGCCTCGAGCACCGCCTGCAGGATGCTGGCCAGCACCGGCGCGTCGATCGCCGTGCCACCGCCCGCCACCGCGGCGCTGCGCGTGGCGTAGGCGGCGCGCGTCTCGCCGGCCGCCGGCGCGCCACCGGCCAGCCAGTCGAGGCTGACGCCGGCCGCGGCAGCGATCGCCGCCGCCTTGTCCAGCGGCGGCATGCGGCCATCCTTGAGGTAGGTGCGCAGGACCGATTCGGAAAGGCCGCAGCGGCGGCCGAAAGCCGCCACCGATTCCCTGCCGATCAGCGACCGCAGGCGTGCCGGCAGCAAAGCGGCTGCGGCTGCCGAAACACGGGCCGGGTCGTCCGTCGCGCCCGCGAAGTGCTCACTTTCAATCATCGTCGCGTAATCAAAAAATTTGTTCGCAAGAAATATTGACAGACCGTAACATCTTGTCGAGAATGGCCGCCAACAGCATAGCAGGAAACAGCCGGCCTGCGCATTTCGCAGTGGCGAGTGTCGTCATCCGCCCGCTGCCGGCATCGGCGGCGGACAGCGGTCCCGAGCGGTCCCGGACAGAGCGCCGGTACGGCGAGAGAGGCGGCTGTGATCCGCTGACAGTGAGCGTTGCGATCAGGGGGAAATCGCCATGCGCCGGTCTGCAAGACAGCACCAATCCGGGCTACACGTGCAGTGGCCGCCACTGCGGCCCCTGCTCGCTGCCATCCGCCGAGCCTGGCGCGGCTGCGTGGCGACGCCGACCGCCAGCAGCCGGGCGGTCACCGCGAATTGGCGCCCCCCGCCCGCAACACTCGAGTCCCGCCTGCATTGCGAGCCGCTCGAACCGCGGTTGCTGCTTGCGGGCGACCTGCCAATCGCCGCCGATACCCTGGCTGCCACCGCGGTGGCGACCGAGCGGCCGAACAGCGGCGAAACGCGGCCGGCAGCCGCCCGCGTCGTCATCGCCACCCCAGCGGCCGGCCCTGGCGGTGCCCCGGCACCGGCCAGCTCCGATGTCGCAGACATCCTGCTCGAAGCCGATGTCAACGCCGATGGCCGCGGCGACCTGCTGCAGATCAGCCCACGCGGCGACGGCATGGCCATCGCCCGAACGTGGCTCGCCAGCGGCAGCGGCTTTGCCGGTGGTGAAGCGGTCGTCCTCGGCCCCTGGCTGACCGGCAACCGCTACCTGGTCGGCGACATCGACGGCGATGGCCGCAGCGACCTCGGCGAGATCCGCCAGGCAAGCGGCAGCCTGGCCACCGTCCACACCTGGCTGACGAGCGACCACGGCCTGCAGCATGCTGGCCAGACCGAGTTGCCCGCCTACCCCGCCGACGCCCACTACGGCCTCGGCGACAGCAATGGCGATGGCCTCGCCGACCTCGGCGTGCACGAGGTCCTCGCTGACGGCGGCAACCGGTTCAGTGTCTGGCGAGGAGACGGCGGCGCCTTCCAGCGATGGATCTCCCAGGATACCGCCTGGCAGGGCCTGGCCGACGCACAATGGCTGGCGGTCGACGCCGACGGCGACCGGCGCAGCGACCTCGTCGTCGTGCAGCGCGATCCGTCGCAGGACGCGCACAGCAGCGACTCGAGCACCTGGCTGAGCATCCGCGACGGCGGCAGCGGCGGCATCGCCGGCCACGCGCTCGGGCCGTGGGCGCGGCACGTCGCGCTGCTCGCCGGCAGCCGAGGCAGCGGTCGCAGCGACCTCCTCCACATCGCGCACGACCACCAGGGTGAACTGCAGGTGACACTCTGGCGGGACGATGGCAGCGGTCTCGCGGCGGCGCGCACGAGCCCGCTCGGCCCCTCGCGGCCGGCGCAGCAGTTCCTCGCCGGCGACGTGGACGGCGACCTGCGCGGCGACATCGTCCAGCTCTGGCGGGACGCTGGCGGCGAGACCATGGCCACTGCCTGGCGCGCCGTGGCCGCCACCGAGGGCACCGGGTACCGCCCACTCGCCGAGACGAACCTCGGCCGCACCAGCGGCCAAGCCGACTGGCGACTGCGCGATCACGACGGCGATGGCCGCGCCGACCTGCTCGCCGGCACACGCGGTGCCGACGGGAAGATGCAGGTCGAGCTGTGGCTGTCGGACGGCCGGGATTTCGCCGCCGAGCAGGGCCGGCAGGGCGATCTCGCGTGGTTCGACGCCGACTTCGACGGCGACGGCCGGCGCGACCTGCTGCAGATCAGCCATCGCGCAGACGGCCAGACGATCGCCCGTCAGTGGCTGGCAACGAGCGGCGCCTTTGCCGAGGGTGACGCGATCGAACTGGGAGCCTGGCGGGCGGCAACGCGCTACCTGAGCGGCGACCTCGACAGCGACGGTCGCAGCGATCTGACGCTGATCCGCCAATCCGCCGACGGCCGCGTGGTCGCCGACACCTGGCTGACGATCGGCGACCGCCTGTCGTACTCGGCGCGCAGCGAACTCGGCACTTACCCACCGGGCGGCGACCATCGCCTGCTCGATGCCACCGGCGATGGCCTCGCTGACCTCCTGCTGGCCTGGCAACCGGACGAGGGCGACAGCACGCTGACGCTCTGGCAAGGAGACGGGCGGCGCTTCGCGCCGCGCAGCGAGACCAGCGAGTACGGCCAGGACCTGCTGCCGGCAACCCGACTGTCGCTCGACCTGAACGGCGACGGCCGCAGCGATTTCGCGAGCGTGCGACGCAACCCCTGGCCCGGTGCCCACGCCACCGACCAGAGCACCTGGCTGAGCACCTGGCAGGCCGGCGACGATGGTTCCTGGGCGGTTGCCCGGCAGGGAATCGGCATCTGGGAGCAGCACGTTGCGCTCCTCGTCGTCAACGCCGCCGGCGACGGCCGCGACGATCTCCTGCGCCTCTGGCAGGACGACCGGGGCAATCTGCAGGCCACCGTCTGGCGCAGCAACGGCGCCAGTTTCGACGACGCCGGCACGAGTCCGCTCGGCAGTGCAGACCCGGGACAACCGTTCCACGCTGCCGACGTCGACGGCGATGGCGACAGCGACCTCGTCCAGATCGGGCGCGACCCGCAAGGGCGGAGCGTCGCCACCACCTGGCGGGCGGCGCAGGTTGGCGAGCGCTTTCATTACCAGCAGCAGATCGCGGTGCTCCTGGGCGTCACCGGCGATGCCATCAACTGGAGCCTGCACGACCACGACGGCGATGGGCGGGCCGATCTCGTCGGCACTTGGCACGAAGCCGATGGCCAGGCGCAGGTCGCCGTCTGGCATGCCGACGGCGCGAGCTTCATCGGCCGGAACGGCTGGCTCGCCGATATCGCCTGGTTCGCTGCCGACTTCAACGGCGATGGCGACGATGACCTGTTCGAGGTCGGCCATCGCGGCGACGGCATGGCGATCGGCCGGCAGTGGTTCGCCACTGGCGGCGGCCTCGCGGCAGGCGAGACGATCGAGCTCGGCACCTGGCGCGCAGACACCCGCCACCTGGTCGGCGATCTCGATGCCGACGGCTGGAGCGACCTTTGCGTCATCGGCCGGGAGCCCGACGGCACGGTCGCCGCCACCTTCTGGCTAAGCCAGGGCGACCGCCTGCTGTGGTCTGGCCGCAGCGTCCTCGACAACCCTCCGGCGGGCAGCGACTACTCGCTCGGCGACGCCGACGGCGATGGTCGCGCCGACCTGCTCGTGCACTGGCTGCCGGGCAATGGCCAGACCCGCTTCACCCTCTGGTCGAGCGATGGCAGCGGCCTGCAGCGCGGCATCTCGCAGGATGGCGACGGCGAAGACCTGGCCGGCTCGCTCCGGCTGTCGCTCGAGATGAGCGGCGACGGGCGCAGCGACCTCGCCATGCTGCAGCTTCTCCCCTGGGCGGACGCGCAGACCAGCGACTACAGTGCCTGGCTCAGCACCTGGATTGCGCGCGATGACGGCTCCTGGGATGTCTCGCAGCAGGGGCTCGGCGTCTGGGCGCAGCAGGTCGCGCTGCTCGCCGGCAACGCCGACGGCGACGGCCGACAGGACCTGCTGCGCATCTGGCGGGATGATCAGGGCGAACTGCAGCTCAGCCGCTGGCTGAGTCGGGGTGGCGACTTTGCCGCCGAGGAGACGATCCCGCTCGGCAGTTCCCGGTCCGGGCAGCAGTTCCTCGCTGCCGACGTGGACCACGACGGCCGCGACGATCTGTTGCAGATCTGGCGCGACGCCGGCGACCGGGCGGTCGCCACCACCTGGCACTGGGACGGTGCCGGCGGCTACCGGTCGACGGACAGCGTTCTCGGGCCCTGGAACGACGACGCCCGTCACCTGCCGCTGCGGCGCGCATCGGGGCCATCCGACCTGCTGCGCAGCACCGTCGATGCGGGCGGCGTCGCGACGGTCGAAGTGTGGACCTACGGCAACGGCTTCGTCCTCGGCAGCCGGACCAGTCTGCCGGCGACCACCGGCGACCCACCGCCACTGCACTTCGTGCAGGCGGCGCAGCAGGCCGGCGACACGCCTGCCGCCACCCACTTCCAGCAAGTCCTTGCCGACGACGACGCTGACGCCAGCCAACTGCTGCCCGACCTCGTTCTCAGCGACGTGGCAATCACCCCGGGCGCGAACTGGGCGGCGGCCAGTCCGGTGACGGTCGCGTGGACGACGTCCAACCAGGGCCAGGCCGCCGCCAGCGGCACCTGGCGTGAAGACCTCGAAGTGCGCAACGAGACGACCGGCGAGACCATCCTGCGGCAGCAGATCGTCGCCGGTCCCGGCCCCGGCAGGAGCAGCCTCGGAGTCGGCGAGTCCGTCCGGCGCTCGCTCTCCCTTCCCTGGCCGGCGGGAAGTCTCGGCATCGGCAACATCAGCTTCCGCATCCTGGCCGATCCGCAGCGCACGGTCGCCGAAGGCAATCCCCAGGGCACGGCCGACGACAACAACGAACTCGTCCGCTTGATCGCCAACGGCCCCGACCTCATCGTCGCCAACCTGCGCGCGCAGCCCGATCCCGTCGCCGCCGGCGAGGAACTGACGGTCCTGTGGGACGATCGCAATGCCGGCGGCGTCGCCACGGCGAAGGACTGGACCGATCGCCTGCAGGTCAGGAACCTCGACACCGGCGAACTGCTCGCCGACGTCGTGCTTCCCGGCGATTCCCCGCCAGCCGGCCAGCAGCCGCTGGCCGCCGGCGCCTCGCGCCAGCGCAGCCACAAGCTGCGGCTCCCGGACGGCCTCCGCGGCAGCGGGCGGATCGAAGTCCGTATCGGCATCGACGAAGACCTCGACGGCCAGGGCCTGCTGTTCGAAGCCAACGGCATCGGTGATGCCGAGACCAACAATCGGTCGCAGGTCGTCATCGCCTCGCTCCTCACCTACCAGCCCGACCTGCTGCCGGTCAGTCTGCGAGTGCCCGCCACAGCCTGGAGCGGCGACGGCATCGTCGTCCAATGGCAGGTGCTCAACCAGGGCAACACCGCCACCGATCAGGGCCAGTGGAACGATCGCCTGCTCCTCTCGCTGGACCGGCTGCCGAGTGCCGACGACATCGTCCTCGCCGCCGCCGTGCCGCACTCGGGAATCCTCGCTGCCGGCGAGGGCTACGGCGGCGGCAGCACGCTCCTCCTGCCGCGTGACCTCGGCGGCGAGTATTTCGTGCTGCTGCAGGTCGACGCCGGCGGCAGCGTCGACGAAAAGGCGGCGCGCGACCCGCGGCGCCTCGAGAACAATCTGCTCGTCAGCACCGAGCGCCTGCGGATCGACCTGAAGCCGACCGCCGACCTGGTTCCCGGCGACCTGGTCGCGCCGGCGACCCTGCGGCCCGGCGATGCCGCGACGCTGCACTACACGTTGCGCAACACCGGACTCGCCGCCAGCCCGACAGGCTGGTGGGACCGCATCTACGTCGATCGCGGCGCGGCCGGCGGGCTGCTCGAGGTCGCCGCCGTGCACCACGAACCCGGCCTGGCAGCGCAGGATGGCATCACCCACGACCTCGCCATCGCGCTGCCCGGCTGGCTCGCCGACGGCGATTACCGCTGGCTGGTGCGCAGCGATGCCGACGACGCCGTCCACGAACGCAACGCCGAGGACAACAACGAGACCGGCTCGCCGCTGCGCGTCCAGCGTCCCGACCTGCGCATCGCCAGCCTGCTGGCGCCGCTGCTCGCCCGTTCCGGCGACCGCGTGCGCGTCGAATGGCGGGTCGAAAACCGCGGCGCGGTCGTTACCGGCGACTGGCTCGACAGCGTCCATCTCGTCCAGGGGACGAGCAGCCGACTGCTCGCCACCTTGCCCCATCAGCAGGGGCTCGCGCCCGGCGCCAGCTATTCCGCCAGCGCCGAATTCGTCCTGCCGCTCGAGTTGAGCGGCGACCATCAGCTCGTCGTCACCACCGACTCCGAGCGCCGCGTCGACGACCGCGATCGACAGGACAACCAGCAGGCGCAGGCGACCCGCGTCGACCAGTTGCCATGGGCCGACCTGGCGATCACCGCGGTCAGCGCACCGCAGCAGGTCATCGGCGATCCCGTCCGGTTCACGGTCGACTGGACGATCGCCAATCAGGGCACCGGACCCGGCGTCGGCAGCGCCTGGAGCGAGCAGGTCGTCCTCTCGACCGACGACGTGATCGGCAACGGCGACGATCGCGTCATCGGCGAACATCGGCAGCAGGGGCTGCTCGCCGCCGGCGAGACGGCGAGCCGCTCGCTCGACATCGTCATGCCCGCCGGGACCTCGGGTCGCCATCGGCTGTTCGTCGTCGCCGACGCGCGCGGCGAGGTCTTCGAGAATTTCTCCGAGGCCAACAACGCTGGCCGCGTCCCGCAGGCGATCGACCTCATGCCGCGTCCGTATGCCGACCTGCAGGTCGTCGCCGTCGCCAGTCACGGCGCCGCGGCGAGCGGGCAGCCGCTGCGCGTCGAGTGGGAGGTGGCCAACCGCGGCATCGGCCCGACCGACAGCGGCGACTGGCGCGACGAAATCTGGCTCAGCCGCAACGCCGACGGCAGCGATCGCGTCGCCAGTTTCGGCTGGGCGCAGCACATCGGCCAGCTCGCCGCCGGCGAGAGCTACCGCCGCCGCCTCGAGCTGACGCTCCCCGATGGCATCGTCGGCGACCATTACCTCAACGTGCGCACCGGCGGCCCCTTCGAGTTCATCTTCGGCGACAACAACCGGGGCAGCTCGCCGGCAATACCGGTCACCCTCTCCAACTCGGCCGATCTCGTCGTCGACAGCATCAGCCTGCCGCAGTCGGCTGTCGAGGGTGAATTGGCCGACTTCGCCTGGACGGTCGTCAACCAGGGCCTGGCTGCCGCCACGGGAGCATGGCGCGACTCGCTCCGGTTGCTTCCGGCGGGCGGCGGCGCGCCGATCGAACTCGGCAGTTTCAGTTACGACCGCGGACTGGCAGCCGGACAGAGCTACACCCGCAGCGAGCAGCTTCGCCTGCCCGCACGCAGCGAAGGACCGCATCGCCTGCAGGTGGTGAGCAACGCCGGGCCGGACGCGCAAGGGCGCCGGCTCTACGAGCACGGCAGCGCCGCCAGCAACAACGCCGCGCTGTCCTCCGGGTTGCTCGACATCAGCCTGCAGCAGCGGCCAGACCTGCGGCTGACGCGGGTCGAGGTCGCCGAGCACGTCCCCGCCGGCGGCACGACGGCAATCCGCTACACGACGGGCAACTTCGGCAGCTCCGCGACCAGCGGCACGTGGACCGACAAGGTTTACCTCTCGCTCGACGCCACCCTCGGCAGCGATGACGCCTTGGTCGGCGAGATCGCCAGCCCGGGTGCACTCGCACCGGGCGAGTTCCACGCCGCCACGACGGCCTCCATCCACGTCCCGCTGCGCCTGCGCGGCGATGCCTTCCTGATCGTCGTCGCCGACGGCAACGGCGAGGTCGACGAGTATCCGGACGAGGCCAACAACGTCCTGGCCGTCCCGTTCACGATCGATCCGCTGCCCTTCGCCGACCTGGTCACCAGCGACATCGTGGCCCCCAGCCAGGGTGTGCACGGCGCCAGCGTCGAAGTCCGCTACCGCGTTGCCAACCTCGGCAGCGCACGTACGCGTGGCGAGGCCGACGCGACCGAGAGCTGGACCGACAGCGTCTGGCTGGCACGTGATCAACGCCGCCCCGGCGCATTCAAGGGCGACATCCTCCTCGGCACCTTCGAGCACGTCGGCAAACTCGATGCAGGCGAAGACTATCGCCGCAGCGTCCAGGTCGTGCTGCCCGAAGGCCTGTCGTCGGGACAGTACTACCTCAGCGTCTGGACCGACACCCACGACGTGATCCTCGAGGACACGCTGGCGAGCCAGATCAACCCCGAGGATCCGCAACAGATCGACGGCAACAACCATCGCGCGCGGCCGATCAGCATCCTCGGTGCGACACCGCCCGATCTCGTGCTCGGTGAGGTCGTGGCGCAGGACACCGCGACGGCCGGCGGCAGCTACCATTACACCTACAGCGTCGTCAACCGCGGCGAGCGCTTCACTGGCGACTGGGTCGATTCCGTCTACCTCGCAGACAACCCGGACTGGAACCTCGCGCGCGAGGTCTGGCACCTCGGCGACCACAGCGCGAACCGGACGCTCGCCGACGGCGAGGGATACACCGTCAGCCAATCGCTGCAGCTGGCACCTGGGCACCTTCGAGTTGCTTTATTCTTGAAATGTCAAGCTCTTGCAGTCCCACGCCAGAGTCGGCATTTAACTCGATCCCGCCCCCTTCTTAATTGCCGCTCTAATCTCCCGCTTCAATTGCCCTGTTCATCACCCTCCAGATGTGGTTTGGGCTTCCTCCAGCCCCATCCCGGCGACGTCCTTGCGCTCCTCCTTGCCCTCGGCTCTGCGAAAGCCTCGCCACACGGCTTACACCTAGGAAGCAACACGCTATGCCCGCCGCACACCAATCTCGACTAAGCTGTGGGCGGAGTCCATCAGCTTCAGTTTCGGGTTGGGCTCCCCCGCAACGCTACGCTGGTTTAGACAGGCGCGCCACCAAACGCTCTGGAACTACCCCGGTATCAGAAAGCAATACATCCGAGTAGTCAGCAAAGACGTCGCGTACTACCCAACCAGCTGCGCTTGCCAACTCAACCACACGCTGCACGTTGTATTGTTCCAAACAGAATGCAATTATCACATCCTCTTGGCCCGACTGAACATACCGCCACTCGCATTCGACACGAGCACCACTGCCGGAGCATCGGTAATCTTCGATTAGCCGGAAACGTCCACAATCCTTTGACCTTTTGACGTGGTGGTTTTGTATAAACCAATCGCCATTAAACGAATCTACAATCATAGACGCCCCAGGTGAGGCCACCATAGAGCACTGCTTGAGCATCTCGACCTCGCTGTCCCAGCAAAAGTACCCGAGACTCGTATAGTTCCGAAGAACAAGATCAAATCTTTCACGTGGAAGCGAGTCAATGAGATGTCTAGCATCACAGTGTAAGAAACTTGCGTTCGGAAGGCGCTTGTAGCGGCGGAGCGCCAGTTCAAGTAGCTCTGTCGACACATCGACTCCAACGTAGGACTGTGCAATCTTGCACAACTCTGGAGCAAGTCGGCCGTTCCCGCAACACAAATCTAGAACTTGCCGGACCTCACCAAAGCCAAGGTGTCGCAACAGAGCAAATACCTCCTGCGTAGACTTCAGACCGGAAAGGGCATCGAAGAATGCCGCATGCGTGCCGAACATCTGGTCACGCCAGCCATCCGACTCATCGAACGCCATCTGGCATCCCCCCGAATAGGCGCAGATTCTTGACGCCGTCTGCCCAGATCTCATCCAGCGCCCCCTCCACCTCCTTCGGGATGTCCCCTGGATTCAGTGTGGCAATTCCTTCGGGAAGAAGCACTCTGCTCATAATGCACTCCGTGAGGATTTCGTTGCCATCCCAGTCCTCCATGAGACTAAAACCCGCGCTGGTGAACAAATGGCGAGCTAGCAGTCTCGGGAACACCTGTATTACCGTTCTTTCAGTGCTTTGTAAGGCGCGCTGCGCAATAACTACTCTTTCCCCACGAGCAAATGCCTCCAAGCGGTAAGCGTGCCAACTGTCATGCGGTCCATCAACTTCGATGTCGTGCTCAATAACTCCCGGAGCGTTATGGCCGGAAAAGTCATACAACTTATATCGCCAAACCCTGCAACCTTTCCTGTAGGTCACGTGATAGTGATGCCACGCTCTGCGAAGGCTGCCAACCGCTCTTTCGTCAGAGGTAAGGACTGGCCGCTCTGTCAATGCTGCGCGGTTGCCCCTGATCCAGCCGTCAAACGAGTGTTTGCGTTGGAAATCCTGGAGTGTCTCGTGGATCGCCGCCTGAATACCGCCAAGGTCGTGGACGATTCGACACATCCTAGACAGCACGCGACGTCGAAACTTTTTGAGTTCCTGTGTTGCAACGCCTTCGATCATCTCTGATCCGCCGTCGCGAACCTTTTTTTCAATGTAGTCCTCATGCAACACAACAGCGAAGAGCTTTTTCCCAGTTGCTAGAGCACGCTCATACTCCAGTTCAGTGTATGACTTCTTGGTGATCGGCTCTACCGTTCCGTATCGGCCGCCAAGAATTAGCATGAACACGTCGGACTCTTCGATCCACGCATTGATGACATCAATTTGGCTTTCGTGGCCCGCTGCGAATAGCTCCATGCCGGCTGGTATGTGTCCTGCACGCATTATTGTCTCAACCGCCGCCCGACGCTCATTGACTAGGTCAGCGTAGGTTGACGATACGAAGATCTGGATTTTCCGACTCATAGTTGACCTGCCTAACCTTGCCAGTCTCCAAAATCGTAGCCCTAGGGAGCTTCATAGATACAGGATAACGGCAAAGACTGCGAATGAAAATAGGCGAGTATTTGCCCAGATTGCTCCGCCCAATCCGGAGAGGAGAAAGGCTCGCCGCCTCCCCCTCCCGCACCATCGCAAAAACGGCTCACGTAGCCGGGGTTTCGATGAAGCCAATTCCTACCGGCATGCGAGGCGTGGTGCTTGTCGAGTGCCTTGGTGCCCACGTTGAGCTTGGCACCGTTCCGACTGACCATAAAGCCCACGAAATTGCAGTTCATGGGCCGATCGACCGCGCTTTTGCGCCATCTGCGGTGCCTCCTACCGCACACTAGGCTCACGCTGAGTCCCAGCGAGCCACTGTCAAAGCGTGTCGCTCTGGCCATTACTCGCCCCGATAAACCGTGGTCTGTCCTCAATTCGCTGCCCAATTTCCCTTGCTTGCTGAGACAGTATTCGAACAAGCTTTTCAGAGAGTGCCGCTTTGTCTTTTGTTTCACACTCCCAAACTACAAGAACGCTCCAGCCAAGTGCATCTAGATCGGAAATTTGTCTTTTGTCCCTCTCAATATTCCGTGCCAATTTCGGGAGCCAATAGTCTTGGCGAGTACTGGGCTTGGATGCCTTTTTGCACCCAGGATGCTGATGCCAAAAACAGCCGTGCACGAAAATAACCGTGCGATATTTTGAAAGCGCAACATCTGGCTTGCCGGGAAGGTCGTTTCGGTACAGCCGAAAGCGAAACCCCGCCTTATGTAATAACCTCCTCACTATAAGTTCCGGCGTGGTATTCCGTCCCTTTACTGCCGCCATGGTTCGTCGGCGTTGCTCGGGGCTAAGAGTGTCCACGACCTTTATCTTGCTCTTCGTACGGCAGTCCAATCACTTTGGTGTAATTGATTTCCGCCAGCGGTGTAGGTTGTACGGCGCTTGACATCCGCCCCGTGCATACGCGCTTCAATACGAACCTCTACAGCCTCCTCTTCTGGCGTGTGAAAAGTGCTGGCAATAGCGTCCAGAAACCGGATATCGCTCAAGGCCCAAGGGCGCGGATTTGGATTGTTTCTCGCGTCTGGAATAGTGCGCGGAAAAATATAAATGCAAGGAGGCGGCACAGGTTTCCCTGAAAGCCGGGTAAAACGATTAGGCTGGGCTTGCAACTTCGGACATGGCCTCGCCAAAGTACCGCATAACATGTCCCAAATGATTAGGCCATCCACTCGTTCACGACGAGCAACAATCTCTGCGCTTAGACGGGTATGGATTCCACTCCAAGCATTATGTCGCGGATCAGAGCCGGGATTTTGGCAAAGCGACCAAACGACGAATTCATCGGCATTCTGTGGCCTTACATAAATGTTGGTGTTGTTCCCATCAAGACAGCCCTTTGCCTCAACGCAACAAAGTCTGCCATCCTCAAAATATACCTCAAAGTCATGACGCTCGCGCGTGCCAACAAATTCATAACGTTGGATCAAGCCGCCGGTCTGCAAGAACATCAGGACGGCCTCGATGAATGCGTACTTTACATTTGTTGTTGCAGCCTGCTGTCCGCGAATCCGCTCAATAGCGCTCTTGAACAATCCTGATTCTTGGAAAGATTCACGATCTAAGCCGTGCGTACCAATAGTGTGCGCAGCGGCTTTTAGTGCATCAGAGTACTCGTCAACAACCTGTGCCCAATCATCGCGGCGTGAGCAAGGAATTATCGGATGATTAGGCAAACTCCACCTCCAGCGTTCGTTTGTGCACTTTGGGTCGGCAGGCTGATATTGCTATTGGTCGAATGACGTGTTGCTCTATCCATTCAACCGCCGGAACGACAACACCATCGCCTGTAAGGTGGTAAGTATCGTTGTAACGATTAGGCAGCGAATAGCTCTCTGGTAACCCCATCAGGCGGGCGGTTTCTCGCGGAGAAATGAGGCGAGAACGAATGCGTTGCCCTTCAACGACCATGATGATTTGACGGCTCGAGCCACCAGCAGGTGTGCGCAGGCATCCGCTAACGCCGTCGAAGCGAACTTCTGCCCGTTGGATATTCTTCCGTGTACGTTTGTAGATGGTGCCAATCTGTCTAATGCCTGAGTTTTGTGCCTCTCGAACTTTCTCGATGTTTGCGGGAGCCATCATTAAAAGCAACTTTGTCGTTTCTGCTACGGAATGCCATACAACACCCTCCGGTATATCTTCAATGATGTCGGAGAGGTGGGGTGCCTCATGCGTTGGCGTTGGTATTTTCCACCAGATCCACGCTTTACGTGCATTAGGTGGTAAACCGTCAACCACGTCTTGCAGTGATTGCGGATGCCACGATGGATTGGGAACGCGGCCAGAAATACCCTTTGGGATGGCTACTCCGCGAGCGAGAGCAACGATAAACAGGCGCGGACGGGATTGAGGAACGAAGTAGGCTCCATCAACCAGCAGTGCGCCAACACGATAGTCCGCTGCAGCGAAGGACGAGATGAGGTTGGTTAGGTCTTGGCCATTGTGTGATGTGATTAATCCGGCAACGTTTTCGAGCGCAATTATGGGGGGATTTCGGCCTTCCCTCTTTAACGACAACATCAAGTTCCAGAATGGCCAAAAAACCCCGCTACGCTCACCAGCTAGACCAGCACCAGAACCGGCTAGGCTCAAGTCTTGGCATGGGAATGATGCCCACGCCAGCGTTGCCCTGCCGGGTAGTTGGGCGCTAGAGATACCCCGCACGTCGCCATGGAAAAGCTCAGGGGCACCACTAAAGTTGGCACGATACGAAGTAACTTTTTTGGCATCAAAATCATTTGCAAAGAGGCAGTTCCACGCATCACCAAGCCCAAGCCGTGCCATTCCGCCGCCAGCGAAGAACTCGTAAAAGCTAAACGGGCGCAAGGAATCAAAGTTCATACGCAAAACCTCCGTTGCTGAATGATACGCGAAGCTGCTGCTGACGCTCAACGTTCAAGCCCAGGGGCTTGGCGCGGCTTTATACGCCAAGCCCCTGCACCGCAAGGTTAGCGCTCATAGGCGCAGAGTGTCTAGAAAGCCATCGAGGGGGATGAACTTGGTTGCTGCGTCCTTCAATTCCTGTGCGGCATGATTCCAAAATACGACCTCCACGTTGTAACCGTCAGCCCGGAGTTCGTTGAGCGTGGGCACGTAATCCTTATCGCCAGCGACCAAGACAAAGACATCCTCGGCTGCTTTGCCGTGCTTGTATGCGTCCTTAGTCATTAGCGTGGCAATGCCGGTATCGATCTTCTTCTCTTTGTTGGCGTAGTTGCGATCCTCGAGGTGCAGCTCGAAACCCGCCTTCATTGCGTATTGCCAAATTGAGTCGTTCGGCGGTGGGCGCGATCCATAAAGCGCCGCGCGTTTGATCTTTGAAAGATCATTGCCGGTAAGAAACTCATGCAGCTTGCCGAAGCTGATGGTGTACCCATGGTCGAGAATGCCGAGGTTCATTGCCTGGATGATGTTTGACGCCAAGCCAGACGCGACAGCACTGACGCGGCGGCCTTCGATATAGAGGTTGGAGTTGTCAACGTAAATGTAATCCATGTGGATTGCCTATGAGCGATAGCGGATGTAGCGAGCCGATTCGACGCAAAGCTTTGCGTCAGTATTCTGATCTGATCGCCCCCACAAGAACAGCGAAATTTCTGGACACAACAATGGGGTAAGCCATGCGCCCGTCCACCAAAAATTCCGGCAATTGCGTCAGCGCCCTCCCCGCTTCGCAAGCCCCTTGGCTGAGCGATCAGCCCGGCGAGCGAGACTATAGCTCAGCCGCGCCGAGAGCTGCAACCAGGGGGGGCAATCGCCACTCGCAGGTCAGGTATCGTCGGCCTGATTCCGGCGATCCGCTGACACTCCCACTGGCAGGCTTCGCCACGAGCAGGGGACGGCGGCGACAACGACGTGTGCCCGAAGAGCGCATCGAGCGGCACTCTGGCCCACCTCAAGCCTTTGATTGAGTGATCTCCACGTGCTGCGCGACTTATGTTTCCGGGCCGCGCGTCTGACTGGTATCGGTTCAAACGGTGCCATCGCCTCGAGGCATCGGGCAAGTTGTCTGAGAACAAAACCAGGATCGGGATCCAACACGCCCGCCCCGATGCCAAACCACTCGGTTGACCGTAGAGCTATGTCGAAGCTCCCCACGCGAATGCTCGCGGTCGGTGAAGCGGAGCGACGGCCGGAGCGGTTGCCGAGAACGGCCAGAGTTCCGGCGGCCTGCTGTGAATCGGCACGCGAGTCGAGCCCTGGCGTTCGCTCGGGGCGCAGGCTTCCACGGCAGGCGGCGGCTCGCGGTCATTCGGTGTGCGCGCCGACGGCCGCACCGTGTTCAGTAGCACCTCGACCCGAGCCCGTCCATTTCTTGCCTCATTGGTCTTGCCAGAAAGCCCGCAGCGCGCTAATTTCCTCCAGCAATCCTGCCAATGACCCTTTACAGGAGATTCAACGATGAATGACCGGGAAGCTCGCCGTCACGACATGTTCGGCCGTGTGCAGACTTTCGGCAACGCGAATGCCGCGGACTTCGCCGCCGACAGCAAGGCTGCCGGGCATTTTGCGCGCCTGGCGCAGATCGTCCGCGATCTCGACGTCGAAAAGGCGCGGCAGGATGGCGGCTCGGCGACGGCGAAGGAGGTTCTATTCGATTCGCTGCGCCTCGATCTGCAGGGAATCGCCCGCACGGCGCGCGCCATCGATGCCGGCGAACCGGGCTTCGCCGACCGCTTCCGCAGCCCAGCCGGCGTGAACCAGAAGGCGCTGCTCACCGCCGCCGACGCCTTTGCGCGCGAACTCGCAGACCCGGCGGTCGCGGCGAGGTTCGTCGCCTACGAATTGCCGGCGGATTTCGTCGCCGACCTCGCCGACGACATCGCGGCGATCCGCTCGGCCGACGCCGACATGCAGTCGGACGACCAGACCGGCGTCGCCAGTACCGCCGCCGTCGGCCGCCTGATCCGCGAAGGAATGGCCGAGGTGATGCAGCTCGACGCGATCATGAACAACAAGTACGCCCGCAACCCCGACAGGATGCGCGCCTGGGACAGCGCGAGCCACATCGACCGCGCCCCGCGACGCGCGAAGAATCCCGCCGGCGGGACGCCGCCCGCTTCGGCGAAAGCGGCCGGGTAACCGCTCCGCGCGCCGGTGAGGTTCCGCCGGCGCCCCTTTGCCACTCGCCACGGCAATTCGCCCCGGTCGGCCGGCTGCGGGTTGGCGGCGAGGCACGCCGTTGTTGTAGCGAAGCAAGGCGACGAGCGGACGTCCGGCAGTGCTGTGCAGGGTTTTGGCGTCGCGATGTGGTCATGCGTGGCTGATCGACCGTGCCGCGATGTGGCGGCTACGAGCGGGTTTCGCTCGTAGCCGCCGGTCTCACGCCAACAGTCCAGGACCCCACGGGGATACCCTGCATGAAGCCTGCACGCTGCCGGCCTGGATTCGCGCGTCCCTGGCTTCGACTCGCACGCCCCGCACCACGACTCGCACGCGTCTGACTCCAACTCGCACGCCCCTCGCTCCAACTCGCACGCCCCTCGCTTCAACTCGCACGCCCCTCGCTCCAACTCGCACGCCCCTGGCTCCAACTCGCACGCCCCTCGCCTCAACTCGCACGCTCCTCGCTCCAAGTCGCACGCCCCTCGCTTCAACTCGCACGCCCCTGGCATCGCATCCCGCTGACGCTGACCGCCACCTGGACCACGACCGACGGCAGCAGCGCGCAGGCGCGCTCCAGTGCCGAGCTGATCCTCGACGTCGCCAACGCCAACGCGGCTCCGGTCCTGCCGCAGGCGGAAAGCCTGCACATCCGCGAAGGGCAGCCGTTGCGCTTCAGCATCCTCGCCTTCGACCCGGACAATCCGGACTTTCAGCCAGCACTTCGTCTGCGGCCCGGTGCCACTGCCGTCGGCCCGGCCGGTGTCGCGCCGACGGTCAGCTACCGGGTCAGCACCCTGCCCGCCGGCGCCCGCTTCGATGCCGAGACGCTGGAGATCATCTGGACACCCGGCTACGATCAGGCGGGGAGCTACACGATCGACGTCACCGCCAGCGACGACGGTGACGGCAGCGGCATCGCGTTGAGCGGCATGCTGACGCTGCCGATTATCGTCGCCAACGCCAACCGCGCGCCGGTGGTCGACGACATCGCCACCACCACCGTCGACCGTGGCGGCAGCATCGATATCCCGGTCACGGCACACGATATCGACTCGCGGCGCAGCGGCTCGCCGATCAGCCTCGGCTTCGCCGGTCTGCCGCCATTCGCCCGCTTCATCGCCAATGCCGCCAGCGCAAGCGGCGAGGCTTCCGGCTGGCTGCGCGTTGCCCCGGGCGAAGGCGACCGCGGTGACTACCTGATCACCGTCACCGCCAGCGACGACGGCGACGGTGACCCGCAGCAGATTCTCGCCAGCAGCCGCAGCTTCGTCCTCAGCGCCCGCAGTACGACCGAAGCGCCGCGGATCGACAGCCCGCGGCAGGTCGTCGCCATCGTCGGGCAGCCCTTCTTGCTCGCCCTGCGGGCGCGTGACCTCGATCAGGATCCCCTGCACTGGGCTGCCAGCGGGCTGCCCGCCGGAGCCAGCCTGTCTGCGGGACCGCGCTATGGAGAGGCTTCGTTGAGCTGGACGCCGGACGCCGGCGACAGCGGCAACCACGACATCGAACTGCTGGTCAGCGACAGCGGCCTGCCACCGCAAGGCAGCGGCCATCCGGTGCCGCAGCAGCCGCAGCCGAACCTCAGCCGGCAGGCATTGCGCATCGTCGTGCGCGACGACAACAGCGCACCGCAGCTGACGGCGATCCGCGTCGATGCCGCGGACGTCGCCGACACGGGCGACCCCCTGCGCCTGACGGCGACCGAGGGCGTCCCCCTGGCGATCGAGGTCGGCGCCAGCGATGCCGACGCCGACCCGGTGCATTGGCAGTTCGACAGCCTGCCGCCGGGGATGTCGGTGACGCCGGATGATCACCGTGTCACGCTCTCCTGGACCCCCGACCTGTTCGCTGCCCAGGAGGGAAACAGCGGCAGCGCCGGGCTGTGGCGCTTTTCGCTTCGTGGCAGCGACGGCAGCGCATACTTCACGCGCGACATCGAGCTGCAGGTGGGCAACCGCAACCAGCCGCCGCGCCTCGCGCCCATTCCGCTGCAGCTGGTCAGCGAAGGGGAGACGCTGGCTTTCGGCGTGCACGCGAGCGATGCCGACGGCGACGCCGTCCGCATCGCGCTGCTGCACGAGCCGACGACGCCGAACGGGGTCAGCTTCGATCCCGCCACCGGTCACTTCGACTGGCAGCCCGGGCACGCGGTCGTCGACAACGCGACCGCCGACGACCGCAGCTTCGTCTTCACCTTCCGTGCCAGCGACGGACAGGCGATCAGCACCCAGTCGGTACGGGTACTGGTCCTCGACAGCAACCGCCGGCCGCAGGTGGTCGCCCGCAACCACGCCGTGGTCGTCGGCGACACGCTGCGCATACCGGTCGTCGCCGACAGCGCGGGCCAACCGGCGAGCGACGGGATTGCCGTCGCCGATCCTGACGGGGCGGCGCAGACGCAGGGCCTGACGCTGAGCTTTGCCAACCTGCCGGCAGGCGCGACCTACGACAGCCAGAGCCGCGAACTGCGCTGGACGCCGGCTCCGGGCCAGATCGGCGACCATCTGCTGACGGTCGCGGTCGCCGATGGCCGGCCCGGCCAGAACGCATGCGGCGAGCACAGCTTCGTTGTGCGCGTCTTGGCCAGTGCCGCAGCGAACGCGCCCGACATCGTCGTCTCGACCACCCCGGAGCTGTCGGCGAGGCCCGGGCAGTTGGTGATCGCCAGCGCCCGTGCCGAGGCCTGGAGCGGCATCGCCGACCTGGCGGTCGAAGTGCGCGGCAACGAGAGGGAGCCCTGGCGGCGCGTCGCGGTGGACGTTGCCGGCCGCTTCCGCTTCAATCCGGAGAAGCCCGGGCTGATGGAACTGCGGGTCACGGCCACCGACCGCGACGGCTTCAGCGCCCAGCGCATCCACGCACTGCCGGTGCTCGATCCCGCCGATTCCGCTGCCCCACGACTCGCCTGGAGCGGCGCACTCACCGGCATGACGGATGGCGCGGCACCACTGCGGATCGCCGCGCCGCTGGCGATCGCTGCCGATCTGTCGGAGGCCCAGTTGATGCGCTGGCAGCTGCTGCTGGCACCGGCAGGAGCGGACGACTGGTCGACGCTCGCCGAACAGGTGAGTCGAGCGACGGCAATCGACGAGACCCTGCCGCTGGCCACCCTCGACCCGGGGCTGCTGGCCAACGGCGTCTGGCACCTGCGTCTGCTGGCCCGCGATCTCGCCGGCCGCAGCAGCCAGATCGAGGCAACCGTCGTCATCGACAGCTCGCTCAAGTCGTCGCCGGCCGCCATCGCCAGCGACGCCCTGTACCGTATGGGCGGTCACTCGCTGGCGTTGACGCGCGTGCTGCCAGCCCAGTGCCTGCCCGCCCACCCGACGGGCGATGACAGGGCCGCTGCCGCAGGAGATTTCGGCAACTGGGAATTGCCGATCCTCACGCCGCGCCTGCTGAGCGACCAGCCGGCCACGCTCCCATCGGGAGCGATCGCCGGCTGGCGGGATGGCGCCCGGGTCTGGGTCAGCGTCCCGCGCGACCTGGCGGACGCGGCAGCGGGCGAACTGTCGTTGCGCTTCAGCCTGGCCGCAGTCGGCGAGCGGCTTGCCGGCGACGCGGCGGCGCCGCTGGTCTGGCACCCGGCGTTCAGCAGCGACCGCGGCTGGCAACTGCAGGCGCAGGCGTCGGCTGACGGCTCGCGCCCGGACAGCCTCGTCCGTCTCGGCGACACGCTGTACGACCAGGTCAGCGGCCTGCCCTGGGTGCCGCAACGGTACACGCTGGTCTCGCCCGGCGGCGATCGCTATCACCTCGATTCGCACGGCCGTCTGCAACAGCTCGAATTCGGCGATGGCGCGCAGTGGCTGGTCTCGGATGCGGGTATCGCCGCTGTCGCCGCGGATGGCAGCCCGGCCGGGCGGCTCGATCTGTTGCGCGACAGTCATGGGCGGATCGCCCGCATCAGCGGCACCGTCACGGGAGAGGCGGAATCGGCAGGCACGGTCTATCTCTACGACCCTGCCGGCAACCTGCGCCTCGTTCGCGAGATCGGCAGCGCCGGCAGCGGAATGGCCTACACCCACGATGCGACGGGTGAACTGCTCAGTAGCGACCCGACGGTGGACCTGGGTACGCCGGCGACCTGGAACGGGCTGACGGGCAACTGGCAGGGAGACATCGGCAACGGCGCCACGCTGACCTTCACGGTCCGCGACAGCGAGATCGCCTCCGTCACGCATCCGCCGGGTGGCAGCGGATCGCTCCTCATCGCCGTCGAAAGCACGACGGTTGACGCGGGCGCGACGATCGATTTCGTCGGCGGGGAGGTACTCGGCAGCCACGAGTACGGCGGCACGAGGACGGCGCTGCTGCAGATCAGCCATGGTGGTCCGAAGCTCCTGCGCTTGTCGGGCAGTGGCGCCGCGAGCGTCAGGCTGCGCGTCGCCGGCGATTTCGATCGCGACGGCCGCGTCGATGCCGCCGACGCGATGGCCTGGGAAACGGCGCAACGGGGCGGCCACGGCGCGGGCGATGTCGACGGTGACGGAAACAGCAATGCGGTCGATCGGCAGATCGTCTTCGCCAACAGCGGCTTCAGCGCCAACCGGGCTCCGGCCAGCGCCGGCCAGCCGCCACTGCGCACCCACACCGGGCTGTCGACGACCATCGCCCTGCAGGGCATCGCGCGCGATGCCGAAGGCGACGCGCTGTTCTGGCACGTCGTGCAGGCGACGAACGGCAGTGCGCGTCTGGGCACCGACGGACAGACCCTGTCCTTCACGCCGCAGGCGGGCTTTGCCGGCCGCGCCATCGTCAGCCTGCAGGCCGACGATGGCTACAACGCGTGCCAGCCCTTCGACCTGACGATCGACGTCAGCGACGCCCGCCTGCAGCAGATTCACCTGGCAGCGCTGGACCGCCTCCTGACCGGTCAGACGCAGGAGATCGAGGCGACCCTCGATTTTGCCGACGAACTCGGCGTCGCTCTGCAGGACCCCTCCTACCTCAGCGTGCAGGCGGTGGATCTCGCCGGCATGGGTGACGCCGGAATCGGCCGCATCGTCGTGGACGACGCCAGCGACCGGCTGCGCGCGATCGTTGTCGGGCCGGCGCTGCTCGTCGTCAGCCGGCCCGACTCGAGCGGACAGGCGGTGCAGGCTGTGGTCGCGCTCAACGCCGTCACCGCATCGGCGCTGACGGACGCCGGGCCGGACGACGGCGACGCGGGCGATGCGCTGCCGGGCGTCGAACCCGACGTCTACCCGGGAACACTGAGCCTCGTGCCCGGCGCCACGCGACAGCTCCGGGTGCATCGACTCGATCCGGCGACCGGCGAGCGGCTCGACATCCACGGCGCCAGCCAGATCAGCTTCCCGGGCTCGCCCGAAGTCGTGGAAGTCGGCCGGGACCCATGGACGCAGGAAGCGCTGCGCGACCCGGGCACCGGCGAGGTGCTGATCGATCCGGCGACCGGCGCTGTCGTCCTCGATCCGAACACCGGCGACGTCATCGTTTCGGTGACCCCGGCGATCGCCGAGGTGCGCAATGGCACGCGCTACTTCTCGAGCGACGGGACGATCGCCAGCGTCAGTCCGGACGGCCTGATCAGCGCCCACCGTCCGGGGCGGGTGACGCTGTCGGTCGTCCACCTGGCGAACGAGGTGGACGACAGCGGCCAGATCACGATGTCTGCGATCGGCCAGGCAGACATAGCGTTGCTGGTCGGGATGCCGCAGGCCATCGACGACGATCCGGCAACACCGACCCCGGCTGCAGGCGTGATCGCTGCCGCCCGGGGCGGCGTCGTCCAGGCTGCCACTGGCGAGCTGTTGCTGATCGGCGCTGGCGCCCTGGGCAGCGACACGCCGGTGTCGGTCCGCCGCATCGACCTCGCCCGACTGCAGGTCGAAACCGGCCTCGCCGCGCCCGAGCCGGGACTGCTGCAGACGCTGGCGGCTGTCCACCTCGAACTAGGCGACCAGGCGACGGCAACGCCCGTGCAAATCTCGATCCCTCTGCAGGACACGACCGGCGTGCGCGAGGGCGACGAGGTGCTCTTCCTGCGCCGCGGCCTGGCTCCCGCCAGCGATGGACGATGGCAGGATGTCTGGTGGATCGTGGACAACGGTTTCGTCGCCAGCGACCCATCCACCGGGCTGGTCGCCAGGACCGCCAGCCCGCCCTACAGCGGCATCAGCGGTTCCGGTGACGTCATCTGCGTCAGGACCACCTTCGATCGGCAGAACGGCGCGCTGACGCTCACGGGTTTCGGCGCCGATGCGACGGCACTGCGGGTGAACGACCTGGTCCTCGGCCTCGCCGCCGACCTCGGCAACGGTAGCCTGAGCGGCGTCGCGGCGGCCGGTGACCTGATCGGAGCGCTGGCGGCAGCGACCGACGTGTACGCGATCAGGCGGACGCACGCAGGCGTCTACCAGACCGTGCCCGTGCAGAAGGATCTGGCGAGCGGCATGCTGACGCTGCCCAGCGACGGCAGCAGTGTCAGCATGCCGGCCCGTGACGGCAACGACAGCGCACCGCGCGTGCTGCGCGCCGGGATGCTGGCCTCCGGCAAGCTCGGACTGACGCTGGACCGGCTGCAGCCGCCGGTCGCGTCCGCGCAGGCACCGGAAGTCGCCCTGCGCATCTGGATGACGCCCGAGGTACCGGGCATCGACAGCACAGGGCATGCCACGGCCGGCTCATGGCGCGACGACCAGGGCGTGCAGCGCGATCGCTTGCTCGTCTGGCAACGGCTGGTCGACCTCCATCCGGTTGCCGGCGACGCGCCGATGGTCACGCTCGAACTCGACCTGCCGCCCGGCATCGCCAGCGGGCTGCACGTCATCAGCATCCAACGCATGCTGCAGACCCTCGACCCCAGCGACCCGGGCAAGACCCGCTGGGTCACCGATGGCGAGGCAGCCAGCCTGACACTGCCGGCACCAACCGGCTTCAGCCTCGTCGCCGGCGAGGGCACGATGCGCGTCTTCCGCGGCGACGTCCAGATCGGCGAGATCGCCTACACGGGCACCGCCAGGGCGCCCGCGCCAGCCACCGGCGGCAAGACCGACCCGATCGCCTTCAGCCTCGACAACCGGTTGGCATTCGTTGCCCGCGCCGGCGGTCAGATTCACATCCTCGACACGGCGACGATGACGCTCGCCGACACCCTCGACATCGGCACCGCCAACATCAGCAGCCTCGCCGTCTCGGGGCAGTGGCTGTACATCGCCGAAGGTGGCTCGCACGATCCGGCCGGCGGCCATCGGCTGCTGCGCGCGAACATCGACCCGGCTGACAGCCGCTTCCTCGCGCTGCAGCAGATCGACCTGCCACAGGCGGTCAGCGGTGCGAACGCCCCCTACGGCTACGTCGACCTGGCGATCAACCACGGCCTGCACAGCTATCTCGCGGTGACCGCCAGCCGGCAGGGTTTGGGCATCGGCAGCAGCCGCGGCACTGCCGATGGCGGCGCGATCTTCATCGTCGATCTCGATGTGGCACGTGAGTCGGCCGGGCGCCTCGACGCAACGCTGACCAGCGCCTTCGCGCCGGTCAGCGTGCCCGATGGCCAGGGCCAGGCACCGCAGTTCATTGCCGCGGCGGGAATCAGCGACAACACGCTGCGCTTCCTGTTGAGTGACGCACAGGACGAGAACGCGGGCCTCGCCACGGTCACCGTTGCGCTCGGCGCTGACGGGCGGCTGCAGGGATCGCCCGCCTTCAGGCGGCTGCCGCTGCTCGGTTCGTCCGCCGGGCACAGCCGCACCGAGGGCGAGTACCAGTTGAACATCCAGCGCGCCCAGTCGCCGGTGCTGGTCGAGACGGGTGATGGCAGGGAGTACGCACTGGTTGCCGACTACTTCTTCGACTTCCTCGACCCACTCCACGGCAACGGAGAAGACGCAGGCGGCGCCCGGCAGTTGGGTGGCAAGGTCGGCATCATCCGCGACCCATTCGGTCCGCGGCCCGAATACCTTGGTGCCACCTCGCCGCTCGCCGGCGCCAACATCTCCCGCCTCGCCGTCGGCGATGACGGCAGCACACTCTGGGCGGACCTGCGCTACTGGCCAACGCTCGATTCCTCGCCGCCTCCCGCCGGACTGCTGAAATGGGACCTCGGCCAGCTCATCGCAGCGGCCGAACGCAACTCGCTCGCCGCGCAGGCATCGGCACGCCCGCTGCCGATCGACCGCCAAGTCGTCAGCGGCACGGAGCAGCAGGTCGTGACACCGCTGCGCTACGAGCTCGGCGATGGCAGCCGGCTGACCTCGGGCTGGGTTTTCGGGATGGCGGCGAGCCCGTTGCGACGCCCCGACTCGATCAGCTTCACCGACCCGGTCGATGGCGGGCACTTCCTGAAGACGATCGAAGCCGACAAGGATCTCAAGGTTCCCAGCTTCAACTACGGCGACATCGCCCGCGTCGACCTCTTCAAGCTGATCCGCAGCCAGTACGCCAGCACGCTCGCGCATTTGCCGGATGCCGATCTCAACATCAACTGGTCGAACATCGAGGTCAGGGGTGCCGCCACCCTGCTCCGCGACGACAAGGGGCATCTCCTGACGGCCGAGCGCGAGGACGGCATGCAGTCGGTCGAAGCAGCGGGCCGGCGCAGCTACCAGGGGCTGCAGACGGTCAGCAGCGACGCCGGCAAGAAGACCTTGAGTACGAGCGGCGTCGTCTTCCTGGTACCGACCCTCGACGTCGAGCGCCTGCGCAAGGGCGAGGTGTTGCAACCCGGAGAAATCACGATTCACCTCGCCGGATTCGACCGCGGCCGGCCCGACGAGCGGCTCAGCCTGAAGCTGCGGGTCGTCGATTACGCCCGTGCCGCCGACACAACCTTCTTTGGCGACCGGCCGCTGAACAACCCGGGCTACCACGACTTCGCGCTCGACGGTTCCGTCGGCGGCGACGCCCACAGCGACAACCGCCTGTTCGACGTCGCACGGGTCGAGCAGCGGTTAAGGTACCTCGGCTACGGTCTTTCGGCGATTCCGAAGAGCGGCGAAGTCCGGGTCGATGGCAAGCTCGAAGCAGCCGAGATGATCACGCTGCGGCAGTTCGAGCAGATCGTGCAAAACGCGGCGGACTACCAGGACAGCGCCAGCGAAACCGTCAAGGACCGGAGGGGCAAGAGCACGACCGTCGTCAAGCCGCTGCGCCCAATCACCCTGTCGGCCGCCAGCGTGAGCTGGCTCAGCGCCTACAACGCCCCGCACTGGATGCAGTACCGCTTCGGTAACGGGAGCCCGCTGTCCGGCTGGAGCGACCGGACCGACCCGAAGAGGCCGGTCGAAGCGATGGGCACGAGTTGGGTCCATGACCTGATGGTCGCCAGCCAGGGCGCCAACAGGACCTCCGACGGCAAGGCACGCCAGGCGCTGTGGTTTGCGGGAACGAACCTGCTCGGCAACCGGCTGCACCTCGGGATCAATACGGCCTACATCTCGCTCCAGAATCAGAGGGGCATCTACGGCGACGAGTGGCTACTTGGCCTGAGCAGTCCCGACAGCGTCGATCTGCGGGCCGCGACCGCCAGCAACGACCGTGCGGCGACACCCCAGCAGAAGCTCAAGTACCTGCTCGAAGAGCTTGCACGGTTGCGGCAGCAGCCCGGCAACGGCACCTGGGATCCTCAGCGGGCGCAGAGACTCGCCGACCTTCTGCAGTACATCAATCGCGTGCAACCGGCCGCGGCATCCCCCAACAACCAGGCTGAAGCGCTCAAGGACTTCCTGGCTGTCTATACGGCGACTCAGAACGACACGTTAGCGGGGAACGGGTCGCTTGACGAGCAGTTGGCGGCAATCAAATCGGGAGAATCCGACGACGCCAGACGGGCGATTCAGACTACATTGTTTGGAGACGGAAGCCAATCGTCGGGTCTGATCGCCCCCGACAAGCTGTTGCTGGGCGGTGTGGGGGACAAGGGTGCGGGGTTCGATTCGCACCTGACCGCCGCAGGGCTCGCAGCCATAATGGAGTCCTCTTCGGAACGTGTCAGGGACTGGGTGGAACCACTGAACTCCGCGCTCGCGAAATTCGATATCAATACGGCGAAGAGAGTCTCCGCTTTCTTGGTCAATGCACGATTCGAAGCCTTTTTTGACTCTGACTTGGTCGAGAATCGTAGTGATCGGTCGGCGGAGTTGGCTTACGGTAATAGGTATGGCAATGATAGACCAGGCGATGGTGCGCGGTACAAGGGGCGTGGCATCATGCAGATCACTTTCAAATGGGGCTATGAGGTCCTTGCCGAAGGCGGATATCGCGGTTGGACCCACAAGGGTCCGCGTCCCTATGAACCAGAGGCCAACAAGGTACCTGGTTTGAACGACATCCTTGGCACACGCTATGACTTTGTCCAGAATCCTGACGATATGATCGCGGATAAGGGCATTGCAGCCTTGTCTGGTGCTTGGTATTGGCGATACGGAGCACAGCCGATTGATGGCGACCTGAACAAGATCATCGATCGCTCGACCAAGGTCGACCAGAAGAATTTTGAAGATGCCACGAAGGGAATAAAAGGTCACGGCGATTCTCCCGAACACCTGCGGAACCGTGACGCTCGCTTGTCCTACTGGAACAAGGTGGGTACCGAAACTATCAGGAACCAGAATGCCTTAGGAAACGTCAAGGATGTCTTGATTGATCTGGGCTTTTCTCCCGAGAACCGTCGGGATTACAATGTCAAATTCGGAGTATCGCTGGCGAGCAAGTCGCCGCTCGCCATAGACCGTGTTCGCCACCTTGCAGATCGGTCTTCCAGCATTCCAACCTTTGATGCTGTAGCCGCGGAACACCTCCCAGGTGATCCTTCACTCGCACAAGGAGAACTTGGCATGTTTGCTGTCGACTACCTTTTTCAAGACGCGCATTTGCCCACGACGACAGCATTCATCGTGGCGGACGCGCAGCGAACTGGGCAAGCTCAAGAAACAGTACCGAGAATTGGCATCTGTGTGATTTCACCCACTCATGAGCAAATACGGGATCTGGAGAGCCGTCATTCAATCAGCAGAGTGATCGACCCGAGAATGGACGCTGAAAACCACTTCGCCCCAAAGGATAACAAGTGGAGAGGATTCGAGCCTCGGTTCATCGATGAGAATCGGTTGGCAACAGCCAGCGTTCTGGAGATGCCGAAACACGGACAGCTCGTTGCTTTCCGCGGTGAGCTGGGGAACGATTTCGCCCCAGGTACATCAGTCGAGTACATTCCAAAAGCAGGATACACGGGCAAGGACAGATTGACGGTTTTGGTTACCAGCCAAGATGGCCTCTCGATTATCTTTTCCTATTATATTCACGTGACGCCGGCAGCTGGCAAGTTTGATCTGTACAATGACTCGGCCTACAAGAAATACTGCCCCGGAGGGCGTCTCATCTGGAAGATGGCCGAGACTTCCAGCTCAGGACCATCCGTTGGCGCATTCTCGGTCGAGCCCGCGGGCGCATGGATTGCCATCGATGAACGCCCTGCCAGTGGGTTTTCCTTCGCCAACCTCCCCGACTTCGCCCTCGGCCACACCACCGGCACCGTTCCCACCCCCAAGATCACTCTCGACACCGATGCCGCCGGCCACGGCTGGTTCGTGGACGACACGCCCTGGGGCAACGAGGAGTTCCTGCCGACCAGCAACCCCGGCGAGTGGGTCGCACGGCCCGGGTCGGCAGCCGACGGCCGCATCGACCTGCTGACCGTCCTCCTGCACGAGCAGGGGCACGCGTTCGGTCTCGAGCACAGTGCGGATCCGCACCACCTCATGGCGGCGACGCTGACCCCGGGAATTCGCCGGACGCTCTCCGCCGCCGACCAGGTGGCGCTGCTGCAACTCGCCGGCTACCTGCCGCCGCCCGACAGCTCGGGCGACCCCGATCCGGCCTTCTCCTGGGGCGTTCCCCTCCCCTTCACCCGCGTCACCAGCCTGGCACGCGACGCCATCCCGAGTCGCGCCGCCGGAATTGAACCGGCGGCGAAGCGTCCGCAACTGCACATCGCCGCCAACCCGCGCCTCGAGAACCCGGCCTTCACCGATGGTCGCGGCTGGAGCACGGCCGGCGACGTCCGCTTCAGCGATGGCGCCGCCACGCTGCTCGAATCGGCCGACGACCAGGCTCGCCTGAACCAGGTCTTCGTCCTCGGCGACGACGACCACTTCCTTTCCTTCACGCTCGCCGATGTCGGCATCGGCGACCAGCTTCGCGGCCCCGACGACGCGTTCGAACTGGCGCTGATCGACGCCGGCACCGGGCTTGCCGTGCTGCGCGCCGGCGGCCTGACGCGCAGCGACGCCGCGCTCAACCGCCAGGCCGACGGCAGCGAAGCGCGGGCGGGCGAGATCAGCGTCGTGCGCAACGCCGACGGCAGCGTCCGCTACCTCGTGGACCTGCGCGGCATCGCCGCCGGCACCGCCATCAACCTCGCCTTCGACCTGGTCGGCTTCGGCCCGACTGCCGGCGATGGCCCGGAAGCGCGCAACAGCCGCGTCACGATCCGCGACCTGCACCTCGGCGCCGCTCCGCAGGTGCCGCGCGCGCAGGACGATGCCGCCACCACCGCCGAGGATGTGCCGCTGCGCATCGACGTGCTCGCCAACGATTCCGGCGTTGCCGGCGGCAGCGCCGTCGAGCTGGTCGCCGCGCCGGCGAACGGCACCGTGGTGGCGAATGCCGACGGCAGCCTGCTCTACCAGCCGGCGCCCGACTGGCATGGCGACGATCGCTTCAGCTACCGGCTGCGCGGCGCATCGGGCATGGCGGCGCAGGCGGAGGTGCGGCTGACGGTGACGCCGGTCAATGACCCGCCGCGGCTGGCCGCGCTGGCCTTCAGCCTGCCCGAGGACGGAACGATCGTTCTCGACCTGCCGGCCATGGCGGTCGATGCCGACGGCGACCCGCTGACGATCACCGCCGGCGCGCCGCGGCACGGCAGCCTGGTGGCGATGGACGACGGCCGCCACGCCTATCGCCCGGCAGCCGACTACCATGGCGACGATGCCTTCGCGATCCGCGTCAGCGACGGCGCGACCGCCGTCGACGGCCGCGTCGGCCTGACGATCACCGCGGTCAATGACGCACCGCTGGCACGCGACCACGTTGCCGAACTCGACGAGGACGGCCAGCTCACGCTCGACCTGCCGGCGCTGGGTTTCGACGCCGATGGCGATCCGCTGACGCTGGCCTTCACCAGCCAGCCGGCGAACGGCACGCTGCACCGCGACGCGCAGGGACGTCTCGTCTACACGCCGGCGGCCGACTGGGGTGGTCACGACCGCTTCAGCTATACGCTCAGCGACGGATCTGCCGAATCGCAGCCGGCGACCGTCCTCCTCGGCGTCACGCCGTTGGGTGATGCGCCGGATCTGCTGCTCGGCGGCGTTCCCGGCGGCGAGCGCGAGATCTTCCGCACCGCCTGGGAGGGCGTCGCCAATCCGGATGCCTGCGCCACCGTGCTGCACGTGGCCGAACTCGAAGCCTGGCGACCGGTCGGCCCGGCTGGCGATCGCGCGGATGCCGGCACCGGCTTCCGGATCTGGAGCAACGGCGATCACTTTGCTGACGTGTCGGGCAGCGAGCCGGCCATGCGCGGCGGGGCCGGCAACGGCAGCAACTGGCTCGAACTCGGCGGCGGCGATGGAGACGAGCGGCACGCCGTCGCCATCGAGCGCGCGATCGAGACCATCGCCGGCGCGCGCTACACGCTGGCGCTCGACCTCGCCGGCCGGCCGGGGCACGGCGCCGACCAGAGCCACATCACGCTCAGTGTCGATGGCAATGAAATCGGCACCGCCGCGGCAGGCAGCCCGGCCGAATCGCTGGCCTGGCAACCGCAGCGTTTCGACTTCGTCGGCAGCGGCGGTCACCAACTGATCCGCCTCGCCCGCGCCGGCAGCGGCGGCAGCGGCGTGGCGATGGTCGACGACATCGTCCTCGGTGAATCCGCACCGGTGGCCAGCGGCCGTGCCGACACGGCGATCCGCTTGCCGGTGCTGCATGCCGCCCTGACCGACCGCGACGGCTCCGAGACGCTGCGCCTGGCGATCGCCGGCATCCCGCCCGGCGCGACGCTGAGCGACGGCGAGCACCACTTCGGCGCCACCGTCAGCGATCGCGTGGCGGACGTTGGCGGCTGGGACCTCGCCCGCCTCTCGCTGCGGCCGCCACGCGACTGCGTCGGCACCCTGCTCCTCGAACTCATCGCCACCGCCCACGAGCAGAGCAATCGCAGCGAGGCGACGAGCCGCGCGCGCATCGAGGTGCAGGTGCAGCCGGCCAACGCCGCGCCGACCGCCCGCGACGCGAGCTTCGCCGTCGCCGCCGGCGGTCGCGTGCGCATCGACCTGCGCGCGCTGGTCGCCGACGGCGATGGCGATGCACTGGCGCTCGCCCTCACCGATCCCGCGCACGGCGAGCTGATCGACGACGGCGATGGCTCGTGGACCTACCTCGCAGGCACGCGCTTCGCCGGCAGTGACAGTTTCCGCTACACGGTTGCCGATGGCAGCGCTGCGGCATCGGCAACGATCAGCCTGATGCTGGCGCCGACCCCGGCCGTGCCGCAACCGCCGGCGGCTGCCGGCGGCGGCTTCGATCGGGAAGCCAGGGCGGGTGCCGCCGCCCGGCAGCCAGGCCCGTTGTTGCAGGAGGAGCCGGCGCCCGTGTCGCCGGCAGCGACGGCGCCCGGAATAGCGCCCGGCACCCCGCCGGGCGAGGCCCTGTGCCAGCTGCCGGCCGCGGCCAGCATGCCGCCACGCGCCGATCGCGCCGCCGCGCCTGCCGCGGCGGCGGCAGCGGAATCGCCGCCCGGGCGCGCCAGTGCGACCGCTGCCGGGGCGCTGGCGCCATGGTCGCCGGCGGCAGGCAGTCGCGCAGCCTCGTGCTTCATCGGCAGCGCCGACGACTCGCCTTGCCGCAGCGGCGGAACGAGCGGCAACACCGCTGTCGTCGCTGCCGAGTGCGCCGGCAACCCCAGGAGCGACTCGCCGCAAGGCTCGTCGACGGCGCGCACGCCGGTCGGTGCGGATGCGCCGGCTGCTCGGCATGACGGCCGGCTCGACGAGCAGCAGCGAAAGGTCGTTGCTGCCGTCCTGCCGCTCGCCGGCGCGGTCGGCGTGCAGGCTGCAGCGAACGGCGCGCATGCCCCGACCATGCCAGCCCAGGTCTCGCGGCGGCGGACAGGCGGCGGCGAACAGGATGCGGACGCGTACCACCGCGCCGCGTCGAGGGCAGCAGGCACGCTACCCGCCGCCCTGGAACCGCCCTCCCGGGGAACGCCGCCGCGCGGAACGTTCTCTTTCGCGCCACTCGTTGCCGGGTGCGGCGACGCCGCCGCCGCGCCGATCCTCTCTGCGGCTCGTCGCGCCGCTGCAGCAGTACCGAACGCGGAGGCGCGCGAGGCGCCACCGCCGCCAGCGTCGGCGCCCGCTGCGGCAGTGCCAGGAATCGACTGGAGCGCTTCGCACCTCCGCTTCGCCGCGCCACACCGCTCCCCGCCGGCTTGGCTGCCGGCGTTTCTCGGCACCCGGCCGAGCGCATCCATCCTGCCCGACGTCGCCGCGCTGACGATCCGTATCGATGCCTGAGCATGCCGGGTCGGGTGCCCGTCAGCGCTCCGGGTCGTTCGGCCCACGCCCTCGCTCAGGTGCCGGCCGGCACCATCCCGCGATTGCCGCCGGTCGGGCAGCGCGTCGGCCACAGGCCGTGGCGATGCCCGTCCCACCGGTCAACGCCGATCAGCCGCAGCGGCGATGCTCGCCAGGGTATACGGTGCGCCACACACGTCACCTGTGCGGCCCGCTGCTGCCGCCGCGAACGGCAACGCCGATGCGCGCATCGTGTCCGCGCGTCGGACAGACGTGCACACGTGGAAAGCGGTCACCGGCATTCGACGGCAAGGCTGACTGGCCGAGGACCCTGAGCGCATGCGCATCGAATCAGGCACGGACGCAAAACGCTCGCATCAGCAGGGCGTGGTCGGTCCGAAAAGGTCGTCCAGGCTCCCGGCATCGAGGACCTGATCGAGCCAGATGTCGATCTGCTCAACAGTTGCTGAAGTCTTCGGTGACGTAGCTGCCGGGCACTCTCTCGAGAGTGCTGTAGTCGAGCCGATGCAACCATTCTGCCCGACGTCGCCGCGCTGACGATCCGTATCGATGCCTGAGCATGCCGGGTCGGGTGCCCGTCAGCGCTCCGGGTCGTTCGGCCCACGCCCTCGCTCAGGTGCCGGCCGGCACCATCCCGCGATTGCCGCCGGTCGGGCAGCGCGTCGGCCACAGGCCGTGGCGATGCCCGTCCCACCGGTCAACGCCGATCAGCCGCAGCGGCGATGCTCGCCAGGGTATACGGTGCGCCACACACGTCACCTGTGCGGCCCGCTGCTGCCGCCGCGAACGGCAACGCCGATGCGCGCATCGTGTCCGCGCGTCGGACAGACGTGCACACGTGGAAAGCGGTCACCGGCATTCGACGGCAAGGCTGACTGGCCGAGGACCCTGAGCGCATGCGCATCGAATCAGGCACGGACGCAAAACGCTCGCATCAGCAGGGCGTGGTCGGTCCGAAAAGGTCGTCCAGGCTCCCGGCATCGAGGACCTGATCGAGCCAGATGTCGATCTGCTCAACAGTTGCTGAAGTCTTCGGTGACGTAGCTGCCGGGCACTCTCTCGAGAGTGCTGTAGTCGAGCCGATGCAACCATTCGTCCGGCACGAACCCGAGAATCAGGTCGCGCACCAGTTCCGGACTCGAAAAGAGGAGCTTGTAGCCCGTGTCGTGAGGGTTGGCAACAGGTCCGCCGCTGCCGGCGGGCGGCTCTGGCTGGAAAAATGGCAGCACGCCCGGCGAGGCGGCCATCCGTTTTGTCGCCAAGGGCGACCTACGAGCCGCCGCTTCGCGAGATTGGAGCCTGTCTGCCGAATCGGCAGGCAGGCGATGACCCGACAAAAGAAAAAAGCCCCGGTCGGGGCTTTTTTCTTGTGGTGGAGCAGGCTTCAGCAGCGACGGCGGCGCAGGCCAGCCATGCCAACCAGGCCGAGTGCCAGGAGACCCAGCGACGCCGGCTCGGGTATGGCATGGCCGCCCGTGTCAAAGTTCACGTCGGTGATGATAACCCCTCCGCTACGGCCCAATACGCCGGGAAGGACGCCGGAGTTGGCCGGGTCGAAGACAATGTGGCCAATCAGGCCCAGGCCCGATACGGTGAGGGTGTACCACTCAGGCTCGTTGGCACCACCGAAGACGGGGCTATTGAACGTTCCGAGGAAGGTGCCGGAACCCAAGGCATACGCACTGATCGAGAACGCATCGTTATCACCCGCACCGTCGCCCGCGCGCACGGAAACCGAAGTGACTCCGCCGGCGAAACTCACCACGATGTCGCTGTCTCCTGCGGGGAGATTGGCAATCCCTGCTCCATATGCGTTGGTGTAGGTCAGGTTGCCCTGCTGCGAAGTGAAGGTTGCGCCACTGAAGGTCGATCCTTCCACGCTTTGACCTTCGGCCAGGCCGAGGGCGCTGAAGTCGATGTTGACCGGCGCAGCCTGGGTGGCAGCTGTACAAGCCATGGCGGCAATGAATGCGAGATTTCTGGCGATGCGGTTCACGGGAACCTCCCTGTTGGAGTTGATTGTTGAATGACGGCCTGCAAGTAAAAGCACAGATCGTGCCAGAAAATACAAGAAACGGATATAAAGCCATATTTTCGCAATGGCAGGATGCCGGGACCAGCGAAGTGTCAATTCGGCCGACAGGTTTTTGGCGTGCCTGGAAGGAAAGCGGATGCAAGGCTGCCTGCGCACGTGGCGCCAGAAAACACGAAGCCCCGCCGCAGCGGGGCTTGTCGTCGTCGCGACGGACTCCTCTAGCGGCGCCTGGCCAGGGCGAGACCCGTCATTCCCAGGCCAAGCAGGGCCAGGATGCCCGGCTCCGGCAGTGGCGCGTCGCCCGCCTGTCCGTCGAAGGATACCTCGCTGACGAAGACCCACTGGTTGTTGCGGATGAACTGGATGTCCAGGTCGGAAACGTTCAGGTTGAGGTTGCTCACGACGAACTGGAAGGGCGCGCTGCCGATCGGGTCAGCGATGGCGTGGCTCGTGCCGCCGATCACCACGCTCTGCGGTGTGCTGACGCCGCCAGCGCCATTGGCGTCGTCAAGACTGAAAGTGATCTGGTTGATGGTGACCGGCCCGGCAAAATGGAAGTGGATGACCGGGTTGATCGTCCAGCCGACATACGGACCAGGTCCGGCTGGCGCCTCGGTAATGAACCAGTTGGCGGCAGCGATGATGCCGTCGGTCAGATCGCCCTTGCCGCCGCTGAGGGGCGCGCCATCGACGAACTTCGAGCCGCTGCCCGAGTAGGACTCGTCCCAGTAGTTGTACGAACCGGTATTGCCGTTGAGCATGTCGTAACTCGACACCGTCAGGGGTGCTGCAGAGACCGGACCGATCGCCGACAGCGCCAGCGCGGCAAGAGCGAACGGGACCAGCTTGGTGGCTTTCATCTTCATCTCCTGGAACGAACAGATCACTTGATTCACAACAAGCATGATCCGTACCAGATCGCGACACAAGCATAAAAGAATCCAATAAACCATGTGGTTATGGTGGACAGACAGGGCAACTGCGGTGCCGGGAAGCCACTGCCGGCAAGCTGGTGTAAAAGTTTTCGACAGTGTCGTGCGGTGATGCGACGCTGGCAACGGCATCGGCCAGTGGCGCGCGACGCACCGCTGCACCGGCTACAGCGGCTGCACGGCTGCCCGGCAGCCAGGAGCAGCGGCGCGGACGCACCGCTGCCCCGCCGCCGAGCCGGCCGACTGCCCCCTGCGCGCAGGTGCGCGGGCCAGGATTCGCGTGTTGGGGAAGCGCATTCCGACATGCGGACGCCGGCGGGCAACCTGTCAGCACGGCCTCCTGCGCAGGCTCACTCCGGCACCGTGGTGGCGAAGCGGTCGCTCTCGATGCTCCCATCAACCAGTTCGATCACCCGGTCGCAGCGGGCGGCCAGGCGCGGGTCGTGGGTGACGACCAGGAAAGAGGTCTGCAGCTCGGCGTGCATGCGCCGCAGCAGCACGAAGACCTCGTCCGACGCGGCGCGGTCGAGGTTGCCGGTCGGCTCGTCGGCCAGCACCAGTGGTGGTTCGAGGACCAGCGCGCGGGCGATCGCCACGCGCTGCTGCATGCCGCCCGAGAGTTCGCCGGGGCGCTTGTGCATGTCGTTCCCGAGTCCGACGGCGGCGAGCATGGCGCGCGCCCGCTCGTGTTGCGCCGGCGTGACACGCCCTTCGCGCATCAGCGCCGGCAGGGTGACATTCTCCAGCGCCGAGAAGGCGGGCAGCAGATGGTGGAACTGGAAGACGAAGCCGAGCACGGCCCGCCGGCGCAAGGTGAGACCGGCATCGTCGAGCCCGCTGGTCTCTTCGCCCTGGATGCGGTAGCTGCCGGCCGTCAGTCGTTCGAGCAGGCCGACGATGTTGAGCAGCGTGCTCTTGCCCGAGCCCGACGGGCCGATCAGCGCGACGAACTCGCCGCGGCCGATGGCGAAGGAGACGCCATGCAGCACTTCCGCCTCGTTGGGCATGCCCAGGTTGTAGCTCTTGCGGACGCCGGCGAGTTCGATCAGCGGCGAAGCGTTCGTCCTCATGTCCGGCCCCTGGCCGCCACGCGCTCGCCCGCCGCCCCGCTGGCGGCGCTGCCGGTGCGCGATCGCCGCCTCATCGCCGCCGCCTCACATGCGGATCGCCTGTGCCGGGTCGAGCGCGGCGGCGCGGCGGGCCGGCGCCACTGCAGCGAGCACGCCGCAGACGGTGGCGATGCCGGCGACGCCCAGTGCCAGGCTCGGCGCCAGGGTGATGGCGAACAGCGGCAGGCCGTCGCTGCCGCGGACGAAGGTGGTGAAGGCCTTGATCAGGCCCACCGCAAGCAGGACGCCGAGGGTCGAGCCGAGCGCGCCGACGATCGCCCCCTGCAGCAGGAAGACCCGCAGCATCTGCCCACGCGTGGCGCCGATGGCGCGCAGGATGCCGATCTCGCGCTGCTTCTGCACCACCGAAACCACGAGTACGCTGGCGATGCCGAGCACCACCACGACCATCACCACGCCGCGGATCAGCGCCGTGCTCACCGACTGCGCGTTCAGCGCCGAAACCAGTTGCGAGTTCGCCTCCTGCCAGCTCTCGATCTTGTACGGGAAACGCTGCGACAGGTCGCTGGCGAGGCGTTGCGCGACCCACACATCGACCAGGGCCAGATCCAGGCCGGTGGCACCGCCGGGCAGGCCAACCAGGCTTTGTGCGGCGCGCAGCGGGACGATGACGGTGCGCCGGTTGAGCTCGCGCACGCCGAGGTCGACCAGCGCGGTGACGCGCACTGACTCGCTGATGCTGCCGGTGACCAGACTGATGCGGTCGCCGACGCGCACCCCGAGGTCTTCGGCGAGTTCGCGGCCGATGATGCCCTCCCCCGGCTCGAGGCGCGCTTCACCCTGCACGACCTTGGAGCGCAGGCGCACGATGCGGTCGTAACGGTCGAGGTCGACGCCCATCAGCGCGATCGACTTCGAAGCCTCGCCGCGCTGCGCGAGGCCGGCGCCGGAAACCATCGGCGACACCGCTGCCACCGCTGGCATCGCCTCGAGCACCGGCACCAGCGACTGCCAGTTGGCAATGCTGCGCGGTCGCTGCACGCGTGGCTGCGTCTGCACCAGCGCGGTGCTGCCTGCCACCGGCGGGCGCGCCGGGAGAACCACATCGTCGAGGGCGCTGACCGTGACGTGCGCCTGGGCACCCAGCGTCTTCTCCAGGGTGTTCCTCTGCAGACCGGTGATCAGCGCCGAGATGTAGGCGACGACCGCCACACCGGCGGCGACGCCGACGATGATCAGCACGGTCTGCATGCGTCCCTCGCGCAGAAAACGCACCGCCACGCGGCGTTCGAAGCCGAGCCAGTTGAGCATATGGGTGGAAGTCTCAGCGACCCATCGCGTTGCTCATCGCCGCGCCGGCATCCTCGCGCGTGCCCTTGTGCAGCCCGGGATCGGTCGCAGCCGGCAGCGGCGTGTCGGCAATCGCCGGGCGCACCCGGCTGCCCGGCTTGAGCACGCTGCCGCGCAGGACCGTCTCGCCTGCGTTCAGCCCAGCGAGAATCTCGGCCGCTTCGAGGGTGCGCAGGCCCACCTGCACCTGCCGCTCTTCGACCCGGCCGTCGCGTTCGACCAGGACGACGGCGCTGGCCGCCGCCTGGTCGCCACGCAGGGCGTCAACCGGCACCACCAGCGCCGCTTCGCGGCGAGCCGTCTCGACCTCCACCGACAGCGTCATGTCTTCCCGCAGGAAGGGCGGAGCGGCCTGCGGCAGCGAGAACTTGACCTCGATCGCTCCGCGCTGGGCATCGACCAGCGGCGAAATGGACAGCACCTGCGCCGTGAAGGCTTGGCTGGGGAAGGCGTCTGCCAGGACGCTGGCCATCTGGCCGACCTGCAACTGTCCGAGATAGCGCTCGTCGACCTGCGCCACCAGTTGCAGCGGGCCAGCCAGTGCCAGTCGCAACAGCGCATGTCCGGGTTGTACGATCTGGCCGGGCTCGACCAGGCGAGCCAGCACGGTGGCATCGGCGGGTGCCAGCAACACCGCTTGCGCCAGGCGCGCACTGGCGGCGGCGGTGGCGGAACTGGCCAGTGCGAGCTGCGCCTGCGCCTGCAGCACCTCGGTGCCCTGCTCGGCGTTGGCCACGCTCTGGGCACGCGCGCTGGCCTGCTGCGCTTGCGCGACGGTAGCCGCCCGGCGTGCCTCGTCGAGTCGCGCGTCACTGAGGAAACCCCTGGCCACCAGCGCCTGCGTCCGTTGCAGGTCGGCCTGCGCAGCCGCCAGGACCGAATCCGCCTGCGCCACGGCGGCTTGGGCCGTGCGGCGCCCGGTGCTGCGCAGCCCCGCCAGGCGCGCAGCGGCCTGGCGCTCGCTGGCCTGCGCCTGCGCCAGCGCGGCCTGCAGTTCGTCGCTTTCCATGCGCACCAACTCGTCACCCTTCCTGACCTGTGCGCCTTCATCCACCAGCACCTGCAGCACGCGGCCGGTCAGCGTGCTGCCCACATCGACGCGGGAGAAGGTGGCCACGCGTGCCGAGAACTGCAGCGTTCGCACCAGGGGAGCGACGCGCAGGCTCACCGCAGGCACGGTCGGCGCGCGGGTGGACCACCAGGCGAACAGGCCGGCGGCAAGGGTGGCGACAGCGGCCAGGACGAGGATCGAGCGGCGGGGCATCTGGGAAATGGTTGCGCTGCGGTATTGACAGGCGCCTCGGTCGGCAAGCATGTGGGGGGTGGCGTCTTGGCGTTTGGCGGTGTTGTCCGCTGTCGGCCGTGCATCATCCCATACTCGGCGCAGTTTCGGCACAGCGACAGGCCAGGCACCCCACGAGCGGGCCGGGCAGCGATCGGCCAGGAGGTTGCGGGCCCTGTCGGTCCCGTCGTTGCCGGGTGAGACCGCTGTCGACGTACCGTTGAGCCAGAGGCAGGCCCACATCGGGAAAGCCAGCCGTCCGTTGCCATTGACGCAGGGCTGGTTGTTCGCCGGACCGACGCCATGGGCCGCCGCCAGGCCGGTCTTCTGACTGAGCATGGCCGTTGCCGCTGGTGCCGCGCTCCGCCGGCGCCGGCGAACGCGCGTCGGTCATCGCGTCGCGCCCTTGTCGGCGATCGCTTTTGCCGTCACCATGGCGGCAATGCGTTTCGTCCTGTCTGCCGCCGAGGCAAGATACGATTCGCTGGTCGCCAGACGACCGGCAGGCGCCACCAACTTCAGCAAGGAAGTCGAGCCATGAGCCAAGAAAGAACGCCGCCACCGCGAGGGCCGCTGGACTGGTCAGCGCTTCTGGCACCTGAAAACGCCGCCGAGCTGCGTCCGTTTGCGCGCACGGTCACCGCCCATCCGGACGACATCGCGACGGTCTGGCCGACCGGTACACCGGGAGCCCTGCAGACGAAAGCGAGCACTGGCCAGGGCAAGGATGTCAGGCGCGCGCGATCGCAGTTGGCGGCGCGCGGCTACGTTCCCGTTCTGCTGTGCGGCCAGCAGGTCGAAAGGCAGCGGCAGCGCGTCCGTGCCTCGGCCAGCCCCGGCGCGGGTAATCCGGTGACGCACCGGCACCGGAGGCACTGGCGCAATCAGGCGCATGGTCCCGGCAGGTCGCTGCGCAAGTTGGTCTGGGTGATGCCGATGCTGGTTGGCCACCATCAGTCTGGGGCACCCGAGTCGGGCCACCTCTACCGCATGTCGCCGGAGGACTCGTGAACCGGGCCGAGGGTGCACCGGCAATGGCTGCCACAGGCGGGTGTCGGGCAGGCCGGGGCCTGCCGCAGCCCTTGGCACCGTTGCCTCGACGCACGGCCGCGCGGTTCATGAGCCTGCGCATTTTCGTATTGGCCGCTTTGCTTCTCTTGTCTTTGCCAACCGTGGCGCAAACCGCCCTGCGCGCAACGCAGCTCGCCGAGTTCGCGGACGGACTGGCGCAACCGCACGATGCGGCCCTTTCTCCGGACGGCAGACTGATCTACCTGACCGACATGCGCAACAGCCGCATCCAGGTTCTCGAAGCCATGACGCTGAAACCGGTCGGCAGCTTCGGTACCGCTGAGTTGTCCCATCCGCACGATGCCGAGTTCGACCGATCCGGACGACTGCTCGTCGCCGACACCGGCAACGACCGCGTGGCGATCTACGAGATCAAGGGCGCGCAAGCCAGGCTGGTCGGCGAGCTGACGGGTCTCGCCGGCCCGGAAGGGGTGGCGATCATGCCGGACGGACGGGTCCTCGTCAGCAACACGCGCAGCGCGACGCTGAGCATGTTTCGCGACGGCAGGCTGGTGCAAACGGCCGGCGACCCGGGCAGCAGCGACGGCGAACTGCGCAATCCGCATGACGTCGAAGTCGCGAGCGACGGCACGGTGTATGTCGTCGATTCGGGCAACAACCGCGTCCAGGTCTTCGACGCCGCCTTGCGGCATCGGGCCAGCTTCGGCGCTGCGCTTGGCCTGAGCGGGCCGAAGTACCTCGCCATCGACGGCGATCGCCTCTGGCTGGCGGACGAGTACAACCATCGCATCCTGCTCCTCGATCGCAGCCATCGACTCCTCGGTGTACTCGGCAGCGGCCGACGCGGCCGCGCCGCCGATGCCTTCCACAAGCCCGAGGCAGTTCTTGCCCGCGCGCCCTACGTCTGGGTCATCGATACCTACAACGATCGCGTCGTGCTGCTGCGGGTCGACTGAGGCGCGACCCGGGCGCCGTCGACAGTCGCCTTGGCGCGGTCGAACTCGAGCGGGATTGCGTGGTGCCGCCGGAATCACGGCTTCCCGTGTGGGTCGTGGCGCGCCCGCATCGACTCGCCATGGGCAAGCAGCCCAGGATCCTGGCCTTCGACCAGTCAGGCATGAGGAAGGTGCCGGCCCGGCACGATGACCACGCATCACGGCGTCCATTGCCTGCCGACCAACGAACTCTGTGGCGCCCACCAGCTGTCTCGGCTCAGTGTGACAGCGCGTCACGGTCGGTTGCTTCGATAGACGCCAGGCGCGCTGCCCGAGGCGGAATGCCCCACAAGAGGACGTCTGTGGACTTCGGCTTGGCGGCGTGGTCGTTCAGTTCTCGCGCATGCCGTCCAGTAGCGCCATGCAGTTGTGTCCGAGCACCCGATGGTTGTAACCGCCTTCGAGGATGGCGAAGAATCCGGCTCCGGTCTTGCGTGCAGTTGCGCGGACCATCCGTCCGATGTCAGTGTAGTCGGACTCCCCGAGCAAGCCCCCCCAGTCCTCGCGGGCATAGTCGAAACCGGCGGAAACTCCGATGATGTCGTAGGTCTCCGAGTCCAAGGCTACGCCCACCTGCCGGATGAAGTCCGCCGGCGAGTTCGACGCGGGGTTGACGATGGTCGCGTAACCCTTGTCCGCCAGGATATCGACCGTCCCATCACCGAAGTGCAGGTCGATGTCGAGCACAAGGGCCTTGGCGACCTTGCCCTCGTACCTCAGCCTTTCCAGAGCGATCGCCATATTGTTGAAGTAGCAGAAGCCCCAGCAACTGTCCGCCGAAGCGTGATGACCCGGGGGGCGGATGAGGCCGAAGCAGGGCTCGTTCATTCCGATCTCCGCAGCTTGGATGGCGGCACCCGCCGACAGCGCAGCGATGTCGTATATGCCAATCCGCCGGACATGCTCAATATGAGACTTTGTGTGGCAGCGGGCGATATCCTCTTCGCTTGCCGGTCGGGCAGCCACGAAAGTCACCGCATTCCGAATGACATCACGAATGGCCTCCATGCGTCCGGGTTCCGCTGCCGGATCGACCGCATAGGAATCGGTGAACTCCTCGCTCCAGATAACCTTCATTGACTCGCCTCCTTCAGCACGGACGCCAGGAGCCTGACTACTCTCCCGCCGCCAAAGTGTACGCGGCGAGCGGTTACTGGACGAGGCACTACGCCGGGACACCGCCCGGTGAATGCGCAAGACCCGCCCTTGGTGCGCCTGCCCGTGGGACCGCATTCCTTCGTGCAAGGCTGCGTGTGGGTTTGGTGGCATCCAAGCCCAAGGCCAGGAAGAGCCTGGGACAACTGCGCGCAGCTATCCTGGCCTGAAACTTTCCTCCCCTTTGCCGTCCGAGCCCTGACTACTCGCCAAAGTGGCGTTCGCTCTCCAACCACTCAGGCGCCTCTCGGAGGCGAATCAGGAAGTGCCTTCGCAGGACTCGCTGCCTTGATCGCCGACCGAGAATCAGTACTCCCAGAACATCCGCTGCAACTCCTTGCTGTCCTGGGTCTTGGTCAGAGCCACCGAGGCAAGAATCTTCGCCTTTTGCGGATTGAGGTCATGCGCCACCACCCAGTCATACTTGTCATCGGGTTGCTCGGCATTGCGCAACACAAAGCCGCCAGCATTGACGTGCGATGAACGAATGATCTGGACCCCTTTACCCCGGAGTTCCTGCAGAGTGGGCACTACCGCACTGCTCACCGAACCATTGCCCGTCCCGGCATGAATGATGGCCTTGGCACCACTCGCTGCAAAGGCGCGGTAAGCGGTATCCGTAGCGTTGCCTGAACCGTACGCGATTTCAACCGACGGCAGTGTCTCGATCCTGTCAATGTCGAATTCGGAGCCATTGGTGTGCCGCTTTGCGGGTAGACGGAACCAGTAGTTCTTGCCCTCGACAACCATTCCCAGCGGCCCCCACGGACTCTTGAAGGCTTCGGTCCTGATATTGACCATCTTCGAGACGTCGCGGCCACTGCTGATCTCGTCGTTCATCGCCACCAACACGCCTTTGCCACGGGCATCGCTGCTGGCCGCCACGCTGACCGCGTTGTACAGATTGAGCATTCCGTCGGCCGACATCGCCGTCCCCGGTCGCATCGAACCGACAAGCACGATGGGCTTGTCGGTACGCACCACCAGAGTGAGAAAGTAGGCGGTTTCCTCAAGCGTATCGGTGCCGTGCGTAATGACCACGCCATCGACGTCGCTTTGCTTGACCAAGGCCGAAACGCGCTTCCCCAACGTCAGCAGATTGGCATTGGTCAGGCTTTCGGAAGCAATCTGAAAAACCTGTTCGCCACGCACTGCGGCGATCCCGCTCAGTTGCGGAATGCCGGCGATCAGCTTCTCGACCGGCACCTTTGCCGCTTGATATGTGGCGCTGTTGGTGACATCGGCGCCTGCCCCTGCAATCGTGCCGCCGGTGGCCAGAATGACGACGTGCGGCTTGTCGGCAGCCAAGACGGCACTGACCACGAGACTTGATACCATTGCGATCAACCAGTGTCTTGAAGTGGCGTTGAACATGGTTCCTCCTGTGCGTGCAGTTGTGTACAGGGACTAGGCTGTCCCTGAAGCAGGACACCAGCTTGCTCGAACGCCGGGTCGTACTTTGCTTTGTACAGATTTCTTCCGGCTTGTCAACGCCGATTGAAGGCGCCCACGTTCTTCCCGCACACACCGATTGCGTACTGGTACCCCCCACAAGTCATGGCCCTTGCGCCAGACGACCGCCTGGAGGCCGGTCTGGAAGAATGGTTACCGGCGCGCCGCGCTCAATTTCAGGGGCTCGCTCCGCTTCTGGCGTTGACGATGTCGGCTTGGCGCTGATGCTTCAAGCGGTAGCGTTCTCCGGCGAGCGGCACGATATGCGAGCGGGGCATGAGGCGATCCACCAGACACGAAGCCAATCCTCGAAGCTTGGCACAAGGTCACATCCGCTTGCATGCGTGATAACGGCGGGAATTGGGGTGCCTGTTTTGGAGGTCGGGAGCAATGGCGAATGCGCTTCTGGAGGTTGAGGACGAGTTCTTCCACGAGCACCCTGAGGCGGCACGGCGGTGCGGTGGCGGCGAGAGACCAGCGTCTGAAGTGGCGTGTGATGCTGTCAATCGCCTGGACCCGGTTGCTCTCTTGCGGCGAGCCGGGGTTGCTGAATTGTAACCGGTAACCAGCCGGCGTTGTTCCCCACACTCGTCGTCCTGACGAGAATGCCTTCCCTGGATCACGGAATGGAGGTGAGGCATGGAGACGACGGCCAGGAGGTTGCGGGTGAAGCGCGGCGCGGAGCAGTGGCGGGTCCTGCTGTCGCGCTTTGACGGCAGCGGTTTGAGCGTCGCTGAATTCTGCGCGCGGGAAGGAATCAGCGATACCAGCTTCCATCGCTGGCGAAGCCGCCTGCAGGCCGGCGGCAGCAGCAAGCCCGACCGGGCGGCGCCGGGCGCCTTCCTTGACGCCGGCGTCCTGCGCCGCGAGCACCCGTCAGCTGCGCGTCTTGAACTGACCCTCGACCTCGGCCAAGGTCTGCAGCTGTCCCTTGTTCGCGGCTGATGTTCTTCCCGGAAGCGCGAATTCGCGTGCAGGTCTATGGTTGCCCGGTCGATCTGCGTCAATCCTTCGACGGGCTGATTGCGCTGACGCGCCACGCGCTGCGCGAGGACCCCGTGAGCGGACAACTCTTCGTCTTCTTCAACCGGCGCTCGACGCTGGTCAAGGTGCTCTACTGGGACCGCAGTGGTTTCTGCGTCTGGGCCAAGCGTCTCGAGGCTGGCCGTTTCATTTCCGACTGGTCCAAGGCGAGCACGCGTGAAACCGACTGGACCGGGTTGAAACTCCTCCTCGAAGGCATCGAGCCGGGGCGCATCCGGAAGCGCCACCGCCCGCCAGAGCGCCGTGAAAATGGCTTGTAAACATGGACTTGGCGTCTGGTTTCGGGTACCATCCGCACATGAACCCAGCCCCCTGGTCCGCCCTTTCCAGCCTCGAAGACGCCGCGACCTTGAGCCCGCAGAACGTCCTCGATCTCGCCGCAGCCTGGCGGGAATGGGAAAGGACCGGCGCCGTCCTGCGCCAGGAAATCGCCGGGCTCAGGCAGCAGATCGACTGGTTCAAGCGACAGCTCTTCGGCCAGAAGAGCGAACGCCGCATCGACATCGGCAGTCCCGGCCAGATGAGTCTGGGCGAATGGCCGAGTGAGCCGGCAGCGCCGGAAGCCAAAGGCCGTCCCGTCGTCGCCCATACCCGCAAGGCGGCAAGCCGGCGCAACGACGACGAGTCCGTACCCTTCTTCGACGAGACCCGCGTGCCGGTCGAGGTCATCGAACTGTCGGCACCGGAAACCGATGGCCTCTCGCCCGAAGACTACGAGATCATCAGTCACAAGGAGAGCTACCGTCTGGCGCAGCAGCCGGGGAGTTACGTCCTCATCAAGTATCGGCGGCCCGTGGTGAAGATCAGGGCCAGCCAGGCGCTCGTCTGCGCGCCGGCGCCGAGCACCGTCATCGACGGCAGCCGGGCGGACGTGAGCTTCGTCGCCGGCCTGTTGATCGACAAGTTCGCCTACCACCTGCCGCTGTATCGCCAGCACCAACGCCTCACCGATGCGGGTTTCACCGTCAGCCGGCCGTGGCTGACGCAGATCGCCCAGCAAGGAGCGGCCCTGCTCGAGGCGATCCACGAGGCGCAGTTGGCGTCGATTCGCGAGTCCAGGGTCAAGGCGATGGATGAAACGCCGATCAAGGCCGGACAGGGCGGGCCCGGGAAGCTGAAGCGAGGCTATTTCTGGCCCGTCTATGGAGAACGCGACGAGATCTGTTTCCCCTTCTTCGAGAGCCGCGAGATCAAGCACGTCGAGGCAGCGCTGGGGCTGACGCCTGGCGAGCGAGCGGTGCTGCTGTCGGATGGCTACCACGCCTATGCCCACTATGCGGCGAAGACCGGGATCACGCATGCCCAGTGCTGGACGCACACCCGTCGTGGCTTCTTCGAGGCGCAGGCCGCCGAACCGGAAGCCGGAGCCGAGGCGCTGGCGCTGATCGGCGAGTTGTATCAGGTCGAGGAAGACATCCGCCAGGCCGGGCTGAGTGGCGAGCGCAAGAAGGATCATCGGCTGGCGCATGCCAGGCCGGTCGTCGAGCGCTTCTTCGCCTGGATCGACGAACGGTTCGCGGCGCAGGGTCTGCTGCCGAGCAATCCGCTGACCAAGGCGCTGGCCTATGCCCGCGACCGCCGCTTTGGACTGGAAGTGTTTCTCACCGACCCGGACGTGCCGATCGATACGAATCATCTCGAGCGGGCCCTGCGCGTGATTCCGATGGGTCGCCGCAACTGGATGTTCTGCTGGACCGAACTCGGTGCCCGCCACGTCGGCATCCTGCAGAGCCTGATCGTCACCTGCCGGCTGCACGACATCAACCCGTATGACTACCTGGTCGATGTCCTGCAGCGCGTCGGACAGCACCCGGCAGACCGGGTCCACGAGCTCACGCCCCGCTGCTGGAAAGACCTCTTCGCCGCCAACCCGCTGCGCTCGCCCTTGCACCGGCAGGCTCCATAGGCGGGGCCAACGCCGCAGGGTTACCGGTTACGCTGAATTGATCGGCGGCGACATAGGCCGCGAGCGCATTGAGGTTGTCGAACGCTGGGCTTGGCGCCGTGCTCCTGTCGGGCAGAGAACCTTGACTACGTGGATTCCGAGAACCGGCCACTGGCATGTCCGCAGCGCTCGGTCATGTGCGGATGGATCGATTTCGGTGCTCCGGCCCGGGGCAGTGGATAGTCAAGGCACGCCGCCACTCATCACGCGGTGAAGGAGCCGCGATGCGGGAGGTTTTCGAGGCTTTCCCGCGCGAGATCGGCGATTGACAGCTGCGGCCACAGTCAAGGATGCCCCAGGTCGTCGCGTTGGATTTCCTATCCTTCGACCTTTCGGTGATGCGCCGCCGGAGGCAGCGGTGATTGTTCGGCCGCGTCACCAGCGCCGTTCAGATGATCATGGCAGGGCAATGATGCTGCCTACCCCGGCGCGGTCGAAACGGTCCTTGTAGCGATCGAGCAGTATCGAGAATCCCAGCTCGCTGGTGCAGTGTCCCGGCGCGATGCGCTCGACCTTAAGCGCGTTCTGTAGTGCATCGGCCACCCGGACCACTTCCTCGCGCGGGGACATGACGAGATGGAAACCCCCCGTCACCGTGTAGATCTGCGGGTCGATCTTCGCAGCCGCCTGGAGGATCACCTCGACGCCCGGATGCGAGCATCCGACCACGACAGCGAGCCCCTGCTGGGTTTTCAGGGCCAGCGAGAGCTCGTTCATTTCCATCGTGCCGGGCTTCTGCGAGCGCGTGGAAAGCACGTACATGCCGGGAAAGATCTCCTTCATGCCCTGGACAATTTCGAAGTTTCCCTTTTCCCAGGGCGTGCCTGTCGGAAGGCTGTCGGGAGCCTGTCCGTCGAAATAGCGCAGTTCGGGCGGAAGGCCGGTTTCGGTTTTCAGGAAGCCGCGCGGCACCTCTCCCTTGAAGAAGGCGCCTTCCTGCGGGGCGTAGATGCGTACGCCGGGATTGACTTCGAGCAGATGGGTCAGGCCGCTGGTATGGTCTCCGTGCCGGTGCGAGATCACCACCGCGTCCAGACGCGTGAGGTCGATACCCAGCAACTTGACGTTGTGGGCAAAGACGGCGGCGTTGTTGCCAGTGTCAAAGAGAATGCGCTTGCCGGCGTATTCGACGAAAGAAGCATAGCCCCAGTCGCGGCGCAGCGTGGACATGCTGCCGAAGGCATCCGAGATAGTGGTGATGCGCTTGGCATCCTGGGCGGAGCCGGTTGCCGGAAGCAGGAGCAGCACGGCAACGGCCGCAAGCAGTGACTTCATTGTGTCTCCTCGGGTGTTGTAATCGGTAACCCTGCGGCGTTGGCCCCGCCTATGGAGCCTGCCGGTGCAAGGGAGAGCGCAGCGGGTTGGCGGCGAAGAGATCTTTCGTCAGCCCGGCTGCCGTCGATGACGGTGCTCGGCGCCGGCGCGCAGACGAGCGCCTGGCTGGCCCTGATCTTCACCACGGGCCGCCGATACTTGATGAGGACGTAACTCCCCGGCTGCTGCGCCAGACGGTAGCTCTCCTTGTGACTGATGATCTCGTAGTCTTCGGGCGAGAGGCCATCGGTTTCCGGTGCCGACAGTTCGATGACCTCGACCGGCACGCGGGTCTCGTCGAAGAAGGGTACGGACTCGTCGTCGTTGCGCCGGCTTGCCGCCTTGCGGGTATGGGCGACGACGGGACGGCCTTTGGCTTCCGGCGCTGCCGGCTCACTCGGCCATTCGCCCAGACTCATCTGGCCGGGACTGCCGATGTCGATGCGGCGTTCGCTCTTCTGGCCGAAGAGCTGTCGCTTGAACCAGTCGATCTGCTGCCTGAGCCCGGCGATTTCCTGGCGCAGGACGGCGCCGGTCCTTTCCCATTCCCGCCAGGCTGCGGCGAGATCGAGGACGTTCTGCGGGCTCAAGGTCGCGGCGTCTTCGAGGCTGGAAAGGGCGGACCAGGGGGCTGGGTTCATGTGCGGATGGTACCCGAAACCAGACGCCAAGTCCATGTTTACAAGCCATTTTCACGGCGCTCTGGCGGGCGGTGGCGCTTCCGGATGCGCCCCGGCTCGATGCCTTCGAGGAGGAGTTTCAACCCGGTCCAGTCGGTTTCACGCGTGCTCGCCTTGGACCAGTCGGAAATAAAACGGCCAGCCTCGAGACGCTTGGCCCAGACGCAGAAACCACTGCGGTCCCAGTAGAGCACCTTGACCAGTGTCGAGCGCCGGTTGAAGAAGACGAAGAGTTGTCCGCTCACGGGGTCCTCGCGCAGCGCGTGGCGCGTCAGCGCAATCAGCCCGTCGAAGGATTGACGCAGATCGACCGGGCAACCATAGACCTGCACGCGAATTCGCGCTTCCGGGAAGAACATCAGCCGCGAACAAGGGACAGCTGCAGACCTTGGCCGAGGTCGAGGGTCAGTTCAAGACGCGCAGCCGACGGGTGCTCACGGCGCAGGACGCCGGCGTCAAGGAAGGCGCCCGGCGCCGCCTGGTCGGGCTTGCTGCTGCCGCCGGCCTGCAGGCGGCTTCGCCAGCGATGGAAGCTGGTATCGCTGATTCCTTCCCGCGCGCAGAATTCAGCGACGCTCAAGCCGCTGCCGTCAAAGCGCGACAGCAGGACCCGCCACTGCTCCGCGCCACGCTTCACCCGCAACCTCCTGGCCGTCGTCTCCATGCCTCACCTCCATTCCGTGATCCAGGGAAGGCATTCTCGTCAGGACGACGAGTGTGGGGAAGAACGCCGGCTGGTTACCGGTTACTCCAAAGGTGCATCATCCACCTATCGAGGTGTCCAGCGAAATTAGACCACTTCAGCTGAATTCTTGGGACCAGAGGGACGAGGGGAACACTTCTTGCTTCCCGCAGGTCTCCATTCCCCACTCCTTCCCGACACGCAGCGGGTGTCACTGCGGAACGACAACTGACCGATGATTCATTCAGCAGCCCCTCGCCTCCTCCGCCCGCCGGTCACTTTCCCGAATGGAATGGAGGTCATGGATACTCCGCCTGGCACGTCAGAGGGACTCGTTGAAGGACGCCCTTATTGTGGGTCATCTTGTCTGTCAGAAGCGAGCAAATTACTACTTTTCATTCGCAATCAAGCAATTAGATACATATACTGGCGGAGAGAGCGGGATTCGAACCCGCGTTAGGATATTATCCTAAACACGCTTTCCAGGCGTGCGACTTAAACCACTCATCCATCTCTCCGGAAGGCCGGGAATTCTAGCAGAAGGCCGGGGGAACACCAAACCGGACGTGCGCAGGCAGCGGGCGCACGTCCTGCAAGGTCACCCCGGGGGCTGGCGCGGAACCTCGGCCGGCCGGGAGTCTCTGCCCAAAGGACAAGTCATGCCCAAGAACCCCGTCGCCCATGAGTCACAGGCGGCCGCCCGTCTCGCCGAGCTGACGGCCGAGGCGATGTACAGCCGCGATGCTGCAAGTCGGCTGATCGGCCTGCAGATCATCAGCGTTCGCCCCGGTTACTCGCGAATGTCGATGGTCGTCCGGCCGGACATGGTCAACGGCCACCACATCTGCCATGGCGGCTATCTGTTTACCCTTGCCGACTCGGCTTTCGCCTACGCCTGCAACGCCTACAACCGCAACACGGTTGCCTCGGCGTGCCACATCGACTTCCTGGCGCCGGCGGCGGAGGGGGAGGTCCTCGAGGCCGAGTGCGAGGAGCGCTCGCGAGCGGGGCGCACCGGCGTTTACGACACGACGATCCGCAATCACAACGGCAAGGTCATCGCCCTTTTTCGCGGCAAGTCCTATCGGATTGCCGGCGAGGTGATCGCCGGACTGGAAGCCGAAGAAGCCCGCCCGGCATCGGCCAGCCCAGCGATCAGCCGGGTCGAGGGCAATCCACAGTGAGGCGCACCAGCAACGGGCGGCGAGCCGGGGCTGACAGGCAGGCTGACGGTGCCACGCCTTGAACGTGCCGTCCACGATTGCTGGGACCCGTGACGGCGCCAGCGCTTGGTCCGGCGACCGCCCACGCAGGCGGCGATCACCGCAGGAAGCGCATCAGCCAGGCCGCGCCGTGACCGGTGGCCGTCGCCCAGTCCGCCGCCGGCATCAGGTGTGGCGCACCCGCCAGTTCGCGGTAGCTCAGCCGCTCTGGCTGCAGGCGGTAGCGGCCGGCGAGCAGCGCGTGCAGCTCGCGTGCAGCCGCTGGCGGCACGACGCTGTCGCGGGCGGCGGTGATCGACAGCAGCGCAGTCGGATGGAAAGCGTCGAGCCAGGCGCCATCGTCTGCGGGCCGCGCCCATTCGGGCGAACCGAGCAGCGCCACGGCTGCTGCGTAGCGGCGATCGGCGGCAACGGCGCCATAGACGATGCAGCCCCCCATCGACACGCCGGCGATGGCGAGCCGGCCCGGCGCGCTCAGACCGAGCGCGAGCAGTTCGTCGACCAGCGGCGGCAATCCGGCAACGGTGTCGCCGACGATCTGGCGGAAGACCGCCGCGTCCTCTCGTGGCGAGCCCGTGACCCGGTGTTCGAAGCCGGCAGGGCGCCGCCGGCCATGGGCGACGGCATCGATGCCGACGGCCAGCAGGCCGAGGTCCGCCAGGCGGAGCAGTTCGGCAAGGTGCGTCTCCTTGCTGGCGCCGTAGCCGTGCACCCACAGCACGGTCGGCAGCGCGCGGACGCTGCCGGACGGCCGTACGAGCAGCAGCGGCACCCCTGCCAACAGAGATTCTTCGACCTCAGCCATCAGCGGTGACCGCGCCGGCCGGCAGCCATGCACGCGGCAGCGTTGCCGTCCACTGCAGCCGCTCGACGAGGCGCAGGAACTCCCCCGCCAGCGGTGCCACGACGGTCAGTGGCATGCCGCTGACAGGGTGCGGGAAACGCAGTTCGGTGCACGCCAGCAGCATTCTCTGGCAGCCCAGCAGCGCGCGGAAGACGCGGTTGTGCGCCGCCTTGCCGTAGGTCGTGTCGCCGATGATCGGATGCGCGATGTGCTTCAGATGGCGACGCAACTGGTGACGACGGCCGCTCAGCGGCGCCAGTTCGAGCAGCGCGTAGCGGCTGTGCGGATAGGGGTCGACGGCGTGCGGCAGCTCGATCGTCGCCAGTCGGCGATAGCGGGTGATGGCCTGCTGGGCGGTCGGAGTGGCCGCTTCGTCGTCAGCCTCGTCGTCGCCGAAGCAGCGGCGCAATGCATGGTCGATCTCGCCCTGCAGTGGCGGATATCCTCGGACGACCGCGAGATAGTGCTTTTCGACCTGTCGCTGCGTGAACATCTTGTTCATCACCCGCGCCACCTCGCTGCTCAGGGCGAACAGGAGGACACCCGAGGTGCCCCGGTCGAGCCGGTGGATGGCGTAAACGTGGCAGCCGAGCTGGTCGCGCAGCATCTGCAGGGCGAAGCGGCGCTCGTGCGCGTCGAGCACGGTGCGATGCACCAGCAACCCGGCCGGCTTGTCGATGGCCACCAGATGTTCGTCACGAAAGAGGATCGGCAGCACGGCCCGGTCGCCTGACGCTGTCGAGGCCACTAGCCGCCGGCAGCCGGCGACGCCGCGCGGCCGTCAGCCGCAGGCGCTGGAAACTCGCCGTCGAGGTAATACCAGCGACCATCCTCGCGGACGAATCGACTGATCTCGTGCAGCCGCCCGCCGCGCCCGGCAAGGCGATAGCGGGCAACGAACTCGACTGTCGCAGCATCCGGCGCAGCCGGCAAGTGTCTTCGAATCTGCAGACCGAGCCAGTGAGTCGCGGCAGCGTCGTCGAGCCCAAGCGGCCGTGTCGACGGGTGCCAAGTCGCCAGCAGGTAGTCGTTGCGGCCGCGAACGTAGGCGCTGTAGCGCGAGCGCATCAGCGCCGCCGCGTCGGCAGCGCTGGCGACGCCGGCGTGCAGGGGAGCACAGCATCCGCCATACGGACGCTGGCTGCCGCAAGGGCAGGCCGCTGCGTCGCCGCCGCCTTCCGTCCGGGTCGTGCCGACTTCCGTTCTCCGCTTCATCCTCGTCCGCCGCTGCCTGCGCTGAGCGGCAAAGGATGCCACAGCCTGCCAGCCGGCGCCAGGCGAATCGACTGCCAACACCGCATCGGAGTGCTCGCCGGTAGCAGCTGGCGGCCGCGAATGGCCACTGCAGACGGCTGCGTGCTGCCGCAAAAAACACTCTCTGCTACAATCCCATGCTTGTTTTCCGGAGGTCCGCGGACCCTCGCCGAAGCGCCAACCCTGCTTTCCCTTTTCCGAGACAGAGGCAACCATGCAACCCACAGTCAAACCCCGCAATCCCAATTTCTCGTCGGGACCATGCAGCAAGCGCCCCGGTTATGATGTCAGCGCGCTGCAGCTCGACACGCTGGGCCGCTCGCATCGCTCGGCACTGGGCAAGAAGGCACTGGCGCTCGCCTGCAGCGAGACGGCCCGCATCCTCGGGCTGCCGGAGGGCTATCGGGTGGGTGTCGTGCCCGGTTCGGATACCGGCGCGGTGGAGATGGCGATGTGGTCGCTGCTCGGTCAGCGTGGCGTCGACGTCCTCGCCTGGGAGTCCTTCGGCTCGGGCTGGGCGACCGATGTCGTCAAGCAGCTGAAACTCGCCGACGCACGCGTTCTCAAGGCTGACTATGGCGACATCGTCGATCTGTCGCAGGTCAACTTCGACAACGACGTGGTCTTCACCTGGAACGGAACGACTTCCGGGGTGAAGGTGCCGAATGGCGACTGGATCGCCGACGATCGTGCCGGGCTGACGATATGCGACGCGACCTCGGCCGTCTTCGCGATGGATCTGCCGTGGGAGAAGCTGGACGTGGTGACCTTCTCGTGGCAGAAGGTCCTCGGTGGTGAAGGTGCGCACGGCATGCTGATCCTCGGCCCGCGCGCCGTCGCTCGGCTCGAGAGCTACGCGCCGCCGTGGCCGCTGCCGAAGGTCTTCCGCCTGACCTCGGGCGGCAAGCTGAGCGAGGGCATCTTCCGCGGCGAGACGATCAACACGCCGTCGATGCTCTGCGTCGCCGATTACCTCGACGCACTGCAGTGGATCGAGAGCATCGGCGGCGTCAGCGCGGCGATTGCGCGCAGCGAGGCCAACCTCGGCGTCGTCGCCGACTTCGTCGCCGCCAACGACTGGATCTCCTTCCTCGCCCGCGACCGGGCAACGCGCTCGAATACCAGCGTCTGCCTGAGCGTCACGCTGGCAGCCGAGCAGGTGAAGAAGATGGTCAAGCTGCTCGAAGGCGAGGGCGTCGCTTACGACATCGGTTCCTACAAGGACGCACCGGCGGGAATCCGCATCTGGTGCGGCGCGACGATCGACAGCGCCGATCTGCAGGCACTGATGCCTTGGCTGGCTTGGGCCTACGCGCAGGTCGCCGCCTGACGCCGCCAGGTATCACCCCCCAACAAACAGCTTCGGATGACATAGCCATGTTCAAGGTCAGAACCTATAACACAATTTCAATCAAGGGGTTGGAACGTTTTCCCCGGAAGTCGTATGAAGTTGGCAGCGACATCGCCCATCCCGATGCCTTCCTTCTGCGCAGTCAGAAGCTGCAGGGAATCGAGGTCCCCGCGACCCTGCTCGCGGTCGCCCGCGCCGGTGCCGGCGTCAACAACGTACCCGTCGCCGAGTATGGCAAGCAGGGGATAGTCGTCTTCAACACTCCCGGCGCCAACGCCAACGCCGTCAAGGAGCTGGTGATGGCGGGCATGCTCCTCAGCGCGCGCGGCATCATCGACGGCATGAATTACGTCCAGTCGCTGTCGGCGATCAATGACTCCGCCGAAATGTCGGCGCTGGTGGAGAAGGCGAAGTCGCGCTTCGCCGGCAGCGAGCTGCGCGGCAAGACGCTCGGCATCGTCGGTCTGGGTGCCATCGGCTCGATGGTCGCCGACATGGCTCTGGCGATGGGCATGACGGTCGTCGGTTTCGACCCGGTGCTGTCGATCGACGCGGCCTGGAGGCTGTCGAACGAAGTCAGCAGAATGGAGAACCTGCAGTCGCTCCTTGCACGCTCCGACTACATCTCGCTGCATGTGCCGGCGGTCGACACGACGCGACACATGATCAATGACGATACGCTGGCGGTGATCAAGCCGGGCGCCGTCCTGCTCAACTTCGCCCGCGACGCGATCGTCGATGCGGCCGCGGTGCTGCGTAGCCTCGACGCCGGCCGGCTCGGCAGGTATGTCTGCGACTTCCCGGAGCCGGCGCTGCTCGGCAAACCGAAGATCATCGCCATGCCGCACATCGGCGCCAGCACCGAGGAATCCGAGGAAAACTGCGCGGTGATGGCCGCCGACCAACTCGTCGATTATCTAGAGAACGGCAACATCACCAACTCGGTGAACTATCCGAAGATCGCCATGGAGCGAAGCCCCGGAACGGTGCGCATCACCTTCGCCAACGAGAACGTCGCGGGCGTCCTCGGGCACGTGCTGTCGATCCTGGCCGACCACAAGGTGAATGTCGTCGACATGGTTAACAAGAGTCGTGGCGAGCTCGCCTTCAACCTCATGGACGTCGAAAGCGAGCCGGATGCGGCGGTGATCGACGCCATCCGCGGAGTGGCGCACGTGATCCGCGTGCGCGTGATCTGAGTCCAGCGGGGATCTGCCGCCCGCCGGCCGACGCCGGCTCGTGCCGGTGGCCGGCGGAACAGGCCGCCCCCTGCGACAAGGGAACCGCGGGCGGCCACCGCCGGTCCGACAAGAGGATGCTGGCGGCCGGCGACGGCGGCGACCTCGACAATCAGCGGAGGAGACGATGACCGGGCAACTGTTTGTGACTCCAGGCTGGCACGAGCTTCCCTTGCTGCTCTTCGCGCTGGCGCTGGCGCTGGTCTTCTTCCTCGTCATCCGCCAGAACGCCAGGGACTATCGCGAAATCGAGGCCTGGCTGGCCGAGGAGGAAATCGGCAGCTAGCTCTCGTGCGGGCACTGCGTCAGCCCTTGCGGATGCCCTTTTCGAGTTTGCCGACCATTTTCTGCAGTGCGCGTTCGTCGAGCAGGCGTTGTGCCTCCTGCGGCTCGACCCACCGCCGTTCGCGGTGGCTCTCTTCCCACTCTTCTTCGGGAATGCTCTCGGTCACTTCCATTGGAAAGACGGTGACGGCGCAGACACCGCCCCACTTCCTGTACTCGTACTGGCCGATCGGCTCGGCGGCGACATTGCCCCGCACGCCGCCTTCTTCCAGCGCCTCCTTGGCGGCGGAATCGCGCAGCGACAGTTCCTGCTCCTTGACGCCCTTCGGTACGACCCAGCGGGTGCCCTTGCGCGAGGCGATCAGCATGATCTCGAGCCGGCCATCGACCAGCCGGTACGGAAGGACCGCAGACTGGGTGAAGAAGTAATCCGGCACCGGTCCCCGGTTCGTCTCATCATCGACCTCGCTCACGGGCGGTTCCGGTACCTGACCCGGGCGGGTCAACGAGATCAGGTGGCCACAGCCGCGCTTCAGGTCCGTCCAGCTCTCGACCATCTCGAGCCGCGCCAGCGCCGAGGTCGGCAGCAACTTGCCGTCATCCGGAATTGCCAGCTGCTCGTGGCTGAGATACTCCACCAAATCCTCGAGCCCCGGATTGTGTCCGACGACCATCACCCGCCGCGCACTCTTCGGACAATCGGCGAGCGCCGCCAGCAGATCCTCGACCGGCGCCGCGTAAAGCCGCTCGTCCCAACGCACCGTCTTCAGTGGCAGCCCCATCGCCTTGCACGCAGCCACCGTCGTCGCGCGGGCACGCTCGGCCATCGAGCTGACGACGAGATCCGGAACCAGTTTGTGGTGCTTGATCCAGGCACCCATCTTCTGGCTGCCCAGCCGGCCGCGATCGACCAGCGGCCGGTGGAAATCCTCGTGACCGGTACTCCAGTCGGACTTTCCGTGCCGCAATACCAGCAGTGTCTTCTCGGTCATGGCGCAACTCCCCTCCCCTCAAAATGGTTCGACAAACGAGGCGGAACGCAGCAGCGATCATCTGCCAGAGCGACCCGTCACAGCCGATATGATACCGGATGCCCGTTCGCCAGCGGCAGCCCCGCGGTACGCCGGCAGCATCCCGGACCGCAGTACGACGGCTAGCTGCTGCCGGCGCGCAGCGCCTCCAGCGGCGCGCTCTGCAGCAGGCGCGCAGCCGCGAACCAGCCGGCGGCGGTGACCAGCAGGGCACCACCGCCGATCGCCAGCGGCAACAGCCATAAGTTGATCGCGACCTCGAAGCGGAACACCTGCTGCGCCAGGAACTGTCCCACGGCAATCGCCCCGACGGCGGCGATCAGCCCGGCAAAGGAGCCGATGGCGGCGAATTCGGCAAGCAATGTTCGCCGCAACTGTTCTCGCCGGGCACCCAGAGCGCGCATGACCGCCAGTTCGTAGCGCCGCTCCTCGGCCGCCGAAGCGAGCGCGGCGTGCAGGACGATGACGCCTGCCGCGAGCGTGAACAGGAAGACGAACTGTACCGCACGGGCCACCTGCTCCATGATCGACTGCAGTTGACGCAGGATCGCCGCGACGTCGATCACCGTCAGGTTCGGGAAATCCCGCACCAGGCGGTTGATCACGTCGGCTCTTTCCGGTGGCAGGTGAAAACTGGTGATCCAGCTTGCCGGGTAACCTTCGAGAACAACCGGCGGCGTGAGGACGAAGAAGTTGACGCGCATGGTGTCCCAATTCACCTTGCGCAGGCCGACGATCTTCATGCCGATCCGTTCGCCGGCGACGACGAACTCGATGCGGTCGCCGACCACCAGCCCGAGAGTCCGCGCCAGCCCCTCCTCGACCGAGGCGGCCGCGTCGTCCGCTTGGCCCGCGAGTTCGCCGGGCAGGAACCAGCGACCCGCACCGACACTGTTGCCGGCAGGCAGGTCTGGCCGCATCGACAGGTTGAACTCGCGCTCGATCAGTCGCTGCGCACGGTCGTCGGTGTAGTTGCCGGCGCCCACCTCGGCGCCGTTGATGCGCGTCAGGCGCCCGCGCACCATCGGTGCCAGCTCGGTCGGCACCCCCTGCGCCAGCAGCGCTGCGCGCACCGGTCCGACCTGCTCGGGCTGGATGTTCACCACGAAGCGGTTCGGTGCATCCACCGGCACCGCCCGCCGCCAGGCATCGAGCAGGTCGCCACGAACCACCGTCAGCAGCAGCAGCGCCATGAAGCCGAGCGCCAGCGCGACGATCTGCACGACGCTGGCGTGGGCGCGCCGCTCGAGGCTGGCCAGCCCGTAACGCCAGCCGATCCCAGCCCCGCCAACCGCACGGCTGCCACCGCGCAGCGCCGCCGCCAGCCGGATGGCGCTGCGCGCCGCGACGGCGAAAAGCAGCATCGCCAGGCTGAATCCGGCGAGCACCCAGGCACCGAGCTCGACTTCGCCGGCAACCCAGAACATCAGGCCGGCAAGGGCGAGAAAGCCGAGCAGATAGCCGGCGACGGTACCGCCCTGTGGATTGCCGAGTTCGCGCCGCAGGACGCGCAGCGTCGGCACCCGGTTGAGCTGCAGCAATGGCGGTACGGCGAAGCCGAAGAGCAGCAGCAGACCGACGGCGATGCCCTGCAGCGCCGGCAGCAGCCCGGGCGGCGGCAACGGTGTCGCCAGCAGCTGCGCCAGCCAGGCGTGCAGGGCGAAATGTGCGGCGTAGCCGAGAACACAGCCGGCCAGCGCGGCCAGCAGGCCGAGCGCGGCGAACTGGCCAAGATGCAGACGCAGCAGCAGCGCCTGTGTCGCCCCGAGGCAACGCATCACGGCGCAGGGGTCGAGGTGGCGCTGCACGTAACGGCGGGAGGCCAGTGCCACCGCCACGGCCGCCAGCACCACTGTCAGCAGAGCGGCGAGGCCGAGGAACTTCTGCGCCCGTTCGAGCGCGCTGCGAATTTCCGGCCGCCCGTTCTGCGGGTCCTCGATCCGCTGCCCGCGCTCCAGCCGCCGTTCGATCTCGCGCTGGAAGCGCTTGACCAGCGGCAGGTCGCCGGCCAGCAGCAGGCGGTACGCGACACGACTGCCGACCTGCAGCAGCGCCGTCGCCGGCAGATCGTCGAGATGCATGAGAAGCCGCGGTGCGACGCTGAAGAAGTTGATGCCGCGATCGGGCTCCAGCGTCAGCACTGCGCCAACCAGCAGCGTGCTTTGCCCGACGGCGATGCGGTCACCGACCCCGGCGCCCAGCGCCGACGCCAGGCGCTCGTCGATCCAGGTCGTGCCGCGCGGCGGGATACCCGCTGCCGGCGCATCGACTGCATTCGGCGCCGGCGCGACACGCAGCGAGCCGCGCAATGGATAACCGGCGGCGACGGCCTTGATCTCCGCCAGCTGTGCCCGCAGATCGTCGCCCGCGCCGTGCGTCACCATGCTCGGAAAGGTAACCGTCGCGACCACCTGCAAACCATGCGCGCGCGCCTGGTCGACGACGCTCGTCGACCACGGCTGATCGGCGGTCAGCAGGAGATCGGCACCGAGCAGCTGGTGTGACTCGCGGTCGAGCGCCTGCCGCACCCGGTCGGCGAAGAAGCCGACGGCGGTCAGCGCGGCCACCGCCACCGCCAACGCCGTTGCCAGCAGGCGCAACTCGCCGCCGCGCGCATCACGGCGCAGCATCCGCCAGGAAAAAGAGATCAGTTGCACTTCGTTGCTGGATTCCGGTGATTCCGATGCTGCGGCGAGCGGCCGGCGCATGCACGATGCTGCGCTTGCTGGCCAGCCGGCTTCCGTGCGCCGCCCGCAACGTCCGTGGCCGCGCCACGACCGACACCCGCGGCGGCGCACGGCGAGGAACTCTGACAGTCGCAGGATACTCCAGTTCAGGGGCGGCGCGATTGCGTCGCCGGCGACGCTCGTGGCTGCTACAATGATCAGGGGAGTCTGGTGGAAGCGGTGGTGCAGGATGGGGTTCCTGCCGCCTGCTCCGGCGCCGGACAGCAAGTGGAGAGAACGTCGCAGGAATCGCTGCCGGCAGGGAGCCGGCTGGACGGAGCGACACGGATCGTCCGGCAGACGGCCTGGCGGACGCAAACGGGAGGATTGGTGATGGTCAGCAAGCGATTCGGCAGTGTGCTCGGGATGGCGCTTCTCGCTTCCGCCCTGTCGTTGGCGCCGCCGGTATCGGCGGGTCTGAGCTACAGTGGCGTGTTCAGCGCGCCGGGCTCGGGCGGGCTCAACGGCAGCTACTACGCGATCGGCCAGGAAGCTCACCAGTCGTTCGCGGCAGCGTGGCTGACGCAGGTCAACTCGCTGCAACTCACGCTCAACCTGATGCCCCCCTCGCCGTGGTATTCGAACAACCTCAAGGAGCCGCTCGAGTTCAGCTTCGAGCTCAACGGAACAACGGTCGGCAGTACCCGCTATCTGCCCAACACCGTGCCCGGGCAGTGGCAACCCCGCGACCTCGACTTCGACTTCGCGCCACTGTTCGACGCCGCCGGCAAGTGGACGCTGCGGATGGTGGTGAGCGACGCTGCGACCCCATGCGTCGCCTGCGGCAGCATCATGCTGTCGGCGAACAACCCGTTCGAGATCTCGATCCCGGAGCCGAACGGACTCGCCCTGGTCGCACTCGGCCTCGTCGCCGCCGGCCTGCTCTACCGCCGCCGCTGATCCCTCAGCTGCCGCCGGTTGTCCGCAGCGGCTGGCGGCAGCGGCCCCCGGACGCCAGTTCATTCGAGTTCGCGCAGACGGCCCGCAGCTTCCTCGACCCGCCGCACGGGAATGACCTCGATACCGGCAATCGCCTGCCGCGGCCGGTTCGCCTCGGGAACCAGGGCGCGCGTGAAGCCGAGCTTCGCGGCCTCACGGAGGCGTTCCTGACCGCGTGGCGCCGGCCGGATCTCGCCCGCCAGACCGACCTCGCCGAACACCACGAGTTTCTCCGGCAACGCCCTGTTCTTGAGTGAAGAAACGATCGCCAGGAGGACCGCGAGATCGGCTGCCGGCTCGCTGATCCTGACGCCGCCTACGGCGTTCACGAAGACATCCTGGTCGAAGCAGACGATGCCGGCATGGCGGTGCAGGACCGCCAGCAGCATCGACAGCCGTTGCGCATCGAGGCCGACCGTCAACCGCCGCGGGTTGCCGTGCGCCTGGTCGACCAGTGCCTGCACCTCGACGAGCAGCGGCCGCGTCCCCTCCTGGGTGACCAGCACGCATGACCCGGCGACCTCGGCGCCGTGCTGCGAGAGAAAGATTGCCGAGGGGTTGCTCACCGCCTTCAGACCGCGGTCGGTCATGGCGAAGACGCCGATCTCGTTGACCGCGCCGTAGCGATTCTTCACCGCACGGATCAGGCGGAAGCTCGAATGGGTGTCGCCCTCGAAGTAGAGCACGCTGTCGACGATGTGCTCGAGCACGCGCGGTCCGGCAATGGCGCCCTCCTTGGTGACGTGTCCGACGAGGATCACCGTGATGCCGGTCCGCTTGGCCAGGCGTGTCAGTTGCGCCGCGCATTCGCGTACCTGACTGACCGAGCCCGGCGCCGAACTGAGCTCCTCCGACCACAGCGTCTGGATCGAGTCGATCACCGCCACCCGTGGCGGCGCGGACTGCAGCGCCGCCAGGATCTGCTCGAGATTGATCTCGGCCAGCAGCCGCAGCCTGCCGGTTGCCAGCGCCAGTCGCCGCGCACGCAGTGCGATCTGCTGTCCGGATTCCTCACCGCTGACGTAGAGAACGTTTTCCTTTGCCGCCAGGCCGGCTAGTGCCTGCAGCAGCAACGTGCTCTTGCCGATTCCCGGGTCACCACCGATCAGGATGACGCCACCGCTGACCAGTCCGCCGCCGAGCGCACGGTCGAACTCGCCGATGCCGGTGGAGAGTCGTTCCTCTTCACGCGCTTCGATGTCGGCCAGCGTCTGCACCTCGCTGCAGCCTGCCAGACCGGCGAAGCGACGCTGTCCGGCCGCCGGCGCAGCGCTGGCGACGGTCTCGACCAGCGTGTTCCACAGACCACAGCCCGGGCACTGCCCCTGCCATTTGCCAACGCTGCTTCCGCATTCGCTGCAGGAGAAGTGGCTCTTCTGCTGGCTGCCGCCGGCGCGCGCCACGGTCAGACGGTGCGCACGGGTACGCGCCGGGCAAGCGCACAGAAGAGCTCGTAGCTGATGGTGCCGGCAGCCGTCGCGACTTCGTCGGCCGGCATGCCCTCGCCCCACAGCACGACCGGACTGCCGACGCCGCTGGCCGGCAGGTCGGTCAGATCACAGGCGAGCATGTCCATCGACACCCGCCCGATGGTCTGCGTCCGCTGCCCGCCGACAAGGATCGGCGTTCCCCCGGGTGCATGCCGCGGATAGCCGTCGGCGTAGCCGCAGGCAACGATGCCGACGCGCGTCGGCCGCGTGGCGACGAAGGTACCGCCATAGCCGACACGCTCGCCGGCGGCGATGTCCTGTACCGCCAGAATCCGGCTGCGCAGCGTCATCACCGGCCGCAGGCCGAGGCTCTCCGCATCCTCGCTGGCAAAGGGGCTGCCGCCATAGAGCATGATTCCCGGGCGCACCCAGTCGCGCGCGGTGCTCGGGTAACGCAGGATGGCTGCCGAATTGGCGAGCGAGACAGGCAGCGAGGCGGACTGCGGCCAGTCGTCGAGCATGCGGTCAAAGCGTTCGAGCTGCCAGCGAAGGCACGCCTCGCCACCGTCGGCGTCAGCCTCGGCGAAGTGCGTCATCAGCGTCAGGCCGCCGTCGCCATCGCCAAGCAGCGCTGCCAGGTGCTCGCGCGCCGCCGGCAGTTGCCGCGCCACCAACCCGAGTCGGTTCATGCCGCTGTTCAGTTTGAGATAGATCGGCAGGCGGCGCGACAACCCCGCCTGTCGCAGCATCTGCAACTGATCGAGGCAGTGAATGACAACGCTCAGCTCATGTTCGCAGCATGCAGCCAGATCGGCCGCAGTGAAGAAGCCCTCGAGAAGGAGGATCGGCTGGCGAATCCCGGCTTGGCGCAGGCGCACCGCCTCGTCGATGTCGAGCAGGGCAAAACCGTCCGCCACATCGCCGAGCGCCGTGGCGGCCAGCAGCAGTCCATGACCGTAGGCGTTCGCCTTCACCACCGCCCAGGCCCTCGCCGCGCTGCCACCCCGCGCCGCATGGCGGCGGGCGAGCAGATAGTTGTGCCGCAGCGCCGCCAGATCGACGTCTGCTTCGATCGGGCGCGGCATCAGGCCGTCAGCTCGTGCAGTTTCGCCTTGGCAAAGTCGACGAAAGTCAGCACGACGCGGGAACGGAAGCGCTCCTTCGGGTAGACCAGCGACAGGGTCCGCCGCAATGGCGGCCGCAGCGGAATGGCGATGAGGCTGCCGAGCTGCCTTTCCTTCTCGAAGCTGGCGCGCGAGACGATCGAGCAGCCAAGGCCGGTGGCGACCACGCCCTTGAGCGCTTCCGGGCTGCTGAGTTCCATCAGCGTCTTGAGCTTCCCGGGGTCGATCCCGCACGCGCGCAGGTAATCGTCGGTCACCTCGCGCGTCCCCGATCCCGGCTCGCGGGCGATGAAGTCGTGCGCCAGCAGACTCCGTGCGTCCACCTCCGACCGGCTGGCGAGTGGATGACCCGGCGTGCATACCACCTGCAACTCATCGTCACCACACACCTCGCACTGCAGGGCGGGATGGGTGACCTTCGACTCGATCAGCCCGATATCCAGCGTGTGTGCGGCGACCGCATTGCCGATCGCGTCCGAATTGGCAACCGTCAGGCGGGCGCGGACCTGCGGGTAACGGACGTTGAACTCGCCGAGGATCGGCGGCAGCATGAACTCGGCGATCGTCGTACTGGCACCGACCAACAGGCTGCCGCTCATTTGTCCGGTCATCTCGGCGATCCGGATGTCGAGTTCGTTCGAGAGACCGAGAATCCGTTCGGCGTAATCGAGGACCACCTCACCCGCGGCAGTCAGCGAGACGCGCGCGCCGCCTCGTTCGAAAAGGCGGGTATTGAAGCGTTCCTCCAGTTGCTTGATCTGGAAGGTGACAGCCGGCTGGGTCATGTGCAGGGCCTCGCCAGCCTTGGTAAAGGAAAGATGCTTCGCCACCGCGTGGAACACCTGCAATCGACGATCAGCCACCGGTCATCCCCCCTTTTCCCGCAAACCGAATTCAAACACAAAAGCGCCCTCCCGGCCAGAGCCGCGCCTGCTTGCCCGCCGAGCGACGCCGGAACGCGCAGCGCCGCGGCACGCAGGCCAACAAACTAACAAAGTGCGTCCGTTCATGGTATAAGGCGGACACTCAAGGAACGGCTCCATCAATAATATCTGATGCCCCTCGGTTTTTACATCATCATGGCAGCGCAGTTCTTTTCGGCGCTGGCCGACAACGCGCTGCTGATCGTTGCCATCGCGGCGCTGCGCGAGATGCAGGCGCCTGCCGCGTACGAACCGCTGCTGAAGACCTTCTTCACCGTCTCCTACGTCGTCCTCGCCGCTTTCGTCGGCGCGTTCGCCGACTCGATGCCGAAGTGGCGCGTCATGTTCATCAGCAACGGCATCAAGATCCTGGGCTGCGCCATGATGTATTGGGACGTGCACCCCCTGCTCGCCTACGCGGTCGTCGGGCTTGGTGCCGCCGCCTACTCGCCGGCCAAGTACGGCATCCTGACCGAGTATCTGCCGCACCGCCTGCTGGTGGTTGCCAACGGCTGGATCGAGGGGCTGACGGTCAGCGCGATCATTCTCGGCGTGGTCATCGGTGGCATGCTGATCCAGCCGGACGTGGCGCAGCGGCTGCTCGGCTGCAACCTGCCGCTGATCGATACCGGGGTCGACACCGTCGGCGAAATGGCCCTGTGCTTCGTCGCCACGTTCTATCTGTTGGCCGCCCTGTTCAATCTCCGCGTCCCCGATACCGGTGTCGATCACCGGGCGCTGCACAAGAACCCGTGGTACCTGCTGCGCGAGTTCAACCATTGCCTGCTGCTCCTCTGGCGTGATCGCCTGGGACAGGTTTCGCTGGCGGTGACGACGCTGTTCTGGGGCGCCGGCGCCACCCTCCAGTTCATCGTCATCAGTTGGGCCGAGACCGCGCTGCAGCTCGATCTCTCGAAATCGAGCATGCTGCAGGGCGTGGTGGCGATTGGCGTGGCGCTCGGCGCAATTGGCGCAGCGCGGATGATCACGCTGCGCAAGGCGGTGCGAGTCATCCCGCTCGGCATCGCGATGGGCGGCATCGTCCTGATCATGAACTTCGTCCAGCATACCTGGCTGGCGGTGCCGCTGCTGGTCCTGATCGGCGCCTTCTCCGGCTTCTTCGTCGTGCCGATGAATGCACTGCTGCAGCACCGTGGCCACATCCTGATGGGTGCAGGCCACTCGATCGCCGTCCAGAACTTCAACGAGAACCTGTCGATCCTGGCGATGACCGGCCTCTACTTCCTGATGATCCGCGGACAGTGGTCGATCTACCTGGTGATCACCCTCTTCGGCCTTTTCGTCAGCGGTGCGATGTGGCTCGTCAAGCGGCGACACGAAGCGAACCAGCGCCTGCGCGACGACGTCATCCATCTCGACGACGGCAAACTCTGAGCAACCGTTTCCCGCCCGGCTGACTGACTGCCGCCTGGCAATCGCCGCCCGCAGGGCAGGCCCGGCGCCCGCCGGCGAATTCTGGCGCTTGCGAAGCAGCATGTTTTCCCTATACTGGGCATATTTATTGCACTCAAGAGCCCATTCATGTCCAAAATAACCATCGATCGCTACGATCTTGCGTTGCTTGATGCATTGCAGCGAAAGGGAAACGCGACCAACGCGACGCTCGGCGAACAGATCCGGCTTTCCCCATCGCAGATCAGCCGCCGCATCCAGCGTCTGGAGGAAGACGGGGTCATTGCCGGTTACGTCGCCCTCCTCGCCCCTGGCGCACTCGGCCTGTCGATCACGGCGTTCGCACAGGTGAGCCTGGAGCCGACCGGCGAGTCGGCCTGCGAAGCGTTCGAGGACGCCGTTTCGGCGATTCCGGAAGTGCTCGAGTGCTACTCCGTCAGCGGTGATGCCGACTACATGTTGCGCATCGTCGTCGCCGATCTGGCCGCCTTTGGCGAGCTGACCATGAAGCGCCTGCTCGGCCTGCCGGGAGTGGGTCGCATCCGGACGAGCATTGCGCTGCAGACGGTCAAGCAGACGCACGCCCTGCCGCTCGACCACCTGACGCAGCCCAGCAAACCGCGGCAGCGGGTGCGCTACGCGGAAAGTTAGAGCGCCGTCGCAGCGCCCGGATCGGCTCCGGGACCGAACCCGGCAGCGGCAGCCTTGGCGGCGCGCATCAGCGCGCGCGCGCGGCACAGATCCTCCCAGGCACGCGCCTTGTCGGGTAGTGTCCGCAGCAGATAGGCGGGATGGTAGCTGACGATCACCGGGATGTTCCCGCCACCCGCGGACGTGCCGTACGAGAATGATTGCCCGCGCATGCTGGCGAGCGAGCCGACCCCACCGAGCAGGGCATGCGCCGCCGCACGGCCCAGCAACACGATCAGACGCGGCTGCAGGAGCGCAATCTGTCGCCGCAGATAGGGCGCGCAGGCAGCGATCTCGCCGGCCTCCGGGGTGCGGTTGCCGGGTGGGCGGCACTTGACAGCATTGGCAATGTAGACGTCGTCGCCGCGCTGCAGATCGATCGCTGCCAGCATCGCATCGAGGAGCTTGCCGGCCGGACCGACGAAGGGCTCGCCGCGCGCATCCTCCTCGGCCCCAGGGCCTTCGCCGATGAACAGCCAGTCGGCCTTGAGGTCGCCGACACCAAGCACCGCCTGCCGGCGCGCCTGGCAGAGACTGCAGGCGCGGCAGTCGGCGACACTCTGCCGCAACTCCTCCCACCCCATGGCGGCGATCTCCACGCTGCGATCACCAACGGCTGCCGCCAACGGCCCCTGCGGCACGGCAGCATGAGCCTCGCCAGGCTCATGCTGGTCGAGGCCGGACACCGCTGTCACCCCGCCCTGCGGCAGCGGCGAAGCGGGCGCGCGCAGTCGCCACAGCGGCGACAGGCCCATCTCGCGCAGAATCTGCGGCCGCGTCAGCGGCGGGCGAAGGCGGTCGCCGCCGCTCATGCCAGGAATCTGGCCAGCTCGCACCGCAAGACGAGCGCGTCTTCGCGTCCCTCCGCCGCTGGGTAGTAGCCGCGTCGCAAGCCGATCTGGCGAAAGCCGAACCGTCGGTACAGCGCCAGCGCACCTCGGTTGGACGGTCGCACCTCGAGCAATAGGCTGCTCGCGCCCGCCTGCCGCGCCGTACTCATCGCCCACTCCAGCAGACGGGCGCCAAAGCCCATCCGCTGGCGCTTTCCGGCGACGCTGATGTTGAGCAGGTGTGCCTCATCGACTGCGACCATCAGTACGAAGTAGCCGACCAGCTCGCCGGCGACCCGGCAACCCCAGGCGCTGTAGCCACTGGCGATCGAATCGACGAAGTTGCCGCACGTCCACGGGTGCGGGAAGATGCAGTTCTCGATCGCGACCATCTCGTCGATGTCGCCATCGCCGAGTGGCAACATCTCGACGCGCGGCAGCAACACGGCGCTCAAGCCTTTCCCCCGGTCGCCAGGCGTTCGGCGGTCGTCAGTGCCACCTTGTTGCGCACATAAAGCGGCGCCACCGCCGCCGCATCGACCCCTTCACCACGCGCCAGCCGCGGTGCCGCCAGGCTAGCGACCGCGCCGGCATCGGGCAGGAGATCCGGCAACCAGTCGCGTACCCACTGCGACAGCCGCTGTCGCAGCAACGGATGGGCGGCGAGCCCGTTGCCACAGGCGAGCCAGCCCTCCGTATCGGGCACTGGCAGCGCGTCGGGGCGGCAGACCGCCGGCGGCAGGGCCTCGGTACCGGCGACGACACGGCTGTGATAGACCTCGCCCATGCGCGCGTCGAGCAGGACGATGACGCGCTCGCCGCCACTGGCCAGCGCCATCGCCTCGAGCGTACCCACCGCAATCACCGGCAAGGAATGGGCAACAGCCAGTCCCTGCGCCACGCCACAGGCGATGCGGAGTCCGGTGAAGGATCCCGGACCGGCGGCGAAGGCAATCCCGTGCAGATCGCCATAGCCGAGGCCGGCTTCCTGCAAGGCGCTGCCGAGCAGCGGCAGCAGGGTTTGCGAATGCGCCGCACCGGCCGGGCAGCTGCGACGCAGCAGACGGCCGTCGCACCACAGGGCGATGGAGCCCGACTCGGTGGAAGTCTCGATGGCCAGCAGATTCATCGCCCGTATTCTACCCGTCCTGACCTCCGGCGTCGCCTGCAGCCGCCCACGCGCCCGCTCGCCGCGCCGCAACCGCGCGCACGCCAGGCCCTGTTGCGCCGCAACAAAAGCGGTGCCGATTCTGGCCGGCCACTGCCTTTCCCGATACAATGTCAGGGCTTTCGAAGGACGCGCCGGCGGCGCGCCAAACCCTCAAATCAACAACGGAAAGTACCGCGATGAAAGTACTGCTATTGACGCGAGAGTACCCTCCATACGTTTACGGCGGAGCCGGTGTTCACGTCGAATATCTGTCTGGCGAGCTGGCCAAACTGATGCATGTCGAAGTTCGCTCCTTTGGTGACCAGGACACTGTGGTCGACGGCGTGCGAGTCAAGGGCTTCCCGTTCGGCAACGGCAGCTTTGCCCACGTCGACCGGAAGCTCAGCGGCGCTCTCGATACCTTCGAGGCGAATCTCGAGACGCTCAGCGAACAGGTGGATGCCGACATCGTGCATGTGCATACGTGGTACGCCCACCTCGGAGGCATCCTGGCGAAAACCCTCTACGGCATCCCGCTGGTGCACACGGTGCATTCGCTCGAACCATTGCGACCCTGGAAACGCGAACAGCTCGGCTGCGGCTACGACATGTCGTCGTGGATCGAAAAGACCTCGTTGAGCATGGCCGACGCGGTGATCGCCGTCTCCGAGGGAACCAAGCAGGACATCCTCGAACACTTCGACATCGATCCGGCCAAAATCTCGGTGATCTACAACGGCATCAACGTCGACCAGTACCACCCGACCGACGAGACCGCGGCGCTGGAAAAGTATGGCGTCGATCCCGGCAAGCCGATCGTCCTCTTCGTTGGCCGCATCACCCGCCAGAAGGGCATCGTCCATCTGGTGAACGCGATCCAATACATCAACCGCGAGGCACAGATCGTCCTCTGCGCCGGCGCCGCCGACACCAGGGAAGTGCTGCACGAGATGGAGACGGCGGTCAAGCGGGTCCGGCAGGAGGGTTTCACCAACGTCATCTGGATCCAGGAGATGGTCAGCAAGGCCGAGGCGATCGAGCTTTACTCGCATGCCACCGTCTTCTGCTGCCCGTCGATCTACGAGCCGTTCGGCATCATCAATCTCGAGGCGATGGCCTGCCGGACGGCGGTCGTCGCGAGTGCCGTCGGCGGCATCAAGGAGGTCGTCATCGACGGCGTCACAGGCTTCCTGGTGCCGCTCGAGCAGTTGCATGTCGCCCCCTTCGAGCCGGTCAATCCGGACATCTTCTCGCGCGACCTGGCAGCGGCGATCAACAAGATCCTCGACAACCCGGAACTCGCGGATTCGATGGCTGCTGCAGGCCAGAAGCGCGCGCGCGATGTCTTCAGCTGGACGAGCATCGCCCAGCAGACGAAGCGACTTTACGATTCGCTGCTGAAATGATCTTCGCTCCGGGCGGAAGCATCGCCGCGAGAGACCGCGAGCCGGTCGTTCCGCGACGCCGTTCCCGACCCGGCGGCCGGCGCGCCCGCGCGCCGACATGGATGGGCGGGCCGGCAGCGCCCGTCCGCTTTTTGATTCTTTTCCTGCCGGCACGGCCGGTTCAGGATTCAGGAGCAGCATGATGGTTCCCGAGAACTACCCCCGCGTGATCATCGAAGCGGTCGAGCCGCAAATCCAGGGCGGCCGCTTTCCCATCAAACGTGTCATCGGCGAGACGGTCGCCGTCAGCGCGGATATCTACAAGGAGGGCCACGACAAGCTGGCGGCAGTGCTCAAGGTGCGCAAGGTCGGCGAGAAGAGGTGGCATGAGAGCCCGATGGCCCAGGGCGACAACGACCGCTGGTATGGCGACTTCACCGTCGGCGCGATCGGCTGCTGGGAGTACACGATCGAAGCCTACGCCGAACGCTACCTGTCATGGGCCGACGAAATCACCAAGAAGAACGTCCCCGGCGCCAACCTCAACAGCGAACTCCTCGAAGGATTGCAGATCATCCGCACCTCAGCCGCACTCGCACCAACGCCTGCACGATCCCGCATCAACGGCCTCCTCGCGGCAATGGAGGGTGCACTCGCCGTCGGCGAGCAGCAGGGCGCGATCGACCTCGGCATCGGTGCCGTCATGCGCAGCCTGATGGCGAGTTGTCCCGACCGCAGCGAGGGCCATGAGATGAGCCCGCCGCTGGCGATCATGGTCAATCGTCCGGTGACCCGCTTCGCCGCCTGGTACGAGTTCTTTCCCCGCTCGCAGGGCAGCATGCCCTACCGTCATGGCACGCTGCAGGACAGCATCCGTCGCCTGCGCGAGATCAGGGCGATGGGCTTCGATGTCGTTTACCTGCCACCAATCCATCCGATCGGCCACAGCTTCCGCAAGGGCAAGAACAACAGCCTGGTCGCCGTTCCGGGCGACGTCGGCAGCCCGTGGGCAATCGGCAACGAGCACGGCGGGCACATGGCGCTCGAGCCGCAGCTCGGTACCTGGGCCGACTGGGATCAGTTCGTCGCCACCTGCCGCGAACTCGGAATCGAGATCGCCCTCGACTACGTCATGAACTGCTCCCCCGACCATCCGTACGTCGCCGAGCACCCCGAGTGGTTCTTCCATCGGCCGGATGGCTCGATCAAGTACGCCGAGAACCCGCCGAAGAAATACCAGGACGTCTACCCGCTGAACTTCGGTACCGCCGACCGTTCCGGACTGTGGCAGGAGATGCTGAAGATCTTCCTCTTCTGGGTCGACAAGGGCGTCACCACGTTCCGGGTCGATAACCCGCACACCAAGCCGGTACCATTCTGGGAATGGGTGATCGCCGAAGTGCACCGCAAGCATCCTGAGGTCATCTTCCTCGCCGAAGCCTTCACCAAACCAAAGATGATGCGCTTGCTGGCAAAGGTTGGTTTCGCCCAGTCCTACACCTACTTCACCTGGCGCAACCACAAGCACGACCTGACCGAATACGTCACCGAGCTGACCTGCAGCGAGATGAAGGAGTATTTCACCGGCAACTTCTTCGCCAACACGCCCGACATCCTGCCGCCCATCCTGCAGTTCGGCGGCCGGCCGGCGTTCATCATGCGCGTCGTCCTGGCGGCGACGCTATCGAGTGTTTACGGCATCTACAGCGGCTACGAGCTGTGCGAGAACGACGCGCTGCCGGGCAAGGAGGAGTACCTCGACTCGGAGAAGTACGAGATCCGGGTACGCGACTGGAGGGCGCCGGGCAACATCGTCGATATCATCACCCGGATCAACCGGATCCGCCGCGAGTCGCCGGCCCTGCAGACCTACAACAACGTCCTCTTCCTGGGCGCCGACAACCCGCAGATCCTCGCTTACGCCAAGATGACCGAGGACCGCTCGGACATCATCGTCTGCGTCGTCAACCTCGACCCCTTCCACAAGCATGGATCGGTGTTGCACATACCGCTGGCCACCTTCGGCATCGACGCTGGCGAGCAGTACCAGGCGCACGATCTGCTGTCGGACGAGCGCTACCGCTGGAGTGGCCCGACCGCTTACGTCGAGCTCTCTCCCGAGACCAAGATGGCGCACATCATCAAGATCCGCCGCTGGTAGGCAAGGCCGGCGGGCAGCCGCCAGGCTGCCCGCCGGCTGCAACGGTGGAAGAGCGGCGGGCCGACGGTCGGCGGCCCGGGCGTTCCGCGGTAGGTCAGCCCGGCAACGCGCCCACCCTGTGTCAGTCGGCGCCGGCTGTCGCGCGCTTGAACTGCAGGTCCTCTCCCGAGAGATCTCTCAGCTCGATACGCACCGGCTGCACCTTCCAGATCTCGTCGCAATACTCCTGAATCGCACGATCTGAGGAGAAGAAGCCCGACCGCGCGACGTTGAGGATCGACATCCGCGACCAGCGTTCGGCATCCAGATAGCTCGCCGAAACACGCTCCTGGCAGTCGATGTACGACTGGAAATCGGCCAGCAACATGTACTCGTCGTGGTGCAGGAGGTTGTCGACCAGCGGCTTGAAGATTTCGCGGTCGCCACGGGTGAAGAAGCCGCCGGCAATCAGGTCGATCACTTCCTGCAGGTGCGGATTGGCTTCGTACCACGCGCGCGGCCGATAGCCCGTCCGGCGCAGTTCCCTGACTTGCGGCACGTCCATGCCAAAGAGAAAGAAGTTCTCCTCGCCGACCTGCTCGCGGATCTCGACGTTGGCCCCGTCGAGCGTGCCGATCGTCAGCGCACCGTTCATCTGGAACTTCATGTTGCCGGTACCGGAAGCCTCCTTGCCGGCGAGCGAGATCTGCTCCGACAGGTCGGCTGCGGGAAAGATGGCATGCGCGTTCTTGACGTTGTAGTTGGGGTAGAAGACGACCTGCAACCTGCCGCGCATCGCCGGGTCGCGACCGATCAGGTCGGCGACTGCGGTGATCAGCCGGATCATCAGCTTCGCCAGGAAGTAGCCCGGCGCTGCCTTGCCGCCGAAAATGACCGTCCGCGGTGCCACCTCGAGGTTCGGATCATCCTTCAACCGCTTGTACAGCGAGACGACGTGCAGCAGGTTGAGATGCTGCCGCTTGTATTCATGGATGCGCTTCACCTGCACGTCGAACATCGTCTCGAGATCGACCTCGACACCGGCCGAGCGCGCGATCTCGCGCGCCAGCCGTTGCTTGTTCACCGCCTTGATTCGCCGCCACTCGGCACGAAACGCCGGATCATCCGCATGCCTTTCCAGCTCGCGCAGGCGGGTCATGTCGGTAACCCAGCCCTTGCCGATGGTCTCGTCGATCAGGCCCGACATTGCCGGATTGGCCAGCAGGACGAAACGGCGCGGAGTGACGCCGTTGGTCTTGTTGCTGAACTTCGCTGGCCACATCTCGTGGAAGTCCCGCAGCACGTCGGATTTCAGCAACTCAGAATGCAGTGCGGCGACGCCGTTCACCGCAAAGCTGCCGACCACCGCCAGATGCGCCATGCGAACGTAGCGCGCGCCGTCCTCGTCGATCAGCGACATCCGGCGCAGCCGGTCGTGGTCGAACGGAAAATGGATGCGGACTTCGTCGAGGAAGCGCTCGTTGATTTCGCAGATGATCTCGAAATGCCGCGGCAGAACGCGCTTGAAGAGGTCGAGCCGCCACTTCTCGAGCGCTTCCGGCAGCAGGGTGTGATTCGTGTAGGCAAAGGTGCGGCGGGTGATCGACCAGGCCTGGTCCCACTCCATCGCATACTCGTCAACCAGCAGGCGCATCAGCTCGGCGACGGCGATCGACGGATGCGTATCGTTGAGCTGTACGACGAACTTCTCGTCGAAGTGGTCGAGGTTCTGCTCGCGCTGCAACTGCAGCCGGATCATGTCCTGCAGCGAGCAGGAAACGAAGAAATACTGCTGCTCGAGGCGCAACTGCTGGCCGGCTTCCGTCTCGTCGTTCGGATAGAGCACCTTGGTGATCGTCTCCGAAGAAATCTGGGCATCGACCGCCTGATAGTAGTTGCCAGCGTTGAAGGCCGCGAAGTCGAAGGATTCGGGTGCCTCGGCGCTCCAAAGCCGCAGCCGGTTGGGCGTGTTCACACCATAGCCGAGAACCGGCATGTCCCACGCGGTGCCGCGCACGAGCTTGCCGGGAACCCACTGCACGCGCAGGCGGCGGTTGCCGCTGGCTTCATACTGGTGCTCGGTACGGCCGCCGAGCTTGATCTCGAAAGCGATGTTCGGCCGGTGAATGAGCCAGGGGCTGCCCGAACGCAACCATTTGTCGGTCAGCTCGACCTGCCAGCCATCGCGAATCGCCTGCGTGAAAATCCCGAACTCGTAGCGGATGCCATAGCCGATCGCGGGAATCTCGAGCGTCGCCAGGGAATCGAGATAACACGCCGCCAGCCGACCGAGGCCGCCGTTGCCCAGCCCCGGTTCCTCCTCTTCCTCGAGCAGCAGTTCCAGATCGAGCCCGAACTCCTTCATTGCCTGCCACGCGTTGTCGTAGATTCCCAGATTGATCAGGTTGTTGCCCAACTGCGGACCGATCAGGAATTCGGCCGACATGTAGCAGACAGTCCGGCTACCGCGGTCACGGTAGGTCCGCGCCGTCTGCACCCAGCGCTGCAGCAGGCGGTCGCGCACCGCCTGTGCGAGCGCGACGAAACAGTCGTGGCGGGTCGCCACCTGCGGAAAGCGCGCCTGCACATACACCAGCTTGTCCAGCAGCGCCCGTTTCAGCGCATCCACCCCGAGTCCGGTCCGCCGATCCTCGCGCCCTGTCAGGAAGCCGGGATCCACCGCGGCACCCCGCCCTCCTTCGGCCTTGGTCTTGTCGTTCATGTCGATACCCCCGCAACATCGTTCTTCAGCCATTGGTGACAAATTGTGAAACACCCTCTATGGGGTTCACGCCAGCGGCGAGTCTATAGTATTGTTCGAGGCTGTGCACGTGCGCCCGCTTTTTGCCTCGCAGTTGCGCGGTGGGCGGCCGCATCTTCGCGCCGAGGTGGATCCCTGCCCGCGCGGCGGCCCGCAGACGGATGCTGCGCCTGGCGTGCGGCAGATCTCCTCTGCCATCGAGCGCGCAGGGGATCAGTCACCGACGCGCCGTCGCTTGGCGGCCAGGAAACCCGCAAGAACTCACGAGAGACCTTCTCGATGCCCTACCCGTTGCTGCTCGCCTCACTCGCGCTACTCGCCCTGGTGGGCTGTGCCGGCACTGCCACGACGCCGCCAGCGACGCCGGCGGCGCAACCGGCACGGTCGGCGAAACTTGGCCTGGCGCTCGGTGGCGGCGCGGCGCGCGGCTTCGCCCATGTCGGCGTGATCAAGGTTCTCGAGAGCCAGGGAATCGTTCCCGACATCGTCGTCGGCAGCAGTGCCGGCGCCGTGGTGGGCGCGCTCTACGCCGCCGGCCACAACGGCTTCGAGCTGCAGAAACTCGCCCACAGGCTCGACGAAAGCCGCATCAGCGACTGGTCACTGCCGGCGCGCGGCGTTCTCAAAGGCGAATCGCTGCAGCAGTTCGTCAACGAGGCGGTCGGGCAGCGTCCGCTGGAAGGGCTGAAAAGGCCATTCGGAGCGGTCGCGACCGATCTCCACAGCGGCGAGAGCATCGTCTTCCGCAGCGGCAACACCGGCATGGCGGTGCGCGCCTCGGCTGCCGTCCCCGGCGTCTTCCAGCCGGTGAAGGTGAGCGGCCGCGAGTACGTCGACGGTGGCCTTTCGAGCCTGATCCCGGTACGGGCGGCACGCCAGATGGGCAGCGACGTGGTGATCGCCGTCGACATCTCGGCACGCCCCGCCGGTCAGCCAGTACGCAGCACCTTCGACATCCTGCTGCAGACGTTCACGATCATGGGGCAAAGCCTCGCACGGTATGAACTGCGCGAGGCCGACGTGGTGATCCAGCCGCAGGTCGGCAACATCGGCTCGACCGACTTCCAGGCCCGCCACGACTCGATCCTCGAAGGCGAGCGAGCAGCGCAGGCGGCATTGCCGAAGATTCGTGAAACCTTGCGCAGGCTTGGCCGCCAGTGACGCACCGCCGCTGCCGCCCGCAAGAGCCGACCGCCCCGCCATGAGGCTGCTGAAGGACTGCTCGCTGACAGCCCTGACGGCCGGCTTCGTCGCCGTCCTCGTCGGCTTCACCAGCTCCGCGGTGATCGTCTTTCAGGCGGCTTGGACGCTGCAGGCGAGTACAGCGGAGATCGCCTCTTGGATGCTGGCGCTCGGTCTCGGGATGGGGCTGACCAGCATTTCCCTCTCGCTCAGATACCGCGTGCCGGTGCTGACCGCATGGTCGACCCCCGGTGCGGCGATGCTGATCACGGGCGCCGCCGGTGTCTCGCTGCCCGAGGCGACGGGCGCCTTTCTCGTCTCGGCAGGACTGATCACCGTCGCCGGCTTCTCCGGCTACTTCGAGAGACTGATGGGCCGTCTGCCGATCTCGATCGCGTCCGGCATGCTTGCCGGCGTCCTGCTGCGTTTCGGGCTCGACGCCTTCGGCGCGATGACGAGCCAGTTTGCGCTGGTCTTTCCGATGTTCTGCGCCTATCTCCTGTGCCGCCGGCTGCTGCCGCGCTATGCGATCGTCGTCACCCTGCTGCTTGGAATCGGCATTGCCGGGGCGCGGGATCAGTTGCGCCTGGACGGTCTGCAACTCGAACTGGCGGTGCCGGTGTTCATCGCCCCGCAGTTCTCCTGGACGGCGCTGGTCGGCGTCGCCCTGCCGCTGTTCATCGTCACCATGGCATCGCAGAACGTTCCCGGCGTGGCGGTCATCCGCGCCTCCGGCTATCGGGTTCCGATCTCGCCGCTGATCTGCTGGACCGGTGCCGCCAACCTGCTGCTCGCCCCCTTCGGTGGCTTCGCCCTCAATCTCGCCGCCATCACCGCCGCCATCTGCATGGGCCGCGAGGCACACGAGGACCCCGGCCGGCGCTACGTCGCCGCCATCGCCGCCGGCGGGTTCTACGTCCTCATCGGCATCTACGGCGCGACCGTCGGCGCGCTCTTTCTCGCCCTGCCGCGGGAACTCGTTCTCGCCATCGCCGGCTTCGCCCTGCTCGGCACGATCGGCAACGGGCTCGCCAGCGCGCTTGCCGAGGCAAGCGAGCGCGAGCCGGCACTGTTGACCTTCCTCGTCACCGCCTCCGGAATCTCCCTCGCCAGCATCGGTTCGGCGTTCTGGGGCCTGCTCGCCGGGCTGGCCGCGCTGCTCGTTCTGCGGACGACGCCGACGCACCTGCAGCACCTGCGCACGCCCGCCAAGGAGGCTGCGGCTGCCGTCAGCGAGCGGCCGCCGGCAGGCAATCAGGAGCGACGCAGCGGCTAGCTTTCCAGAGCCTCCCAGCGCTCGAGCAGCGCCAGCAACTCCTCGTCGATCGCCTGCAGCCGCACGGCCAGCCGCTGTGCCTCCTGCGGCGACGACTGGTACAGCGTCGGGTCGGCAAGGCGCTCGCCGATCGCCTGCTGCTCGGCCTCAAGGACCGCGATCCGCTCTGGCAAGGCAGCCAGTTCACGGCTTTCCTTCCATGACAGCCTGCCACCCGCCGTTGCCTTGGCCAGCGCCCTCCCCTTGTCGCCACCGGCAGCCCCCGTCGCGTGCGCGTCGCGGGAACGCTGCTCGGCGATCAACGGTGCTTCGTTCCGACGCCGGGCGGCCTGATGGTCGGCCCAGTCCTGGTAGCCACCGGCGTACTCGCGCCAGACGCCCTCCCCTTCGGCGGCGATCGTCTGCGTCACAACGTTGTCGAGGAAGGCGCGATCGTGGCTGACGAGGAACAGCGTGCCGCTGTAATCCTGCAGCAACTCCTCGAGCAGTTCGAGCGTTTCAATGTCGAGGTCGTTGGTCGGCTCGTCGAGAACGAGGACGTTCGCCGGGCGCGCGAAAAGGCGCGCCAGCAGCAGCCGGTTGCGCTCGCCACCCGACAGCGAACTGACCTGCGAGCGGGCCCGCTGCGGGGCAAAGAGAAAATCGCCGAGGTAGCTGATCACGTGCTTCTTCTGGTTGCCGATGTCGACGAAGTCCGATCCCGGCGAGATGACCTCGATCAACGTCGCCTGCTCGTCAAGCTGGCTGCGGAACTGGTCGAAGTACGCCACCTGCACCTTCGTGCCCAGGGTCACCCGGCCTGTATCGGGCGCCAGATCACCGAGGATCAACCGCAGCAGCGTCGTCTTGCCGGCACCATTCGGACCGATGATGCCGATCTTGTCACCACGCTGCACACGGCACGAGAAGTCCCGCACCACGACCTTGTCGGCAAAGCTCTTGCCGACGCCTTCGAGCGCTGCCACCAGTTTGCCGCTGCGGTCGCCGGCATCCAGCGCCAGCTCCACCTTCCCCTGGCGCTCGCGGCGCGCCAGCCGCTCGCGTCGCAGGCGCTCGAGCCGCAGCACCCGACCTTCGTTGCGGGTCCGCCGCGCCTTGATGCCCTGCCTGATCCACACTTCCTCCTGCGCCAGGAACTTGTCGAAGCGGGCGTTGGCCAGCGCCTCGTCGTGCAGCAGCGCTTCCTTGCGCGCCTGGTACCCGGTGAAGCTGCCGGGGAACGACAGCAGGCTGCCGCGATCGAGTTCGACGATGCGCGTCGCGACGCGCTCGAGAAAGCGGCGGTCGTGGGTGATGAAGACGAGCGTCATCGCCGAGTGCAGCAGCATCTCCTCCAGCCATTCGATGGCCGCCACGTCGAGGTGGTTGGTCGGCTCGTCGAGCAGCAGCAGGTCGGGCGACACCGCCAGCGCCTGTGCCAGCGCCAGGCGCTTCTTCTGGCCACCCGAAAGCGTACCGACAACGCGGTCGGCGTCCAGGGAGAAGCGCTGGATGACCCGCTCCGCCTGCGCTTCGAAGGACCACGCCTGGCGCGCCTCGAGTTCCGTCTGCAGCGCGTGCATGCGCTCCAGCAAGCCATCCTGATCGGCACCTGCCTCAGCCAGGGCGTGCGAAACGCTATGGTACTCGGCAAGCAGGCTCGAGACTTCACCCATGCCGGCAACCACGGCCTCGAACACGGTCTGCCCGGTAGCAAACGGGGGTTCCTGCGGTACGTAGCCGATGCGCAACCCCGGCTGCACCCAGACCTTCCCCTCGTCAAGCCCGCCGCAACCGGCCAGAGCGGCAAGAAGCGACGACTTGCCGGTGCCGTTGCGGCCGATCAGCGCCACCCTTTCGCCCGCATCGAGTTGCAGGTCGGCATGGTCGAGCAGCGGCACGTGGCCAAAGGCGAGCGAGGCGTCGGAGAGAATGATGTGCGGCATGGGCTGGGATCGTTGCGCCGGAGAATGAACGGGTCGAGTGCTGCGGCAACGGTGGTGAGAGCCCGTCAGCCGCACCGTCAGCCGACGGCAGCCGCCTATTCTACCCCGAGCCGGCCGGCCGCAGTCCGCCTGGTCGTGCGGTCGCTGTTGCGGCCTCCAGGGATATCGGGCGATCGCCAGCATCCGTGCTGCCACGGCGGCAACGAACGCCGCGACCGGGCGCGGCTTGGCGGAAGCCTGAGCCAGCGGCTACAATACGCGCCCGCCTCCTCGTAGCACAATGGACAGTGCACACGCCTCCTAAGCGTGGGATACAGGTTCGATTCCTGTCGAGGGGACTCTCCGGGCGTCAGCCGAAGTCCGCAGAAATCCAAAACATCAATATATTCAGTCGATCAGGCAACATTTCCGGTCCATCTCGATCTCGGAAAGTCCACCCATACCCGCGCCCGGCAGGGGTATGACTTGGGGTACGCGAACAGCTGTCGGGGTACGATGCCACTATCAGATGCAGCGCTGTGAGCCGCCAAGACCAGCGAGCGACCAGTAAAGCTGTCCGACGGCCGCGGCTTGTTCCTCCTCGTAAGGCCGGCCGGCGGCAAGCTCCGGCGCTTCAAGTACCGGTTTGCGGTCACGGAACAGCTCCCTGCCGTTGGAAAGTCCCCGACATCACGCTCAAGGAGGCGCGGATGCGCAGCGACGACGCGCACAAACTGCTGGCGCGGGAGATAGACCCAGGCGAGCAGCGAAGGGTCGGCGAAGATACGTCCAAGGTGGTGGCGCGGCGGTGGTATACCTTCAAGAGGCATCGCTGGTGGAGAGCCTTGCAATCACGTTGATCCGTTCGTCTGAAAGCGATGCTTTCCCCGCAATCCGTGGCCGACCAATCAATGCAGTGCAACGTCTGTCGGCATCAAACGTCGCTGATCCTTGTCGCTCTCTGACATGGGCCCGGATTTCGCTCATCAACCTGACCCACGACAGTGTTTGACAAGACCCTACTGGACAGGCACTCGGAGCCTTCGCAGACGATCGGGATCGATGCCTGAGAATACAGGCCTGGTTGCTCGTAGACGGCTCGGATCGCTCCGAACCCCACGTTGCCAGTTGCGCGCCGGCTCGCCCCAAGGAGCCTGCAAGACCGCAGCGCTGACCGGTTCTTCTTTGCGAAACACAAGGAACACACGCCAACCGAATCGAATCGCCGTCGACCTTCGGCGCAGGAACCCGCAACCAGCAACCGCCAAGGTGACGAGCGCGAGACTCCCGGGTTCTGGAGCCGGTATCAATGCCCCGCCATGACGGAGGCTGTATGTCCCGCCGCGGAGGTAGTCGTTTTCGGGTCTCTTCGCGTAGTAGTAGATGTTGAACCCATTACCCGTGATGCTGTCGGCAATGAACGCAGAAAGATCACCGTCACGAAAGCCGTCGAGCCTGAGGACATCCACATAGAGCGCGCCGGAGCCCTCAGACCAGTTCATCTCGTCATCGAGAAGGCTTAGCGTCTGCCCGACGTCAAGCTCGAGCACGCCCCAACTGAAGTTGTCTTCGAACAGGCTCCTGATCGACTGGCCGTCGCCCACCGAACCTCGATCGATGCCCGACAACTCCAGGTTGTGCGCGTTATCCGCTCCAGAGACGAACTTGAGGATGGCTAGACTCGTATCCCACCCCGTGTTGTTTCGAGTGCCACCTTTGAGATCATTGGAGATGGCGAAGACGGCCCCGGCACTGGCCACGATTTCGCCAGAGTCACTGTTTTCAAGATCAGTGGCGTGCAGATTGCTCGAGAAACTGGTGAGCCTGCCCGCGTTCACAAGTCCGGCGTCGAAGTACCCCGTCGAGTTGATGAGGTGGGCGCTGCCCCTGTTGAACACGTTGTCATGAAAGCGCACGGCACCGTCCCGGAGGTTCACCGTGGCACCCACGAGGTTGCTGACCGCGCCGAAAACATCCGAGGCTCCAGCAGTCAGGGTGATCGTTCCGGCATTGATCAGGCCGCCCGTCCTCACCGTTCCGTTGCCGACGATACTGCCCGAGTTCGCATTGCCGATGCCGAAACCGTTGTTGTCGAAGGTACCGCCCTTCAGTTGAATGAGGCCTGAATTCGAGGCGAGCCCGCTTTCGTAGAAGACCGTCGCCCCGGCATGGGCGATGACGGAGCCGCCCGCCACATTGGTGGCGCCTCGACCCGTCAGCATCAGCGCGCCGCCCTGCGCCTGGATCGTGCCCGTGTTGGCCAAGCCAGCGGTCTTCACCATGCCGTTACCCAGGATGCTGCCCGCGGGCGCGTTGGTCATGCCGAACCCATTGTTGTCGAAGGTACCGCCGGTCAGCTGAAGGAGTCCGGAATTCAAGGCAAGCCCGCTTTCGTAGAGGACCCGGGTTCCGGAACCCGCCAGAATCGAGGCGCCCTCAACATTGGTGGCGCCCGTACCCGTCAGGACCAGCGTGCCGTGCAGCGCCCGGATCGTCCCCATGTTGGCGACGCCACCGGTCTTCACCATGCCGTTTCCGACGATACTGCCCGATGCGGCATTGGTGACACTCAAGCCGTTGTTGTCGAACGTGCCACCTCCCATTTGGATGAGGCCCGAGTTCGAAGCGAGTCCGTTTTGGTAGAGGACAGTGGCCCCGGCGTTGGCCAGAATCCAGGCTCCCGCTCCATTGGCGGCGCCCGCAGCGATCAGCGTCAAAGTACCGCCGTGCGCTTCGATCGTGCCCATGTTGCCGAGAGCACCCGTCTTCACCATGCCGTTGCCCATGATGCTGCCCGACGCCGCGTTGGTCATGCCCATGGCGTTGTTGTCGAATGTGCCGCCGCCCAGCTGGATCAGGCCCGAGTTCGAGGCGAGTCCGTTTTGGTAGAGGACCGTGGCCCCGGCATCGGCCAGAATCGAGCCTTGGGAAACGTTGCTGTTGCCAGCGGCGGTAAGCGACAGCGTGCCCCCCAGAGCCTCGATCTTGCCGCGATTGATCACGAGCTTCGACACGGTGCCAATGCCGACGATGGCCCCGCTGTTCGTCACCTCTCCCGATCCGGAAAGAACGGCACCCGCGCCTCCCAGGGCAATGACACCAAGGTTGTCGTAGGTTCCATTCGTCTGCAGGGTCGTGGCGTCAGATGCGACGATTTGCCCGCCCAATGCGTTGCTGCTGAGGTGGTCAATCATCAGCAGGCTACCGGCCGCGCCGGTGGTGACGTACCCGCCGCCCAGGTTGGCGAAGGACCCAAGGATGGTCCCGTTTCCATGGACGACCCCAATGTTATTGACACCTCCCGTGGCGTCGAGCGTGTTGCCATTCAGATTGACCGTTCCGAAGTTGTTGGCGCCGCCGGTGAGTTGCAGTACCCCCCGGACTTCAACGGTCCCGACGTTGTAGAGAAACGCGTTGACCGTACCGCGCGCGCTCATCTCGAAACCGTTGTGCAGGGTGCCGCCGGAGATCACACCGTCCTGCAGCGATAGCGAACCATGATTGTCGAACCCGGCTGACGTGGTGAGGGTTCCACCCGCCACGACCGTGGTGGCGAAATTGGTCACCCGTGCCACGCTCTGCGACGTTGCGCCGACGTTGAGTTTGCCAGCAAAGGTCGTCACTCCACCGGAGCCCAGGGCGCCATCCGCCGTCGCGTCGAGCGTACCGCCTCCCACCGTGATGCCACCTGTGAAGGTGCTCGCCGCGCCCAAGTCGAGCGTGCCTTCGCCATTCTTGACGATCGCCCAGCTCCCCGTGTTCGTACCCGTGCCGCCGGATCCCGTCTGGTCCGCGATACTGTTGGACACGGTTTGCGTTTGGCCCGCATGAGGGCTGAAAGCGAGGCTGCCGCTGCCCTGCAGGAAGAAGCCGGCTCCGAACGCAGAGCCGTTCCCGAGACTTGCTCCAGTTCCAGCGACGACCGAGTTACCGTCGAGCTTGAGTGTGCCCGTGATCGCGAGCGTGCCGCCCTGCATGACGAACACGGCGCCGCCCATGCCTCCGCCTCCACCCCCTCCTCCCGCCCCACCGGCACCTGCCCCGAATCCGGCTGCCCCGCGGTCGCCGCCACCCCCGCCAAACCCACCAGAGCCGCCACCGCCACCACCACCACCGCCAAACCCGCCGGCACCGCCGGCGCCACCACCTCCACCACCGAAGCCACCGCTACCGCCGCTGCCGCCGACGGCGTCGCCCCCGCCGATGCCACCACCGCCACCCGCGGGAACCACGCTACCGCCCCCGCCACCGCCGCCGTTCGGGCCGCCCGGTCCGCCTGGGATGTTGGTGAAGACGGTAGAACCGCGCCCGCCGGGTGCCGCGCCCAAGGCGATGCCGGGTCCTCCGGGAAGACCTACCGCAGACGAGATACCACCGAACGCTCCGGATCCCAGGCCACCACCACCGCCAAAGACGGCACCGAATCCCCCCATGCCGCCGCCACCACCAGCCCCGCCGCCAGGGAGGCCGTTGCCGCCGATTGCTGTGCTGGTCCTCAGCTGGACATTGCTGACGCTGACGTCTGCGCCGCTCGCCACGAAGAGCGCACCGCCCAAGCCCGCACCGCCCCCGCCGCCCAAGAACCCCCCGTCACCCCCTCGGGCACGAGCGTTCTGGATCGTCAGGTCTCGGATCGAGACGACGCCGGAATAGACGAACAGTCCGCGACGGGCGTTCGCGCCATCCAGTGAAAAGCCGTTGCCCTCGATCATGAGATTCTTCTGGATCACAGGGAGGTCGTCACCCGCAACGACCACGTTGCCGGCAAAACTGAGGACGTCACCATTGCCGGCAGCGGTGAGCGCTGCACGCAACGAGGCATCGTCGGTCACGTCGAAGGTCGTGGCGACGGCCGGTGCAGCAAACAGCGCCAAGAGGACGGCCACGCAGGCGAGAACATCGGATTGAGTTCGAAGAATCATTGGGGCTTTGGCCTGGTTGGCGATTCCTGAAGAACGATCGACGGCTTCGGTGGCGCTCCGACCTGGCTACGGAAACCTCGCGCGTCGTCCTCAGTGTCGAAGGTGAAGAGGAAAGGGCGCGGGAGCAACTTGAGCTGCACGTGCAGTTGGAAGCGCTCCCCCACCTTGTTGAATGGACGCCATGAGAGCGATTCTACTCGCCCACACGCCCTGCACGATCCGTCTTTTGGGTAGCGCTGCTACCATTTTGAGGTGGCATGAACCGGATTCTCGCCGGATTGAACCGTCCAACAAGCCGACCGAGCCGATCGGCTGGATTGCATCTAACTGATTACAATGAGATTTGTTGGAGGCGCGAGCGGGAGTCGAACCCACCTACACGGATTTGCAATCGGAAGAAGCAACGGCAAAACATATACTTATCAGACCGCTGCGAAATCTGCTGATTTTCATGCGATTTCCTGCATCCTGCACACGACGCGTGGCTCGCGGAAAGGGCGACGGGATTGAGGTAAGCGTGCGTGGCGGAGCAAGCGGCGACGATCTCGGGGGGCTGGTAATGCTCGAGAAGACGGTTCTGTCCATCGAGCATCTGCCGCATCAGCCGACGGCAGAACTGGCCACCTGCCCCGATCAATAGGCATGCTTCCTGGACTAGCGCTGGTCTGACACGCGTAGCATGGGGAGAGCAGCCCAACCGTGGCGGGCTACTCCTGAAATGATTCCCTGTCGTCCGTCGTTGCTGCCTGGGCTTGCCGCCCCGTCGACCGCCCCGAAAGCCCCCGCCCCGCCGCCTCGAACTCACCCCCCTCACTCGGCGGTTGCCCGTCACGACACAGATTGAGTTCATAGCGAACGGCCAACGCAACCCGCTTGCCCTCTCGCGTCGGCACCTCGTCCTGCAACAGGGTCGCCTGCAAGCGAGCACACCCCGCCTGCGCCGACCTCCTTAGCGTCCGCACCTGGACCCGCACTGGCCCGGACGATCGCGTCTGCGCCTGGAACAGCGCCGCCATCGGCCCGCTCAGTTCTCCGTCGGACCGCCCTGCGGGCGCATCGAGCGCCGCGAGCAGGTGCGCCTTCAGGTCCGCCGCAGGCAGATCCGCGCTGCCCAGCAGGACAGCGCAGCCCAAGGCCATGGCGCACCCGCTTGCCAGCCGCTTCATCGCCGGTAGTAGCTCTCGACGCGCTGCTGAACGGTGCCCTGCACGTTCCGGCCGATCGCCGAAGCGTCCGGCAGGCGCACGCTTGCCACCACCTCGGCGATGAACTCGCTCAGGTCGATGCGCGAGAAGTCGATCCGCTCGAACTCTTCCGGGGTGAAGCCCGAACAGTCAGGATGCTTGCCGCTGCCCCAGCCCATGCCCAACTGTCCCCTGCCCTGCTCGTTGATGATGCGCGCCAGGCGAGAGTTGAAACAGCAGTACGACTGCGTCTGTTCGATGCAGGTCCGGATGATCGGCACACGCCGCGAGCAGAAGGAACCGACCGCCACGCAGAGCTTGGCTTCGCGGTGCATTGCCAGCAGCTTCTCGGCTTCCTCGCACGAGAGCAGCTCCGAGATCAGCTGGATCGCCACGGCGATCGCGAGCGAGTACGGATCGAAGTAGAAATTGAACGGACCCACCGTCCCGAGCGAATAGATCGGTCCGCCAAGGACGCCGGTCGTCATCGTCCCGGTCGACAGGGTCAGACCGTAGAAGCTGAACGAGGGCTGGAAGTTCGTCGGCGTGAACGGCACCTCCGACGAGATCAGCGCCTGCGCACCGGCCTCGACATAGCCGGCGTACTGCGGATACATGAAATCGAAGACATACTTGCTGCCCGCATTGACGGCAAGCTGGCCCGCCGCCGAGGCACCCTGCAGCGCCGCCGACATCAGCGCGTTGTTGCTGCGAGCCGTGCCGCCACCGCCCTTCCGGCAGCAGTTGACCAGGCCGAATAGCTTCTTCCGGCACTGCTCGGCGACACCCGTGAACAGCCTCTGATCGCCCCCGTACACGCCGGCTTCGCGGGCCGCCTCGAGCGTCGCGACGACCCGCCCGAAATCCTCATCAGCCGGGTGACTGCTGTCGAAGCAGCCGGCGCCACCGGGACAGACGGAAGGCCGGTCGCACACCGTTCGCTGCGTCGTCGTCGCGGCCAACGCCTGGCACGCGTAGCGACGCTCGCTCATCTCACAGACACCCGAAACGGCCCGGTCGAGGCATTCGCTTCCCACCTGCGTACAGCCGCGGTCGATCAGTTCCTGGCAGTCATTGCCCAGCGTCGTCGCGGCACAGCTGTAATCCTCCGACCAGCTCCAGCAGGAATCCCCGGCAGTCTGCGCACCGGCCGGCAGGGGCGACACCATGTTCAGGCAGACCTGCAGGCCGTTGATCGTCTTGCAGGGCGTGTCGTCGGTGCAGGTGTGCGCCGCGTGGACGCAGTTGCTGCTTTGCGCCAATGACGTGCAGGCACTGGTATCGAGGGTGTTCGAGGCGATGGTATAGGAGGTGTCGAGCGCCACCACCGTCGGCGGGCTGGTCGCAACCGTCGCGTTGGTGCACTGGTAGGTGCGCGTGTACTGGTTGCAGGAGCCGTCGAAGGCCGTGCCGTCACATTGCGAGCCCACCGCCGCGCAGCCGTCGGTCGCCCGGATCGCCGCGCAGTAGTCGATCGGGTCATCGGCAATGCAGGCATGGTCGTCGCGATACTGCCAGCAGGTCGCCGTCGAATTCAGGCCGCCCGGCGGTGGCGTGACACCGGCCAGGCACACCGTCGCCCCGCTGCCATCGAGCCGGCACGGCGTCGAATCGACACAGGTGTGCGCCGCCAGCCGGCAACGACTGTTCTGCGCGTAACTGCTGCAGGCCCGAGCATCGGTGACGTCCGTCGTCAGCGTATGGCTGTCGCTCAGGCGGATCGTGTCGCTCGGCACCCCCTGGTCGACCGCGCATTGAAAGGTCTTCGTGTAGGTGTTGCAGCTGCCATTGAACGCTGTGTCGCTGCAGGTCGACGCGATCTGCCCACAGCCGGCCGTCGACAGTGCCGAACAGTAATCGATCGCCTCCGGCTTGAGGCAGGTGTAGGTGTCCTCATACTCCCAGCAGCCACCGACATCGGCGAGGGTCACCGTGACGCCGGAGATCGTCTTGCTCGACGTCGTGTCGACGCAGACCGAGGTCGCGAGCTGACAGTCCCCGGCGAACGCCCGACCACCGACGAGCAGGGCGAACAGGATCGAGAGCCCGGGCTTCATCACTGTGCCCGCTGCTGCAGGGTGGCGCATTCGCTGGATCGCCAGTTGCCGACCGTCGTCGCGAGCGGCAGTTGCAGCGGCGACCCGCTGCCGCTGCCGCCGGAAGAACTGCAGCCGGCGCTCACATTGCGGACCGACGGCGTGCACGTGGTCGCGCTGCAGCTGACGCTGAAATAGACGTGGAGATTGCATCCGAAGCCGAGATCGCTGACGTAGTGATCGGTCACCGACTGACCCGGTGCGACGGCGACCGGAAAGCGTCCATAGCTGCCGTCCCAGGGATAGCCGATCGATCGGTAGTCGAAGCGGCTGACGCCGTCGGCGGATCGATAGGGCTCGACCTCGTACGATCGACCGTCGGCGCCACAATGGACGTTCATCGCCATGTACGGGTCGATGCAGTGGCCGCAATCGACGAAGGCCGCGCGACCGAGCCAGGAGCCGGCGGCGCAGCGACCGAAGCCAATGGCCACCGAAACCCCACGCCGGCAGCGCAGCGACTCGGTCGTCTGGACGCTCTGCTGGCACTGGTAATTGAACCGGGTACCGACGACGATCTGCTGGCCGATGAAGCAGGACGCGTCCCGAACGGTCTGCTTCTGCTCGACACACTGGTAGCCCTCATGTCGATCGACGACGATCTGGCGACCGGTCGCGCAGAGCTGGCTGCTGACCGGACGATACTCGCTGCACGTCTCCTCTGTGAAGGTTGCGGAGGTGCTCTCGGTCAGCACCCGGCAGTTCGCGGCACCCCGGTCTACCCCGACGCCGGTCGAAGCCAGCGTCGGCTGGCGCGCCAGCGTGTTGGCCCGCGTGATCAGGGGATCGTTGGCGCGATCGATCGAGAAGGCCGGCCGCAGCGACGGATTGCGCGCGACGAAATTGACTGCTTCGCACTCCTGCCGGCGATAGGCATCAACCTCGGGCGGCAGGGTGGCGCACTCGGTGACCCGGACCACACCCGGCCCCGACAGCTGCCCCTGTCCAGCCTGGAAGTGCTGCGACTGCGCGGCGCTGGCACCGAAGCCCGGAATGGTCGCAGCGGCCGTACCGCGGCCGATGCCCTGGAAAGCGGGATCGAGCGAAGCGCCACCCAGTGCCTTGCCGTCGGCAAAGGCGGTCGCCGGGTCGTAGCCCTGCGCCCACACCGGGCTGGCCACCAGCAGCGCCAGGAACAGACCGGGCCGGCAGGTCATGGTCGCGGTCCCGCAAGCCGCGCCGCAAGACGACGGGCGATGTCCGCCCAAGCCGGTGCCTGGCGCTCGATCAGCTCGAGTGCATAATCCTGGCCGACGTCGCCGTCGACCCGGATGAAGCTCGCTGCGGGTGCGCAGCCGTCTTCGTCGATCTGCACCGCCGACTCCGACCGGGCCAGCACCAGCGAGGGCACCTGTCGCACCTGGAACTGCTGGAAGGCTGGCGGGTGAATGAGGACCATGACGTTCCGCTCGCCGATGAGGCGCGCGATCTCCTCGCCCGTTTGCGTCAGGGAATGGCCCGTGAGACCGCGCAGGATCAGCACGGCGCCCGATCGCTCGGACTGGCGCACGATGCGCTGCAGGGTCTTGCGCGGCAGCGAGAAGGAGACGAACACCATCAGCTCGGGAACGTCCGCGTTCGCCGCCGGACGCCCACTCGGGCCGGTCGGGCCCTGCCCCGGCGCGAGCCCACCCAGATTGGGCGCCTTCGCGGCCGGTTGCGGCAGGTTGCGCAGTTCGGGCACCGCCGCAGGGCCCCGATCCCCTGCCCCGGCGATGGCGTTCAGCGTGGCAGCCATTCGCTCACGCGCCGCCTGCACGTCGGCCTGCGGGACCGGCGCGACCTGGGCGAATGCCGGCGTCAGCGCCAGACCCCAGGCCGTCGCCAGAAGGGTTGCCCGGAAACCGGCCCGCAGCAAGGAATTGCCCATGGCCTCAGAACGCCCCCTGACAACAGTTGCGCTTGCGGAAGACCATGTACGCGAAATCCTCACCCTCGAACGGAAACTCCCGCCCGGCGCCCCAGCGGATCGTCGATCGGCCGAGCGGCTGGCAGCACTTGCCGTCGATGCGCGCGGTCTGGGGAACCGGATACAGCATGTGGTACTTGTAGCCGGTCTTGTCCATGATCGGCTGCGGGTAGTAGCCACAGAGACCGTCCTCGCCGGCAGCCGCCCACATCAGTCCCTCGCGGTGCATCTTGGCGATCAGGCGGGTCATTTCCAGGCTCGATGCCTGGACGCCGCCGATGTGTGCCTGGACATTCCCGTTGAGCGGATAGAGACTGCCTTGGCAGCCGGCACACCAGAACAGGCTGTTCAGCGGGAAGCCGGCGCTGGCTGCCACGCAGTCGGCGGCACAGGCGGCACGCGCCGGCAGGTTGCCGAAGAGCGCGACCTCGGGATTGAGCAGGAAGGTCAGCTCGTCGTCGTGCCACAGTGGGTCGAGTTCGGTGAGATAGGCGATATCGAAGCCGCCCGGCTCCAGGCAGGCATTGTCGAAGATCGCTTCGAGCCAGATCAGGACCGGATCGACGTACCAGTGCGCGTGATAGAAGGACGAGGTCGCGGTGCTGTCCTGGCTGAAACGCGAGCCGCGCGGCGCGTCGAAGCCGGGATCGAGTTCGAGCCCGCCGAGGCTGCTCAGGCAGAACGGACGGCGAACGACATCGACGCGCCGCACCGGCTCCCAGAAGCTCACCTTGAAGCCGATGCGCCCCTTCGACGGACAGGTGCAGATCGGCGAGCCGCCGGGATTCGGCGTGTCTTCCTGTCCCATCGACAACAGGGCCGCGCCGCCGAAGCGGATCGGCAGCATGCAGCGCCAGCAGATGTCGGTGATCGGGTTGGCGAAGCGACCGGTGCAGGTTGGCGTCGCCGCGACGAAGCCGGGACCGCCGAGGCAAAGGAGCAGCAGGCCGAGCGCCAGTTCACGGACGGATTTCATCGATCCGCAGTTTCTGGCCGTCCTGACTGACCACTGCCGGCACCTGTCGGATGCCCAGGCGACGCGTCAGGGCCCCACCCTGATCGTAGAAGACCCGGCGCTTCCACGAGCGCATCAGTCGCAGCGGCTCGCCGGCGACCAGGATCGGCTTCCCGCCGCCCGCAGAGCGCTGCAGCATCTCTCGCGCCAGGGCGACCTGCCGCCGGTCGCGGCCATCGAAAACGATCAGGCGTTCGCGCAGGGCAACGTGATCGAGGGGATTGACCCTCTGGCCGCGGGCGAACAGGAGCGCCCCGTCGCCAGGCCGGATGTCGCGATCGAGAACCCAACTCGGATCGAGGAAGAAATGGCGCGGCGTCACCGTCGTCTCCAGACCGGCGACCGGTCGCGGCTTCTCGACGGACGCGACGACGCGATCACGGTGTTCGCGCTGCTTTCGGGCGAGTTCGCCGGTCTGTTGCATGCGCTTCAGACGCGACTCGATGACCGCCAGCAGGTCGGGTTCGGCAATCTCCCAGGTCGGGCCGACGACCCCGAGTTCATCGCCCCGGACGGACGGCATCCAGCCGAACAGGAGCAGTGCGAGGAGCGGAAGAAGCGTCGACATGGGGACCGATTCTGGTCCGCCGCTGCACGCGACGGCCGCCGAAAAGCACCGCGCGCGGGCGCATCTCGGCGCATCGACGCCCCCATGCTGCGAAGCTGCTACGCCGGGTCGCGCCCGCCGCGTTCGCCAGCGGGAGCGGCCGGAATTCGATAGCAGTGCACCCTGTTGCGCGTCTGGCAGAGGAAGACATCCGGGACAACGGCGCCCAGACGCAGGATCTTCGTCCTCTCCAGTTGCAGTCGCTCGGTCAGCAGCGACTCGGCCTTCCGGGAGGGAAGCCAGACGAAGGGACCATCCGCTTCCGGCGTCAGTAGGCCCTCCTGGATCGCAGCCCGCAAGGTGGCGACGATCCTCCGGATCAGTGCCAGCCGTTCGTCTGCGCCAGCGGCATCGGTCTCGTGCGGCACTGGGCGCGGCTGCCGTGGCGGTTTGAAGGGTTCGGCGATTGGTGTCGGTCCGACCGGGCGCGCGGGCTTGCCGATCGCCATCAACCGACTGACTGCCGGCTGCAGCCGAACGACCCGCCATTTCTCGCCGCTTGCGACCGCGATCTCGGTCACCTTGCGAAACGGCGACAGCGGGTCGAGCGCCAGCCAGCCGTGGTGCGACAACTCTTCGAGGATCGCCTTGCTCTGCAAACCGCAGCCATCGAACGCGTCCGGCCATTTGAGGCAAAGGATGCCGGTGGGGTCGACATGGGTCAGTGTGGCGGCGGATCGTTTGCCGGACTGGAGATCCCGGGCCAGAGCCTGCAGCGCTTCACCGACCGCGCCATCGAGGCGATCGAGCGGTTGCGCTGGCGGTTGCCGGTCGGGCGGTTGCTGGGGATTCCCATCCGGATCGGGTGGTCCGCCAAGGGCGACTGGAGGAAGCGGCTCAGGCACCGTGCCAAGCGGTTCGGGGATTTGAGGTACCGTCGCAGCCGGATCCTTGTCACCGAGCAGCCTGCCGGGAACCGATGGCGGTGGCGGCTCGATCAGTCGAGCCGAATCACCCAACCGGATCGTCGTCAGGCGGATGTTCGGAATCTTCTCGGCCAGAACCGCCGGGGCGATCTGCCAGTAGCCCTCGCCGCCGCCACGATCCTCCCGGACACTGGCCAGGCTGCGGTCGACGAGCATCTCGAGCAGGCTGTCCGGGGTTCTCGGCAAGCCGGGGATGGCTTCCTGATGGATCAGTGCCGCGAGTTCCTCGCCGGCGGCTGGCCAGACCAGATAAAGCTGCCCGTCGATGCACCACAGGCGCGCACCCGGGCGATTGATGGTCCACGTCCCCTCGCGGACCAGCCGGCGCATGAGGTCGAGCAGGAAGCGCTCGACGGGCAGGCCGATCTCGTAGCCGGTGAAGGCGACGCCGAGACTGCGCAGGTCCCGCTCGACGCTGACCTGATCGGATCGGACGACGAGATCGTGCATCGGGTTCTCGGCGCTGGGGGAGCCGTTGATGCTTTCCATCATCCAGAGCACGAGGTCGGTATCGCCCTCGGCAAGCCACGCGAGGCCCTGCGCTCCGATGATCCGTTCGGCGATGAGGGCGGAAACGGCCTGGTGCTTCCGACCGCGATTGTCGCGCCAGTGCAGGAAGTAGCGATCGACACGATGCCTGGTCGCCCAGGCGTGGAGATCCTCGATGAAGGGGTTCCAGATCTCGGCACCGTCTCGGCTGGTGACGACGAGGTCGGTCACCGGCTTGCCCAGGTCGTGGCACAGCGCGGACAGGAAGACCGCCAGGTGCCAGCGCGGTTCGAGTTCGCGGCGTCTGCGCGGGGTCTGCTCACCGGGCAGCAGCAAGCGATCGCCGGACTGCAGCGACCACAGGGCGACTTCGGTCGCGTGGCGAAGCAGCCCGCCGGCACCGCGGTGATGATGCGTCTGGCTGGCCGGCAGCAGGTGGGCGTAGGAGGCGAAGCGGCGCAGTGCGGCAAGATGGAATTGCGCGAAGATCTCCGGCGTGGCGACGCCGGTTTCGCGGATCTGGCCGATGAGTTCGCGCTGCGTCTCGATGAGCTTGTCCGGATGGGTGGCCGGCAAGCCTTTCATGAACGGGGGATAGCGCGGGATCTCGTCATCGAGGAGCGCTTCCGCAGGGGTGTTCGCCGGGAGGCTGGTGACGGGCGGCGGGTTCGACGGTTCGGAGCGAACCGTCCTCTTGAGAAAGCCAAACACCGGTCAGTCCCCTCACCCGCTGCGTCGGCGTCGCGCGCGGGCGAGCCCGCGGCGAATCGCCGGGTGCAACCGCAGGCGCTCGCGCGCCCGGTCGGGATCGATGTCGAGGAGGTCGCAGATCGAGTGGAAGGAGTTGGCAAGCGGCACACGGTCCAGAAAGATCCAGCGCAGCGCCTCGCGCTGGATGCTTTCGATCTCCTCGGGCGGGCCGGGCGCAAAGCTGGCCCGACCCATGGCATCGTCGATCGCCTGCTGGACGACGGCGATCCACAGGCGCTTCGATCGCTGCGCGAGGACCCGTGCCGCGTGCTCGTGTCGCATCCCCGGTGCCCGGCCGTGCGCCCCTCAGAAAATCCGGTGCGCCGTTCCGACGATCTGCTGGCGGGTGATCCAGCCGGTCAGCCGATAGCGGGAATCGAGGCTGTCGGGATGTTCTCCGGCGACGTAGTAGTGCGCCTCGGGGATCGTGCCGACCGAACCGCTTTCCAGGGATTCACCGGTTCTGGCGCGTTCCTTGGCGTGGCCGACCGGGCGACCATCGACGAAGAAATCCCGTCCAATGGCGCTGACGACCGAGCCGGGCACACCGATCAGGCGTTTGACGAAGAGGCTGCCCTTGGGATACGGCCAGTTGGCTTGCCAGCGGAAGGCCACGAGTTCGCCGCGGTCTGGCAGGGTGCCTCTCTCGATGAGGAAGACCGTGCCGGGAAGGCTGTTGGTGAGATTGAAGGCGATCAGGTAGGCGCGGCCGAAGGCGAGGTACGCGGCGGCGATCCAGAGTGCCAGGGGAAACCAGAGGCGACGGAGATTGCGGCGGTGGATCGGCATAGCCCGACTCTATCGGGGCGGTCGGGCTCCGGTGCTGGAAATGTGGCCGGCGGTGGTGCATTTCGGCCGGCAGTCTGCCGGGAGGGTGTTCCGGTTGCAGAGGGCGGCGGGCGCGGCCGAGGTATTGCATTTTTGGCGACCTGTGCAATGCTGGACTGAAAACTCTCTGGAGGGTAAGCGTCCGACACAGCCACCCCTCCGGGGCGACGCGCTCAGCCTGTCGTCTTCAGTGGCAGCAGTTCGTCGATGCGGCTGTTCGGCCAATTTGGAAGCTTTTCGAGGGTCTCGGTGAGCCAGGCCATCGGTTCGATCCCGTTCAGGCGAGCCGTCTCGAGCAGCGACTGGATCGCGGTAGCGCGTTGGCCGGCGGGCTCGGAACCCGCGAACAGCCAGTTCTTCTTCCCGAGTGCGATCGGACGAATCGCATTCTCCACGGGGTTATTGTCGATCGGGTAGAACCCGTTGCCCGCATAACGAGCCAGCGCCGGCCAGCGCCGCAGGCTGTAGTCGATCGCCTTTGCCAGAGCACCTCCGTCGGCGACCGACCGACGGCTACTCAGCAGCCACAAATGCAGGGCCTCGAGGAGCGGCTGACTCGTTTCTCGTCGCCGTCGAGCCCGTTCCTCAACCGTCGCTTCCTTGTTCGCCGCCTCGATGGCATACAGTTCGCCGATTCGGCGCAGTGCTTCGGCGGCGATCGGATGCTGATTGGCCTGGTGGAGGTCGAAGAACTTCCGCCGGGCATGCGCCATGCAGGCGAGTTCGATCACCTCGCCGCGAAACAGGGCCTGGTAGCCCGCGAATTCATCGACCATCAGCGCGCCTTGCCAGTCGCGCAGGAACTCCGCCACATACTTCCCGCCCCGGCCGGGCTGGTAGTCGAAGACGGCGATCGGCGGATCGCTTGCCAAGGCATTGCTGCGATACGCCCAGAGATAGGCCCGCCTGGTCTTTCCATTGCCCGGATCGAGTTGCTGCACCGGGGTTTCATCGGCATGCAACACCGCGCCCTGGCGGAGCAGTTCGGCGAGGCGCAGCCAGAGCGGTTCCAGGGCGACACCGGTACGGCCGACCCAGTCGGCCAGCGTCGAACGCGAGAGGGTCACCCCCGACCGGGCGGCCTGCCGTTCGAGACGATACAGTGGCAGTCGAGTGGCGCGGGGGAATCTCACCCCCACGCTCTCCCAGAACCGGACGTGAACCTCTCGGCTCATCCGGCTCCTATCGTCCAACCACTGCCGCAAGGTTCCAGTGCGGGAACAGGGATGGATGCCGCGATTGCAGCCGCGCCAGCCAATCCCAGGCTCTCGATTTGTGCCCCTTGAGGCGTTTGTATTTGCGTTGTGCCCAACGTATCAGGTAGGCATCCAAGGTATGCAGCGCCCGCTGAAGGGCGGACGGGTAGAAACGACCGTAGTAGAGGACCCACCCGTGAATCACGGAACGGGTCCAACGCACGAGATCGTCCAGGCCAAGATCACCACGATGATGCAGCCGCCAGCGACGCATCGTTTCCCGCATCGCTTTAGCCGCCTTGTCGCTCACTGCCGGAGAGAAGCTGACGAATAGCCGCCCTTTGCGATTCATCGACCGACGGGGACGAAACGTGTAGCCCAGAAAGTCGAAGCGCTGCTCAGAGTAGCTACCGCATCGATTCGCATCGTTGCAGTAGGCAATCTTGGTCTTCTGCGGGTGCAGTTCCAGCTTGCACGCCGCAAACCGTTGCTCAAGCGCTTGCCGCAACGCAATCGCCTGAGCCTCGCTGTGACAGTGGCAGATAACATCATCAGCATAACGCTCGAACTGAATTTCCGGATGATGCTTCTTCATCCAGTTATCGAACGTGTAGTGCAAGAAGAGGTTACTCAAGATGGGACTGACGACTCCCCCTTGTGGCGTCCCCTTCTCACGGCTGGCCAGCGTGCCATCCGGCATGCGCACGGGAGCTTGCAGCCATCGCTCGATGTACAGCAGCACCCACTTGCAGTCGGTATGTTTGCGCAGCGCCCGCATCAATAAGGTCCAATCGAGGTTGTCGAAGAACCCCTTGATGTCGAGATCGAGCACCCAGTCATGACTCCAGCATCTCCGCCGCGCCACAGCCAATGCATCGTGCGCAGAACGCCCGGGCCGATACCCATAGGAGTCCTTATGAAACACGGGCTCCAAAATGGGTTCCAGGTGGCGTTTGACGACCATCTGGGCTACGCGGTCTGCTACCGTGGGAATTCCCAACGGTCGCATCTTGCCATCGCCCTTCGGTATCTCGACCCGGAGGACCGGCGGCGGCATGTAGCTACCGGATGACATCCGATTCCAGAGCCGGTAGAGGTTGTTACTCAGATCCCCCTCGAACTCCGCAATCGACTGTCCATCAACACCCGCCGATCCATGGTTTGCCTTCACCCGCTTATATGCCTCCCAAACTTCCCGCTTGGCAATACAAAACGGCTTTGCTTTATCCACGTAGGTCCTCCCCGGTTGGGTTGCCCACGTAACAAAGCTGAACGACGTCGCCCCTTCGGTCCAGTCCCATTACAGGACCTTCATCCCTACTACGGACGACTCCGTCCCTGTGCCCCGCATCGGTACTCTGACCCTTGCGGAGGCTATCCGCTGGGGCTTCTCCCTTAACATCAGGACGACAGGTTCCTACGTTCCTTACCAAAGCCTGGATCAAAGTCACGCCGCCTTCATGCCGGACGCCGGTTGGGCAGTAATCAGGTTTCCCCCAACCTTGTCCCGGGCCAATCACTCCCTCCCGGTTTCGACGTCGGTTATATACATTTCGACACGTCATCAGCGGTTCACTTGCGTTCGTCTCCTTGACCCTTACCTGACGGAGTCTCGCTCCGCCTTTTCCAGCAACGCTCACCACGGGAACTCTTAATTCCCGCAGCTTGTGGCGGTTTGAAGCCTGCTCCTGCAAGCCGACTTCGAGGGGCCTACCCTCATCTTTGGTAAAGCATCGCTTCCACCTCAACAACGGCGGTCGCGTTCGTAGCACACGGTGATCGGCGTACTTGCTGACCATCACCCAAGCCAGCAAGGCCGGTGCCGCCAAACCGCCATCGATGACCGAAGCGATGGCCGGTGCGGCGATGACGGTCTCGCAGGGCCGGCAGGCGTACTTGGGATAGATGTGGCGCTCGACGAAGAACTCGGCGGGGACGATGCTGAGCTTCTCGGTCACGTCCTCGCCGATCCGCACCAGCGCCTGACCACATTGTCCGCAGGTGCAGGTTTCGGGCTCGTGCAGGTGCTCGACGCGCGGCAGTTGCTCGGGCAAGGGCTGACGGCCGGCGCGTTCGCGTTTGGCTTTCTCGGGGAGCGGCAGATGCGGCCCCATCGCGGCCGCCTGGCGCTGTTCGGCGAGGCGCGCTTCGCAGGCGGCGACGTCGGCAGCCAGGGTTTCGTCGAAGAGGTCGCGTTCGCTGGCGGTCAGGGATTCGCTCTTGACGCCGAATTTCATCCGCCGCAGATGGGCCAGTTCGAGGGTCAGTTTCTCGATCTTGGCGTCACGCCAATGAATCTCCGTGGCGCGGGTATCGAGCTGCTCAAGCAGGCCACTGACCCGCTTCTCGACCCAGGACAGCAGTTCCGAAGAGGGAGAGAAAGGGGCAAGTTCGCTGGCCAAATCCATGCTGGATGATACCATGAAGATGTGCGCCAGGAATCCGGAAACCACTGATTTGGCGTTATTTTGCCAGGAACTTCAGTGCTCTAGACTTGCCAGTGGGCGGGCGCCGGGGCGTCGCGGCGCTGCCAGTCGACGCCGGCGACGAGCCAGCGCCATTGCGCTGCCGAAAGGGCAAAAACGGGGTCACTGGCGCTGGGCCAAATGAAGGCGCCGCGGTGCAACCGGCGTTGCGACAGCCAGACGCCGGTGCCGTCCCAGACCAGGAGCTTGAGCCGGTTCCGGCGCCGGTTGGTGAAGGCATAGGCAGTACCGTCACAGGGCGTGCGCCCGAGGCTGGCCTGGATGCGGGCCGACAGGCCATCGATACCCGAGCGCATATCGACCGCTTCGACTGCCAGCCAGATGCGCTCCGGCGTGGGCCCGGGCGGAACCGTCATCGGCGCTCTGCGCACAGCGCACGCAGCCAGTCGGCTGCCGGAAGCGCCGCGAATTCGAGTCGCCAGCCGCCAGGCATGCTCAACGACAGGCTTGGCCCCGAATGGGTTGCAACGGGCGCCATCGTCGCGGGAACGAGAGTCACCGGCGCGGCGGCAACGACCGTTCCGCTTTCCTTCGCCAAACGCCGGTGCCAGTAACTCAGCGATCCAGCCCTCAGCCCGTTCCGCGCACAATAGGCCTTCTGGCTCTCCCCACTCGCGCGCCAACCTGCTACATGCCCTCGCCAGTACGCTGCCACTTCGCCAGCCTTGCCCATCGCACTCTCCCGTGAAAACCTCGAGAGGGTGCGGCAACTGGCACTGGATTGGTAGGTGGGCCCGATGGACGCTTACTCTGGAGGTTCCCATGCCCATCGCTGCTTCTACTCAGACAAGTTCCGTCTTCTGGTTCCTGCCGGTGCTCGGCCTGTTGCTGATCGGGGTCGTGATGTTCCGCTGGAGTCGCCGGGACAAGACCACGACGACTCGGCGGCTGGAGGAAGTAGAGCGTGAACTCGCCACGGTCCAAAGCCAGATCCTGCTGGTCACCACCAGCGCGGTGCCTGGCGGCAGGACGGTACGGACCCTGGGTTACGTGGAAGCCCTGTCGGATACTGAAGCCGCCTCGGATTGGGAGTATCGCCTGGCGGAAAAACAGGCACTGCTCGGTCTCGCTCGCCAGGGGCTTGGCATAGGGGCCAACGCCATCGTCGGCGTGCGCAAGAGCAACGCCCACTACGATCAGGCCGGGTCCAACTGGCGGGTGGCGAGAGTGACGTACGCGGGGACGGCTGTGATCCTCAGTCAGGGGCCATAGCGCGCAGCCTCCGTGCAGCCGTAGTCCTGATACGCTGCCGGCCGCAGTGCCGTCTGGCATATCGGCAACCGCTACAGTACCCGCGGCGAGGCAGCAGGAGCAGGCGGCATCCCTGCAACACTCTTCGGCAGACTACAACGGCCGCGCCGGCGGTGTCGCCCTCGGCGGAGCCGCCGCCGGCTGGCGCGCCACGCCCGCGGCACCCGCCGGGCGCCCACCGACGCCGGCGATGCTCGCCTTGCACTTGATCCCCGCCGGCAGCTTCAAGCCCGGATTGGCCATCTCGAGGCGGACGCCGAAGGTACCGCTGGCGGCGTCGTGGACGCGGTCGATGACCTTCACCTTCGCGACATGGCGGCCGCCGACCGGCGGCTCGGGCAGCACCTCGACGTTCTGCTCGAGCGCCAGCTTGCCGAAGGCCTCGATCGGCATCAGCACCTCGACGAACAGCGTGCCGATGTCGGCCAGGCGCAGGATCGGCTTGCGCAGGTCGCGGTTGTCGGCCAGTTCGCCGGCACTCAGCAGGCGATCGACGACGACGCCATCGACCGGGCTCCTGATCGTCCGCAGGCGCAACTGTTCGGACAGGCGGCGGTACTCGATCTCGGCCAGCCGGCGATCGTCGCGCGCCTCGACCAGCTCGGACTCGGCGAGCCGCTTCTCGGTCAGCGCCTCGTCGCGGTCGTGCAGCGAGATGAACGACTGGCCGGCGAGCTTCTCGCGCCGGTTGTACTTGGCGGTCGCGAACTCGACCCGGCTCTCGCCGGTCCGCACGCGCCCCTGCATCGTCGACCGGTAACGCGCCGCCTCGGTCGCCGCACGTTCGACGCCCGAATCGAGCGTCACCAGAACCTGCCCCGCCTTCACCATGTCGCCGCGGTCGACCCAGATCTTCTCGATCAACCCCTCGCTCGCCGCCCGCACGTCGACCGTCCGGCTCGGCTCGATGATGCAGTCGAACTCGCCGGCCAGCGCCGGCCCGGACAGAAACGCCAGCAGCACGCTGCCGCCGATCCGCATCACCCCGTTCATCGCCTACTCCCCTCTTCCGGCAAAGGCCAGGGACTTCTCGACCCGCTGGTCCTGTTCCATCGTCTGCCGCCGGATGCGCGCATTCTGCCGCTCGGCGGCCCCCTGCGCCAGCCGCCGCAGCAGCCGTCCGAGCAGCGGCGGCAGCAGGCCGTCGGCCGCCGCTTGCGCGCGCAGCCAGCCGAGCCACGGCGCGGCATGCGCCAGGAAGAGCTCGTCATCGAGCGCGACGATCGCCTCGCAGGAACCCGGGTCACCCTGCCGCCCGGCGCGGCCGAAGAGCTGCCGGTCGATGCGCGCCGCGTCATGGAACTCCGACAGGATGACGTGCAGGCCGCCGGCCGCCCGCACTTCTTCGCTGAGGACGATGTCGGTGCCCCGCCCCGCCATGTTGGTCGCCACCGTGATCCGCCCGGGCGTCCCCGCCTGCCTGATGATCTCGGCCTCGTGCGCGTCCTGGCGGGCATTGAGCACCTCGTGCGGCAGCCCGGCCGCCAGCAGCCGCTGACTGGCGACCTCTGAGGCCGCCACCGAACGCGTGCCGATCAGCACCGCCCGCCCTTCGGTGCGCATCTCGCCGGCGCGTTCGACGACCGCCGCCCAGCGCCGCTCGCTGTCGCGATACACGCGCTGTCCGAGGTCGCGGCGGATCATCGGCTCGTTGGTCGGGATGGCGACGACGTCGAGCGCATACACCGAACGCATTTCCGGCGCCACCTCGGTGGCGGTGCCGGTCATCCCGGCGAGACAGAGGTAGCGGCGGAAGAAGCGCTGGTAGGTGATGCGCGAGATGGTGTCGCGCCGCTTCGAGAGGTCGATTCCCTCCTTGACCTCGAGCATCTGGTGCAGGCCACGCTCCCACGAGCGGTCGGGCAGCACGCGCCCGGTGTATTCATCGACGATCTGCAGCTTGCCCTCGACGATCAGGTAGTGCCGGTCGAGCTGGAACAGGTGCAGCGCCGACAGCGCCTGCTCGACGAGTTCCTCGCGCGCGCGTGCGATTCCCCACAGTCCGGGCAGGCCGCGGGCGAAATCGCCGACCACGCCACGCCCGGCGTCGCTCAGCTCGATGCTGCGCTCGTCGGGTCGCAGCCGGTAGTGCTCCTTCGCCGCCAGTCCGGCGGCGAGCGCCAGCGCCTGCTCATAAAGTGCCCGCCCCTGCGGGTCTTCGGTATCGCTGGAGATGATCAACGGCGTGCGCGCCTCGTCGATCAGCACGCTGTCGGCTTCGTCGACGATGGCGTAGAACAGCCCGCGCAGCAGCGCCGGTGCGGCACGCTGCGGCGTTCCGGCGAGCCAGCCGTCGACGCGGGCGCGACTGGCGCTGCGGCTGCGCTTCTGGCTGATGCGGTCGCGCAGGTAATCGAACACCAGATCCTTGTTGACGCAGTAGCTGACTTCACAGGCGTAGGCGGCAGCGCGCTCGTCGCGCTCCTGGCCGGGGACGACGAGGCCGACACGCAGGCCGAAGAAGGCGTAGACCGGCGCCAGCAGTTCGGCATCGCGCCGCGCCAGGTAGTCGTTGACGGTGATCACATGCACCGGCACGCCGGCGAGGGCGACGGTCACCGCCGGCAATACGGCGGTCAGCGTCTTGCCCTCGCCGGTCTGCATCTCGGCCAGCTTGCCGTACAGCAGCGCATGCCCGCCGATGAGCTGCACGGGGTAGTGACGCAGGCCGAGCAGCCGCGTGCACACTTCGCGCACGAGCGCGAAACACTCGACGACCGGCGCCGCGGCGAGACCGTCGCTCGCCAGCGTCAGGCGGACGGCGGCGGCGCGGCGGCCGAGTTCGCCCTCGCCGAGCGCGGCGAGCGCATCGGCCAGCGCTTCGACCTCTGCCACGAAGCGCCGCCCGCGCTGCCGGCGCAGCGGCACGCCGCGCTGCGCCCAGCGCCCGCCGAGGCGACCGAGCAGGCGGTCGAAGCGACTGTCGCGCAGGTCGCCGCGCTCGGGGTAGAGTCCGGGGGCGAAGGCATGGACCTGCCAGCCGGCGAGCAGCGCCCTAGACATCGAAGCGGGCGAGGAAGAGCTGCCGCAGGCGGCGTCCCCACTGCGTGGCGAGCGGCTCGGCGTGGTGATGGAAGCGGACGAAGACGCGCGTGCCGATCTCCGGGCTGCCGGCTTCCGGCGGCAGCTCGAGGTCGAACTGGAACAGCCGCTGCAGCGTCCTGAGGCCCTCGGTGTCGCGCGGATCGGTGGCGTGCGGGCCGCCGCCGGCGAGCGACAACGCCCTGCTCGGCAATTGCTCGTGGCCGCCCGGGACTTCGCGCAGCAGGCGTGCGTCAGCGGTCCGGTCGAGGCGGTCGGCGAGCTTGAACTCGACCCGGGTGCGCCGCTCGCGAACGAGGGCGATGTCGTCCTGGCCGACGACGACCCGTACCAGGCGCGGCGGCCCGCTGTCGATGTAGCCGAGGAGTTCTCCCTGACGGAGGTATCGCCCCGGCAGATCCGCGGCGCGCGCCAGCTTCAGCCGCCCCGGCATGCCGGCGACGACGAGCAGCAGCTCGAGTTTCTCCTCGGCACGCGCCAGCGCCACGCGCTCGCGCTGCAGGTCTTCCTGGATCGCCGCCGCCTGCGCGCGGTCGTCGAACATCAGCGCCGCGTACTGCACCACGTACTGGCGGACGCGCGCGCGGCTCTCGTCGGCCTGCGCGGCGAGCGCCGGGTCGCGCATCGCCAGCAGCACGTCGCCGCTGGCGACCATCGCCTCGGGCGCGGCGAAGAGATGCTCGACGAAGCCGCTGCCGGCAGCGCGCACCTCGGCGTTCTCGGGCACCCAGACGACGCCTTCGGCGTGCGTGCGCAGCGGCAGCGGCACGGCGAACAACAGGAGCGCGAGCAGCGCCAGGCCGCCGCAGGTGACGAGGCGTGCACGGCTGCGCGTGCGCTGCACTTCCGGGCTCGAGAGAACGTACGACAGTCCCTTGGCGAGCGGCCGCAGGAACATCGTCACCGCTGCCCAGATCGCCAGGACGACGCCGATGAAGAAGAACTCGCCGGCGATGAAGAGGATGATGGCGATCATCACCAGCGTGCGGTAGATGAACGAGGCGGCGCCGTAGAAGAGGAACCAGCGGCGCTCGCCCGGGCTCGCCAGCGGCCGCTCGAGGTGCCTGACGCCGAGGAGGTATCGCTTGGCGAGCCACTGCCAGTACTGGTTCGAGCGGTTGCCGAGGTTGGGAATCTCGATCAGGTCGGCGAGGACGTAGTAGCCGTCGTAGCGCAGCAGCGGGTTGCCGTTGAAGAGCAGCGTCGAGGCGCCGGCGACGACGACGACGTTGAAGGCGACCGAGCGCAGCAGGCCGGGTTCGATGGTGACCCAGACGAGCATCGCGATGCCGGCGAGGAAGAGTTCGACGAGGATGCCGGCGGCGCCGACCAGCGCGCGCCGCCACTTGCTGCGGAAGGCGCCGGCGGCGCTGGCCTCGACGTAGGGGATCGGCGCCAGCACGAGGAGCATGATCCCCATCTCGTGCACTTCGCCGCCGCCGGCCTTGACGGCGTAGCCATGTCCGAGTTCGTGCAGGCCCTTGAGCAGCGGATAGACCAGCCAGAGCAGCAGCAGGTTGTCGGTGGCCAGCAACTGGTCGCTGAGGTTGCCGGTCAGTTCGGACCAATGGACGCCGGCGAGGACCGCCGCCGGCAGGACGACGAGGAGCCAGAGGGCGACGCCGGGACGGCCGGCGAGCGGCTGCAGCAGCGGCCAGCTGCGCGCCAGGAAGGCGTCGGGATCCCACAGCGGGATGCGGATCGACATCGGGTTGATGACGCTCTGCAGGAGTTTCTGGCGTTTCTGCTGGCGGCCGCGTTCGCCGAGTTCGTCGATGTCGGGCGGCAGGTCGGCCTGCAGCAGGTCGCCGGCGTGCAGTTGCGCGAGCAGGCGGATCACTTCGTCCTGCGTCGGTGCGTCGGCGCCGGCTTCGGCGGCGACCTGGTGCCAGATGGCGTCGATCGTCCGCTCGCCGTCGAGCAGGCGGACGACGCGATGGGCGCCGGGGCTGAAGCGGTGCAGCTTGCCGGCGGCGCTGTCGTGCAGGACGTACCACAACTGGCCGCGGAAGCGCTGCCGCTGGATGCGGGCGTGCGCGCGCAGCGCCGGCCGCAGGGCGGCGACGCGGTACCACGAGGCGCTGAGGAAGGGGCCCGCCATGCCGCGCCTACGGCAGCCAGGTCCAGGCCTGCAGGCGCAGCCAGTCGCTCAGGCGGTGCGTCCAGATCCAGGCGTAGCTCTGCGCGCCGGCGTCGATCTTGCCGACGCCTTCCATTCCCGGGCGCAGCTTGAGGTCGCTGCGCGCCAGCCGCGCTTCGACGCGAAAGACGTTCCTGCCGTCCTCGGCTTCGGCGGTGGCGATGTTCTGCACCTCGAAGTCGAGGGCTTCGCCGGCCATGCCGGCGAGGACGAGGCGGCCGCTCTGGCCGGGACGGACGTCGCGGATGTCGCGATCCTCGACCTTGAGAATGACCCGCCAGGCGTCGAGCGGGGCGATCTCGAAGAGCAGCTTGCCCTGCTCGACCGGCGAGCCGAGGAGCTGGCTGAGGTCGCCGGAGACGACGACGCCGTCGAACGGGGCGACGATGCTGGCGCGTGCGAGCTTCTCCTCGACCAGCGCGAGTTGCGACTCGGCCTGCTGCATCTGCGCCAGCGCGACGTTGGCGTTGGCGCGCTCGTGCCGGGCCAGGGCGTCGCGGTAGCGGCCTTCGTGCTGGCCGCGTTCGGAGCGCCAGCGCTGCCGTTCGACGAGGAGGTCGCGCTCGTCGAGCGTCGCCAGCACCTGCCCCTGGCGGACGATGAAGCCGGCGCGCACGGGTGCCTCGCGCAGGAAGCCGTCGAAGGGGGCGACGGCGGCGCGCTGCACTTCGCCTTCGACGACGGCGCGGGCGTTGACGCGGTAGTCGCCGTCGAGGAAGAGGATGCCGAGGAGGACGAGGGCGGCGGCGGCGAGCCCGACGCGCAGGCCCGGCCGGCGGCGGTCCCGGAGGTGGCGCCAGGTGTCGCGCAGGCGGTACGCGAGGCGCCCGGCGAACCAGCGGTGCAGTTCGATGCGGCTGGCGAGGAGCGGCGCGAGCAGCGTGCCGACGGCCTCGCAGCTGCGCACTTCGTCGCTGGTGAAGGGGTTCGCGCGCGCGAAGCTGAGGACGCCGATGCCGAGACCCCGGTGTTCGAGGACGACCGAGCAGACGGCGCGCGCGCCGGCGAGGTCGCGGTGGGCGATGGCGATGCCGCCGTCCGCTTCGTCGAGCGGCGGCTGGACGATGCTGCGGCGCTGGTCGAGCGCCTCATCCATGGCGTTTTCGAGGGCGGTGACGAACTGGCTCTTCCTTTCGAAGAAGGCGGAGTGCGAGAGGGCAAGCAGGCGCGCCTGGCCGCGACGGTCGATGCCGAGCGCGACGCGGTCGCAGGCGAAGCGGCTGGCGAGGTCGTTGACCACCGCCAGCGCCAGGTCCGGCAGGCGTTCGTGTTCGGCGGCGACGGCGAGGACGTCGAGTGCGCTGCGCGCGCGCTCGACGCTTTCGGCGTCGGCGAGGCTCTGCCGGCGCAGGAAGAGCGTCTCGATCCAGCCGATGCCCCAGTGCAGTTGCCGCAACACCTGTTGCAGTGCGTCGTCGGGGCGCTCGGCGAGGTCGACGATGACGGCGCCGTGCAGGCGCCCTTCGAGTTCGACCGGGTAGGCGACGACGACGAGCGCGCCGGGCTGGCCGTACAGCACCTTGCCCTGGCGTTCGCCGAGGCATCGTTCGGCAGCCGGTGCGAGGTAGCCGACGTCGGTCTGCGCCGAAGGCCAGACGGCGGCCGGGACGAAGGTGCCGCCGCCCTGCTCGAGCAGCAGCAGCGCCGCGCGCACCTCTTCGATCTGCAGGCATTGCAGCGCCAGCCAGCTGCTGCAGAAGTCGGCGGCGGTGGCGGCAGAGGCGAAGGCTGACCAGTGGTCAGCATGGGCGCCGGCAGAGTAAGTGCTTGACTCCAAGAAAGCCCTTCAGAACCAGCATCACGACGCGGCGGGTTGGGGCATCATCGCTGCCAACCGCCTGCAGTTCAGGCAGTTGGCAGCGCCTGAGGCAAGGGGCAGGCGCTGACCGGGCTCCTAGTTGAGTTGCCCGTAGCGCTGCTCATACTCTGCGATGAGTTGCGCCAGCATCGTCGACAGCCGCTTGGCGGCGAATGGACTGAGCATGATTCGATGCGACAGTTCAATCGCCATCTCCGGCTGCGCCCGGTCCCAACTGTTGTTCACGCCGAAGTTCAGCACCACTTCTTCGCGCGTGCTGTTCGCGTTGGCAAAGTTCGCGTACGAGCTCTTCAAGCCATCCGTGACCCACCGGATCCGCGGCATTTGCGGCGCGGCAGCCCCCTCCGGAGGATTCGGAACGGCGCTTTCTTGTTGGTCGACTTTGCTCATGGCCTTCACTTCTCCCTTCATGATGTGACGTTGAAAAATCGCTGCCGCGGGCGAGCGAATGCCTGGTCGTTCGCCCGCTTGTCCGCCTGCCGGCTCAGCGCAAACGGCGACTCCAGCCCACCAGGGCCAGCAGCCCCATCGCGACGAGCGTCGATGATGTCGGCTCGGGTACGGGCTGTATCGATCCCTGGGTCACATTGATCCAGCCCACCTGTTCCGGAACAACGTAATCCGAGGCTGCCTTGCTGGCAAAGAGGATGGCCGACGCACCCAGCGGCGCACTCTGCCGGATCATGAAAGCCACCTCAATCAGGGCGCCGGAAATGCCATCCACGGCAACACCAGGCGTCGCCAGACTGAGCTCGACCTGCCACAGGGTGTCGTGCAAGAACAGCGGCTGCCCCGCCAGCAACGAAAACCCGCTCGTTGCGGAACCGGTCGTCGCCGCCGAGAAGCTGAAGACATCCGCATCGAAAGTCAGCACGAGATCGGCCGCTTCAAGCTGCGTGACGACGCCATCGAGCAATGATGCCGTGATCGACGTACCTCGCTCGGCGCTTGCCGGCAGCCCAACCGAAAAAGGCGAGGCATGGGCGGGAAGCGCTGCGGACAGCGCCATACCCAGACAGAACATGCAAGCATTGACTCCTGGTTTCATGCAGACCCTCCTTTCAACACCGGCAAAGCTCCGGTCATCCTGCCATCACGACGAGCCGCCAGGACATGGCGCTCGCTTCCCTATCGTTTTGCCGCTCATCGAGCGCATCCCTCGCACCGAACATCAGTTTACAACGCCCCCAAACGCGCTGCGGTCCTTATTGCGGCGGGCTGCGTCACGCTCACCTTTAGCCCTGCATTTGGCGATGCCGGCCGCGCTTGGCCAACGTTGCCGAGATAGTCCTTCAGCCACGGCTTGCGGCCGCTGTCGATGGCCATCGCCTCACTGATCGCGGCCGGCATCGAGAAACTGGCAGCCAGGTCGATCACCGGTGCGACCGATGCGGGACCACCGATCGCCGGCGCTGCCGACCACGCGTCCGCACCGATGACCCTCTCGGCTCGCGGTGCAGCAGCAGATAGCGGTGTTGCGGTCACCTCTGGATGACCACTCTCAGCCTGTGCGGCCACGGTGATTCGCCCGTCCGTTTCATCGGCACCGGGCTGCGGCACGACGCCAAGGGTCAGGTGGCCGTCGTTCAGGCGGGCATACTGCAGGTCGATCGGGCTGACGCCTGGCAATGCATCTGCCCTGACCCGCAGGTCGATGTCGAGCAAGGTACCGGCACCACCCGCAAGTGCTGCGAGGCGCGTCATGTCGACCGTGATCCGGCCTGGCTCGGTGCTGGCAATGAACCAGCCGAAGTCACCACTGATCGAGCCACGCCGTACTTCGACCAGGTCGAAGCGGCTGGCGTCGTAGGCCATCCTCAGTTGTGCCGATTCCAGACCGAGGGCGGTGTCGATGCGAACCGGGACGGTCACCACCGCGCCACGATCGGCCGTGACGTCGATGGGAACATCGACGCGCGGATCGGGACCGGAGAAGCTGATCGCGCCGACACCGACCGGGATCGGCGGGATCTCGGGACGGTCAACGCTGCCCGCTGCTCCCATCAGGAAGCTCGCTTCCTGCAGCACGCGGCTGGCGTCGATCGAGGTCAGCGTGCCGCTGCCGTTGATGTCGGCGATGATCAGCGGGTCGACATTGCGATAGGCAGCGAACCCGGAGTCGAGCTTGACCAGAACACGCTGAACCTGCTGTCCGTCCAAGGTGGTGTAGGTGGCGTCGCCACTCGTGTCGCCGAAGTAGCCAACGACCTGCAAGGCATCGTCGTCGGTGGCACCCTGGCCATTGACCAACACCTCGTCGAGATCGAGCACCTGCTTGGCGCCATAGGCGGCTGTGCTCGGCACGAAGGCCTGCAGGTCGAGCAGGTGGACCTTGCCAGCCGCGAGGGCGCTGGGGCTCCTGACGCGCAGCTTGAGAACCCCATCTGGCGCCGGCAGTCGCTCGACAGTCGCGCCGGCGGGCAGCCCCGAACCAGACGACACCGTCTGCAGATCGAGTAGCGCCGGGTCGTAATGGAGCGTGAACTCGACACTGGTCACGCCTGCTCCGTCGGACAGATAAAGCGGCAGGAAGCCGGTCTGCGAGGGCGCGGTGAGGTCGACGAACTGGCCCGGCCCGCGCATGAAGTCGGGCAGGCTGAGCGTACGAACCGGAGCGGAGGTGGTGAAGGTCGTGCTGAAGGCGTCGCCGGTGCTGCCGTCACCGTTACCATCCAGCGCGCCACCGGCGGTGTCCTTGAAGGCCAGCGGTCCGCTCGCGAGACGCGCGGTCCACGTTCCGGCCGCCAGCGTGCCGCCGCTGCGGATGAAGGTCAGGCCCTTGCCGTCGGCGTCGACAACGATCGAGCCTTTGACCGGGCCGCTGCTGCCGGTGAGTGTGACATCCGCCACCCCGAGTCCACCGGTCTCGGTGTCATACAGGTTGAGGACCGAGGGGTCGATGGCGCGATTGAAGCCAACCTGGAACCCGGTCGACGTGGGGGTGAAGCGCGAGACAGTCAGCGCTTCCGGCGTGACCGTCAGGGTGACGGTGGCGATGTTGGAGTCGGCCTGGCCGTCGTGGGCGACATAGCTGAAGCTGTCCGCGCCGAAGTAGTCGGCGTCCGGCACGTACGTGAAGCCACTGTCGGACCCCAAGGTCAGCGTACCGTGCTGTGGTCCGCTGACCAGTGCCACGGTCAGGGTGGCGCTGTCGATGTCGTAATCATTTGCCAGAACTCCGGGTGGCGGCACGCTGAGCGGGGTGTCCTCGGTCAGCGTGAAGGCGTCGTCCCCCGCGACGGGCGCATCGTTCACCGGCGTCACGGTCAGGGTGACGGTGGCGATGTTGGAGTCGGCCTGGCCGTCGTGGGCGACATAGCTGAAGCTGTCCGGGCCGAAGTAGTCGGCGGCCGGGACGTACGTAAACCCGCCATCGGAACCCAGGTTCAGCGTGCCGTGTTTCGGCCCGCTGACCAGCACCGCCGTCAGGGCGGCGCTGTCGATGTCGGAGTCGTTGGCCAGCACCCCGGATGGCGGCACGCTGAGCGGGGTGTCCTCGGCCAGCGTAAAGGCGTCGTCCGTCGCGACGGGCGCATCGTTCACCGGCGTCACGGTCAGGGTGACGGTGGCGATGTTGGAGTCGGCTTGGCCGTCGTGGGCGAGGTAGCTGAAGCTGTCCGGGCCGAAGTAGTCGGCGTCCGGGAGGTAGGTGAAGCCGCCGTCGGACCCCAGGTTCAGCGTGCCGTGTTGTGGCCCGCTGACCAGCACCGCCGTCAGGGTGGCGCTGTCGATGTCGGAGTCGTTCGCCAGCACCCCGGATGGCAGCACGCTGAGTGGGGTGTCCTCGGCCAGCGTGAAGGCGTCGTCCGTCGCGACCGGCGCATCGTTCACCGGAGTCACGGTCAGGGTGACGGTGGCGATGTTGGAGTCGGCCTGGCCGTCGTGGGCGAGGTAGGTGAAGCTGTCCGGGCCGAAGTAGTCGGCGTCCGGGCGGTAGGTGAAGCCGCCGTCGGACCCCAGGTTCAGCGTGCCGTGTTGTGGCCCGCTGACCAGCACCGCCGTCAGGGCGGCGCTGTCGATGTCGGAATCATTGGCCAGCACACCGGATGGCGGCACGTTGAGTGGCGTGTCCTCGGCCAGGGTGAAGGCGTCGTCCGTCGCGACGGGCGCATCGTTGACCGGCGTCACGGTCAGGGTGACGGTGGCGATGTTGGAGTCGGCCTGGCCGTCGTGGGCGAGGTAGCTGAAGCTGTCCGTTCCGGAGTAGTCGGCGTCCGGGCGGTAGGTGAAGCCACCATCGGACCCCAGCGTCAGCGCCCCGTGCTGCGGCCCGCTGACCAGTGCCGCCGTCAGGGTGGCGCTGTCGATGTCGGAGTCGTTGGCCAGCACCCCGGATGGCGGCACGTTGAGTGGCGTGTCCTCGGCCAGCGTGAAGGCGTCGCCCGTCGCGACGGGCGCATCGTTCACCAGCGTCACGGTCAGGGTGACGGTGGCGATGTTGGAGTCGGCCTGGCCGTCGTTGGCGACATAGCTGAAGCTGTCCGGTCCGACGTAGTCGGCGTCCGGGACGTACGTGAAGCCGCCATCGGACCCAAGGGTCAGCGTGCCGTGCTGCGGCCCGCTGACCAGCGCCGCCGTCAGGGTGGCGCTGTCGATGTCGGAATCATTGGCCAGCACCCCGGATGGCAGCACGCTGATTGGCGTGTCCTCGGACAGCGTAAAGGCGTCGTCCGTCGCGACGGGCGCATCGTTCACCGGCGTCACGGTCAGGGTGACGGTGGCGACGTTGGAGTCGGCCTGGCCGTCGTGGGCGAGGTAGCTGAAGCTGTCCGGTCCGGAGTAGTCGGCGTCCGGGAGGTAGGTGAAGCCGCCGTCGGAACCCACGTTCAGCGTGCCGTGTTGTGGCCCGCTGACCAGCACCGCCGTCAGGGCGGCGCTGTCGATGTCGGAATCGTTTGCCAGCACCCCGGATGGCAGCACGCTGAGCGGGGTGTCCTCGGCCAGCGTGAAGGCGTCGTCCGTCGCGACGGGTGCATCGTTCACCGGCGCCACGGTCAGGGTGACGGTGGCGACGTTGGAGTCGGCTTGACCGTCGCTGGCGAGGTAGGTGAAGCTGTCGGGGCCGAAGTAGTCGGCGTCCGGAACGTACGTGAACCCGCCGTCGGACCCCAGGTTCAGCGTGCCGTGTTGTGGCCCGCTGACCAGCACCGCCGTCAGCGTGGCGCTGTCGATGTCGGAGTCGTCGGCCAGAACGCCGGATGGCAGCACGCTAAGTGGAGTGTCCTCAGCCAGCGTGAAGGCGTCGTCCGTCGCGACGGGCGCATCGTTCACCGGCGTCACGGTCAGGGTGACGGTGGCGACGCTGGAGTCGGCCTGGCCGTCGTGGGCGAGGTAGGTGAAGCTGTCCGTTCCGGAGTAGTCGGCATCCGGAAGGTACGTGAAGCCGCCGTCGGACCCCAGGGTCAGCGCGCCGTGCTGCGGCCCGCTGACCAGCACCGCCGTCAGGGCAGCGCTGTCGACGTCGGAGTCGTTGGCCAGCACGCCGGATGGCAGCACGCTGAGCGGGGTGTCCTCGCCCAGTGTGAAGGCGTCGTCCGTCGCGACTGGCGCATCGTTCACCGGCGTCACGGTCAGGGTGACGATGGCGACGCTGGAGTCGGCCTGGCCGTCGTTGGCGAGGTAGGTGAAGCTGTCCGTTCCGGAGTAGTCGGCGTCCGGAAGGTACGTGAAGCCGCCGTCGGACCCCAGGGTCAGCGCGCCGTGCTGCGGCCCGCTGACCAGAGCCGCCGTCAGGGCAGCGCTGTCGACGTCGGAGTCGTTCGCCAGCACCCCGGATGGCAGCACGACGCTAAGTGGAGTGTCCTCGGCCAGCGTGAAGGCGTCGTCCGTCGCGACGGGCGCATCGTTCACCGGCGTCACGGTCAGGGTGACGGTGGCGACGTTGGAGTCGGCCTGGCCGTCGTGGGCGACATAGCTGAAGCTGTCCGTTCCGGAGTAGTCGGCATCCGGGACGTAGGTGAAGCCGCCGTCGGACCCCAGGGTCAGCGTGCCGTGCTGCGGCCCGCTGACCAGTGCCGCCGTCAAGGCGGCGCTGTCGATGTCGGAGTCGTTGGCCAGCAACCCGGATGGCAGCACGTTGATTGGCGTGTCCTCGGACAGCGTAAAGGCGTCGTCCGTCGCGACGGGCGCATCGTTCACCGGCGTCACGGTCAGGGTGACGGTGGCGATGTTGGAGTCGATCTGGCCGTCGTTGGCGACATAGCTGAAGCTGTCCGTTCCGGAGTAGTCGGCATCCGGGACGTAGGTGAAGCCACCGTCGGAACCCAGGCTCAGCGCGCCGTGCTGCGGCCCGCTGACCAGCACCGCCGTCAGGGTGGCGCTGTCGATGTCGGAGTCGTTGGCCAGCACGCCGGATGGCAGCACGCTGAGCGGGGTGTCCTCGGCCAGCGTGAAGGCGTCGTCCGTCGCGATGGGCGCATCGTTCACCGGCGTCACGGTCAGCGTGACGGTGGCGATGTTGGAGTCGGCCTGGCTGTCGTTGGCGAGGTAGGTGAAGCTGTCCGGGCCGAAGTAGTCGGCGTCCGGGATGTACGTAAAGCCGCCATCGGACCCCAGGTTAAGCGTGCCGTGCTGCGGCCCGCTGACCAGTGCCGCCGTCAGGGTGGCGCTGTCGATGTCGGTGTCGTTGGCCAGCACACCGGATGGCAGCACGCTGATTGGCGTGTCCTCGGACAGCGTAAAGGCGTCGTCCGTCGCGACGGGCGCATCGTTCACCGGCGTCACGGTCAGGGTGACGGTGGCGATGTTGGAGTCGGCCTGACCGTCGTGGGCGAGGTAGGTGAAGCTGTCCGGTCCGGAGTAGTCGGCGTCCGGGAGGTAGGTGAAGCCGCCATCGGAACCCAGGTTCAGCGTGCCGTGTTGTGGCCCGCTGACCAGCACCGCCGTCAGGGCGGCGCTGTCGATGTCGGAGTCGTTGGCCAGCACCCCGGATGGCAGCACGCTAAGTGGAGTGTCCTCGGCCAGCGTGAAGGCGTCGTCCGTCGCGACGGGCGCATCGTTCACCGGCGTCGCGGTCAGGGTGACGGTGGCGACGTTGGAGTCGGCCTGGCCGTCGTTGGCGAGGTAGGTGAAGCTGTCCGTTCCGGAGTAGTCGGCGTTCGGGACGTACGTCAACCCGCCATCGGACCCCAGGGTCAGCGTGCCGTGCTGCGGCCCGCTGACCAGCGCCGCCGTCAGGGTGGCGCTGTCGATGTCGGAATCGTTGGCCAGCACCCCGGATGGCGGCACGCTGAGTGAAGTGTCCTCGGCCAGCGTAAAGGCGTCGTCCGTCGCGACCGGCGCATCGTTCACCGGCGTCACGGTCAGGGTGACGGTGGCGACGTTGGAGTCGGCTTGGCCGTCGTTGGCGAGGTAGGTGAAGCGGTCCGTTCCGAAGTAGTCGGCATCCGGGAGGTAGGTGAAGCCGCCATCGGACCCCAGGGTCAGCGCGCCGTGCTGCGGCCCGCTGACCAGCGCTGCCGTCAGGGTGGCGCTGTCAATGTCGGAGTCGTTCGCCAGCACCCCGGGTGGCAGCACGCTCAGCGGAGTGTCCTCCGCCAGCGTGAAGGCGTCGTCCGTCGCGAAGGGCGCATCGTTCACCGGCATCACGGTCAGGGTGACCAGGGCGACGTTGGAGTCGGCTTGGCCGTCGTTGGCGAGGTAGCTGAAGCTGTCCGTTCCGAAGTAGTCGGCGTCCGGGACGTACATGAAGCCACCGTCGGACCCGAGGTTCAGCGTGCCGTGCTGCGGCCCGCTGACCAGTGCCGCCGTCAAGGCGGCGCTGTCGATGTCGGAGTCGTTGGCCAGCACCCCGGATGGCAGCACGTTGAGCGGGGTGTCCTCGGCCAGCGTGAAGGCGTCGTCCGTCGCGACGGGCGCATCGTTCACCGGCGTCACGGTCAGCGTAACGGCGGCGACGCTGGAGTCGTCCTGGCCGTCGTTGGCGACATAGCTGAAGCTGTCCGGACCGAAGTAGTCGGCGTCCGGGAGGTAGGTGAAGCCGCCGTCGGACCCCACGGTCAGCGTGCCGTGCTGCGGCCCGCTGACCAGCGCCGCCGTCAGGGTGGCGCTGTCGATGTCGGAGTCGTTGGCCAGCAACCCGGATGGCAGGACGCTGAGCGGGGTATCCTCGGCCAGCGTGAAGGCGTCGTCCGTCGCGACAGGCGCATCGTTCACCGGCGTCACCGTCAGGGTGACGGTGGCGACGTTGGAGTCGGCTTGGCCGTCGTTGGCGAGGTAGGTGAAGCTGTCCGTTCCGAAGTAGTCGGCGTCCGGGATGTAGGTGAAGCCACCATCGGATCCAAGGCTCAGGGTGCCGTGCTGCGGTCCGTTGACCAGTGCCGCCGTCAAGGCGGCGCTGTCGACGTCGGAATCGTTGGCCAGCACGCCGGATCGCATCACGTTGAGCGGAGTGTCCTCGGCCGGCGTGAAGGCGTCGTCCATCGCGACGGGCGCATCGTTCACCGGCGTCACGGTCAGGGTGACGGTGGCGATGTTGGAGTCGGCCTGGCGGTCGTTGGCGAGGTAGGTGAAGCTGTCCGGGCCGGAGTAGTCGGCATCCGGGACGTACGTGAAGCCGCCGTCGGACCCCAGGGTCAGCGTGCCGTGCTGCGGCCCGCTGACCAGTGCCGCCGTCAGGGTGGCGCTGTCGATGTCGGAGTCGTTGGCCAGCACCCCGGATGGCGGCACGTTGAGTGGCGTGTCCTCGGCCAGCGTGAAGGCGTCGCCCGTCGCGACGGGCGCATCGTTCACCGGCGTCACGGTCAGGGTGACGGTGGCGATGTTGGAGTCGGCCTGGCCGTCGTTGGCGAGGTAGGTGAAGCGGTCCGGGCCGAGGTAGTCGGCGGCCGGGGTGTAGGTGAAGCTGCCGTCCGTATTCAGGCTGAGCACACCGTGCGCGGGTCCCGAGACCAACAGGGCCGTCAGTGGATCACCATCGACGTCGCTGTCGTTACCCAGCAAACCGGGGGCGACGATGGTCAAGGGGCTGTCTTCGTCGGTCACGTAGTTGTCATCCACGGCGATCGGCGCGGTGTTGCCGGCTCCGTGGATGGTCAGAAGGCCGTCGGTGGCATCCGGTTCGGGAACCGGCAGCGGGGTGAGGACCAGGCCGTCTTCGTTGAGGCTGACGTGGCTGAGGTTGAGCGCCGTGGCGCCAAGCGCCGCGGTCGGCCGGACCCGGAACTCGATGTCGAGGATACTCCCCCCACCGGCCGGACGTGGAGTGGTGAGCGCGAGACCGACGGTGAGCACACCCGCCGTTGTCGAGTTGGTGACGATCGTCGCCCCCGCGCCGGCCGAACCGCCGCGAGCGACGACGAATTCGAGCCGTGTGGGGTCATAAAGCAGCCGAAGATCAGCCGCTTCGAGGCCGATGGCGTCGTCGATCAGGACCGGGACAGTGATGACGCTGCCGGGGATGGCCCGGAGATCGGTCGGGATGTGCACGTACGGATCAGGTCCCGGCGGCGTGATGGTGATCCCGGGCAGTGGCGGTATTTCCACCTGGTCGTCGCCGACGACTTCCTGCAGGATGCGGGTGGCGTCAAGCGAGCTGACGGTTCCGTTGCCGGTGATGTCGGCGATCAGCGCTGGATCGGCGAGCGGGTAAGCGGCGAAGCCACTGTCGAGCCGAACGGTGTGGCGCAGGACGCGCTGACCGTCGAGAGAGCTATAGGAACCATTGCCCGTGGCGTCGCCGAAGTAGGCGACGACGTGGACAGCGTCGTCGGCGACGGCCGCGAGCCTTCCTTCGTTGAGCGAAAGGTCGCTGAGGTCGAGGACCTGCTTGACCCGGTAGGGGGCAGTCGCCGGAACGGCGGCAGTGAAAGTCAGCAGATCACGGGCGCCGGCAGCGAGGGGCGTCGGGAAGGACATCCCGACGCGGATCAGGCCGGGGACGGTGAGATTGGCAGCGAAAGTGTAACCGGAGGGAAGCTGCTTGACGTTTGGCGTAACGTCGCTGATGGTGAGCAGCGCCGGGTCGTAGCTGAGGCTGAAGTCGATCGACTGGACGCCGTTTCCGTCGCTGAGACGGATCGGGATGCCGCTGACGGTGGCCGGGATGTTGACCGGCTGCCCGGGGCCGCGAATGACGTCGGGCAGCGAGAGGACGCGTGGCAGCGGCCCGGCAACCGAGAGGGTCGTGACGTAGTTGCCACCGGGGGTGCCGTCGTCGTCGCCGTCGAGGAGGCGACCGAGGGCGTCGATGACACCGTTGGCGGCGCTGCGCAGGGTCAGGGTGTAGGTATCGGGCGCGAGGGGACCGCCGGTCCTGACGAAGCGGAAGCCCTGAAGGTCGTCGTCGAGGACGAGCGAGCCGGTGACGGCGCCGGTCGCCGCGCCGACGAGCGTGACGTCGGCCGGGCCCTGGCCGCCGGTCTCGGTGCCGTAGAGGTTGAGGGTGGTGGGGTCGAGCGCGCGGTTGAGGCGGATCGAAGCGCCACTGGTATCGGTGGCAACGGCGGTGACGGCGAGGCCGTCGACGACCTGGGTGGCGGCGTCGGGAGTCGCCGGCGCGGCCTCGGTATTGCCGACGTGGTCCTGGGCGACGCTGTAGAAGGCGTAGCTGTGGCCGGCCTGGCCCGTGAAAGTGGCGGAGGTGGCGGTGATGTCGTCCTTCCAGAGGACATAGCTGCCGCCGTCGGTGGACACGTAAATGTCGTGGCTGGCGACGCCGGAGCCGCCGGCGTCGTCGGTGGCGGTCCACTGGACGAGGAAGTCGGGGCGCGTGCGCGTCGGCGACAGCGCAGTCACGGAACTGGTCGGAGCGCCGGCGTCGATGGTGTTGAGGGCTTCCTTGGCCGGGTCGGTGCCTTTGGCCGGGTCGTGCGGGTCGACCTGGTTGGTGGCGATCGCGGGTTGCCCGTCGAAGACGATCAAGGCGATGTTGCGGATCTCGGTGCCGGTGGCGAGGCCGGGTTTCTGGTCGATGAGGTAGGAGACGTGGCCCATGCCGCGGCCGGTGCCGTCTTCGGGCGGCAGGAAGCCGGTGAGCACGTCTGGTGGCAAGCTGGTGTCCGGGTCGATCGAGTAGAAGTGGGCATACACTTGCCCCGTGGCGAGGTTGATGCCAGCCTCGATCTGGACGTCGAAATCCTGACTGTTGTAGTGGATTGGGACGGTGGTCTCGTAGTGCTGGGCGTTGGTGGGGACGGTGATCAGGTGGTCGCCGAAGCCGATTTCGGTCAGGGCGAAGGTGGACCAGTCGAGGTCGGGGTCGAGTTGGTCAGTGATCGTGACGATCTGGGCCGGGGCGGTGGCGGTGGCGTCGTTTTCGAAGTCGATGCGGTAGGGGAGCGTGACGGACGGGCTGATGTAGCCGGCGGTGCCGAAGCCGGAGGGGCCGAGCTTCTGATTTGGATCAACTGCGCCCGGTATCCCACCACTTCCCCCGGGACCTGGGCCGTTTGGTGTATTTGGACCATCGGGGAACATTGGATTCCCGAAAGCGTCTACCCAGTTACCTGCATCATCTGGGTTAAGAATATCGTAGATAAGATTGCCGGCTGCTTCTCCTATGCCCCAGCCTGCCACAATAGGCGACACTATTGGAACCCATTTTGCCGCCACCCTTGGTATGAGTTTATGGTCGAGCAATACATGAAACTTTCCGATACCTATGCGCCCTATCTTGCCGAGATCACCACCAAGGCTTTTTGAAATGCGGTCATATGTCCATCGAAGGTATTGTTTCGGAATACCTGGGATTATCTGCCAGCTCTTGAGTCCAGAAGGATCAACAATTACAGATGGTGCATTGTCCACGTACCGATACAGATTTGAATCACCACTCAAAATACCAATCGGATCTACCTGCGTAAAGCGCCCAGTTGCTGATTGATAGTACCTAGCGCGCATGTGGTCTAGGCCATTCTCGTCACCCATTACTCCTAATTCAGCTACATAACGGAAGGGGTTAGAAGTCGTGCCAGAGTGATATGCAAACGTTCCAAATGGCAAATACGAGTAGCTGTTTAGCAAATTGCCGCTCGGCCCAATTAGGCCGGCTGTATTTCCAAGTGCATCAAAGGTGTACCACGCAGACGCCCCACCGGCCGTCCGGGACAACAAACCAAACCCGTGGTCGTAACCCGCAATCAGACTCCCCGAAGCGTCGTACTCTCCCACTACATTACCCAGCCCAATGGGATCGATCGTGTAATGCGCCGCGATCCCATTGTGGCTAGCCGCCACCCGCTGACTGAACGCATCGTAGGTGTAGGCCCACGCATCAGCACCTTGCTGCACAGCGATCAGCCGGTTCTCATCGTCATAGCTGTAAAGCACCGTCCCGGACGGCGAGGTCTCTGAAATCAGGTTGCCATCAACGTCGAAGGCATAGGTGGTATTGCCGACGTGCGTGTACTGGTTGAGATTGTTGGTCGTGTACGCCGTCGTGACGCCGTTCTCGACGGTGCGGATGCGGTTGCCCATCGCGTCGTAGACGTAGAGCAGATCCTGGTCCGGGATCGCCGGATTGGTCGAGGCGAAGACGGCATGGGTAAGTTGCCCTATGTCGTCGTAGCTGTAGGTCCAGGCACCGTCCAGCGTGCCCATGCTGATGCGCCGGCCGCGGCTGTCGTAGCTGTAGTCGAAGCGCGAAAGGAGGGTGGCATCGGACTTATGGTTGACCAGGTGCAACAACTGCCCGGCGGCGTCGTAGTCGTAGGTCGTGTAAACACCGTTGCCGAGCGTCTTGAGCGCGATGCGGCCGGCGGCATCGTATTGATACAGGACGACCTGCACGCTGCTCTCGTCAGTGATCCGCGACAGGCGGCCGACGGCGTCGAATTGGTAGAACAGTTGATGGCCGAGCTGATCGGTGCTGGTGGCGCGCCGGCCGGCGCTGTCGTAGGTGTAGTCGAGCCAGCGTCCGCCTGGGCCGGGATAGTCGATGCGCGTCAGGTAGTCGTGAGCGTCGTAGGTGAGCGTGGTCGTACCGGTAACGTCGGTGGCGCTGGTCAGGTTGCCGCGCGCGTCGTACAGATAGTCGACGTGCGTGCCGTCGGCATAGGTCTTGCGCGTGATCTCGCCGTCGGCGTTGTAGGTGAAGCCGACCGGCGTGCCGCGGCGGTTGGTCCAGGTGGTGGACTGGCCCAGGCTGTCGTAGCCCCAGCGTTCCTGGCTGCCGTCGGCGTAGGTAATGTTGGTCAGGTTGCCGTGGCCATCGTAGTTGTAGTCGGTGAGGTTGCCGTTGGCGTCGGTCAGCCTGTCGAGGCGGTTGAAGTCCGCCGTGTAAGTAAAGCTCGTGGCATTGCCCATCGCGTCCGTGAAGCGCGTCAGGTTGTCGCCAGAGTCGTACTGGAACATGCTGGTCCGTCCGGCCGGGTCGGTGACGCTGCTCAGGTTGCGGTTCGCGTCGAGCGACAGCAGCACCGAGTTGCCGAGCGGGTTGGTGCTCTTGAGGATCGTCCCCCAGTCGTCGAAGAAGAACTGCGACGGGTTACCCAAGGCATCGGTGGCGGTCACCGTGCCGGCGGTGTCGTAGCTGAAAGTGATTCTCTCGGCGCCGCCGTCGCGGTAAGTGCTGGCCAAGCGGCCATGGCTGTCGTAGGTGTAGGTGCGGTGGCTGCCATCGGGGAAGGCGACCTCGCTGAGCGCGTGGTCCTTCGCCGCGCCCTGGCCGGTGAGGTACGAATAGCTGGTGACGCGGCCGTCGTAGTCCTGGACGGATAGCAGGTGCTGGTTCGAGGCGTCGTACGTGTAAAGCGACTGGCGGCCGTCGCTGTCGGTGACGCTGGTGATGCGGCCGGCGCCGTTATAGGCCAGCGTGAGCGACTGGCCGGAGGAATGCGTCAGCCCGGTTAGCAGTGCGCCGGTGTAAGTGCAGTTGATGCGGTTGTCGTTGGTGTCACGCACGAAGTCGAGCTTGCCGTCGGCGCGGAAGTAGTACTGGGTGCCGTCGCTCTCGGTGAGCATGAAGGTGCCACCGACGTAGGAGGTGAGGATGCCGTGATCGCCGGCGGCAGCGGTGTAGCGGATGTTATTGAGCACCGGACCCCCTGCTGGCCCAGGAATCGTTAACGAAGCCGCAGCATGGGCTTGTGACCAACCGGCACTAGGAGGGCGCCTGTCCGGCTCGAAGATGCGCGGCGTGCCGGTCATGTCGGTAATCTTGACCGTCCCACCGGTCTCGGTCGCCAGCGAAAGCTGCCAGTTGTTGGCCCAGCCGCGGCCCAGCGGACCCAGCTCGAAACGGCGCGAGATCGGCTGCGCATAGGCCTGCGAAAAAACCAGGTCGGGTCCGGGCGCCGGCATCGCCGCCTGCGTGCTCGACGCGAGGTAGCGGATCGGGCTGAGCCCTTCGGCCTGGCGAAGTTCGAAACCGAACAGCCGCGAGACCTCCGAGGTCGAAGCACCCAAGTTGCCGAGGAAGGACGCGTTCTCGTTCAGAGCCGCAAGGTAGCCGGTCCAGGTACCACCGACATTGGAGATCAGATTGCTCCAGATCGCCTGCCAGGCATCCGGCCGGACATAGTCGGGCCGGATCGAGGTGCCGATCGAGTTCCAGTCCACAGTGTTGCCGTCATCCCGAGCCACGCCGACAGAGAACTCCACCGTGCGGTCAGCGAAGTCCCACGGTCCCTCCAACCCGATGAAATAGACCGGTATCCTGCCGGTTTCGCCCGGCTGAAGAAGGCCCGGAGTCGAGCCGGTGGTCAGGAACTGCACCGAGCTGGAAAAACCTGCGGGAACGGCGCTGGTCCAGAAACCTGGACCGACGCGTGCCTGGTCGAGTGTCATCAGCGGCCGATCACTGCCGTCCGGGTCGTCCGATGAGAGGATCAACAGCGGCGCCGGAATCGCTTCGTTGCCGGTGTTGGCGTAGTCGACGTACAGCGTCGCGGTCGCCTGCCGGCCGAGCACCGACGGCACGACGAGCTGGATGTCGAGTTGGCCGGCGCCCGCGCCGGTCACCGTGAAGCCATTGACGAGCATGTCAGACACGCCACCCGGCTCGCTGGCCAACAGCGAGTACATGCCTGGGGCCAAGCCGGCCAGCGAGAAGTTCGCCGTCGCCCGGGTGGGTGAGCCAACGACGACCGATGCCGCGGGGATGGTCGTCGCACCGGGTGCCACCAGCGAGAAGGTCGTCGTGGCATCGAACCCGGCCCCGGTCAGAGTCAGAGTCGCCGTGGCGTCGGCGGCGTAGCGATCCGGCGTGACGCCGCTGAGATAGACACCACTGCTCGTGGCCGAGATGTCGAAGGAACTGTTGGTTCGGATCGTATCGCCATAGACCAGTGCGTACCACTGGCCAGCGTAGGCCATCGGCACGACGATCTCGTGATCCGGGGCGGCGGAACTGGTGAAGCGATAGTCGTAGTCGGCACGCGTGGGCGGAGCACCGAACTTCAGATACAGCTCGCTGACGTTGTTCGACGCGTCGTCGTCGAGCACCACCTTCAGCGGGTTGCTGGTGGGCACGTCGATGCGGAACAGTTCGGCCTGGCCGCTACCGGCGAACTGTCCGGTCTGGAAGGTGCCGATCGTCAGGTCGGTGACCCGCGTCTGCTGCATCTGGAAGGCATAGGAACCACCCGTATGGCCGCCAGTGCCGTGGGCCGCCAGCGTGTAGGTGCCGTCGCTGGGCAGGGTGAGGAGGTCGGAATCGCGGTCGACGTCGGTGAACCCGATCCAGCCGCCGGGCCCGGTCAAGGCGAAGAGAATGCCGGTGCTGGAGCGGGTGACCAGGTCGAAACGGACCTGCGTGCCAGCGTTGGCCGAGAACTGCCATTGGTCCACGCTGTACGGGTTCTCGATCAGGCCCGTGACCTGGCGATTGAGGAGCAGCGGTGAGAGATCCGCGGTGACGTCCCAGACGGTGGCGAGGTAGTTGCCTTCCTGCGCGAGATGATCGACTGGCGCCTTGATGCGAAGGCGGTAAGTCCCATCGGCGGGGATCGCCACGTCCTCGAGCGTCACGACCTGCCCGGGAGCAGTGCTGTCCTCGCTTGCGATGATTGTGCCCGTTCCGTCGACGAGCTCGACATGAGCCCAGTTCAACGCCGGCGACAGGACGCCGCTTCCGCCGGTATCCACGGCCACGGTGATGGACTGCCCTCCACGGGCGAAGAAGGACCATTCGTCCAGTTGCCCGGCGATGGAAATCGCACCAGGCGTCGGATTCGCCATGTTGATCGGCCCGCTGTCCGGGATCTGGATGATCGATCCGCCGATGATGGTGCTGGTGCCGCTGACTTGCGCCGCGCGCGTGTAGAGCTGCAGGCCATTCAGGTCCAGGGTCGCGCCATCCGCAACGATCAGCGAGTTGGTGTAGAGCGCTTCGGGGTCGGTTCCGGCTGCGTTGTCCGACGAATCCACGAGCTTCAGGTAGGTGTTGTCCGACAGCTCGAGCGTGCCATAGACGAAGTTGCGCGAGAACCCGGTTGGATCGTCGCTCAGCTCGCGTCCCATGACCTCGAGTTGCTGCGGGCTTGCCGCGGTGCCGGCTCCGTCGAAGCGGACCACCGCCTGCGGAGCGTATCGGTCGGCGTTGCGAGTGGCGCCAAGGAGATCGCCGCTGATGTTGACCGTGCCGGCGGTAACGCCGGTCAGGATGCCGAGATCGTCGACCCGGAACGATCCGTTGAAGTCGAAGATACCGCCAGCCTCCGGGTTGAGTACGCCGGCGTTGATGAAGTCGCTGGTGTTGATGGCAAGCGAGTTGCCGGAAAGGCTCAGCGTAGTGCGGTTGACGAACTGGCTGCCGGTACCGGCGGTGGAGAATGTGTTGCCGCTACCCCAGGTGGGGTGCCAGCCGGCAGGAAAGGTCCAGACTGCGCCGTGGGCGGCGGTTAGGGCTGTACCATTGAGGGACGTGATCCCCGTCACGTCGAGCACGCTGCCGGCGCCATCCACCGTGATGTTGTTGCGATGGCTGATCGCCCCGGCCAGGGCTATCTCGCCACCCGCCAACGCATTCACGTTCGTCGTGTAGTAGTACCAGGGATACGGATAGCCACCGCTCTGATACTCCCCACCCCCGTAGAAGCTGTCCAGATGCGACAGGTCGATCCGGCTCCCCAACCCGCTCGCCTCAATCGTCGTGTCCCCGTAGTTGTACCCCGTGTAGCTCGTCGCCACCGGGAAGAGAATCCTTGCCGCATCGTGGGCGTACAGGGACACGTCAGCCAAGGAAACCAAAGACCCGAAGGTCACCACGTTCCCTGCTTGCACCGTGATGCTGGCGCCCGAGACACTCGTGACACCGCCAACGTCGAGCACGCTGCCGACGCCATCCACCGTGATGTTGTTGCGATGGCTGATCGCCCCGGCCAGGGCTATCTCGCCACCCGCCAACGCATTCACGTTCGTCGTGTAGTAGTACCAGGGATACGGATAGCCACCGCTCTGATGCTCCCCACCCCCGTAGAAGCTGTCCAGATGCGACAGGTCGATCCGGCTCCCCAACCCGCTCGCCTCAATCGTCGTGTCCCCGTAGTTGTACCCCGTGTAGCTCGTCGCCACCGGGAAAAGGATGTCCCCACCACCGGTGGCGGTGAGGTTCACGTTCCTCAGTGTCGTCGCCGCCGCAAAGTCCAGTACCACACCGGTCTGCGCCGTCAGGCTCGAGTCCGTCACTTCAGTCGCCGAACTGAAGCTCAGCGTCCCCGGGACGTTGACGGTCAGCACCGTTCCACCGAGCTTCGTGATCCCCGTCACGTCGAGCACGCTGCCGGCGCCATCCACCGTGATGTTGTTCCGGTGGCTGATCGCCCCGGCCAGGGCTATCTCGCCACCCGCCAACGCATTCACGTTCGTCGTGTAGTAGTACCAGGGATACGGATAGCCACCGCTCTGATACTCCCCACCCCCGTAGAAGCTGTCCAGATGCGACAGGTCGATCCGGCTCCCCAACCCGCTCGCCTCAATCGTCGTGTCCCCGTAGTTGTACCCCGTGTAGCTCGTCGCCACCGGGAAGAGAATCCTTGCCGCATCGTGGGCGTACAGGGACACGTCAGCCAAGGAAACCAAAGACCCGAAGGTCACCACGTTCCCTGCTTGCACCGTGATGCTGGCGCCCGAGACACTCGTGACACCGCCAACGTCGAGCACGCTGCCGACGCCATCCACCGTGATGTTGTTGCGATGGCTGATCGCCCCGGCCAGGGCTATCTCGCCACCCGCCAACGCATTCACGTTCGTCGTGTAGTAGTGCCACGGATACGGATAGCCACCGCTCTGATGCTCCCCACCCCCGTAGAAGCTGTCCAGATGCGACAGGTCGATCCGGCTCCCCAACCCGCTCGCCTCAATCGTCGTGTCCCCGTAGTTGTACCCCGTGTAGCTCGTCGCCACCGGGAAAAGGACGTCCCCACCACCGGTGGCGGTGAGGTTCACGTTCCTCAGTGTCGTCGCCGCCGCAAAGTCCAGTACCACACCGGTCTGCGCCGTCAGGCTCGAGTCCGTAACTTCAGTCGCCGAACTGAAGCTCAGCGTCCCCGGGACGTTGACGGTCAGCACCGTTCCACCGAGCTTCGTGATCCCCGTCACGCCGAGCACGCTGCCGGCGCCATCCACCGTGATGTTGTTCCGGTGGCTGATCGCCCCGGCCAGGGCTATCTCGCCACCCGCCAACGCATTCACGTTCGTCGTGTAGTAGTGCCACGGATACGGATAGCCACCGCTCTGATGCTCCCCACCCCCGTAGAAGCTGTCCAGATGCGACAGGTCGATCCGGCTCCCCAACCCGCTCGCCTCAATCGTCGTGTCCCCGTAGTTGTACCCCGTGTAGCTCGTCGCCACCGGGAAGAGAATCTGGCCGCCCGTTGATGCCGTAAAGCTGTCACGTGCAAGCGTGGTCGCTGCAGAAAACGCCAAGACCGCACCACCACTGACATTGACCGTCGCGTCCGCAAGCTCGGTCACACCAGACACGTCCATCGTGCCGCCAGTGCCGTCAAGCGTCCATGCGGTGTAGCCGTCAACGTCCCCGGATAGGGCCACGTGCCCGCCATTGGCCGCAGAAATCTGTGTCGCACCGCTGGATCCACCAACGAGCCCGGTCAAACCCGAAAGATCGACCTTGCTCGCCGCGCCGCTCGCCTGAATCGTGCTCCCACCGGCGCGGCTCGTGAATGTGGTCGCGCCCGTCAGCGAAAGGACGCCCCCATTCGCTGCGTAGAGATCCACCGAGTTGAGCGTTGCTGCGCCCGCAGCCGTCACTTGTGCGGTCGTACCATCTACCGTTACCGTGGCATCGCTGAGGTTCAACCTTCCCGCGCCTGCCAACACGTCGCCGGTATTGTGGACCGTTCCAGACAGGTTGAGTTGGGCGCCAGATCCCGCAAGTTGAATGGAACCACTGTTGTCGGTTTGCTGCGCAACGGTAAGGCTCACGCCATCGATGACCAAGGTCTCCGAGTTGCTCAGCGAACTGACCGCAACGTCCTGATCAATGGTGATGGTCGGGCTATCGGCAAGGTCCAGGATGACCTCGTAGGTCTCCGTTGCCGTATCGTTGGGAGCAACACCGATGTCCCAATGGGTCGGGTCAGACCAGTTGCCTGAACCGCCAACCCAGCGCGCGAGGAGCACAGCGGCGGGCTGTGCGCCGAAAGACGCGGCGTCCATGGCTGCCGACGTGTCACTGCGGCCCAAGGAGGTAGGTGCCGGCTCGGTCACACGCGTACGTTCAACCAGCAGTTCATAAGGGCCAGATACTGTCCCCTCGCCCGCCGGGCGCACCTGGACATAATAGGTGCCCGTCAGCAGAAGCTCCTGCTGGCTGATCGCGGCGTCGTTGCCCGACCCGCTATTGTCGTCGGCGGCGATCTCCGTCCCACTGGCGTCGCGCAACGAAACATACGGGTCCATTTCACTGTTCGGCGTCTCGACGCCGATCGAGACGATGTCGCCCTGTCGCAGATCCAGTCGCCACCAGTCTGCACCCGACGCCGCTGACCCGGAGACGCGAACAACGGCCGGCCCGCCGCCTCCCGCGTCATCGCTCAGCGACAGCGGCGTGCTGCTGGCTGCGTAGGCGCTCTCTGGCTGTGACTGCGGGACTTGCGCCGAAGCGGCGAGATCGAGGTCAGCCGACAACAGCAACCTCGGCTCCAGCGCCTCGAAGAGAAGCCTGCCGGGCAGCGACGCGACGGAGTCCTTTGGGCCCGGCGCCCGGCCAATGGCCTCGAAGGCGCGCTGGCAAGCTGCAGGAATGCGGGCAAGTAGCAATCTTCCGATCGGAGCCGAGTCGCGATAGGAAACCGGAGAATTCCTGGACATTGTCGTTCCTCCCCAACGCAAAGTGCCGAACCCGCGCGCGCCCGAGCCGAGGCGACCAGCGCGCCCACATACCCCATCCTCAGAATATGGTGGCACACCGCTTCTTACAGATTGCCTACACCAGGAGTGGTCTTGGATCTTTTTTTCGCTTGCGGATGAACCTGCGGAACGTTCGTCCTCGCTCAGCCGACGGCGTGCGGAGAGAAAACGGGGGAGACCGCGGGCGTGCGGTGGCCTGCCGATCGAGCCCGCCCCGCGGCGTGATCGACAAAGCCCGCCTGCCGGCGCCAACCGCGGCCGGAACCATCGTTGAATCGCAGCAGCGGGCAACCCGCCGCCGTGCCGGGACGGGCCTTGCCGGTTGCTGTGCTCAGCTCCTGCTCAGTGCATCGCTCCCCTGCTCGTCGCACTCGCCGCCGCCGGCACCGTGACCCTGAGCGCCGAGTTTGGCGACGCGGTTCGCGCCTGCCCGACATTGCCCAGATAGTCCTTCAGCCAGACCTTGCTCCGGCCGTCGGCGGCGATCCCCTTGCTGACAGCTCCCGGCACGGTGAACCTGGCGGCGAGGTCGATCACCGGCGCCGGAGGCGCGACCTCGCTCGGTTCCAGCACGACGCTGGCAGCGGGCGAAGCCAGTGCGAACGGACTCTGTGCGGTCTGCGCAGGCTGCGCAGCCAGCGATGGCCAGTCGGTAGCCAGGCTTGGCGGCAACGCCGGGGCTGGCGTCTGATCCGTGCCGTCGCCCACCGGCGCGGCGGCCGCAGCCACGGCCGCGGCACGACCGGCCACGGTGATTCGCCCATCCGTTTCATCGGCACCGGGCTGCGGGACGACGCCGAGCGTCAGGTGGCCGTCGTTCAGCAGCGCGTACTGCAGGTCGATCGGGCTGACGCCAAGCGGAGCCTCATCGCGGACGCGCAGGTCGATGTCCAGCAGGGTCCCCGTGCCGTCGGCGAGCGCTTCGAGCCGGCTCATGTCGACCGTGAGCAGGCCCGGTTGCTGGCTGCTGACGAACCAGCCGAAGTCGCCGGTGACCGAGCCGCGGCGGACGGCCAGCAGCTCGAAGCGGCTGGCGTCGTAAGCAACCCGGACCTGCAGGGACTCGAGACCGGCGGCGGCGTCGATCCGCACCGGAACGGTGACGACTTCGCCCGGATCGGCCGTCGCGTCGACCGGGATGTCTACGCGTGGATCCGGGCCGGCGAAGTGGATCGGTCCGATGCCGGCGGGGATCGGCGGGATCTCGGGCCGGTCGATCGCGCTGGCGCCCGTGAGGTAGCTCACCTCCTGCAGGACGCGGCTGGCGTCGAGCGAGGTCAGCGTGCCGCTGCCGTTGATGTCGGCGATGAGCAGCGGGTCGACGTTCGGCCAGGCGGCGAAACCGGTGTCCAGCTTGACCAAGACGCGCTGGATCTGTTGTCCGTCGAGCGTCGTATAGGCGGCGTTGCCGCTGGTGTCGCCGAGATAGCCGACGAGATGCAGGGCGTCGTCATCTATCACACTGCCGGCAACCGGCGCCCCACCGTCGATGCTCTCGACGCTGAGGTCGAGCACGTGCTTGGCGCCGTACGGTGCGCTGTTGGGAACACGGGCCACCAGATCAACCAGGCGAACGCTTCCGGCAGCCAGGGTAGCCTGTCCGGGCAGGAGGAAACTGATCCTTGCGCGCTGGCCGCCAGCGTCGCGCGGGGCGCTCTCGAAACGCACATCGCTGCCAGCCGGCAGGCCAGCGGCGGCCGTCGCGCCGGTGATGTCGAGCAGACGTGGATCGTAGTCGATGGTGAAGACGAGGCTCTGCAAGCCGCCGGAACTGGTGAAGCTGACCGGCAGCCTCTGGCCGGTGGCGGGGACATCGACCGGCTGGCCGGGGCCACGCATGAAGTCGGGCGCGCTGAGGATGCCAGCGCCGGTTGAGCGGAAGTCGAAACGGGTCAGCCAGTCGTCGCCGGCGATGCCGTCGCCGTTGCCGTCCAGGGCGCTGACCGCATCGTGGAAGCCCGCCGGGCCGCTGGCGAGGCGGACGCTGTAGCTGTCGAAGGACAGGATGCCACCACTGCGGATGAAGCTGAAGCCGCGCCCGTCCGCGTCGAGCAGCAGCGAGCCGCTGACGATGCCGGCGAGGTCGCCGACCAGTTGCACGTCAACCGGGCCACCGGTGGCACCGTGCAGGTCGATCGTGCTGGCGTCGAATGGGTGGTCGAAACGAACCTGGAAGCCGCTGGCGGTGGGCGTGAAGCGCTCGACGTCGAGCAGGTCCGGGCTGACCACGACGCTGAACGGCGTCGCGAGGTGGCTACCGTCTTCGTCGCTGGCAGCGGCCTCGATGTCGAAGGTGCCGCCGCTGCGCGCGTACAGGTGGCTGGCCTCGGTCGCGTCACCGGGGAGCGTGTCGCTGTGGCCGTCACCCCAGTTGATCCGCCAGCTGCCGATCGTGTCCTGACCCGGATCGCTGGCGGCGAGCTGGATCGTGTAGGGCAGACCGCCCGCTGCGCTGGACGAACCAGAGACGACGAGCGATGGCGCGACGTTGGCCACGCTGACGGTGAAGCTCCGCTCGGCCAGGCTCTGGCCATCGGAAATCTGGACGGTGAACGAATGAAGGGCGTCGCCGTCGAGTGCAGTGAAACTGAAGCGCCCGGTCTGGTCGAGAAGCCCACCGCCGCCGCTGAGGTGGTAACTCAGCGGATCGCCGTCGAGATCGCTGGCGCTCAACTGGAGTGAAAGCGTCTGGCCTTCGAGGAGCACCTGATCGGCGACCGCAGCGAGCGTCGGTACATCGTTGACCGCCCCGACGACGATCGCCGCTTGGCCGGGAACACTGTTGACGCCGTCGCTGACGAAGAAACTGAACCGGTCGTCGCCGGTGAAGTCCGCGTCCGGCCGATACTCGAAGTGACCGTCTGCGCCGACCATCAACTGGCCATGCAGCGGCGCCTGGTCGAGGATGAAGCCGAGGACGTCACCATCGGCGTCGGAGGCGACGAGGCGTGCGTCGAGCGGCGTATCCTCGAGCGTGCTGAACTGCTGCGGGGTGACCATGGGCGCGTCGTCGACCGGATTGATCGAGACCGCAACCGAAGCGGTCGCGAGGCGGCCCTTGCCGTCACGCAGCGTGTAGCTGAAGCTGTCCGTACCGTGGTGGTCGGCAGCCGGCGTGTAGCGCACCGAATCCCCGACGATGGCCACCGTGCCGTGCGTCGCCGGGCTGACGGAATCGATCGCCAGTCCCGCCGCGTCGACATCGCTGTCGTTCGCCAGCACGGCGATCAGAACCGACTGATCTTCGTTGGTCGTCGCCTGGTCGTCCTGCGCACGCGGCGCGTCGTCGACCGGCTGCACGCCGACCGCCACCGTTGCCGTGCTGCTTCCCTGGCCGTCGCTGATGGTGTAGCTGAATTGGTCATTGCCGAAGTAGTTGGCGGACGGGGTGTAGCGAATCGCACCGCCTTCAATGATCGCGGTGCCGTGGGCAGGCACGGAAACGGCTGTCAGCACCAGCAGATCGCCATCGACATCGCTGTCGTTCGCGCGGACGTCGATCAGCACCGATCCGTCCTCGGCGACTGCGGCCGCATCGTCCACACCTTGCGGCAGGTCGTTGATCGGCGCCATCGTCACCGTGACGTGGCCCACGTCTTCGGCGCCATGGCCGTCGCTGATGGTGTAGCTGAAGTGGTCGTCGCCGACGTAGTTGGCAAACGGCGTGTAGGTGACGCTGCCGTTCGCGTTGAGCACCGCGCTGCCGTGTTGCGGCGCAGTCACCGACAGCACCGACAACAGATCCTGGTCGGGATCGCTGTCGTTCGCCAGCACGTCGATGCTGACCGGGCGGTCTTCATCGGTGTACGCCTGGTCCGCCGCGGCAAGCGGGGAACGGTTGCTCGCCTCGACGAGCAGGCGAACGCTGGCCGGTGCGGAATGCAGGACCCCGTCGCCGAGCCGGTACTGCAGGACATCTTCGCCGCTGAACCCGCCTACCGGCGTGTAGATAAAGCTGCCGTCCGCCAGTGCCACGAGGGCACCGTGGGTGGGACCGGTCAGTAGCTCAACGGTCAGTGCATCGCCATCGGCATCGCTGTCGTTGGCCCGCACGTCGAAGCTGGCGCTGCTGCCCTGCAGAATCTGGACGACATCGTCCCGTGCCAGTGGCGCGTCGTTGACCGCGGCGATCGAGATCGTCGCTTGGCCGGGAACACTGCTCGCGCCATCGCTGACTTGGAAGCTGAAGTGATCGGTGCCGAAAAAGTCCGCATCGGGCCGATACTGGAAGCTCCCATGCGCGTCCAGGCTCAGGCTCCCGTGCAGTGGTTCCTGATCGATGACGAAGCGGAGCACGTCCGCATCGGCGTCGAATGCGACGAGAGCCGCACCGAGCGGCGTATCCTCGAGCGTACTGAACTGCTGCGACGTAACGGTGGGCGCGTCGTCGATGGGATTGATCGAGACCGCAACGAAAGCGGTCGCGAGCCGGCCTTTGCCGTCGCGCAGCGTGTAGCTGAAGCTGTCCGTGCCGTGGTGGTCGGCAGCCGGCGTGAAGCGCACCGCGTCCCCGACGATGGCCACCGTGCCGTGCGTCGCCAGGCTGAGGGAATCGATCGCCAGTCCCACCGCGTCGACATCGCTGTCGTTGGCCAGCACGGCGATCAGCACCGACTGATCTTCGTCGGTCGTCGCTTGGTCGCCCTGCGCACGCGGGGCGTCGTCGACCGGCCGCACGTCGATGGTCACCGTTGCCGTGCTGCTTTCCTGGCCGTCGCTGACCGTGTAGCTGAAGTGGTCGTTGCCGAAGAAGTCGCCAGACGGGGTGTAGCGAATCACACCGCCTTCGATGATCGCGGTGCCACGGGCGGGTAGGGAAACGGCTGTCAGCACCAGCAGATCGCCATCGACATCGCTGTCGTTCGCGCGGACGTCGATCAGCACCGAGCCGTCCTCGGCGACTGCGGCCGCATCGTCCACACCTTGCGGCAGGTCGTTGATCGGCGCCATCGTCACCGTGACGTGGCCCACGTCTTCGGCGCCATGGCCGTCGCTGATGGTGTAGCTGAAGTGGTCGTCGCCGACGTAGTTGGCAAACGGCGTGTAGGTGACGCTGCCGTTCGCGTTGAGCACCGCGCTGCCGTGTTGCGGCGCAGTCACCGACAGCACCGACAACGGATCCTGGTCGGGATCGCTGTCGTTCGCCAGCACGTCGATGCTGACCGAGCGGTCTTCATCGGTGTACGCCTGGTCCGCCGCGGCAAGCAGGGAACGGTTGCTCGCCTCGACGAGCAGGCGAACGTTGGCCGGCCCGGACTGCAGGACCCCGTCGCTGAGGCGGTACTGCAGGACATCTTCGCCGCTGAACCCGGCTACCGGCGTGTAGATGAAGCTGCCGTCCGCCTGCGCCACGATGGCGCCATGGGTGGGACCGGCCAGCAGCTCGACGGTCAGTGCGTCGCCATCGGCGTCGCTGTCGTTGGCCCGCAGGTCGAAGCGGGCGCTGCTGCCCTGCAGAAGCTGGACGATATCGTCCCGCGCCAGTGGCGCGTCGTTGACCGCGGTGATCGAGATCGTCGCCTGGCCGGGAACACTGCTCGCGCCATCGCTGACGCGGAAGCTGAAGTGATCGCTGCCGGCGAACTCGACATCGGGCTGGAACTGGAACTGGCCATGGACGCCGAGCGTCAGTTGGCCATGCAGCGGCGCCTGATCGAGGACGAAGTGCAGCACGTCGCCATCGGCATCGTGGGCAACCACGGCGCCCACGAGCAACGTGTCCTCGATGCCGCTGAACTGCTGCGGCATGACAACGGGCGCGTCGTCGACCGGATTGATCGAGATCGCAACCGAAGCGCTCGCAAGCCGGCCCTTGCCGTCGCGCAGCGTGTAGCTGAAGCTGTCCGCACCGTGGTGGTCGGGAGCCGGCGTGTAGCGCACGGCAGCGCCCTCGATAGCCAGCGTGCCGTGTGCCGGTGCAACCAGCGATTCGATCGCCAGCCCGACCGCGTCGATGTCACGGTCGTTGGCGAGGACGTCGATCAGAACCGACTGATCCTCTTGGGTCGTCGCGGAATCATCCTTCGCCAGCGGCGCGTCGTCGACCGGCAGGACTTCGACGCTGACGATCGCCGTGCTGTTGCCGCTGCCGTCGCTGACCGTGTAGGCAAAGCTCTCGCGGCCAAAGAAGTCAGCCGCCGGAGTGTAGCGGATGGCGCCGTTCTCGATGACCGCCGTTCCATGCGCCGGCAGCCACACCGAGACGAGTTGCAGCCGGTCGCCTTCGGCGTCGGTGTCGTTGGCCAGAACGTCGATCAGGACCGAGCTGTCTTCGTCGACCGTCGCCTCGTCCCTGACCGCGGTCGGCCAGTCGTTGACCGGCTTGACGGTGATGTGGACGGTCGCCGTCGCGGTCGCCTGCCCGTCACCGAGCGTGTAGGTGAAACCGTCGGTGCCGCTGAAATCGGCGTCCGGGATGTAGCGGAAGCCCGTGTTGTCGATCGTCACCTTGCCGTGTTGCGCATCGGAGAAGCCGATCAGCGTCAGCGCATCACCCTCGACGTCCTGATCGTTCGCGCGCACGTCGATCAGGACGAAACCGTCCTCGTCGACCTCGGCCGCATCGTCGCCAAGCCGTGGCGGGTCATTGACCGCAGCGACCATGATCAGCGCCTGCGCCGACGACGTCGCCTGACCATCGCCGACGCTGAAGACGAAGCTGTCCGGGCCGGCGTAGTCGGCATCGGGCTGGTACGTGAAGGAGCCATCCACGGCAAGGCTGAGCTGCCCATGCAGCGGCGCCTGGTCGAGGACGAAGCCGAGCACGTCGCCGTCGGCATCGCTGGCGACGAGCTGGCCGCCCAGTGGCGTGTCTTCCGCCGTGTTGAACTGCTGCACGGCGACCACCGGGGAATCGGCAACCGGGGTGATCGAGATCGCCACCGTCGCGCTCGCCGTGCGACCCTTGCCGTCGCGCAGCGTGTAAGCGAAGGTGTCGGTACCGTGATGATTGGGGGCCGGGGTATAGCGCACTGCCGAGCCGTCGACGACCACCGTTCCGTGCATCGCAGCGGTCAGCGAATCGATCGCCAGACCGAGCCGATCGCGGTCGCTGTCGTTGGCCAGCACGTCGATCCGCAGCGACTGATCCTCGTCGGTCGTCGCCTGGTCGTCGTGGGCCACCGGATCGTCGTCCACCGCCCGCACGGTGATCGTCACCTCGGCGCTGCTGCTTTCCTGCCCGTCGCTGATCGTATAGGTGAAGCGGTCGCTGCCGAAGAAGTCGGGCGCCGGAGTGTAGCGGATGAACCCGTTTTCGATGGTCGCGCGGCCGTTTGCCGGCGCCGAGACCGCGGCCACGACAAGCGAGTCGCCGTCCGCGTCGCGGTCGTTGCCGCGCACGTCGATCAGCAGCTTGCCGTCCTCGGCAAGCTCGCCGCTGTCGTCCACAGCGAGCGGACGGTCATTGAGCGCCGCAATGATGACCTGGACGGTGGCCACATCCTGGCGGCCACGGCCGTCGCTCAGCGTGTAGCTGAAGTGGTCGGTGCCGAAGAAGTCTGCCGCCGGCGTATAGGTGATGCTGCCGCCGGCATTGGCGACGGCGCTGCCGTGCTGTGGCGCGGCGAGCAAGGCAACCGCCAGTGCATCGCCGTCCGGATCGTGGTCGTTGGCCAGGACGGCGATCGTCACCGGAGTGTCTTCGTCGGTCGTCGCCGAGTCGTCCTCGGCAACCGGCGGATGGTTCACCGCGGCGACCTGCAGCCGTACCGTCGCCACCGCCGAGAACGCCTGCCCGTCGCTCAGGCGATAGGTGAAGCGGTCCTCACCGCTGAACCCGGCGACCGGCGTGTAGACGAAGCTGCCGTCCGCTTGCGCGAGCAACTGCCCGCTGGCTGGCGTCGACACCAGGTCGACGGTCAGCGCGTCGCCATCTGCATCGCTGTCGTTGCTGCGCACGTCGAACGGCACACTGCCATCCTGCTCGAGCGGCACGACGTCGTCGACCGCCACCGGATCATCGTTCGCCGGCGCGATCACGATCTCGACCGCCGCCGGAACGACCGTCACGCCGTCGCTGACGCGGAAGACGAAACTGTCGCGGCCGACATGGTTCGTGGCCGGCTGGTAGGTGAAGCTGCCGTCGGCGGCCAGCGTCAGTTGCCCGTGCGCCGGCGCCTGATTGAGCGCAAAAGTGAGCACGTCGCCGTCGGCGTCGCTGGCGACGAGTTGGGCACTCAACGGCTGGTCTTCGATGGTGTTGAACTGCTGCGCGATGACGATCGGCGCGTCGGCAACCGGCGCCACGGTCAGCGCGACCGACGCACTCGCCGTCCGTCCCTTGCCGTCGCGCAGCGTGTAGCCGAACGAATCGGCCCCGTGGTAGTTGGCGGCCGGCGTATAGCGCACGGCCGACCCCTGGATCACCAGTGCGCCATGCGCGGCGTCAGCCAGCGAGTCGATCACCATGCCGACGGCGTCGTAGTCGCTGTCGTTGGCGAGCACGCTGATCAACACCGACTGGTCCTCGTTGGTCGTGCGCGAGTCGTCGCGCGCCACCGGCGCGTCGTCGATCGGCAGCACGTCAACGGTGACGATCGCCGTGCTCTTGTCCTTGTTGTCGGTGACCGTGTAGGTGAAGGTGTCGCGGCCGAAGAAATTCGCCGCTGGCGTGTAACGCACGGCGCCGTTCTCGATCACCGCCTGGCCGTGCGCCGGAATCGTCACGCTGACGAGGCGCAGCGGATCGCCCTCGATGTCGCTGTCGTTGGCCAGCACGTCGATCAGCAGCGAGGAATCCTCGTCGACCGTCGCTCCGTCCTTCGTCGCCGTCGGCCAGTCGTTCGCCGTGTTGACCTTGATCGTCACCGTCGCCGTGGCCACCGCCTGGCCGTCGCTCACCGTGTAGACCAGGCTGTCGGGGCCGAAGTAGTTGGTATCGGGCGTGTAGCGGATGCGCCCATTCTCGATCGTCGCCCGGCCATACGCCGGCAGCGAGACGTCGGTGAGCGTCAGCGCGTCGCCGTCCGGGTCACGGTCGTTGGCACGCACGTCGAGCAGCACGAAACCGTCCTCGGCGAGTTCGGCCGTATCGTCGACCGCCTGCGGGGGGTCATTGACCGGGGTGACCGTGATCTCGGCGCGCGCGCTGCTGCTCAGCAGGCCGTCGGTGACGCTGAAAGTGAAGCTGTCGCTGCCGTGGTAGAGCGCCTGCGGCACGTAGATGAAACGCCCGTCGAAGTCGAGCGTCAGCGCGCCGTGCGCGGGGCCCTGCGTCAGCGTGAAGCCGAGCGCATCGCCCTCGTGGTCGTTGGCGACGAGCTGCGTGTTCAGGCTGATGCTCTCCGCGGTCTGGAAGCTCTGCACGCTGACACTTGGCGCGGTGTTGATGCGCTGAATCTCCAGCAGCACGTCGGCCTGCGCTTCGACACCGGCAGCGTCGGCCAGCACATAGCCGAAGCGGTCCTGCCCGTAGTAGTTGAGGTCCGGCACGTAGCGCACGCGCCCGTCGGCGAGAACCGACAGCTGCCCGTGCGCCGGCGTGTCGAGCCGCACGACGGTCAGCGTGTCGCCGTCAATGTCCTGGTCGTTGGCGAGGACGTCGAGATCGACCGTCTCGTTCATGAACAGCGTGCGACTGTCGTCGAACGCCGCCGGCGGATCGTTGACCGGCCGCACCACCAGGTGCACGACCGCGCGCGGCGACTTGAGAACGCCGTCGCTGGCCGCGTAGGTGAATCGATCGTCGCCGTTGAAGTCGGCGAATGGCTGGTAGGAGAACGAGCCGTCGGCATGGAAGACGAAGTCGCCGTGCGCCGGGCTGGAAACCAGCTCGAAACCGATCGGGTCGCCCTCCTCGTCGGTGGCGTTCGCCGCGATCGTTCCACCGATCGAGTCGTCTTCATCGACTTCGAAGCGCGCACCCTGTGCCACCGGCGCGTCGTTCACCGGGGTGATCGTCAGTTCGACGACGCCAGCAACCTGCCCGGCGCCGTTGCTGACCGTGAAGCCGAATCCGTCGCTGCCGCTGAAGCCGGCATCCGGCACGTACTGGAAGGTCCCGTCGTTGGCCAGAGTGAGCTGGCCGTGCGCCACCGTCTGCGCGACGGCGAAGCTCAGGGTGTCGCCATCCCGATTGGTCGCGCTCAGGCGCTGCTCCAGCGTCACGTCCTCGAGCGAGGCGAAGCGTTGCGTGCTGGTCGACGGCAGGTCGGCCACCGGCGTGACCTCGATGCGCACCGTCGCCGGCGAGCGGACGCCGGCCGGATCGGCGATCGTGTAGCTGAAGCTGTCGCTACCGAAGAAGTCGGCGCGCGGCGTGTAACGCACACGGCCGTCGCCGAGCACCTGCACCTGACCGTTCTGCGGCGTGCCAACCGCGACGACCGTCAGCGCGTCGCCATCGGGATCGCTGTCGTTGGCGAGAACGGTGATGTCGAGCGCGCTGTCCTCGGCCAGTGTCGCGGCGTCATCCGCCGCCACCGGCGGATAGTTCACGGCCTGCACGTCGAGGCGAACGGTCGCCGGCGTCGACCACGACTGGCCGTCACCGAGGCGATAGCTGAAGTGGTCCTCGCCGTTGAACCCGTCATCCGGCAGATACTCGAAGCCACCGCCGTCGAGCGCGGTCAGGACGCCATGCACCGGCATCGACAGCAACTCGATCGTCAGCGGGTCGGCGTCGGCATCGCTGTCGTTGGCCAGGATGTCGAACTGCGTTGCGCTGTTTTCATCGACCTGGATCGCATCGTCCGCGGCAATCGGCGCGTGGTTGACGCCACTGACGCGAATCTCGGCGCGCGCGGTCACGACCACCTGACCGTCGCTGACGCGGAACAGCCAGGAATCGGGACCGACGAAACCGACCTGCGGCGTGAAGCGGAAGCTGCCATCGGGGCCCAACTGCAGCGCGCCACGCAGCGGCGCCTGCTCGAGCGAGAAGCTCAGCGGGTCGCCTTCCGGGTCACTGGCGTGCAGCGCAGCGAGCAGAACGGTATTCGCCGGCGTCGCGAACTGCTGCGTCGTCACGCTTGGCGCATCGTTGGCCGCCGCCACCTGCAGCGTCACCGTCGCCACCGACGACCACAGCGCGCCGTCGCCCAAGCGATAGGTGAAACTGTCGTCGCCGGAGAAGTCGGTCTGCGGCAGGTAGACGAAGCTGCCGTCGGCGCGCTGTTCGAGCGTGCCGTACTGCGGGTCAGTCAGGCGCTCGAGGATCAACGCGTCGCCATCGGGGTCGACATCGTTGCTGCGCACGTCGAACTGCGCGCTGCCATCCTCGTCGAGTTGCACCAGGTCGTCCAGCGCGCGTGGCGCGTCGGCCACCGGCGTCACCGTCAGCAGCACCTCGGCGACCGCCAGGCCGCCGAGCGAATCGCTCGCGGTGTAGGTGAAGCGGTCGGGCCCGAAGTAATCGGCGTTCGGCGTGTAGCGCACGCGGCCGTCGCTGAGGATCGTCACCTTGCCGTGCGCCGGTACGCTGGTCGTCGAGACGCGCAGCGCGTTGCCGTCGGGATCGCTGTCGTTGGCCAGCACGTCGAGGTCGAGCACGCCATCTTCGGCGAGCGTTGCGGAATCGCCGAGAGCGGTCGGCGCGTCATTGACCGAGCGCACGACGAGTCCAACCGTCGCGCTGGCGGAGTTCAGGCTGCCGTCGTTCAGACGGTAGGTGAAGAGATCCTCGCCGTGGAAATCGGCTGCCGGCCGGTAGCTGAAGCTGCCGTCGGCCTCGGCGATCAAGGTGCCTTGCTGCGGGCTGGTGAGCAACTCGACGGTCAACGGGTCGCCCTGCGCGTCGCTGTCGTTCAGGCGAACGTCGAAGCGGATGACCGAATCCTCATCGACCGTGATCAGGTCGCTGACCGCCAGCGGCGCGGTGTTCGGCGGCATGACGAACTCGACGTTGTCGATGATCACCTCGCTGTCGGCGGCGCCGAAGCCGAGGAGGTCGAAGTAGAGGCGAATCGGCTTGTCGGTGGCGATGCCGGTGAGGTCGATCTCGAAAGTCACCGGGCCATCGGGAAGCGACGCACCTGCGGGCAGGCCATTGACCAGCACCCGCGCACCGGCGCTCAGTTGCCTGTTGGCTTGGATGTTGATCAGGGCGTCGCCGTTGGTCAGGCCGGCGGTGCCGACGATAGGTGTGAGAGTCGTGCCGTCGAGCAACGCTACTTCAAAAGCGTCCGATGGAGTGCTAGAGCTTGCACCCAGAGTGGCCGACCGTATCGTAAGCCTCAGCGCCTGAGCCTCAGTGGGAATGCTGAAGGCTTGGACAGCACGGTCCAGCAGCGAAAGCCCTTCTGCCAAAACCAATGCGTCCTGTCGCACGGCGGCCCCGCCGCCAAGAGTCCAGCCGAAGCCCGGAAGTGTCACATCGCTGATTGAGAACCCACCGTTCACAAGCTGTTCCGACGGTTCGATGCGGAACACGCCCCGTGTTTGTGCCGTCAGTCCGCTCCCACTTGCTCCTGCTTCCTCTGTGCGCTGAAGCGTCGTCTCGGCCCCAACACCTTCCACACCATGCACGCCCAGTTGCTCCGCGCGTACGAGCAAGGCCCTCAGGGCAGCTCGATCAGATTCGGTTGGTAGACGCCGAACACCGGGTGAAAGTGAAGCCATCATCACGCTTTCAATCACAGCCTCAGGTGAACCGTCGTCCAAGCCCAGCGCGTGACCTAGTTCGTGACTCAGAACGCTTAACAGGTCCATCCTCCCGGTAGCGGCGCTTACGGTTGGCTCCACGCCGACGGAACCCTCGGCCCTGACAAACTCCTGATTCTCCTCAGGGGTATCGTCGACGAACCAGCCGAAGCCCGCGGCATCTGCACTCAGCAGCAGGCTTTCATTCTGGAGCTCCGCCAGCACTCCGCTTGGAAGGGGCTCAACTCGAATCGAGCTCACAAAGTCGATGAAGTCGTCGCCGCCGATCCCCCAGGCGCTCAGTGCCGTATCAGCGACTTTCCAGAACGCCTGATCCACAACCAACTCCTGCTGGATACTACTGCCCATCCCAGTCGCGTGCAGCGGAAAACCAGGTGGATTCATGCGGAAGTCAAAGTGGTGCCAATGCGTTTCTTTGTATTCAATCATTGAATTCCTGAATACAAGCCACGGCAAGGCACTTAGCCGGGTCGCGAGAACGTGTCGTAAAGCTGGATAGGTTGGCTCGTCTTTGGTCCCTCCGGCGCCCCCCACCAAGACGCGATCGAAGGTTGTCCCGGCGGCCTCAACAAAAGCAACGATATCGTTTACCACGATTTCTTCAACCGTTATCAGAGTCCGATTCGGATCATCTATCTGGGCAAACCAGTCAAGGAAATACTTCTCTCTGCTCTCCAACCGTGCCAGCTCCAAGGTCTCCGCGGCATCTAAGGTACCCGTCGCAGCCTGTCCTTGTAACGCTTTGATCGTCGAGCGACTAGCTCCAACAGAAGATTTCAGATCTTCAAAGGTTTCCGTTGCTGGCACCGCAGCCGGCCGCTGAATGGTCACTCCGCTTGCTAAGACCTCTGCTGCCAAGCGATTCTGATCGATGTCCATATCGACAGTTCGTCCTGTAGCATGGCTCCCCATGTACGGCCTCCTCTGTTTGTCGCGGCCATGAACATCACTTAGGCTGTCGCCGAAAACATCTGCCATCCCATTGACCTGCTGGGTTCGAGGGTCAGGAATGTCCGAAGAATTCCGCGTAGCGGTTTCCACAAGTTTAATCGCCCAATTGGTCCCAAACCGTTCTTCCTGCAGTGCTCCACCCGCTCCATCCATTAACCTATAGTCAGGCATGCCTTGAGCTGCATCGAGACTTGGAAGTTCCTGCCACCTTGGAGCATTTGGGCGATTCATCCACAAAGCAGTCGCCGAATCTACGATGCCGGACGGCGGTACCGCTCCATTTTTGTTCAAGTTGACAGCCGTCTGAAAGAGCTTTATTCCTTCGGATTCGAGCGGTTCCCCCCCGGATCGGTTCTCGATCGATCCGTCAACGGTAATGGGCACACTACTGGAAGAAGGCCCGGTATTAGTGATCGTTCCGCCCCAACCCGCAAAGCCCAAGTATCGAAGCCGTTGCTCGACCCTATAAACATCCAGTGGATTATTCTTGGCCTTCGGAGAGCCACCAACCTCGCCACCAAGCTGAAACGGAAGGAAGCCCGGATCCTCATTTGGGCCAGGGCTTACCTCGCTCGTTAGGCTGCGCGTGTCTTGCACCCGGACCCTCACCAAGCCACTTCTCATCTCATGGTGCCCGTTGACCAGGACCTTGTACGAAAACCTCCCTTCCAATGCCACTCCAGAAAGTGCGTCTCCTCGACGCACACGCAAGGGATCGATATCCGGCGCGAAGTAGAAGACGCCAGTGCTTTCCGACTTCGACGTCGAGGACTGCTGCAATCTCTCATCATCGCCCTGAACGATCTTGAACAGATCTTGGCCAGTTGCGTAACGATAGGTGGCAACCTTCCCCTCTGTGAACGAGTCCGTCCAAATCCGAAACGGCTTCTCACCCGGCCAAGCGAGTTGCAGCAAGCCCTGCTGAATCTGGGGCCCAAGCTTGGCTTCGAGAAGCTCGGTGAGATTCACGCGAGCGATGTCGCCGAAACGCACTAGATCAGGCACTTCCAATACGAGCGGCTTGCTCGCTGTCGCCGCAAGTCCGACCGGAATAGCCCGGAAATCCAGGGCACTCCGTTGAACGCTAGCATTAACTTTGTCGATAGCCTTGCGCTTAAGAAGATCGGGGGCCGCCGACTCTACAGTCTGAATCATCTCGTCGACTGAGAAGACGAGCGCACTGCCGGGGGTGAGGACTTGGCCGCTGCGCCTTCCCATCAAGCCAACGTAAAGCGACTTGCCGTCAGGCGAAAGCGTAAGGCTGTGCGCCAATCCCGCCGGTATGGGCGTTGTTGCCGCGACCATCTTCGGCGTCGGACCGAAAGGATCCTTGATGACTGCAACCTTCGCACCAAATCCAGCGGCCATGTCTTCCTGGATGAAGTTGGCGCTTATGGGCCATGGGAATCCGGACACCCAATGATCGAGAACAAAGGCATACGACTGGTCCGGCAGCGTCACGACTGCTCTTGCGTTACGAACATCGAGACGATTCGGCTGGTCGACCTCGAGTTGAAGCCTGATCGGACTGACATGGACCCTCGGATCCCGGGAGTCGGGGTTCGTCACGACAAGAGCGCTCAAACCATCCGTAAATCCAGGAACGGATGGGCTGCTGAGAAAGTTGGTGACGAGGAGCCGTTTGGGGTCGGCCGTGGCATGTACGAAATAGGGATCCAGACCGACCTGCTGGACGTCAACGATCCGTCGCCATTTATTCGGATTGGATGCGCCCGCTTCGATGGGTTCGTCCTTCGGATCGACATTGACGACAACGACGTGGCCAGGAACTCTCCCCCCTGCGTAGAACCCTCCGCCTTGTGGGCCATCGTACTGCGTTGTTCCGGGTACTGCGACGACGAGCAACTCTCCGTCGGCACTAACCGCCATCCCTCTGAGACCGTGAGTGAGTACGTCGCTAATGCTGGGCTGGACATCAATGCTTTCTACCTTCTCGTGATAGGTGGGCGACGCTGGTCGAATATCGACGACGTAGATCGCGGTACTACCCGAACCGCTTGCATAGAGGAATGATCCTCCTGGATCGACAGCCAATGAACCGATTGCACTTGGCAGCACGATCGGATCGACCCCGGCCGTCCCGTGCTGTGCATCAGTAAACACATCGACCTGTCTTAGCGTCAGAGCATCCAGAACGGCGATGCCGCGTGAGGTCGCTGCGTAGGCTCGCGTACCGTCTGGCGTAACAACGATCGGCGATGTGAAGCCCTGATACCTTAGCCCTTCGAGATCGATGCTGGCGAGCGTCTGCTCACTCGTCGCATCGAGCACCTGCACGGTTGATGGTGCCAGGGCGGCGAACACGAGGTCACGTGTTTCGCTGAAATGCAGTGGAGCGCTTTTCGCCCAGACCTGCGGTGCTGTACGACGCGCGACGAAAATCTTCGCTGCCCCGAGGGCTATCCGTCGAGGTATGGCAACCGTAAGCTCCTGCCCGTTGAGCGATGTGGGGCTTTCGATCATCGGCTGCGCGACGCTGCCGGTCTGGTACCAGACTTGCAGGTCAGACAGGTTGGTACCAAAGTTCTGCCCTGTCAGCACCAGCCGGGCGGAATCGCCAGTCCCCGTAAGCGTTGCTCCCGTTATCACTGGCGCAGCCACCTGTGCAGGCGTCGGAAGAGTCTGTGAATTGATCGATATCGAGATGTTTGGCGCCTGCGCGTTCACTTGCAGGACGCTGCTAACGGTGCCGGCCAGCAACTGCACGAGGTTGATCGCCGGACGTAGCGGCAGAGCCATGCTGGCAAGCGATGGCACCCTCATTCCGTATGGAGCAAGTGCGTCAAGCACGATCGTGGTAACGGCTGTACTGAGCAGCGAGTCGACGGCCGCCTGAACAACGTTGTTCGCCACAACAGCCAAGTACTTCCCGGCCGCCACAATCCCCGGCCATGGGGGCGACGTGGTGCGCGCAAAGCCGTCGTCTCCCACCAACCCGGTCTCTTCCAGAAGCCAAACTGGGCGTAGCACACCGCTTTCGTTGGGTTGTTCCGACATGCGGAAGAAATACACCGTGGTTCCCTGAGCGAGATGCCCAGGAACGGGCATGAGCAACTGCGCTGGCGAACGAAGTGCGTCGCCTTCAACGGAGAGGTCGAACGCACCCACGTACTCGAAAGGCGACGGCACAGCTAGTGGAAGGTCGCTTTGAACTATAGAATGGACGGCAACGGTCCGCCCGGCATCAAGAGACCCTGGGGCAATCGTCACGACAGTTCCATCAGAACTCTTGACCGCGCCACCCTGGACGTCCAATACTGCCGATTCGCTCTGGGCCTCGGAGACACGCACATCGACATCTACCTGGCCACCCGAGTAAATCACGCTGACGGTTGCTACGCCTTTCTGCAATGCCGTCAGGAGCCCGGTCTCGGTGACCGAGATAATTCCACTGTTCGAAACGAAGTACGCAGTGCCTGACGTGGTGTCGCTGACATCCATGCCACTTGGTGACAAGACGCGGAGCTGTCTTGTGTTATAGCCTTCTGCCAGGGTAATCGATCCGGGATAAACGCTTGGATCAAGAAATCCATAGTCGATCGGATACTCGGCGTCTGGATCTGCTGCATCTGGAAGTGGTGCGGCGATGACATTGACGACGCTTACGGCCTGAATTCCTTGACTTTCAACACGGATTACGGTGGAGCCCGACGTTATTCCAGTTGCCAACCCCTGGCCCGACACGAGCACCACTGCTGGGTCGCTCGAAAAGAACTGCAAGTAGCTTGCAGGAAGACGAACGTTTTCCTGATCCTCAAAATCGCCACTCACGTTCAGCGCGGCAGAGCCCCTTTCGAACAGGACGGGAAGCCTGGGCAGGTCGATATGAACCAGTCGGGCAGCACTGACCTCGATGTCAAAAGACGCGACCGAGGCCCCGACATATCCATCATCTGCGACCAGAGCGAACCCGCCTGCGCCGGTGTAGCCCGACTCAGGCGAGAAAAGCACCGACGCACCATCGGCATTCAAGGCAGCCAAGCCGCGGGTCGAGCTGGCGACTCGGAAAAATACCGAATCGCCCTCCAGATCGCCGATCATCGGCGTGATCGGAATCGTCACTTCCAAATCCCGGTGCGTCTTGATCGCTTGTGGCGTAAGGACTGGCGCCTGATTTGACGCGTAGCCCATGTTCTGGAACAGCAGTCCGCTGTCAGCGCCATCGATCTCCCCGTCCCGGTTCGCATCGGCAGCAGCCACGTAACCCGCGTCGCCGGCACGTGCGCCGCGTGCCGCGGCGACGATCTGGGCGTCGCCGCCATCGACCCGCGTATCGGCATTCGCGTCACCGGCAATGAAGATCTGCAGGCTGTAATCGCCGGCAGTGGTCGCGTCGGCACCGGCCACGCGCAGTAGATGCAGGACATTGCCCGGCAGGGCGCCGGCACCGCGGCTCAGGGCAAAGAGCGCGAAAGCCTTGCCACCGACTGCATTGCTGGCGATAGGCGTCAGCCCCTCGATCATCGGCACGGCTGGCAGCAACATACTGCCGGCAGCAGCCTCGACCGTCACGCCGAGGTAGATCGTGCCGCTCGCCGTCGAGGCGAACTCGGACGGGCGGACGGCGAAGGCGAGCCGGTCGTCCTCGCCGGCGGCGAGGTTGCCGGCAAACGGTGCGGCGAGATAAGTGCGCGCGGCGCCGAGATCGCCGGCCAGCGCACGAACGGCCGGTGCTGCGCCGCTGTAGTCGATCGCCAGATCGTTGGCGCCGGTGATGATCGCCAGGCGACCGAAAGCGGCGACTTCGTAGCCGTAGTGCGTCGATTCGCTGTCCGCGATCCGCCGCACCGACGACAAACGACCTTCTCCATCGTAACCATAGACGATGCGTTCGCCGTTCGGCGCGCTGATGCCGGCGATGCGGCCGGCGGCATCGGTCGTGAAGCGGATCGCCTCGCCATTGGGCGCGACGATGCCGCTGTCGCTGACCACCAGCCGCTTGCCGCTGGCCGAGACGATGGCGGTCACGCCGCGCGCGGCGTCGATTTCGTAGGCGGTGCCGTCGGGTCCGGTCAGGACGAGCTGTGCTTCGTCGCCGGCCGGCAGCGTCGGGTTGTAGGGCAGACCACTGGCGAGATCGAAGAGCCGGTTGCCGGCCAGCGTTAGCTGACGATCGACCGCCGACAGCGTCCAGCCGGTGCCGGCGTCAGCGGTGAAAGCTGGCGTGTAGACCGTCAGGCCGGGCGTTTCGTGCTTCTGCGGAGTGAAGCTGAAGCCGACGCGTTCGCCGCTTGGCAGGCTCAGATAGACGCGCGTGCCGAGGCTGAAGGGGTTGGCGACGCCTGCGTTCTCGCGGCCGGTGAGGGGAACGTCGGTCTGCAGGTCGACATCGCGCAGCGCCAGACGCCAGCCAGGGCCGAAGCTGCCCTCGTTGGCGACGGCGAGCGAATCGTACTGGCGCACGAGATCGATGGCGACCCCGTCGAGGCTGAGCGACAGATCGCTCTCGCTGCGCAGAAACTGGCCGGGCTTGGCGGCGCTGGCGATTTCGATCAGCGCCTCGCTGGTCGTCACCCGGCCAGCCAGGTCGCTGGCCGTCAGGCGCAGGCGGTAGATGCCGTTGGCGAAACGGCCAACATCGAGTGTCGCCAGTGCGGCGTTGGCGACCGACGTGGTGCCGCGGGCAAGGACGATTTCGCCGGCGCCCTGCCCCGCCGCGTTGCCGGCGGAGGCGGCATCGCTCGCCGGGGCGAACGGCAGCAGCGACAGCGACCATTCGTCGAAGTTGACATCGGAGACGGTCGCGCGGATCTCGGCCGGCGCCGACAGGCGCGCCGAATGCAGGGTGGAGTCGAGCACGGCAACCGGTGCCGCCCGGTCGAGCGGGTCGCGCACGCGCAGGCTGCTGCGCGCGGTGCTGGTGAGGCCGTCGGCATCGGTGGCGGTGGCGACGAGTTCGAGCTTGCCGGGTGCATCGGCGCGGATGCGCGCGCTGCCGGTCGCGTCGAGCACCACCGCCTCGCCATTGACCGTCAGGCTGGTCGAGGTGATCGGCGCGAAGCTGCTCGCCAGGACGTGGACGACGATCGGCTGGCCGGGGACGGCGGCGAAGCTCGGTGTCTGTTCGATGGTCACCGTCGGGGCGACGGGCGCCAGGCTCGCGCGCAGCACGAGCGGCTCGGTGGCCGACAGTTCGCCGTCCGAGACGGTGACGAGCGCCAGGTAGTCGCCGGCATCGCCGACGCCCGGCGTCCACTCGATGACGCCGGTGGCCGGATCGAGCGTCGCTCCCGGTGGGAGGCCCTTGGCGCTGAACGTCAGCGTGCTGTTGCGGTCGGGGTCGGAGGCGTTGAGCGCGACGGTGAGCGTCTGTCCGATCTGCGCCTGGTGCTTCTCGACGGCGAGCGCCGGCGCGCGGTCGAGGTTGTCGACGCGCAGGTTGACGTCGAGGGCGCTGCGCGCGCCATCGGGATCCTGGGCGAGGAAGCTCAGCACGTAGTCGCCGGCCTGCTCGTAGGTCGGCGTCCAGGTGAAGCTGCCGCTGCGGCCGTCGAAGCGGGCACCGGCGGGCAGCGGTTTGCTCGAGGCAAAGGCGATCGGGTCACCATCGAAGTCGTTGGCGACGACGGTGAAACTGATCTCGGCGGTTTCGCGCGTCGATTGGTCGGCGATCGGCGTGACGATCGGCGCCTGGTTGAGATTGGCGACCTGCAGCGAGATCGTCTCGCTGTCCGAGCGGTGGCCGTCGCTGACGCTGAGAACGATGCCGTCGTAGTCGCCGGACTGGATCAGGTTCGGCTGCCAGGTGAGCAGCCCGGTTCGCGGGTCGAGGCTGGCGCCGGCCGGCAGGTTGGTCGCGCTGAAGGTCAGCGGGTCGCCATCGGCGTCGCTGGCGACCAGCGGCAGGCGCAGCGCGTCGCCTTCGACCAGCGTGTAGTCGCCGACGGCCTGCAGAACGGGCGCCTGGTTGGCTGCGCGGACGACGATGCGCAGCATCTGCTCGTCGCTGCCGATCGGTCCACGGCCGTCGTTGCCATCGTCGGCGACGCGCAGCGTCAGTTGATGCACACCGAGATCGGCGGCGGCCGGCGTCCAGGTGAACAGCGCCGTACCGTAGAACGCCTGCGGGGTGATCGTCGCCCCGGCGGGCAGTGAGTCGGCCGAGAAGATCAGCGGGTTCTGCTCGAGGTCGCTGGCGCGGATCGTGAAACTCAGCGTTTCGCCGGGCAACGCGACCAGATCGCCGAGGTAGGCGAGTTCGGGCAATTCGTTGAGGACGCTGACGCTGAGCACGAAGCTCTGCGTGCTGCTGCGCGCCGCGGCGGCGCCGGCGCCATCGCCGTCGTCGGTTGCCGTCAGCGTGATGACGTGGTTGCCACGGTCGCTCGCTCCCGGGTTGAAACGGAAGAAGCCGGTTCCGTTGCCATGGTCGGTGAAGCTGGCGAACGCCGGCAGCCCGGCGGCGCTCAGCGCCAGCGCGTTGCCGTCGGCATCGCTGACGCTGACCGGCAGATCGAGTACCTGACCACGATCGACCGTCTGGTTGGCGAGCGCTTGAATCGCGGGCGCCTGATTGGCGTTGATGACGGTGATCGGCACCTTGATCGTCGCGACGCCCGACGTACCGGTGCCGTCGCCATCGTCGCTGGCGGTGAAGCTGACGACGTGCGTCCCGGCCTGCGTGAAGCCGGGCGTCCAGACGAACATCGCCGTGTCGGCGTCGAAGGTGGCGCCGGCGGGCAGGTTGGCGGCGATGTAGCTGACCGTCGGCTCCGTTTCGAGCCACGGTGTGAGGTTGCCGTCGGGCAGGCGGTCCGGCGGGACGAAGCCCGGGTTTTCCGGGTCGAAGGCGAAGGCGCGGAAGAACAGCGTCTGCCCTTCGCGCACCTGCCACTCGCCGAGCTGGTCGAAGCGCGGCAGGCCATTGACGTTGAGGACGGTGATCGTCGTCGTGACCGTGGCCGACGACTGCCCGTCGCCGACCGAGAACGGGATGCGGTAGGTGCCGGCCTGGGTGAAGGTCGGCGTCCATTCGAACTCGCCGGTATTCGGGTCGAGGAACGAGCCGCCGGGGAGGAAACGGCTCGAGTAGTACAGCCGTGCGCCTTCGGGATCGCTGGCCTGAAGCTGGAAGCGCAGCGGGTCGCCTTCGCGGATGGTGCGGTCGGGCGGCGTCAGCAAGGTCGGCGGCTGGTCGACCGGCAGCACGGTCAGGCTGAAACGGATCGTGTCGCTGGCCAAGCCGTCGCTGACGCTGATGCTGATGTCGCGATAGACGCCGGCGGCGCTGAAGCCGGGTGTCCAGGTGAGGGTCTGCCGCTCGGCGTCGATCGTCGCGCCGCCGGGCAGATTGTCGGCGTAGAAGTACAGTGGATCGCGGTCGGCGTCGGTCGCCAGCAGCGGCAGTTCGAACAACTGCCCTTCATCGATCTCGAAACCGTCGGCAAGGTCGGTGAGCTGCCACTGCGGCGCGTGATTCACGCCGGTCAGGCTGATGGTGAACGACTGCAGCGCGTAGGCGCCGCCCGCGTCGTAGGCGCGCAGGACAACGTCGGCCTGCTCGGGGCTGGCGAAGGTGGGCGTCCAGTTGACGACGCCACTCTGGGCGTCGACGGCCATGCCGCGCGGACCGCTTTGCAGCAGGTAGGCGACGGCGCCGCTTTCCGGATCGCTGGCGACCGCCGTGTACTGATAGGCCTGCCCGGCCTGCGCCTGCGTCAGCGGCGTCGAGCTGAAGACCGGCGACCGGTTCGGCGCCGGCACCGCATAGACGCCGTGACCGATGTCGACACGCTGCCAGAGCGGGTCGCTGACCGTCACCGTCTGCACGACGGTCGATTCGCCAGGGTGCAGGGCGCCATCGGCGAGTTCCTCGTCAAGCTCGATCAGCCACAGTCCGAGGTTGTTCGGGCCGTCGGCGTTGACCGGCTGCCCCTGGAAGTAACGGGCAGGATCGAGCGCCAGGACGATCGGCGCCAGCAGGTCGCCCTGGCCGATGTTGGTCACCCGGACGTCGTACGAGATGGTGCCGTCGGCGCGCGACGCGCGCGTGTTGAGAAAATCGATCCGCACCTGCGACGAGAGGTCGGCGGTCGTCGTGAATTCGCTGCGCCAGGCCGTGCCGAGCGTGCTGCCGCTGCGTGCGGCGATGGTCGCCGACACCTGCAGCACGAAGCTGTCCGGCGCCAGCGGATCGGTACGCAGCGTGACGCTGCGGCTCGCGGCGTCATAGCTCGCGGAGCGGATCGTCAGGCCGCCGGCGCTGGTGCCGGTCAGCGTGTAGTTGGCGAGGTTGAGCACCGACGCCGGATCGGTGGCGTCGCCGGCATTCATGTCCTGGTCGAAGCTGACGGTCAGGCTGGCCAGCGGCAACGCGGCCGCCCCCTGGTGCGGCGGGTTGGTGCCGATGACGCGCGGCGCAAACACCGGCGCAACGCGGTCGATCTGATGCGACTGGGCGACGAGAAGCGCGCCGTCGGGAGTCGCCAGCACCGTCTCGCCACGGCTCCCGCCACGCGCGATGGTGACGTGCTGCAGCGAAACGAGGTCGAGCATCACCAGTTTGCCGCCGTTGGTGCTGACGAACAGCAGGTCGGAGAGCGCCGATCCGGGCAGCCCGAAGGCCAGCGAGTCGACCGCCTCGTCGAGCCGCGCCACGGCATGTGCGCGCCCCAGCGGCGTGAACTGGACAATCGTTCCCCGCTCGGGCCACGAGGTCCCCCAGAGGTCGCCGGCCGGCGAGAAGGCGAGGTCATCGACGCGGTAGTCGCTGAACGGCGCGAAAGTCTGGCTGACCGGGTCGAAGATCTCGACGCCGGCACCGGTGGACACGTAGATCCTGCCGCTTTGCGGGTGAACCGCCAGCGCCTGGGTGATGCCGTCGCCGTGCTCGGCGGTGACCGCGCCGCTGGTCGGGTCGAGCTCGACGAGCGGCCCGCCGCCGGTGGTCGCCCACAGGCGGCCATCGGCGTCGACCGCCAGGTCGAACACCGGTCGTTCGAGGCGGATCAGCGCTGCGCCGGCGACGCCGCCATTGGCACTCAGGCGATGGAGTTCGCCGCGATTGCTGCCGCCGCTCGCCAGCACGCTGCCGTCGGGCAGGCGAACGATCGCCAGCGGGCCGATGTCGGCGAAGCTCTGGCGGATGCCGGTGGCGAAGGCTTCGGCAGTGAACGGGCTGAGCACGGTCGAGAATTCCGCGGGTCGCGAACTCGGTGCGAGGTTGAGCGCGCCCTTGGCGGCCTCGACGAACAGCGGGTTGGTCGATGGCTGCACGGCCGGTGGTGGCGGCGGATCGGCCGGGGTGGTTTCGAAGGTCGGCAGGTTGCCGAGGTTGACGCGTGAGCCATCGTCGGGCGCGAGCGAGCCGGCCGGCGGCTGCTCGCGGTTGCCGGCGTGGTCGGTGGCGAGCGCGAGGAATTCGTAGGTATGGCCTTCGCGGCCCTGGTAGATGCCAGCCGTGTCGTTGGTCTGGCGCAGCCAGATCTTGAAGTCGCCGCCGTCTTCGGCGACGTAAACAGTGGCGTGGCGAACGCCGGACCCGCCGGCGTCGTCGACCGATGTCCAGCGCAACTGGTAGTCGTTGCCGCTGGCGCCGATGCGATCGGCGGTCAGCGTCGTCACCGGCGCTGCAGCGTCGAGGGTCTGGCGGATTTCCTTGGCGTCCTGTGGCGCGGCGGTGTTGAAGAGGACGCGCGCCGAGGCGGTGATCGCGTCGCCGGTCAGGGCATCGGTGCGCGGCTGGATCGTGTAGCCGACGCTGCCGCGGCCAATCCCCTGCGCGTTGTTCGGCGCAACCAGGCCCTTGGTCGTGTCGCGCAGGACCTCGCCGGTCAGCGGGTCGATCGCCTCGAACAGCCAGCTCGCAACCGACTGCTGGGCATCGACGCCGGCGGCGACGCGCAGGATGAAGCCCTTGCTGCGCGTGAAATCGAAATCGCCCTGGAAGGTCGCGCGACCGTCGGGGATGTGCACCTGGATGTCGCCGATGCGGATGTCGCCAAGGCGGAAGGTACGCGGGTCGAGTTGCGCGTCGAGCCGCGAGATCACTTCGATGCTGCCCGGCCTGGCCGAAGCGGTCGGCGGATTCTCGAAGGCGATCTCGTAGGGCAGCGCCTGCCCGCTCGGCAGGAACTGCGCCGCGCCGAATCCCTGCGGGCCGGTGATCGTCGTCGTGGCGCCGACGGTCGCGGCAGCTTCAAAGGCTTTCGAGAAGTCGACGGGGCTGACTTCGACGCCCGGGTTCTTGCTCGCGAGATCGAAGAAGCCGGTCTGTTCGCCGCTTGCCGAAGAGAAGACGGAACCGAAGTCCGGCAGTGCCATGCCGGCGGTCCGCTTTTCGAACGGAATCCACGGCACGTAGATGTTGAACGCCTGGAAGTGCGTCGGCTGCGAGAGCTGGTGATCGAACTCGTCGTAGGTCGGCAGCTTCGGGATCGGGATGTCTAGTTCGGCGTCGTACCACACGCCGTCCGCACCCCGGAAACGCGCCTCACGGTGATCGTAGCCGGCCAGAGGCGCCAGCTTTCCGGGCGCATCGCCGTACCAGGCGTGAATCCGCTCGAAAAAGTCGACCAGGTTGCCGCTGGTGGTGATCTGGTCGCTCGCCGGGCCGAGCAGGATGCCGGTGGCGAGAACACTTTGCAGGCTGATCGCCCGGGCGTCGTCGCGCAGCGGCGGCACGGCTTCCTGCGGGCGCAACAACCCGCCGCTTTCGAGCGCCGCGAGATACGCGGCGACCCAGTCATCCGGATTGGCTGTGAGAACCTGCAGGGCGGGCACTGCCGTCGCATCGGCAAGAATCGCGCTGCGCAGCTTCAACGCCTCGGTCATCTGCTCCGCAATGAACTCTTCGCGCGTCATCGCCGTCGCCGCGGCGACGACGTTGAAGCGGAACGGAATGAACGCTTCGAGGCCCTCGTTCGGGAACTTGAGCGACGCCTTGATCATCGCCGGAAGATCGAGCGCGGCGAAGGCGTCGGCCAGCGCGGGCATCTTCTGCTCGAGTTCCGAGCGCAACTGGTCCCACCACTGGTCGAGACCGGCGCCATCGTCGGCGAGCAGTGCGTCGAGATTCGGGAACACACTGGCGAGACGACTCTTCAGTGCCGGGTACTCGCGATCCCACATCTCCTTCAGACCCGGATAGGTCGCGACGTTGAAGGTCAGGCCGGTGAAGTCGCCGGCGCCGACGTCGAGCAGGTAGCCGGGTGCCAGGACGCGGCCGCCGGTGTTGACTTCGGAGACGAGACTCGCCCACGGAATGTCCGCGGACCCGCCGTCCGGCGCGCCACGCAGGTTGGTCACCGTCGAGACATACGGCAGACCGAAGATCAGCGGGTTTTGCCCCATCTCGGGGCTGCCGAACTCGAACTTGACGTAGGGCGTGTCGATGTTCGTCAGGCTCTGGAAGGCGACGCCGTAGGTCGCCACGTCGCCGGCGAGGACGACGCGCGGACCGCCGATGCCGACCGTCACTTCGGGTTCGATCGCGCGCTCGACCAGGTAGCGGTACGGTTCGACGACGCGCTTGCCGTTCGGGTTGATCACCTCGAGGTCGTACTGACCGCGCGGCACGGCGGAGAAGTCGAACAGCGCGATGATCTTCGTGCTGTCGACGACCTGCACGCGCAGCGGTTCGACCTCGGCGATGTCCGGCCGGACGAGCTTGACGACGGCACCGGGAGTGAAGCGCGCGCCGGTGATCGTCACCGTGACGTGACCGGAATCGCCGCCGCGGTCCTGTTTGATGCCGGCGATCGCCAGCGGCACGACCTCGGCGAGGAGCCGTACCGGCGTGGCCGGCGCGGGCTCCTGGTGGCCGCGGATGAGGACGTAGTAGCTGCCGGCCTTGGTGTTGGGGATGACCGCGATCTGGTTCGGCTGCAGCGGATCCTGGTACATCGCGTCGAAAGCGATTCCCGACGGGATGTCGCCGTAGCGCAGGAAGATCTCGTTCGCCCCGCTCGCCGCCGGACTCGTGAGGCGAACGCGCAGCGTCTCGTCCGGCCCGACGTCGAGCCGATAGACGCGCACCTGGTTCTGGTCGAGCGTCGTGTCGAGAGCCACGCCGAGATGCAACTCGTCGACGGTGATCGTCAGCGGATCCGGCGACGCCGCACGGTTGTTGGCCTCGTCCGCCCCTTCGTAGACCTGGTTGTAGATGTCGGTGCGGACGATCACCCGGTACTGGCCGTCGGCGAGTGGCGGCACCTGCGCCTGCAGCGCGCCGGCGTAGCTCTGCCCCGGCAGCAGGGTGCCGTTGTGGTCGAACTTGCCGAGCAGGCGGTCGCCGACATCCCATACGGTGTCGCGCGAGAGGTAGACGGCGTCGGTCCACGCGCCTTCGGATGCTTCGTTGCCGTGGTTGCTGACCGTCCAGGAGACCTGCAACGGCGCGCCGGCCACCGCCCCGGCGCTGGTCGTGATGCCGTCGATCTGCAGATCGCTCGGCGGCTTGAGTTCGATCAGCAGCGGCTGGGCGCTGGCAGTCGCGTTGTCGGTCTCGCTGCTCAGTTCGAAGACGCTGCCGCGTTGCGAGCCGCGTGCCGGGTCGGTGACGACGAAGACGTAGAAGGGCCCGACGATGTCGCCGGGAAGGGTCAGCGAGAGCGACTCGCCGTAGCTGGCGCCAGCCGCCAGGGCGCCGCTGTGGGCGCGGCTCCCGAGGTAGCGGTCGGCCTGGAAATCGAGGAAGCGATCGCGCGACAGATAGAACTCGTCGGTCCACGTGGTCTGCGTCGGCGGCGTGGCGCCGGTGCCGACATTGCTCACTTCGTAGCTGAGATCAAACTTCTGGCCAACAGTGGCGCGTTGCGGGATCGCTACGGCCGTCACCTGCAGGTTCGGTGGCTCATGCAGCGAAATCGTCAGCGGGTGCACGGCGAGATTGTCGCCTTCGTCCTGGAATTCCAGTACGGCGTTGCCGTCGTCGGTGACGATCAGCAGGTGGTAGCTGCCGTCGATGCCTTCCGGCAGCGTGACGGTCGCCTGCGCGGCGTACGCTCCGCCCGCTGGCACCGCTCCTGAATGGGCGACATCCGCCAGGCGAACATCCCCACGATCGAGCGACGGGTCGCGCGACAGGTAAACCGAATCGGTCCAGTAGGACTGGCGTGTCTCGCGCGTACCGGCGTTGTCTACGTTCCAGCTCAGGCTCACCTGCTGGCCGGAAATCGCCTGATCGGCGGTGACCAGCCCGGAAATCTCGAGGTCGGGCTCCCGGTAGGTCACCGGGATCGTCTGCCTGGCGTAGTTGCCGGACATGATCTCGTAGCCTTGGCGCTCGTAGTTGCCAAAACGCTGACCACCGCCCTGATCGACATAAACGTGTGCGAACCACTGCTGCCGGATGCCTGGCCGCAGCATCACCGAAGCGCTGCGGGTGTAACTCTCGCCCGCCGCCAGGGCTGGTGAGTTGCCCTGCACGAACTGGCCAACCCTGATCGCGCGGTCGCGGTAGAACTTGCTGCTGATGTCGAAGACCGGGTCCGGAGAAACCCAGACCTCGTCGAGCCAGTAGCTGGTGCCCGACCAGACGTCGGCGCCGACGTTGGTGACGGTCCATTCGACGGTCGTCGTTTCGCCGGAGAAGTTCTGCCGCGGCACGACAACCGAGCTGATCGTCAGATCGGCAGGGACGCGCGGAACGACCAGCGTGTCGGCGGACAACTGGTTGTTTTCCTCGTCCACTTCACCGACATCGCCCTGCTGGCTGCGCTGGCGACTGCTGTCGGTGACGACAATCACGTACATCCCCTCGGTCGGCGGCTGCAGCAGGAAGCTCTGCTCGACCGTATAGCTGGCTCCGGGCAGCAGCGAGTCGCCGCGCGCAACGCTGCCAACAACGATCGTGTTCTGGTCGAAGGTCAGGAATGGCGCGGGCGACAGATAGACGGTGTCGGTCCAGCCCGCTTGAGCGGTTGCCGCACCGTCACCGATGTTCTCGACCGTCCATCGGACCTTGAACAGCTCGCCACCGGTGCCGGTCGCATCGCTGACGACCGAAGTGACCGTCAGATCCGGCGTGAGAACAGGGGTGGCCGGCGGTGGGTTCGCTGGCTCGACGATGACCTGCACCGCCCGCGCCTTGTAGTTGTTGTTGTCGATCTCGTTCGGATCGTCGGGGTTGGTATTGGATGACAGCGTGTCCTCGAGAACGACGTCGTAGGCGTCACTCCAGACGGTCAGGTAGTAGGTGTTGATGCCGGCGGTCAAGTTGCTTGGCAGCGTCACCTGGACGCTGTTGTCGTAGCCCTCGCCGGTCGCCAGCGCGCCGTTGTGCGCGAAGGTGCCGAGCAGGACCGCACCGTTCGCCGGGCTCGGCCGGCGCTTGTCGCGTGTCAGCCAGACAGTGTCGTGCCATTGGTCGGAATAGGTGGGCGCCGAACCCTTGTTCGTCACCGTGTAGCGCACTTCGAGCTGCGAACCCGCCTGCGCGCGGTTCGGCGCGACGACGTTGCTGGTCACGAGGTCGCCAAAGGCCCGCGGATCGACGCGCACGGTGGCGAGACGAACGTTGTTGCCATCGTTCGGGTATTCGTCCAGAGCTCCACCCGCGTCGGTAACGGCAATCAGGTAGACATCGCCGCGATAGCGGATCGGCACGATGACGCTGCCGGCGTCGGTCGCGTAGCGCTCGCCCGGCAACAACGCCGAGCCGTTCTGGAACGGGCCGAAGGCAATGTCGTCACCGCTCGGCTGGCTGTCGAGCGAGAGATAGAGGCGATCCTGCCAGTGCGGCACCGTCGTCTCGCTCGTCCCCTGGTTGATGACCTCGAAACGGGCCGACAGCGTGCCGCCGGCGGTGACGACCGCCGGTGCGTCGATCAGCGCGACCTGAAGATCGGCGCGGGGCCGCAGGCTGACGGTGACCGCCGACTCGTCGGTCGTCACGTTGTTCTCGGCGAGGCCGCCGTGTTCGTAGAGCGAGCGGCTGCTGTTGGTGGACACCACCACCTGATAGGACCCGGTGATCCGTTCGGGCAGGCGGAACTGCTCGGTGCGCGTGTAGTGCGTGCCGGCCTGCAGCGGCGCCGAATAGCTGAAATAGCCGAGCGTGATCGCCGAGGCAGCCGAACTGCCGACGGGTTTGAGGACGAGCTGGTCGGTCCATGTGCCCAGTGCGTCGCCCTGCCCCTGGTTCTCGATTGTCCAGGTGACGTCGAGCAGCCCGCCATCCTGCACCGACGGCGTTGCCTGAATGTCGGCAACCTGCAGATCGGGCGACGGCGAGAAGGTCACCTGCAGTGGGCGGCTGTGCTGGTTGTTGTCCCGGTACAGAAACTCGAACGGCGGTGCGGACGTCGACGTCAACCCCCCGGCCGCAGCCTTCACGACGGCGTAGACGGTTCCACTCAAGCCTTCCGGCAGCGTGATCTCGGCATGGCGCGTGTACGTTCCACCGGGCGCCATGACGCCAAGGTGGCCATACAGGCCGTAATCGCGCAGGACATCGTTAGCATCGGCATCGCGCGCGAGCAACAGTCGATCCGCCCATTCGAAGCTGGAAGTGCTGCTGATTCCCTGGTTGGCCACCGTCCAGCTCACCTGCACCGGCTTGCCGCTGTAGCCGTCTGCTGTCTGGATCTGAGTGACCTGCAGATCGGCGTAGCCGCTCGGCATCACATCGACGGTTGCCGGCGCCGAAGCCAGGTTGTTGGCCTCCGACAGGTTCTCGAAAACCTGTCCCAGGCCGTCGCTGCGTACCGAAATGATGAAGCGGCCCTCCATCGCGGCCGGCAGCAGGATCGTCTCCGTGCGCGTGTAACTCTCGCCGACCTCGAGCTTGCCCTGATGCGCGACGCTGGCGACGACCCGGTCGCCGGCGAGAATGTGGTCGACCCACTCGTGCGTGCCGCCGGCGGCGATGCCGACGTTGGTCACTTTCCAGCTGACCGTGAGCGGCGCCGGATCGCCGATCGCCATCGCCGCACCGACGCTGACGTCCGAGGTCATCAGGTCGGCGAAAGGCGCCATCATGACGACCAGCGACGTGCTGCGCTGGTTGTTCACCTCGGCCTGATACTCCTTGACCTGGCTCCCGGAATCGGTGACGGCGATCAGGTAATACACGGCCGGGCCGAGCAGATCGATCGGCAGCTTGACGTCGGTCTGCACAGAATAGCTGCCGCCGGCGGCGAGCGGGCCCGTCCGCGGCAGTGTCGCCAGCAGGCGGTCAGCGGCGTCAAGGGTTGTATCGGTGGAGACGTAGAGCTGATCGCTCCAGCTCCCGCGCGCGGCGGCGGTACCGGTGTTGCGCACCGTCCAGTTGACGGTGATGACGTCGCCGGCAGTCGTCAGTTTCGGCGCCGAGAGCTTGCCGACGCTGAGGTCGGGGTGCACGATGCCCACCGTGCCTTGCGAGGCGAAGGGGTTGTCGGCCTCGCCCGCCTGCCCTTCGAACAGCTCGTCGTCGGCATCGGTGACGACGACGAAACGATAATTGCCGTCTACGACGTCCGGCAGCTTGATGTCGGCAGAGGCCGAGTACAGGTTGTTGATGCCGAGCGCGCTGTGGCGCCGGACGCTGGCAAGCGCCGGACCATCCACGCGACCATCGACCGACATGTAGACGCGGTCGGTCCAGCCGCCGCGGGCCGGGAACTGGCCATCGTTGGTCACCGTCCAGGTGACGCGCGCAAAATCGCCCGCGTAGCCGGACGCCGGCCCGGCGACGCGCGTCACGCGCAGATTCGGCGCCGATGGCTCAGTGACGGTCAGCAGGTTCGCCGCCTGGCCCAGGTTGTTATTCTCGAAGCCGTCCTCATAGACTGCGCTGGCAGCGTCGGTGCCGACGAAGACGTGGAAGGTGCCCTGCAGTCGCTCGGGAAGGACAAAGGAACCGAACTCGCTGTAGCTCTCGCCGGGCGCGATGTCGCCGATGTGGGTGACCCGGCCGAGTTCCCGGTCGTTGGCGTCGAGCGTGTCGTCGGCAGACAGGATGACCCGCTCGACCCAGGCCTGGGCATGCGTTGCGTCCTGCCCCTGATTGCGTACCGTCCACGACACCTGGATCGTATCGCGCCCCTTGGCGTCGGCCGGGACGGAGACGGAATCGACCACCAGGTCGGAGAACGGCGTCAGCAGCGAGACAGCCACCGGCGTGGAGGCGTTGTTGCTCTCGGCGGCGCCTCCCTCGTAGACCTGGCTCTGCGCGTCGGTGCGCACGAACAGCCGATAATCGCCGGCGACGCCGATCGGCAGGGTCAGCGTTTCGCCGCGGGTGTAGCTTTCGCCGGCGAACAGCGAACCGAAGCGCGTGAAGCTGCCGACCACCTGGTCGTCGCTGTCACCGAGAACCGCGTTGCGCGAGAGGACGACCTGATCGCTCCAGGTCGCCGCCAGCGAACCGCGCTGGCCGTCGTTGGTCACCGTCCAACTGATCGGCACGCGCACCGGGAAGCCCTGGATCAGGCCGCTGGGAACGCTCACCTGGACGACCTGCAGATCGGCGTGCTGCATGCCGATCGTCGACAGCGACGCGGTCAGGTTGTTGCCCTCGCTGACACTGCCAGCCTTGCCTTCGAAGACGGCGTCGGCAGCGTCGGTGCTGATCACGATGCGGTAGTTGCCGTCCGCGACACGCGGCAGCGCCACGTTGGCGCTCTGGTTGTAGCTGCTGCCGACTGCCAGCCCGCCGTCGTGGCGCACTTCGCCGAGCAGGGTTGCGCCGGTCAGGGTGCCGTCCGCAGAGAGATGGATGCGATCGACCCACGAGCCCTCGGCGTTGCCGAGGCCGGCGTTGGTCACCGTCCACGAGACCGCGACGGTACGGTCGGGCTGCCCCTCGGCGGGGACGACGATCGTCGGCACGACGCGCAGGTCGGGCGCCGGCTTCGGCAGCACGTCGAGCGGCCGGCTGCCCTGGTTGTTGGCGCGCCGGCCGTCCTCATAGACGGCGCTGGCGTGGTCGGTGACGACGATGATGTGGAACGGGCCGTCGATGCCGTTGGGGAGAACCGGCGCGGCGCGGCCGGTGTAGGTCCCACCGAGCGGAACGACGCCACTGTGTGGCACCGTGACGAGCAGCGTATCGCTGCCATCGAGGACGTTGTCGGCCGACAGGTAGACGGCGTCCATCCACGTGCTGTTCACGCTGGTCGCGTGGATGCCGACGTTGCTGACCTCCCACGACAACTGCACCGGCGTGCCGCTCGCGCCACCGGTCTGCGGCACGGTCACCGAGTCGACGGTGAAGTCGGCATACGAGGTGAGCAGGTCGACGGCCTCGAGTGCGGAAGCGTTGTTCGTTTCATCCGCCGCCTCGAAGACGTGGCTGGCGCCATCGGCAACGATGTACAGGTGGTACTGGCCCTTGACGCCGAGCGGCAGCGAGACGGTGCGCGTCTGGGTGGCGCTCTCGCCGGGCTGCAGCGCCCCATTGCGCAGGAAGCTGCCGACGCGGACATCGTCGGCGTTGCCGATGATCGCGTCCTGCGACAGGAAGACGTGGTCCTGCCACGCGCCAGGGATCGTCGGCCGCTGGCCAGCGTTGGTCGCCGTCCAGGTGACGGGAACATCGATCGGGTAACCGACCAGTTGCTGGTCGGGCGCGGAGATCGCCGACACCCGCAGGTCGGCGTGCGCAAACACCATCGTCCCCGCCGAAACGGTGACGTTGTCGCCTTCGTCGAAGCGTTCGTGGACCTTCTTCGTCGCATCGGTCGAGACGACGATGCGGTAGGAACCATCGGCGACGCGCGGCAGCGTGACGTCGGCAAAGGCCGTGTAGCTCATCCCCGGAATGATGCCGCCGTCGCGCTGCACGCTGGCCAGCAGCGTCGCGCCGGTCAGCGATCCGTCGGCGGAGAGGAAGACCTGGTCGACCCACGGACCGATCGCATTGCCGGCGCCGGAGTTCTCGACCTGCCACGAAATCCGCACCCGCTGCTCGGGTTGCGCCTGCGCGGGCAGGTCGATCTGAGTGACATGCAGGTTGGGCACCGGGCGCAGCGTCACGTGCATCGGCGCCGCGGTGCGGCCGATGTTGTTCGGCTCGTCGAGTCCTTCGAAGACCTCGTAGTTGCTGTCGGCAGCGACGAAGATGTAGAAGTCGCCGGCATCATCGATCGGCAGTGTATAGACGCCGGCCTCACGGTAGGTTTCACCCTTGGGCAGCGCTTCGTCGTGGACCACGCGACCGAGTTCGACGTCGCCGGGGTCGAGGATGGCGTCCCGGGAGAGGATTACCCGGTCGCTCCAGGAGGCGTTCGGGGTATCCAGACCCGGATTGCGCACATCCCAGTAGACGACGATGTAGTCACCACTCCGGGCGGTCGCCGGAGCGCTGACGTTGGTCGTCTGCAGGTCGGGCAGCTCGCGTGGCTTCGTGACCAGGCTGATGCCGGTGGCGGTGACGTCGGTGGCGAACTCGAATGCGGCAGCGAAGTCGCTGGCGCCCCAGTCGCCGCTCCACCAGCCGACGAGGCCGGATGGGGGTGGGCTGGCCGGCGTCGTGCCCTTGCCGGCGCTGCCGGCGTCGTGAATGGCGAGGATTTCGTTGGCGGACAGTACTCGCGAATAAATCGACAGTTCGTCGATCCCGCCCTTGAAGAACTGTTCCTTGTTGCCACCTCGCTGGTGCGCACCGATCAGGGTTGAGATGGCGCGCGAGAGGACAGGCACCGATGCCGTCGCCCCCACCTCGACCCCGTTGACGTACAGACGCATGGTCGTCCCGTCGGACGTTCCGGCGACATGAGTCCATTGACCGAATGGAACCGCGTCCGCTGGCGTTTCAAGATACGAGTAGTTTGAATAGGAGGTTTCGATGATGAAATGCGCGTACTGCTTCTTCGACCCACCTCCCTGCGTCCCGTAATAGTTGAACCCCCAACCCGGCCCATTGATTGCGTTGTCGTAGTGCGTGATGAGACCGCTGGAAGGGTGCGACGATGGCTTGACCCAGAACTCGACGCTGAAAGCGCCACTGTTTTGCAGAGCTGGCGAGCTGGGGATCTCGACGTAGTCGTTTGCTCCGTCGAAGGCAAAGGCGGTATTGACGCGCCCCGGGACAAGGCCCACGCCATTGAACAGTCTGCCGTTGCTGCCTGGTAACTGATCGAGACCCTTCACGGCCGCAAACGCGCCATTCGCTGCCGCGTAAGTGAAGACCGGCTGGTTCAGCGCGTATGCTGGCGCCAAGCCGCCGCCGAGCTTGAGATCGAGCGTTCCGCCAAGGTGTGCTGTCCCGGTGACATCGATCTGGCCATGTTGCTGCGGCTGGTCTCCCGCAATGGCGATGCGCAGCGTTCCCAGCGAGGCGTTGGTCAGATCGCCATCAATGTGGATCGTGCCCCCAGCGCCGGAATCGAGTAGTCCCTCGTTTGGCGCCAGCCCTTGCACGCGCAACCGTCCACCAACCGAGGCACCGAGCGTGCCGCGATTGACTACCGAGTCGGCGTTGATCCGGACTTCCTGCCCGTCGGCATCGGCAACGATGCTCCCGTCGACGATCAGGTGCGAATCGCCACTGGCCGCACCGGGATCCTCACCGACGATGGCCGATGCGCCATGCACGTTGATCTTGGAGCCGACGGTCAGCGTTCCCCCACTCGCCAGCATCATGTTGCGACTGGCGCTGCCGCTGAAAACGATCGCACCCGTCCCACTGACCGTCTGATTTCCGGCAAACTCGAGCCGACGGTCGGCGCCCGCTGTGTCGGCCAGCAGCGTGACAGTCGCGTTCTGCAGCGTCAGACCGTTGACCACGCGTACCTGTCCACGAATGGTCGCCGCCAGACCTTGCAGCGTCGCCGCGTCGAGCGTCGCACCGCCGCTTTCGGCGGCGAGGATCGTGCCCGGGCCGCTGATCGTTCCTCGCACCACCGTGGTGCTTGGGTCGCCGGCAAGCACGAGCGTCCCCTTGACGTTCAGCGCATCGACGGCTGCCAGGCTGCCGCCCGACAGGCGCAGCGATTCTTCCAGCACCAGTTTCCCGACGAGATCGTCGCCAGCGGCATGTTCGACGGTCAGTGCCCACGGGACGTCGATCGTCACCGTATCGAGCGCGCCGGGAAGCGCATCGCGTGTCCAGTTCCGTGCATCGCTCCACGAAACCCCGTCGCCGCCGCCATCCCAGAAGACCACATGCGGCGGGAAAGCGAGCTGGATCGCCGACGCGGTCGCGTTGTTGCTTTCGACCATTTCGCTGATCGCCTTGCCGGCTTCGGTGTCGACGAACAGGAAGTACTCACCCTCCGACATGCTGTAGCCGGTCGGGATGTTGACCGTCGTCTGCGCGTCGTAGCCGCCGCCCTCGTCGAGCGCACCCGAATGCGCGACCGTCTTGAGCACGACATCGCCGGCATCGAGCACGGCATCGCGCGAAAGAACGATGCGGTCGCTCCAGTTGGCCACGCCGGTGGCCAGCGTCCCTAGGTTCTCGACCCGCCAAGAGAGCTGGATGTCGGAGCCGTTGAGGGCGGAAACGGGCGCGTTGAGCGAAGTGACGAGCAGGTCGGGACGCGGCAGGTCGATCCGGATCGGGCGCAGGAACGAACCGTTGTTGCCTTCGTGTTCTTCTTCGTAGACAGCGTCGAGAACGTCGGTCTGCAGGTAGAGGAAGAAGTCGCCCTCGATCCCCGCCGGCAAGCGGATCGTCTCAGAGCGGGTGTACGCTCCGCCGGCCAGCAGTTCGCCGGCACGGGCAAAGGTTCCCAACACGGTGTCGTCCCCGTCACCGCGCAACAGGTTGCGGCTCAGAATCAGACGATCCGCCCACTGCGCGACCGTACCGCCCGGGGTGCCGTCACCGGTCGTGCCGTCGCCGGTGTTGTCGACCGTCCACGAAACATTCACCAGGCGCCCGGCAATCCCCTTGGCCGGTGCCTGCAGGTCCGGGACTTCGAGATCGGCCGCAGGCGTGCGAGCGACGGCGATCGGCCCGCCGCTCTGACCAACGTTATTGCCTTCGAACAGGTACTCGAAAACGCCAAGACTGCTATCGGTCTGCACGAAGAACCAGTACGACCCGAACCGGCCTCGCGGCAGTTGCACGTCAGCGCCCGCGGAATAAGAGTCGCCGGCCGCCAACGCTCCGTTGTGCTGGACGGTTGCCAGAACTAAGTCATCGCCATCGCCGTAGCGCTCGTTCGCTGACAGGACCACACGGTCGCTCAAGGTCGACCGGTCCGTTTCGCCAGTGCCGGTGTTGGCAACGGTCCACTCGACGCGGATGGTTTCGCCACTGGAGCCACTGGCCGGGAAGGTGATCGCGGAGACGCCGAGATCGCCGTAGGTGACCTGCCCTGTTGGCCAGACAGCGACATCGAGCAGGTACTGGCCTCTCGAGCCGTTACCCGAAACGCCCTTGACGACGACGTAGTAAGTGTCGTCCGCGATGACGTCGAACCAAGCCGCCGCACCCAACACGTCGGTGCTGATCGCGACGACGACGTCCTTCGAGTTACGCAGTTCCAGCGCCGGGCGCAGTGTGCTGTTGTCGAGGATTCGGGTGCTGAGGAAGACCGACTCGCCGGCCTTTACCGCACCCAAGTTATAAACATCCTCGTCGGTGTTGCTCCCCGTCGCGGCCATGATCGCTCCGGCCACCGTTGCGGTGCGATGCGTTCCCGTCACCGCTAACGTCAGCGCATTGGCCCCGCCCGTGCTGTCGTTGCTGTAGTTGGGGTCGTACTCCTGCTGGATGCCGCGTGCCCGCTCCACGTGCAGCTCGTAGGGACCGCGGTATTCGCCCACGTAGTAGTTCTTCGACACCACCAGGTAATAGGTGCCGCTGGCCTGCGCCTGGTAGTTGCTGATGAATACGTCGTAATCCGGCCCGTAACCCTGGTTCTGACCGACGTCCCAGGTCACATTGCTGCCCGCCGGGTCGTACAGCCAGATCGCCGGATACAGCTCTCTCTGCGGACTGTCGACGCTGACCGATATCCGGTCGTCTTTCTGCAGCTCGATGCGCCAGACGTCCAGATCGCTGTAGTCGTTGCCGTAGGCCGGATCGAGCCGCCCCAGCGCACGCCCGATCGCCAGCCCGCTGCCCGCCGGATCCTCGTTCAACTGCAACAGCGGCGCCTGCGGCCCGAAGCCGCCCCGCTCGAGCTGGTAGCCCGCCGGCTGCGTCACCGTGAAGTAGCGCCGATAGGCATCACCCCCGGTGCCGTCGCCGTCGCCGTCCACCGCGTTGCCTGCCGGGTCCATGACCGTGGCGGTCACGCTGAAGCGGTAGCTGCCCGGCCCCAGCGTGCCTTCGTTGATGCGCAGCGTCGCCGCCGTGCCCGTGAAGCCGATCTGGCGCACGCTGTAGAGCACGTCGTCGGCCGTGTCGAAGCTGCCGTCAGCCCCCGCCTCGCGCAGATCGAAGGCGTTGGCGGCATTGGCCGGGTACGGGTCCAGGATGTCGGGCAGCCCGTCGGCATCGCTGTCAGCGCCCGCATCGTCGATCTCGATCACCCCCCAGCCGCCGCTGCCCAGGCCGGTGTTGCCGGTGTTGTACCAGAGCGCATTCCAGTTCAGGTACGCGTAGCTGTTGCCATCGGGCTGGCCCGGTCCCCAGTTGGTGTAGCTCACTGCTTCGCCGCTGGACCAGCGCATTCCGCTCGCCGTGCGGCTCATGCCCAGCCAGACGTACCACCCGCCCCAGCCGCCGAAGGTCTCGCTCACCCACGCCTGTTCGGCCGCATCGTTGATCGTCACCAGGTGCCCGCCCAGCCGCTGCGCCTCGGCTTCGGCCTCCGTCCAGCTCATCGAGCGCGGCGTCAGCGTGTAGGTGTGCCCGCCATAGCGCCATACGCCCTGCGTCCCCAGCACCGAGGTCGGGTCCAGCGCTTCGCTGAAATTCAGCCCCAGCGTCGGACCCGCCAGGTCATTGGCCCCCGGCTGCCGGAGGGCCAGCCGCGTCAGCTCGCCACGCGCGTTAGGCCCGCGGGTGACATCGCCAAACCAGACGGAGCTCGTCCCCGAGGACTTCGACATCGCCCCCGTGGCCACCACCGCCCCGTCCACCGACAGGCTGTAGCTGCCATCGGGTGTGCCCGAGAGCACGTAGTCGTGCAGCGCCGTGGTGTCGAGCGCCACCGTCGTGTTGCTCGCTCCGACAAGCAGCAACCCAGTCGCACCGAATTGCAGGTTGACGTAGTCGCTGCCGGTAAAGACGCCAAACGCGAACCCTAGGTGGTCCGAGGCGCTGCCGCCTTCTTCCTGCACCAGGCGCGCCTGCAGCGACAACTCGAAGGGCCGAGAGCCATCGACCACGTCGCTGCGCTGGTAGTACGCGTAGTACCCCCCCGTGCCCAGGCTGTTTTGCCGCAGCATGCTGCCGTCGGCCGTGAAGACGTTGGCCTCGGTCAACCCGTTGCTGGTGTAGGACCAACCCTGCTGGCTGGGCAGCCCGTTGAATGTCAGCCCAATGTCGGGCAAGCCCGTCAGCACCGTCACTCGCGGCGGCACCGGGTCGCTGATGTCGACATCCAGAAGGTATTGCCCGCGCGAGCCCGAACCACTGTTCGACTCGACCCGGGCGTAGATCACGCCATCCTGACTCAGGATCACCTTCGCATGCCCGTCGACGGCGTTGCCGTCCGTGTCGGGAAGCATCTGCCCAGAGGCGTCGAGCAGCACGACTTTCGGCGACAGCGTACCGTCGCCCGGCAGCCTCGTGGACAACTCGATGACGTTGCCCGCATTGAACAGACCGAGGTTATAGACATCCTCATCGGTGTTGCTCCCCGTCGCGGCCATGATCGCTCCGGCCACCGTTGCGGTGCGATGCGTTCCCGTCACCGCTAACGTCAGCGCATTGGCCCCGCCCGTGCTGTCGTTGCTGTAGTTGGGGTCGTACTCCTGCTGGATGCCGCGTGCCCGCTCCACGTGCAGCTCGTAGGGACCGCGGTATTCGCCCACGTAGTAGTTCTTCGACACCACCAGGTAATAGGTGCCGCTGGCCTGCGCCTGGTAGTTGCTGATGAATACGTCGTAATCCGGCCCGTAACCCTGGTTCTGACCGACGTCCCAGGTCACATTGCTGCCCGCCGGGTCGTACAGCCAGATCGCCGGATACAGCTCTCTCTGCGGACTGTCGACGCTGACCGATATCCGGTCGTCTTTCTGCAGCTCGATGCGCCAGACGTCCAGATCGCTGTAGTCGTTGCCGTAGGCCGGATCGAGCCGCCCCAGCGCACGCCCGATCGCCAGCCCGCTGCCCGCCGGATCCTCGTTCAACTGCAACAGCGGCGCCTGCGGCCCGAAGCCGCCCCGCTCGAGCTGGTAGCCCGCCGGCTGCGTCACCGTGAAGTAGCGCCGATAGGCATCACCCCCGGTGCCGTCGCCGTCGCCGTCCACCGCGTTGCCTGCCGGGTCCATGACCGTGGCGGTCACGCTGAAGCGGTAGCTGCCCGGCCCCAGCGTGCCTTCGTTGATGCGCAGCGTCGCCGCCGTGCCCGTGAAGCCGATCTGGCGCACGCTGTAGAGCACGTCGTCGGCCGTGTCGAAGCTGCCGTCAGCCCCCGCCTCGCGCAGATCGAAGGCGTTGGCGGCATTGGCCGGGTACGGGTCCAGGATGTCGGGCAGCCCGTCGGCATCGCTGTCAGCGCCCGCATCGTCGATCTCGATCACCCCCCAGCCGCCGCTGCCCAGGCCGGTGTTGCCGGTGTTGTACCAGAGCGCATTCCAGTTCAGGTACGCGTAGCTGTTGCCATCGGGCTGGCCCGGTCCCCAGTTGGTGTAGCTCACTGCTTCGCCGCTGGACCAGCGCATTCCGCTCGCCGTGCGGCTCATGCCCAGCCAGACGTACCACCCGCCCCAGCCGCCGAAGGTCTCGCTCACCCACGCCTGTTCGGCCGCATCGTTGATCGTCACCAGGTGCCCGCCCAGCCGCTGCGCCTCGGCTTCGGCCTCCGTCCAGCTCATCGAGCGCGGCGTCAGCGTGTAGGTGTGCCCGCCATAGCGCCATACGCCCTGCGTCCCCAGCACCGAGGTCGGGTCCAGCGCTTCGCTGAAATTCAGCCCCAGCGTCGGACCCGCCAGGTCATTGGCCCCCGGCTGCCGGAGGGCCAGCCGCGTCAGCTCGCCACGCGCGTTAGGCCCGCGGGTGACATCGCCAAACCAGACGGAGCTCGTCCCCGAGGACTTCGACATCGCCCCCGTGGCCACCACCGCCCCGTCCACCGACAGGCTGTAGCTGCCATCGGGTGTGCCCGAGAGCACGTAGTCGTGCAGCGCCGTGGTGTCGAGCGCCACCGTCGTGTTGCTCGCTCCGACAAGCAGCAACCCAGTCGCACCGAATTGCAGGTTGACGTAGTCGCTGCCGGTAAAGACGCCAAACGCGAACCCTAGGTGGTCCGAGGCGCTGCCGCCTTCTTCCTGCACCAGGCGCGCCTGCAGCGACAACTCGAAGGGCCGAGAGCCATCGACCACGTCGCTGCGCTGGTAGTACGCGTAGTACCCCCCCGTGCCCAGGCTGTTTTGCCGCAGCATGCTGCCGTCGGCCGTGAAGACGTTGGCCTCGGTCAACCCGTTGCTGGTGTAGGACCAACCCTGCTGGCTGGGCAGCCCGTTGAATGTCAGCCCAATGTCGGGCAAGCCCGTCAGCACCGTCACTCGCGGCGGCACCGGGTCGCTGATGTCGACATCCAGAAGGTATTGCCCGCGCGAGCCCGAACCACTGTTCGACTCGACCCGGGCGTAGATCACGCCATCCTGACTCAGGATCACCTTCGCATGCCCGTCGACGGCGTTGCCGTCCGTGTCGGGAAGCATCTGCCCAGAGGCGTCGAGCAGCACGACTTTCGGCGACAGCGTACCGTCGCCCGGCAGCCTCGTGGACAACTCGATGACGTTGCCCGCATTGAACAGACCGAGGTTATAGACATCCTCATCGGTGTTGCTCCCCGTCGCGGCCATGATCGCTCCGGCCACCGTTGCGGTGCGATGCGTTCCCGTCACCGCTAACGTCAGCGCATTGGCCCCGCCCGTGCTGTCGTTGCTGTAGTTGGGGTCGTACTCCTGCTGGATGCCGCGTGCCCGCTCCACGTGCAGCTCGTAGGGACCGCGGTATTCGCCCACGTAGTAGTTCTTCGACACCACCAGGTAATAGGTGCCGCTGGCCTGCGCCTGGTAGTTGCTGATGAATACGTCGTAATCCGGCCCGTAACCCTGGTTCTGACCGACGTCCCAGGTCACATTGCTGCCCGCCGGGTCGTACAGCCAGATCGCCGGATACAGCTCTCTCTGCGGACTGTCGACGCTGACCGATATCCGGTCGTCTTTCTGCAGCTCGATGCGCCAGACGTCCAGATCGCTGTAGTCGTTGCCGTAGGCCGGATCGAGCCGCCCCAGCGCACGCCCGATCGCCAGCCCGCTGCCCGCCGGATCCTCGTTCAACTGCAACAGCGGCGCCTGCGGCCCGAAGCCGCCCCGCTCGAGCTGGTAGCCCGCCGGCTGCGTCACCGTGAAGTAGCGCCGATAGGCATCACCCCCGGTGCCGTCGCCGTCGCCGTCCACCGCGTTGCCTGCCGGGTCCATGACCGTGGCGGTCACGCTGAAGCGGTAGCTGCCCGGCCCCAGCGTGCCTTCGTTGATGCGCAGCGTCGCCGCCGTGCCCGTGAAGCCGATCTGGCGCACGCTGTAGAGCACGTCGTCGGCCGTGTCGAAGCTGCCGTCAGCCCCCGCCTCGCGCAGATCGAAGGCGTTGGCGGCATTGGCCGGGTACGGGTCCAGGATGTCGGGCAGCCCGTCGGCATCGCTGTCAGCGCCCGCATCGTCGATCTCGATCACCCCCCAGCCGCCGCTGCCCAGGCCGGTGTTGCCGGTGTTGTACCAGAGCGCATTCCAGTTCAGGTACGCGTAGCTGTTGCCATCGGGCTGGCCCGGTCCCCAGTTGGTGTAGCTCACTGCTTCGCCGCTGGACCAGCGCATTCCGCTCGCCGTGCGGCTCATGCCCAGCCAGACGTACCACCCGCCCCAGCCGCCGAAGGTCTCGCTCACCCACGCCTGTTCGGCCGCATCGTTGATCGTCACCAGGTGCCCGCCCAGCCGCTGCGCCTCGGCTTCGGCCTCCGTCCAGCTCATCGAGCGCGGCGTCAGCGTGTAGGTGTGCCCGCCATAGCGCCATACGCCCTGCGTCCCCAGCACCGAGGTCGGGTCCAGCGCTTCGCTGAAATTCAGCCCCAGCGTCGGACCCGCCAGGTCATTGGCCCCCGGCTGCCGGAGGGCCAGCCGCGTCAGCTCGCCACGCGCGTTAGGCCCGCGGGTGACATCGCCAAACCAGACGGAGCTCGTCCCCGAGGACTTCGACATCGCCCCCGTGGCCACCACCGCCCCGTCCACCGACAGGCTGTAGCTGCCATCGGGTGTGCCCGAGAGCACGTAGTCGTGCAGCGCCGTGGTGTCGAGCGCCACCGTCGTGTTGCTCGCTCCGACAAGCAGCAACCCAGTCGCACCGAATTGCAGGTTGACGTAGTCGCTGCCGGTAAAGACGCCAAACGCGAACCCTAGGTGGTCCGAGGCGCTGCCGCCTTCTTCCTGCACCAGGCGCGCCTGCAGCGACAACTCGAAGGGCCGAGAGCCATCGACCACGTCGCTGCGCTGGTAGTACGCGTAGTACCCCCCCGTGCCCAGGCTGTTTTGCCGCAGCATGCTGCCGTCGGCCGTGAAGACGTTGGCCTCGGTCAACCCGTTGCTGGTGTAGGACCAACCCTGCTGGCTGGGCAGCCCGTTGAATGTCAGCCCAATGTCGGGCAAGCCCGTCAGCACCGTCACTCGCGGCGGCACCGGGTCGCTGATGTCGACATCCAGAAGGTATTGCCCGCGCGAGCCCGAACCACTGTTCGACTCGACCCGGGCGTAGATCACGCCATCCTGACTCAGGATCACCTTCGCATGCCCGTCGACGGCGTTGCCGTCCGTGTCGGGAAGCATCTGCCCAGAGGCGTCGAGCAGCACGACTTTCGGCGACAGCGTACCGTCGCCCGGCAGCCTCGTGGACAACTCGATGACGTTGCCCGCATTGAACAGACCGAGGTTATAGACATCCTCATCGGTGTTGCTCCCCGTCGCGGCCATGATCGTCCCGGATACCGTCGCCGTGCGGTGCCCCTGGCCACCTGCCAGGTTGAGGGGGTTCGCACCACCCACCGTGTCATTGCTGTAACTCGCATCCGACTCGTGCTGGACCCCCCGCGTCCGCTCGACGTGCAGTTCGTAGGCACCCGGCGTCGAGCTGTTGCTGTACCGGCCGACCTGGATGTAGTAGACGCCGGTCGCCTGCACCGTGTAGTGACTGATCGACGCGTCGTTGCCTGGGCCACTGTTGTCGTCCGACGTGATGCCGCTGCCGGTGCCGTCGTTCAGCGCGAGGTACGGGTCCATGTCGCTCGCAGGGGTGTCGACGCTGACCGAGATGACATCGCCCTGCTGCAGATCGAGCCGCCACCAGTCTGGATCGGACCAGTAGTCGCCACTCACCGCCGGTTCCTGCCGCCCTTCGGCGCGACCAATGGCGAGTCCGCTGCCCGCCGGGTCTTCGCTCAGGGGCAGCATCGTCGCCGTCAGCAACTGGTTGTTGTCGGGCTCGTTCTCCTGCAGCACGCTGGAGGCCGGCAGGACGCCGCCCGACAGGAGCAGCCGCTGCTCAAGCGCTTCGAAGTGGATCCGCTTGCCGGGCTGCCGCTCCACCGCGGCGCTCGGTTTGGCCTCGCGGCCGAACGGCCATGCGCTGCGCAACGCGTCGCGCAGAGCGCTGGCGACTCGCGAGAGATGGGGAGAGGGGAAGTCAAAAACTGGGGGACGGCGACCCATGACAGTTCCTTTCCAACGACGACGCCGGGCGGCCGGCTCTGCCACCGGCCGCGGGATGTCGCGCAACGACTTGAACCACAGTGAACGGGCTGCTGGAGGAGGTTCGCGCGCCAGCGATCGGCGAGCGTGGCCCGCAACGACACGCAACGGTCGTTTCGACGACATGCACCCGTTTTGCCGACCACATGAACACGACCCCTCCCCTCATTCGGAAGCCGTCCCCCGCGAGAACACGCACAAACGCTCGCAACCTAGCACGGGTCTTCTTACAGATTGCCTACAGGCCGCGGCCTCGCTGCAAAGAGCCCGCTCTGCAAGCCACCGGCAGAACTCGGGCCAGCCAACGGAAGCCCGCTCCGCCGATCACCCGCTGGCCGGTGGATTCGCCGGCCCACCGTGGCGCAGCATGTCGAAGACCGCTTCCGTCTCGCGCGATGGCGTTGCGCCGAGCGTCGAGTGCAGGACCTCCCGGCAGCGTGCATGGACGCGCAGCGCCTCGGCGGTTTCACCCGTCCGTTGCAGCGACACCATCAGGCGCCGATAACACGCTTCCGCCAGGGGATCGATCTCGATGATGCGCCGGTAGAGCCGAATGGCCTCGCGCCAGCGGGCGCCTGTCTCGAGCTGGTGTGCGATTTCGGCGAGCGCTTCGACGACGCGCTGCCGCGAACGCTCTCGTCGGGGCAGCAGCCACGCGTGCGCAGACTCGCGTTCGAGGAAGTCGCCGCGGTAGAGTGCGAGCAGGCTGTCGCTCGTCCTTTCCAACTCGTCGGGTTCAATCGGCACGTGGCGGGCGAGTGCCTCCTCGGTCCTGTTCAGCAGCCGCTCGAAAGACCACAGGTCTACCCAGCAAAGCGTTTCGTTGAGGCTGACCCGACCGCCATCGGTCAGGATGGCATCGTCGTGGCCGAGCAGACGCCGCAAACGCAAGAGACTGGCGTCGAAGGCTCCCCGACCACCGCGACTCTCGGCGTCGGACCACAGGCTGTCGATCAGCCTGCTGATGGCGATGTGTCGGCCTCCGAGCGCGACGATCGCCTGCAGCAGATCGACGGGTTTGTGCTGCTGGCCGGACGGGACCACCGCCCGCCCGTCGACGACGATGCTCAAGCGGCCAAGGGTGTAGATCCGTACCGGCCACGGCCAGCAATCGAGGCCGACGCCGGGCGCCCTGAGGCCACGCCGGCGGATCAGGCAGCGCACGTAGTCGGGCTCGATCTGACGCGCAAGCGCGACGGCACAGAGGCGTGCCATGACGGATGGGCGGAAGCTGTTGTGGTTGAGGTAGCCGTGCGCGGCACCGATACTGAAGGCGCTGCGCAGTGCCCTGACGCCGCCTTCGTCGTCGCCGGAGTCGAGAGCCAGCAGCGCTTCGCAGAGGTCCGCCTGAAAACACAGGATGCCGCTGCGCATCGCGACGCCGATCTCGCGTCCTTCTGCCAGCAGCGGCCACGCTTCCACGGTTCGGCCGGCGGCATGCAGCGCCTGCGCGTAGAGCAGTCTGCCGAGGGCATGCTGTTGCGGGCCGCCATACTGGGTGGCAATGGCATTGGTTGTGTGGCCGTGCCTGACGGCCTGTGCACCGTCGTCGGCGAGCAGCGCGGAGAGACAGGCGAGGTAGTGATGATGGCCGACATCGATCCGGCGTCTCGGGTCGAGACACTTGGCCAGCCGCGCGAGCGCCAGGCGACCGGCCGCCGCGTCGCCCTGATTCAGGTAGGCGTAGGTCTGCAGTGCGCCGAGGAGAAAGTCCCACATCCGCACACCGTGCTGGCGCGCCAGCCGGCTGCCCGTGTCGGCGGCGGCGGCACCCTCCTTCATTTCGCCCCGACTCCAGTGATGCATCGAGCGCTCGGCCCAGAGCAGCGCCTCCACAAAGGGAGCGAGTACGCTGCCCGGTGGTGGCTCGATTGCTGCGGTCAGGCGGTCGAGCAGCGCATTGTCGCCGACGCCCACCGTGTAGTGGAGCTGCAGGTTGCAGGCGAGCAGGATGCGAACCTGGGGATCAGGGCAGTTGTCGATCACGGCCAGCAGTCGCTCGGCCCAGACGTGGATTGCCGGATCCTGTGGCCGGCGAAACAGCAACGCCCCGAACATGCTGGACGTGCAGCGGCCGACGAGTTCACCAGTCGGTGCGCCGAACTCCTGCTGCAGCGAGTCGGCTTCATCGAGCCAGCGATCGAGCTGGCTGAAATCGGACCACTCGAGACAGATCAGGTCGACGACCGCCGACCAGGCGAGACACGACCCATCGCGCGACCTGCACGCGCGGAACAGGCGGTAGGCGTCTTCGAAGCAGGTCTGTGCTGCGGGCGGATCGAACGGCAACCACGCGCTGCCACGCCAGTACTGTAGCCAGGGATTGCTCGCCAGATGGCCGGCGGGAAGGGCATCGAGCCAGGCGGAGAGGGTGCGTTGCCAGCCGCGTTTGATCAGCGGCTGCGCCTGCCCGACGATCAGCGACTCCAGTTCTGGCCAGTGGGCGCCGCCGATCAGCGTGCTGGCGGCCGCGTCGAGCTCGCCCTGTGCCGCCAGCACGGAAGCGGCCAGCAGCTCGATCCGCCGGCGTTCGTCAGGCGGCAGATCAATCCGGGCGCGGACGAGCAGGAATTGCCGCAGCAAGGGATGGAACTCGTACTGCATCTCTCCACCAACTGCGTGCAGGGTGGTGAGCAGGTTGTCGCTGTGCATGGTTGCCAGAATGCGCGAGGCATCGCTGCTCCCGGCAAGCTGGTCGGCCATTGCTGGAGCCATTCTGGGAAGGTAGGCGACGCGCAGCAGAAAGCCGCGAACATTCGGCGACTGGCGATCGAAGATCTCCGTCGCGAGGTACTGGAACAGCGCGCTGTGGCTGGCGCGAACGGTGTCGGGCACGTCCAGCAAAGCGAGGTCCTCGACCTGCGACAGGAGCTTCAACCCCGCCGGCCAACCACAGGTCAACCGGTGCGCCTGGCGCATGTGGTCGAGGCTCCGCCGGCCGCCGCCGGCAGTGCTGAGTTGCTGCAGCGCGATTGATTCGTCTTCGCTCAACAGGAGTTGATCGGGCCCGAGGACGGCGAGGCGGTCCTTGGCACGCAGGCCTGTGAAGTCGGCGGGAGGCTGGGTCCGGCTGACGATGATCCAGCTGATGCCGCTGGGAGCCATGCGAACGGCGGTGGCCAACAGCTCGCGAAACTCGGGTGCAACCAGTGCTTCCTGACAATCGTCGAGGACGATGGTGTTCGGCACGCCGATTCCATCGTAGAAGCTGGCGAGGAATTGACCGATGAACGACCTCAGGTCAGTGGTCTGTGCCGGGTTCAAGGGTAGTCGGTCGCCGCCAGGCGACGCCGCGATCCCGCTTACTGCGGCCTCGAAGCAATGACAGCAGAGCACCGGATCGCGGTCGCCGCTGTCGGTGTGATACCAGAGCGCTGGCAGCTCGCGCGCGTCGAGGTAGCTGGCCACGAGCGCCGTCTTGCCGGCTCCTGGGGGACCGCTGACCCATACGGCGCCCTGCTCCAGGCATTCGTCCAGAAGCAGGAAGAGGCGTTCGCGAGGATGAACGCGTGCCAGCCGCGGGCGGCCGAACTTCGCCGAATCTGGTGATCTCCCCCTGACCAGCATGCGATTCTCGCTCTTGTGGCTGCGCCCACATCGGCGCGTCACGATAGAAGCGCCGGATGAACGCGAAGAAAGATAGCATTCGAGGGCGTTGCGGGCAAGGCGGGCGCGCGGGCCCGCAGGTCCGGACACAATGGCTGCCTGTGGAGTTCGCCTCCGGTTGCACAGGGAGCGTGGACCTTTGGCGGCAGCGAGCCTAAGGATTGTCGGCCCGGTCGCCACGCTTGGAAGAGGAACCGATACGGCTCCACTGCCGACAGGGATTCCCGCCGCAGAAGAAGGATCACCAGACTCATCACCAACGGAAAGGAAACGACCGCACCGGGGCAGCCCGTCCAGCTGCCCGCCTGGTTACGGTCTCGCCTGGTTTCGGTGACAGTAATCCAATTTCGCGTCAGCGGTGTTGGGGGGTGCTCACATCTCCGCGCGTCAGCCCGACGTGGAACGTGGTCGCCGGGGTTCTACGGCAAGCGTGAATGGCCGTGAACCTTGATCGAATGCTGCTCGAAGCAGGCGTGAGCGCAAAGCGCCCGCATCTTCAGGGCGTGGTCGGTCCGAAGATCTCCTCCAGGCTCCCGGCATCGACGACCTGATCGAGCCAGATGTCGATCTGCTCGACGGAGGCGCCCGAGATCTCCTGCAGAACCTCCGCGGGGATCGAACCGAAGCGCCTTCGCAACAGCTTCTGCAGCGCCAGCGCTTCACCCTCGGCTTTGTAGGCATGCTCCCATTCTTCGAGTCGTTCGGCCAACATGACGTTGAGCTCCTGTAGATCATCGATCTGAGGCAAGACGATACGGTATTCCGCTCTGCGCATCAACGTCGCCCGGATCCAGAGGGCGAACATCCAGCGCAGGTCCGGCCGGTCGGCCAGCCAATCGGCCAGCAGGCCGCCGATCGCCTGCGGTGAGGCCGGATGTTCGATCCGGAAAACCGCTGCCACGACATTGCGCAGCGAGGCGAGTTCCTGCTCGCCATACGCGTTCTCGTCGATCAGCAGCTGCTTCATCCGCGGCCTGAACTGCTCGACCAGCCCCGGAACCGGCGGGATCAGTTCGCAGACATCGGTCACGGCTGACCCGCACCCGCCAGACGATGTCGTCAGAACGGCTGCGGAAGGCTTCGGTGACGTAGCTGCCGGGTACTCTCGCCAGCGTGCCGCAGTCGAGCCCCTGCAGCCATTCGTCCGACACGAACCCGAGAATCAGCTTGCGCACCAGTTCCGGACGGGAAAAGACGAACTGGTAGCCCGTGTCGTGAGCGTTTGCCGTCGGCGAATTGGCAGCAGGGGAAGGCGCGTCAGACCACTTTTCCCAGAATCCATCTGGACGATCGAGGGTCCAGGCTCGTCTTCCTCGTCGTCTGGTCGCATCGCCGTACCGCGCAAAACGCGGTCAACCCTGGCGCGCGCCGCTGTGATCGCGCAACCAGCGCGCGAACGTCGCTTCGTCGATCTCACCGGCCGCAACGGCCAGCATGGTCAGCGTCGCATCTGCCGGGTTCGCGACCAGACGCCAGCCATTGAGTGCCAGAAACAGGCCAACCGCCAGGAAAGCCACCCGTTTGTTGCCGTCGACGAAGGGGTGGTTTTTCGCCAGACCGACGCCATAGGCCGCCGCCAGATCGGCCACGTCTGCTTGCCCATAGATAGCCAGGTTCAGTGGCCGCGCGAGTGCAGATTCGAGCAAGCCTTCGTCACGCAGCCCGCTATCACCGCCATGCTCGGCCAGGCTCTCGTCGTGCAACAGTTCGATCGCACGCCGGTCGATCCAGCGCCAGCTCACTTGGCAAGCTGGTGAAACGTGTCTCGGTACTCGCGCATGAACTCGCGCCCGATCTCGAGTTGCTGGTCAAGATCGGGGTCGTACGGCGTCAGCATGACCCCATTCGCGGCATCGGTGACGAACACCGCATCGCCCTTCTGGAGCTTCAGCCGCGCGAGAACTTCCTTGGGCAGGATGACGCCAAGCGAGTTGCCGATCTGGGTCAGCTTGAGTGTGGTCATCGAAGACTCCCGGGAGGTTATAACCATCGTTATAATAGCACCGATGTCAGGCGCATCGCGGCTCCTTGCCGGGCACGCATGGACGTCGCGGTTCTTCTGATGACGTTCCACATGGCTATGGCCCGCCCAATCTGCCTACCTGCCCGCGAATGGGAACAGCGAGAAGTCAAATACCATACCAATCATATAGTTAATCGACCAGTATAGCTCAGTGCGGCGCGACAGCTCTGGCTGGGTATCGGCCGGACCTGTTCAACCGTGTGCAGGCAGCCAGCGAGACGAAAGACACTGTTGGCGTGCGCTGGGCATCAGCGCCGCACACGGAGGAACCAGAAAAGTGATCAGCTGAATCCGAAATTACGAGCGAGCCGCGTCCGCTCGCCCATCGACATTCAGATTTGGTGACTGCGCCAGATGCTGGGTGTACCCGAGAATGTATGCGAGGAAGTCGCCAAGGGTATCATCGACATGTTCGGGAATGCGGCGGTGGAGCGGATCGAAAGGATGAGTACTACCGATAGCAAGAGGAGGCGTGCGGCAGCCTGACCGCGGTCCTCCATGTCTGACGCCCCCGCTGCAGAACTCGAGCGCCTTGCCGGCCTCGTTGAGCGTGTCACCTTCCACAACGAGCAGAACGGCTTTTGCGTCCTCCGCCTGAAGGTGAAGGGTGAGCGCGAACTGATCACCCTGGTCGGCCATACCCCGATCGTTTCCCCCGGCGAATACGCCTCTGCCTCTGGGCACTGGGTCACCGATCGCGAACATGGCCGGCAGTTTCGCGCCGTGTTCGTCCGGATCTCCCCGCCGACCACGCTGACCGGGATCGAACGGTACCTTGGGTCGGGCATGGTCAAGGGCATCGGCCCGGTCTACGCGGGCAAACTCGTCAAGTCGTTCGGCGCGGCGGTGTTTGACGTCATCGAGCAAGCGCCCGAACGCCTCCGTGAGATTCCGGGGATCGGAGAAGTCCGCGCCAGAAGGATCACCTCCGGCTGGGCCGACCAGAAGGTCATTCGCAGCATCATGGTCTTCCTGCACGCACATGGCGTTTCGACGTCCCGCGCCGTGCGCATCTTCAAGACCTACGGCCAGGACGCCATCGACATCGTTCGCGAGAATCCCTACCGGCTGGCGCAGGACATTCGCGGCATCGGCTTCATCTCTGCCGACACGATCGCGCAGAAGATCGGCATTGCCAAGGATTCTCCCCTGCGCGCCCAGGCCGGCATCTCGTATGCCCTCACCGAAGCATCGGCGCAGGGTCACTGCGGTCTACCGTATGCCGAACTGGTGCCCCTGGCGGTGAAGCTGCTCGACATTCCGGAGGCCATCATCGAAACCGCCATCGCCCAGGAAATCGCTGGCGAGGTGTTGTTCCCCGACACCGTCGAAGCTCAGCCTTGCGTGTTCTTGGCACCCCTTTATTACGCCGAGCAGTCGATTGCCGCTCAAGTGCGGCGCCTCAAGACCGGGCGACGGACCCTGCCGGCCTTCGATGCCGACAAGGCGATTCCCTGGGTCGAGCAGAAGCTCTCGATTCAGTTGGCCGACAGCCAGAAGGAAGCCATCCGTCTCGCGCTGTCTTCAAAGATCTTGGTGATTACTGGTGGCCCTGGGGTGGGCAAGACGACTCTGGTCAATTCCATCCTCACCATCATGACGGCCAAGGGCGTCAAACCGCTGCTGTGTGCGCCCACTGGACGGGCGGCCAAACGTCTCTCCGAATCGACTGGTCTCGAAGCCAGGACCATCCATCGCTTGCTGGAAGTCAATCCGCTCAATGGCCAGTTCAAACGCGACGCGGACGATCCCCTCGAATGCGATCTGCTGGTTGCCGACGAATGCTCCATGATCGACGTGCCGCTGGCGAACCAGCTTCTCAAGGCGGTCGCGACTGCTACGGCGATGATCCTCGTCGGCGACGTCGATCAACTGCCCTCGGTCGGTCCCGGTCAATTTCTCGCCGATCTCATCGACTCGGGTGCGGTGCCCGTCATTCGGCTGACCGAAGTGTTTCGGCAGGCGGCCACCTCGCGCATCGTGCGCAGTGCCCACCAGATCAACCGGGGAATCTTTCCCAGCCTGCCGGAGAAGGGGGAAGACTCGGACTTCTACCTCGTCGCCGCCGAGGAACCGGACGTGATCGCGCAGACCGTGGTCGATCTGGTAAAGACGCGCCTGCCACGCAAGTTCCATGTCGATCCGGTTCGTGACATCCAGGTGCTTTGCCCGATGAACCGGGGAATCACCGGCGCCCGCGGCATCAATCACGCACTGCAGGAGGCGCTCAATCCGCCCGGCGAACACAGTGTCGACAAGTTCGGCAACCGCTTCAGCGTCGGCGACAAGGTGATGCAGATCGAGAACAACTATGACCGGGATGTCTTCAACGGGGACATCGGCTTCGTCACCGGCATGGATCGAGACGAGGAGGAACTGGTCGTGACCTTCGACGGCCGGGCGGTCACCTATCCGTTCGGCGAACTCGACGAACTGGTGCTCTGCTACGCGACGACGATCCACAAGTCACAGGGCTCGGAATACCCGGTGGTGGTCATTCCGATCTCGACCCAGCACTACATGATGCTCAAGCGCAACCTGATCTACACGGGCATCACGCGCGGCAAGAGGCTGGTCGTGCTCGTCGGCCAGAAGAAGGCGTTGGCCATGGCCGTCAAGGGCAAGCAGGTCGAAAGGCGCTGGTCGAAGCTGAAGGAGCGTCTCTTCCCCGCAGGCAGGCCGTGACGCTGTCCGAGATTTCGCGGGTGTCCTGCAGTCCGCCACCGGAAGCCGCCACGCCAAGTCTCTTGCCGTCAGCTGGTCGGGAGCGTTTCTCCTGGAGAATCGCCACAATTTCCTTCGCATGCGGGCTGCAGGTCTTCACGTCAAGGCCCAGATCAAACGTGTCATTGAGAACCCTGGCGACGAACGCGTCCGCTCTCTCGGATTGGCCTCGTAGCCTGCGCCCGAAAAGGATGTTGGCTGCCTCGACTTGCTATCCGTCAAGATCGGGCACACCGTGTGCCGCGGCACCCAGCGGGATCGAGTTCGCCAGAATATCTGCAACGGCGGTGATTTGCTCTTCGTTCATCCTCTTCACTGGCTTCCAGCGTGGCGCGAGATTCCCAGCGCCTGCCAGAGAAAGTCGAACGGAATCGTACGTCGGCCCTGCTGTGCGGCTTGCTGCTTCTCGCTCGCTTCATACAGACGGATCAGGCCCCCCACCCGCTCCAGGCCCGCGGGCGTGTTGATGGCCTGCCTGGGGGTCTTGCCAGCGAGTGCCGGGAGGGGCTCGTCTGGCCACTTGGCGTACATCCGCCGAAGCGTCTCTTCCATCATTTCGGCGAGCACCTCCGGTGACAGGCCGAGGTCGGCATCGGGTCGCTTCGCCCGTTGATCGGCCGGCATGTTGCGCAGCAGTCCCGCTGGATCGGACAACTCCCGAGACAGGAAGCGAACCGCATGGCCCGCAACGGACTCGAACCAATGACGACCTTCGTCGGCATGGCGCTGCGTCTTGTAGAAGACCGTGATCCTGTCGGGACTCTTGTCGATATTGACCGTCGCCACCGAGCGTGTCTCCCCATCCGTGCAGTCGATGAGGCGATTCCAGGCGGTCTCGCGGTCCCCTTCGACGTCGCTCTGCGCCGCCAAGGACTGCGTCAATTCCTGCCAGTCCGTCACGCGGTAATGATCCGTGATCAGCAGCATGGGTTCGCCGCAATAGGCGTCCCGGAAAGCCGGCATGGGCATCGGAGCGTAGAACTGTGCGAGCCACTGGCGTTGGAGAATGGTGCTCAGCAGGTGCGGCAGGTCGCTCGCCTGGCCCTCGAAGTGATCCATGGCCTGTCGCATCCTCGCCTGAACGACCGGTCCGGTGAAATGCGAAAACGCGTAGATGGCGCCAGACAACTCGCAGTGGCCGTCGACCTCCATGATCCGGACGCCGATCTGTACGCCCAGCAGGGAGGCCTGAGCCCCCGACCGCTCGCGGACGATGATCGGCGGCGCTTCTGCGTCGAGCGAATCGCACAGCGTCAGTTGCTGGCCCGGAACCAGGTCCGTCACGTCGTAGAGGCGCAACGGGCGCGCACCCAACTGCGTGATCCAGCGGCGCTGATCGGCCGTGAAGAGCGGCCCGCCTGGACTGAGCAGGTATTCGGATACTCGCCTGTGCTTACCCTGCACCAGAATTTCGCCTTCGGCCAGCAGCAATTCCATGACGTTGATGTGGATGATGCTCCAGGTCTCCTGGTCTTGAGCCTTCAGAGCATCCTCTTCCGCGGGGCTCAAGTCATCGAAGAGCAGTTCGGCAAGGGCGATGCTCACTGCCTTGCGATGTTTGTTCATCAGCCAGTCGATGGCACGCTCCGCGGCCCCTGCGTGGCCTTGCCTTTCTGCTTCAACGACGTCTTGGGCGCTGTTTGCACAGCACTGCTTGTATTTCTTGCCACTGCCGCAGGGACAGGGATCATTTCGGCCGATCTTGTAAGTCACTTGCTCGCCTGTACCCTTTCTCGTAGCTCCTTCCCCGGCGTGAAGTGCGGCAGCCTTTTCGCCGGTACCGACACGGTCTCGCCGGTGCTCGGATTGCGTCCGCTGCGCGCTGGCCTGTGGTTCAGGGCGAAGGTGCCGAACCCACGAATTTCGATCCGACCTCCCCGCGCCAGCGACTCGCTCATCCCCTCCAGGATGGCTTTGGCCGAGAGTTCAGCATCCTTGGCGGTGAGTTGCGGAAACTGTGCAGCAAGCCGGGTGATGAGTTCCGAACGAGTCATCCGAGCATTCTACTTGCTCTGCCGCTAGCCAATGACGCGCGACCTGTGGTTGAACCCTTCGCGGCGCACCTGTGCGCTGGGTTGTGTGGGGTGCTCGCCGGACAGCCTTTCCGCGCTGATGCAGGTTCCAGCCCGCTGGAGAAGCTACGTCGCATCACCCTGCATTGCCCCTTGCTCCCAGGGCGGCGACTGCCCGTACACACCTCCGCTTTGCGTCCGACAGACCGGTGAGATCGTCCGCCTCAATACGCTTCTCGCACAGGAGCGTTCCGAGGACGATGGGCAGTCTTGAGTAGCGAAAGTCGTACTTCGTGTCGATCCGCTGTCGGGCATCTGCAAGGTATTCCAGGACTGACCACATGTCATCGGGGTGCTCGGCATCAGCAGCCCGGCTCTTGAACTCGGCCATGACTTCCGCCAGTTCGCGTTGAAGAGCTGCGTGGGCCACGCGTCTCGCGATCTTCTTTTCCTCGTCGGTCCAGGTCGTGTGTTGCATTCCATGCCTTCGTGCTGACAGGGTAGGCGCTTGCAGCGCCGACAATGCCTTCTTCCGCAAGCCTGGCGCCGACAGACGAAGCTCGCCAGCCTGAAGCGCTCGGGGAGGCATCTCAACGAGGATTGTAAGCGACAACTGCTGTGCGGCGAATCTACCCTCACCGCCTCGCCTGACACACCGACAACGCCTTCTGCCCCGCCTGCTTCACCGAAGACCGCGCCATCGCGTCCTCGCCCGCCTGGTGCGTCGCTTTCGCCCTCCCGACCGTCTGTTCCAGGATGTCGGCGGCCACCAAGTCCCCACCGCGTGTCAGCCACGGCGGCCAGCGACCTGAGCGCCCTGCCGGCATCCGGCTCAAACTGAGAAGCGGCTCACCCGCTGCTCCTGCCCCCGCCCGCGACCGCCAGCCCCCTCGCGTGAGGATTCGTTCACACCCGTGAGCCAACGTTCACGGACCGGAATAAACGCTCCCGGTCCGTGAACAAACTGCCCCTGCGTCGCCATTGTATCTTCCGCGGCACCTCGACGACCATGAACACCGGATGAACTCGCTGACCCAAACAACCTTCTGGAGACCGATCATGCGCACTTGCCGGAAATTCAAACATCTTGATCCGCTGACGGGCGAAGTTCCGTACTGGCCCTTCCCCGAACTGCTCCGCGTGGCATGGCGGGCCCGCGACATCCTGAACGGGCGCAGCAGCGACCAGATTCACAATCTCGCGAACCGGATTCACGACCTCATCGCCGAGTACTTCGCCGCGGCCCGGCAAGACGAGGTGGGGCGCCTCATCGCCGCAGGACCGGACGATTTCCTCGAGGTCGACGAGCACGGCAAAGTCCTGGGAATCCACTTCGACCGGATAGAGGAACTGGATTTCCCGAAACCGGAGAACACCCGCGAATTCGAGGCGATCGAGGCATTCTTCGAATACTGGCCGCAGATCTTTGGGGATGGAGACCCGGTACCGGATCTCGGCGCCTGTCTGGCGAGGCTGGCCTTGTGCCACGTCAGCGACGCAGTCCGTCGCCTGCACTATGCGTATGACTTCGACCGTCTCAAGCACGTCAGACGAGGGGCGAAGCGCCTCACCGCCCATGACTGCATCGATGCCGGACGGTGTGCCATCGAGGCAGTGGAGGTCGTCTGCCGTGCGGAACGACGAATCGAGACGCACTTTCTGCGGGAGCACCTGGCCGAATGCCTCGACGCTGTGAAGCGGTAGATCAGTGCCCAGTGCCAGAGTGCCCAGCCCCTGTTGAGCGCGCCAGGAAGCCCCTCTCCCGGAACCACCTGGTTGCGTGCCCGCGAGAGCAGGTGCCCCCAGTCCGGCCAGCATGAATGCCCGCGTGCCCCTGGACCACAAGCCCCGCGCCTGCACCAGGCGGTCGGCCAGACCGTCGCGCCTCGCCGACGGCAGCCCGTATCCACCGGGCCTTCCTCCGTACTCCGACCCGCTCCTCGGTAGAATGAGCGCATGTCGCAACCGCTTCCTCCCTCAACCCCGGCGCTCAACCGCCTGCGTGCCGCGAGCGCCCTGATCCCCATCATCGAATCCGGCCTGGCCGATTCACGCATCTCCGTCGAGCGCGCTGCACTGATGGCGGCGTTCTGCGAATGGGCCGCCGAGAACCCGCCCGATGATCCCGAGGCAGCCAGGCTCGCGGAATCCGTCACTGACGGCCTGCAACGCATCAGACTCATGCTTGCGGCGGTGTCCTGAACTCGCGGGGGGGTCCCGGCAGCCGAACCCGTACTGACGCCACGGGCAGCTGCCCCCGCAACAAACCCCACAGCACGTGGCTCATCACGGCCTCTTCTTCCCGGCCAGCGTGTCGCGAACGTACTGCCCGGGCTGCTCGCCGGTCAGCCCGTCAGCGACGCGTCCCGCCGCGTTGCCCACCTCCTCGACCACTGCCGCACCCTTGCCGACCGGCGACACCGGCTTCAGCTTCCCAAAGCCAACAGGCGTCGACTCCTCCCGATGAACCTCTGCCGAACCCTGCTGCCGGTCCCGCAGTTCCTGCGCATTCGTCGAGAACTCGCGCATCGCCGTGTGCATCGTCTGGTCACTCGGGCGCCCCTGCGGCGAAACACCGCTGCGCCCCGCCCTCCCCTGCACCTCGCCCAGATAGCCGCCCGCCGCGCTCCCAACCGCAGCCGCGCCGGGCACCCCGCTGCGATCAGCCGCATGCCTTGCTCGCACCGCCTCGGCCCCCTGAACGCCACCGGCCAGTTCGCCCAACATCCGGTCGTAGTTGCCGGCGGTGTACTCGTCGAGGTACGGCCGCAAGCGATACGGGTCACCGAGAATCCCCTGCATCCGCTCGTAATGGAAATCGAGCTTCGACAGCAGGAAATCCTGGATGAAATGATCCTGCAACTGCAGGTTGGCGCCGAGCTGGCCGCTGCGCGACTGCTCCCACATCTGCCGATGCGCTTCGCTCTCCTGCAGCGATGCACTGAACGCTTCGCGGGATTGCCGGGCGCGGTCGAACGAGGCCCGGGTTCCCTCGCTGCCGGCCGTGCGGGCTTCGTCGCTGCTCCGATGGCCCCGCTCCCAGCCATTGTCGATCACCGTGCCCACTTTCCTGCCGAAACCCGACTCGCTGGCCGCCTGCGCCATCTCCTCGACCGAGCGGGCGGCGTCGGCGGAGTTCCGCAGCTTCGCCGACATCTCGACCCCGCCGCGCAGGCCGGCGATCTCGAGGAGCTTCGGCGTGCTCATGCCCATTGACGCGCCGATCATCAGCTCCATCGCCACCTTCTCGCTGACGCCGATCCGCTTCGCCCACTGGTCCACCTGGCGCAGCGCGTCGCTCGCCTCGTGACTCCGGCTCGAACCCATGCCGTGCCGGTAGCCGGTACTGTCGCTGCTGCCCTGGCTGTGGCTGTGCTCGAAGCCGGCTTCCTGCCGCAACGTCGCCAGCGCACTCTCGGCGTACTCGGCGGAGCGCTGCCGGGTGGCCTGTTCCGATCGCTCGTAGTGCGCCTTGGCGGCCGCGCCCAGCGAGTCGTTGAGCGCGAGGTTGGCGCGCAGCGCACTGCTCGCCTGCTTCACGACAAAGCCGCCGCCGGAGAAATGGCTGTAGTCGAAACCGCCGCGCGCCTGATGGTTGGTCATCCCCTGGCGCAGGCTCGGATTGAGATCGACCGCTAGGCCCTTCAGTGTGTCGTGGCTTGCATTGTTGAGCGAGGCGTTGCCCATCTGCAGGTTGCCCTGGGCGAGACCGCTGGCGATCTTCTCCGGGTCGCGCGGCGGCGCCACCAGGCCCGCGACCGCCTGCAGGCCGACCTCGCCACCGCGGACGATGGCGGCGGCGATCGCCGGGATCGAGATCACCAGCATGCCGGCGATCGCCTGATCGCTGACGATCGCACTCTGCAGGAAGCCCATCTGCTCGATCGACAGCCCGTTGCCGGCGCTGCCGCTGCTGTACTGGCTCCGCGAGACCATCGTGATGATGAAGTTCATCACCGCATAGAGCGGTGCCCACAGCTGGATCCAGAAGAGGCTCGCGGCGTAGGCGCGGATCACCGCGCCGGCCTGATGGCCGCTGATCACCACGAAGAGCAGGAACACCGGAAAGATCGCGTACTGCACCATCTCGATCGCGTTGCGCACCTTCGGCATCGTCGATTCGGCGATCCGCGCCATCAGCTTGTACGAGTCGCTGGTCGAACGCAGCGACTGCGCCATGCCGAGATTGGTCTGCGCGCTCGCCGCGTCGCCGAGCTGGGCCGGCAGCAGGTACTGCGCGTCGATCATGAAGTTGGCGACGATCGCCTGCTTGACCGCGTCCTGCGCCGCCGCCGAGACGCCGAGCAGGTAGTTGGTCGAGGTCGCCAGCGCCCCGGCAATGGCGATTCCGGCATCGGCCTGCGTCATGCGCGGGTACAGGCGCGACCCCATGAGGGTCACCTGCCGGCCCGCTTCGGCGGCGATCTGGCGGGTCAGTCGCTGGTAGGCCGCCTGGCAGCCGAGGGTGTCGAGCTGCGACGGGTCGGCCGGATCGCGCAGGGTAACCAGCCGCGCCGGGTTCGTCCGGCCATCGAGCTGCGCCCAGATGTCGTTGACTTCAAGGAGATCCTCCTTGACGCGGATGTAGCCAGTCGCCAGATCCGGCGCGACGCACTCGCGATAGAACTCGAGCAGGTTGCTGGTCAGCACCGGACTGCCGCTCTTCACCGCCAGGCGCTCGGCGAGCACCCGGTGGCCGAACAGGGTGCCGTTCTTGCGGAACCTGACGTCGTCGGGCAGCGAGAAGACCGTCTCGAAGGCGCCGGTCAGCCAGTCGCCCACCTTGCTCATCGCGTGCGCGAAGGCGCCGAGCCCGATCGGCACGTTCGCCACCGCACGCGGCGCCTCGTTGCCGGTGCGATCGACGATCAGCACCGTCACCTTCGGCACCAGCAGCAGCGCCTGGAAGATGGCCAGGAAGAACAGCCACTTCCACATGCCGTCGAGGCGTTCTCGCCCGGTGAGCGTCGCGATGACGACCACCACGATGCCGATGATCGCCATCGTGCGCAGCAGACCCCGGTAATCGCCGCTGCCCATCAGCGAAGCGACGGCGTTGAACATCGCCTCCAGTTCGGCGACGTTCCAGTAGGCATAGACTTCGTACATGTCGCTGGCTCGTCGCTGGCTCGTCGCTGGTGTCCCGCCGGGTGTGCCCTAGCGGTTGAAGACCATCATCGACTGGAAGAGGTTGGTCGGCAGGCCGGCGTTGAGGCTCTGGTGCAGGAGCTGCAGCGAACGCGAGAGTTCGGCGACCTGCATGCCCTTCTGGTACTCGGCGCGCAGCATGTCGCGCGCCTCCTGCTCGATCTCGTTCAGCCGGGCGAGGATCTGCCCGGCGGCCGCCACTGCGTCCTGGCCGTTCCGGCCGGTCTCGTTCTGCAGCGCGTGGCGCAGCGTCTTCGCGAGGTTCGTGAAGTAGGCGTGGGCGACATCCACCGCGATCAGCTGTGCGTAGTCTTCGGCGATCCGGTCGCCGCCCGGGATGCTGCTCGACACCGCGAGCATCTTCCAGACCGGCAGCGACGAAGCGCCGATCAGCGCGGTATCGAGATTCGTCTGGCCGGCCGCGTCGCGCTGGATGATCTTGTCGCGCATCGCGGCGATGCGCGTGCGCACCTGGCGGGCGAACGGGGTCACCGTGAAGGCGCTGTCCGAGAAGGTCGGACTCAGGCATTCGGCCGGATCGCTGCCGCACTTCACTCCCGGCAGCTGCACCGTCGCCGCACCGCCATCGCCGACGAACTGCCGGAAGGTGAGCTTGCCGCCGGGCAGATAGGTCCAGCGCGCCTGTTCGTCGCCGTGCTCGCCGGGTGGCGTGACCAGGATCGTGCCGGTCAGGCTCATCAGCAGTTCCTTCGTCTCGTCGCTCACCCCGGCGACCCGCGACAGCGCCCGCCAGACGATGTTGCCCGGCTCGAACAGCTCGCGGTAGCCCGCCGACGCGGTGCCCGCCGCGCTGCGGATGCTGCGCGCCGTACTGCGGTTCTTCTTCCACTCGTCCCACGACTCGAAGACATCGCCGAAGAGGTTGAGATTCGCGCCTGCGGTCTTGCCTTCCTTCTCCTGCGTCCGGTCGGTCAGCAGGCTACCGGCAGCGGAAACGATGCCTTCGGCCGCCTGGCAGGAATTGACGTTGAGCTGATTCATCTTCGCCACCTGGTCCTGCAGGTACTTCAGCAGGTCGCAGAGGTCGGGCGACATCGAACAGAGCGCCAGGTTGAAGGCGGCGCCGATCGCGTTGTTGCCGATGTTGCGCAGCAGCGCGACGAACTGCTGCTTGTTGATGAACGAGAAGGAGCCGGCGAAGAGGTCGATGCCGCCGCAACCGGCGCGGAACGACGGCGGCGTGATGCTCGCCAGTGGGTAGTTGCGCACCGGGGTGCGCAGGTAGAGGCTGCCGCCGGTATAGAAATTCATCGTCTGGCCGCGGTAGGCGTCGGCGCCGGTGACGTTGCCGTAGGCGCCGATGTCGTTGAACCAGTCCTGCATCGATTGCGAGACGTTGGCCTGCAACGACGTGCTCGCGGTCGCGAGGGCCAGCGTGATGGCGAGGATCCGTGCGCGTGCTGGATTCATGGGGCCCTCAGTACGGTTCACCCGGACGCGTCTGCGTCACGAGGTAGATGCGCTCGACGATCTCCTGCGCCGAGAGCACGCCGGAGCCGATCGGCAGCAGCCGGCGATCGTGGATGTTGCCGAGCACCAGCAGTGGCACGCTGCGCAGCCCCAGCCTCGCGGCCATGCCGTTGTCGCGCGCCGGCCGCGGAAACTCCGCCAGCCCGCCGCCGTCGAGCGAGACCGGGAAGACCGTCAGCCCCAGCTGTTCGGACAGCCACTTCAGGGTCGGCGCCAGGCGGTGGCAGTACGGACAGTCGGAGCGGAAGAAGAAGAACAGCCCCCAGTCGCGGCCGAGGCCGGCCAGCGCCGCACGTTCCTTGCCCGCCTGCTGCGCGTCGCGGACCTGGATCGCCGCGTTGTTCACCGGGTTGCGCAACTGGTAGTTGAGTTCCGGATGCGCCCAGAGGACGCGCCGCCAGACATCCGAGAACAGCGCCGCGCGATCCATCAGCGCCTCCTGGGCGGCGATGTAGCGCCGGAGATTCGCCGGCGTCGGCTGGACGATGGCGAGCGCGCGCTTGCGCTCGAGGTCTTCGCGCAGCGTCTTCAGTGCCGCGACGGCCTCGTCTTCCTCGCTGGCCGGCGCCGGCTTCTCGGCCAGCGGGTCCGGCGGCGTCTCCGATGGCCGGTCGCAATACCACTGGAAACGATCCTCGTCGCAGACCCAGACCGACGGATACTCGAGCCGGCCGGTCGCCAACGCGGCCGGGGCGAGGCAGGAGAGGACGATCAGGAACAGGATCCGCATCGCTCATTTCACCGCCGGATGCGACTGCGGCCCGACGAGCTCGGCGACCCGCGCCGTCAGGTCCGGAATCGCGCCGGCCGGAGAGGCCTTGACCAGCGCCGCCGAGTTGAGCAGCGCGCAGCGGCACTCCTGCGCCACCTGGTCGAGCGCGGCGTCGAGTTGCACGCCGAAGGTCTTCGCTTCGTCGAACAGTTTCCCCTGCTCGTCCACCGTCATCCCCGGCTGGATCCGCTGCACCAGCGCCTGCTGCTGCCGGGCGACGAGGCTGCCGATGTCGACGCGGGCGAGACGTGGACTCTCCAGGGGCCGAACCTGCAGCCACACAGCCACCAGAGCGGCGCCGGCGAGCAGCGTCGTCAGCACGGTCCACGCCGGGATCCGCAGCGGGCTCATCGCTCGTCGTCCTCAGGCCTGCCCGCGTTCGGCCAGCAGCTGCTCGATCGCTTCGGCAACCGAGAGCCCTTGCTCGCGCAGGCGCTTGATCGCCTGGAAGTCCTCGGCGCGGGTCGAGTAGACCAGCATCGAGAACGGATCAAGCAGGAGTCGCCCAAGCCCCGAGCCGACCGGCGAATGGAGGTAGATCTCGGAGAAGTGGCCGTGCTCGGTACTGACCGAGGCGAGCTGGCGCTTCAGCCATTCGTCGAGGACGAGTTTCCCTTCCTTGCCCAGCCGTTCGATGTTCTCCGGCTTCTGGCGCAGCAGGAAGAGCCAGTCGGCATTGTCGATCGCCGCACGGGTGGCCTCGTTGCGGTAGTAGTCGTCGACGGACTGGGTGATGGTGCCGAAGGCGCCGCCATACTTGCGCGCCCGGCGATAGCCGGCCTCGATGAACTGGCCGCTGGCACCGCGGCCCATCAGGTCCCAGCTCTCGTCGATGATCACCAGCTTGCGGCGCGAGCGGTCGCGGTACATCTCCTGCGTGATGCGGTACATGATCAGCTGCATCACCACCGACTGCAGGTCCTTTCTTGCCTTCAGCTCCTCGAGTTCGAGGACGACGAGATCGCGGTCGAACTCGATGTTCGCCGGACCCTCGAAGTAGCTCGCATAGACGCCGTGGCGGGTGTAGGGCTCGAGCGCGGTGGCGAGGCGGCTGAGATCGCGTTCGTACTCGCCGTCGCTCGACAGCCGGCCGGTCTGCAGCAGTTCGTAGATGTCGGTGATCGTCGCCGAGCGGCCGCGGGCATCCCAGACGCGCTTGATCGCCGAGCCGAGCGCCGTGTAGGCGTAGTTGTCGAGCGGTTCGCGCGGGCTCGCCATCTGCGCGAGCAGCGGCAGAACCATCTCCATGTCGGCGTGGATGTCGATGATCATCGAGAACGGGTTGAGGCACAGCGTGTTCCGCTGCTCGTCGGAGCACTCGATGAACTCGCCGTCGAGCAGCTCGCAGAGGTTCTTGTACGACCGGCCGACGTCGAGGATCCAGACCTTGGCGCCGGCGCCGAGGTAGCGATAGGTCAGCTCGTTCACGAACACCGACTTGCCCGACCCCGACAACGCCGCCACCGCAAAGTTGAAGTTGCCGCCGGTGTTGTCGAAGAGGTCGAAGCCGAGGATCTGCCCGCGGCGGCCGAAGAGGGTCATCACCGGCGTCGGCGTGCCCTTCCACTCGGCGATCAGCGGCGACATCATCACCGCGTTGTCGGCGGTCTTGGTGCTGATCCGGCCGAACTGGCGCAGGTCGGCCTGCAGGGCCGGCGTCAGGGTCATCGGCAGGGCCGCCGCGAGCGCCTGGTGCTGCAGGTAGAAATCGCGGGTGAGGTCGAAGCCGCGGGCGCGCCAGACCGCGCGCACGGCATGCTCGCAGCGCGGCGCGTCGTCGACCCGCGACAGCAGGCACATCTGGTGGACCATGCCGACGACCGTGCGCCCGCTGTCGAAGGTCTTCAGGACCATGTCCCAGTCGCGCTTGCGCTCCTGCAGGTCGGGCTGGAAGTGCGCCATGTACGAAGCCGCACTCTGCGTCGCACGGGTGGCCTTCATCTGCGCCCGGGCACGCGCCGACTCGTAGTCGAGGGCGATCGCCCCCATGGTGATGAGGAAGGCGCAGGGCATCGACAGGGCGAGCTGGTAGGGGTCGCCGATCAGCGTGTTCATCCCCGCGAGGCGGAAGTAACGCGGATATTGCCGCACGGAGAAGAGCTGCAGCACCGATTCGTCGCCGCCGGCTTCCCGAAAGCGGATGTCGGCGTCGCCGAGGCGTGCGGCGATCTCGCGATGGGCCAGCTGGTCGCGCAGCGGGCGGGCCTCGTTCCACGCGACCGGGCGCCGGCCACGGCCGCTGAACAGCGCCGAGTGGTCGAAGAAGTCGCCGGCGAAGGCCAGGAGGTCGTCCGGCGTCCAGTCCTCGCCCGGCAGGTGCGCGGACTGCAGGGTCGCATGCACGCTCTCGCGCAGACGCAGCGCGGCATCGACGTCGGCCGGCAGCTCCGGGTCGAGCGGCAGCGTGATCGAGATCACCAGGCGATAGTCGCGCAGCAGGTAGGTCTGGTGGCTGAAGAGCGACTGCCCGGTCCCCTTGAGGTAGTGATCGATCCGCCGCCGCGCCAGCGTGCGAAAGATGTTGGGATGGCGGCGCTCGTCGAAGCCCTCGCTCGCCGCCGGAACCGTACCCGGCAGCAGATTGGCCTGCGCGCGCAGCAGCGGCAGGATGTTCGGGCTGCCGTAGAGGCTGACCTGGATGCCGGTGCCGGGCGGGCAGGAGACGAAGAGGCTGGCGAGGACCTTCTCCATTTCCTCGCTGGCGCCCGTTTGCGGCTGGGCCTCGATGCAGAAGCCGATGGCGCGCGATGCCCGCTCGCCGAAGCCGCCCTGGTCGAGCGCGAAGAGTCGCGCGTCCTCGATCCAGGCGAGGTACGGCAGGATCCCGGTGAGCCGCGGCAGGCGGGTGATCTCGCGCAACAGCCGCCGCGGCAGACGATCGGCGGCGGCCGATCGCTCCGGCAGGAACGCCGCGCGGAAGCGATCCGACAGGCTCACGGTTCGCCCTCGATGGCGGGCGGCAGCAGATCCCGGCCTGGCAACGGCGGCGGTTGCGCGCCGGGGGCCGGCGTTCCCCGCTCCATGCGCAGCGCCGGACGCTCGCCGGATTGGGGCAGCGCCGGGACGAAGGCGGCGGGCGGCCGCACCGGACGGTAGCGCTCCCCCGCCTGCCGCCGCGCGTGCTCGACCTGCCAGCGGCCGGGATCGACGACCAGATAGAGGTACGACTGGTCGTGTAGCACCTCGTCGTCGTCCTCCCACGGCGCGAGCCAGACGCGCCGGACCTGCTGCGCGCTGCGCACCGGGTCACCGGAGCGGGGCAGCGCACGCACCGGCGCGGCGCCGCGCACGTTCGTCGCCGCGTCGGTCGGGCCCGCCTGACCCGGCAGGTGGTTCTGCAGCGCGTTGGCGTAGACCCCCGAGAGCGAGGCACAGGTGATGCCGTCTGGCGCCTGGCACGAGAACCGGCCGGGACCATCGAGGCCGGACATCGTGCTGGCGCAGCCGGCCAGGGCGAGCAGCAGTGAACCGCAGAGCGCGGCCCGCTTCATGGCCGGCGCTCCGCCAGCCACTGCTCGATGCGCTCGCTCGTCGCCGCACCGGGCAGCAGGCGCCCGTCGGCGGAGAGCAGCGTCGGCGTGCCCTGGATGCCCAGGCGCTGCGCGAGCGCGATGTTGCGCTCGATCGGGTGCGCGCACGAGCGCTTCGGCGGGACCTTGCCGGCCTGCATCAGCTCGGCCCAGGCGCGCGCGCGATCGGCGGCGCACCAGACCGCCACCGCCTTGTCGCGGGCCTGCGGATGCAGGCTCTCGAGCGGATAGGCGAAGGTGTAGACGGTGAGGTTGTCCACCTTCGCCAGTTCGTCTTCGAGCCGGCGGCAGTACGGACAGTCGGGATCGGAGAAGACGGCGAGCACGCGTTCGCCCGCGCCGCGAGTCGTCTTGATCGCATCCGACAGCGGCAGTTCGGCGAAGGCGACGCGCTGCTGTGCCTGCAGGCGCTCGGCGGTCAGGTCGCGCTGCGTCTGCAGGTCGAAGAGATGGCCGAAGACGAAGTAGCGGCCGGTCGCGTCGGTGTAGGCCGGATTGCGGCCGATCATCACTTCGTACAGGCCGGGAATCTCCGAGGGCTGGACGCGCTCGATCGGCGTCGCCGGGTAACGTTCCTGCAGGCGTTGCGCGAGGGCGGTGCGTGCCTCATCGGCCTGTGCGGCGACGGACAGGGTCAGGGCGAGCAGGCTCAACGCGGCCATACGAGGTGGGTACGGCATGACTCACTCCTTGTAGGGTTCGAGGGGTTTCTTCTGCACTTCGCGGCCGCGCCGCCAGATGTCGGTGTAGCTGTCCGCGTCGCCGGCGGGCTCGCCGTCGAGCGAAAAGCCCTTGGTGAACACCACCTCGACGGTGCGGCCGGCGTCGATCTCGATGATCGGGAACATCTTCTCGGCCAGCGTGATGTAGTACTGCGAGAGCCGGTCGAGAGCCTTGCCGACCCCCGTCCCGAGCCCAGCCTGGAGCTGTTTGCCCGGCTCGATCGTGCCGACCGATCCGAGCGGATTCGTCGACACCGTCGTCGCGCCTTGCTGGAAGGCCTGGCCGATGCCGGCGCCGATCCCGGCCAGCAGCGCGTTCGCCAGGACCTGTCCCTGCTTGCTGACGAGGCGCCCGCGCATGCCGGCCTTGCCGTCCTCGCCGACGACGTAGCCCTTGACCGGGGCGTCGATCGCGCGGCCGTCATGGCGCACGCAGGAGAGCGACTCGAGCCGGATGTAGGCCCGCTCGGCGCTGATGTCGCCGTAGCTCGCGCCAAGCGCGAAGCACTCGCGGATCCGGAAGCGGTAGCGGTTCGGCAGGAAGGCGTTGTCCTGCACGCGCATCAGCACCGGATGGGGATTGCTCTGCGCCTGGCCGCCGGTGGGCGCATCCAGTCCGCCAAGCAGCGCCGCCCGAAAGAACGAGCCCGAGGGGACGTAGCTGCGGGCATCCGGCTTGTCGGCGCCCTTCCCGGTCAGCGGTGCGCCGGCTTTGGCGTCACTGACTTCGAACGCGGCGATGCCCGGCGTGCGGGGCGTGGCGGGAATACCCGCCGGCGGGCTGGCGAGGCCGGCGTTCGCCGGGGGCATGGGCAGCGGCGGCAGCGCCGGCGCCCGCGTTTCGGGCACCGCTGGCGCCGGCGGCGGCAGCGGGGGCAGTTGCGGCACCGATGGTGCCGGCGGGGCCACGCCGTTCGCTGCCGCCGGTTTCCGGTCGAGGCTGTCGACCTGCTGGCGCAGCCCGTGGATCATCTCTTCCATCTGGCGCATCTGCTCGCTCGACTGGCTCATCCAGATGTCGCGCGGATCGGCCTGCGCGCCCGGGGGGTTGATCGGCAGCGGCTGCGGGCGTGCGGTCGGCGCGCCCGCGCCGGGGGCCGGCTGGTCCCAGAGTGCCGCACCGCCGAAGACGAGCAGCGTGAAGGCGGACACACCGATGCCAAGCATCAGATACTGCCGATGCTTCGGCGACAACCGGGCGATCGCCCCGGACATCCGGTTCCCGGGCGACTCAGGCATCGGGTGCCTCCAGGACGATCATCACCTGCGTCGCTTCGCCCGGATCGAGTTCGAGCGCATCGATCATCACCGCAAGCACGCCGCGCCGGTGGAACTCGCGCTCGTCGAGCACCATCCGGGTCGCCGAGACATTGGTGAGCTGGTACTTCTCGCCGCGCAGGGCCCCTTCGAGGGTCCGTACCAGGACGAAGCGGCTCTCGTTCCACAGCGGGACGATCTCGAGCCGCTCGCTGGCGCTCATGTCTTCCGGCGTGGTGTCGCGGGCCAAGGCCAGCAGCACCCGGCGGATGGCGGCATGGCGCGGATCGTCGGCGACGAGCGCCCTGCCCGCTGCAGCCGGCCGGCCGCGTTCGCGCAACACCAGCGTTTCGGCCGGGACGTCGGCGACCTGCAGCAGCAACTTCCAGTGCCGGCCGGCGTCGTCGGCGACGAAGACGGTCAGCCGCGGCTGCTCGGTCGTCGGCTTGAGGTAGGCGATGCCGCTCTCGCGATCGGCGCTGACGGCGAACTCGCCCTCGACTCCGTGGATGCGGCGAATCCTGCGCCCGTCGACGCGGATCAGGTTGGGCTCGGTGCGCGAGACGGTGGCGGCCAGCCCGTCGTCGGGGTGGCCTTCGACGAACTGCGCGGCAACCCCCGGGGACGCGAGGCTAGCGAGCAGCAGCGCCTGCGCCAAACGGGTCCTGGTCGCTGGTTTCACGAAACTCGGATACATGCAGTCTCCCATTGAGGTAGCGAAAGCCGACGAGCCAGGTGGCCTGCTTCTCGGCGGCCTTCTTGTCGCCGACCCAGGTCATCAGCACCCCCGAGAGCGCGACCTGCATGGTCGCTTCGTTGGGCAGCACGGCCTGGGCGGAGAACTGGGTCGAGGCGTTGTTCTTGCGGATGAAGTCGCTGCGCGCGCCGAACTCGGCCTGCAGGCGGCCGTACTCGGCCGGTGCGGCGTACTTCAGGAAGAGGTGCTTCTGGTAGTCGGCGACCTGCGGCGTGATGTTGAGCGCAAGGCCGGCGTACCAGTAGGCCATCTCCTGCAGGTAGTCGGCCGACACCTTGCGGCCGCTTACCCAGAAGGTCCTGTGGACTTCCGGCGGGATGAGGACGGTGCGCTCCGACCCGGCGACGCTGAGCAGCGCGGCCGCGTTGGCCAGCAGCGCCAGGGCGAGGCCGCCGACGGCGAGGCGCATGAAGGTGATCTCGGCACGCTGGTTGTCCCGCTCGGCGGTGAAGATCCGCAACTGCATGGCTCAGCCAAGGAAGAAGCGGTGATGCGAGGCCGGCGTCGCCCGCACGCGGACGATGAGCCCGCTCGGCAGCCACCAGTAGAGGGCGTGCAGGGCGAACTTGGGGTGCTTGCCGGTCTTGAGCCGGCCGTACTGCCAGGCGAGCAGCGCGCCGCAGAGCAGGCTGGCGAACAGGCTGCCGGCGATGACGCCGGTGCCGAGGACGAGGAGGAAGACGATGGCCTGGTCGAAGTCCCACCAAAGGAAGCGTTCCTGCGCTTCGAGCGACTTCGGGATGTAGCCGGTCTCGTCCATGGCGTCGGCCTCAGATCGTCGCGGTCAGGATGCCGGTCGAGATGGTCGGCGCGTACTGCAGGAAGACGGCGAAGGCGACTCCGGAGAGGATCGGCATCGGATTGAGCCGCGCCAGCGAGAAGAGTGCGCCCAGCCCGATCGCGGCGACCGCGGCGGCTTTGCCGAAGTAGCCCTGCACCATGCCGGTGAGCCAGTTGTAGAGGCTCTGGAACTCGGTGCCGGTGGTTCCGGCCAAGGCCGCGGTGGCGCTGGTGAAAAGGACGAGCGCCAGTGCGCCCGTGATCCAGTTACGACTGCGGTGCATGACGGCTCCCGTGGAGATCGATGAAGGACTTGATGAGCCATCCGAGGCCGAGGCCGAGCGAGATGCCTCCGAGGTGGGCTTCGAAGCCGCCTTCGATGGGCGACCCGGGCGCCAGGATGCCAATGGCGACGAATCCGCCGGCGACGACGACATCGCGGACGAAGCTGGGGGAATGCGGCAGGTTCATGTCATTGGGCTCGCATGGGGTTGGGGATGGCGTCCCGCCGGCCGGCGAGACGGACTTCGACGCGCCGGTTGTGTGCGCGCGCCGCTTCGGTCGCTGCCGGGTCGAGGTAGCAACAGCGACCCTCGGCACGCACCGTGATTTCCGCTTCGACTCCCCGGCGGAGCAGCCAGGACCGGACGTACTCGGCGCGCTGCCGGGCGAGGCGGTCGTTGGGTGCCTTGCCGCCGACGTCGTCGGTGCGGCCGGTCAGTTCGATGCGCTGGTAGTGAGGGGCGATCCGGGTCAGGCGCTCGAGGCGCTGCTGGCCTTCGGCGGTCGGGCGGCTGCTGGCGAACGGGAAGCGGATGATCGCGGCCGGCGGATCGGCCTCGGTCGCCGGGGGAATGGTGGCCTGCGGCATCTCCGGGAGCGCGGAACGTGCCTCCGGGCGTGGCGGGAGCACGTCGACGAGCGCCAGTGCCTTGCGCGTCGGCGCCGGGCAGTCGTTGCCGCCGCAGATCCGGAACTGGCGGTCGATCCAGCCGATGTCCGGCGATGCCGCGGCACTTCGGGTGGGCAGGGGCGTGCCGGCACAGGCGGCCAGCAGCATGATGGGCAGCAGCAGGCCGGACCTGGTTGTCAGGAGCGCCATGCGTCGATCCTGGCGGCAACCTTGCGGGCGTAGGCCGCGCGTTTCTGCGGGCTGCGCGCGTTGTAGGCGCCGACCGCCTCCCAGCCGTAACCCAGTCGCCGGATGTTCTGCGCGAGAATCCAGGCGCCGACGTGCGTGTTGGTGCACGGGTCGAAGAGTTCATCCCGGCCGATGCCGTGCGACGACAGGGTGGCCAGCCAGCGGCTGTTGATCTGCATGTGGCCGAGGTCTTCGGAACCGTCGCGATTGCGGTTGCGGGCGCCGGGGTTGAAGCCGGACTCGACGGCGGAAATGGCCTTGAGCAGCGCGGGCGCGATGCCGTAGCGCAGGCCGGCCTGGTCGAAGCACGCGGCCTGCGCGGAGAGGGCCACGAGCGAAAGGAGGGTGACGAACAGGGTGCGAATCATGGCTGCCATGGTAGGAAGCCAGGGATTCGGTGCGGCGGCGAAAAGTGGACTTCAGGGGCGGATTTCGGGCAGCGGAAGGTGGGTGATCGGGCTTGTGTTACGGCTGAGCCACGGCATCATCCGCTTCTGGAGGTTTGCTTCTCTGTTCGCCACATTGGCCGCTACCAATGCTGACCCAACGGTCGAGTTCTCTTGAAGCGGCCATTCATCACAACCACCGACGAGGCGAAAGCCGCCGTTCGATACTCCGCAGTGCTATTCCTGTCGGACCGGCGGCTTTGAGGGGCGAGCGGTCAGTGGGTGTCGGATGGCGTCGGTCGGCTACCGGCCAGAAGCGGCCGGACGCGGCTTCCGACAACCGACCACCTGAGTGTCGGCAGGACTTCGAAACCTGCCGTTGGAATTAGTCACACAACTCGGCAGTTGCGGTACTTGAGGGCGAGTTGCCTACGCGACATCTGCACCTCGCTTCACCGCCATACGAACCCAGCCGACGAAGACAAGCCTGGTCCGTGCTTTGGTTCGACGTCGGCGTCGTGCAGCGCCACTGATTCCGTCGCCCTCGGGCCGATGACGGCGAGCATATCGCACGGCGTTCCATTGGCGACCGGCCCAAGCCCCTTGGCGGCCAGCAGATCGACGATCTTGCATTCTCCGAATATCTGCGGACTCGGCTGCTGTAGGCGTAGGCCGGAGATCACGTCTTTGGGGACGTGCGCGGGTCGACCCGCAGCAGCCAACGCGTGAGCGGGCGTGAATGCTTGGAGCCGGCGCACCCACGTGGCGGATCCCCGTTGGCACCGCAATTGCGGTGCGCTCGGTCGGCCATGACCTCCATGGTCAGCTGGCTCGCCGACCGAAAAGCCCGAACATGGCGGGCAATACCGGGGGAGCTGCGAGCCGCGGCGGGTTGAGGAGCGGCCGACCCATTGCCATACCGATCCTCAACGATCTTCTTAGATCTACGTCGGGCTTGAGCACCTTGATCCGCCTGTGTTAGGGTATCCCCGTGCCTGACTTGAGCGCAATCGGCACTTCTGTGTATTTCGCCATGCTGGAGCTGATCAATGCAAGAGCAAGAGCCCTGGGTGTCGGTGGATGAGGTCGCCAAGCACCTCGGGATCGCCAAGGACACGGTCTACCGCTGGATCGAGTCGAAGTCCCTCCCAGCGCACCGAGTCGGGCGCCTGTGGAAGTTCAAACTATCGCAGGTCGACGCGTGGATTGAGGCAGGCGGTGCTGCGGAGCCCGAAGACGCCAAGGAGAGCGAGTGAGCACGGCCACCCCGGACATCAACTTCGACCGGCTGCTTCGGCTGCGCCTCGTCGTCGCGCGCTACGGTGAGATGGACGCCGCGCGGTGGTGGAACACGGGCGACGCCGCACGACGGACCGCTTTGCTCGGGCGCGCTGGCTCTGTTCTCATGAGCCGAGGCTTTCCACGCACCCATCGCTTTGCACAAGCACGCCTCGTCTTCGAGGTCGCCCGAGCGCGGTGTGCCGAAGTCTTCGATCCCCCAGGATGCATCACCCTCTGGAATCTGCCACCGGCGATCGAGGACCAGTTCGATGCCCACTGGGCGCGCTGGCTCGAGGACCGCGATGCCTGGACCGCGTTCTTCGCGTCCATCGAGCCTCCATTGAGCGACCTTCTCGACGCCCTGAAGAAGCTCGACCTCGCCAGTGATGGCGACCTCGATGCGGTCTCGAAGCTACGCAGGTCCGCCGAGGGCCGCGCCGTGCCGTTGCCTGGCGTCCATGCGGCGACCGACGCCTTGATCACCCAGCTGGCCGCGGGCTTCTCGCGCGGAGAACCGGGCAAACTCGCAGTGCCCTACGCGCGGATGGAGGACTGATGGGCGGCAGCCGAGCATCCGTCGTCTCCTCTTTCACAATCAAGGGAACCCTGATCGAGGAGACGTACACGGTCTTCCGGGAGTGGGACTACGCGAGGTCGCGCAAAGAGAACCTCGATCTCTTGCGACGCAAGAACTCCGTGGGCGCCACGAGCGCGAGCTGGCTGAACGACATCTGCAAGATCCTGCACCGCCGCTTCGACCCGGAAGGCCGCGACCGCAACCTGGTCGACCTGGCGCAGCGGGGCTGCCCGCTCGAACTCTGGAGGCCGGTGCTCCTCTGGCACGTAACGCGGGGCGAGTTCCTTCTCCGCGACTTCCTCGTCGAGTGGCTCTATGAGCAATTCACCATTGGCGCGCTGCGCGTTCGAGCCGAGGACCTCTGGCCCTACCTACGAGCGCTCCACGACAAGGGCCTCGTGGCCGAGCCCTGGAAGGAGAGCACACTCAAGCGCGTCGCCTCGGCGCTCTTGAAGATGGCGGTGGACTTCGGCCTCATGCGCGGCACGGTCACGCGCGAGTTCGCGTCGTACCACCTGCCGGACGAGTCGTTCCTCTACCTGCTGCACGCGATGATCGAGCTACAGCCGAACGCGCGCGAGGTCGTGCACTCGACCGACTGGCGCATGTTCCTGATGGACGCGGCCGACGTGGAGCGGGAGCTCTTCCGCCTCCACCAGTTCCGCCGCGTTCACTACGAAGTCGCAGGGTCGCTCGCGCAGCTCAAGCTACCCTGCGACTCCGCCGCCGACTACGCACGGGAGATGGTGGCATGAGCGACTGGAAGCAACGACTCACGAGGGACCTCGAGCCCGTGCTGCGCGAGACGGACCCGCGAGCGCGGATCAGCGCGTACCACAACATGCCGTACGCAATCTTCCACTACCCGCCGGAAGAAGAGATCCCGCTTCGCGCCGAGCTGGCCCTGCTGAGCACGCGCCTCGAGCAGATCGGCAAGCGCGTCACGAGCATCTCGCTCGCGGAGTGCCTGGCCGACGCCCTCGCGGCCGAGGGTCTGACGACCGAGCGCATCGCGAGCGCCGAGAAGCGCACCGGTACCGAGAAGATGCTCGACACCATCCATATGGTCATCAGCCGTCGTCGGCCTCTCGATGACCTCGTCGCCGCACGGCTTCCACAGGATGCCGATCCCGCCAGGGATATCGTGTTCATCGTGCGGGCAGGCTCGCTGTTCCCGTTCTACCGCACGTCCTCACTGCTCGAGCAGCTCAAGGGCAAGCTCGAAGTACCGGCGGTGCTCTTCTACCCAGGAGAGCTCGATGGAGTGGCTGGGCTGAAGTTCATGGGCGTGCTCGAGGCCGAGCACAATTACCGACCGAAGATCTTCTAGAGGCGCGACCGATGGCCAACACGCAGATCAAGGAGCTCTTCGCTGGCGACATCTGCCGGCGCATCGAGGAGGTCATCAAGGTCGACCAGACCGACGAAGCCATCCTCAGGGAGGAGATCGGCGAGTACGTTCTGACGGACGCCATCCGCGGCCACTACAAAAACATCCTCCGCAGCTACTGGGAGACCCCCAACAAGCCGCACGAGGGCATCGCCATCTGGGTCTCGGGCTTCTTCGGCTCGGGCAAGTCCAGCTTCGCGAAAATGCTGGGGCTGGCCCTCCAGAACCGCCAAGTGCAGGGCGAGGCGGCCGCCGAGATCTTCGCGGACCGCGCAAGCGACACCGAGCTCAAGGTCCTCCTCAAGCAGATCTCGGAGCACATCCCGACCGACGCCGTCATCTTCGACGTCTCCACCGACCGCGGCATCAAGAGCGGCAACCAGACGCTCACCGAGATCATGTACCGGCTCTTCCTCAAGAGCCTGGGCTACGCCGAGGACCTCGACCTCGCCGAGCTCGAGATCACGCTGGAACAGAAGGGCGAGCTCGAAGGCTTCGAGGCAACCTACCGGGAGATGTTCGAACAGGAGTGGGACGCCAACAAGGACCTCATCGCCTTCTCCCTCGGCGAGGCGAGCGCGGTCATGCACCGGCTCTTCCCGAGCCGCTACCAGACCCAGGATTCGTGGGTCCAGGCGGTGCAGGACCGCGCCGACATCACCGCCGGCCGCTTGGCCGAGCGGTGCAAGGACCTGATGGGCCGCCGGCGCCCCCAGAAGAACCTCGCCTTCGTCGTCGACGAGGTCGGGCAGTTCGTGGCGCGCGACGTCCAGAAGATGCTCGACCTGCAGGCGGCCGTGCAGAGCCTGGGCCGGGTTGGCCGCGGCAAGATCTGGATCGTCGTCACCTCCCAGGAGAAGCTGACCGAGCTCGTCGGTGGCCTCGACGACAAGCGGGTCGAGCTCGCTCGCTTGATGGACCGTTTCCCGTTGCAGGTCCACCTCGAGCCGTCCGACATCTCCGAGGTCACGAGCAAGCGCGTCCTCGCCAAGAACGCCGCCGCGCTCGACACCCTGCGCGACCTCTACAGCAAGCACAGCGGGCGGCTCACGGCGAACACGCGGCTCACCGCTGACATCCAGCTGCCCGAGCTCTCCACGGACCGCTTCCAGGACCTCTACCCGCTGCTGCCGTACCAGATCGACCTGATCATCCAGGTCGTCTCTGGGCTTCGCACCCAGGGCGGCGCGACAAAGCACGTCGGCGGCGCCAACCGCACCATCATCAAGCTCGCGCAGCAGCTCCTGATCCACGAGGGCGTGAAGCTCGCCGAGCAACCGGTCGGCAAGCTGGCGACCATCGACCAGATCTACGACCTCATCGCCAGCAACATCCCGAGCGAGATCCGCGGGAAGATCGCGGCGATCAAGACCGAGGTCCCGCACCCCTTCGCACAGGCCGTGGCGAAGGCCATCTGCCTCCTCCAGTACGTCAAGAGCATCCACCGCACGGCCGAGAACATCGCCTCCACCTTGCATCCCGCCGTCGGCGCCGACTCGGTGCTGCCCGAGGTCAAGGAGGCCCTTCGGCAGCTCGTCGACGCACACAAGGTGCGCGTCTCCGACGGCCAGTACCGCATCCCGACGCCCGCCGAAGACGACTGGGAGGTCACGCGCGCCAGCTTCCAGCCGAAGCCAGGCGACATCAACCGCATCCACGCCGACGCGGTCATGGCGCTCTGGGAGCCCAGGCCCTCACACAACCTACAGGACGCCCGCACCTTCAAGGGCGGGCTCACCTTCAACGGCCGGTCCGTCTTCGACGAGGACATCGCGTTCCACGTCACGCTCGCCGAGCGCGGGGCGGAGCTCGAGCGCCAAGCCACCGAAGCGCGCTCGCGCTCCCAGGCAGAGCGCAAGGCGGTCTTCTGGGTCGCGGGCCTCGACGAACACGTCGACCGCGAGACGGTCGAGGTCTTCCGCTCGCGCGAGATCCTCGCCCGCAAGGAACGCGCGGCCAAGACGAAGGATGAGACGTCCCTCGTCGCCGAAGAGAAGCTGCGCCTCCGGACGCATGAGACCGAGCTGCGCCGCCTCCTCCGCGAGGCGCTCCTCGCCGGCTCCATCTACTTCCAGGGCAACGACCGCAGCCCGGGCGACTCGGTCACCGCGGTCAGCCAGGCCGCGAGCCGGGTCCTCGGCCAAGTGCTCCCCGAGGTCTACGACCGCTTCGCCGAAGGTGCAGCGCGCGTCGCGTCGAAGGACCTCGACACCCTGATGACCAACGAGAACCTCCGCGGCCTCACACCGATCTTCGCGCAGCTGAACCTCGTGCGCGACGAGAAGGGCCAGACGGTCTTCCACACCGAGACCGGCGTGCTCAAGGAGGTGATGGACCGCATCGAGAACAAGACGAGCTACGGCGAGACGGCCACCGGCCGCTACCTCGCCGACGAGTTCGAAAAGGAACCCTTCGGCTGGAACCTCGACGTCGTCCGTCTCTTCGTCGTGGCCCTCGTGCGGGCCGGCAAGGTCAAGGCCACCAGCAAGGGCACGACCATCGACTCGGCGCTCTCCGTCGAGGCGCGCAACACCTTCTCGAGCAACAACCTCTTCCGGGCCTGCTCGTTCCAGAAGCGCGTCTCGGGCACCGACATCAACGACTGGCTCGAAGCGGAGGCGGCCTATCGCGACGTGTTCGGCAAGCAGCTTCCCGAGCTTCAGGCGAGCGTGATCGCCGAGGCGATCCGCCGGGAGGTCGGCGAGGCCGAGGAGAAGCTCCACGAGGTGCACACCACCTTGCTCACCCACGGGCTCCCCGGCGCCACCGTGCTCCAGGAAGCCATCGACCAGATGCGGGCAATCCGCGGGGGCAACGAGGACGACGCCATCCTCACCTTCAACGGCGCGCACAAGGCCCTCAAAGAGGCGGTGAAGCGCGCAAGCGAGCTCGCCGCCGCGCTAACGGAGCCGCGGCTCCTCGACCTCAAGCGGGCACGCCGCGCGCTCGACAGCCACTGGGCCTTCCTCGACCAGGAGCCGGACCTGCCCGACGGTCTGCGGCCGAAGGCCGAAGCCCTGGCCGACATGATGGCGCGCGAGACCTTCTACCGAGACATCGCTCAGATCGACCAGCACGCAACCGCCCTCGAGGCCGAGTACCAGGCGCGCTTCCAGGCGGCCGCTGCCGCGCGCACCGAGTGCTACCAGCAGGCGCTGGCGACGCTTCATGGCAACCCGGCCTGGACCGAGCTGAACGAAGAGCAGCAGTTGCGCGTCGCTGCGCCGCTCACGAACCGTGCCTCGGCCACGGTGCCGGCCTCCGCGACCATCCCGTTCCTGCGCTCTGAGCTCAGCGCGTGCCCGCAGCACCTCAAGGCCGCGGTGCAGCAGATGATGGAGCTCATCGAGGGCAGCCGCCTCGTCACCATCAACGTCGGCGACTTCTTCGCCGGACGCGTCGAGACCCCGGAGCAACTCGAAGCGGCCATCGGCGCGCTCCGCCAGCGCATCGAGAAGCTGCTCGGCGAGGGCAAGAAGGTCTGGATTCAGTAGGAGCAACGCGTGGAGAAGGAGACACGACAGAGGCTGGAACGCCTCACCCAGCAAGCGCGACGGCTCCTCGAGCAGGAGTTCCGGGAGCAGCTCGAGGGCCGCTACGACATCCTCCTGGATGGGCGGATTCCGCTCGCCCCCGGCGCGCACCTGTCTCCTCGCGAGCGCGTGCTCTGGGACAAGCTCGTGGCCGCCGTCGCCCACAAGCGCTCGCAAGGCATCACCGCCGCGGCCGCCGTCGCTGCCTACCTGCGTGAGGCCGCTTTCCACACGCTCAACCGGTTCGTGGCGCTCAAGATGCTCGAGGCCCGCAAGCTAGTGCAGGAGTGCATCTCGCGCGGCGAGGACTCGGCCGGCTTCAAGGAGTTCATCGCGCTCGCGCCCGGCCTCGTCGCGATGCCTGACAAGGGCTACCGGCTCTACGTCGAGACCATCTTCGACGAAATCGCGCAGGAGGTCCGCGCGCTCTTCGATCGCCGCGACGCGTCGACGCTCCTCTGGCCCAGGCGCCAGGCGCTGCTCGACCTCCTGGCCGCGCTGAACGATCCCGAGGTCGCGTCGGTCTGGGGCGAGGACGAGACCATCGGCTGGGTCTACCAGTACTTCAACGGCGAAGACGAGCGCCGGCAGATGCGGGCCGAGAGCCAGGCCCCACGCAACAGCCGCGAGCTCGCCGTTCGCAACCAGTTCTTCACGCCGCGCTACGTCGTCCAGTTCCTCACCGACAACTCGCTGGGCCGGACGTGGTGCGAGATGCGCGGAGCCGACACGCAGCTCGCCCACCTCGACTACCTCGTCAAGCCCGAGGAGGGCTTCGAGGAGCGCACTCCCAAGGACCCCCGCGACCTGCGCGTCCTGGACCCGGCGTGCGGCTCCGGCCATTTCCTGCTCTACGCCTTCGACCTGCTCGCGGGCGATCCGACGCGCAGCTTCTTCGGCATCTACGAGGAGGCCTGGCGTGCAGGGGCGGCGGCGAAGTCCGAGGTCACCGGCCGAACCCTCAAGGAGGACTACGACTCCGAGCTGGCCCTACGCCGTGCCGTCCCGGAGCTGGTCCTCAAGCATAACCTCCACGGTGTCGACATCGACCCGCGCGCGGCGCAGATCGCCGGCCTTGCGCTCTGGATGCGGGCCCAGCGGTCCTACCACGACCACAAGGTCGCGGCCCAGGACCGGCCCCTCATCGGACGCACCAACATCGTCACGGCTGAGCCGATGCCCGGCGACCGGAGCATGGTGGCGGAGTTCGCCTCGACGCTTCGGCCCCAGGTGCTAGGCGATCTCTTCCAGCGGATGGTCGAGGAGATGCGCCTCGCTGGCGAGCTGGGATCGCTGCTCAAGGTCGACCGTGCACTTCAGAGCGCGGTCGCCAAGGCCCGCGAGCAGTTCCTGCGCGAACAGCGAGAGCCGCAGAAGTTCCTGCCTGGCTTCGACCGCCCACGAAACCCCCAGCTCGAGTTCGACCTCTCGGGCGTCTCGGACGAGTCCTTTTTCGACTCGGCTGAGGAACGGATCGTCGAAGCCCTCCAGGAGTACGCCGCTGGTGCGCCGGCCTCGCTGGGCGTGCGTCGCCAGCTCTTCGCCGGGGACGCCGCGCAGGGCATCGCGTTCATCGACCTGTGCCGGAAGCGCTTCGACGTCGTGCTGATGAACCCGCCCTTCGGCGCGGCGAGCCTGGCGGCGAAGAAGGAGTTCGAGTCGGCCTATCCGCGGACCAAGAACGACGTCTACGCCGCCTTCGTGGAGCGTGGCATCGAACTCCTGCACCCGACGGGCTACCTGGGCGCCATTACCTCGCGCACCGGCTTCTTCCTGTCGAGCTTCCAGCGGTGGCGTGAGGAGATCCTGCTCAAGGAGGCCCCGCCCACCGTCTTCGCCGACCTCGGCCAGGGCGTTCTCGACAGCGCGATGGTCGAGGTCGCGGCCTACTGCCTGCGCAAGGAGGCTGCCGTATGAGCACCGACTTCCGAGATGCCTCAGCACGCCACTTCGAGGACGCCGAACTCCTCGAAGCGCAAGCGCGACCGCACAACGCGGACCATCTGTTCGGCTTCTCCGCAGAGTGCTCGCTGAAGGCTGCGATGGTCGGGATTGGGCAGCCGGTCGGGCCCGACGGCGCTCCGATTGGGTACAAGAACCACATCGACGCGCTGTGGGCGAAGTTCCAGTCGTTCTCCAGCGGCCTTCTCGACGCGAAGTACTTGGCCTATGTGCCGCCGATGAACCCGTTTGCGTCCTGGCAGGCAGAGCAGCGCTATTGGGGGCGGGCTTCCTTCAGTGCACCTAACCTGACCAGCCACCGGGCGGCAGCGCACGAGTGCCGCCTGCTCGTTCAAGAACTCATTCTCGACGGGGTGTTCTGATGATGTTCAATGACGCCCTTACTAAAGCCGCCGAGATCGTGCTCCAGCATCTGGCCGATCCGAATCGGCCTGCGGTTCTCGTTCGCGACCTCTTCGGCAAGTTCCGCGTGGTCCTCCCCGAGGATCGTGCCGACGCAGCGGGCGCTCTGGCGGCCGAATTGTCAAGTGCGCTCGGAGTCTACGGGTATGCGCCGACGTCGACCTTCCTTCGAGCCTCCGATGTCGGAACCGCAGTGGCGTCCGCACGGGTGGTTCTCGCGCGGAAGGATGGTGCCCAAGTGGTCCTCGTCGATCGGCTGCTGACCGGTACCGAATGGAGCGCGTCTCTGAACACCGAACCGGGCGGAAGGAAGCGATTCACGCTGTTCTCGATGAAGGGGGGGGTAGGTCGGTCTACAACCGCAACAGCACTCGCCTGGCACCTCGCCAAGAAGGGGAAGCGGGTGTTGGTTCTGGATCTCGACTTGGAGTCGCCGGGTGCGGGGACGACGCTCTTGGGCGGGAGCCTGCCTCGCTTCGGCATCGTCGACTGGTTCGTGGAGGACGCGGTCGGGCAAGGAGGTCTCGTGCTGCCGGACATGGTTGCCGAGAGTGACCTCGGTCTCGCCACCGATGGCAAGCTGAGCGTGGTGCCCTGCTTCGGAACGGATACCGGCTTCCGCGGCGCGAGCATCCATCCCGATGACCAGGGCGACTACCTGCCCAAGTTGGGCCGTGCCTACCTAGAGCGTGGTCCCAGCGGGCATGAGCCTTGGCCGCGCCGGTTGCTGCGGTTGGTTGGCAATCTCGAAGAACAGGAGCAACCGGACATCGTGCTGCTCGACAGTCGCACCGGCATCCACGACACGAGCGCTGCGCTGATCCTCGCGATGGGCGCCGATACGTTGATGTTCGCGGTCGATACGCGGCAGACCTGGACCGCGTATCGCTTCCTGTTCGAGCACTGGCGCTTCCATCCCGATATGCGGAATTTCCGCGAAAGACTCTGGGTGATCGGTTCGATGGTGCCGCGCAAGGATGCCGAGAAGTACGTTGAGGGTTTGCGCGACGGCGCGTACACGCTCTTCTGGGAAACCCTCTACGACCAGCCGCCTGACTCGACAGAGGACACTGCCGAATCGGCGACCGTATTTAATTTCCAGCTGACTGACGAGTCGGCCAACCACTATCCTCGCGAGGTGCTTTTCGACGAAGCGCTCGTGGCCTTCGACCCACTGAGCGCGCTCCAGGAAGGCCCGCTTACCGCGGCCTATGCCAAGCTCTTCGACTGGTTTGACCGGACCTTCTTATCGGAGGCGCCGTGACAACGCGCATGCGCACGGCCGACCTCCGCGAGCTGATCCGCGACGCCCTCCCGGTCGAGAGCGCGGAGTACGGTGCGCCTCCGCCGAGGCACCAGTTCTTCGTCCCCAAGACCCACGCGCGGGCGCTCCACATCAACATTCCGGTGGTACTCGGCGACCGCGGCATGGGCAAGAGCTACTGGTGGGCCGCGCTGCAGTCCCGCGAGCACCGCGGGCTCCTGGCCCGCGCGGCGCCCGATGTCCGAATCCGCGAGGAGACGCTCGTCTTCCCTGGCTTCGGCAAGACGCCCGACCTGGCGCATTACCCGAGCAAGGATGTGTTCGCCCGCCTCCTCGACGCCGGGCAGAAGTCGCGCGTCGTCTGGAAGGCGGTCGTCGTTTGGAGCGCGGGGCGCTTCGCAGCCGAGCGTGGTCTCGGTCGACATGTGGGCAACGGCGGGGGCCAAGGAGACGGGACGGGCTTTGGCGGTGGGAGCGGCTACGGCTCGGGACTGTGGGATGGGTCGGGCTTCGGCGATGGCCGCCACATCCCGCCGGTCGATCTGGTCCTGCCGGCAATCGACTCCTGGGAGAAGCGCGTCGCCTGGACCGTGGACAACCCCGAAGCGGCCGATCGGCTCCTGCAGCAGTTCGACGCGACCCTGCACGCCATCGAACGCGACAGCATCTGGCTCTTCGATGCGCTCGACGACGCCGCGGACGACCCGGCCGCCTTCTACACCCTGGTGGAGGGCCTGTGTCAGCTCGCCCTCGAGCTCCGATCATTTCGCCACCTGCGTGCCAAGGTCTTCCTGCGGACGGATCAATTCGAGGATCGTCGCGTCGGTCGCTTCCCCGACGCATCGAAGCTTCGCGCGTCGACGGCGTCGCTGCGCTGGCTGACGACCGAGCTCTACGGGCTGCTCTGGCAGTTGCTCGGCAACCACCCGCTGCGGGGCACGGAGTACCGCCAGGACCTCTACACGACGCTCTTCGAGCACAAGCTCAAGGGTCGTGGCCTCGGCAGGGAGGAGAAGCAGGAGATCCTGAAGCTCGCCCAGGCCGCTGACTGGACGCCTCCGCCGGAGTCGCAGTTCGAGCCGGCCATGCAGGAGCGGCTCTTCCATCGGCTCACCGGACCTTTCATGGGCGAGAGCGCGCGCAAGGGCTTCCCCTACCGATGGCTGCCTACGCATTTGGCCGATGCCCACGGCGACATTAGCCCGCGCAGCTTCCTCTCGGCTCTGGCTACGGCGGTGGTGCATACGGCCGATCATCACGCGGATCATGACTACCCCGTGCACTTCCGCAGCCTGCATGCCGGTGTGTACGAGGCCTCGCGCATTCGGGTCGGGGAGATCGCGGAGCACCCGTGGGTCCAGCCGCTGATGGTTGCGCTCGCCGGGCAGGTCGCGGTGCCCTTCGAGTTCGCGGATGCGGAGGCGCGATGGCGCGAGGCAGACGCGCTCGCAGACTCGGATGTCGTCGCAGCCGAGATCGACTCGACCGACAGCGCGCGCAAGCGCCTCGCAGAGCTCGGAGTCTGGCGCGAGATGAAAACCGGGCGCATCGACGTGCCAGACATCTTTCGGCTGGGCTTCAGGCTGGCGCGGCGGGGCGGGGTTCCGCTGAAGCGCGATGGGGAGGTGCGATGATGAAGACGGTGTTCATCCGCGCCATCGAGGCGCCGGTCGATGAAAAGGCGGCACTGATCCGGGACGCCGCCCGCGGTGCAGGTCTGGCACGATTCGAAGCCGACCTCTCGACCTTCAGCCAAGTGCCTCGTTCGCCATTCGCCTACTGGGCTGGCGACGCTGTACGCGCATGTTTCGAGAGATACCCCCGCTTTGGGCGGACAGGTCGCACAGTGAAGCAGGGCCTAGCGACGGCAGACGACTTTCGTTTTGTGCGACTCATGACGGAGGCTGGCCCTCCTGCAGTGCAGTGCCGGTGGTTTCCGTTTGCCAAGGGCGGGGCGTTCTCACGGTTTTACGCAGATGTGTACCTACTGGTGGACTGGAGCGATGACGGCGCGCGAATCAAGCACAATCTGAACGACGCCGGAAAGGTGCGCTCCAACGTCTGGATGTTGCGCGATACCGCAGCCAATTTCTTCTTCCGTCCAGGCCTAACTTGGCCGCGAAGAACCAACGGCCTATCACTCAGGATGCTGCCAGCGGGCTGCATCTTCGCCGACAAGGGACCTGCGATCTTCGACGACGGGGATGATTCCCGAGTGCTTCTGGCTCTGTGCGCGACGCTGAATAGCGGTGCGTTTGGTGCGCTCGTGGCAGTTCAGCTCGCCAGGACCGAGCTCGCGCAGTCGTTTGAAGTTGGGCTCATCCAGCAGACGCCCATTCCAGGGTTGCGGACTGAGGACACGATCGAGCTCGCCCAACGAGCCCTGCGAAGCTGGTCCCTCAAGCGGAGGCTCGACACGCGTACCGAAACTTCGCATGCGTTTCTACTCCCAGCCTTGGTACAAGCAGACGGCAACACCTTCGTCGACGGTGCGCTTGAGTGGGGACAAGTCACGGCATCCGCGCACGCACAACTCGACGCGCTCGCGGCCGAGATTGATGAGCATGCCTACCGCCTCTACGGGATCTCCGCCGAGGACCGCCACCGCATCGAGCAGGGCTTCGGCACCAGCGGCGAGCCTGAGGAGAGCCCAGATGATGACGACGGTGACGACTCCGATGAAGAGGTCGCCGAGGTCGACGCCACGCCGCTGGTCACCTCGCTCCTCTCCTGGGCGCTGGGCGTAGCCTTCGGCCGCTTCGACGTTCGCCTCGCGACCGGCGACCGCGGCACTCCGCCCGAACCGGAGCCATTCGACCCGCTGCCCGTCTGCTCCCCCGGAATGCTGACCGGAGACGATGGCCTTCCGGTAGCCGGCCCGCCATCAGACTACCCGCTGGCCTTCCCGACGGACGGTATCCTCGTCGACGATGCCGGCCACCCGCGCGACGTCGTCCGCGCCGTGCTGTCGGTGTTCGAGACGGTCTTCGACGACGCCAGCGCCCGCTGGCACGAGGCCGCGGACCTCCTCGGTGCGCCCGACCTGCGCGCCTGGTTCGCCCGCGACTTCTTCGAACCGCACATCAAGCGCTACAGCAAGAGCCGGCGCAAGGCGCCCATCTATTGGCAGCTCGCAACGGCGTCGGGCTCGTACTCAGTTTGGATCTACATCCACCGCACGACCGGCGACACCCTCTTCCGGGTTCTCAACGACTTCGTGGGGCCGAAGCTCGAACACGAAAAGGCCAAGCTCGACCGGCTCACCCAGGAAGCGGGCGGGAATCCCTCCGCCGCCCAGCGGCGCGAGATCGAGCAGCAGGAAACCTTCGTCGGCGAGCTGCAATCGCTCAAGACCGAGGTCGCCCGCGTCGCCCCGCTGTGGAAGCCGAACCTCGACGACGGCGTCATCCTCAACTTTGCCCCCCTGTGGCGGCTGGTGCCGCAGTGCCGCAGCTGGCAGGGCGAGTGCAAGAAGGCCTGGGACAAGCTCGTCGCCGGCGACTACGACTGGGCGCACCTCGCCATGCATCTGTGGCCCGAGCGGGTGGTGCGCAAGTGCATCGGCGACCGCAGCCTCGCCATCGCCCACGGGCTTGAGGGCGTGTTCTGGCACGAGGACGACTCGGGAACCTGGCAGGAGATCCGGATCGACGACGCAACCGTCCAGAAGCTCATCCAAGAGCGTACGTCCACCACGGTCAAGGCCGCGCTGAAGGACCTCCTGTCCGCCGCGACGCCCATGGCGAGCAAGGGGCGCAATGCGAGGGGCCGGAGCGCCTCACCGTGGACCTCGGCACCGAAGCCTGCTCCCGCCGCGGTGCGGGCCACCACGCCTGAAACAGCACTCGACGAGGCGACGCTCCGGGCGGTCAAGGGCGCCATCGCCAGCGTGGCCGACGGCGCCTCCAAGGCCGACGTGCTCGCCGCCACGGGCCTCTCGGACGGTGACTGGAACAAGGCCATCTCCACCTTGCTCGAGCGAGGCGACGTCACGCGCACCGGACAGAAGCGCGGCACGCGCTACCACGCAGGAGAACCCTGACATGCTCAAACGACTCGAGTTCCATGCAGTAGGTCCTGCACCCGACATGAAGATCGCGTTCGGACCGCGACTCAACGTGATCGCGGGCGACAACGGGCTCGGGAAGAGCTTTCTGCTGGACACCGCTTGGTGGGCACTCACCCGGACCTGGGCTCGCCGACTGGTCGTGCCGCATCTCCCGCCCGCCGTGCCGAACATCAAGTTCGCGTACACGACAAGGACGGCAGGGGATTACGAGTACACGAGCAAGTTCGACCGCGCGAGCGACACATGGGGCGTCAACGCCGGCCGGCCGGCGATCCCTGGTCTCGTCCTGTACGCACAGGTCGATGGCGGCTTCGCGGTGTGGGACCCGGCCCGCAACTACTGGAAGAAGGAAACGCCCGACCGGCCGCAGGCCTACCTGTTCAATCCGGAGGAGGTCTGGGAGGGCAATGCGCTCTGCGAAGGACTCGTGCGCGACTGGGCGTCTTGGCAGCGCGAAGGTGGTGACGCCTTCACCGCCCTAACCAATGTGCTCCACACGCTATCCCCATCGGCGTCAAGCCAGCTCAAGCCCGGTGATCGCCGGAAGATCGCGCTCGACGACCCGAAGCAGTACCCCACGCTGCGCATGCCCTACGGCCAGGACGTTGCAGTGGTCCATGCCTCGGCCGGCATGCGTCGGATCCTCGCGGTCGCGTACTTGCTGGTCTGGGCGTGGCGAGAGCACGTTGCGAGCTCGCAGCTACTCGGTACCGACCCGACCAAAGAAATCATCCTGGTTTTCGATGAGATCGAGGCTCACCTCCACCCGCAGTGGCAGCGCCGGATCGTGCCGGCGTTGCTTCAGGTGATGGACGTGTTGACCGGTGACCACGACGCGTCCGTTCAGCTCATCGCCGCCACGCATTCCCCCCTGGTCCTGGCATCCGTGGAGCCGGTCTTCAACGAGGAGCAGGACAAGCTGTTCGTGCTCGAGGAAGTCAACCAAGAGGTCCGCCTTCGCGAGCAGGCCTGGGCGAAACAAGGCGATGTCCTGAACTGGCTGGTGTCGGACACGTTCGGTCTGGGCCAGGCACGCTCCATCGAGGCCGAGCGCGCAATCGAGGCGGCAGAGTCTCTAATGCGCGGTGATGCTGCGCTACCCGAAGAGCTCGACACGAAAGACGCAATCGACGCGGAGCTCAAGCGCGTGCTGCCTGGGCACGACCCGTTCTGGCCACGGTGGGTCGTGTGGGTCGAGCGCGGGGAGACCTAGGCATGATTAGATTCGAGGCCGTGGAGAAGCCAGTCGACTTCGCGGAGAAGGTCGAGGAGCCTGGGGCGATCTGGCTTGCGGATCACGCGAGCGGCCGGCCAAGGGATCTGTGGAGTCCGTTCAAGCCCCAACTCGCCGACGCATTCCGCAACCTCTGCGCGTACTCCGCCATGTTCGAGCCTGTGGGGACCGTGGACCACTTCGTGAGCTGCGACGAGGACCGCACCAAGGCCTACGCCTGGTCGAACTACCGGTATGCCGCGGGATGGATCAACTCGAGCAAGAACAGCTTGCTGTCTTCCGAGATCTTCGACCCATTCGAGGTGGGGGACGGGTGGTTCGAGATCCTGCTTCCGTCGCTCCAGCTCGTGGCAACCGATCGCGTTCCCGAGGGTCTGCGCGAACGGGCTAAGTTCGTCCTCAAGAGGCTTCACCTCCGGGATGACGAGCGTGTGCTGCGGCAACGCCGCGAGTGGTATCGGATGTACCAGGATGGCGAGCTGACGCTCGATGGGCTGCGAAAGAAGACTCCACTGATCGCCGCTGCAGTCGCCAAGCAGCAGGGGAATGCCGCATGACCCACGGCCTGCACCAGCACATCGCGTCGACGCTCGACCGTCTCCTCCGCGAGCGGCGCGTCGTCGTGTTCTACGACCTGCGTGAGGAGTTCCGACCCTTCCTCGATGAGCTCGACGTCGTCGGCACGGGCGTGGGCGACCTCCCGCGCGTCTGCATCCACGACACGCTGACCCATGTGGCCCGCTTCGAGGGGTCGTTCTTCGCGCTCAAGGCCGCCGTGGAGCCCATCCTCGCGGCGCCGCGCCCGGAGCCGGTCCTCGTCTACGTGCCGGGCTACGCCAAGGAGCGGCTCGGCAAACTGCGGGCTCCGGCGACTCCCAACACGGCGCAGGGCAAGGACGTCTGGAACGTGCTCTTCGAGCTCGACTGCGCCGGCAAGTCCTACGAGCCGACCCTTCGCGGCCTGGCGCGGAACGAGCTGCGGCGTCGCTGCACGGACGGCGACATCGACGAGATGCTCGCGCCGGAATCGCTCACGTACCACGACGTCGTTCGCTTCCTGCTCGACGAGGGCGGCGCTGCGGGCGGGTCGGGCTCGCTGGTCAAGCTGGTGCTGGGTAACGGCTCGAGCGAGGAGCTCATCTGCCGATGGCTTGCCAACGAGGCCCGCGACGGCGAGCTCGAGGCCAAGCAGGCCACGCCGGAGCTGCTCAAGCTCATCCAGGCGCGCCTCGGCCTCTCGCTGTCCGACGTCAGCCTGGCGAAGGCGCGGCACCAGACCCTCCGCTATGTGCTCGTCAACGAGTTCCGCTCCGACCTCGGGGGCAAGGTGCCCGGCCAGCTCGACGTCGTCCCGGTCCAGCCGACGAAGGAGGAGCTGCAGCGCATTCGTGATGTCGCCGAGCGTCTGCGCCGCGAGCACCCCGACGCCTACAGCGACGTCGCCGACGGCATCGAGCGCGAGCTCAACCTCCCGGCGCTGAAGATCGACGCCGACGCGCTCGGCACCACAGACACCTTCCGCTTCGAGGAAGCGGTGCTTCTCGATCACGCCGCGAAGCTGATCGCCGACACGCACTACGAGCGCGCCCTCGAGTTGGTGCTCGCCCGGCGGCGGAGCTTCTGGGTCGACCGCAGCCTCGGCCGACTCGGACAGTGGGAGACCTGTCGTCTGATGGCGGAGCTGGGACGCGAGGTCGCCAGGATCCGTCCGCTGTTGAAGAAGGGCAACGGGACACCGAAGAGTTGGGTCGAGCGCTACGCGAGCGACTGGTACCGCGCAGACCGCGCTCAGCGCGCGCTCGAGTCCTGGTTCGCGAAGCTCGAGGACGAGCCCGCGCCCGGGCTAGAGAAGGCATTCGGGCTGGTGCGCCGCAACCAGGAAGCGCTCCTCAAGGAAATGACCCAGGGCTACACGGCTACGCTTGCCGCAGCCGGCTGGTCGGTCAGCGGTGTGCTCCACCAAACCCGCATCTACGCGGAGCTGGTCGAGCCGGTGCGTGGTCGAGTCGCCTACTTCTTCATCGACGCCATGCGCTTCGAGATGGCAGCCGACCTGATCCAGCAACTCGAGGGCGCACAGGAGCTGCGCCTGGTGCCCGCCGTCGGCGCACTCCCCTCGATCACGCAGATCGGCATGGCCGCGCTGCTGCCGGGCGCGTCGTCGAGTTTCTCAGTGGTCGACCACAAGGGAAAGCTCGCCGCGCGCATTGGCGACACGACCATGCCGGGGCTCGCCGAGCGGATGAAGTACCTCAAGGCCGTTCGCCCCGAGGCCGTCGACGTCGACCTTGGCGAGTTGCTCCAGAAGTCGACCCGCTCACTCGAAAAGCGGCTGGCCGATGCGCCACTGGTCATCGTGCGCTCGCAGTCGATCGACGGCCTGGGCGAGATGGACGGAGGGCTGCTCGCCCGGCAGATCATGGACACCGTCATCGGCAACCTGGCCCGCGCGGTTCGGAAGCTCGCCCGCACCGGCATCGAGCACTTCGTCATCACCGCGGACCACGGACATCAGTTCTGCATCCGCAAAGAGGAGGACATGCTCATGGACAAACCGGGCGGCGACACAGTGGACCAGCACCGGCGCTGCTGGGCCGGTCGCGGTGGGCAAACTCCGGCAGCGGCGACCCGCGTGTCGGGGACGAATCTCGGCTACGACACGGACCTCGACTTCATTTTCCCGAAGGAACTGGCCGTGTTCCGCGCCGGTGGGGACCTCACGTTCCACCACGGCGGCCCGAGCCTTCAGGAGATGATTGTCCCGGTGGTCACCCTTCGGATCCCGTCCGCGGCAACCGAGACCCCGTCGGCCTCGAAAGTCACGCTGGAGGGCTACCCGAGCGTGCTCACCAACCGCACCTTCGGCATGCGCGTTCTGGTGGCGGCCGACCTCTTCTCGAAGGAACCGATCGCGGTCCGCCTCGTCCTCCTAGCGGAAGGACTTGAAGTGGGCCGCTGCGGTATGGCTTTGGATGCAGAGCTCGATCGGGCTTCTGGCGTCCTTATGGTGCAGCCCGGCCTGCCGGCGAACGTGGCGATGATGCTCACTCGCGACGAGTTCAAGAAGATCCGGATCGTCGCGCAGGACCCCACCACCGATGCGGTCCTGGCGCAGACTGGCGATATCGACGTGAAGCTGGGGATGTGACCATGACGAACGAAACGGCACCGAGGCGAGACGACCTCGACGACAAGGTCAACCGGCTGTTCGCGGGCAAGGTCGTCCGCAAGGACCTCGTCCGCAAGGTCAAGGTTGGCGCAAACGTGCCGGTGTTCGTCCTCGAGTACCTGCTCGGGAAGTACTGCGCGTCGTCGGACGAGATGGCCATCCACATGGGGCTGCAGGTCGTCAACGACACGCTCGCGGACAACTACATCCGCGCCGACGAGTCGATGAAGGCGCAGGCGATGGTCAAGGATCGCGGGCGGCACACCTTCATCGACAAGGTGAAGGTCCGCCTTGTCGACTCGGACTACTGGGCCGAGGTCACGAACTTCGGCCACAAGAACGTCCACGTGCCCGAGCACTACGTGCGCGACTACGAGCGTCTGGTGATGGGCGGTGTCTGGTCGCAGGTCGACATGCGCTTCGAGTACGACGAGGAGTCGCGAGGCAAGAACCCGTTCTGGATCGACAAGCTCACGCCCATCCAGATCGCCACCTTCGATCTCGAAGAGTACCGCCGCGTCCGGGGCGAGTTCACGACCGACGAGTGGCTCGACCTCCTCATGCGGAGCATGGGATACGAGCCGGGCGAGATGTCGCGACGCTTGAAGCTGCTCTTCCTCGTGCGCCTCATCCCGCTCGCTGAACGCAACTACAACATGGTCGAACTCGGGCCTCGCGGTACGGGCAAGAGCTACGTCGTTCAGGAGGTCTCGCCGTACTCGGCCCTGCTCACCGGCGGCACCACGGTCGCGAACCTCTTCGGCCACATGAGCGGCCGCCAGAAGGGCATGGTGCAGATTTGGGACGTCGTCGGCTTCGACGAGGTCGCCGACCTCCAGAAGATGCCGAAGGAGGTCATCACAACGATGAAGACCTACTGCGAGTCCGGCACCTTCCAGCGTGGGCAGGAGGCCGTCTCGGGCGATGCGAGCATCGCGATGTTCGGCAACACCAACCAGCCCGTCGACGTGATGGTTCAGACCGGCCACCTCTTCGCGCCGATGCCAGACATCATCCGCGACGACATGGCCTTCATCGATCGCATGCACTTTTACCTCCCCGGGTGGGAGATTCCGAAGATGCGGAACGACCTTTTCACGAACCATTACGGGTTCGTCGTCGACTACCTCGCCGAGGCGCTCCGGGAGATGCGGAAACACAACTTCACCGAGGTCATCGACCGCCACTTTTCGCTTGGTGCGCACCTCAACGCCCGCGACCGAAAGGCCGTGCGCAAGACGGTCTCGGGCCTGATGAAGATCCTTTTCCCGCAAGGCAAAGTGACCCAAGACGAACTCGCAGACGTCCTCGAGCTCGCCATCGAGGGCCGGCGGCGCGTGAAGGAGCAGCTCAAGAAGATGGGCTCCTTCGAGTACTATCACACGTCCTTCAGCTATACGCTGCAGGAGACCGGCGAGGAGAAGTTCGTCGGCGTGCCCGAGCAGGGCGGCCGCGATCTCATCTCCACCGAACCGCTGGCCCCTGGCACCGCCTACAGCGCGGGCGTGACGTCCGACCACACCGTCGGCCTCTACCGCGTCGAGGTCTCCGTCTCGAGCGGCACCGGCAAGCTCAAGCTCGCAGGCGGCGTGGCCGGCGCGATGAAGGAGTCCGTCCAGCGCGCTTTCAGTTTCGTTCAAGCGAGGAAGACGGAGTTGGGCATCGCGCGCGACCTCGACGTCTCCGATATCCACGTGGAGGTGATTGACCTCTTGGCCAACCGCGTCGAGGCCGAGCTCGGGGTGGCCTTCTTCGTCGCCACTTACTCCGCGCTGCGAAAAGCGCCAGTCAGCCCCGCGCTCCTCATTCTCGGCGACATGAGCGTCCAGGGGAACATCAAGCCGCTACGCTCCCTCGCTGAGCCGCTCCAGGTTGCGAAGGACAACGGCGCTCGGCGCGCCCTCATCCCCATTGAGAACAAGCGTAACTTTCTCGATGTGAGCGCCGACATCATGGAGCAGGTCGACCCTGTCTTCTACGGTGACCCGAAAACGGCGGCAATGAAAGTTCTGGGGCTTCCGTGATACCGACTGTCATGGCAGTCCATTCACCCGCCGACAGCTGTTCGAATCGGTTCCCCCTCGACCGATATTGCAGGCCGACGGGCAAGTGGCGACAGCCAGACGGCCTTCCGTGTGCAGCACGGTCGGAAATGCCGCATTGAGTCGCTGATGGCACTTGCGCTTGGCGAAGGAACGAGGGGCCCCCGCTGCCGCGGTGCCGGTGACTCCTTTTTTGCCAGCCTGTCACCTTGGTGGTGGCATGCCCAGATCGGTCTTAGGCTGGCCACACCAGCGCAGATTCCTTCGCGATGCGCGAACCGAACGGCAGGTCCAGCTTGTCCAGGAGTTCGTCGGCCGCAGCCGTGGCGGCTCCGCGCCATTGCGTCAGCAGGTCTACGTCAATGGTTCTGACGACAGACTCCGATCTGACGTTGCAGCGGTTCAGTAATCGTAGCACCTCCCAGTCGCGAAGGACGGTGAAGCTCCCTATCGATCCAGTGAGCCCCACGATAGCCCGTCGAGAGGAAGTCGAGACGTTGGTGATCCTGCTCGACACCTCAAGCACCATCAGCGGCGCATCCATGCCTTCGACCACACACAAGGCACCCTGCAAGCGAGCCGACTGGTGCAGGGCCTTTTCCAGAACGGGATGGCCAACACCCATCAAGTCCGCGGTGTTCGGGGCACTTCGATCGAACACCAAGTTGTCGTAGGACTTGCGTATCGCGTGACTGCTCAGCCAGCCCTCCGGTGTCTTGAACGATAAGAAGTGGCCTTCGACCTTCGGCCGCCTACGGTTCAGAGTCAGTGCGTTCTGAAAGAACGGCATCAGGTCAGGGAGATCCACCGGCGGTACGTCTTTCAACTCCGACAGGTCGAAGCTCTCTGCATGGCCGACTAGGTCTCTCACGGTCTTGATAGCGGATTCGCCTCCAAGCGTGCCGGTCTCACCATCGAACCAGGCGTCGAGCCTCTCCCTTGGGACGTTGACTGCCTCCGAGAACAGCTGGTCGAACATGCTGTCGCTACTCATCCCGAGTACGAGCTGCATCAAGTCCTCGGGCTCATCCATCGCCGATCCAAGGGCCCACATGATGCTGTTCAGCTTCTGCTCCAGCTTTTGCCAGATCATGGCCTCGACAGTGTCAGGATTACGAAGCGACACCACTTGGACTGGGCGCTGTTGCCCGTATCGGTTGAGTCGGCCCACGCGCTGGTGGAGTCGCATCGGGTTCCAAGGCAGATCGACGTGAATCAATGCACTGCAGCGCTCCTGGAGATCGATACCCTCCCCGCCGGCCTCTGTGGAGGCGAGGAAGCGAATGCGACCGGCGTTGAACGCATCACACACGTCTTCACGCCGACCCGCCATCTGGGTCACGCGGCCATCCGGAAGCCTGATGTCTTCCAGGCGATCGTCTCCGTTCATGAACCCGACCGAGCCCTGACCGAACTCGGCCATCAACGCACCGACCACGAGCGACTGGGTCCGCTTGTACTCGGTGAACAGCAGGACCGGCTCTGTGGGGAAGCGAGCCTTGATGACCTCGACGATCCGACCTATCCGGGTCTCGGCAGTCACTTGGCCCGCCGCGGCGATGAGATCGGCGAGATACCGTCCCTCGTTCTCCATCAGCCTGAGTCGAGCCTGCTTCTCGTCTCTGAGCCAGCGCTGAAGCGCTTGATCGACCTCATCGCTGTCATCGACCTCCAAGGAGTCAAGCTCGGTCCTCGACTTGGCAGCCTCCGCGCTGAGTCGCTTCAGCCTCGTGCGTAGCGCGGCTACCACCGCGGCGACGGAACTCGAAGCCAGCTTCTGAAGTGCGATCAAAACGAGCATCACCTGGCCGCCTTCCGTACGGCTAAGCGATGTCGCATACGCCTTGCCAGCCAAGATGAACTCAGACATCAGGTCGTAAAAGCTCTCCTCCGCTGGCGAGTAAGTGAAGGTTTCCGGGTGCTGAACGACGGGCTTGAACAGCAGTTGGCCTTTCATGTCGGTAGCCTGTTGCTTGGCGTTCCGGATCAAGAAGCGCGGCAGCGCCTGCAGCATTCCCGCTTCGTTCTTCCTTGGACCGAACTGCTCGGCATCCAGCAGGCTCATCAGAGACCAGAAGCCGAAGCTCTTGCCACGGTGAGGCGTACCCGTGAAGAGGACACAAGATGCGATCTTCCCCGCCATGTTCAATCTCTCGACAAGCTCGAAGCCGAGCGTCTTGCCCGTCTCCTCGTCCGCGTAGAGATGGTGCGCCTCGTCGACCAGCACCATGTCCCATCCTGGCGCATCCAGGAGCCGCTCATGCCGACCGTTTCGATCCGCGCGCAGCGTCGGCAGGGACGCAACGACGATCTGGTGGATCCCCCAGAAGTCAGTCCGATCCGTATCCAGGTCGCTGTGATATGTGGCCGCACGGATGTCGAACATCCGCTTCAGCCGCATCTGCCACTGACTCACGAGCTTCGCCGGCGAGAGAATGAGGACTCGCTGCACCTTGCGATTGGCGAGCAAGGGCCACAGCAGCAGTCCAGCCTCGATGGTCTTACCCATCCCCACGTCGTCGGCGACCAGTAGACGAATAGGCCAGGTCCGAAGCGCACGGTGGCATACCCACAGCTGATGAGGCAGCAGCGATATCCGCGATCTGGTGAACACCCCCCAGGCCTCGTTCACCGACGAGATCACGTCGCCCTGGATGCGCAGGGCAACTTCGATGGAGGGTGCGATCTGTCCCGTGGTTACGGCCTCGGAAACCGAGGTGACGGACGTCAGCTCGTTCGTCAGGACCTGCTCGATCCCGTGGGCGAACCGGACGACGGTTGTGTCGCGCTCCGTGAGCAAAACGGTGCCCTGTCCATGTCGAGGATGCAGCACCAGCGCACCTGACGGGCGTCCAGTTCCAGTTGTCATCACAGCGCTGCCTCCCGGTTCTCTGCGTCATCATCCGACTCACTGTCGGCCCATCGCTCAACATCCCTGGCGGCAGCGGAGTCGGTTGCGAAGAGCTGAAGGGGAATGTCGTAGGCGCCCCCAAAGCAGGCACCCTCCTCACCCAGCTCGTCAACGAGCACCCTAAAAATGCCGCTGCTGTTGTCGACATCGCTGTAGCCGAGACCACTCATGAGATTGATCACCGAACTCCTGGGCGCAAAGGCCATCTCTTTGGCGATCGGGGACGACAGAACGTCCGCTCTCAGCAATTCGCGGATCACGAGGTGTTGCCCGAGACGGAGGATGCCACTGAGCGTCGGCGCATCGATGCCGGAACCGCTCAGGCTGGGATCGGATGCCGGAGACAGCAGGAACCTGGCGAAGACCGATTCGCGTCTGTCCAGGGTCTGGAAAAGATGGACGTACTCGTTCAGCCAACGCGCAACCCGGTAGAGCCTCGGAAAGCTGTCCATCCACAGCTCGAAGACCGTGTCCGTCTGCCGTTCCTCGCCGTAGGCCCGCAGGATGCCCAGCCAAGCTTCGGCTCCGACATCCGGATCGATTTCGCAGATCGTCTGCCACCACCCGCGGGCATTGAGGAACTCGAGGAAGCCACGATGCTGCTGATCGGTCACGCGGCCGTACCTGCGGAACACCCCTAGGCTGAAGAGCGTCATCCACGCCGTCCGATCGAACGGATCCGCCTTGAGTGCGCCGCGGTCGACGCCGGCCGGCCACAGGCGCTCATCGAACTTTCTCAGCCACACTTCGCCTCGCTCGGCCCACCAACCGTGAATCGCGTGCAAGTCGATGCTTGGCGTTAAAGGGGGTAATACATCTGGCGCGGATGCGGCGACGCCCAGCAGGCTCAGCAGGAGGCGACGCTCCTCGACCGCAAGATGCTGAAGGGCACTGGAGTCCTCTTGCAGTTCGAACAGCCACCCGCCACGCTCGCGGTGCGAGCGCAGCACGTTGATGACAGGTCCGTACAGGTTGCGGATCAGCCAATCCGCGACGGCCGTACGCTGCTCGATGGTCGTGGCGTTCACGCACCACCCCGCAACGCTACTGGCGTCGGGCGGACGATGCGGCAAGTACTCCTCCACGTAGTGGAAGTCCCGCCCTGCCGAAACGTAGTCGGGATGCAGCACCACCGAATCCGGCGCGAAGCGGGCGAGCAATTCGCCTTCCATTCCTAGGCGGCCGATCAGCGCCTTGGCCGGCACCCAGGCTGCGTTGCGGGCACGCAGCAGGAGGCCAGCGGCTTCTTCCCGCCAACGGCTGCTCTCGCCGAGGTTGCTCGGCCACAGGCGCAAGATGCTGGCCAAGGCCGACATCTCCGATGGCGGGAGACGGCCGCCCGGGAGACATCCGAGCACTTCAGCCATTCCGAGCGACGGAATCTGCCCATCCTGCAGGAGACCGACGCGCTCGATCCAATCGCGGACGGGCTCCGTGCACCAGCCATCGACGGGGTATCTCTCCAGGAACAAGGCCCATTGCAGTAGCGCAGGCAGTACGCTGGACAAGTAGCCCGGATTTACGGACAGGTTCAACCCGCGGAGTTGCACAAGATCGCCGCGCTCGTCCGCGAAGCCATTGGGAACCACGCCGGTGCGTTCGACGACATGCCGGAAGACCGCGCAGCCGAAGGTATCCAAGAGGCGGACGTCCATTGCCGCGTCCTCGCCGGGCACCTCTCCGACTAGCTTCTCCCACAGACTGCGCCAGAACCCGGCGGCCGACAAGGAACTCGAAAGCCTTAGCCGCTCAACCAGTTGCGGCCAGTTCGATTGCGAATCAGCCAGAAGGTCAACCAGCTGCGGACCGACCTCGTCCGCGATAGCTTTGACGATCTTGGTGTTGGTCGCTGTCGCTGCTTGTCCGAGAGCAAGAGTGGCTCGGCCCGTGTCGATCTGGAACGTGGCGTTCATCAGAACACCGCGAGCAGCAGTTCCCCGCGTCGGTGCCGTGACCCAAATGCCGGGGACGGGAGGTTTCGCCTTCCTGTCGAACTGCTCGATTCCGGCCTTCCCTGTGCGCATCACGACGCACCCCGATGAACCCCGAAACACCAGAACCCCCGAGTGGATCCTCCCCCCATCCACCGGGAGCGAGACCGCTCCGACCTCGATGACGCGGCCACCTGAGAGCCGAACCGGCTGCGGTTGCCATCTGTGGGACTCCCTCTCGACATACACGCAAACCAGCTTGCGTGCAAACACCGGAAGCAATCCCGCCAGGCCGGCAAACCGCTCCACCACTTCCGTGGCCAACCCTTTGTCGTCGAGGGGCAACTCGATGAGTGTCGCCCTGAGTGCCTTCTGGCTCGCGTCGCCCATGCTTTGATGAAGCCGCTTGGTCGCCGGACTTGGCCTCCACTTTCGAGGCAGGCAACCTGCGACGACCTCGAACGAGAGATCTGCGCTCGACACCCGCGGCAAGCTCGAAGCAAGCAGCAGGCTCTTGAAGCCCAGGCCGAACTTGCCGGTCACGCCCTCCTCTTCGTCCTTGGCGGAGGCCCCGAGCATGAGCATGCGCTCCAGGTCGTTCCCGAACTCCGGTCTGTAACTCGTGTGACGACCGGCGTAGTTGATGGGTCGCCCCCAGTGCGCGAACCGGATCGTTGCCTCCGACGACTGAACGACGAAACTCCCGATGGCGTCGGCCTCGAACTCCGGGCGCCCATCGGCACGCTGTAGCAGTTGCATCTCGACGACTGCGTCGTCCGCGTTCTGGAACACCTCGAACGGGATGCTGGAGAACTCGTACTGGTTATGGGTGACGCGCGCCCGGATCCCCGCGAGGATGGTTGCTTGCACGCCCTCATCGGACTCGACGAGGCCCGCGAGGTCGGCGAGCGCCTTCTCGAGTTCCTCCTCTGCGCTGCCGCCCGCGCGCCTTGCTCTCTTCGCACTCGCTGCGGCCCGCCGGGCCAGATCTAACCTGCCAAGCGCCTCCGCCAGCTTGCGGCTCTTCCCCACTCCCGGGAGCGACTTAAGCGACTGCGGAAGACCATCGAGGATCAATCCGCGAGCCACATCGAGCGTGACCTGGTCCGCCTCCTCTGCCAGTGCAAAGAATTCGGACAGGTTCGCATGCTTCTGGTTGTACAAGCCCCGCAGCAGAGACTCGCACGTGCGCATCAGGATGTCTCGTTGATCCTGTAGCTCTCTTTCGAGCAAGACCGACGCCGGGTGCAGGTGCACCCTGCAGGAGAACCCGCGCCATCTGTCCGTCATGACGTGCAGGGACTGAAGATCTTCGACGGGAGCCAAGCGCACCTTCTTGCTCTCGCCCGTCAGGGACTTCGCGGTGATGTGGGAACCCTTCACCACGTGGATGCGAACCGACAGCGTCGCCAGCGCTTCCCTCACGGACCTTCTGCTCATCCACTCCCAGCGCTGGGCGGCCGTGTCGAACCCCGGATCGCGCCATCCGAGCTTCGCGAGGTAGTCCTCGTAATCGATGGGATCGAGCCAGCTCCTCGCGAGCGCTGCGACACGCTCTCCGAAGAGACCGATGAATGCGCCGACGGCCTGCTTGGCCCCGCTGGACGAGAGAGGCTCGACGTACTCCTCCAGCTCCCGCAGAAGTTGTTCGTTCGACCCCCCGTCCGAGTCGTCTTTCTCGGCCGCAAGCTGCTCGTCCGGAAGCGATCGATTGTCGACGGCGACCCCCTGAAGCAGCTCGACATGCTCCACGCGCAAGAGGCTCTCGGGCGATATGCCGTGCACGCCGGCAACCAGTTCCTCCGCAGGCGCCCAAGTTCCTGCCTTGCTCAGCAAGCGCAGTCCCGGAAGAGCGCTGCGCAACTCCGCTTCGCCTCCGCTGCTGCGCCACTCGCGAAGATACTGCTCGAAGACCACCCGAACCGTGTTGCTTTGCCCCAGGCTCGATATCTGAATCAGCGTCCGATGGCACGCGTCCGTGGAGAGCTGACGTGCTACTTCCGGCACGAGGTGTTTCTCGACCGCATCCGGTGATGTCGCGACAGCAGCGCGCTCGAGCAGCTTCCATGCTGGCAGAGCTTCGATGGCGACCAGGGTTGATATGTGCTGCTGTAGTTCACGGTAGGTGAATGCGACGACGCGCCCGACCGAGAGCTTGGCGTCCGACATCAGTTGCCCCAGCACCGGCAAGGCATCCTCGCCCTCGCTGACCTGGTCGAGCAGGGCCGTGAACGCCGGGTGTGACTGAAGCTCCGACGAGAGGTTCGCTGGACTTGCGTATGCGTACGCGCATTGCCGGGCGAGATCCCTGATCTCCGCGTCCAGGTTGGCGAGACGGATCAGGCTGCCGATAGAAATGAAGCCACCGCTTTGCAGCGGCAGCCACGGCACCTCTGTCCACGCCTCTGGGGGCTTGGACCTGAGCGCGGGAGAGCTCGCCAGAAGGTCCATCAGGTAGCGCCAGTGCTGACCCGGATCCTGACTGCTCAGGACGTGTGCGGCAGCGGTCGTGACGTTCCAAAGCCGGATCCACTTCTGCTGTCGTCCGAGATGATCTTCGTTGGCAGAGGGCTTGATGAGGCGAATCCCCAATGCCATTGCTTCCGGCAATGGCGGATCGTCTCCAAGGAAGCAGTCGCCGATTGCCGTTCCAATTCCGCCGGCCGTGTCACGATGAAGCGGCAGGTGTCTCCACGAATGCTTCTCGGCCACGCGCCCCAAGAGAAAATCGATCTCCTCGGACGAGAACGCCGAGGCGTCCACCCGGCTGAAGTCGATGCATGCGCGCAGTCGATTAAGCACCGAGGTCTCGTCTACCGCCTGCACGTTGAGCGTCCGCGCACATTTATCCGGAATGGAACTGCACAGCCGGTCAGCCAGGATTCGCCACGGTGACTCGTCGATCATTCGCCACAATCGAACCCACGGAGACTTCTGCCCCACCGGGTCCTTCCAGAGCACGTCCGCCGTGTCCAGGTAATGGTCTGCGGAGCCGTGCAGGAGGTACCTCACACCCCTGACCACGGTTCGATCGTCTAGTCGAGCCGTCGCCACCAGCGTGAGAAGCTCGGCCCGTTGCGACTCGCTTCCAAGCTCGGGCGCTGTGGACTCGGCACCCGCGCAGCGGAGGATCGCTTCTACGTTCTCGGTGCCCGGAACTCTGCCGGCACTCGAGTCACGCGCCGTTTCGGCATACGCCGCCACCGCGGATCGAACGATCAATGTGCCAAGGGCTGGCAACGCCTGCGCCAGCTTGGGGACGAACCCAAGAGGCCGGGTCGCGTCGGACACTTTGAAAAGCGTACCCCGAGTGTGCGCTTGCATCACGTCCGCAAGAGAAACCGCCTCGACCTCGCTATTGTGGCCTCTCCAGGCTCGAAGTACCTTCAGCCAGTCGCATTGCCTGAGCAGTGCGACTTGCGCTTGCGCGTCATCGGCACCGGCGGCCTTGATGATCCGTTCGGCGGCGTCGAGCATCTGCGCAGGCGTCGAGTCACTTGCCGAGGTGCCGCTCGAATTACCGCGCGTCAGCGCCTGCAGCCAGGCCAGCAAGTCTGCCTGGCGCGGCTTTGCATCGACTCCGTCGGGCGCCAAGTCGCCGGGTAGCGGCAGGGCCCTCGTGGGGCTCGCCAAGATCTTGCGGAGCAGCCTCTCCGGGAGCGCTCCCTTGGCGTTAGGGTCGACCGGCCCTAGGCCGAAGACTCGGTCTCCCGTGAGAAGCGCCACGATCCTCTTGAAGATCTTCCTGTGTTGGCGGACTTCAGCCAGCCGGGAGCCCAACAGAAAACGACGCAGTTCCACTACTAGGGCATCCTGAACCTCTCCGGCCTGCACGCACCGCCGCCCCTCCTGCTCGAGGAACCCGGCGAGATAGTCGAGATCGGTCTCGCTCTTTAGGACTTCCGGATTCAATCCGGTCAACGCCTTGAGCAATAACTCGGGCTCCCAGATGGCCACGGCACGCAAGAGACGCGGGGCGTCCGCGTCGATCAAGGCGTATCTCCCCACCAGCACAGCCAAGCCGGGTAATACGCGCCAGGGTCTCTCCGGGTCGCGAGCTGGCGGCGCCGGCAGCGCCAGTAGTTGTTCGGCACTCGACTCGATGAGTTCCCACCGCGCACCGGTCCTCACAAGACGGCGAACCCACGAGTGCCTCTCGCACATCAAGGACCGAAACGTCGGGAAGAACTCCACGCGACTTCCCGCGTCTCCGACGGCGGCACACCGCGTTATGGCAGCGGTGAGTTCCGCCGCCTCATCGTCCTTGAGGCCCGTCGCCGTCACGTACTCGGCGAGCGTAGGCAGAAACTCGGGCAGGACCGACTCCTGAGCGAGCGCCTGATTCCACTGGCGGATGAGGGCATGCTGCGAGGGCTCCCCTGCCGGCAAGGACTCGCGCGGTCTGTCCAGAGACTCCATGTCGGCAATACCGCGGCGGCCGGCGTCGACGAAGAACTGACCGTGCAGCACGATCCGGTATTCCCGTGAGGATCCGGGGATCAGGGCCTCGTAGCTGAACCGTTGCTCATCCGCTGGAAGGAACACTGCCCACTGCAGAATGACCCGGCCAGGCCGGCTGTTGGCGTGAGTGAACATCAAGGCGGCTTCGGCGATCGCCTTGTCGGGCCGCGGCTCCCTCCGGCCGGATTCCGTGATCACCATCGACGTCGGCCAGCTACTGTAGGCCCGCAGCGCTGCGAACGGCTCCGCCTCGCAAGCGACTCGCTGTCGAACCAGGAAGTGCATGTGCTCGGCACGCGGCCGATCGTCCCGGACGACACCGTGGATACGACGGGCATCGGTCGTATGATCCAGTCTCTGCCCCGCAGGCTGGGCATCCAATGTGACCGTGAACGGTTGCCGCATGGATGCGCCTGCGAACCGAACCCTCTCGAGGCTCTTCAGCAAGGGCAAGACGGCCCCGATGCGCTGATCCGTCCGGGGATCGGAGAAGAAGTCGAGATCCTCGTGTGGGTTCTCGCCGGGGTAGCGCTCGATGATGGCCGCTGCAGGGCGGTCGGTACCACGCGGAATATGCGATCGCTGTCGCAGTGGGACCCACAACAGGAACCAGTCCGTGGCCCGTGACACCTCCGGCTGCTCCCTGGCCACCGACGCAATGCACTCGACGTCGCGACTCGTGACTTGCTCCCATTGGAGGTGCATCGCCGCACAATCGGCATCCTCGGCCTTCCATGGGTTGAGGACATCGTGGACCAACTCGCCACCGCCACAGGCTACGTAGAGGAAACTCTCGCACAGGTGAAACACGCTCTTCATCCCAAGCCCGAACTTGCCAATGGCACCTGAGTCCCCGGCCTTTGCGTTGAGCCCGAAAGAACGGATGGCGCGCCGATCGCTCGACTTGAACGCACCATCGTTCAGAACCCAGAGCGCTGGTCCGCGCAGGAGCATGTGGTCGGCCGAGTCACCATGTCCCGGGTGGTAGCCAAACACCAGATTCCTGGCGCCCGCGTCGTCTGCGTTCTGTACCAGTTCCTTGAGGATCGGAAACCCGCTCTTGTACCGATCGCGCAGGTTGATCGCGATCTGGTTGACGTAGTCGGTGCTGAACCCAGTCACTTCGTCCCAACCCCGTGAAGTTAGCCTCTACATCGACACATCTCCGCGGATAAAGTCCGCGAATTTCTGTGAATCCAATGGCTGGTGAGCCACCGCTTCGCTTGGGCAACATGACGTTGGCCAAGCGTTCATCGAGCGAAGGCGAGAAGCGATGGCTGGGCATGAGCTTATCGTAAGCACGTATATGTTGCCAACGCTGTTGAGTGCCCAGTGCGGACGAGCCGGGAAAGTCTGGCGGAAGTCCAACTGCAACGCTCGCAACTCAGTTCTGTAGCCCTGGCGGGCAATATCTTGCCCTCGGCTAGCGGCGGTTGCGCAGTAAGCAGCTACGCCCTTGATCGTCTCGCACTGACCACAGCGGATGCCCTTTCGTGTACGCCGGCAGTGCTCCGCTCAGAGGTCAGTACCACACCCTCTTCCAGCCCGCTCAGTACCCCGGCTTGAACCAGTGCCTCGTGCGTCGAGCCTCCTCCGTTTGGCGATAGTGCCGTTGGAGCAGGTTGAACGCCTTCCTTGACAGGGCGCCTGCTGAGGCATCACCGCAGTGGTCGAGGCGCGTGGCATGGACGGTTTGCCGGAGCAGTCGCGGAGCGCGCGGGTCGGACGGGAAGCGTGCGACAAAATCCAGCGTGTTCTGCATCAAGAGGTTCGTGCGCGGCGGCAGGGCGTCGAGAACCTGGCGTTCCGCCCGCCACCGTTCGAGCGCGTCGACCGGCAGGAGGCGCAGCGCCGCTTCCCCGAACCGGTACGCGGGATCGTCGCGGTCACCCCAGCCTTCTTCCTGACGTTCGGCGACGACCGGCGGCCGCAGCCGACACCAGTCTCCGCCCACGACGGGCGCCAGGGCCCGATTCCACAGCGTGAGCCTGCCCTCCATGAGAAACACGGCGTCGTCACCGATCGAGGCCAGCCGGGCCGAGTCTTCCGACGACAGGTGCTCTGCAACTCGGGGAGCCCCAGAATGTTCCGTGCCGACTGGGTGTCCCCGCGCAGGACGGCGCGGGCCCAGAGCATCCCCGCCACCTGCCGCCGCAACGTCTCCGGCCACGCCGCTTGCGTCGCGGTTGCGAGCAGGGCCGAGTCGGGCAATTCGTAATCCAGGATCCAGGTCCCGTCCGCATCCCAGACGCGCGACGTCTCCGCCACGACGGGCGGCCCCTTCAGCAGGGTGTCCCGGTCGATGCCGCCGCCCCGCTCGCGTACCGCATCGCTCCAGAACTCTTCGAGGCTGGCCGCCGAGAGCATCCGGTACTGGCGGACCCGGTTGCGCGCCGAGTAATCCGCCACCACCTCGGGACGGGCCAGCAGCACTTCCGCCAGATGTCGCCCGTCGTCGCGGCCGCTGAGCCGCAGGCGGTGCAACAGGAAGGTGGTCGAACCCGGGTGTCCATCCGGAACGTCGGCGAGAGCCTGCAGCAGCGCCTCGCGGTGCGGATCGCCCCGTTCTGCAAAGGCGGCGGCCGTGAACAGCCATGCTCGTTTGCCGGGACTCTTCTGGTAGCGGGTGAACGCCTTCTGGCTCAGTTGGGCACGTCGACACCGGATCTCGGCCGGAGTGGGATAGCTCATGTCGGAGGATACGGCTCGGCCGCCGCACGATCGGCTGGTCGGGTCGCGTGCCTCGATCAACCCGGTCAGCCATTCCCCGAGGGGCTCCGCCGGCGGCAACTGGCGGTGCAGGTAGGCGTAGTCGATGACCGCCTGCCGGAAGGTGGTGGCATCGGTCTGCGGCCGCGACAGGGCGGCTCCGAGTTCCCGAAAACGCGTCGCCGGCTCGAGCCGGACCCCCACCAGGCTGCGCAGAGCCTGCAGGCGCGCCACTTCCTCGTCGGCACCGCGCCGCCTGGCATCGGCCAGCGCGGCGTCCACGTCGCGGCGCAGCTGGCTCACCCGGTTCTCCGCGATCTTTGCGCCCGGGATGACCTCGAGTTCGCGAAAGTGCGCCCGCAAGGCCAGGTACTGGCCCCAGCCCCGCCACGGCGACCGAGCGTCACGGGCAATCGCCCGGAATGCGCGTTCGGCGTCGGCGTAGTGCCCCTCGTAGAACAGCGCGCTGGCGCGCTGGTAATCGCGGTCCTTGAGCAGCAGCCGCGGCGCACCGGGCGGCGGCTCGGGCAGCGACAGATCCGGCAGGGGCATCTCCGGCGGTGTCCTCCCCCACCGAACGCGTCCTTCCGTCGGCACGTCCTTCCGAAAATACTCCGGCCCGAGCCGGCAGCGCGCGAAGACCTGGTGCTGGGCGACGATCCAGTTGCGCAGGGCGGCGCTGCCGGCGCCCCAGACCTCGCTGCGTGCGAGGAGCGTCCGACGCGCCTGCTCCCAGCTATCCGCCGGACAGTTCTCGAACCAGCCCCAGGTCGTCCCCGGCAGATCGGCATCGGCGCTCGGTTCTGCGGCGGGCTCGAGATCCGGGGCTGCCGTCTTCGCCGCCTCGCGCCAGGCCGCCACCGATTTCCGGGGGTCGATGATCGCGCCCAGCTCCCGGTAGCTGAAGGCGTCGGCCGCCTCCGCAGGAAACGGCAGTTCGTTGAAGCGGAACCAGGCGAGCAGCAGCGGCCGTCGCCACCAGGTCCGCTCGACGACGCCCAGGCTGCCGGTCGCCAGATCGCCAATCGGCCGCGCCGGTCCCCACGACGCGAGGAACGGGTCACTGAAGTATTCGCTGCCGTTGGAGGCGCGCACGCCCGCCGGGACGACGGCCAGTGCCGCGGTCAGCAGGAGCACGGCGCAGGCTGCCGGCGCGCGTGTCCACCAGGCACTACCGGGCCGGATCATGCTCGCCTGCTCCGACAGGAGGAGTCCGAGGATTCTGCCCGGTCGGACGCGCACCAAGAAACACGTAGCGGCGCCCCGGCAGAGCCACCGGCCACGGCGGCTCGTCATCGGCCACGCCATGCGCCTCTCGGCAGCGCGGCTCGGGAATCCCGGCCGCACTGCGTGCGATGAAGGCGTCTCTCGCCTTGCCCAGCCGGAAGTACATCGGGACGATCTCGTCGGCCGGCACCTCGGCGAGCCAGCGGTCCCCAAAACACCAACTCGCCAGCGCGGTGACCGAGAGTCGCACCTCCGTCGGCAGTCGCTCGCGGATGGCCTGGACCGCAGCCGTCCAGAAACGCCGCTGCGATTGCCTGGCCTCGAAGTCGAGCTGGATCAGCGGGGGACGGCGCGCCACCAGTGCCTCGGCAACAACCAGGTCGCGCAGTCGGTTCCGCTGCTCGTCGGTGCCGGCGAAGGGCTGCGCGGGATCCACCTCGACGTGAATCAGCGGAATCGAGACGACCCCCGGCGGCAGGGTCAGCGCGCTGCGGCGCGCAACGGCGATCACGCGGCCGCCCGAGAAGTAGACGTGCCGCGTCAACACGGCGGCGCCGACACCGGGCCGGGGTACGGGAAGCTTGTTCGCCGGGCGGTCCCAGTACCACCACCATTCCGCCGGCAACGGCGCGGCCTGAACGCTGCCGACGAGCAGCGCGGCCAAGGCGAGTGCAGGCAAGTTTCGGTGGGAGCGCAGAGGCACGCGGAAAGTGGCCGGTGGAACGCTGAGGGGACACGGCGATTGTCTGCAAACACGGCCGCTTCGGTCAACGGCGATCGAGCCGGCGAAGCCAGCCGCGCCTCGCCCGAATCGTCGCAGCCGTCGCTGCCGCCCCGCCGGTCCCACGCCGTCACAGCCTTTTCTGCAGATTGCTGACCCACAGCCAGAGGGCATGGGCGATGGCGAGGATCAGCGCCGGCGGCAGGAGTGCGGGCATCGGCAGCGGCACGACCAGCCAGGCGACGAGCCCGATCAGAACGATCCAGAGCACCCGCACCGCGAGACTGTGCCGCATCGGGCTCTGCGCGACGAAGGCATGTTTGCGGATCTCGCGCACGAGCTGGCCGTCCAGGTACGCCGCCATCGTCAGCGGAATGCCCGGCAAAAACCATCCCATCAGCACCTGCAGGCGATACGCGACCAGCCCGAGCCACAGCCAGGTGACGACGACCCGGCCCTGCATCCAGTCGGCGAAGCCAGCGGGATCCCAGGGACCCTGGCCGATCGCGCGCACGTCGCGCAGCACTTCCCGGAAGTCCCCCGCCAGAGCGGCCTCGAGATCGTCCCGGGTCCGCCCGAAGAGGACCGCCTCGCCGGCACCGGCCATTGCGTACACCCCGGCCCGCTCGGCCACCCAGGCGCTGCGAATCGCCGCTGGCGGAATCAGCGCCCAGACCGCCGCGATCCCCAGGAGCAGCGCGACGACGACATAGGTACTCGCGGCGGGGTCCCGGCGTGCCGGGTTCATGCGGGCACCACCAGGATCGGAATCCGTCCCTTGAGGGTCCGTCCGCCGGACAGACGCGCCAGGAAGTGCAGCGGCGGCAGTTCCCCGAGCATCGCCGCCGGAAAGAGTTCGGCCTCTTCCTCAAGGATCTGCTCCTGGTAGGATGCCGTGTATTCGGCCTGAACCCGCGGGTCGACCTGATGCCCGTAGCGCAGCGCCAGCGAGCGGACCTTGATCTGCGGCATCCCTTCGGCGAGGTATTTCTGCGTCTCGGAGTCGAGGACGCGCAGGGCGATCTTGTGGTTGGTGTTGGCGAGCACCTGGCGGGCCTTGTTCTCGTCGCCGAGCCGGCTGGCGAAATCGGCAAAGGTCTGCGTCGCGATGGTGACCCGGAAATCCGCCCCGCCCCCCTTGTTCATCAGCTGGATGGCCGGCTGGTTGAGCACTTCGGCCGCTTCGTCGATGAACAGGTTGACCGGCGCCAGCGAGTCGATGCCGTAGTTGTAGCGGTCGCCGGCGACGGCGGCGAGATCGGCGAGCAGGATCGAGCCGATGGCGCTGCCGACGGTCGCGTCGGCCAGTGCATCGAGACCGATGTAGACCACCTTGCGGCCGTGGATGATCTTCGACATGTCGGTCACCAGACGCTCGTGGCCGGGCGCGAAATCCGGCGACAGGAGTTCCTGCAGCGGCTCGCTGGTCAGCATCGAGAGAATCGGGATCAGCGACGCGACCATCTTCTGGAAGTGCTCGCGGTTGTGCTCGTAGGTCGAGATCAGACCATCGAGTTCGACCGACCGGGCTTCGTGCACCGCGATCTCGCGATAGAAGGCGAGATAGCCTTCCAGCAGCCGATCCCGGTGGCGCCTGAGAGCGGCCGCTGCCCGGCTCTCCCAGTCCGGCACGCGCCGGGTGAAGTGCGCCTTCAGGGCGCGCTGCAGGAGTCCGTCGGGGCCGCCTTCGACGTAGCGCCGCAGCTGCACGAGATTCGGCCGATGGCCGGTGGCGATCATGCCGTTGATGATGTCGTTCAACACCTTCCAGCCAAAGGCGGTGAACGGGTCGGCGCCGGTTTCCGAGGGAATCAGCGCGGCGACACGGCTCGCCAGTTCGGTCTTGCGGTTCCAGTTGCGCAGGGGATCGATGCAGGCCGAGCGGTCGGGATGCGCCGGATGGAAATACACGAAGCGCTCCCCTGCCCCGCCGGCAGCGCAGGCGGCACGGGCGTTGCGCGCCAGCGCGTGGTCGCCCTTCGGGTCGATGATGATCACCGTCTCGCCGCGGAAGATCGCCTGCGCGACCAGCAGGTCGAAGAGCCGCGTCTTGCCGACGCGGGTCGTGCCGACGATCAGCGTGTGTCCGACGAGGTGCGACAGTTCGGAATGGAGGTCGGCTTCGCGCGCCAGGCCGTGAATCCAGTAGGCGCCCTCGGTATGCTGCGCGGCCGGGCCGATCGTCCGGGCGACACCGAGCGCCATCAGGGCATGCAGCTTGCTGGCCTCGATGTCGGTCCAGGGGAAGCCCTTCCCCAGCCACAGGCTCTGCGCTTCGGCCGCCCGGCGGGCTTTCCCCTGCAGTTCGGCGAGATCGATGAACTCCTTGCCGAACTGCTGCAGCCGCGAAGCGTCCGCCAGCCGCTGGTAGGCCTGGTATCCGCGGTAGGCCGCCGCCAGCGCACAGCCGACGGCAAGCAGCGCGGAAAAGCGGGAGAAGAGCGGGACAGCCAGCGAGAAGGCAATGATCAGCGCCGATCCGCCGGCCCAGACGAGCGCCATCTTCGCTTCGAAGTTCGGGCGCCAGGGCAGCTCGAAGTCGTAGGGAGAAGCGGTGGCCATCGGACCGGTTCTCGATGCGCCGCGTCAGCGACTCGCCTCGGCACCCGTCCCGTTGGCCTGCTGGAGCAGGCGCACGACGGCGAGGCCGGACCAGATCGCCACCGGCCATTCGGCTGCGGGGAGCCAGGTGGCCAGGATCAGGAGGGCTTCGATGCCGATCGACAGCAGGGCCAGCGCGGCGAGCAGCCGACGGTTCGGCTGCCCACGATGGCTCGACACGGCGAGCACGACCCCCAGCCAGAGCAGGGTGCTGACCAGGGCAGGCGCCGGGGAATGGCCGCGTACCAGTTGCTCGGTCAGACCGCCGAGAACCATGACACCGAGGGCCAGAGCGACGAACGCGCCTGAGTCGGGCATCGCCCTCCAGTCGCCACGCAGCGTCAGCAGACGCCAGGAATGCCCCGCCAGCGAGGTCAGCAGGCTGGCGGGTTCGAATCGTTGCGGTGCTTCGTCGTGCATGGCTTCCTCCCAATGGATCAATGCCTCGTGACGTGGGGCGGCCGACGCGATCTGCCGTATTGGCGGCGCCCGTTGCCGGGCTGGTACGACCTCGTGTTGCCGGTGTGGCAGGGCACGGCCGGCTGGCCCGGTGCAATTCCGGACGACCCAGGGTGGTGTCGATCCGGGCGCACTCCTGACCCATTCTACGGATTCCGCAAAAAATGCAAGCCCCCGAAATCGGCTCCCGGAGGCTCCCTTTCCGGAAGAGTTATCCCCAGAAACGGACCGCCCGAAAAGTTATCCACGTGACAACGCTCTCACCGGCCATCGGCCGCAAACCCTTGCCCCGCAAGGCTTCCAGCCAACCCGCCAGGTTATCCACGTGAAAACGCTCTCACGACCACGTGAAAACGCTCTCACCGCCACGTGAAAACGCTCTCGGCGACCGGCCTGAAAGCCTTGCGGGGCAAGGCTTTGCGGGCTGCTCCAAGTAGTTAACAAGTAGTATGCAAGTATGTTTACAAGTAAGAGGGGCGATCGCCTGTGGATAACTCCCCGGCACACCGCACGGCGGGCACTGGATCGCGATCGGCCACAGAAGGAAATTCCGCAGTTGATCGACCAGGCCGGGCTCCGGCCCCCGCGCCATGGCCGGCAGGAATCAGGCGTCGCGTCGACGGGGCGTGACTGGATCGGCTTGCGGACGGTCCGCGGGTGCAGTCCCTGACTACCAGGAAAGGGATGGCCGGGCGCGTTGGGCAATTGGCGGCAGGAGGCGGTTCGTCGGCCGGCTCACGCTGGGGTCCGTGTCCGCGCATCGCCGTATCGTGAGGCCACCAAGCCCACCGGGCCGGCGATGATGACGATCAGGACCGGAACACGCGAGATCCCGTCCCCACCGATCGCGAGGGAAACCAGGTGGCCGGGACTACAGGGACGCCGAGACTACAAGGAGGACAGCCGGCCGCCACCGGTGTGGCGCGTACGCAGGCGGCTGGCTGCCACCAGGAGTCCCGTGTCCTGCCCGCAGACCTCCGCCTCGGGGTAGAACAGCAGAGCGTCCTTGAGCCGCAGGAGGAACTGTTTCCGGAAGTCGAGCAGACCGCGCGACGTGGCGCCGTAATCCGCACCGAACTGACGCTTCAGGGACTGCCAGGGAATGACGACGCTGGGACGATTGGTGACGCGCAGGAGAAAGACGCGGTAGACCAGCCAGGAATAGATATCCATCGCCAGGGGCGACCTCGAGAGCGCGTGCAGCACGCGCATGTCGATCGGCACCGGCGCTTCGGTCACGTTGCGGAAGAACTCGCCCGAGAGTCTGAGGCTGCTTTCCCATGGTGTTCGCTCATCGGGCCGATGCGGGTCCCAGAAGACGAAGGCCTCGTCGGCGATCGGCATGTTCTTCAGGCCGAACCGTCCCTGGCTCTGATAGGTGATCGACAGCATCGACGAGAAGAGCTTCAACGACTGCGCACGAAGCCGCTGGCAATCGCGGCCATCGGTCCGCATCCCGAGTTTGCGCAGGAACTCGTTCTGACTGTTGCCGAGACCGAGCATCGGCGATCGGGTCTTCACGGCCTCGGTGCAGATCCAGGCCAGCAGGAGCCGCGGCACGGTGCCAAAGGGCAGACCGAATCGCGGGTTGGCGATGATCGACAGCGACACCGAACCACTCGTCCGTTCAAAGCAGGGCACTCCGGGGTCACTGTGGGGCAAGGTGGTCTGGACGAGCGCCTGTCCGAGGAAGGCGAGCGACCCGACATCGACCTCGGCATCGGTGAGGTCGCAGGCCAGGGCGATGAGTTTGCGGGCACGGGCTGCCCGGGCCGGCGAAACGCCCCCTCCTTCCACCGCGACCGGGCTCGGGCTGGCGACGCTCGAATCGCCGGGAGGAGGAGCGGAATGCGGGCAGGACATGCCGCAGCTTGTAGCACCCGGCTTCCGGTGGGAACGGTGGAAATGCGGCCGGCCGGGCAAGGTTTCGGACCGAGGCGCGAGCGGATTCTTGAGCCTTGCGGGGTGGGGCCTTGCGGCTCCGGCGGGACGAGAGCGGACGCGACTGATGGATCTGGCTTTGCCACCGAGGACGCGCCGCACCTCCGTCGATGGGTACAGACCGAATTGTCTTCTTCGCTCGATCGGAACCCGTCCCGGCCGGGGCGCCGCAAACGATCAAGGCACCGCGGGCGGTCTCCAGTACGGTCCGCCGCGACGACCCGCCGGCAGCGCTGTGCATGACCTTGGATTCAACGGTCGGCGCCGAGAGGTCGCTCGACGACTTCGACACGTGCCCATTTCAGTTCGACGCCGCGATCACTGGCCACGGGACAGGCAACCAGCCAAATCGATCCTTGCGGCACCCGCGTCACCGCGGCCATCTCCCTGACCGCATCGCCCCAGCCGCCATGAAGACCCTGTTGCTTCTCGCGCTCGGCCTCTTCGATGAGTTGGCAGACGTCGTCGAGGGATAGCTCCGTCAGCTTGAGTTCGGCGGTCAGCGACGCGAGCATCCCGAATTCGAACCGATCGGTCACCAGGTAGCGCGGCGGCTTGTTCATGGCGTGTCCTCCCCGGCCCTCTCCAGCGTCGGCCCCGGCGTGCAGCGCTGCAGGCGTCCCAGTGTCACGAGCATGTCGGCGAGATAGTGCGCCTCTCGACGGTACTCACTGGCTTCGATCTCGGTCGCACGGACCAGATCGTCGTCCCACCCCGAGGTGTGCCGAAGCAGGTCCTCGAGTCGATAACGGAACACCTGCGCGTCGCGCCGGCGGCTGGGGTTGCGCTTCGGAATGTACGTCCGGCGCATCCGGCGATCCGGACCCGTCCCGCCGATCCAGCCGACGAGATACCACTCCAGCGAGACCGCGTTGCCACGCTGACGGACCCGCAACTGGAGCGTGTTCTTGTGCTTCCATTCCTGGCGCGCGTTGGCATCCATGACCGCCTGCAGATAGCGATTGCCGAGGTCGCGGGCGTTCTCGAACACCTCCTGGAGGCGGCCCTGCAGCAGCGCTTGCACTTCGCTGATCCACGCGTCCATCGGTCGTACGTGCCCCCTCTTAAAGATAAGGATTGGTACCCCACACAATCCTTTTGAAACGGCGGACGGTCTGCCGGCAGCCGGCTGCCGGGAACGACGGCTGGCGGCGTCCGCTTTGGGCGCGTCGGACCGCGAGAACCGGCCCGACAACTCCGCCGGCAGCCAGCCATCGGTCGCGCACCCCCTGATTTCGTTCATGAGGCAGGGAGGCAACCAATCCTGATGTAATAAGGATTCATGGGGGGCATCGTACGGACCGCCCTCCTCCCCGCGTGCCCGAATTGCGCCCTGCGGGATCACCGTTTGAACCGCGTGCGGCGCTGCGTCCTGTCGACACTGCTGTCCGACCGGGCCGAACGTGGCGAACTGCCGCACGGCGTTTCGGACCTGTGGCACCGAAACAACCGGCTCGCGGTGCCCGATCCGCGGCACCACTCGCGGCACGGCCCGTCTGCTGACAGTCCTCCTGGCAATGGTCTGCCGGCGAAGGCCATGACCCGTCGCCTCCCTCATGTTGCTCAGCCCCCTGGACATGACTGTCTCCCCTCCCAATGGCGCCCTACCGTCGGCCGGAGGCCCATCCCGGTCTCCGGGAACCGAAAGCCCGACCGATTCACCGTTGTCCCACTAAGCCCATCGTGCCGGAGATGCCGCGGAAGATTCAATGCCGCCGTGGGGTGTCTTTGTTCACGCCCCGGCGGTGTTTCTTCCGCCGCGTGAACGTTTCTTCCGTCGTGTGAACAAACACTCACGCGGCGAGAATGTTTGTTCCGGAGAAATCGGGGATACTTGAGCAAAACGTCAGGGAGCGCGCCCGATGCTCAAAGTCGCTGTCATCGAAGACGACCGGCCCACCAGCAACCAGCTTGCTGAGTGGATTCTCTCGGCCAGACCCGGGATCCGGGTCGAGCAGTGGTTCACCCGCGACGAAGCCGAAGCGGCCATCGCCCGCGAGAACTACGACCTGGTCGTGCTCGACATCGAGCTGGGTCGCGAGCGGCACGCCGGCGTCGCGATCATCAACGCCATCAACAAGGGTGCGCGCGGGACGCCGGTGCTGGTCGTCTCGGCGATGCCGGCCACCATCTACCGCAGCATCATGAAGGCGCTCGATGCCTGGGACTACCTGCAGAAGACGACCTTCTCCGAGTCCGATTTCGTCGACACCTTCCTGGAAATCCTGCGCACCGCGCACGATCGGGATCAGGGCAAGACGAGTCCCGCCGCCGGCGATGAGTTGTCGCTCGACCCGCTGCGCCAGGCCGCGCCGCTGTGGCGGGGCAAGCGGATCAATCTGCCGCTGACCGCCCAGCGGATCCTGGCCACGCTCTACGAGAAGCGCGGTCAGGTCGTTTCCTACGAGGAGTTCTTCGAGGTCGTGAAGAGCGGCCGCAACCGGGACAACATCCGCAAGCACATCAGCGCCATCCGCGAGGCCTTCCGCGAGTTCGATGAAGACTTCGATCGCATCGAGAACGTCCCGATGCGCGGCTTCCGCTGGTCGGATGAGCCCCCGGACGATGTCCGCCGATGAGTGCAGGGCTTGCCTGGCTGGCGTCCTTCCGGCTGCGCATCCTCTTTCGCAGCGCGTTTCTGTTGCTCGCGCTGGCCGTCGTGACGATGGCGGTCACCGTCCTGCAGGAGGAGAAGCAGCGCAGCTACGATACCTACCAGGCGAGCTTCGCGAAGACCAAGGAACAGATCGCCGCCCGCCTGCGCCACCCGACCGGGCAACTTGCACTGCTCAATCCCCCGCGAAGTGCTGAGCAGGCGACACCCTTGCGCCCGGTCGTCCTGCCGTTTTCCAGCATCGACTTCGACGACCAGAACAAGGTCCGCCATGCGGTCGAAATGGCCGGCTGCCTGGTGCAGTACCGCAACTACGGCAGCCTCTGTGTGGCGATCGGCAACAACCCCTGGGCGGGCGGCTTCATCTACGCCGCCGGCACCTTCGCCAGCGATCCGCTGGTGCCGCACCGCATTGGCGACGAGTTTCTCGATGGCGCGCACCGCCTGCGCGTCACCGTCAGCCTGCGCGGCGAGACCTATCGCTGGATGGCACCCTTTGAACCGCTGGGCGGAAACAGCCGGCCGCGGGGCGAAGGAACGCGTGGGCGGTTCACCGGCTACGTCGAACTCGACGATCGGGATTACACCGGGCAGAAGCCCGTGAAGGAGTTTCGCGGCTGGGTCTGGCAGAGCGGCACGTGTCTCGATGCGCCCGACGAGACGGAAGGCTGCCATAAGAAATCGTTCTTCTCGCTGCGCCTGCCGATCGAAGTCCTCAGCCAGGCGCTCCTGCAGGGGAAGAGACCGCCCTGGCCGCCACCCGACCTGGATCAGTTCCAGGTGCGCATCGAGGTCCTGCCGCCCGGCGACGCCCCGACGCTGTTCGACAGCAACGAAGAGGGCGCCGTCCCGCCGTTCTCGCTCAACGACCTGACCAGCCTGCTGCTGCCCGGCGAGACGCTGAGCATTCGCAGGGTCGTCGCCGGCAAGGACGTCGAAATCGCCCATCTCAGAGGCCAGGACGAGGCGCTTGAGCCGTCGTCGCCAGTGATCACGCGCCTGATCCGAAAGCTGCCGGTGGAGACCTACGATGCGCCGGTCGAACTCGTCGACGAGGTCGCGACCCCGTTGGGCAGCTACCAGATCGTGCTCCGCGGCGATGCACGCAGCGTCAACAAGACGCTCAGCGCCGTCGCCACCCGCGTCTCGTGGTTCGTCGGCGCCATGTTGCTGGCGATCGTGGTCGCCTGGGGGGTGATCGAAGCCGGGATCATCCGCCGCATTGCCCGCCTCACCCGGCGGGCGGACGACCTGTCGCGCAGCGTCAAGATGACCGGCGGTCTCGAGCGCTTCGACCTCGCCGACCTGCGTGGCAGCGATGAACTCGGGATCCTCGCCAACTGCCTGAACGACCTCCTGCGCCGGGTGAAGGAGGACGCCGAGCGCGAGCGCATTCGCGCCGAGCAGGAGAAGGACCAGTGGCACGCCGTCGGCCACGAGATCATGTCGCCGCTGCAATCGCTACTCGTGCTGCATGGCGACCCCGACGACCCGAGTCACCGCTACATCAGCCGGATGCTGCAGGCGGTGCGCATCCTCTATGGGAGCGCCAGCCCGAGCGAGGCTTTCCAGTCGTCCGCCATCGAGGTGCAGGCCATCGATCTCGCCGAGTTTCTCCGCCACGTCGCCGACAACGCCGGCGTCACCAATCTGAGTTGCGACCCGGGCGATCGTCCGGTTCTGGTGCGTGCCGACGAGTACGCGCTCGAGGATGTCTTCACGCACGTGCTGAAGAACGCGGAGCGCTGCCGGCGGCCCGGCACGCCGATCACCATGACGCTGGAGACGACTGACACCGCCGCCACGGTGTCCATCCACAACGTCGGCGCCCCGATCCCCGGCGAACTGTTGGACCGGATCTTCGAGTACGGCGTGTCGGACCAGCTCGATTCCGGCGCCAATGGCAACCGCGGCCAGGGTCTTTTCGTTGCCAAGACGTACATGGCGAAGATGGGCGGCACGATCACCGCCAGCGACGTCGAGGATGGCGTGAGTCTCGTGCTGACGCTGCAGCGGGTGCGCAGTGGAACCGGCCGGATGTGATGCGCCGATCGGACTGCATTCCCCGGGCTCTGGAGCGTGATCCGCGTCTCCGGCCAGCCCATCCATTCCTGGAGGCATGAGAATTGACCTCACCCTTCGCCCCCGACGTGTCGTCGCCTGACGCAGGCGGGTCCGGTCCCGACGTGACGTCGCGCGTCGTTCCCGAACTCGACCCGGCGGTGCTTGCGGCCCGCTTGAAATGGCTGATGGGCTCGGGTTCGGTGGCCTCTTTCGCGCGCCGATGCGGGATCGCCGAGTCGGTGCTGCGCAGCTACCTCATCGATCACCGGATGCCACCGCTCAACAAGGCTCTGGCCATCGCCACCGCCGCCGGGGTGTCCCTGGACTGGCTCGCGACCGGACAGGCCTTCCGAATCGCGTCCCAGCGAGCTGCGTATTCAGCGGGTTCTGGTGACGCAGCGGCTGGTGACGGATCACCGCGCCCGCTACTCCAAACGGCTGTGCTCGAAGGCATTGTGCAGGCGGTACTCGAAGCGCAGGGTCATCGCGCCTCTCCGGCCCACCTCGCTGCCCGGATCGTGGATCTCTATCAGCGCGCGGTGGCCGCCGAACCAGCCCCGTAGCCAAGCTGCCGAAACAAACGCGGGGGCCTTTGCCCCCGCGTCCCTTCTCCCGCCTGCTCTGCACCCCATTCAGCGCAGACTCACCGTTTGCGCCTTCCAGACCGGACTCTGCCAGCGATAGAAGGAGCTCAACGAAGCCGGCTGGTCCGCCGAGCGCTCAACCTCCAGCGTGGCAAGGTTGATCAGCTCGAAGCTCGTCTTGTAGCGACCGTTGAGCTTCGCCTCACGCGCCGCGAGCATCTGCGTGCCGCCAGGAACCCAGCCGGCGAACTCGATGTAGCCAAGATTCGGCTGGTCGGTTGCAGGCGGCACGACGTCGACGCTCCACCCCGCCGGCCCGTGGCGGAAGACCCACAGCTCGCGCCAGGTATCGAGCGGCTGCACGGCGACGGTCAGCGAGGTTCCCTGCGGATGCGCGGCGGCCGATGCCGACCACACCGTCCCATAGGTGCAGCGGGTAACCAGTGGCTTCTGCGCAGCATTTGAGGCCTGGACGAGATCGATGCAGGTCTCGCCGGGCTGGTGTCCCGGGCGGGTGAGGATGGCGAGCCCGACTCCGGCCTTGATCGGAGCGACCGGCACACCGGGTTCAGCGGCCCAGCGCGACGCACCGACGCGAACCGCTGCGTCGCTGTAGGTCGCGGCATCGCTGTCCGTCAGTTCGCTCTTGTTGATCGCCGCCAGTTCACTCAGCGCCCGCGTCGCGGCTTCCGCGGCCTGAGCAGCGCCGAGTTCCGGCCGCCGCGCGCGCTGCCAGGCGAGACTCGCCCAGACGCCCGCCTTGCGCAGGTGAAGGCGGTTTTTCAGCACCTCGGGGAGTGTCGCGGTTTCGACCCGATCGAGTACCCCGCGCGCCAGTTGTCGACCGCAAAGCGCTCGATCGGGGTCAGCGTCGGCGAGACGCAATCGTGCCGGGTCAATGCCAGGGCGGCCAGCGCTTTCTGGACATCGCTCGCCCGCAACGCCAGCATCCGGCGAAACGCGTCGCCGTTGTAGCAGAGCTGGACCTGGTCGCCGCGCTCGACGCTGACCATGTTGACCCCATAGGCGGCGGCAACTTCGAGGTGCGCGCCGACCGTGGTGTCGGGGGTCTTGCCTTGGCGGACCGTTGCGTGTCGGCGCCGGAGTCAAAGCGGTGTTCGCGCCCGAGATGGTGGCGTTCGCGCGCACGCTGGGATTCGCCTTCCGTGCCCACCCGGTCAATCAACCCGATCGCAAGGGGCGCGTCGAAAGACCCTTTGCCTGGGTCGAAGGCCATTTCCTGGCCGGCCGGACGTTCGCCGATTTCGCCGACCTGAACGAGCAGGCGCGGGCCTGGTGCGGGACGGTGGCGAATGCCAAGCCGAAGCGTGTCCTCGGAATGGCGCCGAGCGCGGCCTACGCGGTCGAGAGGCCCTGCCTGCAACGGCTGCCGGCTGTCCTGCCACCGGTCTATCAGGTGGCCGAGCGGGTGGTCGATCTGTACGGCTTCGTGTCGGTCGAGACCAATCGCTACTCGGTTCCCGAACGCTGGGTGGGGAAGACGCTGACGGTGTATCTGTATTCCGACGAACTGCGGATCTGTGCGCGCGACGAGGTCGTCGCGGTGCACCCGCGCCTGATCGGTATCCGCGGTGCGAAGCAGAAGCTGCCCGGACACCACCCGACACCGCAGGGCCGACTCCGCACGCCAGCGCCCGAGGCGACGTTGCTGCAGGGGCACCACCCGGTGCTCGACGCGTACGTCGCGGCTCTGGTCAAACAGGCGCATGGCCGCGGGGTGCGGCCGCTGCGCCGCTTGCTGGCATTCCGGCGGACTTATCCGCAAGCACCCTTCCTGGCCGCAGTGGCGCAGGCGCTGCAGTTCGGTCTCTTCGATCTCGGCCGCCTGGAGGCGATGATCCTGCAGCAGGTCGCCGGGGCGTTCTTCCATCTCGACGAGGGGGATGAGGATGCGTGAGCGCCTGCGTGCCCTGATCGAGCAGATGCGTTGCTCCGGCATCGCTCGCGTCCTCGACGAGGAACTCGATGCCGCCGAGCGGCAAGGTTCGCCCGTTGCGGAGGTCGTCTTTCGTCTGCTCAGCGCCGAAGACGCGGCGCGGCGCGAGAAGAGCCTCGCTTATCGTCTGGCGCAGGCGCGTCTGCCCTGGCCGTGGACCTTGCAGTCGTTTCCCTTTGCCCACCAGCCGAGCGTGAACAAGGCGCAGGTCCTGAGCCTTGCGGGACTGGACTTTCTGCGGCGCGGCGAGAACCTGCTGCTGATCGGCCCTCCCGGAACGGGCAAGTCGGGAATCGCCGTCGGGCTCCTGCGCGAAGCCTGTCTGAATGGCTACCGTGCCCGGTTCTATAACGCGCAGGTTCTGCTCGACGAGTTGTATGCCTCGCTCGCCGACCGCTCGACGGTCGGGCTGCTCAATCAGTTGTGCCGCCTGCCGCTGATCGCCATCGACGAACTCGGCTACCTCAACCTGAAACCCGAGCAGGTGAATGCGTTCTTCCGCCTGATGGACCAGCGCTACAGCTTGCATCTGTCGACGATCGTCACGACGAATCTCGACCTGCCCGACTGGTACGAGCTGTTTCAGAAGAAGGCGCTGGTCGATGCGCTCCTCGACCGCCTGCAGCATCGCTGCACAATCCTGCGCCTGAGTGGTTCGAGTCTGCGCAGCGAACCGGCCGTTTCCCAGGAAGGCCAGACGACGGCCCCGCCGGCTGCCCCCACGCGCGCCACGTCGCGCAAGAGGACTTCGCCAGACGCGTCCGCGTAGCGCTTGCCAGCGCCAGCGAACGGCGGCAGTGGGTTCGCCCCGCGTCACGGTCGCTTCTCGCCGACCGCGACGCCGGCCCAACGTCCGAAAACGCCGGTCTGCATGGCAGTCAGCGCGATACTGCCGCTCTGACTGCCACGCCCCAGCGTATCGCCCCTGCGCTGCGTCAAGGGACGCTGCGCCAGGCTGCGAAAAGCCGCAGCCTGCCCTTGACCCAGCTCCGGGGCGCCTCTCCCGCAACGCCACGGCTGCCCTCCCATACGCCAGAAGTCCCCGCGCACCGCTTGCCGAACCCCGCTGCCGCAACCCCTTCACCCTCGCCTGAAGCCGCGCACAGACCACCACCTGTGCCTCCGATGGATCCATTCTCGTGAGCGAAAAAGGGTCAGGTTTCGTGAGCGTCAAGGCTCGGCGGCGAAAGCGCTCACCAAGTGCAGCGGCGTCGCGCCCGCTTTACCCGAACGACGACTCGTCTTGCCATCGATCGCGACGACTTCCTCGCGGCTCAACATCGGCACGACCTGACCCACCCAGCGCAGGAAAGCCGCACCGAACTCCTCAGGATCGATCGCCGCGAACACCCGCCCGAACGTGTCATGGCAGGGAATGCCGTGCTCCAGTTTCAGATACTGGCGCAGCCAGTCGAGCTTCTCCTTCGCCCAGACCTCGATTTCGACGAAGCCATCCGCACCCGAGAGCACCGCGCACACCGCCACCACCAGCATCTCCACGAGGTCATGCTCGACCTTCTTCGCCTGCCGGGGATCCCGCACACCCACCCATACATCCATCAACCGAATCCCGCCTCCTGTCTCCATGGAAACTCCAAAAAGACAAAAAACTACACAAATCAATGAGCTGTGAACAGCCCCTTCGTAACTTCTTGAACGTAAACGACTATTTTCGACGGGTAACGACAATGGCATTCATGCGATCGCCCTGCCGGCGCGCGTCGAAGGCGGTTGATCCGCACGGCTGTCCGTTGGCAAGCGGATGGCACCAATCACCTGGCCCTTCAGCAAGCTGTGGCAAGAAAAAAAATACCCCGGGGGCCCCCGCCTGGTCAGGCAGGAGTCCCCGGGGCGAGCCGCGGTTCCCGTGCGCCGCGGGGTGGTCTGGTGCGACGGGTTGATCAACGAGGAGCGCATTGCGCATGCTGCGCCACCACCCGCTCGCGGATCTCGTCGGAGTCAAGGCCGAACAACGCGCAACACATGCGGTACGAGAAGGCGCCCGACCGCCCCCTGGGCGCGCGCAGCCAGGCGAGAATCTCCCGCTGTGTGGCGACGGACACCCGCGCATCGAAGAGATCGTGCAAGGATTTCTCCAGGAGATGTCCGTGCAGACGGACGAGGTCCTCGTCGGTCCACACGACATGCCTATCGGCTCGCACCCCGTTGCTCGTTCCCGACGCCGTAGGGCGCGGCATCGCCTCGTCGTCCGCGTGCATGGCCGTCTCCGCTGTGAGCGTCCCGAGGCGCTCACCGGGGATGGTGAGCACCCTGGTCGGGATCGTCAGGCCGACGCGTTGTTCACCACGCCGCGGATCGGTGACGATGGCGACGATGGCTGCGATGGCGCCGTCAGCGCGGCCTTGCGGCTGCGATAGGCACGCAGGAGCTGTTCGAGATCGTCGCCGGCGACAGCGTCCTCCGCCTGCGCGTACACCTCGTCCAGCGCCTCGAGCGACAGCGCCTGCCCGATGCCCGCCAGCAGATCGGCGAGCGGTTTGCGGCTGGCCGCGCGCGCCGGATCGGACGCCTGGCCGGTGTCATCCGGTTGCTCGTCGAGGACCGGTGCCCACGATCCGTCGATGGCCTCGGCGACCCCGAGATTCTGGGTCTCGCCGCGCTCGTTCAGCTCGTCCATGGCCAGCGCCATCGCCAGTTCAGGCGATTTTGGCAGCAGATTGCACAAGCGGCGAATCACCGTCTTGAGGCCCATCGAGACGAAGTGCGTGTCCCACGGACTCTCCTTGCGCAGCTTCCTGGCCATCTGGTAGCCCCGGGAGTGGTCACGAACCTGCTCGACCTGCTCCCGAGACAAGGCATGGAAGGTCCGGGAGCCATCCTTGAGGACCGCGACGGCATAGAAGCCGACGACCGCGCCGCGCTCGTCGTCGCCAGCGGGAAAACCGTTCTGCTTCAACGGCTCGTGCATCAGCGACCGGTGCAGACCGAGGACGATGTCGAAGCGGTCGTTGATCCGCACCTCATGACCGTAGATGTCCTGCACGAGGCCGCTATTGCGTGCGAGCTTCATCAGGCCCTGATAGCCGGGAATCAGCTGGCACTGGCTGCCGAACGGGACGAGGTGCGCTTCGCCCATCAGGCCGACTTCGAGGCCGAGCTGGCTGGACTGGATGACGGCCGCGAAGACGCTGCGCGGATCGACATCGGCGAGTTTCGGATTCAGGCGAAAGGCGGTGAGCGCCACCCGGACGATGCGTTCCGGGCTGAGATGCCGGGGCAAGGCGCGGGCGATTTCGCCCTTGAACTGTTCGAGCATCGCCGGAAACGATACCGCGTTGGCCGGCGTTCCGTGACGGGATTTCTGCAGATTGCGCAAGGTCTGTGACATGGTCTTCTCCAAGGAAGAAAGGCGGAGACACCATGCCGCCCGATCTGGGGACTGGTTCCCCGCCGGGGTGAATGAACGACTGGAAAATGGCCGCTCAGGCGGCGTCGAACTCGAAGGCTTCGGCGTTGGCGGCCCAGCGCGGCAGTGAGATCAGTTCGACCTCCCCCGCCGGCTGGTACGCCGGCCAGGTGCCGGACTCCTGGCACCACTGCAGCAACTGCAGCGCGGCCCGGTACTTCCTGCGACCGATCTCGATGAGTTCCGGATCGGCGCGATACACGGCGACGGCATGAGGTGGCTCCTTCTCGACGGCGACGAAGAGGAAGGGCAGATCGCTGCCGGTCACGCGCTTGACTCCGTCGACGTAGAACGCCGCCTGCACATCGTAGCCGAGGTTGGCGATGGCGCGCGAGAAGCCGCGGCTGCTGGCATCGAGGCAGCTCTTTAGATCGACGATGGCCGTCGCGTTGAGCCAGTCGGGACGACAGCGGCAGGCGAGGCCGGTGGCGGCATCGGTCCAGAAGGTCGACAGCTCGGCTTCTCCCTGCTCGAGCAGGCTGGCCGCGCCCTGGTGGGCGAGCACGGCAGCCCGCATCCGGCTCAGGGTCGCCAGCTCCTCGGAGGCGATCACGGTCTTGCCCTGGTTGGCCTCCTCGAACCGGGCAGCCGCTTCCTTGCCTTCCTTGGTGCGCCGATCGAACTTCTCGGCCACCACGAATTCCTCGGCAAAGCGATCCGGCTCGAGGACGTACGCGTGTACCGCGCTACCAAACGCCATCGCCGGTGTCGGCGGCGGCGGATGGTCGAGGGCTTCGCGGAGATGCGCGGGACTCTTGAGCATCCTGAGGATGCCGGAATGTCCGATCGACTGATCGGCGTGGTACTGCTTGGCCGGCATGTGCAGCAGGCCGGGATGTGTCGGATGCATGGTGCCTCCAGAAGAAATGCCGGAGTCACCTGCCCCTGGCGGGGAAAGCGTCCCCGGCAGGGTGGATGAAATGCTGCTTTTTTGTGCGGCCAGCTACCGCGACTTGCTCGGGCGCATGGGAATCCATGGCGCTCGCTCAAAGGCTGCTTTCCGGAGAACGCTCGACGAACGCGCTCGGGAAAGCCCCGGCGAGCCGGGGCTGGGGTCAGGTTGCAGCTCGTCCCTGCTGCGAAAGAACCAGTGCCTTGCGCAGCAGCTTGCGGGTTTCCGGATCAGTGCGGCCGGCCTGGAGTCTCTGGTGGAGATCACAGGCGGGAGCGATCGGCAGAGCGCGGAAGAGACGAACGAGCATGGGGTTGGACTTGACGATTTCATCCGCTGCGTGATCGGGAATCATGGTCAGAGCCCCAGAACGCGGACGATCGGACGGCTGAGGATCCAGCCGGAGATGCAACAAGCGACAAGAACGAGTGTCATGAGATGCCTCCAGAAAAGAAAGGGGGCAACCTCCCCGGGAACGGGGACGATGCCCCCGCACGGGGATGAGAGCTCAGGCGATGACTTCGAACGACGCCTCGCCCTTCTTTGCCGGACTGGGGTCGATCCGATTCCGGCGCTGACAGGCCGGAAGGTGGTACGGCCGCCAGTCGGTCCGGCCCTCGGGTACCGGCGCGGGCGTGACCGTCGGTTCGGGCTTCTGGCGAAGCCAGACCTGAACGGTCTGCACCACCCAGCGGAGAAAGGAGAGAACCAGATGCAACCCTGCCAGCAGGGCGAGAACGAGAATGACGCGCTCCAACAGCAGCACTCCTGAAGTGGGATGGGGGTCTGCTCCCCACCGCGGAGACGGACCACCCGGTGGGTGAAAGAAGTCATGAGCGGATTAGAACGGCTCGATCGGCGCGACTTCGTTGATCGTCGGTGTGGTGGCCGGATCGGCTGGCGCACTCGGGGTCCGACGCTCGGCCTGACCTGCTGGCGCGTCGTTCGCGGACGGGCGAGCGCCGAGCATCTGCATCTCGCTGGCGACGATCTCGACGGTGTAGCGGTCCTGGCCCGCCTGGTCCTGCCACTTGCGGGTCTGGATGCGCCCCTCGATGTAGATCGGTGCGCCCTTGCGGAGGTACTCGCCGACGACTTCCGCCAGGCGGCCGAAGAAGATCACCCGGTGCCATTCGGTGCTTTCCTTTCGCGCACCGGTGGTCTTGTCGCGGCTGGTCTCGGTCGTGGCGAGCCGGATCGTGGCGATCGTCTCGCGGTTCGGGGTCGTACGAAGCTCGGGATCGGCGCCGAGGTGGCCGATGAGCGTGACTCGGTTCAACGAGGGCATGGTGCCTCCTGATGATGAAGGCAGGGATGCCGCCGTGTCCTGACGGGGCGACCCCGCCGGGGTTGGGAGAAGATGCTGTTTGTGAAGAAGGCCAGCTACCTTCTCTTCGATCGGCCTAAGCGGAACGAGAGATGACTGATTCTGTGTCGTCATCCCGATCGCCGGAGGACGAAAACGGCCGCCTGGGGTCGCATTTCGCAGGTCGCCGCCGGCACCCGATCGCTACGCTGCGGTTGGTCAACCCCACCGGAGACAGGCCATGGTGCAAAGGCAGCACAGCGCATCGACGCAGATTCCGTCGGTCAGGCAGGACAACAGCCGGCCATTCCTGACGCAGAAGGTGGTGCTGAGTTCACTGCATGCGCAGCAGGTCTTCGACCGCGGCTATGAGATGTGCGCGAACGCGCTGTTCTCGCTGAGCGTGGTGCTGCGGTTCATCGGATCGGAAGCGCAGGCACAGGAAGTCGACGCCGTCGTCGATGCGTCGATCGACCAAAGCCTGGAGGATCTGCGCCAGGAATCCCGCCGGCTCCGGGAAGTCGCCGAGAGCAACGGCATCGAGAGCGCCATGGGCTACACCAGTGCCAGGACGGTGGAGGTGAAGATCACTTCGCCACGGGCAATACGCTACCTGGCGATCATCCGCGAGTTCGACGGCATGCTGGCCCAGATGGATGCGCTCTGGCTGTCATCGGTCGTCACCGACGCTCAGTACGCGCGCGGGGTGTACGAGTGGAAGCGGCGGATTCTCAGACTGGCGGGGCAGATCCGGCAGATCGCCAGTCGGGCGGTGCTGGCGGCGCGGAGAAAGGAGGCGGGGGATATGGGTGGTGCGGACGCGGATGCTCCAGTCGTGGAGAATGGTGATGTGGCGGCGAGAGCTGCCAACGACAACCGAGAACCCTCCGAAAGGGATTAGATCGACCGCAACACATTCCACGACCGCGACGTCGAGCACGTCACCAGTCCGTATGCCATCAGGGCCGTGACCAGGATTGGTTGAGGCGCCGAGACCAACACGATCGCTTCGACGCCGAAGGCGAGGCACGCCTGATTCTCCTCTCTGGCTCCAGTGTTCACGACGTCTGTATGGAAAGTCAGCGAGATGCAGATCAACGGAATCTGGAATCGGGCCGTAATGACTACAGTCACGAGGGTGACCAATTGGAAAGCGGCGTCGGCTACAAGTTACGTTCCAACGGCAACCGTGAAAGGCTCCACCCGATCCTTGACGGCAAGCAGGTTCTCAAATGGCGTCGGCGCCGCCGGAGATTCCACAAATGACACGGATGGCTGCGACAAAAGGCACAAGAACCACCGCTCGTCCGGCAGTGGGAGGCTGCCACGCAACAGTCGGTGTCGGTCAGCACAGGATGGCCGCGTCCCACGACCTCGCAGGCATGGCGAGCCTGGATGGTTGTCTGGCAGTCCCTCGCCAATTCACACCGCCAAGGTCTGTCTGGCTGAACCAAGACTCAGCTGAAAGCACAGCGTGACACACTGAAAAAACCATGACATCCGAAGAACATATCCTCGACCTGAGGCAAATCGCGGAGTTGCTCCGCTGCTCTGAAGAACAGGCGGCCAGTCAGCTGGCAAGCGGCAACCTCCCCGGCGTCAAGTTTGGCAAAGCCTGGATAGCTCCCGCTGACGCTCTGTTCTCCCGGCTGAACGAGATCGCCATTGAGCAGGCGAACGAACGGCGAACACGGGACAGACCAGCGCCAGTGGCCACTACAGTCGACGCATCCAGGGTTGCGAGGAAACGGCCGCCAGCGCTGCCATCGTGTTGAAACCCGACTAACCCAGCCGTGACGACAGATCCTCGCCGCGCAAACTGGCGTAGCGCAGCGCCATGCGCGGATCCGTCCATCCCATGATACGGCAGATCTCCGTGTCGCTGAACACCCATCGTCCATCCTGATGGCGTAGCTCGAACCACCGGCATGCCGCCTCGTGCCGCAAATCGTGCTCGGTAAAGTCCTCCACGCCCGCATACGTGAAGAGCCCACGAAAGCGCTGTGATAGCCGATTGGTAGCCCCAGCCCTGCCCTGCTCCGTACCATCCCAGTACGGAAAAACCAACCCGGACCGACCCTCGCACCAACTGCGCAGGGGTTGACGCAAGGCCACCTTGATGGGTACCACGCGTGGCTTGCGTGCACCCCGTGCGCCCTTGCTACCCTCGACGCGGATCACGTTGTACTGAAAGTCGATCCTCTCTACAGTCAGGCGATACGCCTCGAAGAGGCGCAGCCCGGTATCAACGATCAGCCGGTATAGCAAACAGAATGCAGTATCGTCAGTGAACTGGCGCTCGCGGTCGCTTCGTTTTCGTCCATCCAGGGCAGCCAGAACTCTCTCGGCCTCGTCCTTCGACAACCTGCGATCACGCTCGATATCCTGCTTTGGCGTGACAAGCGATGAGTCCTCCCGCGAGTAGGTACTGTAGCCGGCAGGCAACAGACGGAACGGATTCGCTATGGCCGCGCCCGACGAATGTACGCGCCTGGAATGCCAGTCGAAAACGCGACCCAGCAGGCCGATCCGCTTGCGAATGGTTCCTGGGGCCAAGTTGCGCTTGCGCTTGAGTTCGCTCACGTACTGCTCGACCCATCGATATGTGACACCGGACAGGCGGACGCCGACAATTTCCAATAACACGACGGAAAGCAGAGCGCTGTCGGAACGGGTCACCGGGAATTGTGCGGAGTAGTCGCTTGCAACACGAGTGAGCAGGGGATCGTCGGCACGCTCTGGCTTCGTCAGCAACTCCTGAGGAACGATCGACCGTTTGAGGAGTGCTTCGAGCTGGCTACCGTAACTCCGCGCTTCGTCCTCAGTGTCGAAGGTGAAGAAGAAAGGGCGCGGGAGCAGCTTGTGCTGCACGCGCAGTTGGAACCGCTCCCCACGTTGTTGAATGGACGCCATGGGAGCGATTCTACTCGCCTACACGCCCTGCACGATCCGTTTTTGGGTAGCGCTGCTACCATTTTGAGGTAGCATGAACCGGATTCTGGCCGGTTTGAACCGCCCAACCAAGCCGATTGAGCCGATCGACTAGATTGCATCCGCTTGATTCTAATGAGATTTCTTGGAGGCGCGAGCGGGAGTCGAACCCACCTACACGGATTTGCAAAGCGAAAATTGTCTTTTAATGCGGATTAACGCAGTCAAATAAACATATACAAAACAACACACTTGCTGTATCATCACATTAATGGGGTTACACGAAATTTAACGGTTTTCGACTGCGAATGTAACCCCGGTGTAACCCCGCTTGAGCACATGCGCATAGGAAGACGTCATGACTGAGCCGACGAACGACCAAACCCGCTTCCGATTCAACAAGGAAAAGCTGCTCGCCATTCCCGCACCTGAGCCGGGCACCCGTGCCGTCTATCACGACACTCAGCTGCCCGGACTCCAGATCCGTGTAACGTCGACTGGCGGCAAGACCTTCAGCCTCTACCGGCGAACGAAGGGCGCCGGAGCGCCGGAGCGCATCACCCTGGGCAGGTTCCCATCGATGAGCGTCGAGCAAGCCAGGAAAGCCGCCGCCCTACTGAATGCCGAGATCGAGCAAGGGAGCAACCCGGCCGAAGCGAAGCGCGCAGGAAAGGCCGAGATGACGCTCGATGAGTACTTTGCCCTGTACGGGCAGCGTCACGGGTCAAAAAAAGTATCGTGGCGAGACGACCAGCAACGATACCGCGACTATCTCGCCCCGACCCTTGGGGCGCGCCGTCTGTCCGGCATCACTCGAGCACTGATCGCCAAAGCACTCGCCGATGCGGAGCGAGCCGGAAAGGCGCCGGCAACCGTCCGGCAAGTTCGCGCTTTGGCATCCGGCATCTTCGCTCGGGCCGTCGAGTGGGGATTGCTCGACGCGAACCCCGCCGCCGGCATTCGGGTAAGTGGCCACGTCGTCAGCCGCGATCGCTTCCTGCAGCCTGGCGAGCTGCCGGCATTCTTCCAAGCGCTCGCTGACGAGCCGAGCGACGGCATGCGCGACTTCATCCTGCTGGCGTTGCTGACCGGAGCCCGGAGAGCAAATCTGTGCGCGATGCACTGGCGCGAAATTGATCTGGCCGCGGGCAATTGGCGCCTGCCGACGACGAAGAATGGCACCCCGCAGACGGTGACGCTCTGCCCAGAAGCTGTCGCCATTCTGAGGGGGCGCCACGAGACGACCGCCGGCGGTTTCGTGTTTCCAAGCCGGAGCGCGACCGGGCACTTCAACGGAGCCCGAGACGGCATCGCGCGAGTTCTGGCGCGCGCTGGCATCCCCTACGGGCGCAAGACAGACGGAGGCGTGACCCTGCATGACCTGCGCCGGACGCTGGGCAGTTGGCAAGCACGCACGGGCGCCAGTCTGGCAATCATCGGCAAGAGCCTGAACCACAAGAGCCCGCAAGCGACAGCGATTTATGCGAGGCTCGACCTAGACCCCGTGCGGGCCAGCGTCAACACCGCCGTATCCGCGATGCTCGAGGCTGGCGGATTGAAGGCGCCGGCCGAAGTTCTGCCGATCAAGCGCCCGGCATGAAGCGCTTGATCACAACCGCCGCCTGACGGCTTCAGGCAAGCGGGCAAGGCCGGCGTGCTACCGCCGGCCTTGCCCTGACCGTCACGAACTGAGAAGGAGTATCGCAATGGCTGCCAAAGATCCTATCACTCGCGAGTGCATCATCGCCGCTACGTCAAAAATCCGGCATTATGGAGCAACCACCCCAAGCCTCAGCCGGACGCGGCGCCGACGATGATTTTTTTGTCGGGCGCACTCTGTGAGCCCGGCGAGCCCTACACTCATCCTCATGACCCACCCCCATGAGCCAGTGCGATGAGTTTACATTTCCTGCTGAAAGCCGAAGCCCGTAGCCTGTCCGTGGTCCAGGTGCTGGCCATGAGTGACGATGAAGCCCTGGCCCTGTTCCGCCAGTTGCGCTGGGGCGAAGGGGAGCAAGTGGTCTGCCCGCACTGCGGCATGGCGCACCGGCACTACTTCCGCCCGACCCGCAAGATCTGGCGCTGTGCGGGCTGCCAGGATGATTTCTCGGTCACGTCCGGAACGATCTTCGCCTTCCACAAGCTGCCCCTGCGGCTGTACCTCGCGGCGGCGATCCTGTTCACCAACGCCGCTAAGGGCATTTCTGCCCTGCAGCTCGGACGCGACCTGGGCGTATCGCACAAGACGGCCTACGTTCTCCTGCACAAGATTCGCGAGAGCCTGCTGGTGGGCCGGGACGAATGCGCCCTGTCGGGTGCGGTTCATGTGGACGGGGCGTACGTGGGCGGGCAGGTCCGGCCGAAGAACAAGAAGGAAGACCGGGTAGACCGCCGCCTGGCGGAGAATCAAGACCCGGACAAGCGCTGCATCCTGGTGATGCGTCAGGCGCACAGCGAGGCGGAAGTGGCGGCCGGCCATGTCGGCGCCAAGAAGACGCTGACCTTCATCGTCAAGAAGGAAAACCAGACCGACATCGGAAAACTGGCGCCGGCCTACATCGCCAAGGGTTCCGTGATCTGTGCCGACGAATCGGACGCCTATGACCTGCTGCATGCCCGATACGCGGTCCGCCGGGTGAACCACAGTCAGGAATTCCGAGCCGACGATGGTACGACCAACAACCTGGCAGAATCGTACGTCTCGCGCTTCCGCCGTTTCCACATCGGCCAGATCCACAAGGCGGCGCCGAAGTATCTCGACAACTACGCCAACGAGATGGCCTACCGCGAAGACACCCGGCGCTGGAGCAACGCCGACATCTTCCGCGATATCGTCGGCAAGTGCGCCCGGGCCTTGGTGAGCCGGGACTGGTGCGGATACTGGCAGGGCAACCACCGGCAGGGGGAAAGCCTGGCGGTGTGAAGCGGTCAGGCGACGGCCCAGGTGGCACCGTGCCCGTCACGGCCGGCAAGGACCAGGGTTCCGGTACGCTCCAGGCGACGCACCACGCCAATGGCGTTCTTCCGCATCTGCTCGATCATGACGGTGGTCGCTTCCAGTCCCCGGCGGGCCGTCAGCGCTTCGCCGATCTGGCGGCTGCTCAGCGCCCCACCTTGAGCCTCGTGGAAGATGTCGAGAACCATGCGCTGGCATTCACCCGGCCGGAAGAAGCGGTTTCGCACCCGATGGGCCTTGGCCCGGATCGTCCGCAGGTCGATTTTCGGGGAAAACAGCTTGAGGGTCGCGTCGAGGTGGGCCAGATCGTCCGCCAGACGTCCCATTTCCTTCCGGTGATGCTCGATCAGCCCCGCCAGTTCCGCGCGCTTGGTGATCAGGGCCGCAACGACGTGGCTCTCTGCCATGAGAAATGCTCCCGTTCAGTGAAAACGAGAGGATTCTCGTCGAGCAGGCGGTCGGGTGCCGGGGGTGGTTGCTCCATAATGCCGCAAAAATCTCCGCTGCCTCAATCACCCTCCGGTCTTTGCACAACCTGATTGTGGGAAGCTGTACCGAAGATGCGCCAAACATCGTCATCCTAACGGAGGCGCTGACCCGCGACACCTGCCGAGAGTTGGACGATGCGCTGGCCAACCTCGGCGACTTCCGAAACGGCTTTTTTGACCATCAACAGGCATGAGGCTAAAGCCCTTGGCGCTTGACCTGCGCCTGGTGTTACCTGACAGCAACCGGCTGCCCATCGGCACCGCCCAGCTGAACGCGGTGCACAGGGCGCCCGATGGCGCCGAGGACTTCGCCGGCCCTATCTTCGGCCAGGACGGGCGCAAGAGCGGGCACCTGTACTGCACCATCGCGCCGGCAGAGAAACGACGCCGCGGACGCCCGCCCTCGAGCGACAGGAAGATCGCCGCCGCCCTGTCATGGGCCTTTTTCTACATGACAGGGCGCATGGGCACCGAAGAAGCCGATCGTCACGCCAGCTGCGCCGTGCTCTACGACGCTCGAAACGTCCGCAAGCACCGACAGGATCTGCTGGCCGGCGCCGTCCTGCTGCGCATCGAGGACGAAACAGCGCAGGCACCCTTTGGCGCGTACCTCATCGCCGCCCCGGAGATCGCCGAAGGTCCCGGCGGAGAGCTGCGCATCAGTGGGACAGCGACCTGCTGGAAATCTGGAACCCGAGTCACGACGGGCCGAGTTTCCTCGACGATGGGCACCCCTCCGCCTGGTTTGCGCGAGATGATCGGCGCCGGGCGCCCCCTGTGCTTGATCCTTGGGGGGGGCAATAATTCGGGCAATAACGGCTGATTTTCCGCCCTTATGCGCTATCTGGTATTTACGTAGAGTTCGCTTCCATACCCGCCGCCGTGCGGGGATATTGGAAGCGAACCTATGCTAACAGCATCAACCCGTAACACCGATCCGCTGCTTGACGAAGCCGCTGCCGCCGCTTATCTGAGCGTGGCGAAGGGCACGCTGGGCGTCTGGCGCTGCACGAATCGCTACCCGCTGCCGTTCGTGAAAGTTGGGCGAGCGGTGCGCTATCGCCAATCCGCCCTCGATAATTTCTTGGCGAGCCGGGAAGTTCATCAAGGCGAGGCGAGCGTTGACCACGGCGGGCGCGCATGATGGGAGCCCGCGACGCCCCGTTGCGCGACTTCGGATCACGGCGCAAGCCCGCGAGCGCCTACCAAGCATTCGCCGCCATGTTCGCGGACCTCGCCCCGCAAGAGCGCGACGAGCTGGTGGACGGCGTTGTCGCTGAACTACCCGTCCTACACGTCTGGCACGGGCAGCAACTGAGAAAGCAAGTCGGCAATCTCCTCGCCGACGGCTGCCCGCCCGATCAGATCGGGTACAGCGCATTCGCCGGCCCCTACGCAATTCCGCCGCTGCCCGACCCGCCGGCCGTCGAGTGCGAGGATCTGCCGCCGATCGAGAGCTACGCGCAGCCCGGCGACTCACCGACACCGCGGCAGGAGCCGGACACCCCCCGGTACACCGTCGTCATGGTGGGCGACGTGCTCGCCCGGCCCGCGCCGCCGGAAAGGGTCAGAGGCGTTCTGCCCTGCGAAGGAATCGCGGCGATCTACGGCCCGAGCAAGAGCGGCAAGAGTTTTCTGGGCCTGGACCTGCTTGACGCGACGACCACCGGCCGCGACTGGTTCGGACATCGCGTGGCCCGCTGCCAGGGGCTGTATGTGTGCCTTGAAGGCGCCGCCGGAATCACCAAGCGCGCACAAGCCCTGCGCGTGAAGCGACCCGGTGCACTGCGCAATGTCGGCTTTCTGTTTCCGCCCGCATTTGACCTGCGTTCCCGAAAAGACCGAGAGGATTTTCGGGAAGCCGCGGAAAGTGCAGGGTGGCGCCGGAGCGGCATCCTCGTTATCGACACGCTGAGCTGCGCATGCCCTGGGTTCGACGAGAACGACTCGGCCGGCATGGGCGCCGCTGTGGCTGGCGCCAAAGCCCTACAGGCAGCGCTGGGCGGCTTGGTGGTCCTCCTGCACCACACGGGAAAGGACCGCACGAAGGGCCTGCGAGGGCACTCCAACCTCGGCGCCGCGCTCGATGCGGCGATCGAGGTGAGCCGCGACGGCGACGACCGCCAGTGGTCCGTCGACAAGTACAAGGACGGCGAAGAGGGCGCAGCGTTCTGTTTCCGTCTGGAGTCAGTGCAAATCGGCAGCGACTCCGAGGACGGAGAGCCGATCACATCATGCGTCGTCGCGCCAGTCGAGGCCACCACAGGCACGCCAAGCCGGAGCAAACCGCCGCAAGGCGGAAACCAACGCATCGCCTACGACGCCCTGAGCGAGCTGCTGCGCGACAGCCGGGATTTCGGGAAAGGCAATGCGCCACCGACACGCCCCTGTGTTTCGTACACCGCCGCCGTCGCGACAACAGCCCGCCGGCTGCCAGTTGAAGCCAAGCGACAACCCGAGCGCGCAAAAGCCGCAATCACCGCCCTCGTCGGCAACGGCTGCCTTGCCTTCGCCAACGACTGGCTGTGGCTGCCATGAGCTTCCCGTTTTCCCGAAATCCCGAAAACGGGAAGGTTCGGGAAGCCTTCATTCAGTACCCGCTTTCCCGTTTTCCCGTTTTTCCTTTAGGAAAACGGGAAACGGGAAACGGGAAAGGCCGATGGATACCAACTCGGCTTCCCGAAGGCCAAAGGAGCCGAGGATTCGACCTTCGGCATTCATCGTCTTCGGCCAGCGATCTACCTGCCCCATCACCGACCACCAACCGAGAAAGACCGGACCATGTTGACCCTCACCGAAACCACCGCCCGCGAAACCCCACCGGCCGGCGCACATGCCGCCCGCTGCTGCCTGGTTGCTGACCTTGGTTCGCAGCCTGTCCAGTTCGACGGCGAAAGCCGGCTTGTCCGCAAGCTGCTGCTGTCCTTCGAGCTGGCTGAGAAGCGCGCTGACGGCAGCGCGTTCGTCGTCAGCCGGCGATTCACGGCGAGCCTGAACGAACGCGCTGCCCTGCGAACGTTCCTGCGCGCCTGGCGTGGCAAAGACTTCACCCCCGACGAGCTGCAGTCGTTCGAGCTGCCGCGGCTGCTTGGCGCCCCGGCGATGGTGACGCTCATCGAGACAGAGCGCGCCGGCCGGCAGTACGTCGACATCGCCGGCATCAGCCCGCTGCCGAAAGGGCTTGCTGCGCCCGCCCTGGCCGATCCGGGCACCGTCTTCGACATCGACGACCCGGCCGCCGGCAGCGTCTTCGAGGCCCTGTCACCCAAGCTGCGGGAAGTCATCGCCCGTTCGCCCGAATGGCAGGCACGCAAGGCGCCGCCGGGCGCCATTCTCGCCGACCTTGACGACGACATCCCGTTCTGAGGACATACCATGCGCATTTACCTCGACATCGAGACTCTGCCGAGCATGGCGCCCGGCGCCATCGAGCAAGTTCGTGCGACCGTCCGCCCGCCCGCGACTCACAAGAAACCCGAGACGATCGCCGCATGGTGGTTATCCGAAGGCGAAGCGGCCGTTGACCGCGCCTGGCGAGCGCAAGCCCTCGACCCCGCCGCCGGCGAACTGTGCGCCATCGGTTTCGCCGCTGACGGCGACGATTCGCCGCAAGTGCTCGTGCGCCAGACCGATGAGCCGGAGCGCAGCCTGCTCGAGCGATCGCTGACCGGTATCGAAGCCCTGCTCGAGGAATGCGCCGTGCTCGACGGCAGCGGCGTCGCCTGGCCGAGTCAGCCGTACTTGATCGCCCATCATGCGGCGTTCGATCTCGCCTGGCTGCGCGTCGCCTGCTGGCGCCACCGCTACCGCCCGCCGTTCGAGCTGCCAGGCGCTTTCGCCCGCTGCCCGCGCGACTTCGGCGACACCATGCAGCTGTTCGCCGGCCCGCGCGATCGCATCAGCCTTGACGCCCTGTGCCGCAGCCTGGGCATTCCTTCGCCGAAGGAAGGCGGCATCGACGGCAGCAAGGTGCTCGACCTGTGGCTGGCCGGCGATCGGGAAGCGATCGCGCGCTACTGCGCTGCAGACGTGGCAGCCGTGCGCGCCTGCTGGCGCCGCCTACATTGGGAGGACGCGGCATGAGCGGCGAGTTGGTAGTCGGCATCGACCCCGGCCTGAGTGGCGCCATCGCCGCGCTGACCCGCGAGGGCGCAATCGTCGCCCTCGCCGACACGCCAGTGCTCCACGTGGCGGGCAGCCGCCGCGTGCTCTCCCTCGCAGCGCTCTCGCACCTGCTGCGCGGCATCGACCCTTCGCGCGCGCTGCTCGAGCGCCAGTCCGCCAGGCCGGGCGAGGGCGTGGTCTCGAGCTTCACCACCGGCCGCGGGTTCGGCGAATTGCTCGGCGTCCTCGCGGCACTCGGCATCCCGCATGATGACATCCTGCCGCAGTCCTGGCGCCGCATCATCGGCCTGCCGCCCGGCAGCGACAAGGACGCATCCCGTCTGCTGGCCATTCGATCATGGCCGGAAGCCAGGCAAGACCTGAAGCTGGCGAAGCATCACGGCCGCGCCGAGGCGCTGCTGATCGCCGAGGTTGCCCGGCGCCGGCACTTCATCGGCGACCGCGTGCCTCTGCGGGTCCTTCCTGCTCGCCTGCTCACGGGTAATGCGAGCTGCGACATGACGCCAGGGAATGCCTCAGACATAAGGGCAACATGCACTGCGCATACCGGCTGCGAAGCGCATGGCATACCGCGCTGCGGCATCTGCAAACCCTGTGCCAGCAAGGCCGATGCACCCACGTAGCCCTGCCGCGCCTGTTGCGGCAAACTTTGTGCTTGTCGTTGCCCGCGTCATTGTGCAACGCGGCTTCATAGATGATGCCTCAGCCTGCTGAAAGCGCCGTTGTCGCGCGTCTGGCGGCGATGGAGGACCGGCTGCAGCAGTTCGCCATCGAGCTGGCGGCAGAGCGCGAGGCGCGCCGTTTGCTCGAACTGCGCGTCTGCCGGCTGGTCGAGCAGCGATCTGCCGGCGAGGTTCGCAAGCTGGCGCTGCGCCGCGAGATTCGCCAGGCGGCAGACTGCATCGGTGCCCGAAGCACGACGACCGCCAAGCGCCTGAGTGCGCTGCTGCGCGGCCAGGAGCAACCCGCCGGCGATCTGGACGTGCTCGTCGCCCGGCTGCGACAGCGCGCCGACCCGCGTTGCCCGACCGCCTGGCGCTCGCTGTGGGAGGCGATGCGGGCTGGCGTTGCGGAATTTGCAGACTGATAACAGCACGTCCGGCGATGGGCGCACAGTGCGGACTCCCATTCACGAACCTCGGAGAACCACCGCACATGAACCCCCCCGCCCCAAACCTCGATCGGATGTTGGCCCTCGGCGGCGAGATGGCCGGCATCCGCGGCAAGCGCATCGCCCTGACGATGTTCGCGGCCGGCCGGAGCGAGCGCGACTTGCTCGACGCCCTGAGCGAGCAGCCGAAGACCGGCACCGCGCGCCGTGACGTCCGCCCTGGCGCCGCCCTGATGGCGACCTCGCCTGCAATCCCGCTGGAGGTCCGGCAATGAAGATCCTGAACGACCGCGACGCCCGCGCCACCGAGCTGCGCGCACTCGCTGAAACGCTGCACGCGCATGACCTTGGCGTCGAGGCGATCGCCCGCGGCTGGCACCGCGACGAACTCCTGCGCCGCATCCTCGATCGGCAGCGGGAAAAGCCGCTGATCGACCTGGCGAACGCGACCTTCGGCGGTGATGCGCGCGACCTCAGCGGCTACTCGATCACGCGTGCCTGCCGCGCGCAGTACGTGCGCTCCTGGCGGGATGCCGGACTCGAGCAGGCAGTTTCGGACTCGATCACGACGCGAAGCGGCCGGGCGCCGAATGGAAGCTGGGTCCCGCTGTCGCTGGCGACCCGTGATTTCAACGTCGGCACGGCGAACCAAGCTGGCAACACCGTTGGCGCTGATCGCGACCGCGACGGCCGCTGGACCCGCGACCCGCTGCGCGCGCTGAGTGGCTGCCTGAGCCTCGGCGCCAGCGTCCTCCCGAATCAAGACGCGACCCTGAGCCTGCCTTACTTCAGTTCGACCACGACGGCAAGCTGGCTGACTGAGGTGCAGGCGGCGACGGACGTTGCCGAGACGACAACCCAGGTTGAGTTCCCCCCGAAAAGATCGAGTGTCGTCTTCGTGATGTCGCGACAGGCCTTGTTCGCTGCGCAGCCGGCCCTCGACCGGCTGATCGTTCGGCATCTGACCGCCGCCCTGATGGCTCGGCTCGATGATGGCATGCTCAATGGATCGGGCAGCGGTGCCGAGCCGCGGGGTTTGCGCAACACGACTGGCATCGGTACGGTCGTCGGCGGCACGGACGGCGCTCAACTCGCCTGGTCGCACTTGGTCGACCTGGAGGCCGCGCCGACTGCGGCCAACGCCCCTGAGGCTGCCGCCGGCTGGTTGCTCAACGGTGCGACGAGAAAATGGCTGCGCAAGACTGCGCGCGGATCCGGCCTGGACTTCATCCTGCCGGCCGACATGCGCCTGCTTGGCTATCCGGCCGCCGTGTCGAACAACGTGCCGTCGAACCTGACGAAAGGCTCGGCCAACGGCGTTTGCAGCAGCGTGCTCTATGGCTCCGACTGGAGCGCCCTGGCTGCCGTGTTCTACGGCCCCGCCGCGATAGACCTCGTCGTCGACAGAATCACCCTCGCCGATGTCGGCAAGGTGCGCATTGTTGCGTCGATCTACGTCGGCGCCGGCTGCCTGTCGCCCGGGTGCTTTGCCAAGATGGACGACGCGCTGACCGCCTGAACTCTGACTTCCACGTGGTCGCCCCGCCGGGCGAGAGAGCGCCCCATAGCCCGGCGGCAGGAAGCATTCCGACCCATGGGTGCGCACGCAGTGTCGGCGCCAAGCCTCGGAAAGGCCGCGCCGGCCGGCGGCTGGCGACCCCGCGCGAGCGGGTGGAAGCCGCCAACCTTCCCTTCTGACAGATCGTAGCGGGCTTGGCTGCGGCTATAGTCCGGTGCTGATGCTGGGTTTTCTTCGCCATCGGTGCCGAGCTGAAATGTAACCCCGATGTAACCCCGGCAATTCATCCGGCATTGAAGCGGGCAGCAAGTGCTTGATTTAGTTGGAGGCGCGAGCGGGAGTCGAACCCACCTACACGGATTTGCAATCCGGTGCATAACCGCTTTGCTATCGCGCCACGCCCATCGGCCGACAGGCGGTACGGCTGGTTCGGAGTGGTCCGAGGGCCGTGCAGAAGACTTGGAGCGGGAAAAGAGTCTCGAACTCTCGACCTATACCTTGGCAAGGTATCGCTCTACCAACTGAGCTATTCCCGCTTGAAGCGAGTGCGCATTATAAAGGCCTGCCCGAGGCTGTCAACGCATTCTTCCTGCCGCGCGGCAGCGGGCAACGGCTGGCCGACGCTGCCGGCGGCCGGCCGCTAACGCCGGCGATCCTCGTCGATCAGGTGTGGCCAGGCCATTCGCATGTAATAGCCCATCGACCACAGGGTCAGCACGGCCGCGATGTAGATCAACCAGGTGCCCAGCTCGAAGGCGCTGACGCCGAGCAGCGGCCGGTAATACAGGAGCAGCGGAATGGCAATCATCTGCGCAGTCGTCTTGATCTTGCCGATCATCGACACAGCGACGCTGCGGTGCGCACCGATGCGCGCCATCCATTCGCGCAGCGCCGAAATCGTAATCTCGCGACCGATGATGATCGCCGCCAGAATGGCATCGAGACGACCAAGCTGGACGAGGACGATCAGCGTCGCCGCGACCATCAGCTTGTCGGCGACCGGATCGAGAAAGGCACCAAAGGCCGAGGTCTGTTGCCAGCGCCGGGCCAGATATCCGTCGAGCCAGTCGGTGGCGGCAGCGACGACGAAGATCAGCGTCGCCGCCAGGTCGCGCTCGCCAACACGCAGCCACGGCTCCGGCAGGTAGTACACGGCGATCAGCAGCGGGATCAGGATGATCCTCAGCCAGGTCAGCAGGATCGGTATGTTGATTGGCATCAGTGCAAAGCCGCGTAGATTTTCCCGGCCAGTTCCCGGCTGATCCCGGGAACTGCGGTGAGTTGGTCAACCCCGGCATCCGTGATTCCCTGCAGGCCGCCAAAACGTGCGATCAGGGCCTTGCGTCGCTTCGGTCCAATGCCACTGATCTCGTCCAGACGCGAAGTCCTGCCGGCCTTGCCGCGTCGCGCACGGTGGCCGGCGACGGCGAAGCGGTGCGCCTCGTCGCGAATCTCCTGGATCAGATGCAGTGCGGGATGTCCCGGGGGCAATTGTAGCGGCTTGCGGGCGTCTGCGAAAACCAGTGTTTCGAGGCCCGGCTTGCGCGCTTCACCCTTGGCGACACCGAGCAGCGGCAGGTCCGACAGACCGAGTTCCTCGAGCGCTGCCGCCGCCGCAGCGACCTGGCCGCTGCCGCCGTCGATCAGCACCAGTGTCGGCAGCACGCCCTCGCCCGCCGACAGCTTCTCGTAGCGCCGCTGCACGGCCTGCCGGATGGCGGCGCAGTCGTCCCCGGGTTGAATGTCGGCAATGTTGAAGCGGCGGTACTCGCCCCGTCGCATGCCGCCGCCCTGATGGACGACGCAGGAGGCGACGGTGGACTCGCCCTGTGTGTGGCTGATGTCGAAGCACTCGATGCGTACCTCGTGGCCCGGTTCGATGTCCAGTTCGAGCGTCCGGCACAGTTCGTCCAGTCGTTCCTCCTGCCGGGAAAGCGCGACACGCCGCGCGGTGATCGCGAGGCGTGCATTCTGCTCCGCCATTTCGACCCAGATGCGCTGGACGGTGAAGCGCGGCTGTCCCACGCGGACGCGGACGGCAGTCATCGCGGCCAGCGACTCGGCGACCTCGGCATCGGGCAGAGGCAGGTTGAGCAGGATCCGCGGCGGTATCGGATGCGCCAGATAGTGCTGGTACAGGAAGGCCGTCAAGGCCTCGAGGGGCGACGAATCGGCGGCATTGGCGGGAAACTGTGGTCGGTCGCCGAGATGCCTGCCCCCGCGGACCATTGCCAGGTTCACGCAGGTCAGGCCGTCGGCCGCGACAGCCGCGACGATGTCGACGTCACCATCCCGGCCACTTTCCACGTACTGCTTCTCCTGCACCTGGCGCAGCGACTGGATCTGGTCGCGATACACGGCAGCCTGCTCGAAGGCGAGCCTGGCCGCCGCCTGGTCCATCAGCTCGGTGAGACTGCCGATGACATCGCGCTGGCGACCCTGCAGGAACATGCCGGCGAGCCGGACGTCCTCGGCGTAACGCGCGGCGTCGATCAGTCCGACGCAGGGGCCGGAGCAGCGCCTGATCTGGTAGAGCAGGCACGGTCGCGAGCGGTTGTTGAACACCGGGTTGTCGCAGGTCCGCAGGCGGAACATCTTCTGCAACAGGTGAATGCTCTCGCGCACCGCTACCGACGACGGGAACGGACCGAAATAATCGGCACGACGATCGGTGGTGCCGCGAAAGAAGGCCAGCTGCGGATAGGCCTCGTGCGTCAGGACGATGTACGGGTAGGACTTGTCATCGCGGAAGAGAATGTTGTAGCGCGGCGTCAGGCTCTTGATCAGATTGTTCTCGAGCAGCAGCGCTTCCGCCTCGGAACGCGTCACCGTCGTCTCGACGCTGGCGATCTGCGCCACCATCAAGGCGATGCGCGGACTCGGGTGCCGCTCGCGAAAATACGACGCGAGCCGCTTGCGCAGATTCTTCGCCTTGCCGACGTAGAGGACCTGCCCATGGCCGTCGATCATCCGGTAAACGCCCGGCAGGTCGGTCAGCGTGGCAAGCAGGGCTTTGGCATCGAAGGCTTCGGTCATCGGCAGGGTGAGGCTTGCTGCGGCAGGCGCCGCGCGGACGGTCGCCGTCGATGGTATCACGCGCACTGCGAAGCCAGTCGCACACCTGCAACGAGCGCCGCGCCGGGCAACGGCAGGGTCGGGACGCACCCGGGTACCGCCGAGGCGGCTGCCGGCGCCACCCATGCCGACCATCTCGCGTGGCGCCGGCGGCCGGCGCCGATCATCGCGCTCCCGACGTCTGATTGACCGTCCTGCGCGGGCCGGCATACACTCTGGCCATGAGTTGCCTTGCAAACCCGTCGAGCGCCTGCCGGTGAGCCCCGGGCGCAACGAGCCCTGTCCCTGTGGCAGCGGCAGGAAGTACAAGAATTGCTGCCTCGGACGTGGCGACGGCAGCCGCAGTCCGGACAGCGCTCCGGCCGCCATCGACCCGGCAAGGTTGCTGGCGATGTATCGCGGTGGCCGCTTTGCCGATCTGGCCGCCCTGCTTCGCCGCCTGCTGCAGACCGCGCCGCAGTCGGGCTTCCTCTGGGCGCTGCTTGGTGCCAGCCTGGAAGCGCAGGGCGAGGACGCTCTCGCCGCCTGGCAGCGGGCGGCGACCCTGTCGCCGCAGGATTTCGACGCCCAGAGCGGCCTCGGCAGGGCTTTGGTGGCCCATTCGCGACTTGCCGATGCCGCCACCTGCTTCCGGCATGCCCTCGCCATGCAGCCGGACAATCCGCTCGCCCACTTCCACCTCGGCGACACGCTGCGCATGCTCGGCAACTTCGACGAAGCGGCGCAGCACCTCGGCCAGCTTCCCGCTCGGGCTCCGGATTTCGTCGATGGGCTGGTGGCGCTCGCCCTGACGCTCGGCGAGCTCGGCCGCTTCGACGAGGCCGAAAAGCTCTGTCGCCGCGCACTGCTGGTCGCGCCGGCAACACCGACGGCGCACTTCTGCCTCGGCAATGTTCTCCTCCGCTCCGCCCGCCTGACCGAAGCCAGGCAATGCTTCGTCGCCGCGCTGCAGACCGACCCGAACTGGCTACCGGCACTCGAAGGTCTCGGCAACGTCCTGCAGGAACTCGGCCAGACCGCGCAGGCGAGCGAGTGCTATCGCAGATGCCTCGAGATCAGCCCCGGCCTGCCGACGGCGAATGCCAACCTGGGGCGGCTGCTCGTCGAGCAGAACCGCTTTGCCGAAGCCGAAACCTGCTACCGGCAAGCCGCGCAGGGCGATCCGCAGGATCCCGCCCTGCTCGAGCGACTCGCCAGCGTCCTGCAGGAGCTCGGGCGTGCGGCGGAAGCGCGGAACTGCTACCTGCGCGCGCTCGCCCTGCAGCCCGACCGGGCCAGCGCCAGGCTGGCGCTGGCCACGGCGGCGCTGCCGGTGCTCGCGCAGAGCGCTGACGAAGCCGCAGCCATCGCGCCGGGTTTCGCCGCCGCGCTCGCAGAACTGGCCGACTGGCTGCACGCCGAACGGCGCCCGCCGCTGTCCGCCGCCGACCTGGCGGCGACGCAGCAGGCGTTCTTCCTGGCCTATCGGACCGGCAACCATGTCGCGCTGCTGTCGCGCTACGCCGACCTCGTCAGCGAATGCCTCGGTCCGCAGGGCCACCCGCGGCCGCCGCCGCGCCCGCGTATTCGCCTGCTCATCGTCTCGCATCATGTGCGCTGGCACTCGGTCTGGAATGTCGTCCTGCGTGGCCTGCTGCTGCACATCGACCGGCAGCGCTTCGAGCTGCTCGTTTACCACCTCGGCAACAGCGAGGACGAGGAGACCGCCTTCGCCCGCGGTCTGGTGGACGGCTGGCGCGACCGGCAGACCATCGTCGATGCCGCCGGCTGGCTGGCTGCGGCCGCCGCGGACTGCCCCGACGTCATCTTCTACCCCGAGATCGGCATGTCGTCGCTGTGCTACTTCCTTGCCGCGCACCGCCTGGCGCCGCTGCAGGTGGCGGGCTGGGGACACCCGATCACCACCGGCCTGCCGAGCATCGACCTCTTCCTCTCCGGCGAGCTGCTCGAATCGCCCGAGGCCGACACCCACTACCGCGAGCAACTGATCCGCCTGCCCGGGACCGGTTGCTGCACCGCCGCCCTGCCGCTGGCTGCCGCGCCGCTCCCGGATGATCTCGAAGGCCGCTTGCGGGCGATGCCGGGAGCGCGCTTCGTGATCGCGCAGCGGGCGATCAAGTTCGATCCCGCCGACGACGACCACTACGCCCGGATCGCCGCCGCCAGTGGCGCGTGCGTCTTCATCATCCTGCGCGATCCGGTCTGTCCATGGGCAACCGATCTGATCTTCACCCGCCTCGAGGCCACGTTCCGCAACCGCGGGCTCGACCCGGCGCGACATCTGCTGCGCATCCCCTGGCTGTCGCCGGCGAGCTTTCTGACCCTGCTCGACCTCTGCGACGTCTATCTCGACTGCCCGGCCTTCTCCGGCTACACCACGGCCTGGCTGGCCCTGCACCGAGGCCTGCCGATCGTCACCCTCGAGGGCCCCTGCCTGCGCCAGCGGCTCGCCGCGGGGCTGCTTCGCCGGGCGGGACTGCCGGCGACCGTTGCGTCAGCGGCGGACGAGTACGTTGCCATCGCCGCCGACCTCGCCCGGACGTGTCGCGACGAGGCTCGCCGTGCCGCCCTGCGCGCGGCGATCAGCGCCGCCGCGCCGAACGTCGACGACGACGTGCGTGTCGTCAGGGCCTTCGAGGACTGCCTGGCGAGCGCGCTTGCGACGCGCCCCGCGGGCGCGACCGGTGAGCCGGGCGAGGCATGAGCCTCTGGCGATGGCATCGCTCATGCCGGCAACAGCACGCCCGCTGGCGCTCGTGCCCATGGCTCCTCCATGCCGCCGGTCTCGCGCTCGTGGCCAGCATCGTCGCCGGCTGCGGCGGCCTGCCGGCCGGCCCTGCCGCGGGTGTCGTGTCGGTGCCGTCACCGAACCACAACGCCCGCCGACCGAACTTCGTCATCCTCCACGACACCACGAGCAGCACCGTCGAGCACGCGCTGAAGACGCTCACCGATCCGGCACGCCAGGTCAGTTCGCATTACCTGATCGGCCGTGACGGCACCCTCTACCAGCTCGTCGACGAGGACCGGCGCGCCTGGCACGCGGGAGCTTCCCACTGGGGCGGCAACACCGACCTCAACTCGGCGTCGATCGGCATCGAACTCGACAACACGGGTGTCGAGCCCTACCCCGAAGCGCAGATCGTCCGCCTCCTGCAACTGTTGCAGGAGCTGCGCGAACGCTACCGGATTCCGGCGGGCAACGTCATCGGCCACGGCGACATCGCTCCCGGCCGCAAGGTCGACCCAAGCCGCCATTTCCCCTGGCAGCGCCTGGCGGCAGAGGGCTTCGGTCTCTGGTGCCGCGAACAGCCGCCAGACCCGGAACTCGCTCCGGTCGACCCGCTGCTCGCGTTGCAGGCGATCGGCTACGACGTCGCCGACCCGGCGGCGGCGGTGACGGCGTTTCGCCGCCATTTTCTGGGCATCGACCTGGCCGGCGAAACGAACCTGGCCGAGCGCCAACTGATGCGCTGTCTGCTGCTCGAGAAGCGGCGCAAGCCTGCGCCCTGAGCGGCCGCGGACAGAGGCCAGACCGGCCGCTCCTCAGGCCTTCAGGCTGAAGGGTGTGAAGTTGGTCTGCAGGTCATAGTAGTCCTCGTTCTCAGCCCGCTTCAGTGTTCGCACCACGCGGTAGGTGACCGGCGTGAACACGACTTCGACCATCACCTTGACGACGAACTGCGACAGCATCACCTGCCAAAGGATCTCGTTCGGGATCAGCCCGGAATCGTAGAAGGCCAACGGGTAGAAGAGTGCCGAGTCCACTCCCTCGCCGACGATCGTCGAACCGATGGTCCGCGTCCACAACCAGCGACCGCGGGTAAGGATCTTCATCTTGGCGAGCACGAAGGAATTGACGAACTCGCCGCAGAAGAAAGCGACCAGCGAAGCGAGCACGATGCGCCAGGTCGAACCGAAGGCGACCTCGTAGGCGGCCTGGTTCCGCCACTCCGGCGCCGGCGGCAAGTGCACTACGATCCAGGCCATCGCCGAAGCGAAGGCCATGGCCGCGAAACCGGCCCAGATCACCCGCCGCGCCCGCGCGTAGCCGTACACCTCGGTGAGGATGTCGCCGAAGATGTAGGAAATCGGGAAGAACAGGACACCGGCGCCGAAGGTCACCGGCCCCAGCAGCGGCAGCGTCACCTGCGCTGCCTTCGCCGGTCCGATCAGGTTGGAGCACAGGTAGACCGCGACGAAGGCTGCCATCACCAGGTCGTAATAGCGGTAGGGGGTGGCCGGACGCCGTGCCGCGAGAGAGGCTTCATCATGCATCGGCCGGTTTATACCACTGAAGTCCGCTGGCTGCAGCTGCGGCACCGCAGAGCCGCGGAGCAGCGGCGACCGGCAGCGTCACGCGACTCCGCCGACCGTTCCAGGAGCCTCCGCGCAAGCGGGCAGGGAAGCGGGCAACGAGCGCCGCTTCGCCCTGGCGGGCCGACGCAACGGCCGGCAGCGCGGCCGGCGAACGAAGCGCCGCGACTGCCGTGCGAAGCACTATAATCCCGACCTCGACTCCCGCGGATACCATCGTGCCTGACCGTCTTGCCGTCTTCGCCCAATACCTCATACCGAAGCAGGCGCTGACGACCCTGGCCGGAAAGCTCGCCGAGACCGAGTCGGGCAGCCTGACGACGCGCGTCATCCGTTGGTTCGTTCGCCGCTACGGCGTCGACCTGAGCGAGGCGCTCGACGCCGACCCGGTATCCTACCGCAGCTTCAACGAGTTCTTCACCCGGCCGCTGCGTTCGGGCGCCAGGCCGCTCGCCGACGCCGACTTCGTCTGTCCGGTCGACGGCGCGATCAGCCAGTTCGGCGCCATCGAGCGCGACCGGATTTTCCAGGCGAAGGGCCACCATTACACGACGACGGCCCTGCTGGGTGGCGACAGCGAACTCGCCGCACGCTTTGCCCGCGGCGCCTTCGCCACGCTCTACCTCAGCCCGCGTGACTACCACCGCATCCACATGCCGGCAGACGGCCGCCTGACGCGGATGATCCATGTCCCCGGCGCACTGTTTTCGGTCAACCCGGTGACGGCACGCGGCGTGCCCGGGCTGTTCGCCCGCAACGAGCGGGTCGTCTGTGTCTTTGACGGCGAGTTCGGCAGCTTCGCCCTCGTTCTCGTCGGTGCGACGATCGTCGGCAGCATGGCGACGGTCTGGCACGGCACCGTCAACCCGCCACGCAGCGGCGTCCTGCGCGAATGGTCCTACGAAACGCAGCCGGTCGTCCTCAGGAAGGGTGAGGAGATGGGCCGCTTCCTGCTCGGGTCGACGGTGGTGGTGCTCTTTCCCGCGGACGTCCTGCGCTTCAACCCCGCCTGGTCACCGGGGCGGCCGGTGCGCATGGGCGAGGCAATGGGCGCGCGCATGGGTCCCCGGGAGTGAGGGCCGCTACCGGGCGAGGAACGTGCCGCCGCGACTCCTGGTAACTGCAGACGGTTGCCGAATCCCACTCCACATACCCTGGCCATGGCAATCATCCGCTGCAACAAATGCACTCACCTGCAGGAACAGGCCGACAGCGAAATTGGCGTGACGCTCGCCTGTCCACGCTGCGGCAATCCGACACAGGTCTACCCCACCATCTTCTTTGTCACGCGGCTGCTCGAGAAGTACTTCACCGCTCAGCGCGAGGTAATTCGCCTGACCGCTGCAGCCACTGCCGGCGCGGCGCCGCAGGCGAAGCCGGCCGATTCCGCGGGACCGCCGGCAGGAGTCGATCTGTCGAACACCGACCGCATGACGAGCAACGAACAACATCAGCCGATTGCCGACTGGTTCGGGCGCAAGCAGGTCTCGGTCCAGATTGCGGCCGCTGCCGTCGACACGAGTGGCTTCTTCGACGAAGTCGCAACCATGATCGGGCGCAATCTCCCATTGCTGAAGGAAGTCCTCGACCGCATCCGCTGGGCGCAACAGAAGGGCTACGCGAGCACGGTGATCCCCTTTGACGGCAAGTCGCCCGCCGATGTCCAGAGCCTGACGAGCTTCTGTCGGCAGCTCTACGAGTACTCTTTCGTCGCCAAGGCCATTCCCAACAGGCAGAAGAACAACCTGCTCCTCGCCGTGCAAACTGCTCCCGCCGTTCGCCATTTCTTCAACGGTGAATGGCTGGAATGGTTTGCCCTGATGACCTGCCTGGAGCATGCCACCGCGCGTCGCAAGCAGTTCTCGTGTGCCCGAAAGCTGGGGCTGACGCTCGCCGACGGCGAGCAGTTGGAGGTCGATGTGGTCGTGCTCATCGAGGGCATGCCACCGATCCTCATCGAATGCAAGAGCGGTGAGTATCGCCAGGACATCGACAAATATGTCGGGCTGCGCAGGCGCCTCGGCCTGAGTGGCACGAACCTCATCCTCTGCGTCGCCGGTCTCGAAGACGAGATCGCGAAGGGCCTGACCGCCATGTACGACCTGAGCTTCGTCAGCGAACGCGGCCTCATGCAGCACCTCGGGCGCCTCGTCTGACTGCTGCCCGGCAGCGCGATCGACGGCGACCGCTGCCCCCTCCGGAGGCCGCCGCCCCGCACCCGTGCCCTTGGTGGCGCCCCCTGGCGACGGCACGCGCGTCGCTCCGCCAACATCTCAAACGCCAGGCAGCCGGTAGTTCCTGAACTGTTCGCGCAGACGCAGCTTGTGCAGCTTGCCGGTGGCGGTGTGCGGCAGTTCTTCGACGAAGGCGACATCGTCCGGGAGCCACCAGGCGGCGACCCTGTCCCTGAGGAAGTCGAGCATCGCCTCGCGGCTGAGTTCCTGGCCCGCCTTGCGGACGACGATCAGCAACGGCCGCTCCTGCCACTTGTCGTGCGCGGCGCCGATCACCGCCGCCTCGGCGACCGCCGGATGTGCAATGGCTGCGTTCTCGAGAGCGATCGACGAGATCCATTCGCCGCCCGACTTGATCACGTCCTTGGCGCGATCGGTGATCCGCATGTAGCCGTCGGCGTCGATCGTCGCCACGTCGCCGGTGTCGAAGAAGCCGTCGTCGTCGACATTGCCGCCGCCCTCGTCGCGGTAGTAGCCACGGGTGATCCACGGCCCGCGAACCAGCAGATGGCCGGCGGCCTGACCATCGTGCGGCAGCTCGACGCCGTCGTCGTCGACGATCTTCATCTCGACGCCATAGACCGCCCTGCCCTGCTTCTCCTGCAATGCCAGGTGCTGCTCGAGCGAGAGACCGGCGTGCCGCGGCAGGAGGTTGCAGACGCTGCCCAGCGGCGACATCTCGGTCATTCCCCAGGCGTGGACGACGAAGGCGCCGAACTGGCTCGCGAAGCGCTCGCTCATTGCCCGCGGCGCCGCCGAACCGCCGATGACGACCCGCCGCAGGCACAGCTCCTGCAGCGGCTGCAGGCCCGCCGCCTCGACGTACTGCTGCAGCATCAGCCAGACCGTCGGCACGCCGAGCGCCACGGTGACGCGTTCGTCACGCATCAGTTCGTAAACGCTGCGCCCGTCGAGCGCCGGACCCGGCATCACCAGCCGCGCGCCGCTCATCGCCCCGGCGTAGGGCATTCCCCAGGCATTGACATGGAACATCGGCACCACCAGCAGGACGGTCTCGTGCGCACTGACCGCCAGTCCGTCGACCGCGCAGGCGGCCCAGGAATGCAGTACCGACGAGCGGTGCGAGTAGAGAACGCCTTTCGGGTTGCCGGTCGTCCCCGAGGTGTAGCAGAGAGACGAGGCACTGTTCTCGTCGAACTGCGGCCACGCGAAATCGCCGGCCTGTCCGGCGAGCAGCTCTTCGTAACACAGCAGATCGGGCAGGTTGCTTGCGGGCATGTGGGCGCGATCGGTCAGGACGACGTAGCCGCTGATCCCGGGCGCCCGCGCCGCCAGCTTCTCGACCAGCGGCAGGAAGCCGGGATCGAAGAACAACAGCCGGTCTTCGGCATGGTTGACGATGTACTCGATCTGCTCGGGGAAGAGGCGCGGATTGATCGTGTGCAGAACCGCCCCCATCCCGGACACGCCGTAGTACAGCTCCATGTGCCGATACCCGTTCCATGCCAGCGTCGCGATCCGCTCGCCGGAGCGGACGCCGCGCGCCGTCAGCGCGTTCGCCAGTTGGCAGGCGCGGCGCCGGACGTCGGCATAGGTGCAACGATGGATCGGCCCTTCGCTCGTGCGCGAGACGATCTCCCCCTGCGGATGCAGGCGGGCGGCGTGGTCGATGAGCGAAGAGATCAACAGCGGTTGCTCCTGCATCAGTCCCTTGAGCATCAGTCCTCCTCCTTTCACGGATTGGTTGGCAGCGCCTGCAGCGTGCGCATGAGTTCGCTGCCATAGGCCGGGAACTCATGCACGTCGGCATGCGCGGCGTCGGCCAGGCGGAACAGCCGGGCGTGCGGTACCGTTGCCGCCAGTTGCTCGCTGTGCGTGATCGGGATCAGTCTGTCCCTGTCGCCGTGCACCAGCAACAGCGGGCCGTCGATGCGGACCGCATCGGCGCAGGTGGCCAGCGTATAGCGCAACAGCGCTGGCGGCAACAGCGGGTGATGCTGTCGCATCAACTGCCGCATGCTGCAGTAGGGTGAGACCAGGATCGTCAGGTCCGGCTGTACCTCGGCGGCCAGTCCCGCTGCCAGGGCGGTGCCGAGAGAGCGCCCGTAGATCACCGTCCGCCGGCCGGCGTAGGCCGGCGCAACCGCCTGCCAGGCGGCGCGCACGTCGGCACGCAACTGCTCCTCGCTCTCGATGCGCCCACTGCTCTTGCCATAGCCGCGATAGTCGAGCAGCAGCAGATCGTAGTTCGCGGCACGGTAGAAATCGGTGCCGGTCAGCCAGTCGGCGGCGTTGCCGCTGTTGCCATGCAGGAAGAAGATCAGCCCGCGGGGATTCGGCAGCCGCAGGTGCAGCGCCGAAAGGGTCGCGCCGGCGACCGGTATGGCGACCTCATGAACGTCCGCCAGAGCGAATCGGTGCGAAGCGGGCAGCGGCGCCGGCCTGAAGATCAGCCGTTCCTGATGGTGGTAGACCCAGGCCAGCAGCAGTAGATAGGCGAGGACGGCGAAGGCCGCCAGCGAGCCGCAGGCGCGCAGCCAGCCGACCGGATTGATGGACGGCGGCGGACGCTCGCCCGTCGCCGCAGCAAGGGTTCCGGCATGTGCCGGCAATGGCCGCTCGCCGCTCATCCCGGTCGCTCAGGCAAGCTGGAGAAAGCGATGGATCAACGGTGGCTGCGCCAACAGCTCGCCTGCCCGCTCGATGGCGCGCGCGACATGCGCCGTCGCCAGATGCCCATCGGCTGCCGCCTGATCGGACCAGCGCTCGACGGTGACGAACTCGCAAGCATCGTCCTGGTTATGGAACAACTCGTAGCCGAGACAGCCGGCCTCATCGCGGCTCGCCACCGCCAGCTCGACGAGCACCGCCTGCAGTGTCCCCTCACATCCCGCGCGGGCCGTAAGCCGCGCCATGATCCTGATCATCGCTCCCTCCTCGTCTCCGGATCCGGCGTTCATCGTCACCGGACGTTCATCGACCAACCATCGACCATACGCAGCCGGCACTCTCCCGGATGCGGCCGGGCCGCAGGATGCCCGGCGAAGTGGCGGCGGGATCGCCAGCCGCCAGGGCCGTGCGTCAACCGTCGACGCCCCGTTCTGCGGCCGCCGGCGCGACCGCCGTTGCGGCGCGACCTTGCTCCGACGGCACCGGACAACTCCCCGGCGGCGCTCTCGCCGGGCCGAGCCTGGCGATGTCGTAACCACGTGGATAAGCGGCACGGGCGATCCGCGTCCGCAGCTTCGGTTGCCGCCGCTGCGGCAACCAGCGCAGAAGCCGTGCCCGCCAGCGCAGCGCAGCCGCAACGGTCCTCTGCAGCCACCGCGGCGCCGGCTGCAGATCGAGTGCCGCCAGCAGCGGCGGGTCGAGCAGCGCGTGGATGCTGCTGCGAACCAGCGGCCGCAGGGGCACCGGGAACCAGCCGGCGAACATCTCCCGCGTCGCCAGCGCGACCTGCCGGCTGGCCGCCTGTGGACGGAAGTTCCGCTTTTCGTAGTCGCTGCTGAAGGCAGCGAAGTCGGCCAGCGTCGGGGGAATTCCGAGGATCTGCATGCGCTCGCCAACCGCGCGCCAGAAGCGGAACCACGCCAGGCGTTCGTCTTCGCTCATCCGTCGCCAGCCGAAGCGCTCGTTCCAGCGCAACGGCTCGAAGACGAAGGTGGACAGCACATAGAGAAAATCCTCGTTGGCAATGCGGAACCGCGCGTGCAGCGCGTTCATTCGCTCGATCGCATGCTGCCCGCGTGGACTGTCGAAACCGTTCTCGATGATCTCGCTGACGATCAGGTCGGTGTCGTCGTAGCGTTTCTGTGGCCGCCTCTCGAACTCGCCGGTGGCGTGCAGCAGGCCACCGATGCGCACCGATGCGAAACTGCGGAACAACGCGAGTTCGAGGGCCCGCGTCGTGTCCCAGGGAAAGACGACGGTTGCCAGTTGCCGCACCACCTGCTGGCAATCGCGGCACTCGTCGGCCTGCGAGCGGGTCGCCATCGTGCTCCTCCTTTTCTTCTGCTCGATGCACGAAGATACGCGTTGGCCGCGGCAACGGATGCAGCCGCCACGCCGATCACCGCACGCTGTCGCGAAGTCCCGCCGCTGGATTACAATCGCCACAGTGGCGGCAGCCGCCTGCCGCCACCAGCCGCCACCACCCCGGCTGCATCGGACCGCGAGGCAGCCGCTGACGACCGTCTCGCCCCGGTGCCAGCCGGCGGCGGCCGGGGTGGCCATCGGATGCTTGTCGGGACAGGCGCAGCAAGGGAAAGTTCTGATCGCCCGGCGGCGAACTCCAACTGCCGTGATGACCCGCAGCGACAACCGGACCTCCTGATGCATCGGAAGATTTCGCTCATCGTTCAGCCTGGCGACAGTTTCTTCCCGATCGTGCGCGCGATCGACCGGGCGGAGCGCTCGATCAACCTGACCGTCTTTCGCATGGACGATCCGATCATCCAGCGCGCGCTGATCGAAGCCCGCCAGCGCGGCGTCCGCATCCGCGTGCTGATCTCGAGCAGCGCACGCGGCTGGCAGGAGCGCAATCGCAAGCTGCTCAAGGATGCGAACGACGCGGGCATCGACACCCGCGAACCCGCCGGCGACAGCAAGCGCGCACGCTACCACTACAAGGTGATGACGGTGGACGAGGCCGAGGCCTTCGTCTTCACCTTCAACCCGACGCGCGACAACCTGCATTACGCGCGCGACTTCGGCGTCGAACTCTACAGCCAGCCGATCGCCGCCGAGATCAACCGGCTGTTCGACGCCGACTGGGCGGATCAGCCCTTCACCCCCGACCGGGACTCGCCGCTGCTGGTCAGCCCGTTCAACAGCCGACAGAAGATGGAGACGCTGCTCGCCGGCGCACGGACTTCGATCCAGATCGCCGACGCCAAGCTGTCCGACCCGGCCATGCTCCGCCTGCTGATGAAGAAGGCGCGCAGCGGCATCCGCGTGCGCGTCCTCGGCGACGAGAGCCAGCGCAGCACGCTGCCGGCCGGGGTCGAGTTCAGGGCGGTGCCCCGCTACCGGCTGCACGCCAAATGCAGCATCATCGACGGCACCACCGCCGTCATCGGCAGCATGAACCTGCGCACCGAGAGCCTCGACCGCCGCCGCGAGCTGTCGATCATGGTCAGCGACGCGGAACTGCTGCAGGCGCTGGGCGCCGTCTTCGACAGCGACTGGGAACACAAGGCGCCGCTGCCGGACAGCACGACGACGCAGGTGCTGCGGCTGAGCGAGTTGGCGCCAGCCGAGCCGCTGCCGTCGGCAGCGGCGGGTTTCGTCCTCATCTCGCGCACGAACCCGCAACTGCGGCACGTACTGCGCGAGGGGACGAACACCATCGGGCGGGCACAGGAGAACGACCTGGTCATCGGCGACGCCCGCGTCAGCAGGTACCATGCCCACATCAGCCTCCACGACGGCATCTGCTTGCTCATCGACCGCGAGAGCGGCAACGGCACCTTCCTCAACGGCGAGCGAGTCGCCGGCCGCCGGTTGCTGCGCCCCGGCGATGTCGTGCGCATCGCCGACTGCGACGAGTTCCGCTTTCTCGAACTCTAGGCTTCCTACACGGCCGGCCCCGACGGACGACGATGACGATCGAGCGGTGCCCGGGGCGATCGCCGCCAGCGCTGCAAGCGTCCGAAGCGCGTGTGTTTCTCCATGCCCGTCCGCCGCGGCGCTGGCAGACGGGAAGACTTTTCCGGGGCGCCGGCAGCGGGCTGGCGGATTGACACCCCTTTGCGCGGTCCCTACACTCGTCCTGCTGCGCCTGGATTGGTCATCCGTCCGCGCGAGCCAAGCGCAAACTGCTTCGCAGGGGAGGCCTGCATGGGTTACATGAGCCAGCTGATGGACCGGGCGCGACACCGCATCAGCGTCGGCGACTATCACAGGATGGCCGAAGCCGGTGTGTTCGGGCACCAGGACAGGGTGGAACTCATCGAGGGAGAGGTCTTCGACATGGCCCCGATCGGCAGCCAACACGCCTATGTCGTCAACCAACTGGCGCGCCTGTTCACGCTCGCCGCCGGCCAGGACTGCCTGGTCAGCACGCAGAATCCGATCCTCCTCGGTGATCGCTCTGAACCGCAGCCCGACCTGGCCCTGCTCAAACCCGGCGACTACATGGCGCGCCTCCCCGGCCCAGCGGATGTCCTGTTGGTCGTCGAGATCGCCAGCTCTTCCATCGACTACGATCGGGGCGTGAAACTCGAGCTGTACGCGCGTCACGGCATACCCGAAGTGTGGCTGCTTGACCTGACAGGCAACGAATTGCTCGTTTTTCGAGACCCGGACGGCGGAACGTATCGGTCGAGCGAAGCACCGCGCGCGGGGGATCCTGTCAGGCCGCTGCTGTTGCCGGGGATTGAGTGGAGGCTGGGCGAGGGGAAGACGTGGGCCGTTCCCTTTTGACCACTCAGCACCTCGCGACAGGAATGAATGCCAAGCAAAGGAGCCGTACATGCAACCGCAACCCCAACGCCCGACCGGAGCCTTCATCGGCGCATCGTGGGCTGCCCTCCTCGTGGGTGCCATTGCCTACCTGACGGGCCTCTGGAACGCCAGCATGGCGCTCAACGAGAAGGGCTACTATTTCACGGTTCTCATGTACGGCCTGTTCTCGGCCGTTTCGCTGCAGAAGTCGGTGCGCGACCGGCTCGAAAGCATCCCTGTGACCGCCATCTACTACGGCCTGTGCTGGGTCTCCCTGCTGCTGGCGGTGCTCCTGCTCACCATCGGGCTGTGGAATGCCACACTGCTGGCGTCCGAGAAGGGCTTCTACGCGATGTCCTTCCTGCTCAGCCTGTTTGGCGCCGTCGCCGTGCAGAAGAACATCCGCGACCTGGCCCACTGCAAGGAAGAACCGGCCCCCCAAAGCCCGGCGACGCTGCCGGAGGAGTGAGGCCGAGTCGTGCGAAGGCAGCGGTCCTGGTCGAGCGGGTGTCGGAGGCAGCCCTGCCGTGGCCATCGCCAGCCGCAGGGTGAGGCCCATCGTTCCCACGCTCAGCACCGACAAGCGCTGTACTTCTTTCGCCGTGAGGGCGACCGGCAAGCGCCTGAAAGCGTTGCCCACACGGCATCGTCGAGCGACGGAAGCTCGCTGCCAAGCACTTCCTTGTGCAGCAACGGCAACGCACGCTTCGCCCGGTTCTGCGCCGACGCCGCGACGCCCCCTGTGATCACAAGGCGCATGCGGAGGGCTTCGACTTGCCGGGCGCCCCTCTTCACGCGGATGTCGCTTGTCGTGAAAGACCATGCCGTGACGGACCCGTGGCAGCAGGCCTGCTCGGTCGGCATGCTCCATATCAAGGGACTGTTCCCCGCTCGAAGATGACGACGCCGAACCCATCGGTTCAGGGGACCGCCGGCAAGCTGCGCTTGCCGGTTCCCTCCGCCCTACGTGCTCCGGCGGCCCCTGAACTCAAACGTTCAGTCCAACGAGGTTCATCTGCCACGGACGTACCAGCGGCAAGGCCGGACGCTTTCGGCGCGGCAGATGAACGCCATTCGCTGGCAGCACGACATGGCACACAGGAGTCGCCACTTGAATAGCGAGCAACGCGGCGTGGCAATTGGCATGGCATCGGCCTTGTTGATGGCGTTGGTCTTCTTCACCCTTGCTGCAATCTTTGGAGAGGCCCGCATTGCCCCGGGCGCATCCGTCGAGTTCCGCCTGGAACTCCTTGCCGTATCTCTGATGGCACCTGCGGTCTCACTGTTCATCTGTATCGCCCGATTGGCCAAGCATCGTTTCTTCACGCCCGAAGACATCAATGGCAGCGCCCTTACCGAGGGAACCACACGTGCCAGGCTACTTCAAGCGCTTCTGCAAAACACCCTGGAGCAAGTGGCGCTCGCATTGTCCGTGTATTCTGCTTGCTCATTCACATTGCCAGGTCACCTCCTCGGTCTCATTCCGGCGGCGGCCGCGATGTTCGTCGTTGGTCGGGTTCTGTTCTACATCGGCTACTCGGGCGGCGCACCTTCAAGAGCGTTTGGCTTCGCTTTCACCTTTTACCCAACGATTCTTCTAGGGGGTATCGCCGTCTACTTTCTGGGGGTCCGCTTTGCTGCCTGACAAGCTCGGTTTCAAGGACGGCGAAACAAGGCGCGTGCCCCATTTGCCGTTCTCCGTGAGTAGATGTCACATGCGCTACCGGGCGTTTGAGGCTTCGATCGAGGGGACGTGTCCCACCTAGCACTTCATTCTCGTGGTGCGTCGGCAGGTGGCCCCGCCCGGCCCTCGAACCCTCCGCCGACATGGATCGGGGGACGGCAGCAGCGGACCACGATCTGGTCTCGCCGGGACGTCTACCCAGTCCCCTTTGCCAAGAGGAGCCGAAAGTGAAGGCTGACGATGAGATCCGCCGTTCCCCCGCGAACGGCCGGCTGTGGGGCGCGCGGGCCCGCGACTGGGCGGAAGTGCAGGAGGGACAGTGCAGAGCTGCCTATGAGGCAGTGCTTGACGAGCTTGCCCTTCGTCCGGGAAGCAGTTACTGCGATGTCGGTTGCGGCGCCGGGATGGCCGCCCTGCTGGCTGCACGTCGCGGCGCAGAGGTTGCAGGCGTCGATGCCGCTGAAGGCCTCCTCGCAATCGCCCGTGAACGCGTTGCCGTCGCGGATTTTCGCCTTGGCGACCTGGAACAACTGCCATTCGCAGACGGCAGCTTCGACTTCGTCACTGGCTTCAACGCCTTTCAGTTTGCCGCCAATCCGCTTGCCGCCCTCGTCGAAGCCAGGCGGGTTGCGAAGCCAACTGGCCGGGTCGTCGTCCTGACATGGGGCGACCCGCAAGGAATGGACGCGGCAGCACTGCTCACGGCGCTCAAGCCACTGTTGCCGTCGCCAGCGGCTGCAGCACCGGGCCCCTTTGCCCTGTCCGACGAGGGTGCCTTGATGACCCTTGCCGAGTCTGCCGGCCTGACGGTCCTGAAGCTTGCGGAGTTCGCCTGCGAGTGGCGTTACCGGGATCTGCACACCGCGCTGCGCGGACTGGGCTCTTCGGGCGTCGCAGCAAGGGCGGCGGAACACAGCAGCGTCGAGGCCGTCGATGCGGCGCATGCAGCGGCATTGGCGCCCTTCCGGTGCGATGATGGCAGCTATCGCCTGGGCGCCTCGTTCCGCTGGCTCCTCGCTGCCCCCTGACTGAAACGGCCACGCCATGCGCCGCCGCAGCTTCCTCGCCACTCCCCTGCTGTTGCCGAGCCTGACGGGCACCGCGGCGGCGGCCGCCAGCGCCGTCGACTACCCGGCGGTGAAGGCCGGCGTCGAGCTGGTCTTCCCGCGCGATCATGGCGCCCACCCGGACTTTCGCACCGAATGGTGGTACGTCACCGGCGCCCTCGACGCGCCACAGCCTGATGTCGGCTTCCAGTTCACCTTCTTCCGCAGCCGGCCGGGAATCGCCGAAGGACTGCGCTCACCGCTCGCCGCACGCCAGATCGTCTTCGCGCACGCCGCCCTGACGATTCCCGGCGAGGGCCTGCTGCACGCCGAACGCGCTGCCCGCGCCAACCTCGGCGCCCGCTTCTCCAGCCACGACCTGGACGTCGGCATCGGCGCCTGGCGGATGTTCCGGCAGGAGATCGGTGGCCGCGAGTCGTTGCAGTTGCGCATGCAGGGCCCGCAGTTTTCCTGGGAGCTGTCGCTGAACCCATCGCAACCGCTGCTGCTGCAGGGCGATGCGGGCCATTCGCGCAAGGGACATACGCCGGATTTGGCGAGCCACTACGTCAGTTGGCCGCAATTGCGGGTCGCCGGGACGCTGCTGCGGCAGGGCCGGCGACACGCAGTCGACGGCCGCGCCTGGTTCGACCACGAATGGTCGACCACGCTGCTCGGCGGTGGCGCCGTCGGCTGGGACTGGCTGGGAATCAACCTGGGCGATGGCGGCGCGCTGATGGCTTTCCGCATGCGCGACGCCGCCGGCTCGACGCTCTACGCGCACGCCGCCTGGCGCGATGCCGACGGCCGCCTGCAGCAGTTCGCCAGCGAGCAGGTTCACTTCACGCCGTTGCGCCACTGGCAATCGCCGCGCAACGGCGCCCGCTACCCGGTGGAGATCGAAGTCCGCTTCGGCGAACACAGCATCCGCACGCGCCCGGCCGTCGACGACCAGGAGTTGTCGACCACCCTGCCGACGCCGGTGAGCTACTGGGAAGGCCTGGTGCGCGTCGAGGGCAGCCTGAGCGGTCGCGGTTACCTCGAAATGACCGGCTATGCGGGCCGCCTGCGCGTCGGCGGCGCCGCTGGCCACCGCCTGCCGGCCTGAGGAAGGCGGCAGCGCCCGCCGTCAGAGCCCGAGGAAGGCGCGAATCCTGTCCAGCATGCCGATCTCGGGCTTCGTCCCGCCCGTCGTCTCCGCGACGTAACGGTGCGAAAAGTCGTTCATCTCCTGCTCGCGGCGGGCGAGGATGCCGGCGAACGCTTCAGCAATCGCCGGCCGCGACTGGATCAACTGCTGCACCGTCGCCTGGTCGAGACGATAGCAGACGAGATCGCTGCGGGCGATGACCGTGTCGCGGCGCAGTTCGCCGGTGAGGACGCCGCGCTCGCCGAAGGTGCTGCCGGCCTCGATGGTGCGGAACAGCTGCCGCGGCTGCTCCGGGAACTGCAGCCACACGTCCGCCTCGCCGGCGGTCAACAGATACAGCCAGTGGGCGACGTCACCCTGCCGGTAGATCACGTCACCGCTGACGAAGGGCGCATGGATGAGGTGCGCGCTGATGGTCAGCAGTTCGTCTTCCTGCAGGCTCGAGAAGATCTCGAAGCGGCGCAGGTCGGCCAGCCGCCGTTCGCGTTCGCGCCGCTGGATCGACTTGCGATGCGCCTCGTTCTCCTTCGTCACCAGCAGCGATTGCTCCGGCACGGCCAGTTCCATGCCGCCGCGCTGCAGGGCGGCGAGCAGGTGCACGCGCACCGCCGAGTCGGTCGGATCGTCGGCCTGCGGGTCGATCATCCAGTAGCGCAACGCATAGCGCGCGTAACCCGGACCGAACTCCATCAGGACGCAGGATGGCCGGGGATCGTCGGCAACGTTCGGAATCTCGGCGACGCTGATCGCCGTCTCGACGGCAGCGATCACCTGCGTCGGCGGTGAATCGTAGGTCAGGTTGAACCACACCCAGCGCCGCCACGGCCAGCTTGCAACTTCCTCGCGGCCATAGACCGTGAAGCGGCCACGCATCAACTGGCTGTTGGGCACCACCACCACCTCGCCGTTGCGTGTCCGGATCGTCGTCTGCCGCCAGCGCACCTGCGCCACCCGGCCGTTGATGTCGTCGATGCGGATCCAGTCACCGGTGCGCAACGAGTTGTCGAGCTGCAGCGCCACGCCGGCGAGGATGTTGCCGAGGGTATCCTGCATGGCGAATGCGAGCACGGCGGTGATCACCGCCGAGGTGGTCAGCAGGCTCGACGGATCGAGGCCGACGAAATGCAGCCGGGCGAGGATGAACACGGCGTATACCAGCAGGACGCTGATGTCCTCGGCGATGCGTGCGACGACGATCCCGACGCGCGGCAGGATCGCCCGGAAGACGAAGATCGCGACGAGCCGGAACAGCGCCATTCCCGAACCGATGACGAAGATCTCGTGCAGCATCACCGCCAGCCGCGAGTAGTCGAGCGCTTCGAGAACGGCACCAAAAAGCTGGCCGATCAGGCAGAGGAGAAAGACGACGAAGGTCGCCGCCACCCGCCGGCGTTCCTTCTCCAGCATTCGCAACGACAGCAGCGTCACGCCGACGGCAGCAACGATGACGTACTTCGTCTCCGGCAGCCAGAAGTAGGCCCAGATCTTCTGCAGCATCAGGTCCATCGCTCACCACCCCAAATGCCAGGTCGCCACGTTGCCCCCTTGCGCGGCCGCCATGACCGGCGCCGCCACCGGCTGGCAGGAACTCAGATCAGCCCGTCGAAGAGCTGCACCTCGACGACATCGCCGGCAGCGACCGGGCCGCGCTCGTGACCGAGGACGATGAAGCAGTTCGCCTCGACCATCGAGCGCAGGATCCCCGAGCCCTGGGCAGCGGCGGGCCGGACGCGCCAGCCGCCGGCGGTCTGGCTGAGGATGCCGCGCTGGTACTCGCTGCGCCCCGGCAGCTTCTTCAGGCTGTGCTCGCACACCGCCGGCAGCAGCGGCACGACGGGCGGCGGATCGGCACCCATCAGCCGGTAAAGGGCCTCGCGGACGAACTGGTAGAAGGTCACCATCACCGCCACCGGGTTTCCCGGCAGCCCGAACAGCCAGGCACCGCCATCGGCATTGCCGGCAGCGCCGCCGATGCGGCCAAAGGCCAGAGGCCGCCCGGGCTTCATGGCGATCTTCCAGAACAGGACTTCGCCCAGTTCGGCCATCAGCGGCCTGACGAAATCCGCCTCGCCGACCGACACGCCGCCGCTGCTGATCACCACGTCGGCCGCCGCAGCCGCCTGGCGGAAGACATCGGCGAGCAGTGGCGGATCGTCGGCGACGACGCCCAGGTCGAGCAACTCGCAGCCCATCCGGCTGAGCATGCCGAACAGGGTGTAACGGTTGCTGTCGTAGACCTCGCCGTCGGCCAGCGGCGTGCCGATCGAGCACAGCTCGTCGCCGGTCGAGAAGAAGGCAACGCGCAGGCGCCGGAAGACGCTCACCTCGGCGAAACCGAGCGAAGCCATCAGCCCCAGCTCGGCCGGCCAGATCAGCCGGCCGGCAGTCAGCGCCGGCCGGCCGAGCGCCAGATCCTCACCCGCCAGGCGGATGTTCTGACCCCGGCGCTGGCCGCCCGGGATGACGATGCGTTCACCATCGACGCGCACGACTTCCTGCATCACGACCGTATCGCAACCGGACGGCGGCACCGCGCCGGTCATGATGCGCACGCAATCGCCGGCTGCCACGACGCCGGCGTAGGGGCGGCCGGCCATGGCGCTGCCAACGAGGCGCAGCGACGTCTCGCCGGCAGCATCGAGGTCGGCGTGCCGCAGCGCGTAGCCGTCCATCGCCGAGTTGTCGGCAGCGGGAACGTTGCACGGGGCGATCAGGTCACGCGCAAGCACGCGGCCGAGCGCGCTGCGCAGCGCGACGCGCTCGCAGGCAAGCCGCGGGCGCAACTGGCTGTGGATGTAAGCGCGCGCCTGCTCGACGGCGAGCGCTTCGGGATCGTGATCGTCGAGGCAACTGAAACGGGAGGAAAGGCTCATGGCAAACTCACTGACGGCTGACGGGCGGGTCTCGGTGGAGCAGTGGGCGGCGCTCGCCGTGGCTGCGCGGCAGGACGCCGCTGCGCCGGGCGGCGACGATCTGCTGCAACCGCTCAGCCGCCGGTCATCGACATGAAGCGCAGCACCTGCGGCACCGCCATCTGGTTGCCGAAATCGTGCCCCTTGGCCTTGATTCCCATGCCGTCGATGATCGCCGCGCGCAGCGGTTGCTGCTCGATCGGATGCGCCCGCAGGATCGGCAGCAGTGGCACGGCGCCGTTGCTGCCGAGACAGGGGTAGAGTTCGCCACGGGCGGTGATGCGGACCCGGTTGCAACTGTCGCAAAAATTGTGGCTGTGCGGCGAGATGAAGCCGACGCGCGTCGCGCTGCCCGGAATCCGCCAGTAGCGCGCCGGGCCGCCACTGCTTTCGGCGGAAGGCACGAGTACGTGGCGCGTCTGCAGGCGGGCCAACGCCTCGTCGCTGCCGAAGAAGCGGTTGTCGCGCGCATGGCCGACGTCGCCCAGCGGCATCTGCTCGATGAACGAGATGTCGATGCCCCGCCCGACGGCGAAGTCGACGAGATCGATCAGTTCGTCGTCGTTCACGTTGCGGATCATCACCGTATTGATCTTCAGGCGGTCGAAGCCGGCCGCCTGCGCCGCATCGAGGCCGCGCAGGACCTTCGCCAGGTCGCCGACGCGGGTGATCTGGCGGAAGCGCTCGGGTTGCAGGGTGTCTAGGCTGATGTTGATCCGCCGGACGCCGGCCGCCCGCAACTCCGGCGCAAAGCGTTCGAGCTGCGAGCCGTTGCTGGTCATCACCAGTTCGCGCAGACCCGGCAGGCGCGCGATCCGCTGCAGCAACCAGACGACGTTGTGCCGCACCAGCGGTTCGCCGCCAGTGATCCGCACCTTGGTGACGCCGAGTTCGACAAAGGTACTGGCGACGCGCAGGCACTCCTCGAGCGTCAGCACCTGCGCGCGCGGCAGGAACTCCATCTCCTCGGCCATGCAGTAGTTGCAGCGGAAGTCGCAGCGGTCGGTGACCGACAGCCTGATGTAGCTCACCTGCCGCCCGTAGCGGTCGATGAGGGGCGCCGGCGGCTGCCGCTGATCGGTGGGCAAGCGCTCCGGTGACGGCAGAGTCGCACCGCCGGCCGGCGGATCGGCAACGTCGTCTGGCGGCAGTGATTCAATGCGCATCGGCGAGACTCCTGCGGACGTGCCGTGGAGAAGAAAACGGAGGGCACCGTGGCGGCGGATTATAGCCCACTTCCACCGACCACCGGCCGCCGCGACGAGCGCCGACGGGGAATCATCCGCTCCATGCGGCAAACCCCTCGCAGCCGGCAAGGCGCCGCAGATCGCCGGGCCGATCGACATCCCACAGCGCAGGCAGCTCCAGCCAGCGCAGCCCGGCGCCGGCCAGGCGCGCGCGCGTCTGCGCCATCACCCGCTCGCTGCCCCAGTCGATGCCGGCAAACAGCGACGGTTGCGGGCGGCGCAGCCCGACGAGGACATAGCCGCCGTCCTCGGCCGGGATGAAGACCGCGTCATGCCGGCCCGCCGCCTCGTCGCGCAACGCGGCGGCAGCCGCAAGCAGATCGGCCGGCTGCAGGGCCGGACAGTCGCAGCCGATCAGCAACAGCGGACCGGAGTGGGCGGCAAAGGCGGCCACCATTCGCTCGCCGAGATCGCCGGCTGCCTGCGACCACAGTTCGACTCCGCAGCACCGCTGCAGGGCGCGGAAGAAGCGCTGCCGGGCATCCGGTGCCGCCCAGACGCAGACCCTGCCGATCGCCGCCTGCCGCGCGACTGCCAGCGCGTGCAGGGTCAGGCGGCGTTGCAGCCGCGCTGCGGCGACCGCGCCGAGCGCCGGAATCAGCCGTGTCTTCGTCGCGCCCGGCAGCGGCGCGCGGCTGAAGACGGCGATCGCCAACTCTTCAGTCCTGTCGCGGCGAGTAGCCATAGCGTACCGCCAGACGCCGCGGATCGGCGCCGAAGAAATAGCTGGCGCGCAGACGCCACATCAGCAGGATCGTGCGCAGCACGCCGTGCTTCTGCCAGCGGCGCGCCGAGGTCAGAACCGGCTGGCGCAGGCACGCCGGTCGCCCCACCCGCTTCAGGCGCTTCGCCAGCGCGATGTCCTCCATCAGCGGCAGGTCGGGAAAGCCGCCAAGCCGCTCGAAGACCTCACGGCGAACGAAGACGGCCTGATCGCCGGTGGCGATTCCGGTCAGCCGCGAGCGCCAGTTCATCATCCGCTCGACGACGCGCAGCAACGGCTGCGGACCGTCGATGCGCACGTCGAAGCGGCCCCAGGCGGCGCCGGCCGCCAGCGCCGCGCGGATCAACCCGGCAGCCGCCGGCGGCAGGCGGGTGTCGGCATGCAGGAAAAGCAGCACCTCGCCCCGGCTGGCGGCGGCGCCGACGTTCATCTGCGCCGCCCGGCCGCGCACCGAGTCCAGCACCCGGTCAGCGAGCGCGCGCGCGCGCCGCGCGGTGCCGTCGGCACTGCCGCCGTCGACCACCAGCAGTTCCGCTCCTTGCCGCCGCAGCGCAACCAGCTCGCCCAGTTGCGCCGCGATCGTCGCCGCTTCGTCGAGCACCGGCACGATCACGGATAGCCACGGATCGCCCTGCGGGCTCATCGCGAACTGCGGCGAGACAGGCTGCTCGGCGCTCGCTGCCGCCTTCGTCGCACGCGGACAGGTCATTGATTCATCCTCCACGGGCTGCATCTTAACGCAGCGTCGACCGTGCGGACACGGCCGCCGGCAGGGCAGCCAGCAGGTGCGGCGACGGCTGGCCAGACGACCGCCTGCGTCGGTGCACGGTGGCTGGCGCCCGGGTATCGCCGCCGTGCGCAGCGCCAAGGCGCCCGGCGTGAGAAAAGCCCGCTCCGCCCGGCATTGCTTCAGGGTATAGTGCTCCGTGCGGGCCGGCGACCGCTCCCTGACGAGTCGGCACAACCGCCCATCGCAGCGATGCCCATGATGAACTCCCCTGACCTTCCCAGAGCAAGCCGGCCAGACGCAGCCGGCATTCCTTTCGCTGTCCCCGGCGCTGAAAGGCAAGCCGATGACGCCGTCGGGCCCTGCCTGACGCTCAGCATCGGCAACGCCTGGCAAGGCTTCCGCTGGATTCCGCCCGGCTGCTTCGTGATGGGATCGCCGGTCGACGAAGCCGAGCGGGGCAGTGCCGAAGTCCTGCACGAGGTGCGGCTGAGCCGCGGCTTCTGGCTCGCCGACACGGCCTGCACGCAGGCACTGTGGATGGCCGTATGGCCGGTCAACCCAAGCCATTTCGCGGATGATGCGCGCAATCCGGTGGAGAACGTCGCCTGGCATGACGCGCAGCGCTTCATCGGCGAACTCAACCGCCGCCTGCCGGGTTTGCAGGCGCGCTTGCCGACCGAGGCGGAATGGGAGTATGCCTGCCGCGCCGGTACGACGACACCCTTTTCCTTCGGCACGACGGTTTCGACCGACGAGGTCAACTACCACGGCGGCTTCCCCTATCCGGGCGGCGAACCGGGCCCCTATCGCCAGCGCACGCTGCCGGTCGGGTCGCTGCCGCCCAACGCTTGGGGACTTTACGAGATGCACGGCAACGTCTGGGAATGGTGCGAGGACTGGTACGCCGATTACCCGACGGAGCCGCAGATCGATCCGCGTGGCCCGACCTTCGGCAAGATGCGCGTCCTCCGCGGCGGCACCTGGAGTGACCCCGCACGCTACGCCCGCTCCGCCACCCGCAGTCGCATCGAACCAGCCTATCGTCCGCGCAGTACCGGCTTCCGGCTCGTCCTTGGAGCGCGCTGAGCGGTTGCGGACGAATAGTCACCGGCGGTCGCCGCTCGCCTGCCGCTTGCGTGGGAGCCGCGACACCTTGCCCGGCAGGGGGGCGGCGGGGCACCCCCGCGTCACTGCCGGCAGGCCGTGCGGACAGTGGCTTCAGGACCGCCACCCCTGCCCCGGGGGCCGTCGCCCGTCGCCGCGGTGGCGCTGGCTTGCCGACGGCCCGCAGATGCTCGAGAGCCCGACTGCGCGGTACAATCGCCGCCACGGCAAGCACGCAGCGCGACGCCCTGGCACGCGCAGCGCCGCAGCGGCGGGGAACCGGCAACGTGCGGCACCTGTCAATGGGCCAGTTCGACAGCGCTTCAGCACCCACAACCATACGACTGAAAGAAGAACTGATGAACATCCCCAGCGCGGAGGAACCGAAGAAGAGGCGCGCGACCGTTCGCCGTCCGGCGGCGGTCGCCAACGCCGCCGGCACCGACGGCCAGCACGCACGCGCCGACGAGCGGCCGTTCATCATCGGCATCGGCGCCTCGGCCGGCGGCCTCGAGGCGCTGAGCCTGCTGCTGCCGGGCCTGCCGAAGAACCTTGGCCTCACCTATGTCGTCGTCCAGCACCTGTCCCCCACCTATCGCAGCATGATGTCGCAGTTGCTCGGTCGCGAGACGACGATGCCGGTCCGCGATATCGAGGATGGCATGTCGCCGGAGCCCAACACCGTCTACATCACGCCGCCGAATCGCAACCTGACGCTGACCGGTGGCCACTTCCGGCTCGTCGAGCCGGCGCGCGAGTCGATGCCGAAGCCCTCGGTCAACCGCTTCTTCGCCTCGCTGGCGGAGGAGATCGGCGAGTCGACGATCGGCATCATCCTCTCCGGAACCGGTTCCGACGGCGCTGCCGGCATCCATGCGATCAAGGCGGCGGGTGGCTTCACCTTCGCGCAGGATCCCGAGACCGCCAAGTACAGCGGCATGCCGCAGTCGGCGATCGACACCGGCAGCGTCGACTGGATCCTGCCGCCCGAGAACATGGGTGCCGAGATCAGCCTGATCGTCCTCAACCGTGGCCTGATCCCGGTCGCGACGCAGGCGGCGAGTGCTCCGGCGACGCTGAAGACGCTGCTCGGCAAGGTGCGCAGCCGGACCAAGGTCGATTTCTCGCAGTACAAGGAGCCCACCCTGTGGCGGCGAATCGAGCGGCGGATGGCAGCCAACCATGTCAGCACGCTGCATGACTATCTGCAGGTGGTCGACCAGACGCCGGTCGAACTCGACAAGCTGTGCAAGGACATCCTGATTTCGGTCACCGCCTTCTTCCGCGACACCGATGCCTTTGCCCGCCTCGACAAGGTGGTTGCCGAGATTCTTGGCGGCAAGCAACCCGGCGACGACATCCGCGTCTGGGTTGCCGGCTGCGCCACCGGCGAGGAAGCCTATTCGCTGGCCATCCTGTTTTCCGAGCGCCTCGGCGCTGCCTTCGACCAGTATCGGCTGCAGATCTTCGCCACCGACATCGATCTCGATGCGATGGCGCTCGCCCGCCGCGGCGTCTTTGCCGCATCGAGCCTGGCGCACATGGACCGTGGCCGCATCCGCGCCCACTTCACGCCGCACGGCGATCGCTACGAGATCAACAAGAACCTGCGCGACGTGGTCATCTTCGCCCGCCAGGATCTGGTGCAGGATCCGCCGTTTCTGCGGCTCGACCTGGTGAGCTGTCGCAACGTCCTGATCTACTTCCAGAGCGAGCTGCAGGCGCGGTTGCTGTCGGTGTTCCATTACGCGCTAAACCCCGGCGGCTATCTCTTTCTCGGCAAGTCGGAGGGAATCTTCCAGCAGGAAGCGCTGTTCGGGGTGGTGGACAAGGATGGGCGCCTGTACCGGCGGCATGGCGTAAGCACGCGGTTGCCGTTGCTGCGCACCGAGATGCAACCGCCGGCAGCCGGTCTCAACCAGCACCAGCGGGTCGGCAAGCCGGCGACGCCACCGGCTTTCGAGAACATCCTGCTCGAGGCCGCCGGGCGTTACTTCATCCCGACCAGCATCCTGATCAACGGCAAGTTCGAGATCCGCCACATCCACGGCGACGCCAGCCGGCTGCTCAACGTCTCGCCCGGCAAGCCGGCCTTCGACCTGATCTCGCTCATTCGGCGCGAACTGCGCACCGAAGTGCAGGTGCTGATGCGCCAGGCGCAGGTGAAGCAGGCGGTCGCCTACGGACGTCCGCGCCACATCAAGGCGCTCGACCCCACGCGCGGCGTTCGCCTGTCGGTGCACCCGCTGCCGGCGATGGGCAGCGAAGCACTGTTCATGGTCTGCATCGAATGGATCCAGCCGGCGGCGGGCAGGAGCGCCATCGAGGACACCAACAACAACAGCACCGACAAGGAACTGGAGGATGAACTCGCGGCGACCCGCGAGCACCTGCAAACGGTCGTCGAGGAACTCGAGACCTCGAACGAGGAGATGCAGGCGCTGAACGAGGAAATCCAGGCGTCGAACGAGGAGATGCAGGCCTCGAACGAGGAACTCGAAGCATCGAACGAGGAACTGCAGTCGACCAACGAGGAGCTGGCGACGGTCAACGAGGAACTGCAGATCAAGACCGCCGAGACGCAGGAACTCAACATCGAGCTGGAATGCATCCAGAACAGCGTCGACTACCCGCTGCTGGTGCTCGACCGCAACCTCGGCCTGCAGCGTTTCAACAGCGCCGCGGCGCGGCTTTTCAAGCTGGGTGCGGCACAGAGCGGCCGTCACCTGCGCGACCTGCCGCTGCCGCCAGGCATGCCCGATCTGGTTGCGAACAGCCAGCAGGTGATCGAGTCGCAGACAGCTCTCGACTGCCAGATCGTAAACGCCGACCGCCGGCACTATGCGTTGCACATCGTGCCGCTGTTGCGCGACACACAGCGCATCGCCGGCGTCATCCTGCTGTTTGCCGACAACACCAACCTCTACGAGATCGAGCGCTCGGCGCGCGAGACGCAGGTGCGGCTGCTCGCCGTGATCAACAACTCGGTTTCGCTGATGGCCGTCAAGGACGCCTCCGGGCGCTACCAGTTCGCCAATCCGAAGTTCGAGGCGACCTTCGATTTCGCCGGCGGCGAGGTCATTGGCAAGACCGACCTGCAGCTCTTCCCGGCCGAGGTCTGCGCGGTCTTCCGCGAGAGTGAACTCGAAGCGATGCGCCTGCGGCAGGGAATCGAACGCGAGGAAGCGCTGCCGCTGCCGGGCGGGCCGCGTCATTTCCTGGCCGTGCGCTTCCCGCTGCTGGATGACGATGGCGCGATCACCGGCCTGTGTTTCCAGGCCACCGACATCACCGCACGCAAGGAGGCCGAAGACAGCCTGCGCTTGGCGGCGATGGTCTTCGACCGCGCGTCCGAAGGAGTGATGGTCACCGACACCGAGCAGCGCATCCTGACGGTCAATGATGCCTTCACCGTCCTCACCGGATTCACCCGTGAGGAAGTCATCGGCGAGAAGCCAAGCCTGCTGCGCTCCAACCTGACACCGCCCGAGCTCTATCAGGACATGTGGGAGCGCATCAACCGGCTCGGTGTCTGGCAGGGCGAGATCTGGAACCGGCGCAAGAACGGCGAGCCGTTCCTCGAGTGGCTGTCGATCAACACGGTCAAGGACAAGAACGGCAAGGTGGTGAACTATGTCGGCATGTTCAGCGACATCACCAAGGTGCGCGAGTCGCAGCAGCGCATCGAGTACCTGGCGACGCACGACGAGCTGACCGGACTGCCCAACCGGGCGCTGTTCAACGACCGCCTGCATCTCGCCCTGGCGCGCGCCGAGCGCTCGCACGAGAGCATGGGCGTCGTCTTCATCGACCTCGACAACTTCAAGGTCGTCAACGACACCCTTGGTCACGTCACCGGCGACCGCCTGCTCAAACAGGCGGCGATGCGGCTGCTCGACTGTGTCCGTTCCGAAGACACGGTGGCGAGGCTCGGTGGCGACGAGTTCGTCGTCCTGCTCGAGACAACCGACCGCAGGGAAGCGACGCGAACCGCCGAACGCCTGCTCAGTGCGCTGAGTGCCAGCTACCATTTCGAAGAACACGAATGCTTCGTCAGTGCCAGCATCGGCCTCAGCATGTTCCCCGAGGACGCCGCCGATGCCGGCGCGCTGATGCGCAATGCCGATTCGGCGATGTATCGCGCCAAGGACCACGGCAAGAACGCGTTCCGCTTCTTCACCGCCGATCTCGCCCGGCATGCCGCGCGCCGACTCACCCTCGAGGCGGGCTTGCGGCGGGCGATCGAGGCTGGAGAGCTGACCGTCTGCTACCAGCCACAGGTCATCCTCGACAGCCAGCAGCTGATCGGCGCCGAGGCACTGGTACGCTGGCAGTATAACGGCGAAACGATCGAGCCAGTGGAGTTCATCCCGGTCGCCGAGCAGAGCAACCTGATCGTCGCACTCGACGAGTGGGTTCTTGGCGAGGTCTGTCGGCAGATCGCGCTCTGGGAGCAGATGGGGTTGGCGAAGGTGCGCATCAGCGTCAACATCTCGGCCCGACATTTCCGCAAGGAAGGCATGGCCAGCGACCTGATGCGGATCGTCAGCACGCACGGCGTCGCGCCGCAGCGACTGTGCATCGAGATCACCGAAGGCGTCCTGATGGACTTTGACCGCGCGCAAAGAATGCTCGCCGAACTGGTGGCCTGCGGCCTGACGATCAGCATCGACGACTTCGGCACCGGCTTCTCGTCGCTCTCGTACCTCAAGCGCTTCCCGATCCACGAACTGAAGATCGCCCGCAGCTTCGTCGACGGCATCTCGACCAGCGCCGACGACCGCGCGATCGGCTCGGCAATCATCGCCCTGGCGCGCAATCTGGGGATGAGTGTCGTCGCCGAGGGAGTCGAGGATGCAGACCAGCACGCCGAACTCGACGCGTCGGGCTGCCACCACGGCCAGGGCTTTCTCTACTCCAGGCCACTGACAGCCGACGATTTCGCGCGGTGGCTGCAGGCGCGGCAAGCGAACTGATTGCGGACCCGGCGAACGGCGGCACGCGCGGCAACGCTCCCAACGAACTGCCGGCGACGGCGCGGCTGCGCTATACGCTCGACGCGACGGATTCGATCGTCGCGGTGGCGGGTGATTGGGATCGCTTTGCGCTGGCCAATGGCGGCGAATCGATCCTGGCTGCACGGGTCATCGGCCGCCGGCTGGACGATTTCATCAGCGGCGACGTCACGCGGATGTTCGTCCGCGCCATGTTGATGTCCGCCAGGACGCTCAAACGCGAAGTGCAGCGGTCGTATCGTTGCGACTCGGCACGGATGAAGCGGCTGATGCAGATGACCATCATGCCGCGCGAGGGCAATTGGCTCGACGTCTGTCATCACCAGCTTCACCAGGAACCCTGGCAGCAGCCGCCGCCCATCGTCACCGCAGCGAGCGGTGGCGCTGCGACTTTCGTCAAGCGCTGCAGCATGTGCAACCGGATTCGCGTTCGCCAGGAGTGGAGAGTGGACCGAGCTCGATCACCACCTGCAAACCGCTTTCCCGACGCCAGTGGTCAGCCTGACGGTGGTGTTGGGGTACGGGTTCTGTCCGGATTGCCTGCGGGGAGTCGTGCTGCGATTGCCGCCAGCGACAGCGGCGATCCGCGATGGCAAACCTGCCCCGCCGGCAGGGAAGGCACCCGGCTGATGCCAGGCGCCCGGCACCGTCCAGCGCGCAGGCAGCCCGCCTTCAGTCGCTCTGGCGGTCCGGGCTTTCTGCGTTGGCGGGCAGTTCGGAAACGGCGCCGTCGAGCAGTTGCTGCTCGATGCTCTCGACCAGCCCCTGCGCAGCATCCTCGATCATGTCAAGGACAAGGTCGAAACCATGGCCAAGGCCGTAGTAGGGATCAGGCACTTCGTCGTCGTCGAAGCTCTTCGAGTAGCTCATCAGCAAGCCAAGCCGGTCGTGCTTGTCCGGTTGACAGATTCGCTTGAGGACTTCCAGGTTGTTGCGGTCCATGGCAAGGATCTGGTCGAAATACGTCAAATCCTGCGATGCGACCTTGCGCGCCCGCATCTCGGAGAGGTCATAGCCGCGCACCGCAGCCGCCCGCTGCGTCCTCTGATCCGGTGCCTCACCGGCATGGTAGCCATGGGTTCCTGCCGAATCGACCTCGACCCGGTCCTGCAGGTTCTTCGCTCGCAAGAAATGGCGGAAAACGCCTTCTGCCGTTGGCGATCGGCAGATGTTTCCCATGCAGACGAACAGAACCTTGATCACCTTCAGTTTTCCGGATACCGTGAAGCCCGCCTCGGGTCGCTGCGACCCGGACGGCAGCAGCAGCGAGACGCACGCCGGGCCCAGGCGCGACTGGCCAAGGCGCTATGATCGGTGGAAACGCTCGCGAGCGCAACAGCAAAACCCGAATCCGCGATCGCGCCGGGCCCGGCCTGGCGGTCAGTGGCAAGGAACTCGGCGCGACGCTGATCGGCGAGGCGAGCGAGTTGCTCGACAAGTCGCGGGCGGCTCTTGCCCGGGCGGGCGACAGCATCGTCGGCGACGGCTCCGACGGCAGCCCCGCCAGTTCGGACGGCAGCAGCGGCGACATTGGCAGCGATGCCGGCAACCCGACCGGCGAAGCCCCCGACAAGGGCTGAGCGCCGCGGTCGCGGCGGTCGCCGGCCGGTCGGGACACTTCAGCTTCGGCCCGGAACCTTCCGTTTGACCGCCAACCGCGCCGCCGGCGCCGGTCTTGCGGGGCCAGCCGCAGCCGCCTTTCCCCGCACGACCGGCGCTGCGCTGCGGCGGTTCTGCTCGGCCGCCGGCCTGTCGGCAAAGGGATTGCTGCTGACGTTGAACTGGATCTGCAGCGGCGTCCCCTGCAACTTGAAGACATCTCGGAAGGCGCGCTCGAGGTAGCGGCGATACGACTCTGGCACCTTGTCGAGTGCGTTGCCGTGGATCACGATCAGCGGCGGGTTGCGGCCGCCCTGGTGGGCGTAGCGCAGCTTCGGCCGGAACTGACCGCTGCGCGGCGGTGCCTGCCGGGCGACGGCATCGATCAGCGCACGGGTCAGTTGCGGTGTCGGCAGGTTGACGGTGGCGGCCTGGTGCGCGGCATCGACCGAGCGGAAGAGCGTTTCAAGGCCCTGCCCCCGAAGCGCCGAGACGTAGTGAAAGCGCGCAAAGTCGATGAACGACAGTTGGCTTTCGAGAGCGACCTTGATCTGCTCGCGGAGGTAGGGATCGAGCCCGTCCCACTTGTTCACCGCGACGACCAGCGCGCGCCCGGATTCGCGAATGAAGGCCGCAATGTGCGCATCCTGGTCGGAAATATCCTGCCGCGCGTCGAGCACGAGGACCACCACCTGCGCTCCTTCGATCGCCTGCAGCGTCTTGATCACCGAGAACTTTTCGATCGTCTCGAAGACCTTGCCGCGGCGCCGCAGACCGGCGGTGTCGATCAGGCTGTAGCGACGGCCAGCACGCTCGAACTCGACTTCGATCGCATCGCGGGTCGTCCCCGGCTGGTCAAAGGCGATCACCCGCTCCTCACCGATGAGGGCGTTGATCATCGTGCTCTTGCCGACGTTCGGCCGGCCGACGATCGCCACCCGGATGGAATCGGCCGCGCCCGCCTCCGGCGGCGGCTCAGGCAAGGGCTGCAGCGCCAGTTCCATGAGTGCCCGCACGCCTTCGCCATGCGCCGCCGAAATCGCGACCGGTTCCCCGAGACCCAGCTCATGGAAATCGGCAGCGACGACCCCGGGACTGAGACCTTCCGCCTTGTTGACCGCAACCAGGACGGGGCGAGCCGACCGCCGCAGGCGATTGGCGATTTCCTTGTCGAGCGCGGTGACGCCACTGCGGCCATCGACGAGGAAGAGGATGGCATCGGCCTCGTCGATCGCCTGCTCGGTCTGTCGCGCCATCTGGTGGACGATGCCATCGCGGGCAAGCGGTTCGAAGCCACCGGTGTCGACGACCAGGTAGGGTTTGCTGCCCAGCCGCCCGTGCCCGTAGTGGCGGTCACGCGTGAGGCCCGGGATGTCGGCCACCAGCGCGTCGCGCGTCCGCGTCAGGCGGTTGAAGAGCGTCGACTTGCCGACGTTGGGTCGCCCGACGAGGACGATGCTCGGTTTCATTGCGCTTCGATCGCGAGCACACTGCCCTTGCTCGTCTGCGCCAGCAGACTGTTCCCGAGGCGCTGCAGCGGCGCCCGGATCGGGCTGCCATCGCTCTCCAGGCGAGCGACGAAGGAGCCATCGTCGCGGCTCAGGAAATGGACCACGCCCTTCGCATCGCCGACCACGACCATGCTGCGCAGCGGCTGCGGGGCGGTCAGTCGGCGCAGGAAGAGCTTGTCCTGCTTCCAGAGACTGGCGCCACTCGCCTTGTCGAGGGCATGCACCGCACCCTTGTCGTCTGAGACGTAGACGTAACGGCTGTCGACCCCGAGGCCGGCAGCACTCGAGATCTCGCGCGACCAGATCAGGCTGCCGTTACCGAGATCGAAACAGGCGATGCGCCCCTGGAAGGCAGCGGCACAGATCATCCGGCCGTCGATCACCGGCGCACTGGTGACGTCGGCGACGCGATCGAGCTCGGTGGCTCCCTTCGGCAGCGCGACGGTGCCCTCCCAGAGCGGCGCGCCGTTGTCGAGGCTGACGGCCATCAATTTGCCGCCGGGAAAGCCGACGAAGACGTACTTCTCGACGATCAGTGGCGCTGCGGTGACCCGCAGCGACAAGGGTGTACTCGGCCGCTGGTACAGCCACCGGCGCTTGCCGTCGCTGGCATCGTAGGCCGCCAGACGATGGTCGACGGTGCGCACGATCACGACGTTCGAACTCAGCGCCGGTGGCGCCACCACCTCGCTGCTGGCCTTCGCCTTCCACAGCGGGCTGCCGTCGAAGGCCGAAAAGGCGAGCACCTCGCCCTTCGCGGTACCGACGACGAGCATGCGCGCGTCGGCACCGACGCCGCCCGAGAGCGGCACCTCGGCCTTGATCCGCCACGCCGGCTGCCCGTCGTCAAGGCGAACGATCGTCCCGTCGCGGGCCGCGGCATAGACGGTCGAGCCGACGATCGCCGGCACGAGCGTGTAGTCCTCGCTCCTGCCGACGCCATCCGACCACAGGACGCGTGCCTCGACGCTGGCCTGGATCGGCTGCAGCTCGGCCATTTTCGGCCCGCTGCTGCTGAACGGATTCAGCGCATCGAGCGTCGAACACCCGGCAACGGTTGCCGCAAGCGCCGCGGCCAGCAGTGGTCGCATCATCAACCCCGCTCCCCAAGTGCATCGAGCTTGAGCTGCAGCGATTCGCGATAGGCGGCGTTGGCCTGGCCATCCTGCAGCGAGTTCCTTCCCTTGCCACCGCCGTCGACTGCGTCGAGTGCGGCCAGGGCCGCCTGGTACGCCGCCCGCGCCTCGCCAGCCTTGCCCTGTGCGGCCAGGACATCGCCACGGGCGTCGGCGAAGCGCGCCGCGAATCCGGCAGCCGGAGCGCCCTCGAGCAGCTTCAGCGCCTCGTCGTAAGCCTTCTCGTCGAGCATCAGGGCCGCCAGCCGCAAGCGCGCCACATCGCGCAGTCCATCCTTGCCATGGTCGACCACCCAGGCGAGTTGCACCCGCGCCGTCTTGACATCGCCGGCATCGACCAACACGCGCGCGGTCTTCAGCGCAGCCAGTGACGCATAGGCCGTGCCGCCGTACTTGTCCGCCAGTTCGCCACTCGCCGCCTTGATGCGCTGCGCATCGTTGCTGGCGATCGCTTTCTGCAGGCTCGAAAAAACCACCGCCGCCTGCGCCGACTGCTGCCGCTCGTACCAGTTCCAGCCCTGCCAGGCGAGAGCCGCGAGCGCCGCAGCGGTGATGATGCCGGTCACCAGACTGCCGTACTGCTTCCACCATGCCTTCAGCTCGGCGATCTGTTCCTGTTCTTCGAGGTCGTAGGTAGCCATCAAGCTTCTTCCCAATCAACTATTGCATCGATGATCTCGTCGGCCAGGCGGTCAACGCCGACGCGTCGCTGTTCGTTCGACTGCCCGTCCGCGGCGCGCAACGGCTTCAGGCTCGCCTCGCCGGCGCTTGCCTCGTCGTCGCCGATGATGACGGCGAAAGCGGCGCCCGAGGTGTCGGCCTTCTTCATCTGCGACTTGAAACCGCCCCCGCCGCAATGAAAGAGGACATCGATGCCGCGATCGCGCAGCGACTCGGCGACCCGCGCCGCCAGCCGCGACGCCGCCACACCCTGGTGCACGACATAGACGTCCACCGGCTGCGACCCGGCAGCGCCACCAGCCTCACGGATCAGCGTCGTCAGCCGCTCGACGCCCATGGCGAAACCGCAGGCAGGCGACGCCCTGCCGCCGAGTTGCTCGACCAGCCCGTCGTAGCGACCGCCGGCGCAGACCGTTCCCTGCGCCCCAAGGCGATCGGTCACCCATTCGAAGACCGTCAGATTGTAATAGTCGAGGCCACGCACCAGACGCGGGTTGATCGCGAACGGCTGCCCGGCATCGCGCAGCACCTGCTGCACGCCTTCGAAGTGTGCCAGCGATTCGTCGCCGAGATGATCGAGCAGCCGCGGCGCGCCGACAATCACCTCCTGCAGCGACGGGTTCTTGCTGTCGAGAATGCGCAGCGGGTTGCTGTAGAGGCGCCGCCGGCTGTCCTCGTCGAGCAGCGCACTGTGCCGTTCGAGGTAGGCAATCAGCTCGGCGCGATGGCGTGCGCGCTCGGCCGGCTGCCCGAGCGTGTTGAGCTGCAGGACGATCCCTTCGAGCCCGAGGTCATCCCACAGGCGGGCACCCATGAGGATCTGCTCGGCGTCGATGTCGGGTCCGGGAAAACCAAGCGCCTCGACGCCGACCTGGTGGAATTGGCGATAGCGCCCCTTCTGCGGCCGCTCATGGCGGAACATCTGGCCCGTGTAGTAGAGCCTCTGCGGCTGCTGCGCCACCAGGTTGTGCTGGATCACCGCCCGCACGCAACCGGCCGTCCCTTCAGGGCGCAGCGTCAGCTGCTCACCGTTGAGGCTGTCGACGAAGGAGTACATCTCCTTCTCGACGATGTCGGTCACTTCGCCGATGGCACGCTTGAACAGCGGCGTCGGCTCGACGATCGGCAGGCGAATCGGTCGGTAACCGTAACTGCGCAGCCAGGAACGGACCGCTTCATCGAAACGGTCCCAGAACTCCGCCTCGTCGGGCAGGATGTCGCTCATCCCGCGCAGCGACTGGATCTTGCTCGTGCTCATCGAACGACAGACTTTCTCTGGTAGGTGCGCGCCACGTACGCATCGACGATGGCGGTGAATTCCTCGGCGATGTGCTCGCCGCGCAGCGTCACCGTCTTCACGCCATCCTCGAACACCGGCGCCGCCGGCACCTCGCCGGTACCCGGCAGGCTGATGCCGATGTTGGCGTGCTTGCTTTCCCCGGGCCCATTGACGACGCAGCCCATCACCGCCAGCGTCATGTTCTCGACGCCGTCGTGCTCGATCCGCCATTGCGGCATCCGGCGCCGGACATGCTCCTGGATCGACTGCGCCAGTTCCTGGAAAAAGGTGCTGGTCGTCCGGCCGCAGCCCGGACAGGCGACGACCATCGGCGTGAAGGCGCGCAGCCCCATCGTCTGCAGCATCTCCTGCGCGACGACCACCTCCTGGGTCCGTGCCCCGTCGGGCTCGGGAGTCAGCGAGACACGGATGGTGTCGCCGATCCCCTCCTGCAGCAGCACCGCCATCGCTGCCGTCGACGCAACGATGCCTTTCGACCCCATGCCGGCCTCGGTCAGCCCCAGATGCAGGGCGTAATCGCAGCGCCGCGACAACTCGCGGTAGATGGCGATCAGGTCCTGCACGCCCGAGACCTTGCATGACAGGACGATGCGCTCGCCCGGCATGCCGAGCGCCTCGGCGCGCGCTGCCGACTCGAGTGCCGAGACGACCATCGCCTCGCGCATCACGGCGACGGCAACCTGCGGCACCGCTCGCCGCGCGTTCTCGTCCATGATGCGTGCCAGCAGATCCTGATCGAGGCTGCCCCAGTTGACACCGATGCGCACCGGCTTCTCGTAGCGACAGGCGATTTCGATCATCTGCGCGAACTGCTCGTCCCGCTTGCGGCCATGACCGACATTGCCCGGATTGATGCGGTACTTGGCAAGTCCCTCGGCACACTCCGGATGGTCGGCAAGCAGGCGGTGTCCGTTGTAATGGAAGTCGCCGATCAGCGGCACATCGACTCCCATCCGGGCGAGTTGCTCGCGGATCGGCGCCACCGCGGCAGCGGCTTGCGGCGTATTGACCGTCACCCGCACCAGTTCCGATCCGGCGCGTGCCAGCTCGGCACACTGGATCGCCGTGCGGACGATGTCGGCGGTGTCCGTGTTGGTCATCGACTGGACGACCACCGGCGCCGCACCACCGATCGTCACCTGCCCAACCCGAACCGGCCGCGTCGGCCGGCGCGGCGTGCCCTCGGCTGCTGCGCTCACGCTCCGCTCACCACTTGCCGCCGACTCATTCGACCGTCAGCCGGGCCACATCACCCTTGCTGTGCGGCGCCAGGTCGATCAAGCGGCCGCGATACTGCACCGTCACCTGCGTCGCGTTGCCGATCACCAGCGAGAAAGGCGCCTGCCCCACAATCTCGCGCTGACTCGCCGCAGGCATCATCCCGGAAACGATCATTTGACCCATGGCATCGCGCACTTCAACCCACGCCGACTGGGCGAACGAGAGTCGAAGCTCGCCGCCGCCAGCGGCCGCCGCGCTTGCTGACGACGAGGCTGCCGCCAGCACCGTTGCGTTCGGAGCATTGACGGTGGTCACTGATTCGGCAGCGGCAGCACGCGTCGTCGACTCGACGGCTGCCGGGGGCGCCGGCTCTGGCTGCGCGCGCTCCGCCCGCGGTGCCGCCGACCGGCTCTCGATCAGCTCGCCCATCCGCAGCTGCCACTGATCCAGAGGGGCGAAGAAGTAGACCAGAACCGCCAGCCCGAGCAGCAGCAGGCCGGCAAGAGCGGCCAGGTAATCCCGCCGCTCGGCCCGTCGCCCCGAGGGCGGTGGCAGGTGGGCGCTGGTTCCGGCCGACGCGGCGAGCTGTGGCTTCTGCTGCAGTTCGGCGGCATCGAGACCGCGCATCAGTTGCTCGACGTCCAGACTGAACAGACGCGCGTAGTTGCGCACGAAACCGCGGATCATCGTGTTGCCCGGCAGGACTTGCCATTCCTCGTTCTCGAGCGCTGCCACCTGCCCCTGTCCCAGCTTGAGCGACTGCGCCACCTCGGCCAGGCTCAGCCCGCGTGCCTCGCGCGCCGCGCGCAGTTGTTGCCCGACGCCGCCGGCGACGGCTGGCACTGCGCCTGCCGCCACCCCTGCCGCGGCGTCAGCCGGGCGCTCTTCCGGCGGCAGCGGGAGAATGCCCTGCTCACTCATTCCGGTTTTCCCTTCAGCAATTCCTGCGCCTCGGGCGAGAGCGGGAACTTTCGCCGCAACTGGCTGGTGTAGCGGGCTTCGGCCGAACGGTTGCCCAGCGCCCGTTCGATTCGCACGCCGAGCCACAACGCCTCGGCGTTTGGCTCGTTGTGGCGCAGGAGATCGCCGAGTTCCTGGCGCGCCAGCTCGAGGTCGCCCTTGCGATAGTTGATGTTCGCCAGTTCGAGCAGCGCCTGCGGGTTCCCCGGCAGGATGCGCAGGCTCTGCTGCACGTAACCCTCGGCAGTGGCGAGGTCACCGATCCTGGCATAACAGCTGCCGGCATTGAGGTACGCCTTCTCCGGCGTCTTGTAGAGCGGGTTCGTCATTGCCGCCTGAATATGGCCGAGTGCTTCCTTTTCGCGCCCCACCTGGCAGAGGAACCAGCCGTAATTGTTGTTGATCTCCGGATCCTTGCCGTCGATGCTGAGCGCACGGCGAAAATCCTGGTCGGCCAGTTGCAGCTCGCGGATGCGGTACGCCGCCAGTCCGCGCATGCTGTAGGCGGTCGCATAATCGGGATCGGTGAGGATGGCGATGCTCAGCTCCTCGAGCGCGACCGTCAGGTTGCCGGCCTGCAGATACATTGCGCCGAGTTCGGTATGCAGCTTGGCGCGTGTGCGCGGATCGCGCGGTTTCGTCGGCGGCCGTGAATCCACCTCGTCTTCGGCGGGCTTCTTCGCCACCGGCGACACCGATCCCGAGGAACAGGCAGCAAGGCCCAGGCAGACGACCAGACAGAGGAACGCCCGTCTCATGCGCGCGCCCCTCGCGGCAACAACTCGAGAACGAAGCTGCGGCTGCTCCGCTGCGTCCGGTCGCGCACCTGCCCGGCCAGTTGACCGCAGGCGGCGGCGATGTCGTCGCCGCGCGTCCTGCGCGTCGTCGTGACGATGCCGCCGGCGAGCAGGATTTCCGCGAAGCGACGCACCCGTAGCGCCGGCGAGCGCCGATACGGCGAGCCCGGGAAGGGGTTGAAAGGAATCAGGTTGAACTTGCACGGCACCTCACGCGTCAGCGCCAGCAGCGTACCGGCCTGCGCATCCGAGTCATTGACGCCGTCGAGCATGACGTACTCGAAAGTGATGAAATCGCGCGGCGCCCGGTCGAGATAGCGCTGGCAGGCGGCCAGCAGCGCGCGCAAGGGATACTTGCGATTGATCGGCACCAGTTCGTCACGCAGCCGGTCGTCCGGAGCGTGCAGCGAAACTGCCAGCGCCACCGGGCACTCGTCGCGCAGACGATCCATCGCCGGCACCAGACCGGATGTCGACACCGTGACGCGGCGACGCGAGAGCCCGTAGGCGTTGTCGTCGAGCATCAGCCGCAGTGCCCGCACGGTATTGTCGAGATTCGCCAGCGGTTCGCCCATGCCCATCAGGACGACGTTGCTGATCAGTCGCTCGCCATTCGCCGGATGTTCGCGCCAGGCACCCAGCGCATGCCGCACCTGCCAGAGCTGGCCGATGATCTCCGCCACCGTCAGGTTGCGGTTGAAACCCTGCTTGCCCGTTGCGCAGAAGGAACAGTCGAGCGCACAGCCGGCCTGCGTCGATATGCACAGCGTGCCGCGTTCCTCCTCGGGGATGAAGACGGACTCGACGGCATTGCCGCCGCCGACGTCGAACAGGAACTTGCGCGTACCGTCGTCGGCCAGCCGGTCAGCGATGACCGGCGGTGGCTGGACGACCGCCAGCAGCTCGAGCTTCTCGCGCAGGCTGCGGGCGATGTCGGTCATCGCCGAAAAGTCCGCCTGGCCGCAGCGATGCAGCCAGCGCAGCACCTGCCGCGCACGAAACGGCTTCTCGCCCTGGTCGGCGAAGAAAGCCGCCAGTGCGGCGGCATCGAAATCGAGCAGGTTGACTGCCATGACGACCGACGCGACGCGTCCGCAGAGGCTAGCGACCGGCGTAGACGCTCATCTCGGGAAAGAAGAACGCGATTTCGACCTTCGCCGTCTCCGGCCCGTCGGAGCCGTGCACAGCATTGGCGTCGATCGACTCGGCGAAGTCGGCGCGAATCGTTCCCGGCTCGGCCTTCTTCGGATCGGTCGCGCCCATCAGTTCACGGTTCTTGGCGATCGCATCGTCGCCCTCGAGCACCTGGATCATGACCGGGCCCGAGGTCATGAAATCAACCAGATCCTTGTAGAACGGACGCTCCTTGTGCACGGCGTAGAAGGCACCGGCCTCCTGCGGTGACAGCCAGGCCATCTTCGCCGCAATCAGCTTCAGCCCGTTGGTTTCGAAACGGGAATAGATTTTGCCGATGACGTTCTTCGCAACGGCGTCTGGCTTGATGATGGAAAGGGTGCGTTCGCTGGCCATGGATCACTCTCCGGATGGGGTGGAAGAAGAAAAACGACACGAAATCATATTGCTAGACACATAACTTGAGGATTATACCAAGACTCGGGCACGAATGCCGGCGGCGATGCAAATTGGGCCTCAATGAAGGCCGGCGGTTCCGGCCGGCAGCGGCCCCGCGCCGGCGACAGCGGCCTTGCCACGGCATCCCGAGCGCCGGTCCGGGCCTGCCCCGGTGAGACGGTACGGCAAGGAACCACGCCAGCCCCGCGCTGGCGCGCCCGCAACCCCCCCCACGCGCGCCTCGCGACCGCCACGGAAAACGGGGCGCACACGGTTTCCGCGCGCGCCCCGACGGAGCCAGCCTCGATCGGCGAACGCCTCCTACATCATGCCGAGCGTCTTCGGCAGCCAGAGCGACATGATCGGCACGTAGGTGACGACGACCAGGAAGACGAGCATCGACAGCAGCCACGGCCAGACGGCGACGGTCAGTTCGGTGATGCCCATCTTGGTGATGCCGGAAGCGACGTAGAGATTGAGCCCAACCGGCGGATGGCACATGCCGACCTCCATGTTCACCACCATCAGGATGCCGAAGTGCACCGGATCGATGCCCAGCTTGATCGCCACCGGGAACAGGATGGGCGCGAAGATCAGCACGATCGACGACGGTTCCATGAAGTTGCCGGCGAGGAGCAGGATGATGTTCACCGCCAGCAGGAAGGCGATCATTCCCAGTCCGTGCCCGAGCATCCAGTCCGCGAGCGCCTGCGGGATGTTCTCGTTGGTCATGATGAACGAGAAGAGGACGGCATTGGTGATGATGTAGAGCAGCATCGCCGACATGTTCGCCGAGTTGAGCAGCACCCTCGGCACGTCCTTCATCGTCAGATCCTTGTATACGAAGACGGCGACGACGAAGGCGTAGACCGCGCTCATCGCCGCTGCCTCGGTCGGCGTGAACATGCCGCTGTAGATGCCGCCCATGACGACGACGATCAGGAACAGGCCCCATGCCGACTCGCGGAACGACTTCAGGCGCTGCGCGAAGGAGGCCTTCGGCATGCGCGGGTAGTCGAACTTCCTTGCCCGGTACCAGGTGACGCCGCCCAGGGTCATCGCCAGCAGGATGCCCGGGATGACGCCGGCCATGAACAGCGCGCCGACCGAGGTGTTGGTCGCCACCGAGTACATGACCATGACGATCGACGGCGGAATCAGGATGCCGAGTGCACCCGAGGTGGTGATGACGCCGGCGCCGAAGCGGTTCGGGAAGCCCGCCCGGACCATCGCCGGCATCAGGATCGAGCCGATGGCGACGACCGTTGCCGGCGACGAGCCCGACACCGCGGCGAACAGTGCGCACGCCATCACCCCGGCAAGCCCGAGGCCACCGTACCAGTGGCCGACGACATCGGTCGCGAACTTGATCATCCGTCGCGCGACGCCGCCGTGTGTCAGGAAGTTGCCGGCGAGGATGAAGAACGGAATCGCCATGATCTCGAACTTCTCGATGCCGGTGAAGAGCTTCAGGGCGACCGATTCGAGCGGCACCTGGGTGAACATGAAGAGGAAGCTGAGTACCGTCAGGCCGAGCGAAATCGAGATCGGCATGCCGGTCAGCATCAGGACCAGCAGGATGACAAAGATGATGATGGCGTTCATTTCTTCTCTCCTCCCTGACCGGAGCGGTCTTCCGGATGGTGTTGCGGATACTTCAGGTCATGCGGGTGCAGGTTGTCCTCGAGCCGGAAGGTCTCGGCAACGTCGGGATTCTCCTCGAGGCCGTCGACGTGGCCATGATCGTGGTGCGGCAGTTCGCCGGTGCGGATGAAGCTCCAGGTCACCTGCAGGAAGCGGAAGCACATCAGCGACGAACCGAGCGGAATGGCACTGTAGACGATCCACGTCGGCCACTCGAGGTCGGGCGTCGTCGGCCCTTCGGGTACGTCACCGACGTCCCAGCCAAGCAAGGTGTAGGAGGCATAGTGGAAGCCGTTCTCCCAGACGAAGTGCGCCCCGAGCGTGCCGACGATGCCGGTGAACAGCGCACCGGCGAGCAGGCCGAAAATGACGAACTTGCCGCGCGTCTGCTCGTTCATGCGGTTGATCAGCACATCGACCCCGACGTGGATGCCGGTTCGCACGCCGTAGGCGGCGCCGAACTTCGCCATCCAGACGAACATGATGATGCACAGCTCCTGCGCCCAGCCGAAATTCAGCGACAGCAGCCAGTCCTGCAGGCCGGGAATCGACATTCCCGAGAGATAGCGATGCACGACCGACAGGAAGATGATCGTCGTTGCCGCCCCCATGAGGAAGGTGATCAGCCACTCCTCGAGGTGGTCCAGTAGCTTCATAGAGAATGTCTCCTCCGACTGCCTGAAAAAAGGCCCGCTGGGTCAGGCATCCCAACGGGCCGTTTCCCTCCTCCCGGCCGCGATCAGAACTTGGTCGGATCGAAGCCCGTCTCCTTGTAGACCGATTGCAGCAGATCCTTGCCGATGCGCGATTCCATCTTCACATGCACCGGTGCCAGCACCTTCTTGAAGGCGGTCTTCTCGTCGGCGGTCAGCGTGTACACCTGCGTCTTGCCGCTCTTCCTCACACCTTCCAGATCCTTGTCGTTCTGCTCCTTGGCGATCTTGTTGGCGTAGACGGTCGATTCCTTCATCGCCTGCTCGAGCTGGCCGCGAACGTCAGCCGGCAGACCCTCCCAGAACTTCTTGTTGGCGATCACCGCGTAGCCGAGATAGCCGTGATCGGTCAGCGCGAGATGTTTCTGCACTTCGTACATCTTCTGCGTGTAGAGGTTGGAGATCGGGTTCTCGGTGCCATCGACGACACCGGTCTGCAACGCCTGGTAGACCTCCGAGAAAGCCATCACCTGCGGCAGCGCGCTCAGCGCGCGGATCTGTTCCTCGAGCACCTTCGACGACTGGATGCGCAACTTCTTGCCCTTCAGGTCGGCCGGCATCTTGATCGGCGTGTTGGCCGAGAACGACTTGAAGCCGTTGTCCCAGAACGCCAGCCCGACGACTCCCTTCGGCTCGAGCTTCTTCAGCAGGCTCTGGCCAACCGGGCCCTGCGTCACCTTGTGCAGTTCCTCGTAGTTGTCGAAGATGTACGGCAGGTCGAACAGTTCGAATTCCTTGACGCCGAGCGGGCCGAACTTGGCCAGCGAGGGGGCGAGCATCTGCACCGCGCCGAGCTGCAGCGCCTCCATCTCTTCCTTGTCCTTGTACAGCGTCGAGTTGGCGTAGACCTCGACCTTGACCTTGCCCTTCGTCAGCTCGCCTGCCCGCTTGGCGAAGTACTCGGCGGCAAGTCCCTTCGGCGTATCGTGCGCCACGACGTGGCTGAACTTGATGACGATCGGCTGCTGGGCGACGGCGGTGAAAGGGGTCGCGGCCAGCGTGCAGGCAGCCAGACCGAAGAACAGCTTGGCAAGTCTCATGTCTTCTCCTCCTTGGGAATGATTTCGGATTGGTGACAACCGGTACTGCAGCGACGACTATCACAGAAAAGCATGCCGGCGAACATTGTGGAAATCCGCAATGCGCTGACGATGGTGACCGGGCGGCGCCCGCCGGCGGGCGCCGCCCGACCGCTGAGGAAGTTCGGTAAGATGTCCGCCGATGAGGCAGACACACCTTCCCTACCAGTACGACCGGCGCCGACCGCCGCCACTCAGATGGTCGACCTGGTATCTCTTCGCCCTGAAGCTGGCGACGGGACTGCTGCTGGTCCTGCTGATTGCCCTGCTCTGGCTGCTGCACCGCAACGAAATCGACGAACAGCGCTCGACTCTGATCGCCGATGTCCTCTGGCTCGAGCAGACGCTGCGCTTCCACCTCGAAGGGAACGCCGACCAGCTGCAGCAACTGGCGCTCGACCTGACGCGAGCGGCCAGTCCGGCAGAGTTGTTCGACCTGCGCGCCCGCCACCTCCTGAGGAACAGTCCCGAATTGCGACAGCTGCTGTGGCTTGACCGGGCCGCGAAGGTGGTGCACGGCATGCCGACCTTGACCCTGCCACGCGACGGGGACTCCGCGTTCGGCGACAACCCGGTCAGCCGCTCGCTCGAACTCGCCCGCCTCGGCAAGCCGATCTACAGCGATGCCTTCCGCACCATCGAGGCAGCCCAGTTCGAGGTCTATGTGCCGATCTTCGATGACGGCGTGTATCGCGGTGCACTGCTTGCGGTGTACTCGCTGAACGGGCTGCTGAAACACCAGATCCCGTGGTGGTTTGCCGAAAAGTATCAGGTACGGGCGGTGGATGGCAACGGCAGCCTGCTCGCCAGCAAGTCGCGCATCGACGCTTCGCCGACGACGCTGACGCACCCGATCAGCCTCGACCCGCCGGGCTATGGCATGGTTCTGCAGGTGACCGCCTACCGCAGCCCGGGCAATCTGGCGCAGACTCTGATCGCCACCCTGGTCATCGTCCTGGCGGCGGCGGTGTTCTGGAGCCTGTGGGCGGTGCGCGGGCTGATCCAGCGGCGGCTTTTGGCGGAACAGGCGCTGCGCTCGGAGTACGCCTTCCGCAAGGCGATGGAGGATTCGCTGATGGTCGGCATGCGGGCGCGTGATCTCGAGGGCCGCGTCACCTACGTCAATCCCTCGTTCCTGCGCATGGTCGGCTTCACGGCCGACGAGCTGATCGGCAGGGCACCACCGATGCCCTATTGGGCACCCGAGGAAATGGAACGGACGCTGCAGGTGCACAACAAGATCCTGCAGGGCGACGCGCCGCACGAGGGCTTCGAGATCCGCCTGATGCGCAAGGACGGCAGCCGCTTCGACGCGCTCATCTACGAAGCGCCGCTGATCGACGCGGACGGCCGGCAGAGCGGCTGGATGGGGTCGATCATCGACGTCACGGCGCGCAAGCAGGCCGAGGAAGTCGCCCGCCAGCAGCAGGAAAAGCTGCAGGTCACCGCCCGCCTGGTGACCATGGGCGAGATGGCCTCGACGCTGGCACACGAACTGAACCAGCCGCTGGCGGCGATCACCAGCTACAACGCCGGCTGCCTGAACAAGCTCGACTCCGGCAACTTCAGTCGGCAGCAGATCCGGGACGCACTCGGCAAGCTGGCGGTGCAGGCGCAACGCGCCGGCCAGATCATCCGGCGCGTGCATGATTTCGTGCGCAAGAGCGAACCGAAGCTCGCTCCCTGCGACCTCGCCGAGGTGATCGATGACAGCGTCGGATTCATCGAGGCGGCGGCGAGGAATCGCGGCGTGCGCATCGTGCGCGAGATCCAGGGCATGCGGCCGGAACTGCTGGCCGACCCGGTGATGCTCGAGCAGGTGCTGCTCAACCTGATGCGCAACGGCATCGAGGCAATGGCCGGGCTGCCGGCGGAGCGCCGGCGACTGACGATCAAGCTCGGCCAGTTCGACACGCAGATGGAAATCCGGGTCGTCGACCGCGGCCCCGGCATCCCGCCCGAACTGCTGGAGAAACTGTTCACCCCGCTCTTCTCGACCAAGGCCGACGGCATGGGAATGGGTCTCAACATCTGCCGCTCGATCATCGAGTTCCACCACGGCCGCCTGTGGGTCGAAGCCAACCCTGAAGGCGGTTCGATCTTCGTCATCACCCTGCCGATCAACCGACAATGACTCCCTGCGCCCATCTGATCGACGACGACGACGCCATCCGCGACTCGCTGGCCTGGCTGCTCGAGTCCTGCGGCGTCGCCTGCCTCAGCTACCCGTCGGCGGAGGACTTCCTCGCCGACTGGCTTCCTTCGTTCTCCGGCTGCATCCTGCTCGACATCCGCATGGGCGGCATGAGCGGGCCCGAACTCTTCGAGGTCCTCTGCGAGCGCGGCTGCCGCATGCCGGTGATCTTCCTCACCGGCCACGGTGACGTGCCGATGGCAGTGGCAGCGCTGAAGAAGGGAGCCTTCGACTTCGTCGAGAAGCCGTTCAACGACAACGAACTGGTCGACCGGGTCGTCGAGGCGCTGAAGCTCGACGCGACGCAGCGTCTCGCCGCCTCCGACGCCGACTCGCTCAGCGCCCGCCTCGGCCGTCTGACGACCCGCGAGCGCGAGGTCATGGAACTGGTCCTCGCCGGCAAGCTCAACAAGCTGATCGCCGACGAACTGCAGATCAGCATGCGCACGGTAGAGGTCCACCGCGCGAATCTCTTCGAGAAGATGGGCGTGCGCACCGCCGTCGAACTCGCGCAACTGCTCGCCGGCAAGCGCTGACGCTGGCGGTCTGCGCCGGCGCTGCAGGCCGTGGCGGCCGACAACCGGACCGGCGCGGAGGTCAGCGGCCGAGAAAGCGGGGCTTGCGCTTCTCGGCAAAGGCTGCCAGTCCCTCCTGATAATCGTGGCTGTCGTAGACCTCGCGCCGCAGCCCCTGGATTCTTTCGAACAACTCCGGCGTCACCGAGCGGGCGCTCGACAGGAGGCGCAGTTCCTCCTTCATGACCGCGATGCTCAGGGGTGAATTGGCGACGATCTTCTCGGCCAGGCTGTAAACGAAGGGCTCGATCTCGTCGGCCGGGCGTACGTAGTTCACCACGCCGAGGTTCAGTGCCTGCGCAACGGGAATCGGCTGGGCGGTGAACAGCATTTCCTTGGCCACCGGCAGCGGAATCATGTTCAACACGGTCAGCAGACCGCCGAGGTTGTAGGGAACACCGAGCTTGGCCGGCGTGATCGCGAAGCTTGCGTCCGGGGTCGCCACCAGAATGTCGCACGCCATCGCCACTTCGCAGGCACCACCCCAGACGCCGCCCTCGATGAGGGCCACAACCGGCGCCGGGTATTCCTGGATCGCCCGGATGAGAACCCGCAACGGGTCGCTCCAGCCGAGCGGATCGCGACCACCGGTGGGCAGCTCGCTGACATCGTGCCCGGCCGACCAGACCTTGCTGCCGGCGGGAGCGCGCAGCACGATCGCCCGCATCGCCTGCTCCCGGAAAGCGCCGAGCGCCGTCGTGATCTCGACGATCAGCGCCTCGCTGAGCGCGTTGCGCCGCGCCAGGTGATTCATGACGATGGTGCCGACCGCGTCCCGGGTTTCCGTAATGATCAGTGCCACAGCATCCCCCAAAGCGCCTGCCGAACAGGCGAGAATTACGACAACTCCACCTGTGCGCCGAGTTCGACGACCCTGTTCGGAGGAATCTTGAAGAAGGCTGTGGCGGTATCGGCATTGCGGAACATCCAGGTGAACAGGATCTGCCGCCAGTACGCCATCCGCGCACGCCCGGAGATCGGCATCGTGACAACCGTCTCGCGGCCCAGGAAGAACGAGGTTTCCATCATCTCGAACGGCAGTCCCAACGCACCGCATTCCTCCAGCACCTTGGGTACATCGGGATCGTCCTTGAAGCCGTAGCGGACAAAGACACGGTAGAAACCGGCGGGCAGCGGTTCGATGCGGATGTTCTGGTCCTCGACATGCGGCACGTCCTCGGTCACGACATTGAGCAGCACCACGCGCTCGTGCAGGACCTTGTTGTGATAGAGGTTGTGCAGCAATGCCCGCGGAACACCATGTGGCTCGGCAGTCATGAAGACCCCGGTACCGTCGACGCGATGTGGTCCGCCCGCGGCGAGGCTGCCGATGAAGGCGTTGAGCGGGACCGAATCCTTCTGCAAGCGTTCGTAGAGGAGCTTGCGACCCAGCCGCCAGGTCGACAGCAGCGCGAACACGGTGCAGCCGAGCGCCAGCGGGAACCAGCCGCCATCGAGGATCTTGATCACGTTGGCGGAGAAGAAAGCGAAGTCGATGATGATGAAGCAGACCAGGAAGAGCGCCGCGCGCGGCCAGTTCCATTGCCACAGCGCGCGCACGACGACGAAGGCGAGGACGGTGTCGATCATCATCGTCAGCGTGACAGCGATGCCGTAGGCCGACGCCAGGTTGGACGACGAACGGAAGCCCAGGACGACGATGATCACCGTCAGCAGGAGCAGCCAATTGATGTTCGGCACGTAAATCTGCCCCTTCTCGCGTTCCGAGGTGAACTTCACCTGGATGCGCGGACAGTAGCCGAGTTGCATCGCCTGGCTGGTGAGCGAGAAGGCGCCCGAAATCACTGCCTGCGAGGCGATCACGGTGGCCGTCGTGGCGAGGATGACGAGCGGGATGAGCAGCAGTTCGTCCGGGGCGAGCAGGAAGAAGGGACTCTCGATCGCCTTCGGGTCAGCGAGGATCAGCGCGCCCTGGCCGAGATAATTGAGGTAGAGCAGCGGAAAGACGAAGGCGAACCAGGCCCACTTGATCGCCCGCCGGCCGAAGTGTCCCATGTCGGCGTACAGCGCCTCGCCACCGGTGATCGCCAGCACCACCGAGCCGAGCGCCAGGAAGGCCATGCCGACATGCTCGATGCAGAACGACAGCGCGTACCAAGGGTTGATTGCGACCAGCACCGACGGATGTTGAACCACGTTCCAGAACCCGAGGACACCGAGCGTGGCAAACCAGAACATCATCACCGGACCGAACAGGGCGCCCACCGCGGCCGTGCCATGCCGTTGGAAGACGAACAGCACCACCAGAATGGTGATGGTGATCGGCAAGACGTAGGGCTTGAGCATCGGTGTCGCCACTTCCAGCCCCTCGACCGCCGACAGGACGGACATCGCCGGGGTGATCACCGCATCGCCGTAGAACAGCGCGGCGCCGAAGATCCCCAGCGCCGACACCAGCCAGAGAACCCGCGGCGCGGCGTTCGCCGTTCGCAGCGCCAGCGCCGTCAGCGCCATGATGCCGCCCTCGCCCTTGTTGTCGGCGCGCATGATGAACAGCACGTACTTCAGCGAGACGGTGATCGTCAGCGCCCAGAACACCAGCGACAGGATCCCGAGGACATTGGCCTGGGTGACCGCCAGCGGATGGTGGCCGCCGAACACCTCCTTCATCGTGTACAGCGGGCTGGTGCCGATGTCGCCAAAGACGACTCCCATCGCCGCCAGCGCGGTCGTCGCCAGTCCCGTCGTCTCGCCGTGCGGCGCGGCCTCTGCAGTCATGTGCCTCCCAGAAACAATGTCGTCAGGGCAAAACCCTTTCCCGGCTGGGCCTCCCCAGCCAGCCGGGTCATTCCCTGATCCGTTCCTCGTCCAGCCCGCGTGCGGGCCCGCTGTTGCGATGCAGCATCAGCGCTGATTATAGGGCGCCCGGCAACCCTCAGCAATGCTCTCTTGCCGACCTTCGGTGTCCACGGGATACCGTTCTGCCCCCAGCGCCGGTGCGCCGCTGCACCCGCAAGTCGACCGAGCGAGCCACCTCAACCGGGTTCCCGCGGCAATGCCAGCGCAACCGCGGGCGGACGCTCCTCCCGTCGCTGCACCGTGATGGCGATGCCGCCTTCCCCGGGCGCGCAGGCGAACGCGACGTCGACACCGAGGCCGGCCACCCAGGCGACGCGTTCGCCGCAGCACAGCAGTGGCAGACGCTCGCGCTCCCAGGGCGGCACCCCGGTTTCCTGCAACAGCTTGCGCAGGGCGCGGCGCGGCCGCCGCGGGTCGGGCTGCAGCTCTTCGCCGCCCATCCTCGTCCGCAGGCAGACGGCGGCGTCGCCGAGCAGCCGACGGCTGATGCCGGCGCCAACCGTCGCCACGAAGGACAGCCGATCGGCACCCCAGGCCAGTTCCGGCTCGCCGCGCCATGCCAGGGGCACGGCAGGGACCGGCCGCCGCCTGCCAACGATGTACAGCTCGCCGCGATAGACCCGCAGTTCGCCATCGACGGTGCCGACACAGGTCGCCGACGCCGCCTCGACGCTCGCCAGTTGTCGCAGCGCTTCGTCGAGCCAGCGGCTGTCAGGCGCCCGCAAGCCGGCGCCATGCAGCTCGTGACGCAACAGGTTGCGCGCCCGCGCGGCACTCAGGCGATTGAAGCGCGGCAGATCGATGCGGCCCTCCCTGCCGGCGACCAGCGAACGATCGATCACCGCAAGTTCATCGAGCAGTTGCGCCGCCTCGGCAAAGTGGCCGGCGGCGCGCGTCAGCGACTGCGCGGCGGCCGGAAACTGCTGCTCGATGCACGGCAGGACCGCGTGCCGCAGGTGGTTGCGGCGATGACGACGATCGGCGTTGCTCTCGTCCTCGACCCAGGTCAGCCCCTGCTCGGCCGCATGGGTTGCGATCGTCGCGCGCGGCACGCCGAGCAGCGGCCGGATCAGCCGCGGACCGGCAGCCAGTCTTCTCTCGGCGGGCATGCCGGCGGCGCCGCGCACGCCAGCGCCGCGCAAGAGCCGGAAGAGGACGGTCTCCGCCTGGTCGTCGCGATGGTGTGCGAGCGCCAGCCAGTCCGCCGGGCAGAGCGCGAAGACCTCCTGTCGTTGCCGCCGTGCCGCCGCCTCGAGCCCCTCGGCAGTGGCCAGCGACACCTGCACCCGCTCGACCGCCAGCGCCACGTCGAGCCGTTCGCAGAGCTGCCGGCAGAAGTCCGCCCAGGCGTCGGCATGCGGACTCAGACCGTGATGGACATGCACCGCCGACAGTTCGCAAGCCAGCCCCGCCGTGCGCAGAAGGCTAAGGCCGTGCAGCAGCACGACCGAGTCGAGACCACCGGAGAGCGCGACGCAGACGCGTCGGCGACGCGCCAGACGCGGCTCGAGAAAACGCCGGAGAATCGTCGCCAGCGCGGGTTCGGCCGTACCGCTCACCTGCCCTGACGGAGTCGATGAATCGTCTGCGCGACCGGTCGGCAACCTCGCCGGCTCCCCGAGAACTCTCCCGTGCGCCGGCTCAGCCGGGCTGCAGTTCCCTGACCGCTCCGTACGACAGGATTCGGTCAAGGCGTTGCCGCAGGAGTTCGGCCAACGGCACCCCCCGGAGCTGCTGCAGCGACGCGCGCAGGGCCTGCTGCAGGCTCGCCGCCATCGCCTCGTGGTCGCGGTGCGCGCCGCCGACGGGCTCGGCGACGATGCGGTCGACCAGCCCGAGCGATTGCAGCCGCTGCGCGGTGATGCCCATGATCTCGGCCGCCTCGCTCGCCTTCTCGGCACTCTTCCAGAGAATCGAGGCGCAGCCCTCGGGCGAGATCACCGAGTAGGTCGCGTACTGCAGCATCTGCAGGACATCACCAACACCGATCGCCAGCGCGCCACCCGAACCGCCTTCACCGATCACCGTGACGATGATCGGCACCTGCAGTTCGGCCATCACGTAGAGGTTGCGCCCGATTGCCTCCGACTGGCCGCGCTCCTCGGCGTCGATGCCGGGATAGGCACCGGGCGTGTCGATGAAGGTCAGCACCGGAATGCCGAACTTCTCGGCCAAGCGCATCAGGCGCAGCGCCTTGCGGTAACCTTCCGGCCGCGGCATGCCGAAGTTGCGGAACAGCTTCTCCTTGGTATCCCGCCCCTTCTGGTGACCGATGACCATCACCGACTCGCCGTCGAGCCGCGCCAGACCGCCGACGATCGCATGATCGTCGGCAAACGCCCGATCGCCGTGCAGTTCCTCGAAGTCGGTGAAGATCAGGTTGAGGTAGTCGAGCGTGTACGGACGCTGCGAATGGCGCGCCACCTGACAGACCTGCCACGGCGTCAGCCGCGAATAGATGTCACGGGTGAGGATGCGGCTCTTGTCTTCGAGGCGGCCGATCTCTTCCGAAATATCGACCGCCGACTTCTCCTGGGCGAAGCGCAGCGCTTCGATCTTGCTCTCCAGGTCGGCAACCGGTTGTTCAAAGTCGAGGAAGCTGGTTTTCATCGGGCCCCGCCGGGATGGCGCGTCAGTGGGTTGCGAAGCGCGCAATTGTAACCTGAAAGCCACTGGCCTCGCTGCCGGCGCAGGCGGCGGCGAGGCGCCGAATCGAAGCCCGGCGACGACCGGCGACCGATCCGGATGCGATCGCCGGCGCGCCATCCCAAGCCACGTCAGCAGCGGGAGCGACGAAGACCGGAATCATTCCTGCATCGCCAGCAGTTCCCTGTCGGCATAGCCAAGGCGGAACGCGAGCACGCGCGCCACCCCCTCGATGAGCTGGAAGGCGAGTCGCCGATGCTGCTCACGCAGCATCTCGAAGTCCTCGCGCCGCAGCACGTAGACTTCGCTGTCCTCGGTGGCCGTGGCATCGCTGCTGAAGCGCGCGGCGTGCGTGATGAAGGACATGCCGCCGACGAAGTCGCCACGACCGTAGGTCAGGCGATGCCGGGTGAGGTTGGTCCCCGGAACCGGTACCGAGATGCGCACGGCGCCCTTGCGGATGAGGAAAAGCTGATCGGCGGCATCGCCAGCCGAGAATACCCTCTCGTCGCGCGCCACCACACGTCGCTCCAGGCATTCGACCAGCGCCACCAGTGCATCCTCCTTGACGTCCTTGAAGATTTCCATCTCCCACACCTCCAGCGGCGGCAGTTCGGCGCTGCGCTGGGCGCTTTCGCCAAGCACCTGGTCCTCGATCCACTCGACGGCGTCGTCCATTTCCTGGAAGACCCTGACCTGCGGGCTGTCATTGGTCAGGTCCATCTGCGTGAAGAGGTCGGCGATGTTGCGCCCGTTCGGCAGGGTGTGCGTCAGGCTGCTGAAGATGAGGAAGGCACCACGTTCGCTCAGAGAGTCGCGAATCTGGCTCAACAGATGCACGGCCGTGACGTCGACCGACTGCACCCGGCGCATGTCGAGCAGGACGTACTGGCGCTTGCCGAGCTCCGGCTCGAGCGCGCTGAACAACTGGTCCTTGGTACCGAAGAACAGGCTGCCCTGCAATTCGAGCATGATCGTCTGCTCGCTCCGCCGCTCGAGCAGTTCCATCTCGTGCCCGAGGCGGACCCGCTTCGAGAAGCGGCTGCCACCATCGACCTTGTTGCGAATGACCGTGCTGCCCAGTTGCTCGCGAATGAAAAGGAACATCGCCAGCGCGATGCCGACGGCCGAAGCGGCGATCAGGCTGTAGGCCAGGGCGACGATGACGACGACGACGATCACGACGAAGTCGAGAATCGTCCATGGCGACTGCAGCAGGTGCAGGCTGTGGCGGTCGATCATCCGTACGCCGACGACCAGCAGGATGCCGGCCAGCGCCGCTACCGGGATCCAGGCGATGAATGCGCCGAGCGCGAGAAAGGCGAGCAGCGCCAGTACCCCTTCGGCGATCCCCGAGACGCGCGTCTGGCCGCCGCTCGCCAGGTTGACCAGCGTCGCCCCCATCTGGCCGGCACCGGGCATGCCGCCGGCGCACGCCGAAACCACGTTCGCCGCACCCTGCGCCACCAACTCGCGGTTGGAATCATGCCGGCTGCGGGTCAGCGCGTCGAGCACCACCGCCGTCTTCAACGTGTCGATCGACAGCAGGACGGCGAGCGTCAGCGCCGTGCCCATCAGGCCGCCGATCTGGCTCAGCTTGAGTTCGCCGATGTCACGCCAGCGTCCGGTGATCGCCTCGAGCATGCTCGACGCCGAACCGCCGAGAGGGCCGATGATCATCTTGTTGCCCTCGAGCACGAGCAGCGATTCGTCGACGAAGTGCGCCAGCCCGAAATAGGTCGCGATGCCGGCCAGCAGGCCGAGAATCGCTGCCGGCACGGCCCGCGTCAGCAGTGGCGCGCCGACCATCACCGCCGCCGTGACGCCGCCGATCAGCGCGCTCTGCCATTGCCAGTTCTCGGGCGAGATCAGCGTCCGCCACAGTGGAACATTGCCGAAGACGCCGAGGAACTTGGGGATCTGACTGCCGATGATGATCAGGCCGACGCCGGTGAGGTAACCGCTGACAACCGGAAACGGGATGTACTTGATCAGGCTGCCGATCCCCATGAAGCCCAGGAGGAGCTGGATCACTCCGGCCACGAGACCCAGTGCCGTCAGCATGAGAACGATGAAAAGCGGGTCGACGTCCTGCCGCACGAGTTCGATGGCGAACGCAGACAGCACTGCCGCCGCCGGCGCACACGGCGCCGTGATCAAGCGGTTGGTGCCGCCGAGAGCCGGCGCGACGAGCCCGAGTGCGGTCGCGCCGAGAATTCCGGCGAGGGCACCGAGGCCAGCGTAGGCGGGGCCAATCGAGGCGTAGATGGTGACGCCGAAAGCGATCGCCGAAGGCAGTGCGACCAGCATCGCCGCCAGCCCGCCCCAGAAATCGCCGACCAGCTTGTCGTTCTTGACCGTCATCGACAGTTCCATGACCCGCCCCCTTCATCAGACATCTTGCGCGCTCCAGGCAAGCTTGCTGCCGTCTCCCGCCGCCCCGTGGCGGACGGCGATTTCCGACAGAACCACTCAGGAATTCGTGATTCTAGCACGATCAACACCGATTTTCCCCGAACGGCGCACGCAACCCGCATTATTTGGTCTGGATGCACATGTTTCGTTCGTCGCTACGGGACCGGGCGCGATGCGGGAAAATCCCGCAGACCGGCCATGCTGCCGAACGAGGGCTGCTGTAACATGGTCTGAATGGACTCATGCGGGGGAACGGCAGGTGGCAGACATCTTTCTCAGCTATGCCAGCGAAGACCGGGCGACGGCCGGCCAAGTGGCATGCCAGCTCGAGGCGGTCGGCTTCAGCGTCTGGTGGGACCGCCAGATCCCGGCCGGAATGACCTGGCGGCAGGTGATCGAGTCGGCATTGAACGACATGGGCTGCATGGTGGTTCTCTGGTCGACGGATTCGCTCGCCAGCACCTGGGTCAGTGAGGAAGCCGAGGAGGGCCGCATGCGCGGCAAGCTGGTACCGGCACTCCTCGAGCCCGTCCTGCCACCGCTGGGTTTCCGCGGCATCCAGGCAGCCGATCTGGTGGACTGGGACGGTTCCGCCGAAGCGGCCGGCTTCCGTCACCTGGTGGCGGGCATCGAAGCGCTCCTCGCACCCCGAAGAGGCGTCAGACCGGTCGCCGCGACGGCGAGCGCCAGGGCGCCCGGCGGCGGCGGCCGCGCGCGCCTGCTGGCCGTCGCTGCTGCCTGCCTGCTCCTCCTCCTGCTGACCGCCGGCACCTGGTACTGGCTCGGCCAGAGCGAGCCGGACGCAGCATCCCCGGCACGCAGCGGCGACGCAACCGTGTCGGGCAAGGACGCCTCGCCATGGCCCGGCACGGCGGCACCGGCGACGACGGCAGCAGGCGGGTTGCGGTCCCGCGCTGGAGGCAGCGGAGCGGACAGCGCACCGACGCCGAAGCAGGACCAGACAATCGCCGCCGCGGAGACCGCCCGCGCCCCCGGGGCAGGCGACTCGCCACCCCCAGCCAACTCGGGCGGTCGCGCCAGCATGCCCGGGCCGGCCAGCACGGGCGGCTTCGAGTCCGGGCGCGACAGTCAAGCCGCCGGCAAGGTGGCGACGAGTTCGGGCGCAGCGCCCGTCGCCGGCAGCCAGGCGAAACCGGCCAGCGACCCGACACCGACGCCACCGGCTGCCGCGGTGGCCGACGCCGGCGGCGCCAGCAGCATCAGCAGGCCCGCCAGGCGGGCAGCCGAGCCCGCCGCGCGCCCCGCCCGCTGCCGCGACCTCCTCGAGCGCCAGAGCCTGGGCGACCCCTTGGGTGCCGACGAGCGGGCCTACTTTCAGAAGGAGTGCAGAACATGAACCCTCACTGTCGGATCACCGGTCAGCCGCGCTGGCTCGGCCGCTGGCTGCTGCCCGCAGTCGCCAGCCTGGGGCTGATCGCCTGCCAGGTGCCACCGCAACGTGACGTCGCGCAAACGGCGGTGCCGCCAGCCGCCGCGCCTGCGCCGATCGCCTTCGACAACGCCGTACTCAAGGCTGCCAATGAGCTGTTGAGCAGGGTGCCACTGCCGCCGACCAGCGGCCAACGGCTGGCACTGCTGATCGACCCGCTGGTGGACGGCGTGACCGGCAGCCAGTCGCTCGCCACCCGGTCGATGGAACAGAGGATCGTCGACCTGGTGCGTCGTGACTACCCGCAACTCGAGGTCCAGGCCTTCAGCAGCAGCAACCTCGCCGGCCAGCCGCTGGTGCTTGTCGGCACCTTTACGCCGATCAACAACGCCGCCGGCCAGCCGACCGGCGACCGCGATGCCTTCCGCATCTGCCTCGCGCTTGCCGACCTGAAGACCGGCAAGGTCATCAGCAAGGGCGTCGCCCGCGCCAGCCCCGACGGAGTGAAGACGACGCCATTGCCCTTCGACGCCGACAGCCCCGCCTGGACCCGCGACGCGGCGATCGACGGTTACATCAGGACCTGTCAGGGCAGCAAGGCGGGCGACCCGATCAATCCGGTCTATGCCGCACGGATCATGGTGGCAGCGCTGCTCAACGACGCCGGCAACGCCTACAACGGCCGTCGCTACCACGAATCGCTCGAGCTTTACCGGCGCGCCCTCAACACCGCCGGTGGTGATCAACTGCGCGCGCACAACGGCGCATACCTGGCGGCCTGGAAGCTGAAACGACGTGACGAAGCGACCCTGGCCTTTGCCCGGCTGGTGGACTACGGTCTCGCCAATCGCCAGCTCGCCTTGAAGTTGCTCTTTCGCCCGGGTTCGACCCAGTTCATCGCCGATGCACAGATCAGCGGCCCCTACCCCCTGTGGCTCAACCAGATCGCACGGCGCAGCGCACAGAACAGGGCCTGCCTCGAGATCGTCGGCCACACCAGCCGCAGCGGCCCCGAGCCGATCAACCAGAGGTTGTCGGTCCTGCGGGCGCAGGCGATCAAGGACCGTCTCGACAGTGCCGAGCCGCTGCTCGTCAAACGCACGGTTGCCAGCGGCGTCGGCTCACGTGAGAACCTCGTCGGCACCGGCAGTGACGATGCCGGCGACGCCCTCGACCGTCGCGTCGAGTTCCGGGTGATCGACTGCTGAGGCCGCCCCCGGCTGCGCGTGCCCTCAGAGGCGGCGCCGCCCGCAGCGGGTCAGCACCAGCGCTCCGATGCCCATGGCGCCGAGGAGCAGCGAAGCGGGCTCTGGGACGCGCTCGGGGAAGGCGCGGATCTCGCCACCCGGGAAAGCGTTGGTGTGGATGTTGAAGTACGCCGTGCCGGCATCGAGGCCGGCAAACAGCGCAGTGCGCGCGCCGGCAACGGTCCCGCCACCGAAGTTGTTGACGAACGCGGCGGTGAAGCTGGTCGCCAGGTCGAGGTCGATCAGCGCCGAGTAGGCTCCCGCCGATACGCCCCCAGGAAAGCCGGGCAGCGTCCCCGGGGTCACTGCCACGCCGACCGTCCCAGTGCCTGCCGCAGCCGTACAGCAGTGGATGTGCGCGACCGTCGTGACACCCGAAAGACCGGCAAAGCCGGCGTAGATCGACAGATCGTTGGTCGCATCGTCGAACTTCAGCTTGACGATGCCTGAACCGGTGGCGCCCGGGGCTTCCGGACCGAGATCCGCGGCGTAGGTGTATACGGTGGCCGAGGCCAGGGTGGAAGCCAGGCTCAGGGTTGCCGCCAGAAAACAGGATTGCCATGAACGTGTGCGCATCGGGTAGTCTCCTCTGTCAGGCTGGTTGTCCGCATGGCTTGCCTCACGGCCGCCGCGTGCTCGGGTCGAGCGGACGCGCGACCAACCCACCGGCACCTTCGCGCGAGTCGGGCACCCCGCCCCCCTCCAGAACGGAGCAAGATCTGCGCCATCGGTTGCAAGGCATTGTTTGCATGAGCTTGCAGCCTGCGTGCACGGTGCCGCTGTAAAAAAATCCGACAGAATCACTCGGAGAATCGTCGCTACAGCCGGATGCGCGCAACCGGCCGCCGGATAACGGCACCAGCTCACGCGCGATCGACAGTCCGAGCCCGGTCCGACCGAGGCACCGGGTCGTCCGCTGATCGGCCTGCGCGCAGGCTCCGAAGGTCGGCGCCTGCTTCTCCGCTGCAAGGCCGATGGACCGTTGATAGGGGCTGCCAGGTACCGTAAAGTCGCACCCTGGATGCTCCGCGGCGCCCGTCGGCCGCCGTTCAGCAGCGAAAGGATGTGCCTGTCGTCGGTGTCCGGCCCCTCCCCTTCCGTCACGGTGAGGTGCTTCGGTCGCCGACAGCGCGAGCACGGAAACCACCACAGGAGAAGAAGATGCCCGAGGACCCCAACATCGACAAGGATGTTCCGCTGCGCGACGACATCCGGCTGCTCGGCCGCATCCTTGGCGACACGCTGCGCGCGCAGGAGGGCGAGGCGAACTTCGAGCTGGTCGAACGCATCCGCGTCAGCGCCATCCGCTTCCATCGTGACGATGACAGCAGCGCTCGCCAGGAGCTGACGGCAATTCTCGACAGCCTCTCGCGCCAGCAGACGCAGACCATCGTCCGCGCGTTCAGCTATTTCTCGCACCTGGCGAACATCGCCGAGGACCAGCATCACATCCGTCGTTCACGCGCCCACCTGATCGCCCAATCGCCAGCGCACGAGGGCAGCCTCGCGCACGCGCTGCAACGTGCCGAAATGGCAGGCATCGATGCGGCACGGCTGCGCAGCTTCTTCGATGCGGCGTCGATCGTGCCGGTGCTCACCGCGCACCCGACCGAGGTGCAGCGCAAGAGCACGCTAAACGCCCAGCGCGAGATCGCCGACCTGCTGCAACAGCGAGACCGCTGCCAACCCACCCCCGAGGAACAGGACGCACTCGACGAGGGACTGCGGCGCGCCGTTCTCGGACTCTGGCAGACGCGCATGCTGCGCAACACGCGCTTGCTGGTCCTCGACGAAGTGATCAACGGACTGTCGTACTACGACTACACATTCCTGCGCCAGTTGCCGCGCCTCTATGACTGGCTCGAGGATCATCTGGCGACAACGCACGCCGGACTGCGCAACGCCGAACTGCCGGCATTCATGCGCCTGGGAAGCTGGATCGGCGGCGACCGTGACGGCAATCCCTTCGTCACGGCAGAGGTGACGCGCGAAACGCTGCGTCTGCAATCGGTGCGCGCGCTGCGCTTCCATCTCGACGAGGTGCACGCCCTCGGCGCCGAGCTGTCGCTCGCCGACGGCCTGATCAGCGTCTCCGAAGCGCTGCAGGGACTGGCCGCGCGCTCGCCGGACTCTTCCGTCGCCCGCGCCGACGAACCGTACCGACGCGCGCTGACCGGTGTCTATGCACGCCTGGCGGCGACGGCGCGCCGCCTCGACGGCGTCGAGCCGGAGCGACACGCGGTTGGCGAAGCGGCGCCCTACGCCGACGCCGACGAATACGCCGGCGAGCTCGACATCCTCCACCGCTCGCTGGTCGCCAACGGTTCGGCGCTGCTGGCACGCGGCCGCCTGCGCGAGTTGCGGCGTGCGGCGCGAGTCTTCGGCTTCCACCTGGCGTCGCTCGATCTGCGGCAGAACTCGGAGGTGCACGAACGCGTCGTCGGCGAACTGCTGGAAACGGCGATGCCGGGCACCGCCTACCGCGAACGTGACGAAGCCGGGCGCGTCGCTCTGCTGCTGGCGGAGATCGGCTCGGCACGGCCGCTCGCCTCGGCACACCTGGAGTACTCCGAGGAGACGCGCGATGAACTCGAGATCTTCCGTACCGCCGCGGCCGCGCAGCAGGCCTACGGTGCCGAGGCGATCGAGAACTACATCATCGCCAAGACCGACGGCGTCTCCGACCTGCTGGAAGTGGCCCTGCTGCTGAAGGAATGCGGCCTGCTGCTGCCGTCAGCACAGACCCTGGCGGTGAACATCGTTCCCTTGTTCGAGACCATTCCGGATCTGCGCAACTGCCCGCGTATCATGGACGAACTGCTGTCGCTGCCCACCTACCGCCAGTTGCTGCGCAGCCGCGGCGACCTGCAGGAGATCATGCTCGGCTACTCCGACAGCAACAAGGATGGCGGCTTCCTGACCTCGGGATGGGAACTGTACAAGGCAGAGATCGCCCTCGTCGAGGTCTTCGCGCGGCACGGGGTCAAGCTGCGCCTTTTCCATGGCCGCGGCGGCTCGGTGGGCCGCGGCGGCGGCCCGAGTTACCAGGCCATCCTCGCCCAGCCCGGCGGCGCCGTGCAGGGCCGGCTGCGGGTCACCGAACAGGGTGAGGTGATCGCCAGCAAGTACTCGAATCCCGAGCTCGGCCGGCGCAACCTGGAGATCGTCGCCGCCGCCGTTCTCGAAGCCACCCTGCTCGCCCCGCCCGACGCCGCGCCACGCGCGCACTATCTCGAGACGATGGAAGCGCTGTCGCAGTCGGCGCACCGCGCCTATCGCTCACTGGTCTACGAGACCGCAGGCTTCGAACGCTACTTCTGGGAATCGACGGTGATCTCCGAGATCGCGCATCTGAACCTCGGCAGCCGGCCGGCCTCGCGCCGGAAGTCGACCGCCATCGAGGATCTGCGGGCGATCCCGTGGGTTTTCAGTTGGGCGCAGTGCCGCTTGCTGCCCGGCTGGTACGGCTTCGGCAGCGCGCTGCGCGACTTCCTCGCGGCGCATGCGGATGGCCTGCAGGTGCTGCAGCAGATGTATCGCGAGTGGCCCTTCTTCCGCACCCTGCTGTCGAACATGGACATGGTGCTGGCCAAGAGCGACCTCGCGATCGCCGCGCGCTACGCCGAGCTGGTCGGCGACCCGGCCCTGCGCGCGGCCATCTTCCCCCGCCTGCAGGCCGAGTGGCAGGCCACGGTCGACGGATTGCTGGCGATCAGCGGGCAAAGCCGACTGCTCGCCGACAACCCCTTGCTCGCGCGCTCGATCCGCCACCGCTTCCCCTACCTCGATCCGCTGAATCACCTGCAGATCGAGTTGATCAAGCGCCTGCGCGCCGGCAGCGAGGACGAACACGTCAAGCGGGCGATTCACCTGACGATCAACGGCATCGCCGCCGGCCTGCGCAACAGTGGTTGAAGCGTTGCCAGCGCTGCACGCCTGCCGGCCGCCGGGGAAGCTGCCGCCGCTGCGGCCAGCCGGCCGATGGCGGCGCCTCAGTACTCGACCGGCAGCGGGTCGAGGCTGCGCCAGAGATACCAGGTGGCGACCGAGCGCCACGGACGCCAGCGCTCGCCATGCTCGACGAGCACCCGCCGCGGCGGCCGTTCGCCGGCGTAATAGTGGATCGCCACCGCGCGCTGCAGTCCGAGATCGTCGAGCGGCAGGACATCCGGTCGCAACTGGTTGAAGATCAGGAACATCTCGGCGGTCCATACGCCGATGCCGCGAACCCTCGTCAGCTCGGCCACCAGTTCGCCGTCGCCCATCCGCGACCACTGGCTGACGTCGATCTGCCCGCTGGCGAAGTGCCGGGCAAGGTCGATGACGTACTCGGCCTTGCGCGCCGACAGGCCGCAGCCGCGCAAGCCGTCGCGCGTGCTGGCGAGAACGCTTTCCGGCGTTAGTTCCGGCACCGCCGCCTGCAGGCGCGCCCAGACGCTGTCGGCCGCCTTGACCGAGATCTGCTGGCCGACGATCGAGCGCAGCAGCGTGACGAAGGGATCACCGCGCGAAACCAGTGCCATGCCGGCGAAGCGCTCGACGAGACTGCCGAGAACCGGATCGGCCAGCGCCAGCTCGGCGGACGCCTGCTGCCAGTAAAGGGGGGTCAGCACGGATTTGCCCGGGCAGCGCGCCTGCTGGCGGCGCGCCGGAACTTCTCCGCAGACTCGGCGGCGCCGCTCCCTGGCAGTTCCCGAAAACGGCGGCCGGACCCGGCTGCCGCTCCGATCAGGCCCTTTTCCGTTCCTTCTCCCGGGCCTTCTCCTTGGCCTTGCGGCGGCTCGCGTCGACCTCGGGCGGGCGGTAGACCAGAACCGGAATGCTCGAATGGGTCAGCACGCGGTAGGTCTCGCTGCCGAGCAACAGCGATGTCAGGCCACCGCGGCCATGCTTGGACATGAATATCAGGTCGCAATCGTTGTCCTCGGCGACGTTGACGATCGCCTCCCAGGGCGAGTCGCTGGCCACCGAAAGCGTCGTGCATTCGACCCCCGCCTCCTTGCACAGCTTCCTGATGAAGCCGAGATACTCCTTCGACTTGCCGTCGGAACCCGCCACCAGGTGATCGAGGACGGCTGGCTCCACCAGGTCACCGATGTTGTCGGTGTTGCCCAGTGGCTTGGCATAGAGGGCGGTGATCGTTGCATTGGCCGCCTTGGCAAAAGACACCGCGCGTTCAGCGGTGTCGCGTGACAGTTGACTGCCGTCAGTCGGCAGCAGGATATGCTGGAACATTCATTCTCTCCCAGGGGGTGGCCGCCATCCCGTCCCCGCGGCGCGCGCCTGATGATACCCGAAATCGACCACCGATCGCCGATTCCGGAGCGATAGCAGCACTTCGCCGCGGCGGGCCCGCGCGGCAGCGGACCCGCGCCGGCATCCCGCCGACGGGATCGTCGGTACGGCAGCAGCCGCAGGACGATCTCCGGCACACCCCGGAGCTACTCCTGCATGGCCATCAGTTCCTTGTCCGAGTAGCGCAGGCGCAGGGCCAGAACCTTGGCAACCGCCTCCACCAGATGGCAGGCCAGGCGCTTGTGCTCTTCCCGCAGCTTCTCGAACTGTTCGCGCTGCAATACGAAGAGCTCGGTCTCCTCGAGCGCAGTGGCGTCGTTGAAGCGGGTCATCTGCGACAGGAACGCCATGCCGCCGAAGAAGTCGCCACGGCCATAGGTCAGCGCGTGGTGACCCGACGCCTCGCCGTTGGCCGGCAGCGTGATGCGAACCGCACCCCTGCGGATGAGGTAGAGCTCGTTGCCCGGATCGCCAAAGGCGTACACCTTGCCACCCTTGTCGATCGTCCGCCGTTCGAGACAGGCCTCGAGATCGATCAGCGTCTCTTCCTTGTGGTCGCGGAAGAGTTCGAGGTCGTTGAGTTCCAGCGCCGCCACGGTCGGATCCTGCGCCGGACTCTGGCCGAGGATCTGGTCTTCGATCCACTCGATCGCGTCGTCGAGTTCGGGGAACACCTTGACATGCTCGGTCATCCGGGTGAGCTCCATCTGGTCGAAGAACTCGGCGATGTTGCGTCCGTTCGGCAGGACGTGCGACAGGCTGCTGAAAATCAGGAAGGCATCGCGTTCGATCAGCGAGTCACGAATCTGGCTCAGCAGGTGCACGGCGGTCACATCGACCGACTGCACCCGGCGCATGTCGAGAACGACGAAGCGACGCCGGGCAAGCTCGGGCTCGAGCGCCGTGTACAACTGATCCTTGGTGCCAAAGAACAGGCTGCCCTGCAACTCGAGGATAGCCGTCTGATGCCCCTGGGCTTCGAGCAACTCCATTTCGTGACGCAGGCGCACCCGCTTCGAGTAGCGGCTGCCGCCATCGAGCTTGCGACGGATCACCGTACTGCTCAGCTGCTCGCGGATGAAGAGGAACATCGCCAGGGCAATGCCGACGCCCGAGGCGGCGATCAGGCTGTAGCCGACGGCGACCACGACCACGGCAACGATCACCATGAAGTCGAGCAGCGTCCATGGCGACTCGAGCAGGTGCAGGCTATGCCGATCGATCATCCGGATGCCGACGACGATCAGGATGCCCGCCAGCGCTCCCACCGGGATCCAGGCGATGAAACTCCCGAGAGCGAGAAAGGCGACCAGTGACAGGACACCTTCGACGACGCCCGACACCCGGGTCCGGCCACCACTCGCCAGATTGACCAGCGTCGCGCCCATCTGCCCGGCGCCCGGCATGCCACCGGCGCACGCCGAGGCAACGTTGCCGAGGCCCTGCGCCACCAGTTCCCGGTTGGAGTCGTGGCGACCCCGCGTCAGGGCATCGAGAACGACAGCCGTCTTCAGTGTGTCGATCGACAGCAGTACCGCGAGCGTGAAGGCTGTCCCGAGCAGGCTGCCGATCTGGCTCAGCTTGAGCTCGCCGATTTCCTGCCAGCGGCCGGTGATCGCCTCGAGCATGCTCGAGGCCGTGCCACCGAGCGGACCGATGATCATCTTGTTGCCTTCCATCAGCAGCAGCGATTCGTCCATCGAGGCCAGGCCGAAATAGCTCAGCACACCGGCCAGCAGCCCGAGGATCGCCGCCGGCACGACGCGCGTGAGCAGCGGCGCACCGAGCATCACCCCTGCCGTGACGAGCCCGATCAGTGCGCTCTGCCACTGCCAGAGCTCGGGCGAGATCAACGTCCGCCACCACGAGGTGCCACTGGGCGCGCCCAGGAACTTCGGAATCTGGCTGCCAATGATGATCAGTCCGACGCCGGTCAGGTAGCCGCTGACGACCGGGAAGGGGATGTACTTGATCAGGCTACCGATGCCCATGAAGCCGAGAAGCAACTGCACGACCCCGGACACGAGGCCAAGGGCGGTCAGCATGAGGACGATCGACGGCGCCGCGACACCGTGCTGCACGAGTTCGATGGCAAAGGCCGACAGAACTGCCGCTGCCGGTGCGCATGGCGCCGTGATCAGCCGGTTGGTGCCGCCGAAGGCCGGCGCCACCAGCCCCAGGGCGGTCGCCCCGAGGATCCCCGCCAGCGCGCCCAGGCCAGCGTAGCTCGGACCGATGGCAGCGTAGATGGTGACCCCGAAGGCGATCGCCGATGGCAGCGCGACCAGCATTGCCGCCAGTCCGCCCCAGAAGTCGCCGACCAGCTTGTCGTTCCTGAGTGCGAGCGTCAATTCCACAGGCTCACGCCCCCTTCTGCATGGTGTTGGAGTACCACCGAGCAGTCTGTTCGCTGCCGCATCGCCCAGCCGGGCTGCCGGCTGCGGTCACGCAACGGAACGGCAACGCCGATGGCGGTGGGCCGAGTGCCCGCGCCCACGCGAGCAGCGAGCGACGCATCAATGCGCATGCGCGACAGCAGCGGCGCTGCCACTCCCATCCATGCTGCGGAGCGCAAGCGCGCTGGCCACGCCCTCGGCCTGATCGGCGAGTCGATCGATCTCCTCGACGAACTGCGCGAGCAGAAGCCGCGCCTTGACGTCGAGCGCCTCGTCGGCAAGTATCCGGCGCAAGAGGGCTGAGGACAGGCGGTCCGCCCGCGCTTCATGCCAGCCCACAGTGCGGCTGTCCGCATCCGCCACTGGCTGCGGCCAGCCCTGCGGGCCGGAGCGGCTGGCCTCGACCAGGACGTCGATGGCGGCGCAGACCTCGTCGGTCAGTTCCTGCACGTCGGCAATCAGAGGTGACGGCACACGCCGGCCGCAACGGGTAAACCCGCACTCGATGGCGAAACCGGTGATCTGACGTTTCATGTCCTTCAACAGGCGGCTCAGGCCGGTCAGCGGCTCGGTCATGGCTGAACCGACACTGCGTGGCGACTGCGCAGCGTGACGCATCTCCAGCGTCTGCTGCATGTCGTCGAGCGTGCGCACGATATCGGCAATCCGTCGCGCGAGCTGCCAGCAGGCTCTCTCGGAACCCTCACGCAGGTAGGCGTCTACCGCTGACCTGAAGATCATGCTCGCATCGGCTACGCCGTCGAGATAACCGTCAAGAGTGGTTCCGATCGACGTCGAGACGGCGGACCGCCCTGCCACTCGAACCTGAGTCTCCATGATTACTTCTCCTGAACAAAAAAATGAAGCTGCTTGTACGTGATCTGCGTCTGCCTGCCTGAGGTGGTCGCTGGCACCTGCGGAGAGGATGGCGCTGCGCTCAGACCGCGGCAGAAGCCGGGTTCACGACCGAGCCAGGCCCGCGTCGCCGAGCCTGAAGCCGGTGCCTCCGTCGGCCAGTCGCTGCGAAAGGCGCAACAGAATTTCCGCGGCGCCAGCCAGCTCGCGAACGACGTCGCTCAGCGCCGCATGCATCGGCGTGAGCCAGGATGCGCCCGCGCCGACGTGTGGCCCGTGCATCGGCAGCGGTTGTTCCGCCGGCGCGGACGGCGCACCTGCGGCCGCCGGCGACAGCAGTTCCAGCAAAGCCAGCCCGCGATAGCTGCCAAGGGGATTCCTGCTGCCCTGGGCATCGTCGGCATCGAACTGCGCGGACGGCCAGCCGCGCGCGAGCCCGGCGTAGCCTTCCTGCAGAGTCTCGCCTTCGCGCCGGATCTGACGCAGCATCCGGGCCAGCAACCCGTCGCCGCCGGGCTGGCCGGCGTGGCGAACCGTGGCGCTGCGAAACAGCCCAGCGGCAGCGCGGTCGAGACTTTCCATCGTCCAGGCGACGTCCTCAAGGCCGTGCCACTGGTCGGCAAGCGCAGCGATGGCACTGCGACTGCGATACCAGAGCTCCTCGCGGCGCTGATCGAGCTCGAACAGCCGCAGCGAGTGCGCAGACTCCCGTCCGTGCAGGACGTCCTCCGCCGCTCCGGCCAGCCTGACCACCGTCAGCGCCTGTTGCTCGATCGTGCTGAACAGACCGGACAGTTTCCGGCCGGGGGAACTCGGTCTCGCTCTGCGCACCACCGCCGTCATTTCGATCATCGTCACTGAATTCACCTGTCTCTTCTTGCCTTCGGGATGCCAGGGCAGCCTGCCAACTCCGGTCACCCGCAGCGCCTGCGCTCCATACTCACGACACCGTGCTCCACAGAGCGGGGGACTTGCCCCCGCCGCCCTGCCACCGGTCAGGAATGCGGTTGCCAGGGAACCCGCTGCCCGTAGAACTCACCAAGCAGCCCCTCGAGCTGCGGCAGCAGACCATCACTGCGCGTCTCCAGCCAGCACCGGATGCGATCCCCCGGATCGCCGGGGAGCGCCTCATCGATCAGCTCACGCGCCACCGCCAGATCGTTGAGCTGGCCGAGCATCTCCTGCAGACCGCTGGCCGAGAGGTGGTAGTTGCGCAGCAGCTCGCCGGGAAACAGCGGCGCGAAGAACTCGAGCGCATAGCGCAGTCGCTTGTACGCCACACGCAGACGATGACGCGCGGTCGCGTCGCTGGTCAGCGCTTCCTGCGCGAGTTGCCAGACTTTCCGCGCCCTCTTGTCCAGGCACCTGGGAGCAAAGACTTCCAGCCGGCGACCTTCGCGCTCGGGCAATGCGAGAACGGCTGCGGTGAAGTCGAGCAGGAGGCGCGAATACTCGCCCGAACCCAGCGTGCTGGCCGCAACCTGACGACTGACTGCACAGCGGCGGCCGGCGTAGTGCGCCAGCTCGGCGGCCTGCGGGCATGCAGGGAACGCTGCAACGATCGTCGGCAGGGTCTCGGCAAGAAAGACGTCCCAGTTTCGCGTTTCGCCGAGCTGCCTCGCCAGCGCCTGCCAGAGCGGATCGAAGTCGGCCACGAAAGCCATCGGCAGTCGTGGCTTCCAGACGCGAATGGCCGAACGCAGCCGACGGATGGCAACCCGCGCCTGGTGGACGAACTCCGGGTTGTCGCTCTCGCAGACACCCTTCTCGTTGCTCTGCAGGTGCTTGAGGCAAGCCAGCGCGATCGTGCGAAAGCCGGCGGTCACGGTCATGGCGGCGTCGGTCTCCACTGGCGCTGCCTTGACGACCTGCAACTCCTGGTCGGCAAGCACGCCGTAACCCCGCTGGAACTTGCTCGCTGGCTCCGGATGCAGCGCAAGCTCGGCCTGCAGCTCGCCGGCGGTCGAGAAGAGGTCGGCAACACCGCCCGCAAGCAGTTCGAGGCCAACCTCACAGATCGGCTGCCGCCGGCCCTCCGCCTCGATCCAGCCGCGATCGAGTGCCAGTTCGATGCGCACGCCGTCGCGCGGCTCGAGCACCCACGCGCTGCGTGTGAAGCTCGTCGTGAACGCGGGTCGCAGTTCTTCGCGCAAGGACTCGAGCCATTCGCGCAGCGAGCCATCGTCTACATGCGAGAAGTCCAGGTCGCCGAGGCTGCCGCTCGTCACCCAATGGCGACGTCCGGCGCTCAGCCCTTCCGCTGGACTCACGCGTTTCACCGACGACAGCCATTGGCGCCCCTGCTTGCGGTAGCCAACGACCACCCGCTCCCGGCGCAGACGCTGGTCGGGGGTGTCGTAGTAGGTCTTGACCACCCGCTCACGAATCGGCTTGGCATCGGTCAGCAGACGATGTCGGGCGAGGCGGCTGGCAACGCCGGGCGTCAGTGAAAGATTGAGTTCGGTTTCCATGCCCATCTTCAAGCTCCTGAGAAATGAACTGGCATTGCAGCCACGGCAGCACGAGGTGCACCCGCTGCTTTCGCTGGGTGGCGCTGCAAGGTCTCGTCAAGCTGATGAAGCACAAGCCGTGCCAGGCAGTACAGCACACACAGAAACGCGAAAAAACAGGCTCTCCGGTGTCGCTCGCAGCCTTCCCGACGAGTTCTACCCGGTGCAACAAAATGAGCGACAGAACTCCCATCTGGACTCGACGGCAGTCGATTTCCGTTGCCAAATCAGATTCTTGGTGAACCGCCTCGGGGGTCGGCGATGACTGCAAAGGTTACACCTCCGGCAGAGCGCCGAGCGGTCATGGCGGGCACGACCGAAGCCGCGCGCACCGGACAGGCGAACGCAGGAGAGGAATGTCCGGAGACGCGGAGCGGAGCCAGGCGGATCACCGCGCCTGGCTGCGTGTGGCGGAGCGCGCACGGTGCTGCCTGCTCCGTGCGCGTCCAGGTGAGGCGTTGGCGGGGATCAGCAGAGCTTGACGACGATGTCGAGCAGCGTGCTGTTGCAGATGTTGAGACGATCTCCGGCGCGCAGCAGCTGATTGTAGATTTCCTTGCGACGGAAGATGTTGCGGAAGTCGTCGTCGTTGAACAGTTCGGCGAGAGCACGACGGTGGGTGCGCGTCAGACTGCGAACCGCCCTGTCGGATTTCTCGGCATCGGCGCGGCCCGCCTTCGGGTCGCTCGCCAGGCGGCCGTAGCCCGCCGCCACGGCCTCGGCGCCATCCTTCAGGCAGACTGCCATCTCCAGGCAATACTTGTCGGCCTTCAGCGCCAGAACGTCCGAGTCCATCTCGACGACGATCGTCTTGCAGCTGTTGATGATCTCGTCGAGGTTGATGATCGCCCGGTGCAGATCCTCGCGGTCGATCGGTGTCGAGAAAGCCTCGTTGAGCAGTGTCAGGTTGCGCACCTTGAGTCGATCCCCCTCGTACTCGGCATCGACGATCCGCTTTGCGACTTCGGAGGTGCCGGAGCCCATGTAGTCCACGAGCAGAGCTGCGCTGTGGCCCACCTGCGCACTCTGTTCGGCGAGCAGCGCAAAGAAGTTGGGTACCTTCGGAAAGACACGGTGCAGGATGCGGCGGGTGAGCGAGGTTGAGGCGGTAGCGGCGGCGTTGGACATGTTCAGGCCTTTAGGAGAAAGAGGTTGACGATGGCGAAAGTCTGGATGGCAACCAGGGCCGAGCCCGGAATCGTGATCAGCCAGGTGATGCCGATATCCTTGGCCTTCTTCCAGCGAACTGCTTTCGGTCGCTCCGACGCACCAATGCCCATGATCGACGTCGAGACGACGTGCGTCGTGGACACCGGTGCCCCGATCACCGATGCGGTGAGGATCACGACCGCCGAGGTCAGTTGCGAGCTCAGCGCGTGAATCGGGCGTACGCGATAGATGGCAAAGCCGAGGGTGCGAACGATCCGCCAGCCACCGGAGAGGATGCCGAGAGTGATCGCGACGGCGCAAGCCAGCATCACCCAGAACGGCACCTCGAAGCTCGGGATGAAGCCGCCCAGCAGCAGCGCCAGGGTCAGCATTCCCATGCTCTTCTGTGCGTCGTTGGCACCGTGCGAGAAGGCGAGCCCGGCGGCGGTGACAAACTGCGCGTAACGCAGACCCTTGTTGGCCGATGGCGTGGCGGTGAACAGAAGGATGTTCAGCAGGCGCAACATCAGGAATCCCGCCCAGAAGCCGATGATCGGCGACAGGACCAGGCTGGCGAGCACCTTCATGATGCCCGTCAGCTGACCATGCATCATCTGCGAGAATCCCCAGACGACGTTGTCGACTCCTGCCGAGACGACAACGGCGCCGATCAGGCCGCCGACGAGTGCGTGCGAGGAAGAGGAAGGGATGCCGAAGTACCACGTACCAAGGTTCCAGACGATGGCGCCGACCAGTCCGCTGATCAGGATGGCCAACGACAGAACGGCCTGCACGTCCCCGAGGGTGACGAACTTGCCGATCGTGTTGGCAACCGCGGTCCCGCCCAGCAGCGGGCCGAGAAACTCGAAGGTACCGACGATGATGACCGCCTGGATCGGCGTCATGGCGCGCGATGCGATGATCGTCGCGACGATGTTCGCCGCATCATGAAAGCCGTTGGTGTAGTCAAAGAAGAGGACGATGGCGACCGTCAAGATCGTCAGGATCAGCAATGTGCTCATGCAGCGGCCCTATGTAATTGTTGTCTTGGATTCCCTCGCACCCGACAGGCGCCGAGTCTCTGCGAAAGCACGATCCATGCCAATCCGGGAAAGGCGCGCGGTTTTCCATTAAACCATATCGTTAGATGATATCCCGGGTATTCCGCGGGCTCGCCCAGGGGGTGTAACGGAATGCACGGCCATTCACTCGCATGGCATCATCCTGGAGGGTTTATCGTTTTCTTCCAGAAAGTTGCGCAACCGTGCAAAAAGATGTTCGCAATGTCGACAGCGCACACCCCCCCGGCGGCAGCCGGACACGCGGACGCCATCGCCGGTTGGCTGCGGATTGGCTGCCGCGGGCGCCGCACCGGCAATGCGAAGCGCTCGCATGCGCCGGTGTCACCTGGGGAAGTCGCCCGTCGGCAGACGCCGACGGGCGTTCAGGACTCGACTCGCGTCGCGCGCCGGGCCAGGCGCCGGTTGAGCGCCGGCCGGGAAAGGCCGAGCAGGGTCGCGGCAACCCCCTGGTTTCCCTTCGCCCGCTTGAGCGCTTCCGCGACCAGTGCCTCCTCGACTTCGTCGAGCGTCGGAAAGCGGCCGGGAATGACGATCGGCATTTCGCTCGCGGCGTCACTCGGCGGATTCTCGGCGCCAGCCTTCTGCTGCTTCTGGATGGCTTGACGGAAGCTGTCCATCGCCAGGATCGGTCCACCGCGATGCAGGGCCATCGCATTGAAGACCATCGCCCGCAGCTCGCGGACATTGCCGGGAAAATGATGGTTCGAAAGCAGCGTGATGAGCTCGTTCGACGGTTCCGGAGCAGGCTTGCGGATCAGTGCCGCCGCCTCGTCGAGGAAGTGCTGCAGCAGCAAGGGGATGTCTTCCTTGCGCTGCCGCAGCGGCGGCACCTCGACCTGATGCACCGAGAGGCGGAAGAAGAGATCCGAGCGAAAGCGGTTCTGGCGCATCATCTGTGCCAGGTTGCAGTTGGTGGCGCAGACCACGCGCGCGTCGCTCGGCCGTGCGACGTCCGAGCCGAGCGGGAAGTACATGTGCTCCTGCAGCAGTCGCAACAACTTCACCTGCGACGCCATCGACAGGTCGCCAATCTCGTCGAGGAACAGCGTCCCGCCGGCAGCCTGGGCGATGAGTCCGGCGCGCGACTGGTCGGCGCCGGTGAAGGCGCCCTTCCGGTGACCGAACAGTGTGTCCGAGAACAGGGTATCGTCGAGACCGGCCACGTTGACCTGTACGAACTGGCCGCCAAGGCCGCTGAGCTTGTGCAGTGCGTGCGCGAACATCTCCTTGCCGGCACCGGTCTCGCCGCAAATCAGCACCGGCTCCGCGGTCCCGGCGACCGCCTCGAGGTACTGGAAGAGCGCCCTCATCTTGCGGCTGTTGGTGACGATGCCGGCGAACGCTTCGTTGTTCTGCAGGCAGTCCGAAAGCAGGTAGCGTTTGAGCACCCCCATCTGCCGACGCAGCGAGTGCACTTCCAGGGCATGCCGCACGCTCGCCACCAGCCGGCTTTCCTCGACCGGCTTGACGAGGTAGTCGAACGCTCCCTCCTTCATGCTGCTGACCGCAGTCTCGACATCCAGCGCGGCAGTCATGACGATCACCGGGACCTCGGGGTAGAGGTGCACGATATCCGGCAGCAGCTTGCTGCCGCTGACATGCGGCATCGAGAGATCGAGCAGTACGGCGCTCGCCGGCTGCACCTCGAGGGCCGGCAGCAATTCGCGGCTGTCGCCCACCATCTCGACCCGGGTCACGCCAGCACTGCGCAGGACGGCGGCGGTGGCGTGCAGGACGGACTCCTCGTCATCGACGAGGAAGACCGGCAGGCTGGCAAACGGTTTCTCCTTCATTCATTCCTCCCTGGCAATCGGCAGATCGACGCTCACCGTCGTCCCGAGGTCGGTGTTCGACTCGAATCGCAGCCCACCCCCATGCTTCTCGACGATCGACGACGAGATCGACAGTCCGAGACCGGTGCCGCCACTCTCCGCCTTGGTGGTGAAGAAAGGCTCGCCGAGCTGCGCCATCACATCCTCGGGAATTCCCTTCCCCTGGTCCGCCACCTCGACGATCAGCCGGCCTTCGGCCGGGTTGGCCGTCGCCGAGACCCGGACCGCACGGCTGCGATCCGGCAGCGACTCGAGCGCATTGACGATGATGTTGATGAACACCTGTTCGAGTTGCTGTACGTTCCCTCGCACCAGCGGCAACGGATCCGGCAGGTCCAGGGTGAAGCAGTCGGTACATTTCCTGATCCGCGTATCGAGGAGAGTCGCGACGGCTTGCAGGATCCTGCCGACGTCCGCCAGTTCGTCCATGTGGCCGCGATCCTGCTTGCCCAGATGCTTGAGATTGTCGACGATCTTCTGGATCCGCTTGGCGTTCTCGGCGATGTCGTTCATGCCGCGGGTGATCGTCTGCCGTGCCTGGGCAAAGCCGAGCCCGGCGAGCAGGAAGTCTCCCTGCTCCTCCTCATACTCGTCGAGAATCGGCAAGGCATCGTTCCAGATGCGTGCCAGCAACCCGGCATTGGCCAGGATCGCATGATTGGGATTGTTGATCTCGTGTGCGATGCCGGCCGACAGCACGCCCAGTGAAGCCAGCCGCGAGCTGCGGATCGCCTGCCACTGCAGCTTGCGGTTTTCGGTGATGTCGCTGATCACCACCATCGCTGCCTTCACCGTCGTCGCCGAGCTGATCGGGACCATCCGGACCTCCCACCACGTATCGCCGCTGGAGCGATACTGCAGGTGCTCGATCCGTCCGCTGGCAAAGACGTGCCGCAGTCGCTGCAGATAGCCAGGACGCACCTCGGGCGGCAGGATCAGCGGCGAGCGCTTCTCACCCGCGGCGCCTGCGGGGTGGGGCCAGGGCCGGTTGCTGAGCAGGATGTTGGCCTCGCCGTCGACGGTGAAGATGAGGTCGGGCGAGTGGTTGAAGAGCGTGCGCAACCTGGCCTCCGAGTCGCGCAGCGCATCCTCGGCCAGCTTGTGCTCGGTGATGTCCTCGAGAAAGCCGACGATGCGGACCAACTCGACACCTGGCTCACACACCGGAAATCCACAGACACGCAGCCAGCGCAATGCATGATCGCCACCCGTGAGCGGCAACACGATGCTGAAATGCCCTCCCTCGCGCCGCAACTGGCTGATCGCGTCGACCAGCCTGGCACGATCGTCGGGAGCGAAGACGTCGAACAGGACTGCCGCGGCGGGATCGTCGAGTCTCGCTTCCGGACCGGCAATCTTCCTGAACGCCGGACCGATGTACTCCAGTCGTGCCGCGTCGGGGCTGATCGCCCAGAAGACGACATCCACCGTCTCCGCAAGCTGGCGGAAGAGTTCCTCGCGCTCGTAGATCGTCTGCGTCAGCTGGATCCGGTTGTCGAGCTCGCGGCGACTGCGCACCAGGTAGAGGCCGAGCAGTGCCGTACACACCAGACCGCCGACCAGGACCGACCAGTGCGCCTTGGTGAAGGCCTCGGCACTGCGGAAGGTATGCGTGGCAACGCAGGTCACCGTCCACTTGCGATCACCAACGGGAATCGTCACCACCATTCGCGGTTGTTCCTCGTCCGCTTCCGGCAGCAGCCCGCTGGCGGCAGCGACCGCGCGCGGCTCCAGCCGGCTGGCATAGAAATGGAGAAACTGTGCTTCGCCCTCGGCCGAAGCGTCACGCACCAGCACCTCGACTCCGCGCGGCTCGAGCAGACTGATCGCGACATGCACCAGTTCCTCGATGTCGTACACACCGATGACGAAGCCCAGCGGATCGGCCGGCTCGGCAGCACGCCGCGGCTGACCCGGCGCATAGACCGGCAGGGCGGCGTAGATGACGTGCGCCACCTTCTCGCCCGGGCGCTCCAGCCGCATGCGGCCGCTCACCGCCACCTGGCCGCTCGCCCGCGCCCGCCGGAAAAGCTCGGCCAGCTCGCCCTTCTCGTTGAGGTCAACCCCTGGCGTCGCTATCGGCGCCTTGCGCGAAGCCGACAACAGAACCGGCAGGCGCAGTTGCTCGATGGGCACGGGCGACGCTGCCGCGCTGTCCGCACCCCGTGCCGACCTCGCACCCGGCGCCGTCGCCGGCAGCGGCTGCCGCGACGAGGTCAGCAGCGGCGCCCAGAGAAGCCCCTCGATGTACGAGTGCCGCTTGAGCACCGAATCAGTGAACAGCAGGAACTCCTTTTCATCGATACCGTGTGCCGCATAGAACAGCCCGCGTATTTCGAGCAGGGCGTCCAGCGCCTGTTCGGCGACCGCCCGCACCGACTGGATGCGGTCTCCGGCCGCCCATTCGAACTCCTTGAAGTGGCTGGCCTGCAGTTCCTGCCGAACGTTCCACGACGAGAGACAGGTCAGGAAAAGCCCACCGGCCGCCACCAGGTAGGCAGCGACATACTTTCTCAGATTGTTGAACATCGCTACCGATCGCAGGGTTCCTCACCTGGGCGTCGCCGACGGAATGCTCGGCAACCCCACCGCTTCACTCCTTCGAGCTTAACAGAAACGAGCACCGGCCCACATTGCCGTCACCCGCCGCCAAGCGCCGCCGCAGCTGCGCTGCGGCAAGGCCGGCCAGCGCAAGAGCCGCTTGACACTTCTCGGCGGGAGCGCCGGAAAGGAGCGAACATTCTTCCGCCGAACCCGCTCGCCAGCCACCGGCGCGGCCGCGCGCGACGCAGCCGCCCTGCTCTCGGGCGCCGTCGCGCCGGCGCCCGAGAGCTGTCACGCAAAACGCGCCGCCAGTGCGCTGCGACGGAAAGCTGGCAGCATCGGCAGCAACGGATCAGGCTGCGACAAGAGCACCGTGCCTATGACGTGAATGCCGCCGACGCTGTGCCGGCGGCGACCAGGCGGGGACAAGGCCGCAACCGGTGGGCGCGGCACCACCGCGCAGCCAGCGCTGCCCGCGCTGCTCACCGTCTCACTCGGCCACCCCCCGCTCAGGGGCTCTGCGTGGCAGATTGAGCGTAAAACTGCTGCCCACGCCGGGCGTGCTTTCCACCTCGATCGTTCCGCCGAGGACGCCGGTGACCAGATTGTAGGCGATGTACAGTCCAAGGCCACTGCCACCCTGGCCGAGCCGTGTCGTGAAGAAGGGTTCGAAGATACGCTTCAGCGTCGCTGACGGCATGCCGACGCCGTCGTCGCGACAGCACAGCAGCACCTGCGTCTCGCCGACGGCAGTCGCCTGCAGCAGGATCCGCCCGCCCGCGATGTCGGCCAGGCCATGGCTGACCGCGTTGCTGACGAGGTTGGCGATCACCTGCTCGAGCGGCCCCGGGTAGCTGTCCAGCAGCAGTCCGGCGGGGATATCGACATCGATCCGGTGCGGGCTGTGCTTGAAGCTCAGGCGCAGCGCGCTCAGCATTTCCTCGACCGTCTGCCGCAGATCGAAGACCCGGCGGCGGGCGCTGCTCTGGTCCACCGCCACCTGCTTGAAGTGACCGATCAGATCGGCGGCGCGGGCGCTGTTGCGCTCCAGGAGCTCGACGGCCTCGCGACCTCGGCCGAGAAAGCGGTCGACCTGCGAGCGGCGCAGGCTGCCCGAGTCGACCGCCGCGGCGAAGCCCCGCAACTCCTCGGCCAGCAGGCTGGCAACGACGCGACTGTTGCCCAGCGGCGTGTTCAGTTCGTGCGCAACGCCGGCCACCAGATTGCCCAGGGCCGCCAGCTTCTCGGTCTGCAGGAGTTGTTCCATCGCCTGGCGCAGCTCGCGCGTCCGTTCGCTGACCAACTCCTCGAGGTGCTCCCGATGACGCTGCAGCTCTTCTTCGGCCCGCTTGCGGTCGGTGATGTCGAAGATCAACGACAGCAGAACATCCTGCTCGCCAAGGCGGATGATCTCCCCCGAATAAAGCGCTTCGCGGATATCGCCGGTCTGTGTGCGAAAACGCGTCGGCAACTCGCGGCAGGCACCCTGCGCACGCAACTGCGCGACCATCTGCTCGCGTGCCCCGGCATCCGCCCAGATTCCCAGTTCCACCGAACTGCTGCCAATCAGCTCCGCTCGCGAGTAGCACAGCATGCGCTGCAGTTGCTCGTTCACGTCGTGGTAGCGGCCCGTGTCGATGGCACTGATCGCCATCGGCGCCGGACTCGAGTGGAACGCTTTGGCGAAACGCTCCTCACTCTCGCGAACTGCCGCCTCGGCCCTCTTCTGCTCGGTGACGTCGGTACCGACACTGAAGACCTCGACCACCTGTCCCCAGTCGTTGAACACGGCCCGGTTCGTCCAGGAAACCCAGACCCGCTCGCCGTTGCGGCGCATGTTCTCGTTGACGTTGTGGGCGAACGCCTCCGGCCGCTGGCAGATGCGCTCCATCATCGGCAGCAGTTCCTCGCCATCAAGCGCGGCCACCGGGACGATCGTGCCGACGACATGGTGCCCGATCAGTTCGTCCTCGGTATAGCCGAAGAACTGCAGCCCGTACTCATTGATGAAGGTGATCTCGCCCGCTGGATTCCAGCGCAGGATGATGCTGTTCGCGTTCTCGACCAGCTCGCGGTATTTCATCTCGCTGGCCAGCAGCGCACGCTCCGATCGCCGGCGCTCGGTGATGTCGTTGGCCAGCACGAGTTCAGCCCGCCGCCCCTCGTAGGACAGGGCGTGCGACACGATCTCGACATCGATCAGTTCGCCATTCTTGCGCCGGTGGCGCCAGAAGCCGGTGTAGTCACCGACCTCCTCGACGGCGACGATGTCCTCGGCAAGCAGCGGCGTCCGCTCGTCGGCACCGAGGTCGAGAATGCTCATGTTGAGGAATTCGGCGCGCGAGTAACCATAGGCCGCGATCGCCGCCTGGTTGACGGTCAGGAAAGCCAGGGTTTCGGTGTCGAACACCCACATCGGGTGCGGATTGCTGTCGAAAAGCAGGCGGTAGCGCGCCTCGCTGTCACGCAGCGCGGCATCGGCCCGATCACGCTCGCCACGTGTGCGCAGCACCGAGATGCCGAACGACAGGTCGCCCGCCAGTTCGCCGAGCAGCGCAACTTCCGCTGCGTCGAATGCGCCGACGACCGCAGCGTAGATGATCAGCGAGCCGAAGTCCTCGCCGCCGGCATGCAACGGCAGCGCACACAGGGCGGCATAGCCACGCTCGCGCGCCTGCTCCCGCCAGGGCGCGAACCGCGGATCGCTCGCCAGGTCCTTGATGACCAGAGCCTCACCATCAGGCCTGAGGTGTCCCGCGGCGCCTGGTCCAGCCTCGCCAGCGGCGCAATTCACAGTTCCTTGCTCGAGATGGCCCACTTCGTGGCCGGCCCAGGCCAGCGGCCGCAGCGGCTGCACTGCGTCGGGCTCCGCACGACCGACCCACGCCATCCGGTAGCCACCGATGTTCACGACGATCGCGCAGAGCGTATCCAACAAGTCCTTCTCGTCGCTGGCGCGAATCAGCGCCTGGTTGCAGTCGCTGATCATCCGCAGTTGTCGGTTCAGCCTGTGCAGTTCTTCCTCGGCACGCTTGCGTTCGCTGATATCGATGACGATTCCCTGGTAATGGCCAATTTCACCGTCTTCGTTGCGTTCGGCCGCCGTCCGGTCATCAACCCAGTGGATCGAACCGTTCCGGGCGACGATGCGGTATTCCTGGCTGAAGTGATCGCAGCCTTGTCGCTCATGTTCCGCCAGTTCCCGGGTGACGCGCTCGACATCGTCGCGATGGATCAGCATTGCGAAAGGTATCGATCCATCGAGCAGATCGGCGGCCGTATAGCCGAACTGCCTGACGTTGTCGGAAACGAAGACGGTCGGCCAACCGGCTTCCGCTCGCCAGCGAAAGACGACCGCCGGGCTGTTCTCGACCACGAGGTTGGCCTGCCGCACGGCCTCGTCCGCCCGGTTGCGCTGCGTGATGTCGCGCGCCGTCCCACGATAGCCGACGAAGCGCCCGGCGTCGTCGAACAGCGGCTGCCCATTGACCGAAAACCAATGCCACGACCCGGATTCGGAGCGCAGTCGGTACTCGAAGTCGCGAAACGGCTGATGTGCCTCAAGGAGAGCCCGATGTTCCTGCCATTCCGACGCCATCAGGCCGCTCGGCAGCTCCCAGCGCGTCCTGCCAAGAGCCTGCCGCAGGTTGATCCCGGTCCGCTCGAGCGCCGACATCGCGGTGCCGAAGGACAGGTAGGTGAAGCGGAACTGCTCGTCCTGCTCCCAGAACCAGTCGGAAGCCAGTTGCGAAAGGTCGCGGAAGCGTGCCTCACTGGCGCGCAACTCCAGCTCGCGCTGGCGGATCGCCTGCGACATGCGATCGAGATCGGCAGCCAGACGGTCGAGCTCCCTGATCTTCAGCAGCGGCCAGGGGCGACCGTAATCGCCGTCGGCAATGGCGTGTGTCTGGTCGGTGTAGCGACCGATGCGCTGCGCGCTGCGGCGGGCAAGCAGCAGGCTGGCGCCGCTGGCCAGCAGCAGCGCCAGCAACACGCCGGCGGCGAGCATCCAGAGGCTGGCCCGGAACGGTCGCAGGGCATCGGTCCGTGGTTGCGCCACGAGCACTGTCCACCCCAGTCTCGGTATGCTGACCAGAGCCGCCATGAATTGTTCGCCGTCGAGTTCGAGATCGTGCCGCTCGAAGCGTCCACGCAGCGCTTCGTCGACGATCGGCAGGTGACCGAGATTGACCTGCTGACCGCCGAGACGGCTCTGTGAATGCGCAATGATCTGGCCGCGACGATCGAGAACCATGGTCAGCATGCCCGTTTCCGTCGGCAGGCCGCCGAGAAACTCCGAGAGGCGGTCGATCGCCACTTCACCGATCAACACGTGGTCACCGACCGGGATCGCCAGGCTGACCGCCAGCCGTGCGCTGACCACCGAGAGGAAGACCTCTGACCAGACCTGTGCCTGCCGGCTGCGTGCCTCGTGCAGGACGCTCCAGCGCGAGAGGTCGACGCCGACCAGATCGTCGCGCTGCACCTGTTGCCGAGGCGGTAGGGCAACGGCCAGCACGGAATCGTCGGCGGCAGCGACGTAAAGCGCCTCGAAAACGGCGCCGGAGCTGCCGTGGGCATCGAGAAGCGCCTGCAACCGCTGTCGCTGCGGCCAGCCGCCCGATCCGACATGAGCTGCCAGGGCGGACATTTCCCGCGCGGCACCGCGCAGGTACTCCTCGACCTGGCCGGCGATGGCGCGGGCAAGAACCTCATGCCGCGCCTCGATCCCGGCGATCACCTGCGGCAGGAGGACCTGCAGCAGCAGCGCGGCAACCAGTAGCAGCGGCAGCACGCCGGCGACGATGAAGCGCCACGCCAGCCATTGCCAGAGAGGTCGCGCCACGCCTGCTCCTAGTCCACGACCGCCAGACGCCCGTCGCGCACCACGGTCATGAACACGCCCAACTGCACGTCGCCGAAATCGTCGAAAACAATCGGCGCCTGCAGACCGTCAAAGCGGCGGACACTCAACAGCGCCTCCTTGACGCTCTGTTCGCCCTGGCGTCGCGCCAGCGCCTCGAGCAGCACATTGGCGGCGTCGAAGGCGAGCGTACCGCCGAAGCCCGGCTCGCGGTGGAAACGTTCGCTGTAGGCTTCGCGAAAAGCCAGGTAGCGCGGCTCCTCGCTGCTGCGGTTGAAGTTCTGGCCAACCATCAGCCCCTCGACAGCCCTGCCGCCAAGTTCCAGCAGGCGCTCGGTGGCGGCCCATTCGGCGGCAAGGATCGGCAGGCCGCTGCCCAGCTTGCGGATCTGCTGGCACAACAGGGCCGTGTCGACCGAATTGGCGACGATCAGGATGCCGTCGGCGCCACTGCTCAACAGCTCCTCGGCGAGCTGCCGCAACGACTTCTCGCCACCCGATTCGAAAGCGATCGTCTTCAGCAACTGCCCGCCACCGCCCTCGAAGGTGGCCCGGAAGCCGCCGAGCCAGGTCTCGCTGTAGGCCCGGTTACCGACGTCGTAGGCCACCGCCATGCGCCGCTGGCCCGGCTTGCGCTGCAGATGGCGACGCGCGACTTCGGCGGCATTGGCATGATTCGACGAACCGACGCGGAAGAAGTAGTCGTCGCGACCGCTGAGGTCTTCGGTCGAGACCGTCGGGCTGATCATCAACAGCTTCGCCTCGTTGGCAATCGGCACCGTCGCCATCGCCATGGCACTGGTCATCGGCCCGACGACCGCGACGACACCCTGATCGATCAGCTCGCGCAGGGCACGTGCCGCCGCCTCGGGATTCTGCTCGTCGTCCCGGACCAGCAGCCGCACCGCCCGCCCGCCGACGCCACCCTCCTGGTTGCGTAGATCCACGGCCAGCTGCACCCCGTCACGACCGGCAATGCCGAGATCGGCCACGCGCCCGGAGCTGCCACCGATGAAGCCGATGCTGATCGGTTCGGGTGGTGGCGCACAACCGGCCAGCAGCAGTGCCAGAACAGCGACAAGCACCGTTGTCCGACGCCCACTTCGCCCCCGATGCATCCACGCGTTCTTCCCCATCGCCCGCACCGTCGCCCCCTTCACCGCGAAAAGGCCCACTTTACCGGTATTTCCCGCCCGCCGGTACCGCCGGCACGCGCGGCACAAGGCTTCGCCGCTGCCGCCTGGCGGCGGCCCGCCCGCCAGCGCCGTCGCCGACGACCGACGGGGCAACCGGAATCGCCCGTATGCAACCCGCGGCAAGCCCGCTTTGGCAGTAGAATCCAGCCTCCGTTCGCGCCCGGACACGTCGATGCAATCGCTCTGGATGGTCGTCGCCAGCCTCCTCTTCGCCTGCATGGGGGTCTGCGTCAAACTGGCAGCGGCGAGCCACTCGGCAGAGGAGATCGTCTTCTACCGCAGCATCCTGTCGCTGCTCGTCATGTTCGTGCTGGTCCGCCTGCGCCGGGTGCCACTGCGGACGCCCCACTGGCGCTGGCAGATCAGCCGCGGAGCGGTCGGCTTCGCGGCCCTGATCGCCTACTTCTGGGCGATCACCTTGCTGCCGCTGGCCACTGCCGTCACCCTGAACTACAGCTCTGCGATCTTCCTGGCGCTTTATCTGGCAGTCGCCGGGCAGCGACCGACTGGCGGCGCCTTCGGCGCACTGGCGCTCGGCCTCGCCGGTGTCAGCCTGCTGTTGCGGCCGAGCTGGAGTGCCGACCAGATGCTCGGCGGTCTCCTCGGCCTGGCTTCCGGGGTGCTGGCAGGGCTGGCCTATTTCAGCGTTCGTGAACTGGGTCACCGGGGCGAGCCCGAGACCCGGACCGTCTTCTACTTCTCGCTCGTGTCGTCGGTTGGCGCCACCTGCTGGCTGGTTTGGTCAGAGCTGCATCCGGTCGACCTGCGCAGCGGCAGCCTGCTGTTCGGAGTGGCTGCCTTCGCCACCGCCGCTCAACTGGCCATGACGCGCGCCTATGCCGCCAGCCGCACCCTGCTGACGGCGGCTCTGGCCTACAGTACGGTCATTTTCGCCAGTTTCTTCGGCATCGTCCTCTGGCATGAAACCCTCGACCGCTGGTCCTGGATGGCGATCGGGCTGATCGTCCTGTCGGGCGTCGCCACGACCCACTTCTCGCCGCCGGCTCCGCGGCGGCAAACGGTGCCCCAGGCCGCGCCAGCGGCGGCACGCGACCCACAACCATCCGCTCAGCGCATCGGGAAGGCGCGCGCCAGCAAGCTCTCGTAGATCGTCTGTGCCGCTTCGCAGCAACGCCCGTTGCCGGTCGCCAGCAGGTCGGCGTAGACCAGTGCCGGTGCCACCGTCTGCGGTGCCGCGGCCACGGTTGCGCCCCAGAACGGCTTGCGCAGTTCCAGCAGTCCCTGGTAGGCGGCCGGACCAGCCGGGGCAAGATGCCCGTCCCCAACGAGTCGCGCCGGCAGCCTGTCGCCGTAAATGGTCAGGACCCCCGGCTGCAGATCGCACCCGAGCAGCTTCGCCGCCGGCTCTCCTCCCCAGCGCACATGTGCCGGATGCAGATGCCAGTCGGGCCAGCCGGCAAAGTTCCCGGCCACGTAACGGCCGCTCAGGGTCCGCCCACGCAGACCGACGGCGTAGGCCTGCGCCCATTCGTCGAGCAGGCGCTTGCTTGCGTTCAGACGCCGCTGTCTATTCTGCACCAGCAGCGACTCATCGCGCTGCAGCTCGGCAACCACCGCTGGCAACGACCCGAGCGCGACGTTGGCCGCCGCGGCGATCGTCCGGTACGGTGCGGCCGCCAGTTGCGGGTCGCAGATCAGCGCGAAGAGCACCTTCAGCCGGCTGTTGCTGAAACCCCGGCTCGCGCGCAGTGCGATCTGCTTCGCATCCGGCTTGCGGCCCTTCACCAGGACCAAGAAGGCGGCTGTCTCCAGGTAGGCGTTGCCGGCTGCATCGGCAAACTGCTGCTGGCTCTCCTGCAGGCGATCGGCCAGGGGCAGGCTGACATGGTCGGTGATCAGCAACGCCGGTGGCTGGCCCGCATCGACCGGTTGCCGCAGTTGCGCCAGCACGGCGCCCAGGCTACCCTGCGTCAGCCGCCTCTTGACGACGGCCGAGTAGGTGCTGCTGCCCCGCCCTCGGGCAACACGCACCCAGGTTCCAGCCTTCTCTTCCGGCCGCGCCGGGACATCAGCCTTTACTGACACCGCCAGACTGTGCGCGCGCAACGCCTGCACTGTCCGTTCGAGAACGACGCCTGCTTCTGCCGTCTTCATCGCGCCTCGCCACATGCTGAATGAACAGGCGCAGATTATGAACGACAATCCGCCGGCGCTCAAGCTCCACCGGCGTTGACTGATCGCCCGCGCCACCCCAGCAGCGGACGCCAGTCGAGCGCCAGCAGCGTGAGCGAGCGGTGGCGCCAGCGGCCAGGGACGTGCCACCACAGAGTCGGCCAGCGACGCGCCGGCGGCTCAAGCCGGACGCGTGCCGTGCCGATGGCCTCGAGCAGGGCCAGGCCGTTGCTGCGCACCCGGTGGCTCTCGCCCGCCGTGAGGAGGATGTCGCCCGCTTCGCCAGCGACCGTCAACCAGGCGACACCGGCGGTACAGGTGACGCGAACGCCGCGCGCCGAGCGCAGCCGCAGTGGCCTGTTGTCAGAGAGGCAGAGCTGACTGTTGCACGGATCGAGGTTCATGGCATGTCTCCTTGTCTTGCGTTGAAGGTCGTGTCGCCAACCGGGATGACCGGCTGCTCCGCGCGCCTGCGGACAATCCCGTACGCCGGTGCGCGGCGGGCCGTCGACGGCAGGCAGCTCGCGATGACATCGGCCGCCCTGGCGGGGTGCCTTGATGACGATCGGACAGCAGCAGTGTATGGCGATCGCCAGACGTGGTACAGTCACAAACTGGATGAATTGTTAGCAACACAGTTGGCTTATTTTTTGACTGTGCCTGTCGTCATCGCGGACAACTGTACTGGAGAGATGAATGGAGACCGAACCGCTGCGCTACGAGAGACTGGCCGAGGATCTGCGCGGCATCATCGCCGCCGGCAACCTGCAGCCCGGCGAGCGGCTGCCGTCGGTACGACGCCTTTCGCGCGAGCGCCGCCTGTCGGTATCGACCGTGCTGCAGGCGTTGCACCAGCTCGAGGATCGCGGACTCGTCGAGGCGCGGCCGCAGTCGGGCTACTTCGTCCGCCATCCCGGTGTCCGGCGCGCGCAGCCCGACAGCCGGTCGACGCCGGAGACGCCGGTGGTGGTCGATGTCAGCCAGCGCCTGATGCGCGTCCTGCAGGCCGGAGTGGCGCCGGGCATGGCGCCGTTGGCAGCGGCCCTGCCGGCTCCCGGCCTGCTGCCGCTGCCCTCGCTGCAGCGGCTCTACGCCGGCGTCGTCCGGCGCCATCCACGTCTCCTCGCCGGCGGCAGCCACATCAACATGGACGAACCGGCTCTCGTGCGCCAGTTGCTGCTGCGCTCGGTCAGTTGGGCCGGCCCACTGGCTGCCGGCGAGTTCATCATCACCAATTCCTGCACCGAAGCGCTCGCGTTGTGCCTGCGGGCGGTGACCCGTCCCGGTGACACGGTGGCCGTCGAATCGCCGGGCTACTATCTGATGCTGCAGCTGCTCGAAACGCTCGGTCTCAAGGCGCTCGAGATACCGACCGACCCCGGCCGCGGGCTGTCGATCGAGGCCCTCGAGCTGGCGACACGCGATGGCCGGGTCGCCGCCTGCCTGCTGGTTCCAAATGCCAGCAATCCACTCGGCAGCATCATGCCCGACGAGAACAAGCGACGGCTGGCCAGACTGGCCGCAGAACGCGGCCTCGCGGTGATCGAGGACGACATCTACGGCGACCTCCATTTCGCCAACGAACGCCCGCGGCCGATCAAGGCCTTCGACGAGAGCGGCCAGGTGATGCTCTGTTCGTCCTTCTCGAAGTGTCTCTCGCCGGCGCTGCGGATCGGCTTCGTCGCCGGCGGGCGTTACCGGTCGCAGATCGCCCTGCAGAAGACGATCGGCAGCGGCGCCACGAATCCGGTCACGCAACTGGTGCTCGCCGAGTATCTCGCTTCAGGTGCCTGCGAGCGTCACCTGCGCACCCTGCGGCGCGCCTACCAGCGGCAGGTCGATGCCATGCGCGCGGCAGTGGGCAAGTATTTCCCGGCAGAGACCCGGATCACCGAGCCGCAAGGGGGCTTCGTGCTGTGGGTCGAACTGCCGGCGGAAATCGATGCCAGTGCACGCTTCGAGCGGGCGATCGCCGCCGGCGTCGCCTACGTACCGGGCGAACTCTTTTCCGCCAGCGGCATGTACCGCAACTGCCTGCGCCTGAACTGCGGCAACCCGCACACAGCGGAGATCGACGACGCCGTCCGCCGTCTCGGCGAACTGCTGAGCCGCTGACCACGGCACGCCGGCTTCAGTGCGCCTGTGCCGCCCGACGTTCGACGAGCAGCACGCGCCCACGGCCCTGTTCGGCGACCAGAAGACGCCCCGGCGCCAAGGCCAGAACGGTCTGTGCCGAGCGCAGACCGCGCAGAATGACGTGCAACCGACCGGAGCGGTCGAGCAGCAACAAGCGCGCCCGATGCGTCGCGTCCTCGCTGATCCACAGCCCTTCTTCATCGCACATCAGGAAGCCCGGCGCGTTCAGCTCGTCAAGCAGTACCGGATCGCTGCCGTCAGCCAGCCAGCGCCGGACGCTGCCGGCTCCCCTGCCCTTTCCCTTCAGCGTATAGAAGAGGTCGCCATTGCCACAGATCGCCACCCCCTCGGCCTCGGCCAGACCGCTGCGCATGACGCTGAGCTGCTTGCTGAGCGGATCAAAGCGCAGCAGTCGCCCATCCTCCGCCAGGTCCTCGATGGCATAGAGGGCCTGGCCGTCGCTCGCAAGCCCTTCAACACGCTGGCCGACGAACAGGTCTGTGCTCCGCCCCTCATGGAACCAGATGACCGGCAGGTCGCCGCCCTCTTGGCTGACCACGAGGCCACCGCGAAACGAGAGCAACCCATCGGGTTTTGAGAGCCCCCCGCGCACTTCTGCGACTTTGCCCTCCGGGCTCCGCCGGAACAGCGACCCACGGCCGTTGTCGAGTTCCTTCGTCCACAAAAGCGACCCATCGCGATCGATGGCCAGGGCACTGACCTGCGGCAGTTCATCAAGGTGGACCCGATACGCCCAGCCGTCGGCCGCCATCACCGGATGGAAACGTTGCCAGGCGAGGAACGACAGTCCCCCCGCCAGCGCGGCGGCAC